>NZ_CP137079.1:0-1320977 GCF_033170155.1 Raineyella sp. W15-4 | reverse complement strand
ACCTGTCCTCCCCGCGCACCGGACTCGATCTGGAGACGATCGCCAAGGTCCACGCAGTGAGCGTGTGGCTGCTGGTCGCGGTGACGATCTATCTGGTCGTGACGCTGCGCAGTCACCAGTCGTACGCCCTGCTCGGGGTGTTGCTGCTGCAGGGCGCGGTCGGCTACGTGCAGTACTTCACCGGTCTGCCGCGCGGGCTGATCATCGTGCACCTGCTCGGGGTGTGCCTGGTGATGATCGCCGCCACCGACCTCGCGCTGTCCGTACGACGGCCGACCGAGGCCCGCAGCACCGCGAGCACGCCCGACCTCGCCAACGCCTGATCCGACCTCCTCGGCACCCGGCCCGACCTCGCCGCAGCCGGACGGGCCGCCGCCCGGTCGGTCGGGCCCGACCGGGCCCGGCCCTGGTGATCGGGCCCACCGGTCACCAGGGCGCGATCACCCGGTTCAGCTCGAGGCGGCCCTGGATCAGCCGGGTCATCCTGGCCGGGTCGGCCACGGTGAAGTCCGGATGGAGCTCGTGCAGCACCCGCAGCACGTCGTCGGGTCGGACCAGCGGCTCCCCGTGGGCGATCACCAGGTCGAGCATCGGCACCCCGCCGGTGGCGTATGCGCTGATCCCCTTCACATCGGCCCGGGCGTCGAACGATCGCGGGCCGTTCTTGGTCATCCGTTCGGTGACCACCTCGTCGCGATCGAGGAACAGCCGGACGGCGTCGGCCATCGCCCGCCCATCCGCACCGGGCAGTTCCACCCGCCAGACGGACGCCTCCAGCCCGTCGCTGACCTTGCCGGCGACGGCCTCCCGGATCTCGACCAGCACCAGCCCGTCGGGCATCGCGTCGTTGAGCGCGGCGAGCACCTTGGCCGGGTCACAGACCTCGGCCAGCCCGATCTCGAGGTATTCCGCCTCGGTCGCGGCGCCGGTCGGCGACGAGTTGGCGTACGAGATCCGCGGGTGCGGGTTGAATCCCGAGGAGTAGGCCATCGGGACGTGCGCCCGCCGCAACGCCCGCTCGAAGGCTCGGACGACGTCGCGGTGTGAGGCGAACCGCGCCCGGCCGCGCTTGGCGTACCGGATCCGGAGCCGCTGGACCGGCGGGGCCTGCTGTTCGGGCTGCTGCTGGGGTGCCACGAGGTGCCACCCTACCCGGCGCCGGACCCCGTCCTGCCCCGTGCAACGCGATGGGCGTCCGAGGCCGGCGTCGCCTATCGTAGACGGTGGGTCCTGCCCCGGCGGGGCCCTGTCCGCCACCGTGCAGCGGCGCACCTGGACCGACGTGTGGATGTCCTCCGCACCACTACCCCAGGAGCCAGCCGATGAACCTCGGGTCCTTCCGCACCATCGACGGCCGTCCCGCCGTCCGGTTCACCCTGCACCACCCCCGCCCACCGCACCGGGTGTGGCTGTCCCTCACCGAAACCCGGCGGCTCGACCGATGGTTCCCCGCCCACCTGACGCTGGAGCCGCTGGAGGGCGGCACGGTGTTCTTCGGGAACGAGGGCTTCGACCCGATGCTCGGCACCGTCCTGGCGTACGAGGAGGGGGAACGGCTCGGGTTCACCTTCGGCACCGACGAGGTCTGGTTCGACCTAATGCCGGACGGCGACTCGACACTGCTGACGATGACGATCTACCTGGCCGACCGCGACCTGGCCGCGCTCAACGCGGCCGGCTGGACCAACTGCCTGTCCCGGCTGGAGCTGTGCCTGCGCGGCGAGCAACCGCGGGACCTCTACAGCTGGGAAGACGTCTACGACCAGTACGTCCTCGCCGGGATGCCCGCCGACGGGGCGGTCGACGGACTGACCGGCACGGCCTGAGGACCGGCACGGCCTGTCGACAGGCCCACCGGGCCGGCCTGATCGCCCCACCGGTCCGACCGGCCCCTCCACGGAGCCTGTCGTAGACACCCGATAGACTCCATCCATGGGCACTGCTCCGTACGAGTTCCGGCACGGTCCCGATGGGGAGACCGTCCACATCCATGTGCGGGGGCGCGACGTCCTCGCGCTGCCGATGATCAACCAGGGCACCGCCTTCCGCCACACGGATCGGGAGGCCCTGGGCATCGCCGGGCTGCTCCCGCCCGGGGTGACGTCACTGAACTCCCAGCTCAAGAAGGTCTACGAGCAGTACCGCGAGCAGCCCAGCGACCTGGCGAAGAACAACTACCTCGAGGCGATGCACGACCGCAACGAGGTGCTCTACTACCGGCTGCTCGCCGAGCACCTGGAGGAGATGCTGCCGATCGTCTACACCCCGACCATCGGCGAGGCGATCGAGAAGTACAGCTTCTGGATGCAGCGTCCGCGGGGGGTGTTCCTGTCGATCGACCACCCGGATGACATGGCGCAGGCGCTCGGGGCGTACGGCCAGGCTCCCGACGACGTCGACCTGATCGTGGTGACCGACTCCGAGGGCATCCTCGGCATCGGCGACCAGGGCGTCGGCGGCGTCCGGATCGCGGTCGGCAAGCTCGCCGTCTACACCGCCGCCGCGGGCATCCACCCCCAGCGGGTGCTGCCGGTCGTGCTGGACGTGGGCACCGACAACGTCGCTCTGCTGAGCAGCGAACACTATCTGGGCGAGCGGCACTCCCGGATCCGCGGCGACCGCTATGACGCGTTCATCCGACAGTTCATGGAGACCGCGACGGCGATGTTCCCGCACGCGATGATCCACTTCGAGGATTTCGGCGCCGCGAACGCGCACAAGGTCCTCGACGCCTACCGGGCTGACTACTGCGCCTTCAACGACGACATCCAGGGCACCGCCGCCGTGGTGGTGGCGGCCGTGCTGTCGGCGCTGCGGACCACCGGCGGCCCGCTGGCCGAGCAACGGATCGTGGTGCACGGCGCCGGGACGGCGGGTGTCGGCATCACCGAACTGCTCCGCGACATGATGGTCGCCGACGGACTCAGCGTCGACGAGGCCAACCGGCGCTTCTGGTGCCTGGGCTCGCGGGGGCTGTTGCGGGAGGGCCTGGGCGAGCGGATGCGCCCCTTCCAGGTGGAGTACGCCCGCCGGGACGAGGAACTCACCGACTGGGTGCTCGCCGCACCCGGACGCTACGACCTCGCGGACGTCATCGGCAACGTACGGCCCACGGTGCTGATCGGCACGTCGGCCCAACCCGGCGCCTTCACCGAGCCGATCATCCGCGAGATGGCGGCCCATGCGGAGCGACCGATCATCCTGCCGCTGTCCAACCCCACGGTGAAGGCCGAGGCCGTCCCGGCCGATCTGCTCGCCTGGACCGAGGGGCGGGCGCTGATCGCGACCGGGTCGCCGTTCGATCCGGTCGAGTACGACGGCGTACGGTACGCCATCGCCCAGGCCAACAACGCGCTGGTCTTCCCCGGGATCGGGCTCGCGGTCGCCGCGTGCCGTGCCACCCGGGTCTCCGACCGGATGATCGCCGCCTCGGCCAGCGCCGTGGCGACGCTCAGCCGCGCCAAGGTCCGCGGCGCCTCGCTGCTGCCCGGCATCCAGGACCTGCGGGCGGTCTCGGCGACCGTCGCGCTGGCTGTCGTCGCCGCCGCGGAGGCGGAGGGCCTGGCCGCCCACCCGCTGGACGACCGGGTCCAGGGCGTCTACGACCAGATGTGGGATCCGCGATATCCGAAGGTCATCGCGGACTGACCTCTCCCCGGCCACCCCGCGCCCCGCTGCCCGACCGCGATGCCGGTCGGGCAGCCCGAGATATTTGGTTGTCCCCCGATGCCGGTTGGGTTACCTTTAGGGCCTCGTAACCGGTGCACAGCTCGCTCAGATGGGTAGGCACGTCACCGTGGCCGACCTGGGGGGAGCGACCATTGTTGAGAGACTCGACTCCGCGGCGTGATGCCCGGAGCCGGCAACCGGTCCCCGGCGAGGGGGAATTTCGTCTCCGCCGATCCGGGGGGCAGGCGTTGGCTGCTCCTGAAGGCCCTCGGCAGCCTCCTCGCCGTGATGATCGTACTCGGAGCGTCGTAGTGGCCACGACGGCGGTGCCGGGTGACCGGCATGACCCGCGACGCCACCGAGGTGGACGACATGGCCGGGTCGGGTGATGCCGGACCCAGCCGGCGTCGCGGTCGACGTCGTCGGATCGGCTGGGTCGTCGGCATCATCGGTGCGCTGGTGCTTCTCATGGCACTGCTGACCGTGGTGCAGCCGTCGCTCCCCCGGCACGACCAGTTCGTCAGATGCGTGTCGCCGCTGGCGTTGACCGGAGATCTCCACAGCAATCCGCGCAAGCAGGCGGTCGCCCAGATGATGGTCTCCTCGGCGGAGAACTCCTCGCTGTACTGGGAGGACCAGGTCGGCTACATCGAGTACAACGTCGAGGGCAGCGACCAGTGGAACCGGGGCTACACCGGCGGGATCATCGGCTTCACGTCGAAGACCTCCAGCATGCTCGAACTGGTCCGCCGCTACGTCGCCGCCCAGCCCGACAACAACACGCTGGCACCGTACCTGTCCGCCCTTGAGGCGGTGAACGGGACCTCGTCGCAGACCGGACTCGGCCCCACTTTCGTGCAGGCCTGGAAAGAGGCCGCCACCGATCCCACTTTCCGTGATACCCAGCTCCAACTGGCCCACGACTGGTACCTGGCGCCGGCATTGCGAGCCGCCGACCAGGACGGCCTGCGGTCCTTCGGACAGTTCGCCTACTACGACGCGATGATCCAGCACGGTGAGAGCGGGTTCCGCACCATCCGTGCCGACGCCCTGCAGCATGCCAGGCCCCCGTCCGAGGGTGGCCAGGAGAAGACCTGGTTGGCGGCCTGGCTGACCGCCCGTGAGGCGTACATGCTGCAGGAGGTCTCACCCGGGACGGCCACCCGGGTGTCCACCGCCCAGCGGGGCCTGCTGGCCGCCGGCGAGCTGGACCTGCGCGCGCCACTGGCCTGGGACATCTACGGCGACCACTTCCGGATCGAGGTGTCCCCCTTATGCGGCCTCTGACCGTCGGCCTTGTGCAGCCTCTGACCGTCGGCGGCCTGCAGGCCGGGCGCCCTGTCCATGTACACCACCCACTTCACCTCTGCGGACGTTCCCGATGACACCTCCCGCAGAGCGTCCATCACCCAGGAGATCCATGGCTGACGTGACCGAGACCAGTACTGCCACCACCTCACGGTGGGCGAAGCTCGCTCTGTGGCAGCGAATCATGGTCGGGCTCGTGGCCGGAGTCGTCGCGCTCGCGCTGGCAGCCGGCCTGGCCTTCGGTGGCCTGTACGTCGTCACCCAGGTCCCTGATCCGAACGCGAGTTTCCAGTCCAGCCTGTCGCGCCTCTACTTCGCCGACGGGAAGACCGAACTCGCCACCCTGGCGGAACAGAACCGCCTCTCCGTGCCGAGCGAGCAGATCCCCCAGGCGATGAAGGACGCGGCGGTCGCCGCCGAGGACCGTACGTTCTGGACCAACCCGGGGATTTCCCCCACGGGCATGGCTCGTGCACTCGGCGCGATCCTGACGGGCCATGACCTGCAGGGAGGCTCGACCATCACGCAGCAGTACATCAGGCTGATGTACCTGACGTCGGAACGCACCGTCACCCGCAAGCTGAAGGAGGTGGTGCTGGCGCTGAAGCTGAACAACCGTGAGTCAAAGGACGAGATCCTCACGAACTATCTCAACACCGTCTACTTCGGCCGCGGGGCGTACGGCGTCCAGACCGCGGCACAGAGCTGGTTCGGCAAGGACGCCAAGGATCTGACCGTGCCCGAAGCGGCGGTGCTCGCGGCGGTGGTCCAGAACCCCAGCCTCCTCGACCCCAGCATCACGGCGGACAACACGTCCCGGCTCGAGGCCCGCTATGCGTACGTGCTCTCGGGCATGCTCGAGGAGAAGTCGATCACCCAGCAACAGTTCGACGAGTACCGGGGTGCCATGCCGAAGCTGCCGGATGTCCCGCCGCCGGCCGTCTACGCGGGCCCGCGGGGCTTCTTGGTCTACATGGCACAGAAGGAACTGCTGTCCCTCGACTTCACCGACGCCCAGATCAACGGTGGGGGCCTGCAGATCACCACGACGTTCGACGCGGCGGCCCAGGCGGCAGCGGAGAAGGCCGCCCAGACCTACCAGGCCCAGGCAACCGACGCGGCCAAGGCGCGCAACCAGACGGGAGCAGGTGTCCACGCCGCCATCGCGTCGGTCGACACCGCAACAGGTGGACTGGTCGCCCTGTACGGCGGCGACGACTTCGTGAAGAACTCACGCAACTGGGCCACCACGGCCCGGATGACCGGCTCGACGTTCAAGGCGTTCGGCCTCGTCGCGGGGCTTCGGAACGGTTTCACGCTCGACACGCCCCTGCGCGGCGACACCTTCACGCCGCCGGGAGAGTCACAGCCTGTCCGCAACGAGTTCGGCACCCAGTACGGCACGGTGACGCTGCTGCAGGCGACCGCGGCCTCGATCAACACCGCCTTCGTGGACCTGACGTCGAAGATGAAGAACGGTCCGCAGGAGGTCATCCGGGCCGCGAACGACGCCGGTGCCCCCAGCGCGGGCGGATGGGATGCGACCAACCGCGTCGCACTGGGCGGGGCGGAGGCGAGCCCGGTCGACATGGCCAACGCGTACGCCACCCTCGCCAACAGCGGCACCCGCAATGGTGTCCACGTCATCCGCGAGGTCAAGGACAGCGCCGGGAACGTCCTCTACGAGGCCGATCCCGCAGAGCAGAACACCGTGGACACGAAAGTCGCTGCCGACACCACCTACGCCCTGCAGTCGGTTGTCAACGAGGGCACCGGTGTCCGCGCCTCCGCGCTGGGGCGTCCGGTGGCGGGCAAGACCGGCACCGCCGGTGTCGGCGACCAGATCGCGGCGGGCTGGTTCATCGCCTACACCAAGCAGATCTCGACCGCGGTGATGTTCGTCGCGGGGGACGACGGCAACGCCGACCTCGACCCGTATCGCGCGCCCGGGGACCAGACCTTCTTCGGAGCCAGCTACCCGACCATGACCTGGCTGGACTACATGAAGGTGGCCACCACGGGCCAGCCGGTGGAGGACTTCGACACCTCGTCCTACGCCGCGAAGCAGCCGCAGAGCTCGCTGAGTCCGCTCGCCGTCGCGGGCACGCCCTCGACCTCCTCGGCCGGGCGTTCGACGGCCGGCGCCCCGAACTCCCCCGCGCCCTCCGTCGCGTCGTCACAGCAGCCCCCGGCGTCGATTGCCCCGCCGGTCGTCGTGCCGCCCACTGTCCCGGTCGCCCCCGCATCCCCCTCCACACCGCCGAGTCCTACGACAGAACCGTCCGAGCCAGCGCCGAGCCCCGGGCCATCAACCCCGTGACCGGTGCCGCCGAATCGGCGACGAATCGGAATTTCCCTCCGGCCCGCACGGTGGGGTAAGCTCGCGCGGGGAACATCGCTGCTCCCTCCTCTGACCGGGGGGGGACCGCTCAGGCTCCACACAGCTCTTACTGGGGGTAAGAACATAGTGTCCAGAACGACTCCGCGACGTAAGGCTCCTCGACGCAAGGCACGCGTCTCCGGGACCTACGTGTTCGCTGACCCCGAGGGCAGGCGATGGCGCCGCACACGATATGCCCTGATAGTGCTCCTGGCGGTGGCGCTCGTCTCCGGCGGCTACCTGCTGACCATCGCGCTGCGGCCGCTGCACGCCCCGGCGAACGCGAAGAGCTCACAGCTCACCGTCGCCGACACGGGTCCGCATGTGCCGTCGTTCGGGGTGGGCCCGCTCACCCGACTCGTCCAACTGACCCGCATCAACGGCAACGTCGAGGCGATCGAACCCTTCACGCGTCAACGTGTCGCCACCCTGACGCCGGAGGACGCCGACAAGGTCAAGGACAGCCAGTACGCGGTCCAGTCGTACGGCTACGGCGCCGACGTCCAGAAGACGATCTCGCTGACCTTCGACGACGGGCCCGACGGCAAGGTGACCCCGGAGCTCCTTGATGCCCTGAAGGCGAACGGCATCCACGCCACGTTCTTCATGCAGGGACGCAACATCATCCTGCACCCGGAGCTCGTCCGCAGGATGATCGCGGACGGCCACACGATCGCCAGCCACACCATTTACCACCCCGACCTCGGTGCCATGCCACGCTGGCGCGAGACGTTCGAGCTGGTGGTGAACGAACGCATCATCCGGGCGCTCACCGGGGACACGACGACGTTGTGGCGGATGCCGTACGACGACGGCAGCGACACCAGCACCTCGGAGGACCAGGTCGAGGCGCTGCTGCGCGCCCAGCGGATGGGGTACATCCACGCGACGTACGACTTCGACACTCTCGACTGGCAGCACGCCGAGGATCCGCACGGGACCGCGGCGGACATCAGCCTCCCCGACTTCAGCACGGGCAACAACTTCACGGTGCTCATGCACGATGCCGGTGGCCCGAATCGTGAGCGCGGCGTCGACTACATCACGAAGCGTCTGGTACCCGAGGCCAAGAAGTACGGCTACACGTTCACGTCGGTGACCGAAGCCAACCCGACGATCGGGCAGGTGAACGCGCCGGCAACGGTGACCCCGGCCGACCGGATCGCCCTCTTCACGTTCACCGCCTACGACACCTGGCCCACCCCGATCATGGTGTTCATGTTCGGGCTCACCGTGCTGCTGACCATCGTGTACGGCGGGCTGAACTCCTTCCTCGCGCTGGGTCGCTTCCGTCGCCGGCGCAGGGTGGCCTGGCCCGATGCGACGGAGATGAGTCTTCCGGTCACTGTGCTCCTCGCCGCCTACAACGAGGAGCCCGTGATCGAGCGGACGATCCGGACCGTTCTGAGATCGCGGTTCCCGATCACCGAGGTCCTCGTGGTCAACGACGGTTCCACCGACGGGACGGGCGACGTCGTCGCGGCGCTGGCCGCCCTGGACCCACGAGTTCGTCTCGTCACCCAGCCCAACGGAGGCAAGTCCCACGCGCTGAACAACGGGCTGACCATGGCCCGGGGGGAGATCATCGTCACCCTGGACGCCGACACCATCGTCACCGAGGACACCGTCGGCAATCTGGTGCGGCACTTCGCCAACGATCCGGACGGCAAGCTCGGCGGAGTCGCGGGCGTGGTCCGCGTCGGCAACCGCGGGACGAACCTCCTCACCCGCTGGCAGGCACTGGAATACCTCACCCAGATCGGTCTCGATCGCTCGGCGCAGGACGCGATCGAGGGCATCTCCATCATTCCGGGCGCGTGCGCGGCCTGGCGCAAGTCGGCGATCATCAGTGCCGGCGGGTACGCCACGGACAACCTGGCCGAGGACTGCGATCTGGCCCTGACACTGCACGAGCTCGGGTGGCGGGTGGCCCAGGACGACGATGCCTATGCCTTCACCGAGGCTCCCGAGTCGGTCGACGACCTGCTCAAGCAACGCGTCCGCTGGACGTACGGCACCATGCAGGCGATGTGGAAGCACCGCGGGCTGCTGTTCAGCCCCAAGCATCCGGGCCTGGGATGGTACGTGCTCCCGAATTACTTGCTGTCGCTGCTGATCCCGCTGGTCTTCATCCCCTTCACCACGTTCATGGCGGTGCTCAGCCTCGACCGTGAGGGACCTCGGATCGCTCTCACCTTCTTCGCCCTCTTCGTCGGCGTCCAGCTGCTGTTCGTGGTGCTGTCCATCCGGATGATGCACGAGGACTGGGCGCACCTGTGGATGGTGCCGATCTACCGCCTGATGTATGAGCCGCTCCGTGCCTACCTGCTCTACGCATCGGTGTTCGCCGCCTGGAAGGGCACCAAGGTCAGGTGGAACAAGCTCGAACGCACCGGATCGATGGACGCCGAGCACGGCTCCGCATCGATGGACGCCGAGCACGGCTCCGCCCCAGCCGGTCGGCCCTCATTGGCAGGAGCCTCATCATGACTGCGGTCGACCCGGCCGAGACTCCGACAGGCAACTCCTCGGCCTCCTCTGTGCACTCGCCGTCTCCGGCCACCGGTGACCGGGTACGCAACCGCTACATCGATGTCCTGCGGTCCGCTGCGCTGACTCGTGTCCTGCTGTTCCACCTCTTCGGCTGGGCCTGGCTTCCGCTGATCTTCCCGTCGATGGGGGTGATGTTCGCCTTCGCGGGCTCGCTGATGGCCGCCTCCCTGGACAGGTCGACCACGGGGGTCCGCCCGGTGGTCCTGAAGCGGCTGCGCCGCCTCCTGCCGCCGCTGTGGGCGATGGGTCTCATCCTGGTGCCGATCATGGTCGTCACCGGCTGGACCGCGACGACCGCGGACGCGAGTGCGCTCGGTCCCAGTGTGCTGGGGTGGATCTTCCCGCTGGTCACGCCGCCGGCCAGTGACATCGGGGCCGAATGGGCCGTTCCGTTGTGGTACATCCGCACGTACCTGTGGCTGATGCTGATCTCCGGCGGCCTGCTGTGGCTGTGGCGTCACTGGCGCCGCCCGATGATGGTGCTCCCCTTCGTGGTGCTCCTGCTGGAAGCCGGACACATCCTCAACCTCGACAACGCCCTCGCCGACGGAGTCCTCTCCGTGGCCACCTACGCGGCCTGCTGGATGATCGGCTTCTACCACCACGGACGGACTGCTGCGCCGTCTCTCGATCGCCAGGACCGTCATCATCGGCGTCCTGCTGGTCGTGGCGGCCCTGGTCTGGTCCCTGCTGTTCCACGGTCCCGACCAGGGGTTGTTCAACGTCTCGGACATCCCGATGGCGACCGCCCTGTACAACCTCGGCTTCACGATGATCCTGCTGCGTCTGCCGTTGACACTGCAGTGGGTGAGCCGTGTCCCGGTGCTCTCGCACTGGGTGACCCTCTCCAACCGCCGAGCGATGACGATCTATCTCTGGGGCAACACGGCGATCTTCGTCGCGCTGTGGGGCCTCCCGAGGTTCGGCATCGTGGCGGATGTCGACACCTTCACCTGGCAGTCCGGCCTGATCGCCTTCGGCGCGACCCTGGCCGTGCTCCTCGTCGCCGTCCTGTGCTTGGGCTGGGTCGAGGACATCGCCGCGCGGCGTCGTCCCGAGATCCTTCCGGTACGCTCCGCCGCCCGGCCGAGGCCCGACGCCAGGCATGCAGCTCCTGATGTGACCACGGTGGCACAGCGCCTCGTCACCGCCCCCGGGGACCAGTCGCGGTGACCTCTCAGTCCGCGGCCAGCGGGTTGCGGACCGGGGTCAGCGGCAGCAACGTACGACCGCTCGGGCCGATCTGGATCTCGGTGTCCAGCTGCGGGCAGACGCCGCAGTCGTAGCAGGGGTTCCAGCGGCAGTCGTCGACCGGCTGTTCGTCGAGGGCGTCCTGCCAGTCGTCCCACAGCCAGTCTCGGTCGAGACCGGCGTCCAGGTGGTCCCAGGGCAACACCTCGTCGTAGTCGCGTTCCCGGGTGGTGTACCAGGCGATGTCCACGCCCTGCGGGGCGAGGGTCTCCTCGGCCGCCCGCAGCCAGCGCTCGTACGAGAAGTGCTCCGACCAGCCGTCGAAGTGACCGCCGTCGCGCCAGACGGCCTCGATCACCGCACCGACCCGGCGGTCACCACGCGACAGCATCCCCTCGACGATGCCCGGCTGGCCGTCGTGGTAGCGGAAGCCGATCGAGCGCCCGTAGCGCTTGTCGGCCCGGATCACGTCGCGGAGCCGTTGCAGCCGCCGGTCGGTGGTCTCGGCGTCGAGCTGGGCGGCCCACTGGAACGGGGTGTGTGGCTTCGGCACGAACCCACCGATAGAGACGGTGCACCGGATGTCCTTGCGCCCCGACACCTCCCGGCCGGTCTCGATCACCTTGCGGGCCAGGTCGGCGATCGCCAGGACGTCCTCGTCGGTCTCCGTCGGCAGGCCGCACATGAAGTACAGCTTCACGTTCCGCCAGCCGTTGGAGTACGCGGTGGCCACCGTACGGATCAGGTCCTCCTCGTCGACCTGCTTGTTGATCACCCGCCGCATCCGTTCCGAGCCGCCCTCGGGGGCGAAGGTCAGGCCGGAGCGCCGGCCGTTGCGGGACAGCTCGTCGGCCAGGTCGATGTTGAAGGCATCGACCCGCGTCGACGGCAACGACAGCGACACGTTCGACCCCTCGTAACGGTCGGCGAGCTGCTTGGTGACCTCGACGATCTCGGAGTGGTCGGCCGAGGACAGCGAGAGCAGACCGACCTCCTCCAGACCGGTCGCCTCCAGGCCCGCCTGGACCATCGCGCCGATCGTCTCGATCGACCGTTCCCGCACCGGACGGGTGATCATCCCGGCCTGACAGAACCGGCAGCCCCGGGTGCAGCCGCGGAAGATCTCCACCGAGTAGCGCTCGTGGACGGTCTCGGCGAGCGGGACCAGCGGATGCTTCGGGTAGGGCCACTGATCGAGGTCCATCAGCGTGTGCTTGCGGACCGAGTACGGCACGGTGGGACGGTTCGGCGCCACCCGGCGGATCCGGCCGTCCGGCAGGTAGTCCACGTCATAGAACCGCGGCACGTACACCCCGCCCGACTCGGCCAGCCGCAGCAGCAGCCCGTCCCGGCCACCCGGACGGCCCTCGGCCTTCCACTCCCGGATCACCGCCGAGATCGCCAGCGAGACCTCCTCGCCGTCGCCGAGCACGGCGGCGTCGAGGAAGTCGGCGATCGGCTCCGGATTGAACGCGGCGTGACCGCCGGCGATCACGATCGGGTCGTCCTCGCCGCGGTCGACCGCGTGCAACGGGATGCCGGCCAGGTCGATCGTCTCCAGCATGTTGGTGTAGCCGAGCTCGGTGGAGAAGCTGAAGCCGAGCACGTCGAATGCCCGCACCGGGCGGTGGGCGTCGAGGGTGAACTGCGGCACCGCGGAGGCGCGCATCATCGCGGCCAGGTCCGGCCAGACGGTGTACGTCCGCTCGACCAGGATCCAGTCGCGCTCGTTGAGGACCTCGTAGAGGATCGCGACCCCCTGATTGGGCTGGCCCACCTCGTACGCATCCGGGTAGGACAGGCACCAGCGGACCTCGGCGGAGTCCCATTCCTTGACGACGGAGTTCAGCTCCCCGCCGACGTACTGGATCGGCTTGCCGACCCGGGCCAGCAGCGGCTCGAGTCGCGGGAACAGTGACTCAGGGCCGCTGCTCGTCCGCAGGTCCGGGGGGCTGGTCGCGATGCTCATAGGCTCCCAGGGTATCTCCCGGCTCCTGGATCTCCGAGTCCCCGGCCGGCGGGAGGGACGCCCCGGCCGGCGGGACGGACACCGCGGCCGGCGGCGGCAGCAGGTCGAGTCCCGGGGCGGCCGTCCGGGCCACTCCCCGCCGGCGACGGACCAGGTCGGTGAGGAACACCAGTCCGACGCCGAGGACGAGCGGGATCAGCACCGCGGGGGAACCGGAGCCCACACCCCGGTCACCGATCGACGCGTAGTCGGCGGTCAGCACCACCGGGATGAGACCGGTCAGGTTGTTGACCGTGTGGAACACCACCGAGGCTTCCAGGCCGCCGGTCCGCCAGGTCAGGGCGCTCATCACCAGGCCGAAGCAGAAGTAGAAGGCGTTCAACCACGGGTCGGCGGCGGCGTGGGCGGCCATGAACAGCAGCGACGCCAGCACCACCCCCACCGCAGCGCCCGCCCCCGGGTGCGGCACCATCGCCGCGAAGGAACGCGGCAGCAGACCGCGGAATGCCCACTCCTCCCCCGCGCACTGCAGCGGAGTGGTGAGCAGGGTGAGGCCGAGCATCAGCCACACCGACGGGGTGAGGACGGGGGTCGGGAACCCCCCGTCGGCCATCGTGGAGATCATCAGCAGCGCGAACCACGGCAGTCCCACCACCAGCAGGCACCAGCCGAGCCAGCGCCACCGGAACCGGCCGGCGACCGACGCCGACCACCCCGGGCGCTGGCCGAAGAACGCCCGGGCGAGCAGCATCGCCAGCGGCACGAGCAGCGCCAGTCCGAGGTTGTTGCCGATGAAGGTGGCCGGTCCGATGGGGATCACCCCGTTCGCCGCGCCGCGCAGGTCCTGTGGGCTGACGGCGCCGAGGACGATGTCGACGATCAGGCCGGCGGTGGCCAGCACGCCGTCCACCACCAGGAAGCCGACGAGCAACAGCAGCGCCGCCAACAGCCCCTTCCACCACCGGTACCGCGGTGTCCGGAGGAAGCCGTAGTAGTCCTGGCTCCGCACCGGGAGCGCAGGGGGCGGCGGGAAGAGGGCAGTCCGACCGGGGCGAGTCATGCGGAGATCCTCTCAGTCCGCGGCCCGGGGCCCGCCCCGACCCTCGCGATCGGCGCGGGCCCGCTCGGCGACCGCCTCCGCGAGCTCGTCGGCAACCAGAGTGCGCGGGTCGATCAGCCGGGCCCGGTAGCCGGTGCGGGCCACCACGTGGGACGCCAGGGTCACCGTCATCATCTGCAGGATGGTGACCAGGGCGAGCAGGAAGAAGGCCGACCAGGTCCGCACGTGCAGCACCACCCCGACCAGCAGCACCAGCAGGCCGAGGCTCTGCGGCTTGGCCGCCGGGTGCATCCGCGAGATCAGGTCGGGGAACCGGACCAGGCCCACCGCGGCGGTGAGACACAGCAGCGCGCCGATGAGACAGAGCACCGCTGCCACCAGGTCGAGGATCGCGTCGGTCATGCCGTGCCTCCCGATCGATTCCGGCCGGTCGCCCCGGGATCGGCCGCCTCCGGGTCGGCCGCGCCAGGCCCGGGCATCCCCGGGCCGCCGGCACCGGGCATCGGCTCAGGGGTCGACGCCGACCGTTCGGCCCGGACGGTGGGTCGCCGTCCTTCCCCCCGTCGACGGGACCGCCGCCCGACCTCGCCGGCCGATCCGGGCACCTGGTCATGGACGAACCGTGCCATCGACACTGCCCCGATGAACCCGACCAGGGACAGCGCCAGCAGGATCGGCAGCGTGGTGAGCCGGTCGCTGAGGACGACCTGGAGGGCGAGACCGCCGACCGCGATCCCGACGATCAGGTCGCTGGCGATGATCCGGTCCAGGCTGGTGGGGCCCTTCGCCAGCCGGAACAGCGTGACGGCGGCGGCCAGACCGAGGACGACGACCGCAACGATCGCCACCAGCCCTTGGGCCGCCTCGATGCTGTCCACCGCGGTCATCGGTCCACCTCCGGATCGGTCGACGGGAGATCCCCGGTGGCGGCTCGCGGCGCACCTACCGCCGGCTCGGTCACCGCCGCGGCAGCCGCCGAGGTCGGGACCGCGCCGGGCGGGGCGGCCAACGCCGCGAGTTCCTCGTCGGTCCCGAAGGCACGGATCACCCGTTCCTCGACCGTACGGACGATCGCGTACGCCTCGTCCAGGTGGGACCGGTCACGGACGTCGAGGACGTGGACGAAGACCTGGGACGGCGCACGCGTCTGCTCCACGACGACCGACCCGGGGACCAGACCGATGAGTTCGACGATCATCGCGATCAGCAGGTCGGAGTTCGTCCGCAGCCGGACCCGGACGATGGCGCTGCGGACCGGTCGGCGCCAGGCCACGGCGAGCACGGCGACCCGCCAGGACGACTCGACGAGGTCGAGCAGTGTGGTGAGGACCAGCCGGATCACGCCCAGCAGCCGGATCCGGCCACGGAAGCGGATCGCCGGCAGCGGGAACAACAGCGCCACCCCGCCGGTGACGACCAGGCCGCCGAGGATCGTCTTCACATCGACACGGCCCCACAGGATGCACCAGATCAGCACGCCGATCAGGATCGACCGCCAGCCGGGGCGGACCCGCCGGGTGGGCACCCGGCTCCCGTCCCCGCCGTGAGGCTCCCGGCTCATCGCACCCCCTCCGGCAGCACGGCGGCGGAGTACGCGCCGCTGCGCGCGTCGTGCGCCGCCCGGTCGGTGAACCCGAACAACGGGCCGCCGAACACGGTCAGGGTCAGGCTGACGGCGACCAGCGCTCCCGCGACGGCGGCCATCGACGGCTGCAGCGGCAGGCCCGCCTCGACCAGCTTGCCGTCCTCGTTCTCCACCAGCGGCATCGCCTGCCAGAACGCCCGGTTCCAGATCTTCGCCACGGCGAACAGGGTGAGCAGGCTGGTCAGCAGCACCGCGCCCACCCCGACGCCGGCGAGCCAGTTGTGGGCACCGACGCCGGCCCGCAGCAGGCCGACCTTGCCGATGAAGCCCGACAGTGGCGGGACGCCGGCCAGGTTGAGCGCCGGGACCAGGAACAGCGCCCCCAACACCGGTGAGGCGGACGCCAGCCCACCCAGCTCGTTGAGCGAGGTCGACCCGCCGCGGCGCTCGATCAGGCCGGCGACCAGGAACAGGGCGGTCTGGACGAGGATGTGGTGCGCCGTGTAGAAGATCGCGCCGGACAGCCCGGCGTCGGAGTCCAGCGCGATGCCGAAGACCATGTAGCCGATGTGGCTGACCAGGGTGAAGGAGAGCATCCGCTTGATCTCGCCCTGGGCGATGGCACCCAGGATGCCGAGGATCATGGTGAGGATGCCGATCACCAGCATCGGCACTTGCAGCGCGTTGTCGGGGAAGAGCACGGTCTGGGTCCGGATCATCGCGTACACCCCGACCTTGGTGAGCAGGCCGGCGAACACCGCGGTGACCGGCGCCGGGGCGGTCGGATAGGAGTCCGGCAGCCAGGCGGACAGCGGGAAGACGGCGGCCTTGATCCCGAAGACGGTGATCAGCAGGAAGTGGATCACCTGCTGGACCTCGATCGGCAGCGCCGCGAGCCGGGCCCCGGCCTGGGCCATGTTGACCGTGCCGGTCGCGGCGTACACGGCGGCCAGGGCGACCAGGAAGAGCAGCGAACTGACCAGGGACACCACCACGTAGGTGGTGCCGGCCCGGATCCGTTCCCCGGTGCCGCCCAGGGTGAGCAGAACGAAGGAGGCGAACAGCAGCATCTCGAAGCCGACGTACAGGTTGAACAGGTCGCCGGTGAGGAAGGCGTTCGACACCCCGGCGGTGAGCGCCAGGAAGGTCGGGTGGAAGATCGAGATCGGCGTCTCGCGGCGCCGTTGTTCCTCCTCCTGACCCAGCGAGAAGAGCAGGACCAGCAGACAGATCACCGACGACACCAGCAGCAGCAGCGTCGAGAGCCGGTCGGCCACCAGCGAGATGCCCTGCGGTGCCGGCCAGCCGGCGATCCGGGTCACTTGCACGCCGACCCGATCGGCCCGGTACGCCAGCACGGCGGCGACCGCCACGATCAGCGACAGGACGGTGACGGAGACGGCGCGCTGGGCGTTCGGCCGTCGGCCCAGGATCAGGGTCAGCCCGGCTCCGAAGAGGGCCAGCAGGATCGGCATCGGCACCAGCCAGGTCATCGGTCCGCCTCTCCGCCGCCGGTCTCCGCGCCCGCCCGCCCGGCGGGGTCGCCGGCCACCGGCGCCGCGCTGCCCGGGGCGGCGCCGTCCCGGACAGCGCTGCCGGCCTCGAGCCCGGACCGACCGAGGTCGCCCGGCTCCGGCGCTGTCCCGCCGACGACATCACTGCCGGCCTCCTCACCGGGCTCACCGCTGGTGACCCCGGCGTCGTACGACTCGGAGGCCTCGTCCAGCAGTGCCAGGCGGCGGATGACGGCGTCCTCGACGTCGTCCTGGACCTCGTCGTGGCCGTTCACCTGGAAGGCCCGGTAGGCCATCGTCAGCAGGAACGCGGTGGTCGCCAGGGTGATCACGATCGAGGTCAGCACCATCGCCTGGGGCAACGGGTCGGTGATCCCGTCGCGGGGACTGATGCCGATGAAGGCGGGCAGCCGCGCGGGCCCGGCGATGATCGGGTAGAGCAGGTTCACCCCGTTCGAGGCGAGCAGGATCCCGATCAGGATCCGGGTGAGCGATCGCTCCAGCAGCAGGTACACCCCGCAGGCGATGAGGAAGCCGGCGATGAGGAGGAGGGTGAGGTTGGGTGCCATCAGACCTCCGTCTCGCGGGGTTCCTCGAACGGACGGCCGGGCAGCCGCAGCGCGCTGCGTCCGCCGCGGACCCCGCCGCCCTCGGCCGGGTGCGGGGCGCGGTCCTGCTCGGTCTGGACGTCGATGCCGGCGCCCAGCGACCGGGCGATGTCGAGCAGCAGCCCGATCACCACCAGGTAGACGCCGATGTCGAAGAAGACCGAGGTGACCACGTGGATGTCGCCCAGCAACGGCCAGACCCGGCCGAAGGCGTGTGCCTCGGCGAGGAACGGCAGGTGGATGTCCAGGGCGTACGACTCCAGCACCGAGCCGCCCACCGCGAGCGGCGCGACAGCGGAGCCGACCGCGACCACCATGCCGGAGCCCAGCACCGCACCGGCGTCGACCGGGGCGGCGTCGTCCAGTTCGTGCCGGCCCCCGGCCAGGTAGCGCAGGACGAGCGCCAGCCCGGCGATCAGCCCGCCGGCGAACCCGCCCCCCGGCCAGTTGTGCCCGGACATCAGGACGTAGACCGAGGTGATCACCATCACCGGGAAGAGCAGCCGGGTGACCACCTCCATCACCAGCGATCGGCGCAGCGGGGAGAGCGCCTGGCCGCCTCGCAGCCAGGAGTACCCGCGCGCCCCGCGCCCCTCCCGGGCCGCCTGTTCACGGGCCTGGGCCGGCGTACGGACGGTGTAGCGGGCGCGGATGAAGATCAGCGAGGCGACGCCGGTGGCGGCGATCAGCAGCACCGAGATCTCCCCGAAGGTGTCCCAGGCACGGGCGTCGACGAGGGTGACGTTGACGATGTTGGTGCCGTGACCGATCTCCCAGGCCTGGGTGTAGAGCGCGCCCGACACCGGCTCGGCGACCCTGGCGGTGGCGGCCACCAGGACCGCGCCGACCACGGTGGCGCCGACGGCGATGGCCAGCCCGATCCGCCACCAGCGCATCGAGGTCAGCGGCCGGTCGGTGAAGTACTTCGGCAACTTCCGCAGCACCAGGACGAAGACCACGATCGACACGGTCTCGGTGAGCACCTGGGTGAGCGCCAGGTCCGGCGCCCCGTGGATGAGGAACAGCAGCGCCAGCCCGTAGCCGGTGACCCCGACCAGGATCACCGCCTTGAGCCGGCCCCGGGAGTTCGCGGCGAGCCAGGCCGCGACACACATCACCGCGCCGATGATCGCCTGCACCGGAGTGTCCCAGAGCCGGACGCCGTTGCCGAGCCCGGGCTGGGTGAACGCCGCGGTGCCGGTGAACAGCACGAGCATGCCGAGGATCGCCGCGAGGTAGAGCGGCAGCGAGCCCGGCTGGACCCGCGAGGTGACCTCGACCGCGAATCGGTCCAGCCAGCGGATGAACCGGTGGAACGTCTGGTCGGCCGGTGGGATGGCCGGCATCGTCTCCTGCAGCGCGGCGATCCGGTCCCGGAAGCGGAACATCAGCCCGCCCAGCAGCCAGCACGACATCGACAGGGCGAGCGCGGGGGTGAGGCCGCTGGCCAACTCCAGACCGTGCGACCGGGCCCCGACCGCCAGGGTCTCGCCGTACGGCATGATGATCGCGCTCCACTCCGGACCCACCGCGCCGAGGACCACCGTCGCCGCCCCGAGCAGCAGCGGCGCCGCGGCGAAGCCGAGCGGCACCTCGTGGACGAGGGTCGGCTTCGCCGGCACCGGCGCCGTGCCGGACGTCCCGCCGCTCCGCCCCGTCGTCTTGGTGGCGAATGCCCCCCAGAGGAAGCGCAGCGTGTAGGCCACGGTGAACACCGAACCGAGGACCACCAGACCGGCCATCGCGATCGACGGCCCGGGCAACATGCCGGTGCCGTCGGAGACCGGATCGACGGCCCAGTTCACGATCGCCTCGAAGGCCGCCTCCTTGGCCAGGAACCCGGCGGTGGGCGGCAGGCCGGCCATCGCCATCCCCGCCAGAGTGGCCGCCGCGGCGATCCACGGCAGTTGCCGGCCCACCCCGGACAGCTCGCGCAGGTCACGGGTGCCGGTCGACCGGTCGACGATGCCGACGGTGAGGAACAGGGCCGATTTGAACACCGCGTGCGCCACCAGCATCGCCAGTCCGGCGACCGCGCCGGCCCGGGTCCCGGAGCCGAGCAGGACGAAGAGGAAGCCGAGTTGGGAGACCGTGCCGTACGCCAGCAGCAGCTTGATGTCGTGCTGGCGCAGGGCGCGGTAGCCACCGATGACCATCGTCACCGCGCCGACCGTCATCACCAGCGGCCGCCAGCCCGGCACCGCCGCGAACCCCGGGGCGAGCACCGCCAGCAGGTAGACGCCCGCCTTCACCATCGCGGCCGAGTGCAGGTAGGCCGACACCGGTGTCGGGGCGGCCATCGCCCCCGGCAGCCAGAAGTGGAACGGCACCTGGGCGGATTTGGTCAGCGCCCCGAACAGCACCAGCATCACCGCACCGATGACGTACGGTCCCCGGGGCGCCGCCGCGACCACCCCGGCCAGCGAGTAGCTGTCCGCCGCACCGGCGAGCATCAGCAGGCCGGCCAGCATCGCCAGCCCGCCGGTGCTGGTCACCAGCAGGGCGGTCAGCGCGGCACCACGGTTGGCGGCGCGCAGCGGGTTGTGGCCCACCAGCAGGTAGGAGAAGACCGTGGTCAGTTCCCAGAAGACGTACAGGTACAGCAGGTTGTCGGCGCTGACCAGTCCCAGCATCGAACCGGCGAAGGCCACCAGCAGGCCGGCCACCCGACCCTGCGGCGGGCCGCCGGCGAAGTACCACCGGCAGTAGAACAGCACCAACGCCCCGATGACGCTGACGACCAGGCCGAGCACCCACTGCACCAGGCCGATCCGCAGGTCGAAGGTCAGCCCGATGCCGGGCACCCACGGCTGATGCACCTCGTACGTCCCGCCGGCGAGGATCGTCGGGTGGAGTCCCACCAGCCACACCGCCGCCGCAGCGGGGGCGAGGGCGAACAGCAGGAACACGCGCCGGCCCAACAGGCGGGTGAACGCCGGGGCCAGGATCGCCAGTCCGAAGTGGACGGCGATCAGCGCTGTCACTGACCGCCCGGCCCGGAGGCCAGGGAGGGGAACCAGAGGGCGATCTCACGGGCGGCACTCTTGGCACCGTCGGAGCCGTGCACGAGATTGGCCTGGTTGGACAGGGCCCAGTCACCGCGGATGGTGCCGGGGGCGGCCTTGCGACCGTCCGTCGCCCCGTTCAGCGCCCGGACCACCTCCACGGCACCGTCCCCTTCCAGCACCAGCGCCACGAGCGGACCGGAGGTGATGAAGTCCCGCAACCCCGGGTAGAAGGCCCGCTCGAGATGTTCGGCGTAGTGGGCATCGGACTGCGCGGCATCGACCGTCCGCAGCTCCATCGCCACGACCCGCAGCGACTTCCGCTCGTAGCGCTCCAGGATGGCGCCGATGAGGCCCCGAGCGACGGCGTCAGGCTTGATCAGGACGAGGGTGCGCTGCGCTTCGGTCATGCTGCCACCCTAGCGGACGCGACGACCGCTCCCGGGTCGCCTCGGGCCGTCGCGACCGGACCGTAACCGGGTGGTCACCGGGCAACGGTCCGCACCGGATGGCGCCCGGACGGCGGGACCGTGAGGTCGAGTGGCCGGGCGCCGCCGATCAGGCCGTCCGGCCGGCCGCGATCCGCCGGCCGAGGATGAAGCTCGCCAGGTAGAGCCCGGCGAAGATGCCGCCCACGACGTACATGATCGGGCTGACGATCCCCAGTGCAACGCCCACCACCTGGGTCAGCCAGCCCAGCACCTGGCCGTACGGGCGTTTGATCGTGGCGCCCGCCACCACGGCGAGCAGCGCCGCCACGCCCGCGAGGCCACCCGCCAGCCCCGGGCGGACGTCGTCGACCATCACCATCACGGCGAGCGAGAGGCCGAACACGACCACCTCGAAGTAGAGGGTCAGCATCAGCACCCGGATCATCGGGTTGTCCCTGCCCAGCAGCACGGTCAGTCCTCCCCCTCGGCGCCCCAGCCGGTGGTGCCGATCTCCAGTTGGGCAGCGCCGTCGGTGGCCACCGCCCGGGCAGCGAGACGGCTCTCCCCGGCCGCCCGCTCCCCCGGTACGAGGATCCCACGCGCCTCGCCGATCCCGATCACCGTGCCGGTGACCAGAATGCCCGGGGTCGGCGGGACGGCGTCCTCCCCCGCCAGCAGCTGCGGATCGACTCCCCCGCCGATCAGCGTGTCCGCGATCAGGGTGGCCTGCTCCAGCGCGTCGGCCATCGTCGGCGCAACGTGCACCCGGTCGCCGCCGAAGACCTCTCGGGCGATCTCGCCGAGTTCCTCCGGGTCCAGCGCCCGGGTGGTCGAGGCGACGGTGGTGACGACGATCTGGTGCATCACCGGTTCGAGGATCTCCAGCACCCGGCGGACGTCCTTGTCCCGCATCGCCGCGAAGACCCCGATCAGCGGGTCGAAGGTGAACGCCTCCTGCAGTGTCCGCACCACCGCGGCGGCGCCGTGCGGGTTGTGCGCGGAGTCCAGGACGATGGTCGGCGAGGTCCGCACCACCTCCATCCGCCCGGGCGCGATCACCTGGTCGAAGCCGTCCTGGATCACCGCGGGGGTGAGGGCCTTGCCGCCCAGGAAGGTCTCCACCGCGGCGATCGCCAGCGCGGCGTTGTGGGCCATGTGGTCCCCGTAGAGCGGCAGGTGCAGGTCGTGGACCGGGCCGGCGCCGGCGTTCACCGCGATCACCTGGCCGCCGAGGGCCGGCGTACGGTCGAGCAGGCCGAAGTCGACACCCTCCGCGGCGACCGGCACGCCCAGCTCGGCCGCCCGGCGCAGCAGCACGGTGGCCGCCTCGAGATCCTGGCCGGCGGTCACCACCCGGCCACCCTCCTTGATGATCCCCACCTTCTCGGTGGCGATCTCGGTCAGGGTGTTGCCCAGGATGTGCATGTGGTCGTAGCTGATCGGGGCGAAGACCGCGACCGCGGCGTCGGCGACCGAGGTGGCGTCCCACCGGCCCCCCATCCCGACCTCGACGATCGCCACGTCGACCGGCGCATCGGCGAAGGCGGCGTACGCCATGCCGGTGATCACCTCGAAGAAGGTCATCGGGATGCCGTCGAGGAGCCGGTCGTCCACCATCGCGACGTACGGTGCGATGTCCTGCCAGACCTCGTCGAACCGCTCGACACCGATCGGCGCCCCGTCGATGCTGATCCGCTCCCGGACATCGGTGAGGTGCGGCGAACTGAACCGGCCGGTCCGCAGGCCGACCGCCCGCAGCAGCGCCTCGATCATGATCGCGGTGCTGCCCTTGCCGTTGGTGCCGGTGATCTGGATCACCGGCATCGCCCGCTGCGGGTCGCCGAGGAGTTCACACAGTGCCGCGATCCGGGCCAGCGACGGGCCGACCCGGTGTTCGGGCCACCGGGAGGTGAGCTGTTCGGACAGGGCCTGGTGGCGGGCCTCGCCGGTGAGGGCCGACGGGGCAGGAGAGATGTCAGACATAGCGCAGCGAAGTCTAGACGGGTTCCGTCCTCGGGGAGCACCCGCGCGGGCCCTCTAGACTCGGGGGCATGTCCCCCGTGACACCCACTCCCGCCGCCGACACCGAGGCCAGCGCTGCCGGCCCGGCCGGCCACGGTGTCCTCGACTGGGTCGGGCTGGCGTGCCGGCTCGGGCTCGGCGGTGTCCTGGTCGTCGCCGGTGCGCTCAAGATCAGCGACCTCGAGCAGTCCGTCCTCGCCGTCCGCGGCTACCAGATCCTGCCCTACGACCTGGCGGTCGTGGTCGGCCACGCCCTGCCGCCGCTGGAGATCATCGTCGGGGTGCTGCTCATCGCCGGCCTGTTCACCCGCTGGGCCGCGCTGATCGGCAGTCTCTTCATGGCCGCCTTCATCATCGGGATCACCCAGGCCTGGGTACGCGGGCTGACCATCGACTGCGGCTGCTTCGGCGGCGGTGGCCAGGTCGCGGCCAACCAGACGAAGTACGGCCTGGAGATCCTCCGCGACGCCGGCCTGATGGCCCTCGGTGTCTTCCTGGTGATCCGCCCCCACACGCCGTTCGCGGTGGAGGACCGGCTGTTCGCGCTGGCCCCCGTGCCGACCGACGAGTTCCCCGACAACGAGTGAAGGAAGGCTCCTGGATGAGCAGCAAGAAGCCGGCAGGCCCCACCCCCGCGAGCAATCGCCGGGCTCAGATGCGTGCTCAGGCCGAGGCCGAGGCCCGGCGCGCCCGCACCCGGAAGATCGTCATCACCGCGCTCTCGGTGGTCGTCGTCGCCGCGCTGGTGATCGGCGGCCTGGTCTGGGTGCAGAGCCGCAACACGCCGGCCGCCAACGGCGCGGTGCCGCCGAACGCCACCGCCGCGGGTAACGGCATCGTGGTCAACCCCGGTGCGGCGGACGGCAAGCCGGTCGTCGAGCTGTTCTTCGACTACCAGTGCCCGGGCTGCGGCTCGCTGGAGCGGTACGCCGGCCAGTACATCCTCGGCGGCGCCCAGCAGGGCGACTACCAGCTGATCTACCGACCGATGATCTTCCTCGACACCAACCTCCGCAACGACTCCTCGCTGCGGGCGGCCAACGCGGCGGCCTGCTACGCCGAGGTCGGTGACTACGCCGCCTACCACCAGGCGGTGTTCAACAACCAACCGGCCCAGGAGGGCCAGGGCTACACCGACGACCTGCTACGCAACCAGCTGCCCGCCCAGCTCGGCACCAGCGGCGACAAGCTGACCCAGTTCCAGCAGTGCTACGACGCCGGCACGTACAAGAGCTTCGCCCAGCAGACGAACACTGCCGCGGCCCGCGACGGGGTGACCGGCACACCGACCGTCCACGTGAACGGCAAGAACCTGGATCTCACCACCCTGTCCGCGCCCGATCAGTTCCCCGCCGCCGTGGCAAAGGCCGCCGCCGGTCAGTGAGCCCCGGACGAGGTCTCGCCCCCATCCGAGATGTGCGTGGGGGCGGGGCCAGTCCGTAAGATGCACCCCATGAACGCACCCCTCCGGAACCCCTCCTCCACCACGGCACCGCAGTCGGCGGTCACCCCGGTAGTCGAGGCCCGGGTACCGGAGAAGCCGGCCCTGGAGGGGCTCGAGGAGCGCTGGGGCACCCGCTGGGACGAGGCCGGGACGTACGCCTTCGACCGCACTGCCCCGCGGGCGTCGGTGTTCTCCATCGACACCCCGCCGCCCACGGTCTCCGGGTCGCTGCACGTGGGGCACGTGTTCTCCTACACCCACACCGACGTCATCGCCCGCTACCAGCGGATGCGCGGCAAGGAGGTGTTCTACCCGATCGGGTGGGACGACAACGGCCTGCCGACCGAGCGCCGGGTGCAGAACTACTACGGGGTCCGCTGCGACCCGTCGGTCCCGTACGATCCGGACTTCACCCCGCCGGCGAAGCCGGACCCGAAGCGGCAGGTGCCGATCAGCCGCCGCAACTTCGTCGCGTTGTGCCAGGAACTGACCGCCGTCGACGAGCAGGTCTTCGAGACGCTGTGGAAGCACGTCGGCCTGTCCGTGGACTGGGGCCTGCTCTACACGACGATCTCGGACGAGTCGCAGGCCGTCGCCCAGCGTGCCTTCCTGCACAACCACGAGCGCGGCGAGGCGTACATGTCCGAGGCGCCGACGATGTGGGACGTCACCTTCCAGACCGCGGTGGCCCAGGCGGAGCTGGAGGCCCGCGACTACCCCGGCTTCTACCATGCGTTGAACTTCCACAAGGCCGACGGCGGTGAGGTCGTCATCGAGACCACCCGGCCCGAGCTGCTGGCCGCCTGCTGCGCCCTGATCGCCCACCCGGACGACGAGCGTTACCAGCCGCTGTTCGGCAGCACTGTGACGACGCCGGTGTTCGGCGTCGAGGTGCCGGTGCTCGCTCACCGCGACGCGGAGCCCGACAAGGGGTCCGGCATCGCGATGTGCTGTACGTTCGGCGACCTCACCGACGTCACCTGGTGGCGTGAGCTGCAGCTGCCCACCCGGACGATCATCGGCCGCGACGGCCGGCTGACCCGCGAGGTCCCCGACTGGGTGGTCAACGCCGCGGCGTACGAGCGGATCGCCGGCAAGACGACCTTCTCGGCCCGCGAGGAGACCGTCGCGATGCTGCGGGAGAACGGCGAGCTGGTCCGCGAGCCGGAGCCGACCCAGCGCAAGACGAACTTCTACGAGAAGGGCGACAAGCCGCTGGAGATCGTCTCGACCCGCCAGTGGTACATCAGCAACGGCGGCCACGACGAGGACCTCAAGCAGGCCCTGCTGAAGCGCGGCGAGGAACTGGAGTGGGTGCCGCCGCACATGCGGCACCGCTACGAGGACTGGGTCGGTGGCCTGAACGGTGACTGGCTGATCTCGCGGCAGCGCTACTTCGGCGTACCGTTCCCGGTCTGGTATCCGCTGGACGCCGAGGGCGAACCGGACTACGACCACCCGATCCTCGCCGCGGAGGACGCCCTGCCGGTCGACCCGGCCTCGGAGTGCCCGACCGGCTACCAGGAGTCGCAGCGCAACCAGCCCGGCGGCTTCACCGCCGACCCGGACGTGATGGACACCTGGGCCACCTCCTCGCTCACCCCGTGGATCGCCGGCGGCTGGAGCCGGGACGAGGACCTCTTCGCCCGGGTCTTCCCGATGGATCTGGCCCCGCAGGCGCACGACATCATCCGCACCTGGTTGTTCTCCCGGATCGTCCGGTCGCACCTGGAGTTCGACTCGCTGCCGTGGCGGCGCGCGACGATCTCCGGCTTCGTCGTCGACCCGGACCGCAAGAAGATGTCGAAGTCCAAGGGCAACGTCGTGGTGCCCTCCGAGATCCTGGAGAAGTTCGGCGCCGATGCGGTGCGCTGGCGGGCCGCGATGGCCCGGCCGGGGATGGACTCCCCCTTCGACGAGAAGCAGATGAAGGTCGGTCGCCGGCTGGCGATGAAGATCCTCAACGCGTCGAAGTTCGTCCTCGGCTACGGCACCTCGACCGACCCGGCCCAGGTCACCGAGCCGGCCGACCTGGCGATGCTCACTGCTCTGACCGACGTGGTACGCCGGTCGACCGAGGCGTTCGAGGCGTACGACTACTCGGTCGCACTGGAGACCGCGGAGAAGTTCTTCTGGCAGTTCTGCGACGACTACCTCGAACTGGTCAAGGAGCGAGCGTACGGTGCGCAGGGTGCGGCCGCGGCCGCCTCGGCCCAGAACGCCCTGGCCCTGGCCCTCACCGTCCAGCTGCGCCTGTTTGCGCCGATCATGCCGTTCGTCACCGAGGAGGTCTGGTCCTGGTGGCAGGACGGCTCGGTGCACCGCGCCGCCTGGCCGACGCCGGGCGAACTGACCGACGGCCTCGCCGCCGGCGATCCGGAGCTTCTCGACGACGTGGCCGCCGCCCTGGAGCTGCTGCGCGGCGCGAAGTCGGCCGCGAAGCGGTCGATGAAGACCCAGATCGTCGCCGTGACCATCGACGGCCCGCAGGAGGCGATCACCCGTCTGCAGGGCGTCGAGGCCGATCTGCGGGCTGTCGGCCGGATCAGCGGCGAGATCACCTGGCGGACCGGCGCCGAGGCGATCACCGCGGCGGTGGAGCTGGAGCCCGAGGAGGCCTGAGGCGCCGTCCCCTCGGGGTCATGCGCTTCTGTCCCCTCGGGGTCATGCGCTTCGCCCCCGCATTGTTGCCTGAAGTCAGACAACAATGCGGGGGCGAAACGTGGAGGCATCGGCGGCGGTGCGTCATCGGACCCATCGGGCCCATTGGCCCCAGGCGGGCCCGAGTCCGACCGCGAGCGGACCACGGCCGGCCCGAGTCCGACCGCGAGCCGGGACCAGAGCAGGATCAGGCCGTCCGCTCGTGCCGCTGACCGCGCTTGGTGGCCTTGGCCCGGCTCAACAGCTGTGGCCGGGTGCCTTCGGTGATGACCTCGCCGTCCACCACGACCTGGGTGATGCTCTCGTCGGAGGGCACCTCGTACATCACGTCGAGCAGCGACTCCTCGAGGATGGCGCGCAGCCCGCGCGCCCCGGTGCCCCGTTCCAGCGCCGCGTCGGCGACCGCCGAGATGGCCTCCTCGGTGAACTCCAGGTCGACCCCGTCCAGCTCGAACAGCCGCTGGTACTGACGGACCAGGGCGTTGCGGGGCTCGACGAGGATCCGGACCAGCGCCTCCCGATCCAGCGGGGCCACCGTCGCGATCATCGGCAGCCGGCCGATGAACTCGGGGATCAGCCCGTACTTGTGCAGGTCCTCGGGCCGGACGTCGGAGTACGGGTCGGGGCTCTTCGACAGCCGGGACGCCAGATCGTTGTTAAAGCCGAGCGGTCGCTTCCCGACCCGTTCGTTGATGATGTCGTCCAGGCCGGCGAAGGCGCCGCCGACGATGAACAGCACGTTCGTCGTATCGATCTGGATGAAGTCCTGGTGCGGATGTTTGCGGCCGCCCTGCGGCGGGACCGAGGCGACCGTACCCTCGAGGATCTTCAGCAGCGCCTGCTGCACGCCCTCGCCGGACACGTCCCGGGTGATCGACGGGTTCTCCGACTTGCGGGCCACCTTGTCGATCTCGTCGATGTAGATGATCCCGGTCTCGGCCTTGTGCACGTCGAAGTCCGCGGCCTGGATGAGCTTCAGCAGGATGTTCTCGACATCCTCACCGACGTAGCCGGCCTCGGTCAGCGCGGTCGCGTCGGCCATCGCGAACGGCACGTTCAGCATCCGGGCCATCGTCTGCGCCAGGTACGTCTTACCGCACCCGGTCGGGCCGATCAGCAGGATGTTGGACTTCCCCAGTTCCACCCCGTCCTCCTCGGCGGCCCGCCGAGGAGTCGGGGCGTTCTGGGCCTGCACCCGCTTGTAGTGGTTGTAGACGGCGACGGCGAGGGTCTTCTTCGCCCCGTCCTGTCCGATCACGTACTCGTCGAGGAAGTCCCGGATCTGCTGCGGCTTGGGGAGTTCGTCGAAGGTGCCGGTCTCCCCGCTCTCGGAGAATTCCTCCTCGATGATCTCGTTGCACAGCTCGATGCACTCGTCGCAGATGTAGACGTTGGGCCCTGCGATGAGTTTCTTGACCTGCTTCTGGCTCTTCCCGCAGAAGGAGCACTTCAGCAGGTCACCGGTCTCCCCGATGCGCGACATGACTGTTCGTTCCCCTCGTGACCTAGGCGTCCTTGAGGGACTTCAGCACGTCGTCGATCAGGCCGTACTCCTTGGCCTCGTCGGCGGTGAGGTACTTGTCCCGGTCGACATCGCGACTGACCTGCTCGACCGTCTGGCCGGTCGCGTCGGACAGCATCTTCTCCATCAGGGAACGGATCCGGAGGATCTCGTTGGCCTGGATCTCGATGTCGGAGGACTGACCGTACGAGGTCTGCCCCATCGAGGGCTGGTGGATCAGGATGGTCGAGTTCGGCAGCGCGAGCCGCTGCCCCTTGGTGCCGGCCGCCAGCAGGACCGCCGCGGCGGAGGCCGCCATCCCCAGGCAGATCGTCTGCACATCGGGCTTGATGTACTGGATCGTGTCGTAGATGGCGCTCATCGCGGAGAAGGAGCCGCCCGGCGAGTTGATGTAGATGCTGACCGGCCGCTCCGGGTCCATCGACTGCAGCACCAGCAGCTGCGACATCACCGCGTTGGCGATGTCGTCGGTCACCGGGGTGCCGAGGAAGATGATCCGGTCCTCGAAGAGCTTGGTGTACGGGTCGACCCGACGCACGCCGTACGACGTACGCTCCTCCCACTGGGGGATGAAGTAGTCCATCCGGGGCCCGAGCGGGGCGACACCGTCAGCGCCGACCGGGGGCAGTCCGGTGGGATACAGGGCCTCGTGGCGCTGCTCCATGTTGAACCGAGCGAGCTGCTGCTTGTCCATGGTCGTCCTCCTCACTGGTTCGGGGCGTCGTCGCGGTCGGCGGTGATCTGGGACGCCTTCTCGTACACATGGTCGATGAAGCCGTAGTCGAGGGCCTCCTGCGCGGTGAACCACCGGTCGCGGTCGGAGTCCGCCTCGATCTTGTCCAGCGGCTGGCCGGTGTGCCCGGAGATGAGCTTGGCCATCTCCTTCTTGGTGGCCAGCAGTTGCTCGGCGTTGATCTTGACCTCGGTGGCGGTGCCGCCGATGGCGCCCAACGGCTGGTGCATCAGGATCCGACTGTGCGGGAGGGCGTAACGCTTGCCGCGGGTGCCGGCACTGAGCAGGAACTGACCCATCGACGCGGCCATCCCCATGGCCACGGTGGCGACATCGTTCGAGATCCACTGCATGGTGTCGTAGATGGCCATGCCCGCGGTCACGGATCCACCCGGGGAGTTGATGTAGAGGTAGATGTCCTTGTCCGGGTCTTCGGCATTCAGGAGGAGCATCTGGGCGCAGATCGCGTTCGCGTTCTCGTCCTTGACCTCCGAGCCCAGGAAGATGATCCGGTTCGCCAAGAGGGACTGGTAGACATTGTCCGCCATGCCGAGTGGGCTCGCGCCGTTGGCGGCGAGGGGGCTTCCCTGATTCACGTTCACGATCCCGAACCTACCGGCCCGTCGCGGCAAATCGGACCCGATCCGTGTCGTGTTCGCTACGGGCAGAGCGGACGACGAAGGCGACCGTCCCTCGAAGAGGAACGGCCGCCCGGGATCGTCCGGTGACCGGGAGGTCACTCGGCGGTGGCGTCCACCGCGGCGTCGGTCGGCTCGGCCTTCTCGGTGGTGTCCTCGGTCTCGGGGGTCTCCTCGACGGTCTCCGCCTCGGGGGTCTCCTCGACCTCGACGGTCTCGGCCTCGGCCAGGTCGGCCACCTCAGTGGCGGGCTCGGCGGCCGACTCCTCGGCGTCGGCGGTCTCGACCAGCTCGGCTTCGAGGACGGAGGTCGCCGACGCACCCTCGGTGGCCTCGGCCACCTCGGCGGTCTCCTCGGGCTCGGCGAAGGTGCCGTCGGCCTGCAGGGTCGCCAGGTCGACGACGTTGCCGTCGGTGTCCTTGACGGTGGCGGCGCCGAGGATCAGCGACAGGGCCTTGGAGCGGCGGATCTCGGTCATCCACTCCTGGGTGTGATCGTGCTCGAGCATGTGCTGCATCTCCTGCTCGGGGGAGGTGCGGTTGGCCCGGGCCCGGGCGAAGAGATGCTCGGTGAGATCGGTCTGCTCGATCTGGACGTCGTGGTCCTCGGCGATCTTGTCCAGCACCAGCTGGGCCTTGACAGACTGCGCGGCACGGTCGGCGAGGGTGGCCCGGAACTCCTCCTCGGTCTCCGCCTCTTCCTCGGAGTCCGCAAGGTACTGCTTCAGGGTCATGCCGGCCTGGGCGAGCTCCTGGTCGACCTGGTTGTTGCGAGCCTCGACCTCGGCGGCCAGCAGCTGCTCGGGCAGCTCCAGGTCGATCTGCTTGACGACGGCGTCGAGCACCTTGTCCCGGGCGGCGTTGGCCTGGTCGACGCGGTGCAGCCGGACCAGGTTCTCCCGCAGGTCGTCGTACATCTCCTCGACGGTGTCGAACTCGGACACCATCTGAGCGAAATCGTCGTCGACCTCGGGCAGCTCCTGCTCCTGCACCTTGGTGACGGTGACCTCGATATCGGCCTCCTGACCCATCGCCGGGCCGCCCACCAGGGCGGAGGTGAAGCTCTTCGACTCGCCGGCCGTCATCCCGGTGAGAGCCTCGTCCATGCCCTCGACCATGCCGCCGGCGCCGACCCGGTAAGTGACGCCCTCGGCCTCGCCGCCCTCGACCAGCTCGCCGTCCTTGGTGGCCTTCAGATCGAAGGTGACCAGATCACCCTCGGCCGCCGGGCGGTCCACCTCGGTGTTGGTGGCGAACCGCTCACGCAGGATCTTCACCTGCTCCTCGAGCTCCTCCTCGGTCGACTCGATCGGGTCGACCTCGACCTCGATGGCGTCGAACGCCGGGATCATGAAGTCCGGCCGGACGTCCAGCTCCGCGGTGAACTCGACGGTCTCGCCGAGCTCGAGCTTGGTGACCTCGATCTCCGGCTGGGTCAACGGCACCAGCTCGTGCTCGGTCACCGCCGAGGAGTACAGATCCGGGAGCGCCTCGTTCAGCGCCTGCTCCAGCGCGACACCCGGGCCGAACCGCTGGTCGATGATCGCTGCCGGCACATGACCCGGGCGGAAGCCGGGAATCTGCACCTGCTGGGCGATCTCCTTGTAGGCCTTGTCCAAGTGCGGCTTCAGGTCGGCGAAGGGCACCTCGACGGTGATCTTGGCCCGGGAGGGGCTCAGCTGCTCAACAGTGCTCGGCAAGACGGATACTCCTGAATCGATGGACACAGGGCGACGGCCGGTCGGTCGCCCCCTCACGTCATGGGTGTCCGCAACTGAGTCCTCGCCCGGCGCAGACAGGATGACATCCTAGCCTGCCGCCCCGGCAGGCCGAAACTGTGGACTTGGCCGCACCGCCACCGCACCGCTAGACTCCAACAGTTCCGAGCCGACGGCCAGCCGCCGGCCGGACCGGTAGGACTCTCGTGGGTACGGCACGTCGTGACGTACGGCGACCGTCCGTACGACCGGGGCGTAGCGTAGTGGCTAGCGCGCCTGCTTTGGGAGCAGGAGACCGCAGGTTCGAGTCCTGTCGCCCCGACCAAGTGGAACATTTGCTCTCGCTGGGTAGATGGTGGATCGCTGCACACCTCATCGCAGGTTCATCGGTCCCCCTGGGCTCAATCCTCGGTCCGGCCAGTGCCAGCTCTCCCCGTGCTCGATCGTCCAGCGGAATGCCGCCGACACGTGGCGGATGCGCCTAGAGGCAGCGACCATTGAGAGGGTTTCCGGCATGAGTGACGGGCTGTTCCCAGATGACGCAGATCACCCGTACTACGGGCTGTTCCCAGATGACGCAGATCACCCGTACTTCAGCCTGGACCGAGACGACGACCTTGTTTCGCTGGCCGAGTTCCTGCAGGTTCCGCCGCACGCGCTGCTGGTGGCTGCTGGCGGACCGTGGCGTACAGTCCCACGCACGGTCCGAGGCTCGTTCTCGTCCGCGGTGCGCTCAGGCAGTCTCCTCCTCGGCCGCGGGGGCCCGTCGGTCGGGCTCCAAATCTCCGACGACCGAACGTCCATCACCGTCGGGATGGCGATCGGGATCTGGAAGGGTCCGGGAGACCTGGAGTGGCGGGTCGACGAGCCCGGCATCGTCATCGCCCTCCCGCCAGTCGTCGAGGACCGGGCTGACCTGCTTGAGCAACTGCGACAAGCCTGCGACGCCGCAACCGCTGCCAAGAGGCCCACCCTCTTCACCTGACATCTTTGCCCCCACCGCGTCACGGGCATCGAGCACCGGTCCCAGGTCGAGCGTCGCGGGTGGAAAGGCTCTGAAGTCCAGCCCGAGTTGAATACTGCTAGTTTCACCTGAAACTGGGTCAGCAACCTGGAACTCAGCGAATGTGGGGCGGATTCGTTCGTCTTCGACCTGGAGCCCATTGACCAAGTAGGCCTTCCGGAGACGTTCGACAGCCATAGCGAATTGGCCAGGGTCCACCCGATTAGTGAACATGTCGACGTCCTCCGAAGGACGGTCACCCATCCCGTTGGCGGAGATGGCATACCCGCCAGCCAAGACAAACCCGAACTCGGAGATCGCTGCCAGCCCGATCTCAGCCAGCCGCCGATGGAATGGCAGCACCTATGAGGCCTTCCGGTGCGACGCCTCGGCCAGCTCCGGGAACTTGTCTTCCCAGACTTCTCGACAGCGCGCGGGCAGATTCAGTTCAGCCCAGAGCACGAGCAGCACCGATCGATTGAGAATCGCTGCCTGCTCGCTGGGCAACCCGTCACGTACCACAGCGCTGTACAGACTCCACCGTTGGCCAGGATCGGCCAGGTCGTAGACGGGGTCGGGGCTGGTGTCGATGCGCGGGCGTACGCGGACAGCCCCGGAGGTCGGGCCATGAAGCTCATCCAGAGACTCGGGGGTGTCGTACGGGATGGTCTGCTCGAATCGGAAGCCGCGCGAAACTGTGACACTCATGGCCGGCCCCCTTTCGTGCCCTCGGCTGGGGTCAAATCTACCGGTCAAGACCGACACGACCCAAGGCCCAATCAGCTGTGCGGACGACATCACCGGCCGCACGCCCCCGCTGGCCGGCCGAGCGCCCGGCATTGCGGCGGGAACCCGCCCCGAAGGTGGGTTCGGCCGCCAGGGAAAGAACAGCAGACGGCGCTGGTCGACACCGCCATCCGATCAAGCGCGGCGTAGCCCTCGTTACCACCGACCTCCATGCCGGCGTGATCGGGCGCTCCGGGCTTGCCTCGGACAGCCCGGCAGCCCACCATAGGCGACGTGGCTTCACCGCGCCGCCACAGGACAGGCCACCGCAAGACCGCCGAGCGATGAGAGCGAGACCACCATGGGCAAGGATGCCGGGATCGACGTACGTTCGGCGGAACAGCACGTCGCGGACAGCCACGACCTGATCCGAGTGCGGGGGGCGCGGGAGAACAACCTGAAGGACATCGACGTCGACCTGCCCAAGCGACGCCTGACGGTCTTCACCGGGGTGTCCGGCTCGGGCAAGAGCTCGCTCGTGTTCAGCACGATCGCCGCGGAGTCGCAGCGGCTGATCAACGAGACCTACAGCGCATTCGTCCAGGGCTTCATGCCGACGCTGGCCCGCCCCGACGTCGACCTTCTCGACGGCCTGACCACCGCCATCATCGTCGACCAGGAGCGGCTCGGCGCCAACATCCGCTCCACCGTCGGCACCGTGACCGACGCGAACGCCCTGCTGCGGATCCTGTTCAGCCGTCTCGGCACCCCGCACATCGGCTCGTCGCAGGCGTTCTCCTTCAACATCGCGTCGGCCCACGGTGCCGGTGCGATCACCGTCGACAAGGCGAACACCCGGGCCGAACGCAAGGAGTTCGCCATCGTCGGTGGGATGTGCCCTCGCTGTGAGGGCACCGGCAACGTCACCGACTTCGACCTGACCGCCCTGTACGACCCGACGAAGTCGCTCAACGACGGCGCACTGACCATCCCCGGCTACAGCATGGACGGCTGGTGGGGCCGAATCTTCCGCAGCAGCGGCATGTTCGACCCGGACAAGCCGATCGGCACGTACACCAGGAAGGAACTGCACGATCTGCTCCACAAGGAGCCGACCAAGATCAAGGTCGAGGGGATCAACCTCACCTACGAGGGCCTGATCCCGCGGATCCAAAAGTCGTACCTGTCCAAGGACGTGGACGCGATGCAGCCGCACATCCGCGCCTTCGTGGAGCGGGCAGTGACCTTCCAGACCTGTCCGGAGTGCGGCGGGTCCCGGCTCAACGAGCTGGCCCGGTCCTCGACGATCGGCACGATGAGCATCGCCGACGCGTGTGCGATGCAGATCAGCGACCTCGCCGAGTGGGTCCGCGGGCTGGCCGAGCCATCGGTGGCGCCGTTGCTGACCGGGCTGCGGGACTCCCTCGACTCCTTCGTCCGGATCGGTCTGGGCTACCTCAGCCTGGACCGACCCTCGGGCACGCTGTCCGGCGGCGAGGCGCAGCGGGTGAAGATGATCCGCCACCTCGGGTCCTCCCTCACCGATGTCACGTACGTCTTCGACGAGCCGAGCATCGGCCTGCACCCGCACGACATTCAGCGGATGAACGAGCTGCTGCTCCAGCTGCGAGACAAGGGCAACACCGTCCTCGTCGTGGAGCACAAACCGGAGATGATCGCCATCGCCGATCACGTCGTCGACCTGGGGCCGCGGGCCGGATCGGCCGGCGGCACGGTCTGCTTCGAGGGCACCGTCGAGGAGCTGCGGTCTGCCGACACCCTCACCGGTCGCCACCTCGACGACCGGGCCCGGCTCAAGGAGACGGTCCGCTCCCCCAAGGGCGCGCTGGAGATCCGCGGCGCCTCGGCGCACAACCTGCGTGATGTCGACGTGGACGTGCCCACCGGGGTGCTCGTCGTGGTGACCGGCGTGGCTGGATCCGGCAAGAGCTCGCTGATCCACGGTTCCCTGGCGAAGCGGGAGGGCGTGGTGGTGATCGACCAGGGCGCGATCAAGGGGTCGCGGCGCAGCAACCCGGCCACCTACACGGGCCTGCTCGACCCGATCCGCAAGGCCTTCGCGAAGGCCAACGGGGTCAAGCCGGCGCTGTTCAGCCCCAACTCGGAGGGCGCCTGTCCCGCCTGCAACGGCGCCGGCGTCATCTACACCGACCTGGCGATGATGGCCGGGATGGCGATCCCGTGCGAGGAGTGCGGCGGCAAGCGGTTCCAGGCGTCGGTGCTGGAGTACCGGCTCGGTGACCGCGACATCAGCGAGGTGCTGGCGATGTCGGTCGAACGGGCGGAGGAGTTCTTCGGCGCCGGCGAGGCGCGGATCCCCGCGGCGCACACCATCCTCCAGCGGCTGGTCGACGTCGGCCTGGGCTACCTGTCCATCGGTCAGCCGCTCACCACGCTGTCCGGCGGCGAGCGGCAACGGCTCAAACTGGCCACCCACCTCGGCGAGAAGGGCGGGGTCTACGTCCTCGACGAACCGACGGTCGGCCTGCACCTCGCCGACGTGGAGCAGCTCCTCGGCCTGCTCGACCGGCTGGTGGACGCCGGCAAGTCGGTGATCGTCATCGAGCACCACCAGGCGGTGATGGCCCACGCCGACTGGATCATCGACCTCGGCCCCGGGGCGGGTCACGACGGCGGCCGGATCGTCTTCGAGGGGACCCCGGCCGCCTTGGTCGAGTCCAGGTCCACGCTCACCGGCGAGCATCTCGCGGCGTACGTCGGGGCCTGACCGAGGCGGCCCGGAGACCTGGGAGACGGCGTACGTACAGCCCCACGACCCGCCCTGTGGGAGACTGCAGCCGCGGGTAAGGACGACGGGATCAGGGGGTCGCAGGGTGACGGAGACAACGACCGAGGCGCGGCTGGCGATCCTGATCGACGCCGACAACGCCGGGGCCCAGCACATCGAGCAACTGCTCATCGAGGTCGCCAAGTACGGCAAGGCGAGCGTACGCCGCGCCTACGGCGACTGGACCACGCCGAACCTCAGCCCATGGAAGGCGGTGCTGCTGGAGAACTCCATCCAACCGATCCAGCAGTTCCGCTACACCACCGGCAAGAACGCCACCGACAGCGCGATGATCATCGACGCCATGGATCTGCTGTACGCGGGAAACCTCGACGGCTTCTGCATCGTCTCCAGCGACAGCGACTTCACCCGGCTGGCCGCCCGGATCCGCGAGCAGGGCCTCACCGTGTATGGGTTCGGCGAACGCAAGACCCCGAAGCCCTTCGTGGCGGCCTGCGACACCTTCATCTACGTGGAGAACCTGGCCGGTCAGCCCGACCGGGCCGCACCGGACACCAAGGCCGGCCCGAAGAGCGACAAGAAGCTGGACCGGCTGCTCTCCGAAGCCGTGGATGCCGCCGCCGGCGACGACGGCTGGGCGAACCTCGGCGCGGTCGGCAGCAACCTGTCCCGGCTGGCCTCCGACTTCGACTCCCGCACCTGGGGCTACCCCAAGCTCAAGGACCTGATGCAGGCGCATCCCGACTACGAGGTGGAGACCCGGCAGAAGGCCGCCCACGTCCGACGACGGTGACGAACCGGGCCGACGGCATGCCGCGTTGAGCTTTGGCCGTACGACGCGCTGGCCGCTATAGTGAGGCACTGCGTCGCCGGCCGACGCGCGCGGATGTAGCTCAATGGTAGAGCCCCAGTCTTCCAAACTGGCTACGCGGGTTCGATTCCCGTCATCCGCTCCAGATCCACCTCATTCGTGGTGCAACGCCGCCACCACGTCCAGCCGGGCCGCCGACCGTGCCGGGATCAGCGCCGCCAGGACGCCGAAGACGATGCCCACGACGATCGTCAGCAGCACCCCGCCGTACGGGAAGGCGTACGGCATCGGCCAGCCGACGTTCTTCATCGCCTGGACCAGGGCGTAGCCCAGCCAGATCCCGGCGATCACGCCGAACATGGTGCCGATCACCGACAGCAGCAGCGATTCGGCGACGACCATCCGGCGCACCTGCCGGCGGGTCGAGCCGACCGCGCGGAGCATGCCGATCTCCCGGGTCCGGGCCAGCACGGACATCGCCAGGGTGTTCAGCAGGGCGAGCAGTGAGGGCACCGCGAGGGCGGCGATCAGGGCGTTGAAGATGCCGAGGGTGGCGTTGAACGTACGCTGCTGTTCGGCCCGCCACTGGGAGGCCTCGTAGAGCTGGAACCCCGGATAGTTCTGGACGATCCTGTCGAGGGCGGCCTTGGTCGCCGCGGGATCCGCGGTGGGCAGCCGGTTGGCCATGATCAGCATGTCGGAGCTGACGTTGAAGTCCCGGGCGAGCATGTCCTGGCTGACATAGAGGGTGGAGACCTTGGCGTTCAGGTAGTCGTTGCCGATCCCGGCGACGTGATAGGTCCGCGGGCCGTTCGGGGTCTGGAGGGTGACCGCCTGGCCCGGGATGAGCCCCTGCTGGCTGGAGAAGATGCCGTTGCCGATCAGCCAGCGCCCGGTCGCCAGCTGCCCGACGGCGGCGTCCGAGGAGCCCGGGTTCCAGTCCAGGGCGGCGACCTTGAGATAGCTGGCGGGGTCGATCCCGATCACCTGGACGTCGCGGCCGTTCAGCTGGCCGCGGGCGATCCGCAGGCTGGAGACGGGGCCGATGCCCGGGGTGTGCTGGATCTCCTGGGCCAGCTGGGGTCCGGCGGCAACGTTGCCCTGGCTCAGCACGATCGACTGCGGGATCACCATGTAGTCCGCGCTGAGGGACTTGTCGATGTAGCCCAGGAAGCCGGCGAAGATCGACTGGATGACGGTCACCATCGCCACGATCGAGGCCAGCCCGAGCATCACGGCGGTCACCGTGACCGCGGAGCGGCCAGGGTTGCGCTCCAGGTTCGACCGGGCCAGCGCGCCCTCACGGGAGAAGACGATGTCGACCAGGTTGCCGAACGCGTGGGCCAGCGGGGTGACCACCGCGGGGGTGACCAGCGCGATGCCGACCAGGAACAGCACCGCCCCCAACCCGATCACTGCCGGCACCCCGGTGACGAGGCAGAACACCGACGCCACCAGCACGCCGACACCGATCCACGCCCGCAGGCCGGCGGAACTGCGGTAGGCCGCCTCACTCACCGGGCGCAGCGCCTCCATCGGCGTGATCCGGCCGGCGGCCCGGGCCGGGATCAGCGCGGCCAGGATGGTGATGCCCATCCCCAGACCGATCGCCTGGGCGTACGCCGCCGGCTCGAACACCAGCGGCCCCAGGTCGAGGTGCGCGATGTTCTCGAACACCGGCCGCATCACGGCGAACAGCCCGGCCGCCATGGCGTAGCCGAGGACCAGGCCCAGCAGCGTCCCCAGCGCGCCCTGGACGAGCGCCTCCGCCAGGAACATCGTCGTGACCGTACGTCGTCCGGCCCCGATCGCCCGCAGCATGCCGATGTCGCGGCGGCGTTCGGCCACCATCGTCCGGAAGCTGTTGAGGATGATGAACCCCGCAGTGACCACCGCGAAGACACCGAAGAGGGTGAAGGCGAACTGGCTGGTCTGCAGGGAGGCGACCAGCGTCCCGGCCGAGGACAGGCCTCCCACCGTGTAGTCGCTGCCGGCGGCGCGGCGGACGGCGTCCTCGACCTGGCTGCGGTCCGCGCCGGGAGCGAGCGTCGCCTGCACCACGGTGAGCTTGTCCCCCAGCCCGAACAGCTGCTGCGCCGCCGGCAACGGCACGTAGGCCCGTTCCTGACCGCCGACGGTCGGGGTGGACAGCAGGCCGACCACGGTGAACTTCGTCGTCCCGACCTGTGACGGGAGGGCGAGCTCGGAGCCCACCCGCAGCCCCAGCCTGCCGGCCAGGTCCGCGGCGAGCACCACGGAGCTGGTGTCGGTGGTGGACAGCACCCGGCCCTCGACGATCGGGTAGTCACGGATCCGTCCGGTGACCGACGGATCGACGCCGATGACCGTCACGGCGGTGACCTGGTCGGCCACCGGCACGTCCTTGCGGACCGGCAGCGGGGCCTGTTGCTCCACCTCACCGGTCGCCAGCGCGATCCCGTCGACCCGGGAGATCTTGTCCAGCACCGTCGTCGGGAACGGTTGGGAGAGCGTACTGGTCACGGAGAAGTCGATCTGACCCGAGGTGGACAGGATCGAGCGGTTGAAGGTCTGCATGATGGTCGGCAGCACGCCGTTCAAGCCGAAGACGAGCATCACACCGAGGGCGACCGCCAGGCTGGTCAGCAACGAACGCAACCCGCGCCCCCGCAGGTAGCGCCAGGCCAGGCCGAGGCTGGCCCGGCCGGCTCCCCGCGCCCGGCGGACCCGGTGACCGGCGGCCCGGATCGGGGATCCCGCCCCCTGCACGGTGCTCATCGCAACCCCGTGGTCACAGCAGCCCCGCTCGCTCCATGGCCCGGATCGGGCCCTCCCGCGACCCGTCCAGGGGCAGGTCGTCGACCACTCGGCCGTCGTTCATCAGGATCAGTCGCTGGGCGTACGAGGCGATCCGCGGGTCGTGGGTCACCATCAGCACCGACCGGTGCCACTCGGCGGCGACCTGCTGGAGCAGTTCGGCGATCTCGGTCGCCGACTTCGAATCGAGGTTGCCGGTGGGTTCGTCGGCGAGCACCAGCGCGGGGTCGGTGGAGAGCGCCCGAGCCACGGCGACCCGCTGTTGCTGGCCGCCGGAGAGTTCGTCGGGACGGTTGTGCAGCCGGTCGGCCAGGCCCACCCGGACCAGCCAACGGGTGGCCCGTTCGTCGGCATCGTCCGCCCCGTCGAGGGTCAGCGGCAGGGCGGCGTTCTCGACCGCGTCGAGGACCGGGATCAGGTTGAACGACTGGAAGACGAACCCGATCCGCCGCCGACGCAGCTCGGTGAGCCGGTCGTCGGGCAGCGTGGTGAGGTCGTTCCCGTCCACCAGGACTCGGCCCGAGGTGGGGGTGTCGAGGCCGCCGAGCATGTTCAGCAGGGTGGACTTGCCGCACCCGGAGGGGCCCATCACCGTGACGAACTCGCCCGGGGAGACCGAGATGTCGACCCCGTCCAGGGCCCGGACCTCGCTGTCGCCGGCGCCGTAGACCTTGGTGAGGCCCTCGGTCCGGACGATCGTCCGCTCGCCGGTCGCTTCTCCGTCCGCGGCCTCGGTCCGAGTGACCGAGGACGTCGGGTCGGCCGACGCGGCGGTGATGACCGACGGCCCGGCGATGGCTGAAGGCCCTGACGGGTCGGCCGACGCGGTGATCGGGTCCGGCTCCGCCTGCGGCGCCGTGACCCCGAGCCGGTCCGGCCCGGTCTTCCTATCCCGCCACATTGACGGCCGCCCCCTCCTTGAGGGACCCCAGCTGGGTGGTCGCGACGACGTCACCGACGGTGAGTCCCGAGGTGATCTGGGTGAGGGTGTCGGTGGAGGCGCCCACGTCGACCCGGGCGCGGGTCACCTTGCCGCCGGCGACCTTGTAGACGTACTTGGTGGCGCCGTCGCTCTGGACCGACTGGACCGGGACGACCAGCGCGCCACCGATGGACTCGGTCGCGATCGAGACGTTGCCGCTCATCCCGAGCCGCAGCGTGGAGTCACCCGGCGACAGTGGCACCTTGACGATGAACGCGGTGCCACCCGTCTTGGTGGTCATCGAGCTCGTCGCGATCTCCGACACGGTGCCGTCGAAGGGATGACCGGCGAAGGCGTCGAGGGTGACCGACGCCTTCTGGTCAGTCTTCACCCCGGCGATGTCGGCCTCGTCGACCTGGGCGGCGAAGTCGACCTTGGACAGGTCGACGATGGTGAAGACGGGGGTCGCGGTGGTGACCGAGGCGCCCGCGGCGGCCGTCGGCCCGGAGCCGGTCAGGGACGTCACGGTCAGCACGGGGAACGAGACGGTGCCGCCGATCGGGGCGGTGATCGTCGAGTTCCGGACGTTGTTCTGGGCGTTCGTCCGGGCGATGGCCGCGGCGGACTGGGCCGCCGCGGCGGCACTCGAGGCGGCGTTGGCCGACTGCTCGGCCGCGTCGGCCGCGGAGAGGGCGGCGTTGCGAGCGGAGATCTGGTCATCGGTGGCATGCGGCATCGCGCGGGCGCTGGCGCGTTGCGCCCGGGCGGTGGCGAGCGCCGACTTCGCCGCCTGCCCCTGGGCATCGGCCTGGGCGACCTGGGCATCCGCCTGGGCGACGGCGGCCCGCAACGACGCCTGGTCCAGGGTGGCGAGGACGTCGCCGGCCTTGACCGTCTGGCCGTCGGTGACCCGGACGCTGTCCAGGGTGCCTGCGACCGGCGAGAAGACCGAGGTCCGGGAGACCGCGTCCACGGTCCCCGGCGCCGAGACGCTGACGGAAAGGTCCTGGAGGGAGGCCCGAGCGGTGTTCACCGTCGGCTTGCCGGCCTGTCGCGAGAAGGCGTACCCACCGCCGAGGGCGGCGAGGACGGCCAGCGCGGCGACACCGGCAATGATGCGCCCCTTCTTCATCTGCACTCCTACGTTCGGTGATCGGACGGCCCACCCAGGGCCGCCAGGAACGGAACACGGCCGGCCCGCAACAGGGCCGGATCCATCGGCACCCGGAACGATCCCGGAGCCGCTCCGAGGACGCGTTCGACCGCGGTCGTCAGGGCGTCGATCCCCCGCAGCAGGGTGCTCACCCAGGCGTCCTCGGTCGTCGTGACGAGGGCCCGGTCGTACATCCGGCTCGCCCCCTCCACCCAGATCGACAGCACCAGGTCGGTGGTCGCCTCCGGGTCATCGACCGCGAGCGACCCATCGGCGGTGCCCAGCTCGATCAGCGGAAGGAAGATCTCCCGCATGCGTCCCGCCCACTCGTCGAACAGGTGGTAGCGCAGGGCGAGGTTCTCCCGCTTGTACAGCAGCGGGACGAAGCCGAGAGCGTCGTCCACGTGGCCGGTCTTCCAGGCGGTCGCTCCCAGCATCAGGGTGCGGAAACGTACGATCCCGGTGCCCTCCAGGCGGCCCGCCGTGGCCTCCAGCTCGGCGAACAGGGCGTCCACGAACCGTTCGACCAGGGCGGCGAGCAGGTCGTCCTTGGAGTCGAAGTAGTAGTAGAACGTCCCCTTGGCCACCGACGCCTCGCGCGTCAGCTGGTCGATCGAGAAGGCGTCGAAGCCGACCGAGGCGCACAGCCCGGCAGCCACGTCGAGCAGCTGCTCGCGTCGCTCCTCCGGTGCCTTCGAGACCCTGGCCACGGGCACCAGAATAGAACTGACTGACGGTCAGTCAAGTCGATCCTGACGGTTCCCTCACACCCCCACCTGACGGTTCCCTCACACCCCACAGAGACATCCGGACCGCTCCGGATCTCGACCGTTCGACCCGAATCGCCCCCACGGCCGCGCCGGGTGGGCCACTGTGGATCCATGGCCTCCGCGACACTGACCTTCCTCGGCGCGGCCGGCACGGTCACCGGCTCCAAGTTCCTGCTCACCTTCGGCCGACGGCGCATCCTCGTCGACGCCGGCATGTACCAGGGCGAGAAGCGCTGGCGCTCGATGAACTGGGCGCCCTTCCCGGTGGATCCGGCCGAGATCGACGATGTGGTCCTCACCCACGCCCATCTGGACCACTGCGGCTACCTGCCCCGGCTGGTCAAGGAGGGGTTCACCGGGGATGTCTGGGCGACCGAGGGCACCGCGGCGCTGGCCGAGATCGTGCTCCGGGACGCGGCGTACCTCCAGGAGCGCGACGCCGAGCACGCCGCCCGGTACGGCTACTCCAAGCACCATCCGGCCCTGCCGCTCTACACCGAGGACGACGTCCGGGAGACGCTCACCCACGTCCGGCAGGTGGCGTACGACACCGACGTCGACCTCGGCCACGGCATCCGCTGCCGGTGGACCCGGGCCGGCCACATCCTCGGGTCGGCCAGCGTACGGGTGTCGACCGAGCGGACGGCGATCCTCTTCTCCGGCGACGTCGGCCGGCACGACCACCCGGTGCTACGGGCTCGCGACATCCCGCCGGGCGCCCCGTTCGTGGTCATCGAGTCGACGTACGGTGACCGGGAACACCCCGAGCCCGAGCGGCCGCACGAGGATTTCGCCGCCGCGATCCGCGACACCGTCGCCCGCGGCGGGAAGGTGCTGATCCCGGCCTTCGCGGTGGACCGTACGGAGGTGGTGCTCAAGACCATCGGGGAGATGCAGCAGGACGGCCGGATCCCGATGGTGCCGATCTACGTCAACAGCCCGATGGCGCTCAACGCCCTGCGGGTCTACCGCTCCACCGCGCACCGCGCCGAGCTGCGGCCCGATCTGGACGTCGAGGAGTTCCTCGGCCTGCCGAACGTCCACGAGACCCCCGATGCGGACAGCTCCCGCGAGCTGAATGACCTGCAGGGTCCGGCGATCATCATCTCCTCGTCGGGAATGGCGACCGGCGGCCGGGTGCTGCACCATCTGGAGGAGCTGCTCCCCGGCCGACGCAACACCGTCATCCTCACCGGCTACCAGGCCGCCGGCACCCGCGGCCGGAGTCTGGAGGAGGGCGCCCGGGAGCTCAAGCTGCACGGCCGCTACATCCCGGTGCGGGCCCAGATCGTCCGGGACGCGGAGTTCTCCGTGCACGCCGACAGCACCGACCTGATGGACTGGTTGCGCGACCTCGACCAGGTCCCGGAGACGGTGTTCATCGTGCACGGCGAGCGGGACGCGGCGGCGGCGCTGCACGAACGGATCGCCGCCGAACTCGGCTGGACCTCGGCCGTCGCCCGGTACGGCGAGGTGGTGGTCGTCGAGCCGTGCCCCGGCACGGCTGACGACCGCTGAGCGGACGCTATGCGGGTCTGGTCAGGTGTCGTAGGTCACTGCAAGGATGGCGTCATGAGCGAGAACACGATTCCGCAGGGTCGCCCGATCTGGATCGACCTCACCACCACCGACATCGAGAAGGCCCGCGCGTTCTACGGCACCGTCTTCGGCTGGACCTTCGAGGACCAGGGCCCGGACTTCGGCAACTACAACATGGTCAAGTCCGGGGACGCCTTCATCGGCGGCATGATGGGCCGGGTGCCCGAGATGCCGGCGGGTCCCGACGTCTGGACCGTCTACCTGAACACCCCCGACGCGCAGGCCACCTGTGACAAGGCCACCGAGCACGGCGGCAGCGTGATGGTCCCGCCGATGCAGGTCGGCGGCTCCGGCACCATGGGCGTGATCATCGACTCGGGCAACTGCGCCACCGGCTTCTGGCAGCCCGGCGATTTCGAGGGGACCCAGAAGACGGCCGTCGCCGGCACCCCGTGCTGGTTCGAGATCTTCACCCCGGCGTACGCCACCAGCCTCGACTTCTACCGCGACGTGTTCGGCTGGGACATCGTCCCGATGAGCGACACCGACGAGTTCCGCTACTCCACCAACGGCCCCGACCGGGCGGCCGTCGCCGGGATCATGGAGGCGACCTTCCTCGGTGAGGGTCATCCCGGCTTCTGGCGTACGTACCTCGGCGCCGTGGACGTCGACGCGACCGCCGCGACGATCGTCGAGGCCGGCGGCTCGGTCGTCGAGGCACCACAGGACTCGCCGTACGGGCGCTTCGCCACGGTGGCCGATGACCAGGGCGCCAACTTCCTGATCGTCCAGGCCCCGCCCGCCTGATCGGGCCGGCCTGAGCGATTGTTGCGCGGGCCGCCGGACCTGGACCAGACTGCTGGCCGTGCGACTTCTGCTGCTGAGGCACGGCCAGACCCCCTCCAACGTGTCCGGATTGCTCGACACCGCGGCCCCAGGGCCGGGGCTCACCGAGCTCGGCACGCGGCAGGCTGCCGCCGTGCCGGGCGCCCTGGACGGCGTCCCGATCGACGCGATCGTCGTCTCCTCGCTCACCAGGACCACCCTCACCGCAGCGCCGCTGGCACATCAGCGGGCGCTGCCCGCGATGAGGATCGACGGGCTCCGCGAGATCGAGGCCGGCCGACTGGAACTCGCCGCCGACAGCGACGCGCACCGGACGTACCTGGGGACCGCCTTCGGGTGGGCACGTGGGGACCTCGACCGACGCATCCCGGGTGGCCCGGACGGCCACCAGTTCCTGCGCCGGTTCGACGCCGCGCTCGCCACGGTCGCCGCCCAGGGCTGGCACACGGTGGTCGCCGTGTCCCATGGTGCGGCGATCCGCGCCTGGGCGTCCGCCCGCGTCGCCGGGGTCGACCTCGACGAGGTCGCGTCGACCCCGCTGGCGAACACCGGCCTGTTCGAGATCGACGGTGACCAGACCCGGGGCTGGCAGCTGGTGCGGTGGAACCCTGATCCGATCGGCGGCCAGGAATTGGCTGCCGCCGACGCCGGTGACCCGACCGGAGAGCCCGCCGGGCACTGACCGACGCCGCACCGACCGACGCCGCACCGACCGACGGCGCACTAACCGGCCCGGAGCACCGCCACGGTGTTCCGGGCCGATGCGTCGTCGATCACGAGATCGGTCACCACCCCGGCCCGGAGGGCCCCGACCAAGGCCCGGGTCTTGCCCGGTGAGCCGACGACGCACAGCCGGTGCGGCACCGCACCGAGCTCCTCGGGCGTCATGCCGGACGCCCGCCGGTTGATCGCGACGTCGGCCCAGGAGCCGTCCTGCCGCAGCATCACGGTGCAGATGTCCCCCACCACACCGTCCGCCTCGAGATCGGCGATCTCGTCGCCGGACAGGTAGCCGCCGGCGTAGACGTGCGAGGCGACCTGCCCGGAGAGCGCACCGACGCTGAAGACGGCGACGTCCATCCGGCGGCGCAGGTCGAGCATGCGACGGACGAACCGCTCCCGCCACAGCACGTCGCGGGTCTCCGCCTCGTCGAAGAACGCCGGCACCGGGAACTGCACCACCCGCTCCCCCAGCGCCCGCCCGGCGTCCTGCAGGATCATCCCCGCGTACGGGATGCCGGAGGTGGAGGGATTGGCCGCCCCGTTGATCTGGACGATCGTCGCGCGCGACTGCGGGACCGGCTCGAGCTGGTGGACCACCTGCTCCAGCGTCGTGCCCCAGGCGATCCCGATCACCGGGTCCACCGCTTCCGCCGCGTACGCCGCCAGCCGCTGTGCGGCCGCCCGGGCCACCAGCCGCAGGCGTTCGACGTCCCCGACGAGGTCCGGCACCGGGATGACGTGCACCTCGATCCCGAACATCCCGGCGAGCACCTCGCCGGCCGCGGTGCGCTGCTCCGGACGGACCAGGCTGATCCGGACGATCCCCGACTCCCGGGCATCCCTCAGCAGCCGCGACACGGTCGAGCGTGACGTCCGCATGTGCCGGGCGACACCGTCCATCGTCGCGCCCTGCTCGTAGTAGAGCTCGGCGGCCCGGTACATCTCACTGACGCGATCTCCCATCGGAACACCTCCTCCTGCACATCCTCTCACTGGCTTTGCACGTCCATCCACTGCGACGAACGATGGTCTCACCGCGGCGCCGACGCACCGGATCACCCCTCATCCGGCGGGGATCGCGGCCCCCAGGCGGACCAGCAGGCACCCACCACACGGTCCCGCCGCATCAGTGTGGATGTCCAAGGAGCAGACAATGGCCAGTACCCGGTTGACCTGCGAGTCGCGTCAGGCGGCCCTCGAGGCGATGGCGGACGACGAGGGACTCGACGTCCTGGTGATCGGCGGTGGCGTCACCGGCGCCGGGATCGCGCTGGACGCCGCGACCCGTGACCTGCGCACCGGCATCGTCGAGGCCCGCGACTGGAGCCAAGGCACCTCGAGCCGGTCCAGCAAGCTCGTCCACGGCGGGCTGCGCTACCTCTATCAGCTGGACTTCAGGCTGGTCGCCGAGGCCCTCAAGGAGCGCGGGCTGCTGCTCACCACCATCGCACCGCACCTTGTGAAGGCCCAGCCGTTCCTCTGGCCGCTGCGGACCCCGGTGATCGAGCGCGCCTACAGCGCCATCGGTGTCGGCCTGTACGACGCGCTCGCCGTGATCGGTGCCCACGGCCGGACCGTCCCGTTGCAGAAGCACTACTCCAGGAAGGGTGCCAAGCAGCTGTTTCCGGGCATCCGCGAGGACGCGCTGTGCGGGGCGATCCGCTTCTACGACGCCCGGGTGGACGACTCCCGGCTGGTGATCGACCTGGTCCGGACGGCGGCCGGACACGGCGCACTGGCTGCCTCCCGCACCGAGCTCACCGAGCTGGTCAAGGATGCCGACGGTCGCGTCGTCGGCGCGGTCCTCACCGACCTGGAGACCGGGACGACCCGGACCGTGAAGACCCGCCGGATCATCAACGCCACCGGGGTGTGGACCCAGCAGACCCAGCGACTCGGCGGCAACGGCGGCCTCAAGGTGCTGGCCTCCAAGGGCATCCACATCCTGGTTCCCCGGGAGCGGATCGACGCCACCACCGGCATCTTCCTGCGTACCGAGAAGTCGGTGCTGTTCATCATCCCGTGGCAGCGCTACTGGGTGATCGGCACCACCGACACGGCCTGGCACGAGGACCTCGCCCACCCGGTCGCGACCAGCGCCGACATCGACTACATCCTCGAGCACGCCAACACGGTGCTGGCCGACCCGCTGACCCGCGACGACATCATCGGCACTTACGCCGGCCTGCGGCCGCTGTTGCAGCCCGGCACGATGGACGAGTCGCAGTCGACGAAGATCTCCCGCGAGCACACCGTCACCCAGATCGCCCCCGGCCTGGTGTCCATCGCCGGCGGCAAGCTCACCACCTATCGGGTGATGGCCGAGGACGCGGTGGACTTCGTCCTCGGCAAGGAACGGGCGACAGCGACACCGTCCCGGACCACCACCACACCGCTGGTCGGCGCCGAGGGACTGGCCGGGGTGGAGGCACAGGCCGACCGGATCGCCGCGGAACGCGGCTGGACCGCCGATCGCCTCGAGCACCTGCTCGGCCGCTACGGCGCCGAGCTGCCCACCCTGCTGGCGATGATCGACGAGGACCCTGCCCTCGCCGAGCCGCTCCCGGAGGCTGAGGCGTACCTGGCGGCGGAGGTCGCGTTCGCGGTCACCCACGAGGGCGCGCTGCATCTGGAGGACATCGTCAACCACCGGGTCCGGCTCGCGATGGAGACCCCGGACCGCGGGATCAGCGCCCTGCCGGGCATCGCGGCCGTCGCGGCCGACCGGCTCGGCTGGGACGACGCCACCCGCGGGCTCGAGATCTCCTCGTACGAACGCCAGGCCCGCGCCGAGCTCGAGGCCGAGCACCGGGCCACCGACGCCGATGCCGTCGCGGCGCGGCTGGAGGCGGAGGACCTGCGCCCGGTGCGCCCGCTCGGCGCCTGATCCGACACCGCCTCCTGAACCCGACCCGTACGATCCCACGACTCACGCCGGACACACGCCCGGCGCCTTCCCGCCCTCCTCCAGGAGAAGCAATGACGCTCTCTGCGATCTTCCTGTCCGAACTGACCGGCACCGCCGCCCTCACCCTGTTGGGGTGCGGCGTGGTCGCCGCCAACCTGCTGCCACGCTCCAAGGGCCGTGGCGGGGGCTGGGTGCTGATCACCTTCGGCTGGGGCCTCGCCGTGTTCGTCGGCGTGTACGCCGCCTTCGCCAGCGGCGGCCACCTCAACCCGGCGGTCACCGTCGCCCTGGCGGTCGCCGGGCGCGACCTCGCGCCGGGGGTCGCCCCGACCGCGGCCGCGATCGCCACCTACCTCAGCGCCCAGCTGCTCGGCGCCTTCCTCGGCGCCGTCGGGTGCTGGCTGGTCTACCACGACCACTTCCGGGAGGAGGCGCCCGCCGAGGACAAGCTCGGCGTCTTCGCCACCGGCCCGGCCATCCGCCACTACGGCTGGAACTTCGTCTCCGAGTTCATCGGCACCTTCGTCCTGGTCGGCTGGGTGCTGGTCTCGGGACACACCCCCGCGCAGATCGGGCCGCTGGCGGTCGCCCTGGTGGTGACGGTGATCGGCATGTCCCTCGGCGGGCCGACCGGCTACGCCATCAACCCGGTCCGCGACCTGGGGCCACGCCTCGCCCACGCGGTCCTGCCGATCCCCGGCAAGGGCGCCAGCGACTGGGCGTACGCCTGGATCCCGATCCTGGCACCCTTGGCAGGTGGGGTGGCCGCCGCGCTGACCATGCCCCTCGTCACCGCCATCTGATCATCCGACGTCATCCGATCATCCGACCCCACAACCACCGGAAAGCACACCGCCATGAGCAACGACGCCCAGTACGTGATGGCCATCGACCAGGGAACCACGAGTTCCCGCGCGATCATCTTCGACCACGCCGGGGACATCGTCTCCGTCGGTCAGCTGGAGCACGAGCAGATCTTCCCCCGACCCGGTTGGGTCGAACACGACGCCGAGGAGATCTGGGCGAACGTGAACGAGGCGATCGGCCAGGCTCTCGCCAAGGCACAGGTCAATCGTCACCAGCTGGCCGCGGTCGGCATCACCAACCAGCGCGAGACCACCGTGGTGTGGGACCGGCACACCGGCCGGCCGGTCCACCATGCGATCGTCTGGCAGGACACCCGCACCCAGGAGATCTGCGACCGGCTGGCCGCCGACGGCGGGACCGAACGCTACCGCTCCCGCACCGGCCTGCCGCTGTCGAGCTACTTCGCCGGTCCGAAGGTGACCTGGATCCTGGAGAACGTCCCCGGCGCCCGGGAACGGGCCGAGGCGGGCGACCTGCTGATGGGCACCATGGACAGCTGGGTGCTGTGGAACCTGACCGGCGGGGTCGACGGCGGGGTCCACCTGACCGATGTCACCAACGCCTCCCGTACGCTCCTGATGGACCTGCGCACCCTGCAGTGGGACCCGGCGATCTGCGCCGACCTGGGCATCCCGGCCTCGATGCTGCCGCAGATCCGGTCCTCCGCCGAGATCTACGGCGAGGGCCGCCCCAACGGTCTGCTGATCGACACCCCGATCGCCGGCATCCTCGGCGACCAGCAGGCGGCCACCTTCGGCCAGGCCTGCTTCGAGAAGGGCAGCGCCAAGAACACCTACGGCACCGGCTGCTTCCTGCTGATGAACACCGGCACCGAGCCGGTGTTCAGCGACAACGGCCTGCTCACCACGGTCGGCTACAAGATCGGCGACCGGCCGGCCCATTACGCGCTCGAGGGGTCGATCGCGGTGGCCGGCTCGCTGGTCCAGTGGCTGCGGGACAACCTGCGGATGTTCGACAGCTCCGCCGAGGTGGAGGAGCTCGCCCTCCGGGTGGCGGACAACGGCGGGGCCTACCTCGTGCCGGCCTTCTCCGGGCTGTACGCCCCGTACTGGCGCCCGGACGCACGCGGCGCGCTGGTGGGTCTCACCCGCTTCGTCAACCGGGGGCACATCGCCCGGGCGGTGCTCGAGGCGACCGCCTACCAGACCCGCGACGTGGTGCAGGCGATGTTCGCCGACTCCGGGGTCGAGCTGACCTCGGTGAAGGTCGACGGCGGCATGGTCGCCAACGCCACCCTGATGCAGTTCCAGGCTGACCTCCTCGGCGTCCCGGTGGTGCGGCCGCGGGTGGCCGAGACGACGGCGCTCGGCGCTGCGTACGCCGCCGGCATCGCCGTGGGCTACTGGGCCGGTGAGGACGACGTGGTCACCAACTGGCAGCAGGGAGAGTGCTGGACCCCGTCAATGGATCCGGCCGAGCGGGAGCGGCTCTACCGCTGCTGGCAGAAGGCGGTCACCCGGACCTTCGACTGGATCGACGACGACACCCGGCAGTGATTCCACCGCCGGGCTCAGCCTGCGTTGATCGTGGCCTGCTTCACCGCGCTCTGCGGGGTCTGGTACTTGTCGATCAGCTTCTGGTAGGAGCCGTCGGTGATCGCGGCCTGCAGCGCCTTCTGCACCGCGTCGCGGAGCTGGGTGTTGTCCTTGGAGACGGCCACGCCGAGCGGCCCGGCGATCACCTGCTCACCGACGATCTGGAACTTCCCCTTGGACTGCTGGGTGTTGTAGACCGCGACCGGGTACTCCTGGATGCCGGCGACCGCCCGGCCCTGCTCGATCTGCAGCATCGCCTCCGATTCCCGGTCGAAGGCCATCACAGTGACCTTGCCCTTGCCGGCCTGCTCGCACTTCGGCGACAGCTCGGAGGTGACGTACTCCTCCTGGGTGGTGCCGCGCTGCAGCGAGATCGTCTTGCCGCACAGGTCGTCGACCGACTGCAGCCCGTTCGGGTTGCCGGCCTTGACGAACATGATCGAGCCGGACAGGTAGTAGTCGACGAAGTCGACCTGCTGCTGGCGCTCCTTGGTGTCGCTCATCGAGGAGATGGCGGCGTCGAAGCGGTGCGACTGGAGCTGGGTGATCAGTCCGTCGAAGGTCGAGTTGTTGAAGACCACCGGCACGCCCAGCTCGGTCGCCAGCAGGTCGCCGAGCTCCTTGTCGAAGCCGATCACGGTCTTCCCGTCGGTGTCGTAGTACTCCATCGGCGCGTACGCGATGTCGCTGCCGACCTGGATCGACCCCTTGTCCTTGATCGCCTGCGGGAGCGCGGAGTAGAGCGGGGCGGAGGTGTTGACCGCGGCCGGCCCGGCGGAGGGGGTGGCCGCTGTGCCACCGCCCCCACCGCCGCACGCCGTCAGGGACGCCGCCGCGACGAGCGCGACGACCGGGGCCAGCAGCTGGCTGGAGATCTTCATGGACGGTCCTTCCGGATCATCGAGGGGGCAGGTGCCGCGGACGGGTCACTTGCCGCTGTTGATGCTGGCCTGCTGAACGGCCGACTGCGGCGTGCCGTACGTGTCGAGCAGCTTGGCGTACGAGCCGTCGTCGATCGCCGACTGGAGGGCTTCCTGGAGGGCGTCGCGCAGCTGGGTGTCCTGCTTGGACACCGCGATGCCGAGCGGCGCGGCGGTCACCTGGTCACCGACGGTCTCGTACTTGCCGGCGGACTGCTTGGCGCTGTACACGGCGACCGGGTAGTCCTGCAGCCCGGCGACCGCGCGGTCCTGCTGGATCTGCAGCATCGCCTCGGACTCGTGGTCGAAGGCGAGGACGTTGACCTTGCCCTTGCCGGCCTGCTGGCACTTCGTGTCGAGGTCGTTGGTGACGTAGTCGTCCTGGACCGTGCCGCGCTGCAGAGCGATGGTCTGGCCACACAGGTCGTCGACGGACTTCAGGCCGTGCGGGTTGCCGGCCTTGACGATCATCACCGAGCCGGAGAGGTAGTAGTCGACGAAGTCGACCTCCTGCTGGCGCTCCGGGGTGTCGCTCATCGCGGTGATCGCGACGTCGAAACGCTTCGAGTTGATCTGGGTGATCAGCCCGTCGAAGGTCGAGTTGTTGTAGACGAACGGCACGCCGAGCTTGGCGCCCAGCAGGTCGCCGAGGTCCTTGTCGAAGCCGATCACCGTCTTGCCGTCGGTGTCGTAGTACTCCATCGGCGCGTACGCCGCGTCGGTGCCGACCTGGATCGACCCCTTGTCCTTCACCGCCTGGGGCAGCTTCGCGTACAGCGGGGCCGCCGTGTTCACCCCCGCGGGCGACGCGGTCGCCGGGCCGGCACCGCCGGCAGCAGCACCGCCGTTACCACAGGCCGCCAGGCCGGCGGCCAGAACAACCGCGGTCAGCGGTGCCAGTACGCGGGTGATCATCTTCATCGAGCCAGGTCCTTTCGCACATCGCCGGGCCTCACCGGACCGGGTACCCGCCGAAGACTACAGCTCCCGTGTTTCCGGTACATCACCGCGGTCGGCGGAACCCGGCCTCAGAGCACTTTGGACAGGAAGGCCTGGGTCCGCGGTTCGCGCGGGTTGCCGAGGACCTCGGCGGGCAGGCCCTCCTCGACGATGACGCCGCCGTCCATGAACGCCAGGTAGTCGCCGACCTCGCGGGCGAAGCCCATCTCGTGGGTGACCACGATCATGGTCATGCCGTCCTCGGCGAGCTGCTTCATCACTCCGAGCACGTCACCGACCAGCTCCGGGTCCAGCGCCGAGGTCGGCTCGTCGAAGAGCATCAGTTCGGGCTTCATCGCCAGCGCCCGGGCGATCGCGACGCGCTGCTGCTGCCCGCCGGAGAGCTTGCCCGGATAGGCATTCGCCTTGTCCGGCAGCCCGACCCGGTCGAGGAGCTCCACAGCGGTGGCCCGGGCGGTGGCCGTCGGGACGCCGGCGACATGGATCGGGGCCTCGCAGATGTTCTCCATCACCGTCATGTGCGGGAACAGGTTGAACCGCTGGAAGACCATGCCGATCCCCCGGCGCTGCTCGGCGATCTCCTTGTCGCGCAGCTCGTGCAGCTTGCCGTCGCGCTCCTTGTAGCCGACCAGGTGACCACGGACGCGCAGGCTGCCGCCGTTGATCCGTTCCAGATGGTTGATGCACCGCAGGAAGGTCGACTTGCCCGATCCGGAGGGGCCGATCAGCACGGCCACTTCGCCGCGGGTCACCTCCATGTCGATGCCTTTGAGCACCTCCAGGGAACCGAAGCGCTTCGTGACGCCCCGGGCCTCGACGATGACGTCCCGAGCGGGCGCGGTGCCGCCGGCTGTGGTCTGTTCGCTCATTCCTGCCTGCCGAACTTGAGGTTGCGCTTCACGGTGCCCAGGGGTCCGTCATCCCGGCCGGACTCCTGGTCGGAGCGGTTGAAGTACCTCTCCAGGTAATACTGGGCGATCGAGAAGACCGTGGTGAGGATCAGATACCAGGCCGAGACGGTGATCAGCATCTCGATCACCTGCAAGGTGTTCGAGTAGATCCGGACCGCCGCCTGCAGCAGTTCGAGGTACTGGATCGAGTACGCCAGCGACGAGGTCTTCAGCATGTTGATGAACTCGTTGCCGGTCGGCGGGATGATCACCCGCATCGCCTGGGGCAGCACGATCCGCCGCATCGTGTGCGTACGCGACATGCCGAGCGCACTCGCCGCCTCCACCTGGCCCTTGTCCACCGACTGGATGCCGGAACGGACGATCTCGGCCATGTAGGCGCCCTCGTTGATGCCCAGCCCCAGCAGCGCCGCGGTGAACGGCGTCATCACCGAGTTCATCGGGATCCCGGTGCCGGGGATGGTCGGGAAGACCAGCGAGAGGTTGTACCAGATCATCAGCTGGACCAGCACCGGGGTGCCGCGGAACAGCCAGATGTAGAACTCGGCGACCCCGCGGGTGACCCAGTTGTCCGACTGGCGCATCACCGCGACCAGGATGCCCAGGGCGACCCCGACGACCTGGGCGAGCACGCTGATCAGCAGCGTGTTGCCCATGCCCTTGAGGACCTGGCTCTGGAAAAAGTACTTCGGTGGCACCGACCAGTCGATACTGGCCTGGGAGAAGGCCCAGACCAGCAGGACCAGCAGGACCAGCACCACACCGGCCCCGACCCACCGCCACGGGTGGCGGACCGGGACCGCGACGATGTCCCCGTCCACCGGGGTGTCAGGGGTGTCGGTGCCGTCGGTGCGGGCACCCGGAGCAGTGGAGCCGGTCACGGGTCACTTGCCTGCGTTGATGGTGGCCTTGTCGATGGCCCCCTGCGGGGTGTCGTACTTCTCGATCAGCTTCTGGTACGACCCGTCGTCCATGATCGCCTGCACCGCCTGCTGCAGCGCGTCGCGCAGCTGGGTGTCGGACTTGCGCACCGCGATGCCGAGCGGGTTGGCGATGACCTGGTCACCGGCGGTCTCGTACGCGCCGTTGCCCTGCTTCACGTTGTACGCCGCGACCGGGTAGTCCTGCATGCCGGAGTCGGCACGGCCCTGCTTGACCTGCAGCATGGCCTCGGACTCGGTGTCGAAGGCGAGCAGGTTCAGCGGCTTGCCGGCGGCCTTGCACTGGTCCTGGACGGTGGTCTGCAGGTACTGGTCCTGGCTGGTGCCGCGCTGGACGGCCACGGTCTTGCCGCACAGGTCGTCGACGGTACGGATGCCCTTCGGGTTGCCCTTCTGGACGAGCATCACCATCCCGGCCCTGTAGTAGTCGACGAAATCGACCTGCTGCTGGCGCTCCGGGGTGTCGGTCATCGCGGAGATGATGGTGTCGAGGCGGTTGGAGTTGAGCTGGGTGATCAGCCCGTCGAAGGTGGTGCCGTTCCACACGAAGGGCACCCCGAGCTTGGCCGTCAGCAGGTCGGAGAGCTCCTTGTCGAAGCCGATCACGGTCTTGCCGTCGGTGTCGTAGTACTCCATCGGGGCGTACTCGATCGAGGCACCGACCTGGATCGCCCCCTTGTCCTTGATCGACTGGGGAAGCTTCGCGTAGAGCGGGGCGGCGGTGTTGACCGTCGTCGGCGCCGCCGCGGCAGGACTGCCACTGGCCGTGGGAGTGCTCGATCCACCGCCACAGGCGGCCAGCGTGCCGGTCATCGCCAGCGCGGCGACTGCGGCGAACAGTCGTGCCATCTTCTTCATCGGCTTTCCCTTCCCGTGGAACCATGCGCGAGGCCCTGCGGGTCTCCTCGCTCGGGACATGCTAGTGGACGCGTGTCACGATCCTGTTGCTCGCTGGTCGCTGTGCTGTCGCTCGCCGATCGCCTCGGCCGCCCCGCGGTCGCCGTTCACCAGGACTGGGCGAGCACCAGGGGCAGCAGCACCTGGGCCCCGAAGGTCGCCGGGTCGTCCGGGAGCAGGTCGGCCACCGGCCCGGCGGGGAACCGGTCCGCGGCGTCGGCGAGATCGGCGAGCAGCCGTCGGGTGGTCCGCTCGGCCAGGTCTGCGGGCCCCATCAGCCATTCGGCCTCCAGTTCATCCGCCGCCTGCTCGTCGAGCATCCGCAGCATCAGCACCTCGCGGGCCATCGTCCGCGGATCGCCGCCACCGGGTGGCTGGCCCGGCAGCCCGCCGCCGAGGCGGTGGCCCAGCCAGCGGGCGGCGTCCCGCAGCCCCGCGTCCCACCGGCCGGTGCCGAGCACCAGCGCGTACTCGGCCCGGACGTCGCGTGGGATCGGCTGGCCCTCTGGGTCGAAGCCGGTGGCACAGTGGGCGGCGACCCGGGCCAGCGCCTGGGCCGGGCCGGACGGGTCGAGGCCGGCCGTCGCGAGGGTGGTGACCAGGTTCATCGCGGCGACCGCTCCGAGCGGGCCGGGTCCCAGCTCGAGGACGAGGTCGGTGGCCCGGTCGAGCCAGCTGGCGTCACCGGTCGCGGCGTGCAGCCCGAGGCAGGCCAGCACCGCCTCCGGATCGGTCCGGCCGCGCAACGGTCCGGCCAACGAGGCCTCGACCACGTCGAGGGCGCGCAGCGGATCGACCAGTCCCGGCCCGGCCAGCGCGGCGAGGACCAGTGCCGCGGCGGTCGTCGTGTCGAGCAGTTCGGCCCGGCCCCGCCCGCCGGTGGGAGCCGGGTCGTGCGGCTCGGCCGGGTGACGTCCGGCGGCCCGGTCGAGCAGCCGATCGGCCCAGGAGCGCAGGACCTGGTCGAGCGGGGCTGCCCAGCGGGCCTCGACCAGGGTCGTCCCGCGGGCGGAGTTGAGTCGTACGGTCGCCCGGTGCCGGCCGTCGGCGGGCAGGATCTCCACGGTGTCCCCGACGAGCCCGACCTCGAGGGTGCCGTCGTCGTCGACGGCCTGGTCCAGGTCGGCGATGACGAGCGGCACGGTGTCGGGCAGGTCGACCGGATCCGGCCACCAGCCGGGGAGGACCACCGCCGCGGCGCGCAGGTCAGGCAGCCAGGTCGCCTGCCAGTGCCACAGCCGGCGCTCCTCCGCCTGCCAACGCGACGACGGACCGAGCTCGAAGGCGTCGGTGGCCTGGGTGACGCCCTGCCGCTGCCGGACCACCAGCAGCGGGCCATCACCGCGCGGAGCAACGATCCAGGCCGCCTCGGCGCCGGCGCTCCAGGTCCAGGCGTCGCAGCCCCGGGCGGGCACCGGGCGCAGCCGCACCGTGGCGGCACGGGGGGCTCCGGAGACGTTCGACGCGACGATCCGTTGGTCCCAGCCGGCCAGCACGCTGTGGCGTACGTCGAGCTGGACCGGCCCGCCGAGGTGGACCTCCACCTCGTCCTCCTCCAACGCGATCAGCGGGGCGGTGGTGTCGGTGCCGGCGAGCCGGACGTCGAGTCCCTCCAGGTACGGGCCCCACTGGTCGTGGACCAGCGAGACCAGCTCCCCGTGCTCGTCGAAGCCCAGCACGGCCTCGCCCCAGCGCAGCTCGTGGCCGGCGACGCGCGCAGCCATCTCACCCACCCTGTTGGCAGGTCGGGCACCAGAACAGGTTCCGGCCGGCCAGCTCGCGCTGCCGGATCGGGGTGCCGCAGACCAGGCAGGGCTGTCCGGCCCGCCGGTAGACGTACACCTCACCGCCGTGGTCGTCCACCCGGGGCGGCCGTCCCATCGCCCCGGGGGTGTGCTCGGGGCGTACGGTGTCGATCCGGCCGAGCCGCTTGCCCTCGGCCATCAACGCGACCAGGTCCTCCCAGAGCCGGCACCACAGCGCCGGGGTGACCGCGTCAGCGGGCAGCAGCGGATCCAGACCGTGTCGGAACAGCACCTCGGCCCGGTAGACGTTGCCGACGCCGGCCAGCACCGACTGGTCGAGCAGGACCGCGGCGAGCGGGCGGTGCGAGCGGTGGAGCCGGGCGTAGGCACGCCCGGGGTCGGCCTCCGGATCCAGCGGGTCCGGACCGAGCCGGGCGATCATCGCGGTCTCGGCGGTCGGATCGGTCAGCCGGCAGCCCTGCGGCCCGCGCAGGTCGGCGACGCGACCGTCCGCGGCGATCCGCAGGCGCACCTGCCCGACCACCGGATGCGACGGTTCGACCGTCATCCTGCCGATCAGGCCCAGGTGGACGTGCACCACCCGGTCCTCGGCGAACTCGATGAACAGGTGCTTGCCGGCGGCGCGGGCCCCGGTCAGCGTCCGCCCGTCGAGCAGCAGGGCCTCGGAGGCGAACCGTCCTTGGGGGCTGCTGACGGCGACCGGCCGGCCGGCGAACGCCGTGGTCAGCTCGTCGGCGAGTCGATGCAGGACGTGGCCCTCGGGCACCGGACACCTCCTGTCTGTGCCACCCGGCGTGGCGCCTGTCTAGGCTAGCCGCATGACATCAGGAGCGGACCGACGCGACCGCGGCACGTCGCCCGGAGGCGCCGAGACCTCACCTCCGGGTTCCCGGATCGCCGGTGCGCGCCGGCGCCGCAACGGCCCGGACCAGGGCCGTCCGGCCCCCGGGCAGGCTCCCCGGGGTGAGGGCGACGCCCACCCCGAACGCGACACGCCGGTCCCGCACGACTTCGGCCGCGACGGTACGTCCGGGCTGGTCGATCACGACCGGGCGCTGCGTGCCCGGGAGGTCTCCCGGCCCACCCCCGAGGACGAGGCGGCGGCCGTCGCGGGTGCCGAGGCGATGCTGCGGAGGCTCGGCCGGCGCCGCTGACGTGCGCCGGGCAGACCCGGCCGGCACCGCTGACGCGTCGTACGCGGATCAGCGGGAGGCGTCGTACGCGCTGAGCTTGTCGATCCGGCGCTGGTGCCGCTCGTCCTGGGAGAACGGCGTGGCGAGGAAGGCCCGGACCATCGCCAGGGCGAACTCCGGCTCGTGCTGGCGGGCGCCGATGGCGATCACGTTGGCGTCATTGTGCTGGCGGCCCAGCTCGGCGATCGTCACGTTCCAGGCCAGGATCGACCGGATCCCGGGGACCTTGTTCGCCGCGATGTTCTCCCCATTGCCCGACCCGCCGATGACGATACCCAACGACCCCGGCTCCGCCGCCACGGCCTGGGCACCGGGGATGCAGGTGTCCGGGTAGTCGTCCTGGGCGTCGTACTCGCGGGCGCCGTGGTCCACCACGTCGTGGCCGTCGGCGATGAGGGCCTCGACGAGGTGGTTCTTCAGCTCGAACCCGGCGTGGTCGGTGGCAATGTGAACGCGCATGCGGCCACTATCTCACGCCCCGTATTCCGCCCTTCCGGGGCTTCCCGGGGCTGCCCGGCACTCCTCCGGTGCATCCCGGGCGCTTCCCCGGAGCTCCTCCGGGCGCCGGGATGCCGCCCGCGACCGGCCTAGCCTGGGGGCATGTCCGAGCCGCCCGTCTCCTCCCCCGGTCGTGCCACCGATCACCGGCCGTCCCGGCGGATGGTGATGGCGGGGCTGGGCGCCGCCGTGCTCGCCCCCGCCCTCGGGGCCTGCGGCGTCACGCCGGGCGGGTCGATCCGGACACCGGCCGAACGGGCCAGCTGTGTGCCCGTCTCGGACACCGAGGCGTACGCCCGACTGGTCGACGCGAAACTGCAGTACGAGGTGAACGACCGGCCGATCACCGTCCGGATGGCGCCCGGTTTCGGCGGACAGCTCCAGACCTGGTTCCGCGACTGGCGTGATCTCACCGGCACCGCCCCGGATCTGGTCGGGACGTACGGCGCCTGGTTGCCGAACGATGGCAGTTGCGACTCCTGGCACCACGCCGGGCGCGCCTTCGACATCTCCCGGCTGGCGGCCGGCGGATCAGACCTGGTCTCCTGCCGCTACGACCGGTGGGGCTCCGGCGCCACCGCGGGGCGGCTGGCCGCCTACTGGGCACTGGCGGCGAGCCTGCACCTGCACTTCGCGTACGTCCTGACCTATCTGTTCGACGACGCCCACCACAACCACATCCATGTCGACAACGGGGTGTCCGGTGCTGGCATGTCGGCGTTCACCGGACGGTCCCGGGTGCAGAACCACGCCGTCCAGGCGATCTGTCGCTATCTGTGGGGCCGCCCGGTCGAGCTCACCGGCGTCTGGGACGCCGCCACCCGTACGACGGTGCGGCAAGTGCTGGCAGGGCTGGAGCTGACCGGCAGCCTCACTCGACAGGAGACCTGGCAGGGCTTCCTCCGCGCCACGGCCCGCCGCTGGGCGGCGGACCGCTGAGGCACTCCTGGCCGTCAGTCGAAGATCGGTCCCCGGGTCCGCGACCGCTTCAACTCGTAGAAGCCCTCGTACTCGGTCACCAGTGACACGCCGTCGAACAGCCGACCGGCCTGCTCTCCCTTCGGTGCCGGGGAGACCACCGGGCCGAAGAGCGAATGCCCGTGGATCCGGATGACCGGCGTACCCACCTCGTTGCCCACCGGATCCATGCCCTCGTGGTGCGAGCGGCGCAACGCCTCGTCGTTGGCGTCGGTGTCCGCAGCGTCGGCGAGGTCGGCGGGGACGCCCACCTCGACCAGCGCCGCCTCCAGGGTGGCCCGGTCGCGCGGCTCACGGCGCGGGTGGAACCGGGTGCCGAGCGCGGTGTAGAACTCCCGCAGCTTTTCGGAGCCGTAGCGTTCCTCCACCGCCAGGGCGACCCGGACGGAGCCCCAGGCGCCGGCGAGGAACCGCTTGTAGTCGTCGTCGAGCTCGTCGCGCCCCTCGTTGAGCACCGACAGGCTCATCACGTGGAAGACCGTCCGCACCGGGCGGACCTTCTCCACCTCGAGCATCCAGCGCGAGGCCATCCAGGCCCAGGGGCACTGCGGGTCGAACCAGAAATCCACCTGCTGGAGGTCCTCGCGCGGGGCGGGCTGCGTCTCGATCATGGTCTCGGTCACATCCCCAGCCTAACGTCCCCCGGACGGCCCGTTCGCCTCGCCGATCGCCCGCCGTACCGGGCGATTCCCGCGGAAGACCGGGAAGTGACGCTAGTCTGACGATTGTCCAAGGGTTGAGGTTGCGCTCACCGCCCCGGACAGCCTGCCCGCAGGCTCCCGACGACACGAAGGGAAAGCCTTGTACTCCGAGAACATCACGCGCGAGGAGGCCCGTACCCGGGCCGACCTGGTGAGCACCGACGCCTACCGTGTCCTGGTCGACCTCACCGGGCGCACGCCGTCCGGGTCGACCCTGGCGGACCCGGACGGGACCTTCGTGTCCCGCTCGACGGTCGAGTTCTCCAGCCGAGCCGGCGTCACCTGGATCGACCTGATCGCCGCGTCGGTCCTCGAGGCGACCCTGGACGGGGAGCCGTTGGACGTGTCGGCGTACGACGGGGCCCGGCTGCCGCTGACCCTGACCGAGGGCTCGCACGAGCTCACCGTCGTCGGGCTGTGCCACTACTCCCACACCGGTGAGGGGCTGCATCGCTTCATCGACCCGGCCGACCGGCGGGTGTACCTCTACACCCAGTTCGAGGTGGCCGACGCCCGGCGGATGTACGCCAACTTCGAGCAGCCGAGCCTCAAGGCCACCTTCGAGCTGTCGGTCGTCGCCCCGCAGAACTGGCTGGTCATCTCCAACGCAGCATCGGTCGACCCGGTGGTCATCCCCGAGCCGGACCCGCTGCACGGATGGGACATCTGGGGTCTGCCGTACGCTCGGTGGGACTTCGCCCCGACCGTCCGGATCTCCACCTACCTGACCGCGCTGGTGGCTGGCAACTACCACCGGGTCCACGACACCTACACCGGCCCGAACGGCGACATCCCGCTGTCCCTGCTGTGCCGGGAGTCGATGGTGCCGCACCTCGACGCCGACCGCCTCTTCGCCACCACGAAGCGGGGGTTCGCCGTCTTCGAGGCCGCCTTCGGCACGCCGTACCCGTTCGGGACCTACGACCAGTCGTTCGTGCCGGAGTTCAACGCCGGCGCGATGGAGAACGCCGGCTGCGTCACCCATCGCGACGACTACCTGTTCCGGTCCCGGGTGACCGCGGCGGCGTACGAGAACCGGGACAACACGATCCTGCACGAGATGGCCCACATGTGGTTCGGCGATCTCGTCACGATGTCGTGGTGGGACGACCTGTGGCTCAACGAGTCGTTCGCCGAGTGGGCCTCGCACTTCGCGATGGCCGAGTACCACGAGCATCCCGAGCAGCCGTGGGTGACCTTCGCCAACCAGCGGAAGACCTGGGCCTACCGCCAGGACCAGTTGCCGACCACCCACCCGATCGCGGCCGACATGGTCGACCTGCTGGCGGTGGAGTCCAACTTCGACGGCATCACCTACGCCAAGGGCGCCTCGGCGCTGCGCCAGCTGGTGGCATACGTCGGCCGGGACAACTTCCTCGTCGGGGTCCGCCAGTACTTCGCCGACCATGCGTACGGCAACACCACACTGCAGGACCTGTTCGACGCGCTGCAGACGGCCTCCGGGCGGGACCTGTCCGGCTGGGCGGCCCAGTGGCTGCAGGTGCCCGGCGTGAGCACCCTCGCCGCCGATTTCGACGTCGACGCCGACGGCCGGTTCAGCCGCTTCGCCATCCGCCAGTACCTGCCGGCGGCCTATCCGGTGGCGCGGATCCACCGGATGGCGATCGGCCTCTACAACCGGGTCGACGAGCACACCATCACCCGCACCGGCCGGGTGGAGATCGACGTCGAGGGCGAGGTGGTCGACGTCGTCGAGCTGGTCGGTGCCCACCGTCCCGACCTGATCCTGCTCAACGACGACGACCTGACGTACGCCAAGGTCCGCCTCGACGGGCAGTCGCTGGCCACCGTGGTCGATCATCTGGCCGACCTCGATTCCGCGCTGGCCCGGGCCGTCTGCTGGGGTGCCGCCTGGGACATGACCCGTGACGGAGAGCTGCCGGCCGCCGACTACCTCACCCTGGTGCTCGGCGCGGTCGGTCGGGAGACCGATCCCACCGCCGTCCAGCGGACGCTCGGCCAGGTGCTCACCGCGGTGACCTTCTACGCCCCCGCGGAGCAGCGCGGCCAGCTCGTCCACACCCTCGAGAAGGGCCTGGCCCACCTGGTCGCCGGCGCCGAGCGCGGCTCGGACGCCCAGCTCACCTTCGTCCGCACCCTGGCCTCGGCCGCCACCAGCGCCGCCGCCGGGGAGGTCGTCCGGGCCTGGCTCGCCGGGGAGGAGAAGGTGCCCGGCCTGGAGATCGACACCGATCTGCGCTGGCATCTGCTCACCCAGCTGGCCCGGCTCGGGCTGGCCGGCAACACCCGGATCGATGCCGAGCTGGACCGCGACCGCACCATCAGTGGCGAGCAGAACGCCGCCGCGGCCCGGGCCGCACTGCCCGACCCGGCCGACAAGGCCGAGGCCTGGCGGCTCGCCACGGCGGCCGCCGATGTGCCGAACGAGACCCAGCGCAGCATCTGCCTGTCGTTCTGGCGTCCGGGTCAGGAGGATCTGCTGCGGCCGTACGCCGATCGCTTCCTCGACGTCGTCGAGGTGATGGGGGCGGGTGGCAACGGATGGGACAAGAAGGGCATCGCGTTGCGGGAGAACGTGCTCCGGCACCTCTTCCCCGCACTGGTCGCCGATGAGGCGTTCCTGGCCCGGCTCGACGCCTTCCTGGCGGACCATGCACTGACCACGCCGATCCGCCGGTCACTGGCGGAGTCGCGTGACGACGCGCTGCGTGCGCTGCATGCCCAGACGGTGGCCCGCGCCCGCCTGGCGGTCCCCACCCCCGCGGAGGAGCCGTCGCAGCTGGCGGTCGGCGAGGAGCCCGCGGACTCTCCGGTCGCCGCCGCGGCGGATGTCCCGGCCGTCGGCGAGGAAGCTGCCGACGAGGCCCCGGGGCCGGTGGCCGAGGCGGCAGGCCAGGCGCCGGACGAGACCGACGAAGCGCCGGCGAGCCAGGCCCCGGTGGTCGACGACGACCCGACGGCGCACAGCCTGCGGCCGGTCACCGCCCCGATCCTCACCGAACAGGACGTGGACGTCCATCCGGGCGGCGCGATCTCGCCGACCGCCGGGTTCTTCCACGAGTCCTCGGCCTCCCCCACCTCGGCGGGCTCCCCCACCGAGCGGTGACGATGAGCACTGTCGGCGGGATCGTCACCCTGGTGGAGTCGTGGTTCCCACCGGCGACGGCGGAGTCCTGGGACCGGGTCGGGCTGGTGGTCGGCAACCGCAACCGGCCGGTGGCCCGGATCCTCTGCACCGTCGACGTCACGCTGCCCGTCGTGGAGCAGGCGATCGCGATGGACGCCGACCTGATCATCGCCCACCACCCGCTGCTGCTGCGCGGACTTCACGCGGTCGACGCGGACGACCCGAAGGGCGCCATGGTGCTGCGGCTCGCCGAGCACCGGATCGCCCTGTGGGCCGGTCACACCAACGCCGACATCGCCACCGGCGGGGTCGGGGAGGCGCTCGCCGACGCGATCGGGGTGGTCGACCAGCGGCCGATGGTGCCCCGCCCCAGCCCCGGCCTCGACAATCTGGTCACCTTCGTGCCGCCCGACCACCTGGTGGCGGTCGTCGAGGCGCTCTCCGCAGCCGGCGCCGGGCGGGTCGGAGCGTACGACTCCTGCCACTTCGCGTCCCCGGGCACCGGCTCCTTCCGGCCGCTGGAGGGCGCGACCCCATACGTCGGGACGATCGGCGAGGTCGAACACGTCGCCGAGCAACGGGTGGAGATGGTGCTGCCCCGGTCGCGGCGCGAGGCGGTGGTCGGCGCATTGTTGCGCAGCCATCCGTACGAGACGCCGGCCTGGCACATCGTCGAGACCGCACCCGCCCTCGCCACGGCCGGGCTCGGCCGGGTCGGCCGGCTGGACCGGGAGCTGACCCTGGCGGCGCTCGGCCAGCGGATCGCCGACGCGCTTCCGGCCACCGCAGGCGGCGTACGTATCGGCGGGGACCCGCAGCGGACCGTCCGCACGGTCGCCGTGCTGGCCGGGGCCGGGGACTCGCTGCTGGACCGGGCCCGCGAGCTGAGGGTCGACTGCTATGTCACCTCCGACCTGCGCCACCACCCGGCCGGGGAGTTCCTGGAGCGTACGCACCTCGACCCGGCGCAGCCGGCCCTGGTCGACATCAGCCACTGGGCCGCGGAATGGACCTGGCTGCCGGTGCTGGCGGACCGACTCGGCACCGCCGTCGACGACGTCGAGGTGGAGATCAGCACCCTGGTCACCGACCCATGGACGGCGACCTTCCACCGACAGGCCTGACCGCCACCGCGAGCCGACCCCCGGCCGCCGCAGGATCCCCACCGGCGGGCATCGTCGAGCCCGCCACGACGAGCCGACCCGCCACCACCGTGCCGGGACCGGTCTCAGCGGTCGATCGTCGGCCGCCGGTGTTCGCTGATCGGGGTGCGGGCGGCCTCGCCGAGCTGGATGAGGCCGCCGACCAGCCCACCGGCGAGGTCACCGGCGGCGAAGCTGGAGCCCATCGTGGCGGTGGCCAGCGCGCAGGAGGCGTCGGAGAGGACACCGGCCGCCCGGGAGCCGGTCACCACGACGACCTCTCGGTGCCGCGGATCGACATAGACGAGGACGGCCGTGTCCCGGTCCGCCAGGGTCGCGTGCAGGACGTGCGCCCGCTCGTCGACCGAGCCCGTCGCCGCGGCGCCCTGCACATCGTCCTCGGCGACGTACGCGGTGAACGGGAGGCCACACAACTCCTGGGCCTGCTCGGCCGCCCGGGCGACCCGCTTCACATCGGTCGGGGAGAGTCCGTCACCAATGAGCATGGCTCCCACCCGTGTCGTCCTCGGCGTCGGCACCGCTCGTCACCGCGGGGGTCCGCGGACCGGATCCGCCGACCATCAGCGGCTCGGTCGGCGGGTGCAGCGACCGATCCTCCTTGCCGATCATCCCGGCCAGGTGGATGACGGCGATGACGAGGAAGGCGGCGACCGGCAGGAACAGGATCCAGACCAGCTCGTGCACGAGCGGGACGGCGGGGGCCACGGGCCAACCGGGGAGGTTGTCCAACGGGACGAGTCCGGCCGTCAGGGGGGCGAACACAGTCAGCAGCGCACTCACGTAACCTAAGGTACTGCGGTCTGCGGTCCCACGGGGGGAGCCGACGCACTTCGGCGTCCGGGGCCCGCACATGTCGATGACACCCGAGGACGGGTGGGGACGGAGGAGCCGGTGGCTGCGGAGGAACGTACCGAGACCGCCCCACGGGTGGTGATGGACGCCGACGAGATCTCCCGGGCCGTGATCCGGATGGCCCACCAGGTGCTGGAGAACGACCATGACGCCCCGCGGCTGATGGTGGTCGGGATCCCCACCCGCGGCGTGCCGCTGGGGCACCGGCTGGCGAGCGCGATGGAGGAGATCGAGGGGCATGTGGTGCCCCTCGGCGAGCTCGACGTGACCTTCTACCGCGACGACCTGCGTCGCCAGCCGACCCGGGCGGTCGGTCCGACCCGGATGCCCGGGCCGATCGACGATGCCGTGGTCGTGCTGGTGGACGACGTCCTCTACTCCGGCCGCACGGTCTCCGCCGCCCTCGAGGCGCTGAAGGACATCGGTCGGCCCCGGGCGGTACGCCTCGCCGTGCTGGTCGACCGCGGTCACCGCGAACTGCCGATCCGCGCCGACGTGGTCGGCAGGGAGCTGCCCACCGCCGCCGACGAAAAGGTCCGCGTCCAGCTGGAGGAGACCGATGGGGTCTCCCGGGTCACCATCTCCCGTCCGAGCCGGGAGGGCTGATGCGCCACCTGCTCTCCGCCGCCGATCTCAGTCCGGAGGAAACGCTGTCGATCCTCGACCTCGCCGAGGAGATGAGCGAGGTCCGCACCCGCGAGGTGAAGAAGCTGCCGGTGCTGCGCGGCCGCACCGTGGTGAACCTCTTCTTCGAGGACTCCACCCGCACCCGGTCGTCGTTCGAGATCGCCGGCAAGTGGCTCTCCGCCGACGTCCTCAACGTCTCCGCCAAGGGCTCCTCGGTCTCCAAGGGCGAGTCGCTGCGCGACACCGTGCAGACACTGTCCGCGATGGGCGTCGATGCCCTGGTGATCCGCCACATGGCCTCCGGCGCCCCCGCCCAGGCCGCCCGCTGGACCCACGCGGCGGTGGTCAACGCCGGCGACGGCACCCACGAGCATCCCACCCAGGCGCTGCTCGACGCCTTCACCATGCGCCGGCACTTCCGTGCGGTCTCCGGCGACCCCGAGGCCGACTGGTCGGGCCGCACCGTCGTCATCGTCGGCGACGTCACCCACTCCCGGGTGGCCCGCTCCAACGTGCTGCTGCTGCGTACGCTCGGCGCCCGGGTGGTGCTGGTCGCCCCGCCGACGCTGATGCCGCCCGCCGTCGACAGCTGGCCGTGCGAGGCGACGTACGACCTCGACGCCGCCCTCGCCGAGGCCGACATCGTGATGATGCTGCGGGTGCAGAAGGAGCGGATGCACGGCGGCTACTTCCCCACCGCCCGCGAATACACCGTCGGCTACGGCCTCACCCGCGATCGGCTCGCCACCCTGCGCCCCGACGCGGCGATCTTCCACCCCGGGCCGATGAACCGCGGGCTGGAGATCTCCGCCGATGCGGCCGACGCCGCCGGCTCGCGGGTGCTCGACCAGGTCGCCGCCGGCGTCGCCGTCCGGATGAGCGTGCTCTACCACCTGCTCGGCGGCTCCACTCCCCCACTCACCACCCCGACCCCGTCGACGTCATCGACCGACGCGAAAGGACCCACGGCATGACCGTCACCCCGCTCAGCACCGGCGCCCCGACCCGGCTGCTGGTCACCGGCGTCACCCTCCCCGACGGCACCACCGGTGACGTGTACGTGGATGGCGCGGTCTTCGGCGACCCCGCGACCGTCCCCGCCGACGTCGAGCGGCTCGACGGCACCGGGCTGGTCGCCCTGCCCGGCCTGGTCGACCCGCACGTCCACCTGCGCGAGCCGGGCCGGGAGGACGCCGAAACCATCCGCACCGGCACCGCGGCCGCGGCCCGCGGCGGCTTCACCGCCGTCCAGGCGATGGCCAACACCACCCCGGTCACCGACACCGCCGACATCGCCCGCGAGGTCGCCGGGATCGCCGCCGACCAGGGCGCCTGCGTCGTTATCCCCTGCGGGGCGATCACCAAGGGACTGGCCGGCGAGCAGCTCGCCGAGCTGGGACTGATCCACCGGGCGACCGGGACCCGCTGCTTCTCCGACGACGGCCACTGCGTCGCCGACGGGCAGGTGATGCGCCGGGCGTTCGAGTACGTCCGCGCGTTCGACGGGGTGCTGGCCCAGCACGCCCAGGACCCCCGGCTGGCCGGCCCGGATGCCTGCTGTCACGAGGGCGAGCTGTCCGGCAAACTCGGTCTGGGCGGTTGGCCGACGGCTGCCGAGTCGACGATCGTCGCCCGCGACGTGGAACTCGCCGCTCTGACCGGCGCCCGCTACCACGTCTGCCACGTGTCCGCCCGGGAGTCACTGGACATCATCCGGGCGGCGAAGGCCCGTGGCGTACGGGTCACCGCCGAGGCGACGCCGCACCACCTGCTGCTGACCACCGACCTGCTGGCCGGCTACGACACCACGTTCAAGGTCAACCCGCCGCTGCGCACCGCCGAGCACGTCGAGGCGCTGCGGGCGGCGGTGGCCGACGGCACGATCGACATGATCGGCACCGACCACGCCCCGCACGCCGCCCAGGACAAGGACCACGCCTTCGTCGATGCGCGCCCCGGGATGGTGGGGCTGGAGCAGTCCCTCGCGGTGGTGATCGACACCCTGGTGCGGCCCGGACTGCTCGACTGGGCCGGGGTTGCCGACCGGATGTCGGCCGCCCCCGCGGCGCTGCTCGGGCTGACCGACCAGGGCCGCCCGGTCGCCCCCGGTGAACCGGCGAACCTCTGCCTGGTCGACCCCGAGGCCCGGCACCGGGTCGACCCGGCCGACACCGCGTCGCTGTCGCGCAACAACCCGTACGCCGGCCGGGAGCTGCCCGATCCGGTCCGGCTGACGGTCTGCCTCGGCCACGTCACCTACCGCCGCTGACCGCCCGGACCCGGAGAGGACAAGGACAGACGTGAGCGAGAACCCGACCGACCGATCAACCGCACCGGAGCCCGCCGGCACCCCGGAGCCCGCCGGCCCCGAGCCCACCGACGCCCCCGCGCCCGAGGACAACCGCACACCGTACGAGCGGATGGGCGGCGCGGAGACGTTCCGCGCCATCGTGCACCGGTTCTACCAGAACGTCCGCAGCACCCCGGACCTGCACGCGCTCTACCCGGAGCAGGACCTCGGCCCGGCCGAGGACCGGTTGCGGATGTTCCTGGAGCAGTACTGGGGCGGGCCGACGACGTACTCCGAGCAGCGGGGCCACCCGCGACTACGGATGCGCCACGCGCCGTTCCAGGTCACCCCGGCCCAGCGGGACAACTGGCTGGCCTGCATGCACGACGCGGTCGGGTCGGTCGAGATGGCTCCGGCGGCCCGCGACGAGCTGTGGAACTACCTGGTCCGGGCCGCCGACGCGATGATCAACGCCTTCGAGGGCGAGGACATGACCCCACCGCACCGGCGCAATCTGCTCTGAACGGACGAAGATCCCGGCTCTTCCTGCCCCACGAGGCCCGCTCACGGCCGGCAGCTGACTCGAAGCACTCGTTCGGCGGCGAGGCGCCCCGCCCCGCCGCCGATGACCTCACAACTGTCGCGGTTCCGTACAGACGCCGCACCTCCGTACAAACGCCGCTCGCCGACGCGCGGCATCTGATCGGAGACGCGGTGCGTGACCACAAGCGCGGCGGATGTCCGGGCCAGGTCCTAGGCTCGGATCGTGAGCCTTGACCCCCTCGCGCCTCAGCTCCCCGCCAGGACCACCGAACCCGCCAGGACCACCGAACCCGCCAGGACCACCGAACCCGCCAGGACCACCGAACCCGCCAGGACCACCGAACCCGCCAGGACCACCGAACCCGCCGAGAACGCCGGCAGCGCCAGGACCACCGGCGGTGACACGCCCGCCGGAGGCCCCGCTGGGCGCGCCGTCGATCCCGCCTTGGGCCCCGGCGACCCCGATCTCGACTGGTGGCGGGCCGCGGTCGTCTACCAGATCTATCCCCGTTCGTACGCCGACGGGAACGGTGACGGCCAGGGCGACCTGACCGGCATCCTGGCCCACCTCGACCACCTGGTCGACCTGGGCGTCGACGCGTTGTGGATCTCGCCGTGGTACCCGTCCCCGCTGCACGACGGCGGCTACGACGTGGCCGACTACCGCGACATCGACCCGCGGTACGGGACGCTCGGCCAGGCCGACGCGGTGATCGCCCGGGCCCACGAGCTGGGCCTGCGGATCATCATCGACCTGGTCCCCAACCACTGTTCCAGCGACCACCCGCTGTTCCGGGCCGCGCTGGCCGCCGGGCCGGGCTCGCCGGAGCGGGAGCTGTTCCTCTTCCGCGACGGCCGTGGTCCCGGCGGTGACCTGCCGCCGAACAACTGGCCGGCCCACTTCGGCGGCTCCGCCTGGCAACGCATCATCGGGCCGGACGGGGTCCCCGAACAGTGGTACCTGCATCTGTTCGCCCCCGAACAGCCGGACTGGAACTGGGCCGATCCGCGGGTCCCCGCCCTCTTCGACGACATCCTCCGGTTCTGGTTCGACCGCGGCGTCGACGGCTTCCGGATCGACGTCGCCGATGCCTGCGCCAAAGACATGACCCTGCCCGACCTGCCGGTCGATCCGGCGACCGGTCGGCCGGTGGCGGACAAGTTCCCCGACCACCCGTTCTACGATCGCCCCGAGCTCGAGGCGATCCACCGCCGCTGGCGGGCCGTTGCCGAGGAGTACGCCGGCACGCCCCAGGGCCCGCGGGTGCTGATCTCAGAGGCCTATCTCGGTCCCACCCCCCGGCTGGCGGCGTACACCACCCCGGGCCGGCTGCATCTGACGTTCAACTTCGATGCGCTGCTGACCGAGTGGTCGTACGCCTCACAGCGCCCGATGATCGAGGCGACCATCGCCGGTTACGCCGCAGTCGGCGCGCCGGCCACCTGGGTGCTGGGCAACCACGACCAGCCGCGGGTGGTGTCGCGCTACGGCCGCGTCGCGACCGGGGCGCCGTTCAGCGCCGACGACGGTCTGGGGTCACGGACGGCCAAGGGGCCCGATCCTCGCGAGGACCTGCGGCTCGGCCGCCGGCGGGCCCGGGCCGCCGCCCTGCTGGAGCTGGCGCTGCCCGGTGGGGCGTACGTCTATCAGGGTGACGAGTTGGGTCTGGAGGAGGTGGACCTGCCCGAGGCCGTGCTGCAGGACCCGATCTGGGAGCGCTCCGGCCACATCGAGAAGGGCCGGGACGGCTGCCGGGTGCCGCTGCCCTGGTCGGGCGACCGCCCGCCGTACGGCTTCAGCCCGGCCGACGCGACCGCCGCGCCGTGGCTGCCGCAGCCCGACTGGGCGGAGCGTACGGTCGCCGCCCAGGCCGGCGACCCGGAGTCCTTCCTGACGCTCTACCGGCGCGCCCTCGACCTACGGCACCGCCACCCGGTGCTCGGAGCGGGCACCCTGCGCTGGTCGGCCGACGCCCCCGCCGAGGTGCTGGCGTTCGACCGGGAGCCGGGGTTCTCCTGCTGGGTGAACTTCGGCGCCGCCCCGGTGGCGCTACCGGCCGGGGCACGGGTGCTGCTGTCCTCCGAGCCCCTCAACGGCCTTCCGGTCGAGCCGGGCGCCACCACCGGTCGGGGCGACGTCGGCGGACCGACACTGGGCTGCGACCAGGCGGCCTGGCTGGTCCGCTGACCGCCTGTCCTGTGCCCCTGGCCTCGTTCCTGGATCGAGGGGTGTGTTCGCCCACTGATCCAGGGATGGCACGGCACCAACCGGCTGATCAGCGCGCCCGATCAGGGTAGCCGCCTGGCTCGGGCGGGCTATCGAACGCCCGGGCCGCTCTCCCCGGCCACCGTGATCGGGGCCAGCGCCGCCCGGACCCGTTCCGAGATCGGCCGGGGACGGCCCTGGGCGTCGGCACACACCAGCACCACCCGGCCGACGGCGTGCAGCACGTCCGCCTGCGGATCCCGGAGGTGCACCTCGAGGCTCATCGACGACGACCCCACGTGCAGCACCACCAGCTCGGCCGCGTACGGCTCGATCCGGTAGCTCATCGGGGAGCGGTACTCGATCTGCTGGGCAGCGACCAGCCAGCTGATGTCGGCATCGGGGCGGCCCCAGCCCTCGCTCGACCGCACCTCCTCCAGCGCCGCGATCCGGGCTTCCTGCAGGAAGGTGAGGAAGGCGACGTTGTTCACGTGTCCGAACGGGTCGAGTTCCGACCAGCGGACCCGCACCGGGTAGGTGTACCCGAGGCCTGCGGTCCGGTCGGCGTGGGGCAGGGCACGGAAGTGCAGCTCCGGCCCGGACCAGTCGTCCAGCCAGGCCCGTTCGCTGTCGGTGAGCCGGCGCACCGTACCTGTGTGCGCATCGACCGGTGCGCAGTCGGTGGTGGCCCGGGCGACCAGGGTGTCGCCCTGGCAGATCTCGTACGCGACAGTGAACCGCGCCCCGCCGGCGTGCGCCGCCCACAGCCGGATGACGATCCCGTCGCCGCCGAAGTGGGCCGGGGCGAGATATTCGACGTGCTGGGCGGCCACCGCGATGCCGTGGTCCAGCAGCTCGGCGTGCGGACCGTCGAGGATCCAGTCGACCCGGGCCTCCTGGAGATAGTCCAGATAGACCACGTTGTTGACGTGGCTCTGGGTATCCTGGTCCGCCCAGCGGACCCGGGCCTGGTAGATGTACTGGGTCACCGCCGCACCTCCGATCAGACGGTCAGGGTCAGCGGACGCAGCCGGTCCCGGAGGATCTCCGGCAGCGGCACCGGAGTCCCGTGCGGGTCGGCGTGCACCAGGACGAGATGGCCGACGGCGTACGTCACCTCGATGTGCGGGTCGTGGATCCGCATCTCGAAGGTGACCGAGGTCGACCCGACGCGCAGGATCACCACCTCGGCCAGGTAGGGCTCGATCTGGTAGGTCATCGGCAGCTTGTAGGTCATGTCCTGGGCCGCGACGACCCAGGTGCGGGGGTCGCCGGGGTGGCCCCAGGGCAGGTCGCGGCGCGGCTCCTCCATCATCGCGATGGTGGCTTCCTGCAGGTAGGTCAGGTAGCTGACGTTGTTGACATGGTCGTACGGGTCGAGCTCCGACCAGCGCACCCGCAACGGGTGCTCGAACCCGAAACCGGAAGCCCACTCGACCGCCGGGCGCGGCGCCGGCCGGAACTCCATCGGCTCGCCCCGGAAGCCGGCCAGCCAGGCCCGTTCCTCGTCGCCGAGCCGGCGCAGTCGCCGGCCCGCCACGTCGTACGTCGCCATCATCGTCTTCGCCCGCGCGACATGGGTCTCGCCCTGATAGATGTCGTACGCCACGCCGAACCGGGCCCCGCCCAGATCGGTCACCCACAGCCGGATGATGATCGGGGCCGGACAGAACAACGACTGGGCCAGGTACTCGATGTGGTGGGAGACCACCAGCACGCCCTCGGCGAGCAAGTGCGCCTGGGGGCCGTTGAGGATCCAGTCGACCCGGGCCTCCTGCATGTAGTCGAGGTAGGCGACGTTGTTGACGTGTCCCTGCGGGTCCTGGTCGGCCCAGCGCACCCGGGCCCGGTAGACGTACGGTGCCGCGTCGGCACTCGGACCTCCGGCCGGCCGCGGGGTCGTGTCAGTCCTCGGGGCCACGTCAGTCCTCGGGGTCGTAGAGGGTGTCGAGCTTGTCGGCGAAGGCCTTGGCCACGGCGGAGCGCCGGACCTTGAGACTCGGGGTCACCTCCCCGTCGGCGACCGACAGTTCCCGGTCCAGGATCTCGTAGCGCTTCACCGTCTCCCACCGCTCCAGGCGGGCGTTGGCCTTCGCCATGTAGTGGTCGATCATGCCGCGGACCTCGGCGTTCTGACTGAGCTCCGCGTACGACAGCCCCTCGATGTTGTGCCGCTGGGCCCACTTCAGGATCGCGTCCTCGTCCAGGGTGATCAGCGCCGAGATGTACTTGCGGCCCTCGCCCTGGACGAACACCTGGGAGACGTACGGGTTGTTGTTGACGATCGCCCCCTCGACCTTCTGCGGCGCGACGAACTTGCCGCCGGAGGTCTTGATCAGGTCCTTCTTGCGGTCGGTGATCCGCAGCCGGCCGCGCGCGTCGAGCTCGCCGATGTCGCCGGTGGCGAACCAGCCGTCGGCGGTGTATGCGGCGGCGGTCTCCTCGGGGAGATTGTGGTAGCCGACGGCCAGGGCCGGGCTCTTGACCAGGATCTCGCCGTCCTCGGCGATCCGCACCTCGTTGCCCGGGATCGGACCGCCGACGGTGCCCAGGTCGGGGTCGTTCGGGATGTCGAGGAAGGTGATCGCGGCGGTCTCGGTCATCCCGTAGCCCTCGATCAGCGGGATCCCGGCGGCCCAGAACCAGTTCTGCACCTGCGGGTTGAGCTTCGCCGAGCCGGACACGAACCAGCGCACCCGCCCGCCCATCGTCGCGTGCAGCTTGGAGAACACCAGCCGGTGGGCGATCGCGTAGCGGATCGCCAGCCCGCGCGGCAGCGGCCGGCGGGTGGTCAGGTACGGCAGGGCCCGCTGCCCGACGGAGAAGGCCCAGCGTGGGATCCTGGAGATGACGCCGCGGTTCTTCAGGATCACCGCGTTGCGGACCTTCTCGAAGATCCGCGGGGCGCCGGCCATGATCGTCGGCCGCACCTGGCCGAGCCCTTCGACGATCCGGGAGATGTCCCCCTCGACCGCGTGCACCAACCCGCTGCCGAGCTGGATCGAGATCAGGCACTTGCCGAAGACGTGCGACAGCGGCAGCCACAGGAAGTGGATCTCGTCGGGCTGCAGGATCCCCATGTCCTGGCCGACCCGGTAGCCCTCGTGGGTCCAGGACCGGTGCGACAAGCGGACGCCCTTCGGCCGGCCGGTGGTGCCGGAGGTGTAGATCAGGGTCGACAGTGTGCCGGCGTTCGTCGCGGCGATGGTCGCGTCGACACAGCCGGGGTGGTCGGTCAGCCAGGCCTCGCCGAGGGTACGGAACGCGGACCAGGAGATCACCTTGCCGCCGTCGTCGACGTGGTCGAGGCCCTCGGGATCGAGGACGACCACCTTGACGATCGCATCCAGGGTGTCGCGGTGCAGCCGGATCTTCTCGACCTGGTCCGCGTTCTCGGCGAAGACGATCCGCGAGCCGGAGTCACCGAGGATGTGCGCGACGTCGTGGTCGTGGGTGTTGGGGTAGACCGTGGTGGTCGCGCCACCGGCGCACATGATCGCCAGGTCGATCAGGATCCACTCGATCCGGGTACTGGAAGCGATCGCCACCCGGTCCTCGAGCTGCAGACCGAGGGCGAGCAGGCCGGCGGCGAGATCGAACACCCGGTGGTGCGCCTCGGTCCAGCTCATCGTGGCCCACGCGTCATCGGCGCCACGGTAGAGGTAGGCGGGGCGGGCCCCGAACTCCTCGACCGCCGCCAGGAACATCTTGCCCACCGAATCCTCACGGCGGGCCAGGAAGGCTGCGGACGGCGGAGCCAACTGCTCCAGCACAGAGTCGGCCAGGTCGGGCATCTCTCTCCTTGACGATGGGCGGTACGGGCGGAGGGGACCGCGCCGAAACGCGGACCAGCCCGGGCAGCACTGACCGGACGGGCCTGTTCAGCCTATCGTCCGTGTCGTACGCCCGGGCCGGTGCGCCCGGTCCGCCGCCGGGGCAGCCACCGATTTGTGGGGGTGCCACAAGCGGACCGTGGGTTCGTTTGGAGAGTCCGGACCGATGGTCCGGCGGCATCCCGGGCCCCGCAGGGGGGCCGGGAAGGGCTCAGCGGTTGAGGGTGGCCTCGAGGGAGACGGTGATGGTGACCTTGTCACCGAGCATGACGGCGTCGCCCTGCAGCGGGATGTTGAACTCGATGCCGAAGTCCTTCTTGTTGATCACGGCGGTGCCCTCGGCGCCCATCCGGAACAGGCCGAAGGCATCGGGATCGACCGCACCGTTGAAGGTGGCGTCGAAGGTGATCGGCTTGGTGACGTCCTTGATGGTCAGGTCGCCGTTGATCTTGTAGTCCTCACCCTCACCCTCGACGGAAGTCGAGGTGAAGGAGAAGGTCGGGAACTGGTCGGCGCCGAGGATCTCGGAGGTGCGGATGTGCTCATCACGCTGGGCCTGGTTGGTGTTGATCGAGGCGACAGCGACCTCGGCCCGGACGCTGGCGTCCTTCGGGTCGGCGGAGCCGGTGACGATCGCCCCGCTGACGTCACCGAAGTGGCCGCGCACCTTGCTCATCATGTGACGGATGGTGAACGCCACCTCGGAGTGGGCGGGATCGATGGTCCAGGTGCCGGGAACGAGCTCAGTCATGGGGAATCCTTCGAGGGTGAGAAGCCTGGTCACTACCGTTGCCGGTCCATGCCGTTGAACCTTCAACGCGGTGGACGCTAGTCGGCAACTATTGAAGTGTCAACATTGCGGTGATGTCTTCTGGATCACATCCAACGGCCTCACTTTGACACGCGAACGGTTCCCACCGGGGTGCTCCGACCGCGGTCGTGAGCATTCCCACATCCCGCACGGCCTGCCTGGGTGGGGTGGCAACTATTGAAACATCAACGTATCGCGTAACATGGATTCATGACCGCAGTGCCCAAGACCGACTGTCCACCCCGGTGGCTGGATGAGGATCAGCAGCAGATCTGGCGTACGTACCTGCGCGGTGTCCACCACCTCGACGAATACCTCGACCGGGCGCTGCGCCCGTTCGACCTGTCCCTGGCCGAGTACGAGATCCTCGTCTCGCTCTCCGAGGCCGACGAGCACCGGCTGCGGATGTCGGATCTCGCCGACGCCGTCCATCAGTCCCGCTCCCGGCTGACCCACACCGTCAGCCGGATGGAGAAGGGCGGTCTGATCGAGCGGCTGGCCTGCCCGAGCGACCGGCGCGGGGTGTGGGCACAGCTCACCACGACCGGCTACGACCTGCTGGTGGTGGCCGCGCCGTGTCATGTGGAATCCGTCCGCACCGCCCTGGTCGACGCCGCCACACCGGAGGACTACGAGGCCCTCGGCCGCGTCTTCGCCGCCGTCCTCGCCGTCCCGGACATCGCCCAGGGCCGGGGCAAGCAGGCCTGACCACCCCGATCGGCCCGGCGGATCCGGCGGCCGGGCCACCACCGCGTCACCACCCGGATGCCACCGATCGAGGCGGCCGATCGGCCCGGCAGGTCCGTACGGCAAAATGAAGCCATGCGCCTGCCGTCCGTGCTGTCCCGTCCCCGCCCCACCGACCGCCCCGCGGCACCGGGCGGCTCTCCGGCCGACCGTTTCGCCGAGGGCTTGGACCGGGCCCGGATCGCGGACCGTTACGACACCAGCACACTGACCCGCGGCCTCTACTCCTCCGACGGGTCGATCTACCGGCTCGTGCCGACGGGCGTCGTACGCCCCCGCAGCACCGAGGAGTTGGAGCAGGTGCTCGCCGCCGCACGGGCGGCGGGCGTCACGGTCACCGCCCGCGGCGCCGGCACCTCCTGCGCCGGCAACGCCGTCGGCGAGGGGATCGTCGTCGACACCCTCAGACACCTGACCCGGATCGTCGAGGTCGACCCGGCCACCCGTACCGCTGTGGTCGAGCCGGGCGTGGTCCAGGACTGGTTGCAGCGGGCCGCCGCCCCGCACGGCCTGCGGTTCGGCCCCGACCCCTCCACCAGCACCCGGTGCACGATCGGCGGCATGATCGGCAACAACGCCTGCGGGCCCCGCGCCCTGGGCTACGGGCGGACCGCCGACAACATCGTCTCCTTGGAGGTGGTGACCGGCACCGGCGAGAAGCTGGTGCTCGGCCGGGCCGACGACCCGACCGCGACGCCGGTGGCCGACTCCCCCACCCTGACTGCGCTCAAGGCGCTGGTCGAGGCGAACCTCGCCACCATCCGCACCGAGTTCGGCCATTTCTCCCGCCAGGTCTCGGGCTACTCGCTGGAGCACCTGCTGCCGGAGAACGGCTTCGACGTGGCGTCGTTCTTCGCCGGCACCGAGGGGACCCTCGGGATGGTGACCCGGGCCCTGGTCCGCCTGGTCGGCGATGCCCCGGACAAGGTCACCGTCGCTCTCGGCTACCCGTCGATGCCGGAGGCCGCCGACGCCACCCCGCTGCTGCTGGAGCACCGGCCGGTGGCGATCGAGGGCCTGGACCGCCGGATCGTTGACGTGGTGGCCGAGCGGCAGGGCCCGGCGGCGGTGCCGGAGCTGCCCGGCGGCGACGGCTGGGTCTTCGTCGAGCTGGTCGGCGAGGACGCGGCCGAGGTGCGTCGGCGCGGCCAGGCACTGGTCGACGCCGCCCTGGCCGCAAACCCGGCCGCCCGGGGTGGGATCGTCGACGACACTGCCCTGGCGGCCAGGCTGTGGAAGATCCGCGCCGATGGCGCCGGCCTGGCCGGGGTCGCGTTCGACAAGCCGGCATACGCCGGGTGGGAGGACTCCGCGGTCCCGCCGGCCCGGCTGGGCGCCTACCTGCGTGACCTCGACGACCTGCTCCGGCGCCACGGCCTGCGGGGCCTGCCGTACGGGCACTTCGGCGACGGGTGCGTGCACTGCCGGATCGACTGGCCACTGACCGAGCCGGGCGGCGCCCGAGCGTACAAGCTGTTCATCGAGGAGGCCGCCGACCTGGTGGCCCGCTACGGCGGCTCGATGTCCGGCGAACACGGCGACGGCCGGGCCCGCTCCGCGCTGCTGCCGAAGATGTACTCTCCCGCCGCGATCGCGCTGTTCGCCGAGGTGAAGCGGATCTTCGACCCGGAGAACCTGCTCAACCCCGGCGTGCTGGTGGATCCGGCACCGGTCGAGGCGGACATCCGGGCGGTCGCCGCCGGGCCGACCGCCTTCCGGCGCGACCACCGGCAGTTCTCCGACGAGGTCCACCGGTGCACCGGGGTCGGCAAGTGCATCGCCGACACCACCGCCGGGGGCGGCGTGATGTGCCCCTCCTACCAGGCGACCCGCAACGAGAAGGACTCCACCCGCGGCCGGTCCCGGGCCCTGGAGGAAATGGTCAACGGCGAGCTGATCGCCGACGGCTGGCGCTCGGTGGAGGTGCTGGAGGCCCTCGACCTGTGCCTCTCCTGCAAGGGCTGCCGCCGGGACTGCCCGACCGGGATCGACATGGCAGCGTACAAGGCCGAGTTCCTCGACCACTACTACGCCGGCCGGCTCCGCCCGCGCGACCACTACTTCATCGGACTGCTGCCGCTGTGGGGCCGGCTGGTGACGGGCATCCCGGGGCTGCACCGGATCGCGAACGCGGCGCTCGGCCTGAAGCCGCTCGCCGCGGTGGCGAAGTGGGCCGCCGGGGCCGACCAGCGCCGCCACATCCCGGTCTTCTCCCCCGGCCGGGCCACCCGGGCGGGCCGGCGACTGCTGCATCTCGAGCAGGTCCAGCACCCGCGCCGGGCCCGACACGGCGAGGTGGTGATCTGGACCGACTCGTTCACCGACGTGTTCGCCGGCGGAAGCCTGCCCTCGGTGATCAAGGTGCTCCTCGACGCAGGCTACGCCCCGCGGCTGCTGGGGCGGGAGGCCTGCTGTGGCCTGTCGTGGATCTCCACCGGCCAGCTCGACGGTGCCCGGAAGCGGATGCGCCGGGCGATGGACGTCATCCACCCGATCCTGGCCGCCGGCACCCCGGTGATCGGTATCGAACCGTCCTGCACGTCGGTGTGGCGCAGCGACGTCCGTGACCTGCTGCCGGACGACCCGCGGACGCCGGACATGGCCGGGGTGCTCACCCTGGCCGAGCTGCTCGCCCGCACCCCCGACTACCGGGTGCCCGACCTGACCGGCACGACGATCGTGGCCCAACCGCACTGCCACCAGAGCTCGGTGATCGGCTACGCCGCCGACACCGAGCTGCTGGCCCGGACCGGGGCCGAGCTCCGTACGCTCGGCGGCTGCTGCGGGCTGGCCGGCAACTTCGGGTCGGTCACCGGCCACTACGACGTCTCGGTCGCGGTGGCCGAGCACGACCTGCTCCCCGCCATCGAGGCCGCCGGTCCCGACGCGGTGATCCTCGCCGACGGCTTCTCCTGCCGGACCCAGGTGGCGGACCTGGCCGACCGGACGGCGGTCACCCTCGCCGAGCTGCTCGCCCGCGGCGCCCGGGACTGAGACCAGGAGACCCGGCGCGGACAACGCGGGACCGGCAGCCTGTGCCGGTGGCTGCGGCACCGTCGGATCCGCAGGACCGTCCGTGCCGGGGGCCGGCACTTCGGCCGCCGCCGTTCCCTGGTCCGGAACGGCGGACGGGCCGGCGCGGGATCGGCGGCGGGACGCCGCCCGCGCTCCGACGGCACGTCCGGCCACGGTCCGCCCCGGGGTGGCCGTCCGGTCGCCCGAGGCGGACCCCCAGTCTTCAGGCGCGGTCTGACCACGCTGGCGGCCCCCGACATTCCCCCAGGGGCGGCCCAGCATTTGGTCAGACCCTGGGTCCCGCGTCGTTGCGTGGATCGGACGGACCAATGTGACCCGGTTCACGGTCCGGCACGAACCCTGCGCACGCCTGTCGGACGCGGCCTACCGTGGTGGAACCGCACGCGTCACCGGCCGCACGGGCAGCACCCGAGGCCGGCCTCCGAACGCCCCGCGGGAGCGTACGTCGAGGTGCGGACGCTGCCGCGCACGCCGCCTCGGCAGGCGTCAGGAGGACGGACGAGGGCGCCTGTCCCCTGACCCGAAGGACCATCTCGTGTCGAAGAAGTACACCGCAGCCATCGTCGGTTCCGGCAACATCGGTACGGACCTGATGTTCAAGCTGCTCCGCAAGAGTGAGCACATCCAGCCGACCCACATGATCGGCATCGATCCCGAGTCGGACGGCCTCAAGCGTGCCAAGCGCGTCGGCCTGCAGACCTCGGCCGAGGGCGCCAAGTGGCTGCTCGCCCAGGACGACCGGCCCGACTTCGTCTTCGAGGCGACCAGCGCGAAGGCCCATGCGGCCTGGGCGCCGGCCTACAAGGAGGCCGGGATCCATGCGATCGACCTCACCCCGGCCGCCGTCGGCCCGTTCCTCTGCCCGCCGGTCAACCTCGACTCGCTGACCGACGTGATGAACGTCAACATGATCACCTGTGGCGGTCAGGCGACCACGCCGATGGTCGCCGCCGTCTCGCGGGTCGTGCCGGTCGACTACGCCGAGATCGTCGCCTCGATCGCCTCGAAGTCCGCCGGTCCCGGCACCCGAGCCAACATCGACGAGTTCACCGAGACCACCTCGGCGGCTCTCGAGGCGGTCGGCGGCGCCAAGAAGGGCAAGGCGATCATCATCCTCAACCCGGTCGAGCCGCCGATGATGATGCGCAACACGGTCTACTGCTCGCTCCCGGCGGAGGCCGCCGAGCCCGGCACCACCCAGGATGCCGTCAAGGACTCCATCGCCCGGATGGTGGAGACCGTCCAGTCGTACGTCCCGGGCTACAAGCTCGTCGCCGAACCGCAGTTCGACCACGCCCGCCCGGAGTGGAACGGCTGGGGCCGGGTGACCTGCCTGATCCAGGTCCGCGGCGCCGCCGACTACCTGCCGGAGTACGCCGGCAACCTCGACATCATCACCTCCGCCGCCACCCGCACGGGCGACCTGCTCGCCGAGCGCATCGAGGCCGGCAAGACCCAGGAAGGGGTGCGGGCATGAGCTCCGCCAAGCACACGCTGGATCCCAACAAGACCTACGCCGCGCGGATCATCGACACCACGCTGCGCGACGGCTCGCACGCGGTCCGTCACCAGTTCACCCTCGAGCAGGTCAAGGACGTCACCCGGGCCCTGGACGAGGCCGGGGTCGACATCATCGAGGTGACCCACGGCGACGGGCTGGCCGGCTCCTCCTTCAACTACGGCTTCTCCAAGGTCAACGAGATGGACCTGATCGAGGCCGCCAAGGGCGAGGCGAAGCACGCCAAGATCGCCGCGCTGATGCTGCCCGGTCTGGGGACCCTGCACGAGCTGCGCGAGGCCAAGGAACGCGGCATCGACGTGATCCGGATCGCCACCCACTGCACCGAGGCCGACGTCTCCATCCAGCACTTCCAGGAAGCCCGGAAGATGGGCCTGGAGACCGCCGGCTTCCTGATGCTGTCGCACATGATCGAGCCGGACCAGCTGGCCAAGCAGGCCCGGATCATGGCCGACGCCGGCTGCCAGTGCGTGTACGTCGTCGACTCCGCCGGAGCGATGATCCTCGACCAGGTCGGCGAGCGGGTCCGCGCCCTGAAGGACGAGCTCGGCGACGAGGCCGAGGTCGGCTTCCACGGGCACCAGAACATGAGCTTCGGCGTCGCCAACTCGGTGTACGCGGTCGCCGAGGGTGCCACCTGGATCGACGGTTCGCTGCGCGGCCTGGGTGCCGGTGCCGGCAACTCCCCCACCGAGGTGCTGGCCGCGGCGTTCGAGCGTCTCGGCATCAAGACCAACGTGGACGCCATCAAGATCCTGGCGGCCGCCGAGGACGTGGCCGCCCCGATCATCCCCCGCCAGCCGATGATGGACCGGGCGTCGATCATCCAGGGCAAGGTCGGTGTCTACAACTCCTTCCTCTTCCACGCCGAGCGCGCCGCCGAGCGGTACGGCGTCCCGGTCCAGGAGATCCTGGAGGAGGCCGGCCGCCGCGGGTACGTCGGTGGTCAGGAGGACATGCTGATCGACGTCGCCGTGTCGCTGGCCGCCGGAGGCACCGCGGCCTGAGCCGCACTCACGCGCACCGTCCAGGGGCGTCCCGGGGTTCCCACCCGGGGCGCCCCTGCGTCGTTGCCCCGTGGCCCCCGCACTCGAGGATCTACCCCCTTGACAATGAGCCGGTCGTGGCTCCTGGTCCTCCCGCCATGGCCCGGACCCCCTCGGCAAGTACCCGTCCCGCCCGCCGGGACCCCCTCCGGGCCAAAATCCCCCGGGTCACGTAGTACGACAAATTGCGTAGACCCCTTGTCCAGCCGCCGGACACAATGTGGCGCACGTCTCATTCCCTGTGATGGCGCGGATTTACGCGGCTTCCGGACCCGTCCGGTGCCGCTTCGGGGGTCTGGCTGCGGCTGATGTCATCGGACCTCGATCCTGACAGGTATTGTGTGACCCACGGTGCCGCCCTGCGGCACTGGTTCCTGTTCAGTGCACCATCGACGGTGCAAGGCCGGAGGTGGATGGATGACAACGGGCCAGCGCGACAGCCGGACTGCCGTCGACAAAGCATTGGCGCTGCTTCGGGCCTTCGGGGACGAGGTGACGACCGGCGTCGGGGTGAGCGAACTGGCACGTCGCACTGAGCTCAGCAAGTCGACCGCGTTCCGTCTGCTCGGCATCCTGGAGCGCAACGGTGCGGTCGAGCGTGCGGGCAGCAACTACCGGCTGGGACCGATGATCCATGACCTGCCGACGCCCGAGTCCGCGCCCGAGATCGACATGCTGCGTGACGTGCTCACCCCCTTCCTCTCCATCCTCTACGAGCAGTCCCGGCAGACGGTGCACCTGGCTGTCCTGCAGGGCACTGACGTGGTGTACCTGAACAAGCTGCACGGTTTCCACCGGGTGCCGTCGCCGTCGCGGATCGGTGGGCGGGTCCCGGCCTATTGCACCGGCATCGGCAAGGCGATGCTGGCGTACGACCCGGTCCTGATCGACCAGGTGTGCAGCAGCGAGCTGCCGGCGATCACACCGCACACCATCACCGATCCGGACAAGCTGCGTCGGCAGCTGGCCCGGGTCAAGGAGCAGGGCATCGCGTTCGACTTCGAGGAGGTGCGCCGGGGGCTCAACTGCGTCGCCGCGCCGGTGATGTCGCCCACCCACACCCCGGTGGCCGGCCTGAGCATCTCCGGGCCGGTCGGCAAGTTCGATCCCCGCCGGTGGGCCACCCCGCTGCGCCAGATCTCCTTCGAGGCGTCCAAGGTCTATGCCGCCCAGCTGCGGGCCCGCCGGCAGCGGGCCGCGACGACGGTGAAGACGGCCTGAGTCGCCAGGACACCGGGCGGGGCCCCCGCCGGCAAGGGCTGACCGCCCTGCCTGCACACACCTCGCCGGCAGACACCTCGCCGGCAGACACCTCGCCGGCAGACACCAGGAGGGGCTCCGCACCGGCGGTGCGGAGCCCCTCCTGACAGGTCACCGACCGAGGATCGGCGACCGCGACGATCAGCCGCGGGTGAGCCGGCGGTGGGTGGTGCGGTGCGGCCGGGCGGCCTCGACGCCGAGGCGCTCGACCTTGTTCTTCTCGTAGTCCTCGAAGTTGCCCTGGAACCAGAACCACTGGGCCGGGTCCTCCTCGGTCCCTTCCCAGGCGAGGATGTGCGTGGCGACCCGGTCGAGGAACCACCGGTCGTGGGAGATCACGACGGCGCAGCCAGGGAACTCCAGCAGCGCGTCCTCCAGCGACTGCAGGGTCTCGACGTCCAGGTCGTTGGTCGGCTCGTCGAGCAGCAGCAGGTTGCCGCCCATCTTCAGGGTGAGCGCCAGGTTGAGGCGGTTGCGCTCACCACCCGAGAGCATGCCGGACTTCTTCTGCTGGTCCGGGCCCTTGAAGCCGAAGGAGGCCACGTACGCCCGGGACGGCATCTCGAAGTTCGCGACCTTGATGAAGTCGAGGCCGTCCGAAACCACCTCCCAGACGTTCTTCTCGCCGTCGATGCCGGCGCGGCTCTGGTCGACATAGGAGATGGAGACCGTCTTGCCGAGCTCCAGGGAGCCGGAGTCCGGTGTCTCCTCACCGACGATCATCTTGAACAGGGTCGACTTGCCGACGCCGTTCGGGCCGATCACGCCGACGATGCCGGCGCGCGGCAGCTCGAAGCCGAGGCCGTCGAACAGTTCGCGGTCGTCGAAGGCCTTGTGCACATCGGTGGCCTTGAGGACATCGTTACCGAGGCGCGGGCCCGGCGGGATGTTGATCTCGGAGGTGTCGAGCTTGCGGTTGCGTTCCGCCTCGGCGGCCAGTTCCTCGTACCGGGCCAGACGTGCCTTGTTCTTCGCCTGCCGGGCCTTCGGGCTGGACCGCACCCACTCCAGCTCCTTCTCCAGGATCTTGGCGCGCTTGGCGTCCTTCTGACCCTCGATCTGGAGGCGCTTGCGCTTGGTGTCCAGGTACGTGGAGTAGTTACCCTCGTAGGGATGCAGCTGACCGCGGTCGACCTCGCAGATCCAGCTGGCGACGTTGTCGAGGAAGTAGCGGTCGTGGGTGACCGCCAGCACCGCGCCCGGGTAGGACTTCAGGTGGCTCTCGAGCCAGGCGACCGATTCGGCGTCGAGGTGGTTGGTGGGCTCGTCGAGCAGCAGCAGGTCGGGCTGCTCGAGCAGCAGCTTGCACATCGCGACCCGGCGTCGCTCCCCGCCGGAGAGAACGTCGACGACGGCGTCCGCCGGCGGGCAACGCAGGGCGTCCATCGCCTGCTCGAGCTGGGAGTCGAGGTCCCAGGCGTTCGCGGCGTCGAGGGCGGTCTGCAGCTCACCCATCTCGGCCATCAGGGCGTCGAAGTCGGCGTCCGGGTCGGCCATCTCCATGCCGATCTCGTTGAACCGGTCGAGCTTGCCCTTGATCTCGGCCACGCCCTCCTGGATGTTCTCCAGCACGGTCTTGCCCTCGGTCAGCGGCGGCTCCTGCAGCAGGATCCCGACGGTGGCGCCCTTTGCGATCGTCACGTCGCCGTTGTCGGGCTGGAGCAGCCCGGCCATCAGCTTCAGCAGCGTCGACTTGCCGGCGCCGTTCGGGCCGACCACGCCGATCTTGGCGTCGGGGAAGAACGACATCGTGACGTTGTCGAGGACGACCTTGTCCCCCAGCTTCTTGCGGACGTTGTGCATCGTGCAGATGAACTCAGCCACGGATCACTCCAGCTTTCTCACGTACGGACCCGGACCGGGTCCGGGAGGGCGGGCACGGCGCGAGGGCACGCCGTCCGCCAGTATGCCAGCGACGAAGCAGAGGCCCCAATCGCCGATTCCTCGCCCACCCGGTCCCGCGAGCCACCATCGAGGGGCGGGATTCACGCCGCTGCGCGGTTCCGTTCCCGATGCTGATCGATCCAGCCGAGCGTCCGCTCGACAAGCTCAGGATCGTACGCGTGCTGGACGGTGCCCTCGATACTGTCGAGGAGTTCAGCAGGGAGCTGGATTCCTGCCAGCAGCGTGAACTGCATGCAATCGTCTAGTGCCATGTCTGGGTCAACGTCGAAGAGATCGGAGCGAATGAGGGATTGATCTCCCTCGGGCAGGTGAGGGACGACATCCGCGAGAAGCCGATCGACCTGCTGCTCAACGCTCAACATGGTTCCATCCCTCCTCGTTCAAGATCGCCATTTCCAGAGGCATCTGGTCGGCGCCCCCGCCCTTCGTGCGATTCATCATGATGCCAGCCCCATTCTTGGGGACTACCGCCCGGAAATCCTTGTACCCGGCGCCGTAGGCCGACACTTCGACGATAACACCGTCCACTAGTCGTCGTACTGTCCTGCGGTCACCCGAAACGTAGACCGCATCAGGGTCAGTCCACGCAATCACTGCCGCCCGCTCCATGTCGGCCCTGGTCCAGCTCGCCGGAAACTCGGTCTTGCCTGCCCACCCTCGGCCTGAGCGATGGCCGCCATGGAGCAGAGCCTGGCCGTTCGGGCGGCGGGCTAGTGACTCACGCGACCGCCTGCCCGTACGCGCCGAGGCCCGCCTCGGTCGCGTCCTCGTCGCCCTGGTCGGTCGCGTACGTCTCGGGGGCATCGGAGCGCTGTTCGCCGTCGACCGGGGCCTGCTCCACCACGGCGAAGGGTGCCTCGTCGTCGTCCGACTGCTCCCGGCCGGGCACCTCGGCCTCGGACGGTATCGCCCCGACCCCGGGCTGCTCCGCCGTCGGTGCGGAGGCCGCCGCGCGACGCCGGACGATCACCACGGTGCCCCGGTTCAGGTCCGGGCCGATGGACAGCGCCTCGATCTCGTCGCGGGTCTGCACGACCCCGTCCTTGTCCGCCCACTCGTGGGTCCGCACCCGGCCGTGGACGATGACGGAGTCCCCACGGCGCAGGGAATGGAAGGCGTTCTCGGCCAGGCGGCGCCAGCAGCTGACCCGGTACCACGTCGTCGTGCCGTCGTGCCACTGGCCGTCGCGCTGGATCCGTGGCGTGTTCGCGATGGAGAACTCGGTGAACAGGTGCTGCTCGGGACCCACAGAGCGGATCCGCGGGTCGGCACCCAGATTGCCGGTGAGAGTGATGATGGCGTCCATGGTCTTCCTCCGGTCGTGTCTGCCCAGCTCGGGAGCGATCTCCCCCGCAGGGTGGGACGAACGGGCGTCACGGCGGCCCGCGACGGGCGCACTGTGGACAACTCCTGCAGGACACCGGCAGGCTGTGGACAGCCGGGCCGGTCCGCGGACACAGGCTCCCGCCGGGCACGACGATCAGCCCTGCCGCGCCGCCCTGCGGCGTCCGCGGCCGGCAGTGACAACGTTCAGCCGGCCGCGATCGTCAGCTCGGCGCGGGCCTTCTCGTAACGGTCGAGTTCCTCGGTGACCGGATGGATCACCAGTTCGCGGGTGACGGTGTCGATCTTGCCGAGCAGCGCCCGGCGCGCCGTGGACACCTTGCGCCGCGCCCCGACCTCGACCCCGATCCGGCTCAGGCCGCCGACCACCAGGCCGAGCACCACCCCGCCGGCCACCAGCGCGGTCGGTGCCGGGATGCCCCGCCAGGACAGGTCGGGCAGCGGAGGCAGCCGCAGGTAGAGCAGACCGAAGTCCACCGCGAGCCAGGCCAGACCGGCGATCACGGTGGCAATCAGGATCCACTGGACGACGCGGATCACCGTCCACCATCGGCGGTTGCGGTGCATCTGCAGGTTCGTCGACCCGATGGCCCGGTCCAGGGCGTCGGAGAGGTCGCCGGTGCGGGAGCGGGCCGCCGCCCGGATGGCATCCGCCCAGCCTCGGGGCAGACCGGCCGAGGCCTCGTCGGCCAGCACCCGCAGCGCGGTGTCGACCTGGGCGGCGGGGACGCCCTGCAGGGAGGTGACCGAGGTCCGGGACAGCCCGGTCGGGGCATGGGTGGCGTCGATGCCCGATTCGATCTCCCGGCGCGAGCGCCGCCGGGGTGCCGGGTCCAGATGGAGCCGCCGCAGCGGGTCGGGGCGCAGGGTGGCCAGCCAGGAGACCACCGGCCATCCGGTGGCGCCGCGCCCCCGGCGCCGCCAGGCCTGTCCCACTGCCTCTGTCACGGCCGGGACACCGGCTGCCCGGGCGCAGGCCCCGTCCAGTTCCGCCACGGTCCGGTCGCTGACCCGGGGCGCCGCCGCGGTGCCCGATGCCTGCCGCAGCCGGGTGACGATGCGGTGGACGTCCACACCGACACGGTCGGCGACGGCCTGCTTGTCCCGGACCCGGCCGGCGAGGATGGTCCGCAGTTCCGCCATCCCCTCCCCGGTGACGGCGGACACGGCATGCACCGGCACCTCCCGCAGGCCCTCGCGGTCGAGCAGGGCACGCAGGTCGTCCAGGGTCCGGCGCCGGTCCTCGGGGGCGAGCAGATCGGTCTGGTTGAGCACGACCATCATCACCGGGGCGTACTCCCGCAACGGGACGAGGTAGTTGTCATGCAGGGCGGCGTCGGCGTACTTCTGCGGATCGACGACCCAGACCAGCATGTCGACGAGACGGACCAGGCGGTCGACCTCCATCCGGTGGGAGACCTCGACCGAGTCGTGGTCCGGCAGATCGAGCAGCACCAGGCCGTCGAGTCCGGCCTCAACGCCGGAGGCGTCGACGTGGTGGCGCCGCGGCACCTGCAACCAGTCGAGCAGTCCACCGGTCGGCTCGTCGCCCCAGATCACCGCCGCCGGGTGGGCGGTGGTGGGACGGCGGATACCGGGGGTGGACACCTCACTGCCGGCAAGGGCGTTGAAGAGGGTGGACTTGCCCGACCCGGTGGCACCGGCCAACGCTGTGACAGTCGCCGCCCCGGAGAACCTCAGCCGCTGTCCGGCCCGACGGACCACACTCCGGGCCTCTTCGACGAGCTGCGGATCGACCCGGCCGGAGGCGGCCTCGGCCGCCTCTCCGAGGGCACGCAGCCGGTCGGCGAGGCCGGGTTTCGACGGTCGGGCCATCACTTCTCCTCGTCCGGGTGGGTGGCCCCACCGTGGTCACGCCGCCAGTCGCGCTCGGGTTGCAGCAGACCGGTCTCCTCGGCCACCTGGCCGGTCGGAGCGCCCTCGGCGGTCCGATCCGCCGGGGCAGCCTCGGTCCCGGCCGGCACCGCTGGCTCGTCGGATCCGGCAGATGTCGTGGCCGGCCCCGCCGTCAGGGCGGGGGTGTCCCCCACCTCGAGGGCGGGCGGGGTCTCGGCCGGCACCACGGGAGGAGTCCCGGCGGGCGCCGCGTACGTCGCGGAGTCCAGGCCACCGGCGATCGCCTCCTCGACATGGCGGGCGGCGTCGCGGAGCTCCGCGGACTGCTGCGGGCGGACCTGCAGGGCGACCAGGCTCTGGTGATAACGCAGCAGTTCGGACGACATCAGCACCTCCACCCGCTCGTCGAGGTCCTCCTTGGCCTTCTTCGCCATCCGGCGGACGTTCTCGTCACCGAAGACTGCTTCCAGCAGACTCTGGGCCAGGGCGACCGACCCGCCGGCGATGCCGACCTCGGCGCCGGTCAGACCGCCGGTCTGGGTAAAGACGAGGACCATCAGCGTGGCGGCGACCCCGTTCACCCCGAGGGCGAGGTAGCGGGCCGTCAGCCGGCGCTGCCCGCCCTCTTCGCTGACCATGTCCAGGACGGCGCGCTGCCAGTCGCGGATCATCCGCGCCACCTGGTCGTCGAAGTCGTGGGAGGTGGCCGCCAGGTCGACGGCGCATCCCTCCAGGACCTGCCGGCCGGCAGGGTCACCCCGCCAGGCGGCCTCCGCGCGCTCGGCGGCGGCCCGGCCCTCCTCGATGATCAGCGCCTCGAGACCGGATTCGACGGCCACCTTGACATGGTCGGCCTCCACCGGTCGGCCCCGCAGCACCGCCATCAGGCGGTCACGCAGCAGGCTGATCCGGTTCTCCACCGCGCGCATGAACTCGCCGGTGCCGACGAACTCGTGCCACCGGGCGAGCACCTCGCCGCGCAGCAGGGTGCCGTCCGCGGTGCGCACCGTCACCGCCTTCACCGCCAGGTCGTACGCGGAGTTCGCGTCGTCGCGCAGCTGCGCCACCGCCCGGACCTGCTGGTCGACCGCGGTGGCGATCGCCGGGGTGCGCCGCGCGGTGTCCTCGATCGCTCCGGTCAGGGTGGACCGTACGACGTCCTGGCGGGTCCGGTCGCTCGCCACCAGGCTCGCCAGCCAGCCGCGGATCGGCGAGACCGCCGCGTTCGGCAGGATCCCCTGCGCGTCGACCGTCGTCTCGGGCACCGCGAACAGCGGCGCGTCCCCCAGGCCGCGGTGGGCCATCATCTGGCCCAGGTGCCCGGGGATGTCACGCATGCCCGCCGGCGGGACCCGGTCGAGCACCACGCCGACCGCCACGTGCCGATGGGCCGCGCCGTTGAGGAAATCCCAGGGCACGGCGTCGGCGTAGCGGGCGGCGGAGGTGACGAAGAGCCACATGTCGGCCGCCGCGAGGAGTTGCCCGGCCAGCGCCCGGTTCTCGTCGACCACGGAGTCGATGTCGGGGGCATCGAGGATCGCCAGACCGCGGGGCAGGGTGGGTTCGGCGACCAGCTGCAGGCCGGCGCCATCGGATTCGCCGGTCGCCCGGGCCAGTCCCGGCAGGATGCGCTGGCCCGCGAACCAGCCCGCGTCCTCGGTGTTGTGCACCAGCACCGGCCGTCGGGTCGTCGGCCGGATCACCCCGGAAGTGGTGACGGGACGTCCCACCAGGGAGTTCACCAGGGTGGATTTCCCGGCCCCGGTGGACCCGCCGACCACAACGAGCAGCGGGGCGTCCAGGCGGGCCAGCCGCGGCAGGACGTAGTCATCGAGCTGGTCGGCGATCGCGGTCGCCTCGGCGAGCGCCCGGTCGGCGCCGGGGAGTGGCAGGGGGAGATGAACGTCGGCCACCGCAGCTCGAAGCTCTTCGAGCGATTCGGCCAGCCGTCCCGTCATGGATCCTCCTACTGCTCAGGTGGCCCCCACTGCGGATCCACCGGCGAGTACTCGATGCCTGATGATCCTAGCGGTCCGTCGACCGGGGGCCTGCGCCGCGGTTCCGGCCGACCGCTGGCGGCCCGGTCACGCAGTGCCCGCCGCCAGCGCTGCCAGGGATACTCGATCGCCCCCGCGCCGACGACGACGGCCGCCGGACGGACGACGCGCATCCGGCGCAGCAGCTCCGCCTCGCGGCCCGGACCGGCGGCATCCACCAGTCCGCGGCCGACGGCATCGCGCAGGTAGGCCAGCTCGACCGCGTCGCGCTGCAGCCGCCAGGTGGCGGCGAACGTCGTCGGGCCGCGCCACAACGCGTACCACCGCGCCCGGATCCGCACCCGGGCGGCGCCCAGTGCCACCGCATCCGCCTCGTCGAGCCACCCGTACCGTCCGTACTCCGCCAGCCGGGCCTGCAGCACCGAACGCTCGCGGCGCAGCTGGTTGAGGATCGCCCCGATCACCGTGCCGACGAGCGCCAGGGCGATGAACCACAGCATCAGGCCCACCGGGGAGTCGGCCGAGGCGGTGAAGTTGAACACCATGTGGAGCAGGGCTGCGGCCAGGAAGCCGGTGAGCGGGGCCAGCACCCGCACCCGCTTGCTGCGGGCCCGCAGGGCGGTGGCCACGCCGATGCCGGTCATGATGGTGAACAGCGGGTGGGCGAAGAAGGTCATCCCTCCACGCATCAGGGCGAGCTGGTTCATCGCCTGTTGGGCGTCGACGCCGGTGCCCGAGGTGACCGAGACGTAACGGTAGATCCGCCCGTAGTAGACGATGTTCTCCACAAAGGCGAACCCGGTGCCCGACAGCCCGGCCAGGGCGACGGTGGACAGCCACGACATCACCCGGTTGCGGAACAGGATGGCGATCCAGAACACCACCGTCGCCTTGGCCGCCTCCTCGACGAAGGGGGCGATGAAGACCGCGCCGCGCAGGCTGGTCGCCGGGTCGCCGTTGCCGACGATCGACAGGTGGGCGGAGGCCCAGGTGTTGATCGGCGCGGCGATCGCCGTCGAGACCAGACCACCCCAGACCAGCGCGATCGTCCACAGCCACAGGCCCTGCGGCCGCAGCCGGTCGGCCAGGACCAGCAGCAGCGTCAGCGGGACGGCGGTGAAGGCCGCCAGCCGAGCGGCCTTCGGAATCACCGCGGTGCCGAGCCCCTGGATGGAGCCGGTGGCGGTGGTGTGCTCCGGCACGAAGAGCGTCCAGTTGACCAGGAACGCGGCGACGAAGAGGACCACCGTGGCCAGCGACATCCACAGCCGCCAGTCGCCGAGCAATCGGCGCGGCAGCGGCACCGTACGATCCACCGGCGCCGGCAGGCCGTTGCGGCGTCGCTCCCGACGCAGGTCCCGGGGGGTGGTGTCCCCGCCGGTGCCGACCGTGAGGCGCCCATCCGGGGAGGGGCCGCCCGCCTCCGGCCGGCCGGTGCCCACCAGGGACCGCGACGGGTCGCGGGTCGTGCGATGGGTCTCAACAGACATGTGGCCAAGGCTACCCAGCGCCGCAGACATCGCCCCGGGCGTACGGTCCCCGACCGAGGCCCAGCCCGGGCGGCGTCCTCGCCCGAGGTCGTACAATCAGTCGGACTGCCCCCATAGCTCAGCTGGATAGAGCAGCAGCCTTCTAATCTGCCGGTCGTGCGTTCGAGTCGCACTGGGGGCGCTGGTGATATACACCTGGTAGATGACGGTTTGGCTGGGATTGTCCGACCAGGCGGAGGACCCCGGCAGGCCCGATCTGCCAACGGATTGCGAACAGAGTCCATTTCAGGCCCCCAGACGGCTCGGGCGAACACGTCGACAGCCCTGGTGTCATCGGCCGGGATCGCGTCGGCGTACACATTGAGCGTCACAGACGGGTCGCGGTGCCCGAAGCGCTTCGACACAATGTGGACCGGGACCCCCTCGCGCAGAAGCAGCGTCGTCGCGTGGGTGGGGCGGCAGCCGTGCAGGGTCATCCTCGACAGATCCAGGCCGGCCACCAGCGTCCTCCACCAGTTCGACAACGACACCCTGCTTGTAAGGCAGGCGCTCTACCAACTGAGCTATGCGCCGATGTCGACGGCTCCCGGAGCCGGGAAGCGCTCATGCCCGCGTGTGCGCGGGGACGCCGTGGAGGGGGTACTCACCATCTGAGTACCCCCTCCGCAGGGCCCTTCAGACGTTCGGGACCGGTCGGACAAGCGCGAGCCTGGCCAAGATGGTCGTCACGACGCGCTGGGCTGCAACTTGGCGAGTTCCTCACGGCCCCTCTTCAGAGCCTCGATGAGAATGTCGAGAGACTCAACGCGTCCATAGGACGGCCCGGATCCATCGTCGTAGTTGGTTACGACGACGTATGGGGCACGCATGGTGATGGTGTCATCGGGATGCGTGGTGACGTCCTGGATGATGAACACCTCTGTGTGTTCGTTCTGCACCCTTCCCGGTGTGTGCTCGTAGTCACTCGGGACGATAGCGAGTGTGCCCTCGTGGTATCCCTCACGCTTCCCGTTCGTAGACGATTGGAAGATGTGCCCGGGTCCGAGAGTGCACCAGTCGAGGCAGCCCGGCACGGGCTCAGTGACCCGGTGCCGCAAGATGGTGTTGATCAGCTCCACAGTGTCGTGGCCGGCGACGTTCCAGTCAGGGCACTCGACGGCCAGGTTGTCGAGGATCTTCGGCATGTCGAACTCGTGCTGGACGCCGAACGTCTGACGGATCTTGTTCAACACGTAGGTGCATGCAGTGTCGCGGGTGAAGGTTGTGGCGGTCATGGTCAGTTCTCCCCAGGCTCGGGCTCTGCGGCCGGCCGCTCCATCCGACGCCGGATCTCGTCGACCAGTTCCTGGTCGCTGACCGCGCTGAGGACGGTCCGCCACTCGTGGAAGCCAGCCGTGCCCCAGAACCGTTCGACGCCATCCGGGTCATCCATGGCGGTGGAGAAATCCCAGGTGCCGTACTGGTTGTGGAGGTCGTCGGCGAGACCCTTGAGGTCATACTCGACGGCGTTGTCTTGGAGGGCGGTCCGCAGGTACGTGATTGCGTCGTCACGGGTGATCGCGGGGGTGTCATTGGTGGGCATGATGGGCTCCTTCGTTGCTAACGGGCCTGCTATCGCGACCGTACGGATGGGGTCAGACAGTGCCGGATGTTGGGGTGGAGGTGTTGCACCGGAACGGCCTGGACCGGACGGTCTGAATCCAGATGCGACTAGGCAGGATGGTCCTGATTGGACTTCTAGTCTGCGGGTCGTGCATTCGAGTCGCACTGGGGGCGCTGGTGAAACACCTGGTAGATGACGGCTTGGTGCAGATTGCGCTGCACTGCCTGCCCGAGTCGGAGTAGGAGAGGCGTCCTCGACGCTCACAAGACCGTGGGTCGCGCCAGGTTGGCCCGAGGTGCCGCAAGCTGAGCCGTCAGAATCAGCTCACCAACGCGACCGCACCCCACGACCGGGAAGCCCCACAGGCGTGACCGTGTGCGTCACCCGAGCTCGGACGGCGTGGGCGTAGCGTCGCAAAAGTCGACAAATGTGGGTTCCGCTCACCGCTCTCGACCCTCGCCACCGCGCCCTGCGAGATCCCCATCCGCGCGGCCACATCCGCCTGGGTCAAGCCGCGATCACGGCGCACCTTGACAAGCTGATCCAGCAGCTTCTCGTCGCTGGCCACCAGCTCACCAGCAAGCTGCGCGAGCGGATCACTCGGATCGACGCCGAGCAGCTCGACGATGTCGGCTTCCATGACGTACCTTCTCAGGTGGAAGACAGGCGCCAACCGGTAAGTGTCGGAGACCCATGCCATGATCTTACCGGGTGCGCCTGTCGGGCAGCCATGGTGAAATTCGATAGGGTGGTAAGCATGGCAGTCGCAGCGAGCAAGGGTTACCACACTCCTGATGGGCTTGAGCGCGCCGTGGTCGACCTCGTTCGCGTCGGGACACGCGGTCATGGCGCCGGGGTACGGCAGCTCGCATCGAGGCTGATGCGGTCGGTCCCTACGGGTGTTCAGGATATCGAGTCGTTCCGCGACGCGGTGCATCAAGCCATCGCGGCTGGCTCTGATACGACAGAGTTGCGTTACGTCTCGGGCGCGGTCCCGACCGAAGGGGAGAGTGCGCAACCGTTGGTGGACATCGACCTCTTGCCAGATGGAGAGGGACTCGTCCTCAGCAACGACGTGATGGTTGAGTTCAACGAGGTACTGCTGGAACGCAGCCGTGCAGACGAACTGCGACGTGCAGGCGCGGGCCTCACTCGCACGCTCCTCTTGAGTGGCCCTCCCGGTGTGGGCAAGACCATGGCAGCCCGCTGGTTGGCGCAGTCGCTCCAACTGCCGCTGCTCTCCCTCGACCTGTCGTCAGTCGTCTCCAGTTACCTGGGTACCTCCGGACGGAATATCAAGTCCGTCCTCGACTACGCGAAGAGCGGTCCTTGCGTGCTGCTATTGGATGAGTTCGATGCCATCGCCAAGCGACGCGACGACGACTCGGACATCGGTGAGCTCAAGCGGATCGTCAACGTGATCCTGGTCGAACTCGACCGCTGGCCCGACACCAGCCTGCTGATAGCAGCGACCAATCATCGCCAACTCCTCGACACAGCAGTTGAACGGCGCTTCGACCGTTCCTTGGTCCTGTCACTTCCGGGCGACGAGGAACGACATGCCATCCTGAACAACCTCGCCGCGGGCGTCGAGCGCGTCGACACCGGCGCTCTTGTTCTCGCGACCGAGCTCACATCCGGGATGACCAGTTCTGACCTCACACGGCTCTGGTCGCTCGCACACAGACGATCAATCCTCAACGACTCCGCGGTGACCGATGAACTTCTCAGTCAGCTGGCGCGTCAGATTGAGGACGCCGGCCCACGCCGTGACAAGCTCTTTTTGACTATGCACAACAAGTTGGGGATGTCGAACAGGCAGATCGCTGCGCTTATGGGCGTGAGCCACCCGACCGTCGCTGCCGGTATCAAACGAGCAGAAGGAGCCTAGCATGGCGGACGTGCGAAGCAATGAAGCTGTATCGCGACCGCTTCTCATCAACGGGGAAGCGCTAAGACTTGATGTGCAGGCGCCGCGCGCCGGCGGCGGCGAAAAATACGAGCCGCAAACCGTCGAGCAAGCGCAGAGCATTCTTGCGCCACAGTTGATCGCCGTGACCGAAGCGGTCGAGACTCTGCCGCCAACGCTCCGCGCAAGCGATCGCGTCTACGTCGAGGCGAAGCTACTCCCGAACTACCTCGCGGCGTCCTATTTCCCGACCGAACTCCTGGCCCACATCGGTGCAGCGCCAGTCGGATCACGAGCAGACGTGGGCCTGTATGTCACGAAGAAGAAGAGTGTCGAAGCACAGACACGGCGGCTCATCTTCACCGTCCCGGACGGCGGCCTGAGTGAGCTTCGGCGACTCATCACGGAAGGCGGACGAAACCGAACAGAAGAGCAAGCCTTCACACAAATACGCGAACTCAGCGAAATCGCCCTACCGCGTCAGTCCGACGTCCTGCGGGCACGGGAGGAGCCAGAAGCGCGGGCTAACTCCGCTGAGCGGCGCGTTTGGGAAGCAGTCCTCCATCCCCACACATCAAGGCTTGGCGAGCCGATTCCGCTCGATGAGGAGACACTTGAACACTGGTTCACGCTCATCGTGAACGAGGGCGGGGAAGTTCATCGCGACTACGTCCGGCGCGTGGGCGGGCTGACCTTCACTCCGGTCAGCCTTGAAACCGAGACGGCGTCCTCCCTGGCTCGGTTCAATCCATTGCGCGTGCTACGCCCCATGCCAGCGATCCGACCACGTCCACGCTTTGGCACACGCAGCGTGCAACGGCTCGCAGCGCCCCCGACGAACCAACCTGTCCTTTCAGCCGTCTCGGTCGCTGTATTCGACGGCGGCGTGGACGTTGCCAGCAGAAGCGGCTCCCTGTTCTCCATCCCCACGCACGACCTCACGCCAGAACCGCCAGCTCAGGGTGAGCTCGACCACGGCACCGGCGTGACCGGTGCCGTCCTCTATGGCCTCGTCGCACCTGGAGGGCAAGCGCCAACGCCGCCACTCCCCGTTGAGAGCTATCGAGTACTCCCAGCCCCCAACATTCCCGACGACCTCGAAGGCTACTGGGTTCTCGATCGCATCAAAGAAGCGGTCGAGACCAATGGGCATCGCCTCGTCAACCTCAGCCTCGGCCCAACCCTTGCAGTCGAGGACGACATGGAACCAAACCGTTGGACAAGCGAACTCGACCAACTGGCCTGGGAAAAGGACGTCCTGTTCATTGTGGCGGCCGGAAACGACGGCGACCAGGACCAGAAAACCGGCCTCCATCGAGTTCAGGTACCAGCCGACATGGCTAACGGGATCGCCGTCGGCGCGTGCGACGCGCCCGCTCCCGAGAAACCTTGGGCACGGGCGCCGTACTCGTCAATGGGTCCTGGCCGTCATGGGGCCCGAGTCCAGCCCCTGGGTGTCCAGTTCGGCGGCAGCGGCAACCGGATGTTCAATGTTGTGCGAGCAGATGGCAGCTTCCTTGAAGCGGCCGGCACGAGCTTCGCAGCACCAGTGACAACGCACGCTCTCGCTGACCTCGTAACCCGGCTTCCGCGGGTCAACAGCAGCGTCCTCCGAGCCTTCACCACTCACTTCGCCGAGCGGCCGAGGAATCACCTCAAACTCCGAGACGAAGTCGGCTACGGGCGTCAGCCGCTCAGTTTCGATGCACTTCTGGACTGCGCACCCAACGAGGCGCACGTCCTGTACATCGATGAGATCGAGCGCGGCGACCTCCTCGGATATCAAGTGCCAGTCGCCGACCCCGCCACCACCGAGGTGCAGCTCCAGATCACGCTCGCTTACGCATCACCAGTCGACCCGACGCAGCCAACCGAGTACACCAGCGCTTCCCTAGAGCTCGTTCTACGACCGCACCACAGAATCCATACGTTCACCCCACCCAAGGGGCTACCCGACAAGAAGCAAACCTTGGACATCGGCGGCGACACAGCACGCGCTCTTCTCGCCCAGGGATGGACGCCGAGTCAAGAACCCGTCACAAAGACGTTGACCGCAGCGAAGCGAGGTGCTTCAGAGGCTCAGCTGCGCGACAGCGGGAAATGGGAGACCGTTCGCCACTACCGAGTGACTTTGAAGCCCAACGAGGTCGAGTTGCCCAGACTTGAGCTGTCCTACGTCGCACGACGAAGCGGAGCCCTCGACAACTCACCCACCAAGATTCCGTTCGCGCTCCTCATCTCGGTCATTGACGAATCGCGATCAACAGACGTCTATGACGCAATCCGTACACGGTTTGGAGCGCTTCGACCCGTCCAGCGCGCGAGGACGAGGCTGCGGACACGAGGCTCATCGACGCCCCACTGGTACTGATGCTCAGTCTCCTGTGGGATGTTCGCTCAAGAACACGATCGCCCCGTGGGAACAGGTCAGGGACGAGCCCCTGTGTGCCGTGACCGACGCCCAACGGGCCGAGTACGGCAAGCCGCCGTCGAGGCCGAGGGCCGCCTCCAGCTCGCAGAACTCGTCTACACCGCACGGACCGCCGCCGCCTGCCAGCTCCCAGCTCTGACCGTGTGCAGGTAGCTGCCCGCGACAGCAGTCAACTCGTCCCCGGCCCGCTGGATGTCGGGCCGAAACTGCTGGGTCACGCCGAAGCCAAGGCGTCGAGCGCGCTGGTCAGACGGTCGGGCGCCTCACGGATCTTGCGCACAGCGTCGGCCAGCTCGTCGAGGGAGTCGACGACGTACACGTTCGGTCGGTCGACGAGCGCGGCACCCCACGCCGTCGTCCGGGCGACCGCGGAGGTGAGGATGACCGGGCGCCCGTGTTCGCCAGCGACCCGTGCTTGGATGCGGGTGCCGGAGTACTCACCGGCCTCAACGACGATCGTCGCGAGTCCGTATCCGGACATTGTTGCGTTCCTCATCGGGAAAGACTGCTTCGTCGGGGGCGCATCCGGGTAGAACTGCGAGAGCAACAGCCCCCGGTCGGCGATCTGGCTCTGTAACGTGGCGTTGCTGGCTGGATACGTCCTAGTGATTCCGGTACCGAGGACCGCGACCGTCCTGCCGCCGGCGTCCAGTGCGGCCCGGTGGGCGGCGGTGTCGATGCCTGCCGCGAGGCCTGCGATGACGGTCAGTCCTTCGGTGACGAGGAGGCGTGCGGCCTCGGTTGCGAATCGCAGGCCGTCACCGGAAGCATGCCGCGTGCCGACGACGGACATCCCAGGGTCCGGCTCCCGGAGTGCACCCTGAAAGAAGAGGAACGGTGGCGTCTCGCGGATGCCGAGCAGCCGGGCCGGGTATTCCTCGTCGAGCACGGTGATGACACGGTATCCGGCCGCGTCCCACTGTGCGATGGTCCTGCGGGCCGACGCAAGCTGTGCGTCCTCCTCAACCGTGGCGAACAGGGTGTCGCTGGCCAGATCGTCCAGCACCGCGACCGCGCTTCCTCGGGCGGCGACATCGAACGCGATGTCGTTCCATCCGGCGCCGCCCGGCTTCTTCCGGAGCAGCACCAGGAGCGCTGCCAGCTCGTTCTCGCGGCTATCCATGAATCGAGCCTAGCCGGGTTGGCAGACGTTGTGATCTGTAACCCGCCCAGGGGCTTGACCCGCCAGGTTCACCACCGCGGCCCTGATCCATCGACTGTCGCTAGCGAAACCGACGCGTACGACGTCCCACCGTCTCGGCGGTGGCGCGCTGCCGGAAGGCCCACTCCTCCTCGATGCTGACGCCGGCACAGACGACAGCGGGTCCGGCGCCGCCTCGCAGGTCGTGGGAGTGGTGCGCCCAGCACCACGCGTCCTGCCAAGGCAGGTGCGGGTCGCCGGGTCCGGAGTGCAGCACGAGGTAGTCCCGGTCCTGCAAGGTCGCGGCTTCGAGGGTGGTCCGGGAGGGCCTGACGACCAGCAGGGAAGCCCGGCCGAGGGTCCGTGCAGAGGCGCTGAGCATCCGTCCGTAAACGAGGGGGTAGTTGTCGGCCAGCGCCCGGAGGTGCACGGATTCGGCAAGTACGCTCGGCCCTTCGATGACGAGCGCGAGTCGGTCCTGGTCCATCAGCCACCCGGTGGCAGCATCGACCTGACGGTCCACGGCGTACGGGCCCAGCGGGGCTTTCAGATGCGCGACGACGCTCACTGTGCTGCCCTCTGCGCGTACTCGTTCGCGGCGGCGGCGACGTCATTGACATAGGCGTCGAGGTGGTTGTAGGCGAAGATTGCCTGCCGCCAGCCGCCGGAGGTGGTCATGGAGCCGGAGGAGCACAGGTACCGGGCGGTGGCCAGCGCGGCATCGTCGATCTGGTTGGGGTCGGCGACACCGTCGCCCGAGGCGTCCGTGCCCCACTGCCTCCAGGTGGACGGAATGAACTGCATGGGGCCGACGGCGCGGTCCCACGTGGTGTCGCCGTCCCAGACGCCGCGGTCGGTGTCGCGGATCGCGGCGACCCCGTTGCCGTTGAGGACCGGGCCGCGGATCGCGGGGGTCGAGTACCCGTCGCTGCCGAGGACGGCTCCGGCGTGGCGGCCGTGGTTGGACTCGATGGACCCGATGGCGGCGATGGTGTTCCAGCCGATCCCGCAGGACGGGTTCTCACGCTGCGTGACGAGCTGTGCGGCACCGTAGGCGCTGAGCGCGCGGGCGGGGATACCGGTGGCGGCGGACACCCGCGCCGTCCAGGCAGGGTCGACGCGGGTGGAGCCGGAGGTTGCCGTACCCGACTCCTGTTGCTTCGTGCGCTGCGTTCCACCGCCGGCCGTGACGGCGGTGCGGGCACCGGCGGAAGGGTTGGCCTTGGCAGAGGCGGAGGCACCGGCAGAGGTATTGGCGCCGGCACCGGCGGAGGGGGTGGGCGCCAGCGGGGCGGGGCTCGCGACGGCGAGTGCGCCGACGGGTGCCGCGACCACCTGTACGGGCTGCTCGCTCGCAGCCCGCTCCGCGGCCCGGGAGATGTGCAGGATGCCGAGGGCGACGACGCCGATGATGGCGAGGCCGACGACCGCCATCGCCCGGTACAGCAGCGTCTGCCAGTACGGGGGCTCGGGGATGGTGTCGGGCATTGTCGTCTCAGCCATAAGCGATCCTGTTCTGTGCACGGCCGAGGCTGCCACCAAGGCGGATCTGGCCCTCTGTGGCCGGATGTGCGATCGGTGTCGGGTCCGGGGTGGGCGGGGACTGCGCTACGAGGGAGATGGTGACGCCCACCCGCAGCACGGTTCCGGCGGGCGGGTCGCTGCCGGTGACGGTGCGATCGGCGGGCACCACTGACGGCTGCGGTGCGACGAGGAAGCCGGCGGTCTCCAGGACGGCGGTGGCGGTGCCGAGGCTCATGCCGGCGACCTGCGGGACGGCATTGCGTCCGCTGGCGACGGTGAGGTCCACCACGGCGCCCGCCACGGCCTGCGCACCTGGTGCGGGACGCTGCTGCAGCACGGTCTCTGCGCGCTCGGCAGAGTCCTCCCGGGTGATGGTCCCGACCCGGAAGCCTGCCGCGAGAAGGGCCTGTTCCGCGTCGGCGAGGGTGCCGTGCAGGGCGGGCACGCTGGCCGGCACGGGGGTGGGCGTTGCCGGGAGCGCGCTCGGGGTGACGGTCGGGGTCGGCGTGGGGGTCGGGGTCAGCGGCGGAGTGGTCGCCGGCACCGCCGAGGTGGCCGAGGGTCTCGGGGCCGGTGCGGCGCCGGGCCCGGCGCCGGGCGCGGCGCTGCTCCCGCCGAGGGCAGCGGCGACCAGGACGACGACGACAAGGGCAACGACGGCGACACCGCCGAGCACGGCGGGGCCGTTGCCTGGCGCCCGGCCGGTCGCGGGCACCGCGGCGACAGGTTCGGGGTCGGTGAGGTAATCGAGGGTGCCGCGCCGGACGGGATCGCCGGCGCGGATCCTGGTGGCCCCGGTGGATGTCCGGTCCGCTGCAAGCGGGTCGGTCTCGTCCTGGTGGGGCTCGGCCACCGCATGCGCCGCCACTGCATGCGCCGCCACTGCGGGCGGCACCGCGGGCATCGCCACCGCGGGCGCCACGGCGGCCGATGCGGCGGCCGATGCGGCGAGAGCTTCGCGGAACTCGGCGGCGTCGCGGAAGCGGCGGGCGGGGACCTTGGTCATCGCCCGGGTCACGACGCGGTCCAACCGCCGGGCGGCGGGCGCCAGCGCTGAGGGCACCGGCGGGGGGGCGCTGACGTGCGCCTGCATGGTCAGGGTGGCCGAGCTGCGCGGGAAGGGTTCCTGTCCGGTGAGCGCGAAGTACAGCACGCAGCCGACCTGGTAGAGGTCGGAGCCGACCCGGACTGGTTTCCCGGTGGCCTGTTCGGGCGACATGAACGCCGCGCTGCCGACCACTCCCCCGCCGACACCCCCGACGCCGTCCCCGCCAGGGGTGGTGGCGAGCAGGACGTCGTGACCGACGGTGGAGTGTCCGGTGGCGTCGGCGAGACCGAAGTCGATGATCCGCACCATGGCCGCCGTCAGCGGCGCGCCGGCGGCGGCCCCGACGAGCACGACGTTCTGCGGGGTCAGGTCGCGGTGCACGATCCCGGCCCGGTGGGCGTGGCCGAGGCCGGCGAGGACGCCGTCGAGCACGGCGCCGGCTTCGGCAGGCGTGAGCGGCCCGCCGTCGCGGACCCGCTCGCGCAGGGTGGGGCCGGTGGCGAGGTCCATCGCGATCCACGGCTGCACCACCCCGGCCGCATCGTGCAGCCCGGCACCGCGCACCCTGGCGATGTTCGGGTGCGACAGTCGCGACGCACGCTCCGCCTCCCTCAGGAAGGCGTCGCGCGAGGCCGCGTCCGCACACAGGTGCGGATGCAGCAGCTTCACCGCGACCCGCTCCCCGGTCAGGGTGTCGTCGGCGGCGAAGACCGATCCGGTCCCGCCCACACCGAGGAGCTCGTCGAGTGCGTAGCGCCCGCCGATCAGGTCCCCGGGTGTGGCGATCATGCTCGGGTCACCCGAATCGACCGTTGACGTAGTCGTAGGTGCGTTCATCCTGCGGCTCGGAGAACATGGCCTCGGTGTCGCCGTATTCCACGATCGCGCCGGGGGTGCCCTGGGAGGCGAGGAAGAACGCGCACTGCTGCGACACCCGCTGGGCCTGCTGCATGTTGTGGGTGACGATGACGATGGTCACTTCCTTCTGCAGCTCGACCATCGTCTCCTCGATCACTCGGGTCGAGGTCGGGTCCAGCGCGGAACACGGCTCGTCCATCAGCAGCACCTTCGGCTTGACCGCGATCGACCGGGCGATGCACAGGCGCTGCTGCTGGCCGCCGGACAGACCGCCGCCGGGCTGCCGCAGCCGGTCCTTCACCTCCTTCCACAGGCCTGCGGCCGTCAGTGAGCGCTCGACGATGTCGTCCTTCTCGTCGCGCGATGCCCGCGTGCCGGTCAGCTTCAGCCCGGAGACGACGTTGTCGTAGATCGACATCGCCGGGAACGGGTTCGGCTTCTGGAAGACCATGCCGATGTGCTTCCGCGCCTCCTGCAGCTTCCGGCCTCGGGCATAGATGTCGTCCCCGTCGAGGAGCACTTCCCCGGCCAGCGAGGCGGACGGCACCAGTTCGTGCATCCGGTTGAGGATCCGCAGGAAGGTGGACTTGCCGCAGCCGGACGGCCCGATGAGGGCGGTGACCTGGCCGGCGGGCATGGTGAGCGAGACCCGCTCCAGCACCTTGTGCGATCCGAACCAGGCGGAGATGTCGCGGGCTTCGATGACGGAGAGCTCCTGGGCGGGTGCGGGATCGGCCCGTCGGCGTGCTTCCCCCCGGCGCGCTTCGACGACCTCGATGTCCGCGCCGCGGGGCGTCCCGGGGGCCGGGGCGGGGGGCACGATCCCGGCCTGTCCGACGACCGCTGTCTGCGTGAACGAGGGCGGTGCGAACGAGGGCTGCGGGAGCGAGGGCTGTACGGAAGTGAGGTCGTCGTCCGCGGGCGTCCAGGCCCGGGACGGGGTGGCGGCAGAGGGGTGCACTTCGGTGACGTCCTCCGCCCAGGAGGGTGAGTTGCGGGCGGTCGGTGAGTCGACGTCGGGTCGCATATCGGTTCTCTTTCAGGAATCAGGGGGTCAGATGAGGTTGGGGAGCGCGTCCATCACTTGGTCGCAGACCAATACGCCGAGGAAGATCATGATGGGCAGTCCGACCACCCAGGCTTGCCGGCGTCCCCAAGTGGTCCACAGCCACCAGGTGCCGAGGCCGGCGGCGAGGAAGAACACCGCGTAGAAGAAGCCGATGAACCACCCGGACGGGTCCTGCCCCATCGCTCGCTCCGGGGCGGGCAGGGCCGCAGTGGCCAGCGCGCGGGCGGGGGTCTCCTGGACGGGGGTGATGAGTTCGGCGTCGATGTGCAGCACCCCGCTGGCATAGAGGGGCAAGCCGTCCGCGGTGAGCAGTTCGAGGCGGCCCTGCCCTGCCCTCAGCGGGGCGGGCAGGGGGTCACCGGTGCGGCGGATGCCGAACACTTTGTACTTGGCCACGGTCTGCCCGGTGGTGATGGTCAACTCGTTGCCGGGGGCGAGCCTGTGGAGCCGGCTGAACGGTCCGCCATAGCCGAGCTGTCGGCCGAGGATGACGCTGGTGCCTGCCTGCCCGGGCATGACGGTGTCGCGCCGGTGGCCTGGGCCGGAGCGCAGCACTGCGGAGGAGGAGCCTTCGAGGACGACCTCGTTCAGGCCGATCGCGTCGGAGGTGATCAGGGCGACGGGAGTGCCTGGGGCGACGATCTCTCCGTTCACATCCAGCGGCCCGACCGGGGTCTCAGCTTCGGCGAGGCCGGTGCGTAACTCGCCGTAGGCAATGAGCTGGTCACGGTAGTGCTGCCCGGCCGAGAGCAGGGCGACGTGGATGACGAAGCCCATCATCAGGGCAGAGATGGTAAAGACCGCAATTCCGGTCCACCACCTGCCGTCGCGGACCACGGGTGGGCGCTTCTTGGGTGCGGGCAGCAGCTTGCGCTTGGGTTTCGCCGTTGCCCTCGGACGCCCGAACCGGACGGGTCCCACGGGCTTGGCATCAGTGGTGTCAAGGGAGTTCCCGGCCGCGGCGTCGACGGTGTCGGTGGCGTCGACGGTGTCGGTGAGGGTGTCGATGGTCATCGGGCAGCCTCACCCTCGGGTTCGCGCATCAGCCGGATGACGTACCAGACGCCCGCTGCCAGGAGCAGGGCGAGCAGGGTGCCGCCGACCCACCACAGCCAGGCGGGGAGGCCCCCGGTCGCCGGCATGCTGGCCGCCGTGTTGGTGCCGATGAGCACCGTCCCGACCGCCACGGCCTTGCACCAGCCGGTGAACTGGACGGTGTGCGAACCGGGCAGCATGTCCCCCGCGACCGGGAACGAGGCGTGCACCTGCCCGGTCTGGTCGGCGGTGAACGAGCCGATCAGTGTCGGGTCGCTGAACATCACCAGCTGCACGTGTTCGCCCGCACCGTAGCCGGACGCGGTGGCAGTGATCTTCTCCCCGACCCGGTACATGTCCTTGTCGAACGTGACCTTCCCGCCGGAGGTGGCCGGGCTGGTCGGAATCGCCGGCTCGGCCGGGGTGCACGCGCCGCCACCGCCGGGGTTACTGCCACCGCCGCCAGGGTTACTGCCGCCGCCAGGGTTGTCACCACCTCCGGGGTTACTGCCGCCACCGGGGTTACTGCCGCCCGGGACAGTGCCGCCACCCGGGTTGTCTCCAGCGCCGGGGGTCCCGCCCGGCGGGTCCGTCGGGGTCGGGGTCGGCGTGGGAGTGGGAGTGGGGTCAACGACGCCGGGCTGTTCAGTGGGAACGGCGACGGTCACGTCACTGCCGCTGTTGTCGGCGTGCGCGGCGGCGGGCATTGCCCACAGTGCGCTCACGAGGATCACCCCCAGCAGGAGGCGAATGCGCCGGCGGCGCGGGGTGAGGCGTTGCGTGGTCATGCGTTGCCGTCCTCTGTATTGCGGGGTACGAATCCGGCACCGATCGGCGCGGGGTCTGCGGGAGTGGTCTGTTCGGAGCGGATGCTGTCGGCGAAGTCGGCGAGTTCCTGCGCCATCCGCTCACGGCGCTGCAGGCGACGCCGCCGCTCGAACCACACCAGCCCGGCGATGAGGAACACGAGCAGCAGCCCGGTCCACGGGACCGCCCAGGTGGTGACTGATGTGGTGACGGGGGCGGGCATCGGGTCCCCGGCGGCGACGCCGTCGGCAGGCACGGGTGTCGCGGTCAGGCGTGCGAACAGCACCAGCAGCGGGGGGATGCCGGGGAGCTCGGCTTCGACGTGCGTGGTCGCCCCGGGCACGAGGTTCGCGACGGTGTCGAGCTTCACGGTGCCCAGAGGGATGCCGAAGGGGCCGGTGAGGGCCACTTCGGGGGCGACGCTGATGCGCGCGTTGCCGGTGTTGGCGACGTCGAACCCGAGGTAGGCGCTGCCGGGTGCGAACGGGATGAGGGAGGGGTTGTATCCCCCGGTGCTGCCGGTCACACCGATGCCGGGTGAGACGGGCCCGTCGACGCGCAGATAGATGCGTGCGCCGACGCGGTTCTCCACGCGCACGGAGGCGCCTTCCTTGGCCGCGTCGCTGAGCAGACCGGCGACGACTCCGGCGGAGTGGTCGCCGGGGGTGGCCCCCTTGGGGATGGTGATGGTGAAGGGGACGTTCACCCGCTCACCGGGTTTCAGGGTGACGGTGGACCCGACCGCCATCGCGCAGGTCGCCTCGGCGGCGTCGTTGGTGTCGTCGCAGGCCGCGCGGGCACCCTTCACGCTGGTCCAGGCACCGAGGTCGGTGGAGGCCTGGTTCGCACCGACGAGTGAGAACGCGCCGGACCGGTCGGCGGTCGCGTCAGCGGCGTAGACCCGGAACGTGCCGGGCACGGTGCCCTGGTTGGTGACCGCGACCCAGTCCTTGATGGTGGTGCCGGATGCGGCCTGGAACTCGAACCTGGTGCGCCCGTCGGGCCCCTTGGGGGTGGAGGGCTGCACCCCCCACACCACCGGCTCGCCAGGTGGGGCCGCCATCGCGGGCTGCACTGCGATGGACACTGCGATGGCGACGACGACGGCCAGCAGCAGCGCGAGCGCGGGCCGAGCCCGGTGGCTGAGGGGTCTGGGATGCCTGAGGAAGGCGAGGCGGGCGGCCGGTGCGGGCATGGCGGGTGTGCTCCTTGCGGTAGGGCATCTGCTCGTCCTGGCGACCGCCGGGGGTCGGTCGCGGTCCGCGCGGGCAGTGGGAGAGCAGACGTAAGGCAGGTGGGGTGGGAGAGAAGGTGGGGTGGGAGAGCAGATGGGGTGGGAGAGGCGTGGGACATGGGGGCGGGGTTGCCCCGAGCCGAGCGCGTGGAGCGCGTCCTGCCCGGGGCAACCCCCTGTGCGACGTCACCGACGTCGCGGTGGCCTCGGCGCGACCCGGCGCCGAGGGGTGAGGAACCTCAGATGAGGGTCAGGGAGAGCACCGAGCTGTAGTTTCCGGCGGGGGTGCCGCCGGGAACCTTCAGGGTCAGGCCCGCGGTCAGTGCGGTCAGCACGTTCGCGTCTTTGGTGCCCACGCCCTGCGCCAGCGGCTTCGGCCAACCCAAGCCGTTGTTCACGCCCGGGGCGACCGGGTCGCCGACGGTGCCCGCGCCGGAAACCTTGGCGGGCTCCCAGCCGAAGTTCGACACGCCGATGGTGTTGCCACCGCCGACGAAGTCCGACGCGGAGCCGGTCAGCGACCAGGCGGCGCCGGCGACCTGACGGTCGTCCTTCACCGTCAGCCCGCCGAGCGACCCCGTGGCCTGCCAGTCGGCACCCTTGTCACGGGTGGCCGCACCCGACAGGGTGACGGCACCGGGCTTGACCGAGATGGACAATCCGGTCGGGGCGCCTCCGGTCTCGGCGGGGACCGACACCGAGACGTCGGACTTCGAGCTGTCGGCGACGGGCGCCGGCGGCTCGGTGGTCACCGGAGCGGCCGCGCCGGTGGAGCCCTGGTGGGTGGCGTCGCCGGAGTAGACCGCGCCGAAGGTGTAGGCGGTGGCCGGGGTCAGGCCGGAGACCGAGGTGATGGCCTGGCCGCCGGTGACCGGGACCGGGGTGCCGACGTTGGTGCCGTTCTGGGTGAACTGCACGGTGCCGGTGGCGTCGGCCGGGTCGACCTTCGCCGTCAGCGTCGCCGACGTCCCGGTCACGGCCGACGTGGTCACTGCCGTGGTGGTGGCCGTCTTCTCGACCGGCGGGGTGGTGTCGGAGACGACCTGCCAGGTCTTCGCCGTACGATCCACCTTGATGGTGGTGACGAAGTACTTGTAGTCCGTCCCGGGCTTCAGGCCTTCCTCGTTCAGTGTGGCCACGGCGTCGCAGGTGACGATGAGTTTGTTGAGTCCGTTCGCCATCACGTTCGGGCCGAGCGCGGTCCAGACAACGGCATAGTCGTCGAACAGTTTGATCGGGTTGCCCTGGAGTCCCCAGTCGGCGGCGTTCGGGTTCATACGGTCGATCGCGGCGTCCTGGTAGGTTCCGTCAGGTCCGACCCAGTACGTGCGGGAAGACTTGCGATACCCCACCGGGCAGCCCGTGCTGATGTTCAGCTGGGTCGGCTGGTTGGCGGCGATCTGACCCCAGATCTCGTCCTGAATGAAGCTGCCTGAAGTCGTGTTGAGCGCAAAGGTGTAGGCTCCCGCGACTTCCTTCGCGGGGTCCAGCGTCACTGTGCCAAGGGCATCGGCATGTGCGGCAACGGGTGTGAGCACCGTTGCACCGAGCGCGGCGACGACGATCGTCGAGGCCGACACCAGGCGCCGCCTGAGGGTCTTCGGGGGGGCTGAGCGGGTCATGGTTCGCTTTCTGTGCAGATTCCTGTGGACGGGGCCAACCGCCCGAGGCCACCGGCGGTGCCGGGCGGCGGGCGGAGGGGCGGCGGCCCGCCGAAGCAGACCGCCGCCCGGACCTGTCAATCGACGGTGAAGGAGGTGGTGTCACCCGGGTTGTAGGTGACGCCGTTGATCGGCACGCCGCCGGTCAGGTTGCCGAAACCGAAGTCGGTAACGACAAGCTGCGTGAGCGAACCGGGCCGCTTCGCGGTGTAGGCCTTGGCGTTTCCGCCCTGGAAGACGTCCGCCAGTGCCGGGATCGCGGTCAGATCCGACACCTTCACCACGGTGAACACCGGCCGCGCGAGCGGGAAGCTGGTGTTCAGCGAGAGACTGGGGCTGGTGCCGGTGTAGGGCGCCTCACCGTTGACGTAGCCGAGCACGGCGCCGTGGCGACGGTCGGTGACCGACACTCCGGAGTAGACGTCGAAGTACGTCGAGCTCGAGGCCTTCTTGTTCTGCGCGATCCAGCTGGCGATCGAGAACGGGGTGATGGCCCCGGGCACGTCCTGCAGGACGCTGCCGTCATGCTCCTGCACGTCGACGGGGCTGCCGGCCTTGGTGTAGGCCCAGTCAGCGCGGTCGGCGGCCACCCAGTCGCCGGAACCGAGGATCTTCTCGGCGAAGAACTTGCGGGTGCCCGAGTTGATCTGCGGGACGAACGGAACGATCTGCGCGCCGGTCCCCTGGGCACCGACCGTGTAGTCCGTGCCCGTGGAGTCCTCGAGCGTGATGATCTGGTTCGTCCGGTCGTAGCCGTAGATGTTCTTCAGGGTGAGGTCGGGAACGCCGTTGCCGTCGGAGTCCTGGCCGATGGTGGTGCCGAGCGGGAGCTCGCGCTTGCCCACACCATTGATCGGAATGACGCTGTTGGTGTTGGACACCGCGAACGACACCGCGTCCACCGCGAGCGGGACGTAGGCGTAGGCGCCGTTGCCGTCCTTCTTCCAGGTCGCGCCGCTGGAGGAGCGGGCGAACTGGAGGTCCTCGTTGAGGAGGGTGACGCCCTGGTAGGTCCCACCGGTCTTCGCCGCGCGCAGGGCCGAGATGCCCGCGCCCGACCCGTCGGGGCGCGGGAAGGTGGTGGTGACGGGCGTGATGGTCGAGGGCTGCGGGGTCGCATCCCAGGAGCCGAGCAGCAGGTTGCCGCTGCCGTCCTTGACGACCGCCGCCAGGCCGTTGTTGATGTCCTGGGTGGTGTCGGAGCCGACACCGTTCAGCACGCGGGGAGCGGGTGCTCCGCTGGGGTCGGCGTGCGCGGCCGGCGCGTTGCCGAACGCGAGACCGGCCACGGTGGCGAGGACGGCCGCGAGGGCCCTCCTCCAGATGGTCTTCATGGGAATAGCCTTTCTGCTATTGTTTCCCGTTGGCGCGCCTGGTGGCGCCCGGCCCCCACCCTGAGTTTCCAGCCCCGGGTGGGGGCCTCCTCGTTCGTCATCCGGGGCGAACGAGTGTCTATGTGGAGTTGTCGGAGCCCGCACACGGGGGCGGGCGCTTCAACTCATCCGCCCATGCCACGTCGTCGCAGCAGGAACGGTGTACCGAGCAGGCCCGCGACGCTCGCGGCGAGCGCGCCGCCGACGGCGGCCCCCTGCCCGACGGTGGCAGGTGTCTTCGTCCCGGCCTCGCCGGCCGCGGCACTCATCTCGGTCTGGGTCGCCGGCGCGTTACCACCGGGGCCGTTCGCCCCGGGATCGACCGCACTGTCCGGGACGGTCGCTCCCGGGTCGGAGGAGGCGGTGTCGGAGGATGCGGAGCCGTTGCCCTGGGGATCGGCACCGCCGGGCGCCGAGGGGGAGCAGTTCGCCTCGCTGCGGAGCTTGACGGCGACGGCCTTTCCCTGGTCGCGTTGGGCCCCCGTGAGGGGCGTGTACCCCTCCGGAAGCTGCCCGCGCTGGGTTCCCGGCGTGTTCGCTCGGTCGCCCTCGACATAGTCGATCAGCCCCGCGTACTGCGTTCGGGCGGCCTTGTCCAGCCGTCCGCAGCCCAGGTCGACGGCGCCGTAGAGGGTGGTGGTGAGCGGATAGGCGTCGCCGGGGAGCCGGGTGAAGTCCCTCGACGCCACCCCGGTGGCCGGGTCCGGCGTGTCCGTGGCGATCGCCGTCGCCATCGATGCCGTGCTCAGCCCGGCGAAGTGTCGGGCTGTCCGGACGGTGTCATTTGTCGTCGTGGTGGACAGCGGGATCGCGAGTTGCGCCGTGCTGAGGCCGTACGCGGCCGCGGCGTTCGCGGTCGTCGGGCCCACGATCCATTGGGACTCGCTGAATTGCTCGGAGGCGACCGGGGCAAAGGCTCCGGCTTCACCGGCGGAGTTGAACTGCAGCTTGTTCCATATGCCGGTGTACCGGGTGTCCACACGGAACACCCTTTGCGCGTTGGCCTGCAGCGATGTGGAGAACGGCAGCAGGGTCACCGAGTCGACCCGCTGGCCTTTTGTCGTCCGTGCCGCTTCCTCGACAGAGGGGTACATGGTCTGGTCGGCGCGGGGCACGGTGTCGATCGCCGTGCGCGACAGGTCGACATCGTAGCCGCCGCCCTTCGCCTTCGGGTGCCCCGGGGGCAGGTAGTAGGGGTTGACCGAGTTCCCCCACGGGTCAGGCTTTCCGCTCAGGAAAGCCACCGCGTCGGCGTCCGCGAGCACGTACCGCCAGAGCAGTTCGATCGCGTCGTCACCGAAGGGACCGGAGACGACGAAGGACCCGGTCGCGCCGGTAAAGTTCTTCAGCTGCGGATCGTTGCCGAGTGCGGCCCATTCCGGATCCGCCACGATGCTGGCCGGCGGCTGCTGCGCCCAGCCCTCCCATTGAGCGGCTTTCTCCGCGTCCGTCACCGGGTACAGGCCGACGATCGGTGTCAGGTCCCGATAGCTCTGAGTGAGCAGCTTGGCGATCAGCCGGGGGGTGAGTTTCACCTCGGTGATCGCGGTACCGCTGCGGCGGGCGACATACGAGATGGTCAGGGCCGTGTTCGCCAGCGGCGCGTAGGCGATCTCCGCCCCGTCGAGCAGGGCCGGATCCGTCGTGCCGATGGTGTCCTTTGTCACCGGCCGCGCGCCAACCACGAAGTCCGCCTGCCCGGTCAGCAACTGGCCACGGGACAGCGCGCCGGAGTTCGTCGTCAGCGCGAAGCTGGTTCCGGTCGCTGCGCACGCCGCCGACTGCCAGGAGGACATCGCTCCGGCGACGAACTCGGTGCCCGTCACGGCCCGATCGGCAGAGCCGACGGCGCAGTTCCCGGTCGGATCCCTGAAGTCGAGCGGGACGACCAGGCGGTCGGCGAAATAGGTGCAGTCCGGGGACACCGCTGACCCTATTTGTGCGTAGTTCTGGTCGTAGTTCTTCGGCATGCACTCGCCGGTGGCCCCGGGGTGCTCGCCGGCGTGCGTGCCCCGGGGCACCACGACCAGCCAGCAGCGTTGTCCCGCGGCGGCCGGGCTGCCGCAGCCGAGGTAGGGGGCGGCGGTCGCAGCCTGGGTCTCGAAGGCCACCGACGCCGTGCCGTCGCCGCCGATCGGCACATAGGGCAGTTCGTTCGACGTCGACGGGTCCATGAACCGGGCGAGGCCGTTGCGGGTCAGTGTGCCCCCGCCGGGGGCGGGAACCTGGTCCGTGACGCTCTCCTCCTTGGTGACGGCGCGGAACGGCAGGTATCCGGTCTTGTAGCCATAGCGGTTGTAGGTGGCCTGCCCGATCGTGTGGTACATCAGGTCGTCCGCGCTGGCGAAGCCCGCGGTCTGGTCCGAGGCGCCGAACTGGCAGGTCTTCGCGAAGTCGGCGGCGAGCGGGTCAGGCCCCCAGCACTGCATGACCTGCAGGAAGTTCTTCCTCAGGCCGGGGTCCCCGACGGTCGGCGCCATGCCCTTGGCGGTGACCCGAACGACCTCGGTGTCCAGGTCCGTGGTCTTCGACACGGTGACCTGGAGATTCTTGAAGTCGTCCCAGTGCCCGGAGCCTGCGTCCTTGCCGTTGCCATCGCTGGTCAGGGCGGCGTGGTCAGGCTGGTATTTCTGCAGGCCTGCCTCATTGCCGCCGGCCCACTTCACCGTGATCGGGGAGTCGCCGCCGGCCGCGCGGGCCGGCGGCGCTGCGGTGAAGGCGGTGGCTCCGATGAGCGCACCGACGACGGCGGCGAGCGTCACAGCGACCAGGAACCGGCCGATCCTCGATCGCACTGCTGCAGAGATAGCGGTCACGTCGGGCTCCTATCGGGCGAGCGGCGAACCGCGGGTCAGTGAGACGGAACCGGGCACTGCGCCGGGCAGCAATCTCTTGCGGCGCCTGCTCAGCAGCGGAGGCGCGACGGTCGCCAGCACGATCCCCGCGCCACCGAGGAGCAGCGCGGCCGGGGCCGACAGGCCGAGGTCGGGTGCGGGAATGGACTGCGGGTTCGCCGCGACGATGGCAGGGCGGGCGTTGACTCCCGCGCCGCTACCGGACAGCTCGTCCACGCCGAGGCCGTCAGACCCGACGCCGGAAGCGTCGGCTGACCCGCCGGCGGCGCCCCCTGGCCCACCGGCGGCGGACGAACCGGCTTGCCCTCCGCCACCAGTGGTGCCCTGCGCGCCCCCGCCCGAGCTCGGCGCGGTGGAGGTGTCCTTCGCACCGCCCGTTCCGTCCGAGCACTGCACCGGGCCCTGCTTGTCGCACGCCTTGGGGAAGGGCGCGCCCTTGGCGAGGGCGTTGCCGTTGGGGTCGTTCGGGTCGAGGGTCGGGTTGTTGCAGTCCTTCACCGCGAACCCGGTCTCGGCCGGGTCACCGCCTTGCACCTTCTTGAGCTGGCGCTGCGCCCCGAGCACCAGGTTGACCGGCATCGGCGAGTAGCCGAGCACCTCGGCCTGTCGCTGACCGTCGCAGAGGAAGTAGGAGCCGAAGGCGCCGAGGGTCTTGCCCTTGTTCTCGGTGAAGCCGAACTCGAGCTTGGTCGGCAGGATGATGTAGGAGTACGAGCTGAGCGGGTAGGTGCGGGTGTCCTTGTTGGTGTAGACGTCGCGCAAGTCCTGCGTCAGGTAGTCCGGGGAGGTCTGGTCCTCGTTGATGTGCGCCTGCAACAACCCCACGGCGACGTTCGCCGCGGTCGGCTCGGTGTAGTAGCCGCCGCTGTTGAGCAGCTTCGCGACCGGGAAGCCGGAGTTGAGGGCGTAGGAGTACTCCACGAAGGTGATCGCCCCTGCCGCGTACGACTGGGCGACGTAGCCGGAGACACCTTCGGAGCCCTTCTTGGAGATGAAGCCACTGCCGGGCACCGTCGGGTAGTTCGACGTGACACCGCAGTGCCCGTTCACCATCGGCCTGCCCACCTTCGGGCAGTAGGCGTCCCACACCGCGGTGTGCTCCTGGCGCAGCCAGATCGACACCTGTGCGGTCGCGCCCGATCCGTCGGAGCGCACCACCGGCACGATCGGGATGTTCGGGAGAGCGAGCTGGGGATTGTCGGCGCTGATCGCCGGGTCGTTCCAGCGGGTGATGACGCCGGTGAAGATCTTCGCCACCGTGTCGCCGGACAGGCGCAGGTTCGTGACGCGCTTGCCGCCGATGGACAGGTTGTACATGAACGCGGTGCCACCGGCAACGATCGGCATGTAGGCGAACCCGCGCTCGGGCCGCCGGTCGGCTTCGTTCGAGTTGGCAATGCCGTAGGGGATCTCTGAGACGCCGAAGTCCTTGGTGCCGTTGGCGAAGTCAGTGCGACCCTGAGTGGAGCCGCCGCCGGAGTACTCGATCTTCCACTGATGGTTCCCCCACACGTTGCGGATCCAGGCCGCCAGCGCGTTCTCCGACCAGGTGGAGCCCGACCCGGTGATCGGGACATACGTGGTGCCGACCGCCGCCGCTTGCGGCGGGGCGATCGTGCCGAACACGCCGAGCATCATCATCGCCACTCCGAGCAGGAGGGCGGTGGTCCGCTTGGTCGTCCAGTGCCGCGCGTTCGTCGCCCGGCCTCGTCGCTCGCCGGTCATTGACGCACTCCCATCTTGGTGGTCTCACGAGTGAAGGTGGTCTGGTGGCGTTCCTCGAACCGGCGCACGTCGCGGGCGCTGGCCCGGCGGGCGCCGGCGGCCTGCCGGGGCGACAGGATGCCGGGGCCCCTGCCGCCGATGAGGCGGGCGATGAGGAAGAGCACGAAGACGAGCAGCATGAGCACCGCGGCGGCACCGAACCCGCGGGCGATCATCGTCTCCTCCGGTGACTTGACCAGGGTGAACGTGGCGAACGGGAGGGTGACCATCGCGCCCTGGAACGGGTTGAGGTTGAAGAACGTGGTCCATCCCGCGGTCAGCAGCACGGGGCTGGTCTCGCCGATGCCGCGGGCGGTGCCCAGCACGATGGCGGTCATCAGGCCGGAGCGGCTGGTGGGCAGCACCACCTTCATCACCGTGTCCCAGTGGCTCGCCCCGGTCGCCAGCGCCGCCTCCTTGAGCGTGGCCGGGACGAGGCGCAGCACCACGTCGGCGGAGCGGATGATGATCGGCAGGATCATGATGGTCACGGCGAGCGCAGCGGCGAACCCGGACTGTGGGAGCCCGAACATGAGGATGTAGGTGGCGTAGATGAACAGGCCGCAGACGATGGACGGCAGAGCGGTCATCGCCTCGGCCACGGTGCGGACGACGCGGGTGAACGGCGAGGGAAACTCGGCCATCATCACCGCGGTGATCACCCCCAACGGGATCGCGATGGCCAGGGCGATGGCGATCACGATCAGCGTCCCGATCGCGGCGTGCGCCATGCCGCCCACCGTCACCGGGTCGAGGGGACCGGCCATCGACATGTCCTGGGTCCAGAAGTTCCATCGCAGGAACGCATCCGACCCGCGCAGCAGGGTGAAGATGACCACCACGGCCAGGGCGAGCAGCAACACCACCGCCGAGGAGTGGATGATCACTGCCATCACCCTGTCGCGGATGGCGACCTTGTCCTCGTCGAAGGAGACGAGGACGACGAAGAACAGCAGGAACAGCCCATAGGCGAACAGCGTGAACGGAAGGGGGCCTGCGAACGGGAGGAGCTGCTGGAACAGCCAGCCTGTCAGAGCAAGGGCTGCCAGGCCCGCGCCGACGATCCGCAGGATGTCCTCGCGGCGGATCGTCGTCAGCTCCCGCTTCACCTCGTGCCGGATCGGGTGGGAACGCCCCTCCCGGCCGGGGACGTGGGTGCGAGTGATCCGGTCGGGGACGTGCGAGTCAGGAATCCGGTCGAAGCCGCTCGCGCTCCGGTGCGGCCGGTCGGTGATGATCTCGGTCATGTCGTTGTCTGTCGCATTCGTGGTGGTCATGGCGGGCCTCAGCTCGAGGCGCCGGAGCGGGAACGGGAGACGATGGCGCCGGCGAGGAAGTTGACGGCCATCGTGATCAGGAAGAGGACGAGGCCCGCGGCCATCAGGCCGGACAGTTCCAGCGGGGTCGCCTCGGAGTAGCGCAGCGCGATCAGTGCCGAGATGCTGTTCGAGCCGGTGGACAGGATGTGCCCGTTGATCACGAAGATCGGAGAGATGACGATGTAGACCGCGATGGTCTCGCCCAGCGCCCGGCCGAGGCCGAGCATGGTGCCGCCGATGATGCCGCCCATCCCGAACGGATAGACGACGCTGGTGATCATCCCCCACTTCGACGACCCCAACGCGAGCGCACCCTCGCGCTCACCGATGGGGGCCTGGCTGAACACCTCTCGCATGATCGACGCCGCGATCGGCGCGACCATCAGCGCAACCACCAGACCTGCCAGGAACGCGGAGCTGGTGAACACGGTCGGCGTGGCGAGGGGATCCTTCGGGTCGAACTGCGGCACCGCGAGCATCGGGATCCAGCCCAGGTAGTGGCTGATCCACTGGGCGACCGGGATGAGTTCACCCTGCAGCCAGTAGAACCCCCACAGGCCATACACGATGCTGGGGATCGCGGCCATCAGATCCACGATGTTCGTCAGGAAGGTCTTCATCCCTGCCGGGGCGTACTCCGAGATGTAGGTGGCCACGCCGAGCGCGAGGGGCAGCGCGACGACGATCGCGACCAGCGCGATCACCACCGTGCCGAACAGCACCGCCGCAATCCCGAACCGGCCCGCCGCCGGCTCCCAACTCTGCTCGGTCAAGAACGACCACCCCGTCGCCTTGACCGCCTCCGCCCCGCGCAGCGCCAGGAACACACCCACCAGCGTCATCACCGCAAGGACGATCACTCCGCCACCGTGCGCACCCACCCGGAAGAGGTTGTCCTTCAGGCCCCGCGAGATGTACATCGTCCGCGGACGGTCATCGGCCGGGCCGCCGGGCGGCGCACCGCCTCCGAACGCGAGGCTGTCCGACACCGCGGTGTCCTGCGGCAGCAGGCCGGGTGTGGTCGTACGGGACATCAGGGCTCCTTGCGCGATCGACGACCGAGGTCAGGGGTTGCCTGACCGGGCTTCTCGCGCCACAGGTAGACCTGGTTCCGCGCCTGTCCGTGAGGCCATGGTGTGCTCCGCACACTCCTGACCAGGACACCCGCCCCCGGACTGCTCCACCGGGGCGAGCCGTAATGCCTCCGCTGTGCAGGCTGGCCCGCACAGCGACATGGCCATCATGCTCGGATCAGCGCCAACGTCGCAAACTATTTCGTCTGTTCTTTGAGTGAACGCCTGGTGAACGCGGGATGGGCAGACGTGAAAATTCGCTAGTGAACGGGAAGATGCTCCCGCTCGAAGGCCAGCGGAATTCGATCTTTTTCGTTTGCGAAGAGGGCAGTCAGCGACTGACCAGGCCCGGTCGCACCATCAGCCAGAGCAACCGGACCCGTTCCAGCACCGACAGAGACGACTCGACAGCGAGGATCGCGCCCTGCAGCAGGACCATCAGACCGTCCGCCACGTCGTCGCGGGCGACCAGTCCGGCGGCCGAGCCATCAAGGCTCGCCTGTTCCAACAGTTCGGCGATGCGGCTGCGCCACGCGCGCAGCCCGGAATCGCCTTCCGGATCGGGCAACTCGTGGGCGACGCGCACGAGAGCGCGAGCGCACGGGTCGCTCTCCACCCGCTCCGCGATCGCGGTGAGGAACGATTCCAGCAGGTCCAGTCCCCGCCCGGTGCCGAGCGCGTGCTGCTCGACGAGCGCCTGCCACCGGCGTTCAGCGACGAGCGCCTGAGCGATGTCTTCCTTGCCTTCGGCGAAGTTCACGTACAGGCTCGTCCGCGACGCCGTGGTGTGCTCGAGAATGTCCTGGATGCGGGTTCCCGCGAGGCCGTGTCGCCAGAACTCCCCTGCGGCCGCATCCAGCAGAGCCTCTCGGACCCTCGGGTCCCGGGCACGGGTTCGCGTCGGACGGGCGGGAGCCGGGGTCTGCACCCGGCCATGATAGATGCCGACCGGCATCATCCTGAGCCGAACGGCACCCCCCTGAGCCGAACGGCACCACGGGCGATCACCACAGGGAGGACTCGCTGCACACAGAGGTCACCGTGATACCGGCGCTCTCGCCGTACACCGGCCGTACACCGGAAGGTGATACAAGTCGACGGTGACTTCGGTGCCCACCCACCCGGACCGTCCCCGCCTGATCCTCCCCGATTGGCTCTGGGCGATCCTCTGCTGGGTCGTCGGTGCCGGCTATTTCCTGCTCGGCGTCGCGGTCGCCACAAAGTTCTTCTTCCCGCACGCGCTCGGTCCACAACTCGCGCCGATGGTGGTGTGGGGCGCACTGGCAGCACTGACGTTGCAGGCAGCCGTCATCTGCTGGGCGACCGTCGCGCCGCTGACCGTTTTCTGGGTCACCTTTGCCCTGTTCCAGGGCGGAGTGTTGCTCATCGTTGATCGCATGCTCATGCTGAGTCCGGCGCTCCCACTCTCCCTGGTGATATTGGTGGCGCTCAGCAGACAACGAAAATGGGTGTCCTCGGTCGCCCTCGCGGTTGCTATCGATCTCGGGATCTACCTGGTTATCGGGACCTCGGCCGCCGGCGTAACCATCTTCGCAATCATTTCGATAATTCTTCGCGTGATCCCACCGTACGTCTTTGCCATCCTCGCCGGCCTCCTTTACGCCAATCAGCGCAAACGAGCGGCACTGGAGGCAGAAAGAGCCGATGCTCTTCGTCTGGCTTCCGCGGAGATCCGGAAGTCTGCGATCAATGCCGAGCGCACGCGGATCGCACGCGAGATCCACGACACTCTCGCGCGCCATCTGGGCAGCATCGTGCTCCACAGCAAGGGAACGCTGAACCTGCAGACGAATGATGTCTCCGTCCTCCGTGATGCCCTCCGCACGGTGCGAGATGAGGGTGAGAGCGCCCTCAAGAGCACCCGCGAGACGATCAAGCTCCTGCGCCAGACGGACGACGATTCCCGTCGCGGGCATGCCCTGATGCCGGGGATCACCCTGCGTGAGGGCCTCGCGCAGCTGACGGCAGCGGCGGCGGCCGGCGGTCAGATCGTCTGCCTTCACATTGACGACGAAGTGACGGACGTGACGTACAGTACGGCGCTGGCGTGTTACCGGATTGTGCAGGAGTCACTGGGTAATGCGCGGACCCATGCCCCTGACGCGCGTGTCACGGTCACCGTCAGGCGTGGTACGCAAGGGCTGGAAATCCGGGTGTCGAATGAAGAGAGCAGGGCTCCTGACGCAAATCCGTCCGGCCCGACGCGACCCGGCTATGGGCTGATCGGCATGCGTGAACGGGCCGAGCTTCTCGGCGGAACTCTCATCAGCGCGCCACGCGCCGGTGGCGGATGGGAGACCCGTGCACTGTTGCCCCTGGAAGCACAGGAACCTGTTCTCGGGAAGGCATGATGAAAGCACGTGAGCGACATGACGAGCACATTCGTGTGCTCGTCGTCGATGACTACACAGTGATCCGGAACGGTCTTCGGGTAAGTTTGGCGCCGTACGCAGACATCGAGGTCACCGGCGAAGCATCGTCGGGACCGCTGGCCGTCGCCGCAACGGCGGAATTGCACCCCGACGTCGTGCTGATGGATCTGCGGATGCCTGACGGCGACGGGATCACCGCGACCCGACAGATCGTCGCCGGGGACAGCGGAGCGGCCGTCGTGGTGCTCACCACCTTCGAGGGTGACCGCGACGTGCACGACGCCATCGACGCCGGCGCGACGAGCTATCTGCTGAAAGACATCGACCCACCTGACCTTGCCCGCGCAGTGCGAGCCGCGGCGGCAGGCAACTCGGTGATCAATGAGCGGGTGCTGCCCGGGCTGCTCGCAGACTATCGACGGCGGGGCGGCCACGATAGCCATGACCCCAATCCGCTCAACGCGCGCGAGAAGCTGATCGTGCGTGCGCTGGCGCAGGGCAAGACCAATCGCGAAATCGCCAAGGAGTTGACGATGTCGCACGGCGGAGTCAAAAGCGCGGTCGAGCGATTGCTCGCCAAGTATGGCCTCGCCTCCCGCGCGGAGCTTGCGGCATGGGCGACCAGCGAGGGGCTGCTGGACTGATCCGACAGCGGGCGTCTCCTCCGCTTGCCGGCTCGACGAGGTGCCGATCGGCACCAGGACAATGCATCCGATCGGCACTGGAGCCGCCGGGCCTGGTCCGCACAGAATGGGGCCGTCTCCGGGCAACGCTGTCCTCGGCTGAGGCTCGAGTGAGTCCCGACCGTGCGCGCGGAGGTCAGACCGCACCGAGTGACCGGACCGGAGGATCCGATGGATGGTCAGTTGTACCGCTTCGCGGCAGTCGATCCGACGTTCTACGATCATCCGTCCCGGCGCCGAGGGCAGCGGAAGCGGCCTCTGACGGTCGATGCCGCTCTGGACTGGGACGGCTGGCTTCGCGTCGAGGACGGCACCTGGGCTCACCTGCATCCCCCAGGGATCACCCTGCCCGACCAGGGCTGGAAGATCCACCTGTCGGCGACTCCCGACCATGCAGCGCAGGTCGTCGACGTCGCCGCCCGGTACTGCCACGCGCACGGGCTGGCGTTCAAGCATCTGGTCGATCACGCCACCGTCGCCGCGCAACTCAGCAAGGACGCCGATCGCGGGAGCTCGGCGAAGCTCGTCACCATCTACCCCACCGATGAGCAGGGCCTGCACGCCGCACTGACCGACCTCGACACGGCCCTGGGTCACCTGCCATCGCCGCACATCCTTTCCGACCTGCGTTGGCACCGCGGTCCGGCCTTCGTACGCTATGGCGCCTTCAGCCAGGCGCGTCTGCGCAGCGAGGCCGGGCATCGGAGGTACGCCCTCCTGGCACCCGACGGCACCCTGGTCGAGGATCGCCGGACGCCGTACTTCGCGCCGCCGGCCTGGGTGACGGTTCCGGACTTTCTGCAGCAGCAATGGGACAGCCTCGGGGATGGCGCCGCGCCGGCAGACTTCCCGTACACGGTGCAGAGTGCTCTGGCCTTCTCCAATGCCGGCGGCACGTATCTCGGCACCGATCGGCAGGGCGCGCCAGTCGTGCTGAAGGAAGGGCGTCCGTTCATCGGATACAGCCCGGACGGTCGCGATGCGGCCCAGCGGGTACGCGACGAACATGCGCGGCTCACGGACGCCGCAGGCCCCGGCATCGTCCCCGTGCGGGAGCTGGCGCAGGTCGGAGATCACGTCTTCCTCGTGCTGGAGCACCTCGGAGACGTCACTCTCCACAGCGAGCTGATCCGGCGTTCCCCGCAGATCAGATCCGACTCGCGCCCCAGAGACTTCGTCGCGTACCGCGACTGGGCGGTCGCGATCTGCGACCAGGTGCGTGTCGCACTCACCAGGCTGCACGCGGCGGGTTTCACGCACGGCGATCTCCATCCGGGCAACGTGATGATCACCCCGGACAGCCGCGCGGTGCTGGTCGACCTGGAGTTCAGCACACCCGTGCGCGACGACACCCCCATGCAGATGGGTGCGCCCGGCTTCGTGCCACCGGACGGCCGTGGTGGCGCCGCTGCCGACCTGTACGCCCTCGCGTGCATCGAGCTCGCCATGTTCTGTCCGCTGACGCCGCTCGTGGCGCTCGATCGCGAGAAGATCGACGACCTGCTCGACCACGCCCGCCGGCTCTACGAGCTGCCCGAGAGCTGGGCAGAGGGCATCCGTACTGTCATCGACCCGACGCCTCAGTCGTTGCGACCGCCGTCACAGCTCGGCCGAGCCGCCCAGACGGCGCTACGGGCCTGGGATGTCGACTCGGAGGCTGGGATCTCCGAGATCGCGGTGATGATCGGCAGGTCGCTCGATGCCGCGGCGCCGGACTTCTCCCGCTCCGACCGGCTGTGGCCCGGCGACCCCACGCAGTTCGACGAGAACGGCATCGGTCTTGCCCACGGTGCGGGCGGAGTGATCCACGCGATGCGGGAAGCCTCGCTCGATGTGAACCCGCTTGCGCTGAGTTGGTTTCGGCACGCCACGGAGGCCGCACTTGCAGCCGCGGACACCAACCTGGGTCTCTACGACGGGCTCGCCGGTGCCGCCTGGGTGCATCGCCGCAGTGGCGAGCACCACCTGGCAGACGCCATCCTGCACCGACTGCGCGGCACCACGCACGATGAGCTGGGAAATGACCTGTACGCCGGTCTGCCCGGAGTCGGTCTGCTCTTCCTCTCCGAGGCGAATCGCGATCCTGGCCTGCTCGAGGACGCCGCCCGGATCGCGCACACCCTGCGGCAGAGGCGCGCCATGCTCCCCAAGCTCACGGAGCACACCCCGGTGACATCGCGGGGCGCCGGGCTGATGTGGGGCGCGTCGGGAACTGCCCTGTTCGCGCTGCGGCTCTTCGAGCGCACCCGGGAGAGCGAGTATCTGCGCCTCGCGATGGACGCACTTGACGACGACCTCCTCCACTGTCGCACCGCAGACGACGGCTCACTGCAGGTGGACGAGGGATGGCGGCTCATGCCTTACCTCGCATCGGGATCGGCCGGGATCGGGATCGTGCTTGCCCAACTGCTTCTGCATCTGGCGCCATCGGAGAAGTACGCCACCGCGCTCGACGGCATCTCGCGCGCCGCCAGCGCACCCTTCACGGTGCAATCAGGGCTGTTCACCGGACGCAGCGGGCTGATGCTGCTCCACCTCACCCTCGCACGTCAGGGCCTGGCGACCGCCGTATCGCGAGCCGCTCTCGATGCCCATGCCCAGGCCCTGAAACTTCACGCCGTCCGCCATGCTGCTGGGATCGGCTTCGCAGGCGACGGGCTGCTGCGCCTGTCCTGCGACCTCGCCACCGGATCGGCTGGGGTGCTGCTGGCGTTGGACGCCTACGGTCTGCTCGCCCACGCTTCGGACTATCCGGCGCAGGAGACGCTGCCGCTCCTGCTGCCGACCGCCACGGTCACTGCCTCCGCCGACTCCTGCGCCCACTCACTCGGAGGGAGGTGAACCATGCCCGATCGCTTCCTGCTTGACCTGCAGAAACTCGAAGTTCCTGCCGACAGGACCGTCGCTATCCCCTCATTCAGCACCTTCAGCCCGTCCCTCTGCCTATCCACTGGATCTGCTGTGTGCTGAGTCCTCCCCGATCCGTGCCGCGGTCGCCGCCCCCGGGGGACCGCGGCACGCCGGCCCGGTCCGGCACGCCGACCCGCTTTCCCCCGCAGATGATGGACATGGATCTTCACGACAGCATCACGTCACAGCAGCGTCACCGTCACGAGGTGAGGGCCGAGAAGCGGCGCAGCCAGCGGCTCGCTGCGACCGCCGCCGACCCCGCGACGTCCACTGAGGCCCTGACGATCCTCGCGCGCAGGCATCCGTCGACCAACCCGAAGATGGCGCACAACCCCTCCTGCCCGAAGCATGTCCTGAAAGACCTCGCCACGCATGAGGAGGCGAGGGTGCGGCGCGCGGTCGCCTACAACCCGGCGACCACCGCGCACGTGCTGCGGACCCTGTGCCAGGACGCCGACGGCACGGTCTCCGCCGCCGCCGAGCGGCAGCTCGCCGTCCGGCACCTGCCCGCGTACGCGGAGGTGTCGGCCTGGTCACCACAGCAACGCGAGACCGCGGCAGCCGACCCGGCAACGGACAGTGAGACCCTGACCGTGCTCGCCGCCTACGACGTCCGCACACGCCAGTGCGTCGCCGCCAACCCGAACACCCCCGTCGACGTACTGACGGCGCTGAGCACAGACGCCAAGAAGGCCGTCCGCCGCAACGTCGCGCTGAACCCGACCACCTCGATGCCCGCGCTCGCACTGCTCAGCGGCGACATCGCCCCCGCCGTACGCCTCGCCGTCGCCGAGCGTGAGGGGCTCGCCGTCGCCACCCGTGAGGGCCTCGCCGTCGCCACCCGTGAGGGCCTCGCCGTCGCCACACGCGAGGGCCTTGCATCGTGAGCGGCGAGGTCGCTGCGGCCCCGGGGTGAGGCTGAGTCCGCGTCGGGGCCGGCATCCGCACCCCCGCACTTCGCCCCCGCAAACCTGTCCGACTACGAGCACCTGTGCGGGGGCAGAACGCGGACCAAAACTGCTTGTGTCGGCATCACCAAGCAGAGGGTCTATCAGCTGGAGAAGGCCGAGGGCCACGGGGCGCGCGTCGACAAAAGTAACGGCCAATCACCCCGTCCCTCAGGACGGGCTTGCTGCATCGCTCCCGATCGGGTCGTGTGCCCCCTGCCGGGTGTCGGGGCGCACTGATGGACACCCGAATCGCCGAGGCCGACACCTGCGCACTTCGCCCGTGCAGAGTTGCTGAATGACACGCACATCTGCACGGGCGAAACGCAGAGCTGTGGATTTGTGTCTGTGTGGATTCGTGGATCACCGGGTCAGCAGACCAGGACCTCGACACCCAGCTCCCGGATGCTCCCGACGACCTCGTCGTCCACCCTGTCGTCCACCACGACATGGGTGAAGTCGCTGACATCGCACAACCGGTAGAGCGCCCCGTGACCGACCTTGGTGTGGTCCAGCAGCAGCACCCGGCGCCCGGCCGCCCGGATCATCGCCCGCTTCACCGACACCACGTCCTGGTCCTGGTGGTAGAGCACCTGCCCGCGCATCGAGGATGTCGAGGCGAAGAGGACGTCGGCGTAGAGGCTCGCCAGATTGTTCTCGCAGAGCAGGCCGAGGAACGCGGCATGACGTACGTCGTACCGCCCGCCGAGGGCGATGACGCTCACCTCGGTCTGCGCACCGAGGGCCTGCAGCACGGGCATCGAGTTCGTGATCACCGTCAGCGGACGCCGCTGGGTGAGGTGGGGCACCAACTGCAGGGCGGAGGTGGAGTCGTCGACGATGACCACGTCACCGTCGTTCGCCAGCTCCGCGGCCGCCGCGGCGATCCGCCGCTTCTCCTCGACCGCCGTCGCCAGACGGTACTGCAGGTCGCTCTCGTACCGCGTCGACCGTTGGGCCGAGGCACCCCCGCGGACCTTCCGCAGCGCGCCGAGGGCCTGGAGCTCGTCGAGGTCGCGGTGCACGGTCATCCGGCTCACCCCGAGCGACTCGACCAGGTCGTCGACGTTGACGAAGCCGTCACGGCGGACGGCCGTGCTGATGTGGTCGAGACGGGCGGCCTTCGACAACGGTCGGTGGCGTGGCGTGGCCCGGTCTGGGTCGCTCGGGGCGGTCATCGGGTCTCCTGGTCGGTCGCCGGGCAGGTGGTCAGTCGGTTGCGCCGCTCCGGGCCCGCGACGCGGCGGGCCCGGCGGGGCCCCGCGGGCCCCGGAGCGGCTCGCTCAGACCGCCAGCCGAGCGTGGGTGGTGCGGAACTCCTCGACCTGGTCACGGTCGACGATGCCGGCGTCGGATCCGAGGCCGGTGGCGACCAGGCTGCCACAGGCCAGTCCCCGTTCGGCGGCGTCGGCCGGTTCCAACCCGTCGAGCAGGCCCGAGATGAAGCCGGAGGTGAAGGCGTCGCCGCACCCCGTCGTGTCGACCACGTCGACGTCGTACGCCGGCAGGACGACCTCCTCCCGGCCCCGCGGGGCGATGCTCACCCCCTCCCCGCCCATGGTCAGCACCGAGCAGCCGACTCCCTGGGCGTGCAGCCAGGCGACGATCTCGGCACGGTCCTCGCTGCCCACCAGCCAGCCCGCCTCCTCGATGTTCGGCATCAGGTAGTCGATGTGGGGCAGCGCCGGACCGATCAGCTCCTGGGCGTCCGGGCGGGGACTCATCAGGAAGTCCACCGTGGTAATGCACCCCAGCTCCTTGGCCCTCGCCAGGATGCGGGCCATCGGCCGGCCGTCGATGCCCGGGAGGATGAAGGCGCCGCCGAGGTGGAAGACCTTGGCCTCGGCGACCGCGTCCCAGGGGACGTCGTCCTCGGTGAGGGCGGCATTGGCACCGATCACGTGCAGGGCCGGCCGCGAGCCGTCCGGGCGGATCAGCAGCAGGCTCGACGACGTCTGCAGCTCCGGGTCGACCACAAGGTGGGTGGTGTCGACCCCGTACCTCTCCATCGTGGTGCGGATGAACGCGCCGATCGAGTCGTCCCCGATCCGCCCCACCGTTGCGACCCGGACACCGAGCTTGGCCAGGTTGACCGACGGAGCAGCGGCGGTGCCGGCCACGGTGAACGAGATCCGGTTGAGCATGGCGAGCTGCTGACCCGGCGGGACCGCCGTAAACGGCCATCCGAGCGCGTCGGCGATGTGGGCTCCGAAGGAGATGACGTCGGGCATCGAGCTTCCTCTCAGGTCGGGCGCCGTCGCGGTCGCGACCGACGCCCATGGCGGTCCGGTGAGTCCTGGCACCCCGTCCGGAGACCGGCGGAGTCGCCTGTCGGTGGCCTCGGGTACGACCGCAGCGATGAACCTCGTCGTACATCGGCACCACAGCAAGGATGTTAGCAACTGTGATAATCACATCGGCACACCCCGGGACGGTGACCTTCGCCACCCGGACCGACAGAACACCCACAACGACACGCACACAAGCCAGTGTTCGGCTCGATCGAGGGCAGCTGGAAAGCCCGGTGGCGGCAGATGACCGGACTGCACAGCCTGAGATAATATGATATTAACTGTTACAGACGATCCGGGCCGTAATGTCCCAAGGAATCCGCGCCCGGAGTCGACCGGGCCGGGACGGCGTCCCCGGCGAGGCGAAGGAGCCGATGTGACCACTGACCCAGGGTCGGAACCGCAGGCCGACGATGCCCGACTGCGACGGCTGATGGTGGACCTCGGGCGGCGCCTGTGGGAGCGCCAGCTCGTCGCCGCCAACGACGGGAACCTGTCCGCCCGGCTCCGGGACGGCACCATCCTGTGCACCCCTACCGAGGTCAGCAAGGCGATGCTGACCGAGGAGATGCTCTGCGTCGTCACCGGGTCCGGTGAGGTGGTCGACGCGGGGACCGGACAGGGGCCGTCCTCGGAGATTCTGATGCATCTACGGGTCTACCGGGTCGACCCCACCGTGGGCGCCGTCGTGCACACCCATCCGCCGTACGCCACCGCGTTCGCGATCCGCGGGGAGGCGCTGCACGGTGACCTGATGACCGAGACGCTCCTGACGCTGCCGGAGGTGCCGGTGGCACCCTTCGCCACCCCCGGCACCGAGGAACTGCCCGACGCCGTCGCGCCCCTGATCGCGCACCACCGGGCCTGTCTGCTCGAGTCCCACGGGGCCGTCAGTTGGGGTCCCACCCTGACGGACGCCTACCTGACGATGGAGCGCCTGGAGGCCCTGGCCCGGACGACGGCGGCGCTGCGGATGCTCGGCGGCGAACGACGGATGAGCGCGGACCGGATCGCCCACCTGCGCAACCGTCTCGCCCGGAACTGACTGGCTCGCCCGGAACTGACCGGCTCACCCGGAACTGACCGGACGCACCCACTGTCGCGCCGCCGCCGGCTGGCGCACCGCTCACCACCCGGCCCCACTGACCGACCCCGGAGTGGCAGACTAAGGAATCGGCAACGGCGCCACCCGTACACGCCGGGGCGCCCCTCGACCGTGAGGGTGCTCGTCCCCGTGACGGTGCCCGACGGCCGTCGTTGCCCGGGCCGACGGACCCGCACTTGAAAATTCTTGCACTACGCGCAAAACTGCATGGGCTGCACGGATCGCTCTCTTCGCCGGCCTCCAGCAGGACGGGACCCCGGACCGGACCCGGACCGGCCACGCAGCGATCCGCACCACAAGGAAAGCAAGGAGACTCTGTGTCCGCCATGCTCGAATCCGAGCCGGCCGCACCCCGCGCCAGCGCGGCGACGGCGCCCCGCCCGGTCATGTCCCACCAGCAGATCATGCTGGTCATCTACGGACTGATGGCCGGCATGTTCCTGTCGTCGCTCGACCAGACGATCGTCGGCACGGCGATCCGTACCATCGGCGACGACCTGCACGGCCTCGACAAGCAGGCCTGGGTGACCACCGCGTACCTCATCACCTCGACGATCGCCACCCCGATCTACGGCAAGCTGTCCGACGTCTTCGGCCGCCGGCCGCTCTACATCTTCTCCATCACCGTCTTCATCCTCGGCTCGCTGCTGTCGTCGTTCTCCACCTCGATGTACCTGCTGGCCGCGTTCCGTGCCTTCCAGGGGATCGGCGCCGGCGGCCTGATGTCGCTGCCGCTGGCGATCATGGGCGACATGCTGGCCCCGCGGGAGCGGGCCAAGTATCAGGGCTACTTCCTCGCCGTCTTCGGCGTCTCGGCCGTCATCGGCCCGTTGGTCGGCGGCCTGTTCGCCGGCACCGCGACGATCGCCTGGATCGCCGGCTGGCGCTGGGTGTTCCTGGTCAACGTGCCGATCGGCCTGGTCGCCCTGGCCATGGTGCTCGCCTTCCTGCACCTGCCCCGATTCGAGCACCATCGCGTCCGGATCGACTGGTGGGGCGCCACCTCGGTCGTCGTCGCGCTCGTCCCGCTGCTGCTGGTCGCCGAGCAGGGTCGTACGTGGGGCTGGACCTCCGCGGCGTCCATCACCTGCATCGTCGTCGGGCTGGTCGGCATCGTCGCCTTCCTGATCATCGAGAACCACATGGGTCGCGACGCGATCATCCCACTGCGGATCTTCCGCTCCGGCGTGTTCTCGATGGCCACCGTCCTCGGTGCCCTGGTGGGCTTCGGCATGTTCGGCGCGATGATGACCCTGCCGCTCTACCTGCAGATCGTGATGGGGATGTCGCCGACCGAGTCCGGCTTCGCCACCCTCCCGATGATCGGCGGTCTGATGGTGGCCTCGATCGTCTCCGGGCAGCTGATCTCCCGGACCGGCAGATACCGGCTGTTCCCCGTCCTCGGCACCGCGCTGGTCGCCGGTGGCTTCTTCTATCTCACCTTCATCACCGTCGACAGCCAGTTCTTGTTCGTCGCCGGCGGCATGGCGATCATCGGTCTGGGTCTCGGTCAGCTGATGCAGAGCCTGGTCCTCGCCAGCCAGAACTCGGTGGCGCCGACCGACATGGGTGTGGCCACCTCCTCGGCCACGTTCTTCCGGCAGATCGGCGGCACCCTGGGCACGGCCATCCTGCTCTCGGTGCTGTTCTCCGCCATGCCCGGCAACATCCGTACGGCCATGCAGGACAAGGACGTGCTCACCAGCGCTCTCGACGCCGCGATGACGCCGGCGGTCGCCCAGGCGCCGCAGAATGCCGGGGCGATGAGCCAGATCTGGACCCCGATCGTCACCCCGATCGAGGACAACGTGCAGACCCAGCTCGACCAGGCCGCCACCCAGGCGACCGCGCACGCGCCGAACGAGGCGGCCAAGCAGGCCATCCTCCAGCAGGTCGCGGCCAAGGCCGGCGCGACCGTGGTGAACGGCCGGGTGGAGGTCGACTACAGCAACGAGACTCAGCGTCGCGCGGTGGTGGATCGGGCGGTCCCGGTGATCATCGACGGGATCGCCGGTCAGGGGTCGACGGTCAATGCCTCCACCGACACCAGTACCTCCGACACCTCGTTCCTCAACGGCGCCGACCCGCGGCTGACCCGGCCGTTCCTGCTCGGGTTCAACACCTCGGCGATCACCATCTACTGGGTCGCCATGGGTGTGCTGCTGGTCGCCTTCGTGCTGACCTGGTTCTTCCGCGTGCCGGAACTGCGCCTGCACTCGGCCCTGCAGGAGCAGGCCAACCGAGCCGCTGCGAAGGCGAGTGGGACCAGCTCCGGCGCGGGGGCCGACCCGATCGGCGGAGCCGCCCGATAGCGGACCGGACGAGACCCCGATAGCGGACCGGACGAGACAACGGACCGGACGACCGGAAGAGGGCCCGAGCCATCGGCTCGGGCCCTCTCGGCGTCTCGGGGGTAACGGGCAGGCCCGGCCGGTGTCATCGCACGATCGGGACTCCGGTCTCCGGGGCTCCCGGCTCGTCGCGGGTCAGGCCGGCCCGGACGACGGGTCGAGATGCTGGGCGAGGTAGTTCTGGGCGCCGACGCGGGCGATGGCGTCGATCTGGCCCTCGAGCCAATCGGCGTGCCGCTCCTCGTCGCGGGCGCCGGTCTCGAAGTACAGGGCGGTCGCATGGTCGCCGAGGGCATGACACTCCTCGGCACCGGCGTTGAACAGGGCAATCGCCTCCTGCTCCCCGTCGTACGCCAGGCGGAGCACCTCCTCGGGGTCCTCCCCCACCTGGATGGCGCCGAGCTTCTGCACATTGGGATGGCCGTCGAACATCAGGATCCGCTGGATGAACTCGTCGGCATCCTTCATCTCGGCGATCGACAGGTCGTAGAAGACCTGCCCGAGGCGCGGCAACCCCCAGTTGTCGAGCATCCGGGCGTTGAGGAAGTAGGTGTTGATCACGGTGAGTTCGAGCGTGAGGCCGGCGTTCAGCAGCTCGATCACCCGGGGACTAACTGGCTTCACTGTCGACCTCCGGGAGCGACGCGTGGACGATCTCACCATGCTCGCACAGCAGGCGCCGCACTGTGAAGACACAACGGCCGCACTCGGTGCCGGCCCCGGTGACCCGGCACACCTGGGCCATGGTCCGGGCACCCCGGTCGACGGCAGCCCGGATGTCCCGATCCGTCACGACCTTGCACTGACAGACGATCACCGCACCGTCCCTTCGTCCGGGCCACCTCGAGCTTACTAGTTAGGGTAGCCTAAACGCTCACTAGTTAGGGTGACCTAAACCCAGAGTGCGGTGGTGGGTGAGGCGCGCTCAAGGGTTCGTGCCACGCCACGGTCCCCTCGCCACAGCCCGCGCCGTACGACGCCACCGGGCGCTCCTCCCCGCCACCGCCCACCCTGGGCCACCCGAAGCCCGGCCGGACACGTCCGGATTAGGATCGACGCGTGACGAACGAACTGGTGTGGATCGACTGCGAGATGACGGGCCTGGACCTGGCCCATGACGAGCTGATCGAGGTGGCCGCACTCGTCACGGACGAGGAACTCAACGTCCTCGGCGACGGCGTCGACGTGGTGATCAAGCCCTCCGCGGAGGCCTTGGCGCACATGGGTGACTTCGTCCGCCAGATGCACACCAAGTCCGGCCTGCTGCCCGAGCTGGACGGTGGGCTGACCATGGCCGAGGCCGAACAGCAGGTGCTGGCCTACCTCCGCCAGTACGTGAAGGAGCCCCGCAAGGCCCCGCTGGCCGGCAACACCATCGGCACCGACCGGGCGTTCCTGGCCAAGGACATGCCGGAGCTCGAGGCGTACGTCCACTACCGCAACGTCGACGTGTCCTCGATCAAGGAGCTGTCGCGGCGCTGGTACCCCAAGACCTACTACCACGCCCCGGCCAAGAACGGGAACCACCGGGCCCTGGCCGACATCCAGGAGTCGATCGAGGAGCTGCGCTACTACCGCGAGGCGGTCTTCGTCCACCAGCCAGGCCCGGACACGACCGCACTGAAGCGGATCGCCCGCAAGCACCGCGGCAGCCTCACCGGCCTGTCCGAGAACGGCACCGCCGAGGACGTCGACGAGAGCGTGGCCGCCGACGCCGAGTGACGTCGTGTGCGCGTACGGGCCCCGCGTCGGGGGCGACGGCCCTCCGATCCCGAACCGGGGCTCACTCCGCAGATCGACCGAATGACGCCGATTGGCGTACGTCATCCGGACTTGGCTATACTGCTCAGGTTCGCCCGGAAGGGAAACCTCTGGCGACGATGGTGGGTATAGCTCAGCTGGTAGAGCACCTGGTTGTGGTCCAGGATGTCGCGGGTTCGAGCCCCGTTACTCACCCCAAACGGGTCAGGTGTGAACTTGCGACCAAGGGGCCACCCTTGGTCGCGGTTCGCGCCTGGCCCATTTTCTTCGCCTCGGCGGCCCAGCTCAGGGCGTCGGCGTGGAGGCCGGAGAGGCTCAGTCCGTCATACGGGTTCCGGTAGCCGACGCGCACGTCGTTGTCCTCGTCGATGTAGATCGCCCTGAACAGTGCTTGGTTGCACAGTCGGCGGTTCGCGTCGTCGGCGTGCTCGTAGAGGTCGGCTGCGTTGGACAGCAGTTTCAGCGAGTCGTCGAGGTTCGCCCGCGCGTCGGCATAGTGGCCGTGGTGAGCGGTGATCCGGTGCTCGATGGTCTCCAACGACGCGGTGATCCGGTCCTGCTCCTTCTTGAGCAGGTCGAGCGGGATGGCTCCGGCGTAGTGGGCTTGCAGCAACTTCTGCTGCTCGCCTTCGAGTTGGGTTCTCCGGGACGCGAGGTCGGCAAGTTCGGCGGCTCCTTCGGCCATCATCTCGTCGAACCGGGCATGGATCATCGCCGAGACCGCCTGCGTCGTCTCGGGATCGAGCTGCACCTTGGCATAGAAGCGCTCGATGAGCCGTTCGACCTGCTCGATGAGCATCGCCTGCCGGGTGCAGTCGCCTCTGCCACCATGCCTGCTCGCGCACACGAAGTACGGGTAGATCGTGCCCTGGCTGCTCTTGGCGTTGCACACCAGTAGCCGCGAGCCGCACTGGCCGCAGAACACCGTCCCCTTCAAGTAGTGCTCGTGGACTTGCGTTGCATCTGCTGCCGAGCGGTGCGTGCCGAGCACGGTCTGCACCTGGTCCCACACCTCGTTGGGGACGATGGCCTCGTGCGCTCCGGCATAGGTCACGCCCTGGTAGCGGACGCTGCCCTTGTAGTACGGGTTCGTCAGCATCCGATGCACCGACGACTTCCCGATGGGTCGGGACGGTCGCCGCGGCGACGCCGCTGTCGTGAGCCCGCGCGCTACGAGCTCCTGGTGAAGCTGGCTCGTCGTCCAGTCGCCGGATGCGAACACCTGGAACGCCCACCGCACCAACGGGGCTCGCTCCTCGTCGATCTCGACGGTGCGTACTTCCCGCCCGAACTCGTCGCGCACGCCGACGTTGCGGTAGCCGATGGGTGCCTTCGTCACGGTGCCGCCCTGCGCGGCCTTCTGCGACAGACCCTTGACGACCTCGGTGGCGAGGTTGCGGGAGTAGAACTCCGCGATCGAGGACATGATGCCGTGCAGCAGCATCCCGGACGGGGTCTCGTCGATGTTCTCCGTGGCCGACACCAGCGTGACGCCGGCGTCCTTGAGGGCGAGGTGGATGGTCACGTCGTCGGCTCGGTTGCGGGCGAGCCGGTCGACCTTGTGGACGATGCAGTAGTTCGTCTTGTGCTTCGCGACGTACTGGATCATCCGCATCAGTTCGGGCCGGTCGGCCTTGCGCGCGGACTCGCCCGCGTCGACGAACTCCTCGATGATCGTTGCTCCGAGCTGGTCGGCCTTGCGCTGGTTCGCCTCGCGCTGGGCCGGGATCGAGAAGCCCTCCGCCTGGCCGCCCTTCTCCGCCTGCTCCTTCGTGGAGACCCGTAGGTAGGAGACGGCGAATGATCCGGGGAACGGGGTGGGCGCTACGAGGCTGTCTATCGCGGTTCGGTCCGCGTCGATGATCGTCATGGCTCTTCTCCACAGTCACTGGTCCTGCCGACGCGGACTTGTGAGAGCGGATGTTGATCGTGAGAAGAGCCCGAAGGCTGTAGGACTAGGCCGAGTCGGCCACGTTTACTTTGCCTCGCCGTGGCGGCGAAGCGCTAGGACCACAACATCCGCCATCCGCGACGGATGCCTCCATTCTACGACGACGCGCTCGCGGAGGCACGAGGGCGCTTCGGTCGCGTCGATCCCTCCGAACGGCACGCTCCCGACTGTTGGAGCGCCAGGCGGATCAGCAGCTCGCAGAGCTTGTCCAGGTCGGGCGGCTCGTGGAACTCGGCGCGGATCGTCAGCTCGCGCTCGCTCTGTTGACGCTGCCCGGTCTTCCGTTCATAGCGGCGCGCCACGATTCACACCTCGCCCGTCTCCGGGTCGATGCCCGCGAAGAAGGCATCCTCTGCTTCCTGGCGCGCATCCACCATGTCGATCACGAACCGAACGAAGTCTTCGTCGCGATCCGTGATCGGTGAGTCCTCGATGGGCTGAGTGGGGTCTTCACCGGGCCAGCTCGTCTGGCGAGTCGGGCGGTCTCGGTCGAGCCGCGTACCGCAGGCCGACACCCAATCACGAAGGCGGGCACGGGCATCGGCGAAGTCGCGGTGCCAGCCGAGCGGTGCCGACCCATTCTGCTCGGGGTCGTATGCGCACAGCCAGTGCAGGTGCAGCGCCGACAGTTCCCAGAGGAGCTCGGGGTGACGGTGCCAGTAGGGCGGAACGACGCTGGCCGGAAGTCCGTAGGTGTGGCGAAGCCAGTCCACCCAACGGTTCAGTTCGAGCAACTCGGCTTCGAGATCGTTGGCGGTCAGCAGATTCCAGTTGACCGGATGCGGCGGCTCGGGCACGTCGAAACGCGGGGACGCGAGACCTGCCTCGGGTGGCATGTCGTCGTGCTCAGGGTGGAACTGATCGCTCATGGCGGGATCGCTCACATTCCGATGGCAGCCGCGGTGGACGGCGCGGCCTGCTGAGGTCCGGTGAACGCCGCGGCGTCTCGGCCGGAAGTGCGTTCGCTGCGATCCACCTCGTAGCGGGTGCGGGCGAGGTCGTGTCCGATGCGCGTCGCGATGAACTCCTCGCCCTCGTACCGCTGGCCGTTGCGCTCGTAGGAGTAGTCGCGCACCCGTCCGTCGGCGATGATGTTGTCGCCCTTGGCGAGCCGCTCGGCTCCCTGCTCGGCAGCACCGCGATACGCAATGAGGTCGTGGAACGTCGTCTCCAGTTGCGTGAAGGAGTTGTCGGGCTCCTTGCGGTAATGCTCGATGCCGACCTTCATGTAGAGCCGTGCGTCGCCGCGGTCGGTGTAGCTGAGCTGCGGGTCCGAGGCGACAAAGCCGGAGATGGACTGGTGGGTACGAATGGCCATGATGGCGTCCTCCTGAACTCGGGCGACCAGCCGTGTGTGGCCGCTGTGTCAGGCAGGTGCGCTTCGGCACCCAGACGCAGCGTCAGGTGACGGGGCGGTGGCGCAGCAGTGTTTCGAGTTCGTCGCGGTCGCTGCGGAGTTGCGCGGCATCGGGGCGAGTCGGCCAGGCGCGGAGGTCGGTGACGATGGGCGGCGCGGAGCGCAGCATCGCAATGCCGGTGCCGAATGGCAGGGTGCGGATGCGGTCTGGCGGCAGGATCGGGACGCGGCGGATCGAGCGCTGGTTGGAGCGGGTGCCGTGGTCGCCGAGTGTCACGCTGTCGGTGTACTCGTCGCGCTCTCCGATGAGCGTGGAGAGGTCTTGGAGGTCGCGGCTGTTGGATGCGCCGCCGAGGATGATCTTGACGATGCTAGCGTCCCAGATCGCGCCGGCCTGGTGTTCACTCCACCTGTCGCGAGCCTGTGCGAGGGACTGCAAGACCGGCATGGTCGTGATCCCGGTGCCACCGCCTTCGGCCATGAGCGTCGGCAGTGACGGCAGCGGTGCGAGATTCCCGATCTCGTCGAGCGCGAGCAGTAGCGGCGGGTCGAGCCGTGCTCCGGGCGAGCGGGCGGCAAGTCGGCGGGCGGTTTCGATGAGGTCTTCGACGAACGCCGCGACCAGCGATGCCGAGGCTCCTGCTCCTGCTCCGGTGGCGAGCAGGTACAGGGTGCCTTGTTCGGTGAGGAAGGTCTCGGGGTCGAAGTGCTCGTGCGGGCCTGGCGTGACGGCATCGAGCACGCGCGGGTCGGCCAGTGCGGCCAGTGCGAGGGAGACGCCTTGCCAGATGCTGTCGCGGGTCTTGGGGTCGGCGTCGATCATCGCGGCCAGGGAGTCGTCCCAGCCCATCGCCGCGTTCGGGTGTGAGTTGAGGATGGCGACGGCTTCGGACGCGGCGCTGGGGTCGAGGGTCCATCTGAACAGCTCGGCTGGCTGGCGGCCGTCGAGCGCGGCGGCATGCAGCAGGCTTTGGAGTGCGGTGCGGGTTTTGCCTTCCCAGAACCCGCCGGACTCGACCCCTCCGGCGCTGAGTCCTGTGGCGGCTGCGAGGCCGTTAGCGCGGATCATCGCGGTCAGCGGATCGTCACAGCCGCGAATGGGCGACCAGCGCAGCCCGGCGGGGATGCCTTCGGCGAGGTGTTGCGGGTCGAACACCGCGACCGGTCCGCCCCTGCGGCGTCGGGCGCGGAGGGTCGCGGTGAGGTTGTCGGGCCTGGTGCTGGTGGTGACGACCGCTCCGGGTGCGTCGAGGATCGCGTTGATGACGACATGTAGGCCCTTGCCTGAGCGGGGTGGGCCGATCAGCAGGATCGAGTCTTCGACAGATGCCCAGACCTCCGTCCCGCGACTGGCACCGAGGAGGTAGCCGACATCCTGCGGGGCTGGTGATTCCAAGGAGGGGCGCAGTGTGGCCGCGCGGTGCAGCAGTGCCTTCGCGGATGCTGCGGTCTTGACTTCATGGCTGGTCGCGATCCCGGCAAGGCGGTGCGGGTCGGTCTCGGTCTTCCGCGTGTGGCGGCGCAGCACGATCCACACCCAGACGATCCCGGTGGCGAGTCCGCCGAGCAGTGCCGCGCTGACGAGCCAGTAGGCGACCGGGTTGAGACCGTCGGCACCGAGCGCGGTTGCCGGGTCGCCGGGGTTGAACAGCACGGCGAGTCCCGCCGCTGCGCCGGCGTCTGGCTGGGGTGTGCCGGTGAGGAACGCGGCGACACTGCCACCGGCGCGGAGAACGAGGGCGATCCCGAACATGCCGATCAGCCCAATGAGGGCGGCATTGGTGAGTTCGTCGCCCATGCCCCCGGCCTGCCGCTGGTTCATGTCAGCCGCCGCACCGCGAGCGTGCCCGAGATGCGCCCGAACAGGATCACCTCGTGTGTGCCGTCGGGTAGGTCGTCGAGGTCGATGAGCGTCCGGGCTTCGCCGGTCCCGGTAGCGTCGGTGTGGGAGACGATCGTCGCGACAGCGACATCCTCGCCAGGCACGAACCCGCCCGCGGTGACCTCAGCCAAGCGCGGCACCCGTCGGGCGTGGCGACTTCGACGAGTTTCCGGCGCAGGGGTCTCGGACGGTGCGACTGCGCGTCGGGGTTTGCGGGTGCGGAGGATGTCGGTGAAGACGCTGCCGTCGTTCTCGCGCACCTCGACTCGGACTGCGATGGTGCGGTCGTTGGTGATGGCATCCATGAGCGGCCCGAACGTCGCGCGCGTCCAGTCGCCCGCGTCCGGCGACGCGAACGGTGTTCCATCGACCGTGGCGGTGAGGGTGCCGTCTGCAGCGACGGTGACGAGGACGTGCGGCAGCTCGACGGGAGCCGTGGCATCGTCTTCGTTCGGGGTGGATCGGCGCGGGCCGGTGAGGTTCATCGGTGTCCTCCTGCGGCGCGGCTGCTGGTGTCGAACAGGGCGAGTTCGTCGGGGTGGAGTTGGTGCTGGCAGACGAAGCTCCTGGCCTTGATCCGCCACAGCCCTTGGCCGACGCCAAGGTTCGGCAAGAGCTGCTGCTCCGTGCCGGTCAGACCGAGGGCGGTCGCGGTCGGTCCGAGCTGGTCGGACTCCTGCCGGTACACGATCCGCGTTTCCGCGTTCGCGAGTAGTGAGTTCGCCAGGGAGCGCATGGCTGAGCCTTGGTCGCCCACGTTGTCGAGGTCGGTGAGCTTGTGGAAGATCAGCATGTTCGCGATCCCGTAGTGCCGCGCGAGTCGCCAGTGCGCATCCATCCGCCGCAGCAGCGCTGGATGGGACATGAGCCGCCAGGCCTCGTCGTAGATCACCCACCGCTGTCCACCGTTCGGGTCGAGCAGCGCGGACTCCATCCACGCCGACGAGCACGTCATCAACACCGAAATGAGCGTCGAGTTCTCGGTGACGCGCGAGAGGTCGAGCGAGATCATCGGCAGCGACGGGTCGAACGCGACCGTCGAAGGCCCGTCGAACAGTCCGGCCAGGTCGCCGGCCACGAGACGGCGCAGCGCGTGGCCGACGAGCCTGCCGTCCTCGGCCAACCGGCCGTCGGCATCCGCGCTCGGGGCGAGGATGCGGTCAACGACCATCGGCAGGATCGGCACATCGTTCTCCCGCACGGTCTGGGTCAGGGCGATGTCGATCGCGGTGTGCTCCAACGGCGACAATCCCCGCGCGAGCACGGTCTCCGCGAGTGCGCCGATCAGGTCACGCCGTCGGGCTGCGACAGTGGACGCCCATTGCTCATCCGAGAGACCGCTGGGCCGGTGGCCTTCATCGAGCGGATTCAGGCGAGTGTTGAGTCCGTGACCGAGGACGATGGCACGTCCACCGACGGCGTTGGCGACGGCGGTGTGTTCGCCCTTCGGGTCGCCGGGCACGTATACGCGCCGTCCGAACGGTAGCGAGCGCGTGTAGAGGGACTTGGCCAGCGATGACTTGCCGGAGCCGACGATCCCGGCCAGCACCACGTTGGGTGCGGTGATGATGCCGCGTGCGTAGAGCACCCACGGGTCGTAGACGAAACTCCCGCCCGAGTAGAGGTCTTGGCCGACGAACACGCCATCGGCGCCGAGACCGCCCTCGGCGACGAACGGGTACGCACCCGCCAGCGTCGCCGACGTGTCCTGATGCCGCGTCAGATGGAACCGGCCCGGAGTGCGCAGCCGCGCAGCGCCGGACTCGCCTGCCTTCGGCAGGTAGACCGTCGCGCGGCGCTCGGCACGCTCCTCCTCGGCCTTTGCCTTCGCGGCGGCGAGCGCGGTCCTTCGCTGCTCGGCGTGGAGTCGGGCCTCGGCCTTGCGGCGCTGCTTGCGGAGCTTCCGCCGCTCCTTCGACGGTGCCACCAGGACAGCGGTATGCAGCCGCGCGCGATCCTCGGTCACCGCACCAGCCCCCGCGACTGCTTGACCGCCGTGATCTTGGCCGGCTCGAACCACGACCCATCCCGCTTCGGGGTCGGCGGGTCGGCTCGCTTCGGAGCGCCCGGCGACGAGTACGACACCAGAAGCTCCGGCCCCGGCTGCACCGGAGCCGGTTCGACCAGCTCGGCATCCTGGGGCTCGGCCTCTGGTTCGGTGTAGCGGCGCAGCAGCGAGACGTAGCCGATATGCGGGTTGACGACCAGCGCGTAGTCGCCCGAGAGCGCAACCCGATCGTTGGTGCCCTCGCCGGGCTTGTCGTAGACATACCCGTTCTCCAGCGCGGCCTGCGTGGTCTCGTCGCCGTAGTCCCACTGCGCGAGGAAGTCCACCGCATCCACGTGTCCCAGCTCGCCCAGGATGTGCAACGGCCGGTCGGCCTCCTCGCCCTGGAGGAACACCACGCTGACCCACCGCGACGGCATGACCTCCTCGACGGCGGGCTCGGGGTGCCAGGCGATCCGCCCCGCGGCGATGAAGCCTTCCGCGAGCCGGTCGTGGGCCCGGTTAACGAGGTTCGCGGCCTGACGCAACTCTTCCGCAGCAGCGAGCGCCTCCCGCACGCCTGCCTCGTGGCTTCCGGCGTCGTTGAACGCGTGCGCGGCCTTGCGCTCGTGAACATCGGCGATCTGGTCGAGCGCCTGCCGCAGCGAGCGCATGCCCGAGGACAGATCACCGATCACCCCGTACATCTCGGCGGGCTGATCGAAGCCCCGGCTCGCGTGCGCGAGGCCGCGCAAGGCTTCGGACGCCTCGGCGGCGTCGGCAGTCGAATCGAAGAACGTAGGCATGGTGACCTCCTGGTGCCGTATGACGGGGAGGTGCGCACCAGCGAACGGAAAATGTCGGTGGTGCGGCCTAGCGTTGTAGATGACACGAGGGCAAACGAGGCAGGAGCCCGACAGAGTGAGCGCAAGTCAGTACCGAGGACAGCTTGACCGCAAGCGCAAACAGCGGATCGACGCGGACAAGAAGGCGGGTGAGTACCGGTCGAAGGAGTCCTCGAAGCGAGCCGATGCCGCCAAGGCGCGGCAGGCTGCCGCAAAGACGACGAGCAGTTCCACCCGCAGCAGCAAGTTGCGGGACGCCGAGCGCCGCGAGAAGGAAGCGGAGACTGCGGGCAAGGAGGCCAGCCGCTGGCAGACCCGGGCAGCCGGCTACGCGAAGGACGAGGCCGCGCTACAGACCAAGCTCTCCCGTGCCGAACAGTCGGAGGCCGATGCCGCCGAGAGACGCCGAAAGAGCGAGCAGCAGCGTGCCGACCGGCGGGCGGCGGCTGAACGTGCCCAGCTTGAATCGCGGATCAGCGGTGCCGAGGTAGCCGTCAGTCACGCGCTGCGTCAGCTCCCAGCGCCCAAGCCGGAGAAGCTCCGAGTGCTCATGCTGGGTGCTTCGGCCGAAGGTGACCTCCGCGTTGGAAGGGAGCAGAAGCGCATCCGGGCAGCGGTCGAGTCGGCTTTGCACCGTGACCAGATCGAACTCGATGTGCGGCCAGCAGCAACTACGGCTGACCTACTGGACGGCATCACGAAGTTCCGTCCTCACGTGGTCCACTTCTCGGGCCACAGCAACGACGACCTGATCGTCTTTGAGGATGAAGCAGACGAACCCCACGAGGGAGTGATCGTGACGGCGCTAGCCTTCGCACGCGCGATCAGCGCAACCGACGATCCTCCGCTCCTCGTCCTGCTGAACTCGTGTCGCTCCGCAGCCCAGATCGACGACCTGGTGGCTCGAGTCGTGCCGTTCGCGATCGGGATGGCCGACAGCATCGAAGACGCCGATGCGATCAACTACGCCGCACAGTTCTACGCGGCAGTCGCAAACGGGCAGTCCATCATCTCTTCGCATCTGTCGGGACAGGCTGCGCTCGAACTCGCGGGACTGGAAAGCGCTGACCTGCCGACCCTTGCTTGGGCACCCGATGTCGATCCATCAGCCACGATCCTCGTCAGCCCTGAAGGCTGAACTCAGACCCGCCGGCAGAGCGGGAGCGCGGCGGCGGTGAAGGCGGCGGCTTGCTGGCCGACGAGCAGCCGCGTCTCACAGGAGGCTTGGATCGCGGCCTGCTCGATCGCGGCGACGGCGGCATCGAGCTCTTCGCCGGTGGGCGCAGAGACGGCGATGAGGCCGGTGTAGCGGAGGATGCCGTGGCCGGCGGTGAGGTCGGCTTCTTGCTGGAGCACGTCGTGATACTCGGCGGTCTGCGAGGCGTCCTCGATCTGGCCGATCTTCGCGCGCTGGGCCTGGTCGGAGATGTGCTCGACCTTCTTCCTGCGGATGTCGCGAGCAGCGGCATCGGAGCGCATCGGGGTGCAGATCAGCGAGAACGACCGCTGGATGCCGGTGGACAGCAGCACGGGCGACAGGAATCCCGGATAGACGAGCGACCTGGGCCACTCGCTGACCCAGAGCACCGCGTGGTGGGCGGAGTCGGTGCGCAGCTTGCCCCAGGTCTCGGTGACCGCAACCGGCCCTGCGGTCGCGAGGGACTGGCCGAGCCTGCCGTGCCGTTCCAGCGTGGCGGCGATCGCTGGGTCGTAGGCGGAACGCAGCATCACCGCGATGTGCCCTGGTGTCAGCCATCCCGACGGCGAGAGGTCGGCGGAGCGAAGCGCCGCGATGAGAGTGTTCATCTCTTGGCGCAGCACGGCGGCAGCACCGCGCATCCCGGCGCCCGCGGTCCTGATCTGCCGAGCGCTGGTCTTCATGTCCAGTGACAGCGAGAGGGTGGTGGCGTGGCGTTCGCCGGCGGGTCCGGCACGGTCGATGAGTTCTGCGTAGGTGTCGGCCGCCCATGATCCGTCCGGGGTGCCGTGGGTGGCCCACCATTCGGCCAGTCCGGTGCCGGAGTCCGGCAGAGTCCGCTCCAAGACCTGAAGAGTCGCGATCCGCCCGGAGCGGCAGACGGTGGCCAGCACCCGGCCCCAGGAGCTGACGCGGCGTTCCTGCTCGCCGGGATCGAGGAGCACGAACGCGGGATGGGTGACCTCGCACACCACGGTCAACGTGGCGGCGTGGGGGTCGTGGATCATCCCCGCTCCGGTGTCGGGGTCGGTGTACTCGCGCAGTCGCGCCATGTCGCCGGGCAGTGCGAGGGTGCCGACGGGGCGCGGGACGACGATCCTGCGCCGGTACAGCAGTTGTCCGCCGGTGGTACGCCACAGCCACCAGCAGGCGATGGGCAGCCACTCCACGATCGGCCGGCCCGCGATCGGTATCCAAGTCAGCGCGGCGGCGAGTACCCAGATCGGGGCACTGTAGGCGAGCAGCATCCCACCTCCGGCGTAGAACGCGCCGATGAGTGTGGCTCCGCCGATGGCGAGTGTGATGAGCTGGGTCAGCGACAGGCCGAGGAGGACGCCGCGGCGGGTGAGGCGGGAGAACTTCACCGGCACGAGTTCACCCGCAGTGGGCCGGTCCTGGTTCGTGCTGCTCATCATCTACTCCTTTGGTGGGCGTGGCGCGGGCGGCGGGGGCTGCTTCGGCGGCGGTGACGGGTCGGTGCTCGGCGGTCGTGGTGCCGAGATTGACGGCGGTGCCGCAGGTGAGGCGGCGGGCGGTGGCGTTGTCTGCGCGGCTGCGTCGGCGGCGTGCTCGCCCTGGGTTCCCAGCGCCGTTCCGGCCTTCGGCCCGGCGGTCGCGGCACCCTTGGCGACACTCGCCCCGACCACCACCCCTGCGGCCACGGGGCCGGCCGCGGCCGCGCCGCCCCCGCCTGCGGCGGCACCTCCACCACCCGCGGCGGGTGCCGGTGCCGGGGTCTTCGGCGGTGGCGGTGTGCTACTTCCTCCACCGGAGCCTCCGCCCGCGTTCCCGCCGCCACTGCTGCTCCCGTCGAGCACCTTCTTCCGATCGCCGCCTCCTTGCGGCTTGGTCGGGACGGGGATCGGGCGGTTGAGTGCGCTCTTGGCGTCCTGCTCGGAGCCGATCGCGTGGTACATGTCGAACCCGACGAACGCGATGAACTTGTACGTGAGATACGGGGCGAACGCGGCCATCGCCATCAGCACGATCCCCGCGATGGGATCGCTGACCGAGGCGAGGTCGGCGTCGATCGGTGCGGAGACCTGGGTGATCGCGACGAGGAACATCACGACGAGCACGAGCTTGGAGCAGATCAGCGCGACGACGAACATCGCCCACTTCCCGATCCACCCCCGCGAGGCGTCCCACGAGGCACCGCTGAACGCGAGCGGCGCGAACACGACCGCCACCAGCAGGAGCGCTTTCCGGACGAGGAGGGACAGCCACACGATCGCGGCGGCGGTGATCGCGAGGCCAGCCATGAAGATCGTGATGATGGCGCCGACACCGGGAGCGGCGATGTTGATGCCGACCAGCCCTGCGGCGAGGAGGGCGATCTTGTCGCCCATCGACTCGGTGGTCTCTCCGGCGGCTTGCACGATCCCGATGCACAGTTGATCGACGACTTCCAGCAGCAGTGCCGTGAGCGTGATGACGACAAACGATCCGAGGACGGACTTCGCCAGGCCGAGCGCGGCGCGGGTCAGGGCGGTGGGGTCGCGGCGGATCAGCCCGGTGATGAGTTGGAGGCAGAAGAAGATCAGCATCACGAAGACGGCGATGCCGAACAGCAGGTTGTAGACGGCGATGTAGCCGGGCTTGGTGACATCCACCAGCGTCGTGGTGTCGAAGACCGACCAGACCGCCTCGAACAGCCACCCGGCGGCGGCACCCATCGCCTGCGCGAGCCAGTCGAACGGGGCCGCGACCAACGACGCGGCTCCTTCGCCGACGGCATCGCACACCGAGGAGATCACGGGAACGTCGCACACGCCCATCACGAACACCAGCTCTCGACGACGATGGGGCGGGTCAGACGGACTGGCCGACGTTCCAGAAGAAGTTGATGAGCGTCACGCTCGAGCCGCAGATCACCGCAGCGCCGCAGGAGACGAGGACGCCGATCTTCCCGCGCGAGGCGAGGTGTGGGTTGGAGGAGTTCGCGCCGAAGCCCCACACGATCGCGGACACGATCAGCGCGAGCACGGACAGGATGAGGCCGATGGTCATCACCGCGCCGACGATGGTGCGCAGTTGGTTGATCCCCGGCAGGCCGTTGGTGTTGGGGTCGATGTTGATGTCCATTGGCACCAGCAGCGGCGCGGACATGACGTTGGCGAGCAGATCGAACACGGTAGGTCTCCTTGGCGACGGGCGGCCCGCCCACGAACTCGCAGACGGGGTACACGCGACAGGTGCGCGCTCGTCGCCGTCCCTGTCGGTGGCCGCCCGTAGCCTTGGAGTATCTGTGCGTCGCTCGCCCGCACGGGACCGCCGGACGAGAGGTGCAAGGAACATGAGTCAGTACGGGGTGGATTACCTCCAGCGGTTGCGTGCCGCTGTTGAGAAGTTCGAGGAAGCGTTCGACGCCTGGATGAGCACTCAGGTTGAGTCGGATCACATGTCGGCGCGCGGCCTCTTTCCTACTGTGTGGACAAAGGAAGGCCAGGACCAGAGCGAGGTTCAACGGCTCGAACTCGGTGTCGCGGAGGCTGCTGGCCTGGCGGCGAGCGCTGTGTCAGTGACCGGTGCCTACATTGGGATCGCTGGTCTCGGAGCGATCGACCCGATCTCTAACTGGTCATTTATGTCTGCGCCCAAGGCCCCCATCGCGCCTCGGGATATTCGGACTACGACCGCCAACGTCAAGGGCAGGCTCGACGCGATGATCGTCGACGCCGAGTCACGTACCGACTCTGACCTTCCGACCTTCGCTCCCGCACAGTTTCACCCCGTGGTCTGGGCTGGTGCTTCCGCCCATTGGACGACGCATCAGTACCGAGTTGCAGTTCGTGAAGCAGCCGAAGGCCTCACGGTCCACTGGAAGGAACGTCTCGGCCGGAACGATGTCGATGACACGGTCTTCTGGCAGCAGACGTTATCGTCGGGCGCTCCTGAACCGGGCAAGCCGAAGCTCACCTGGCCGGGAGGGTCGGATGACAAGACGGTGAAGAGCATGCGCGGCGGTCTTGAACCGCTCGCTAAGGCCCTCAACGCGCTGGCCACTGGTCTGAACCTCACGGTCCGCAACGTGACGACGCACACGCGCACCGAACTGTCCGAGCAGGAAGCGATGGAGCGCCTCGCGGCATACAGTTACCTCGCGCGCCTGCTCGACCAGTGCGAGACAGCGAGCGCCGACGCGGAGGAATCAGACCGATGACCGCGAAGCCGCAGCTACAAACTTGAACCGACTGTGAGTAGCCAGTTCATCCAGGCCACGCCGCCTCCGGCGAGGACGGCCGCGCCGACGGAGACGAGGACACCGATGCGGCCTTTGCTGGCGGTCGCGTAGTTTCCGTGGGCCGTCGCGATCGCCCAGACGATCGCGGAGACGATGAGCATGAGGACGGCCACGATCAGGACGAACGTCAGGAGCGCGCCGACCACGGCGCGGAGGTCGCCGATGCCGCCGAGTCCGTCGAAGTCGGGGAAGACACCCATTGCAGGTCACCCTGCCTTGACGGTGAGGTGGAGGTGGTCGTAGTGGCCGCCGGTGATGGAGGCGGGGTCGTGCATGCCTCCGCCGTTGTATGGCCGCCAGCCCTCGGCGTCGCGGGCGACGGACCAGATTTGGCCTTGCCAGATCAGGTACTCGACGCCGAGCACGTCGGCGTTGTCCTTCATCCAGTTGGTGACCTTCCAGCCGGCGTCGAGTTGTGCCGGGGTGGGTCGCTGGCCGATGCGGTTGCCGAAGGTGATGTCGCAAGCCCTGCCGAGGGGATGCTCGGACTTGGTGCCGGGGCGTGGTGAGTAGCAGCCCCAGCCGGTGTCGGGGAACGCTGCGAGGGTCTGCTGGTAGAGGTGGAGCATGCGGGCGGTGATCTTGCCCGAGCTGGTGGGATCGTCGACGAGCCGGTCGGGGTCTCCATCGACGCCGGTCGGCGTGCCCGCAGTGGTGTTGTTGCAGGCGGCGGGTGATCCGCTGGTCGCTGTCGGCAGGTTCGCAGCCCCGTGCTCATTGAGCCAGGCGGCGGCGTCGATGGCTTCCCCGTTCGTGCCGCCGGGCCGGACCTCGAAGTGCAGATGTGCGCCGGTGCTCATGCCCGAGGAGCCGACATCGCCGATGTGCTGCCCTGCGTTCACGCGGTCACCGGGACGGACGTGGATGCCGCTCTGCCACATGTGCGCGTAGGCCGTGGCGACGGTCTGGCCGTCGATGGTGTGCTCGATGACGATGAGGCCGCCGTACCCACCGGAGAACTCCGCGACGGTCACGGTGCCATCCGCGGCGGCGAGGATCGGCGTGCCGTCGGGCGCGGCGAAGTCGGTGCCGGTGTGCATCTTCCGTTCGCCCGTGATCGGGTGCACTCGCATCCCGAACGGCGAGGTCAGCACCCAGGTGCCCTCGGGCAGCGGGAACACCACCCGCGACGACAAGACCGCCGGGCCGCCCGCGCCGCTAGCGGCACCGCCGCCTGTGGTGAGGGCGGCGAGGATGCTGTCGGCGACGGGCGCGTAGTTGCGGTAGCCGTCGGGGAAGGCGGAGACCTCGACGGCTTGGGCGGCTTCGCCAGGGTCCATCTGTTGCCAGCCGGGGATGTCGAGCAGCCCGCGCGGCGAGGGGTAGTTCGGGCCGGTCGGCCCGCCGAAGAACGCCTGCGCCTGATAGTTCGGGTCCATCAACTCGGCGACGGTGCCCCACCCGGATTGGGGGCGCATCTGGAACAGGCCGAGGGAGTCGTGGTCGCCGCCGTTGCCGTCGTTCGGGTAGTTCGCCGAGTCGGGGTAGGTGCCGGTGTTGGTGAGCATCCGCAGCGTGGACTCGGTGAGCGCGGCCATCAGCGCGATCTTGATTCCCGGCCTGCCCACGTTGGTGATGCCGTTGCCGACCGTGATGATCGTGGCCGCGTGCGTGAGCTGCTGACGATTCAGCGTGAAGGTCTCGTCGTTCGCGGTGGTCACGGTGAGCGCGTCCGGGATCGGTCCGAGGTTCACGCTCCCGGCAGGTGTGGCGCAGTACGCAGCGGCGGGGTTCATCAGCACCCCGATCCCGAGGAGCGTGGCGGCGGGGGCGAAGAACAGCAGTGCCAGCGCTGCGATGGTGGCTTTGCGGAACACGACGCCAGCCCTTCAGCGCAGCGGGTTGTCGAGCTGCGAGAGCCGCAGCAGATGACAGGTCGGGTAGGTCGGGGCGCAGACGACGAACACGGTGAACGCGACCGGATGCTCGCTGGTGACCGGTTGCCCGTTCCAGACCCCGGCACGGTAGCGGGTGCCCTCGATCGTGACGGCCGTCGTTCCTGCCGCGAGCTGCCCCGGCTGGGCCTGCGCTGCCGCGTCGGCCCAGCCGTCGGGGACGTACGCGGCCTCGATGGTGAGGTGTTGGCGGGTGGCGTATTGCCGCAGCTCGATCCAGGCGTCTCGGGTCGGCAGGTAGACGGCTACGTCGGAGGCCAGCCCCGCCTGTTCGTCCCCGCTGGGGTCACCGACCGCGAGGATCGTCGGGCTGTAGTCCAGCGGCCACAGCCCCGAGGCGGTGTCCCACGCGAACAGCGTGGACGCGACGCCGCGAGCGAAGGTCTCGGGGTCTACCGAACGCGGAACCGCTGGAACCCGTGGTGTCCGGGGCGTGCTCGGTGCCACGGTCGGCGGTGCCGTCGTGGTCGGGCCAGGCTCCGGGCCGGGATCGGTGCTGGTGCTGGTGCGGGGGCCGGTGAGGAGTCCGTAGACGCCGACACTGGCGAGGAGCAGCAGGACGATGCCGGCGGCGATGAGGGCGACGAGTCGGCGGCGGTTCCGGGGATCGGTGGGTGCAGGGCTCATGCCGAGCAGGTGCACATCCGACACCCATGCCAGCGGTCAGAGCGCGCGGAGTCGTGGCCGCTCCACCGCGTCTTCGCGTGCGGCACGGAGGGCGTCGGCGAACCGGACGGTGCCGTCGGTGGTGGTGAGGAAGTTCTCGAACTGCTCGTCGGTTAACTCGGCGGCGAGTGTGTCGGCGTCGTAGTGGGTCCACCAGTTGGTGAGCTCGCCCCAGGTCTGCACGAACGCGCGAAGCGGGTAGCGGACGGGTTGGCCGTCGCCGGTGACGAGCGGCAACGGCTTGGGTGGGGTGCGCTTGCCCTTCTTGATCGACTTCGCCTGGGCCACGGCTGCTTCGGCGCGAGCGTGCATCTCTGCCTCGCGCCGCTCCCGCGCAGCGGTGTCGGCATCGCGGATCGCTTGATAGATCGGATGCACCGCGTCACCGGCCTCGATCCGACCCAACCCGGCGGCGGCCTCGGCGCGCAGAGTCTCTGGCAGAGCAGGGTTGCCAGCGATGTCTTCGAGGTAGCCGATCTTCTCCAGCGTCGTGTGCGACGCGCCACCCGGAATCATCGCCGCCGCCTGCTCCCGGGCCTTCCCAAGCGGCCCGCTCGACGGTGGTGCAAATTTTGCACCACCGTCGTTTCCTGGCTGGTTCTCGCTGCTGAACTGGGTCGCGCTCTTGCGACGGGCGGCGTCTTCGGCCATGACCTGCTTGATCTCGCGGTAGAGGCCGGCGGCTTCGAGCTGGGTGTAGGGCTTGTGGAGCATGTTGTCGTCCTGCTCGGCGAGGAGCTGCCCGAGCCGGTCGGACAGGCCGCTGCGCACCCACACGTTGACGGTGCGCCAGCCGAGCTTCTTGATCGCGGCCAGGCGTCGTGCCCCGCACACCAGTACGCCGTCGATCGTGATGGTGAGTGGTTGCAGCAATCCGTCGCGCCCGATGGATGCCGCGAGGGCGTCGATGTCGCCGAGGTCGGCGCGGTGCCGGGTGCCGACGAGGATCGACTCGACGGTGCGGTCGAGCTGGATGCTGCCGATCTGTGGCTCGGTCACGACGACTCACCGCCTCCACCACTCGGAGCGGCCAGAGCGAGCGCGAGGATCAGATCGTCGTCGCGGAGCAGTAGGTCGAGCGTTTCGCCCAGCAGCAGCCGGAGCAGGATGCCGCGACCGCTGCTGGTGGCGACGTAGGCCGGGTGCGGGTTCCCGAGCAGCGCCTTCAGCAGTGCGGCCCAGGAGCGGCGCGGGAGGTCGAGCAGTGCCCGCGCGTGCCGGTCGCGGCGCAGCGTCTCGTAGGCGGACTGGCGGGTGCCGGCTTTCGTCAACGCCCCGCAGACGTGCTCGACCGCGGCCCGTGCGGTGTCGGCGGGCCAGTCGAGCAGGCACAGCATCGCGATGGCGTCCTCGGCCGCCGATCCAGCGGACATGCACGCTTGCGCTGACCCGAGACTGTCGCGCGGTTCCGGTTCGAGGTCGCTGGGACGCAGGTCGGTGGTGTGGAACGCGGGATGATAGTCGGCCAGCGCGGTGTCGCGTTCGGAGAACCGTTCAGGATCGTGGAACGCCGAAACGTGCGCGCGACGAGCCTGGTGCACCGAGCAGAGCAGGCCTTGGGCGCGTTCCTCGTAGACGCAGGTGATCCGCACGGCGTGGGTGATGATCGCCCACGGATCGTTGGCCTCGCGGGTCGAGCGGTACTGCATCGCGTCGAACGCCGCCGTCACCGCTTCCCAGGTGTCGAGCCTGTGTTTCCTCGCGAGAGCGCGGTACTTGTCGGCGGCGAACTCCATCAGGTCGCGGGCCACCGGGTCGTGAACCCAGGCATCCTCGCCGCCCTCGGCGAGGCGATTGAGCAGGGCACGCAGGCCCTCGCCGGTGGTGAAGTCCTCAGCCCCGTCGGCCGTCTGCTCGGTGCTGGTGCTGGTTGGTCTGGTCATGGTGTCGGCACCTCCTGGCAGGCAGGTGCGCACTCGCTCCCACGAGCGCGTCCTGCATGCCGATGCCGTCGCAGCCATGACCTGTCACCACCGTCAACTCATCGAGACCCCGGAGCGGGACACCTGCGAGGCAGGTGCGGTGCTGCACCCGAACGCCGAGATCGGCGGCAACCGCCGGGCGCGATCCCCGAGACGACGAACACCTGCACCGAGCGGGGTGCGGGTGCGGCGTGCCAGCTCGGCCTGGAAGTCGAGACCCCGCCCGGCCGCGTGCGCCGAGTGCCGGGCGATCAAGTCAGTGGGGCGCACCCACTCCACGCCTCGCCCACGAACGAGCGCGTGCCGCTTGTCGTCGCGGGCGACCGGCGCGGCCCGCACCGCCTCCGGCGTACTCATCACTTCGACCGACTCGGGGCGCTCCCGCGGCTCCTCGGGCACCAGCCGTGCGGGATCGGGCCTCGAGGAATCGTTGCGCTGGGGGTTCTCAGTGGTGTTCATGGGATCGTCTCCTCCCGCTCGTCGGCGGTGTCAGTGGTGTCAGTGAGGTGCGCGACGGCGAACCAGCGGCCCACGGTCGAGGGATGCACCCCGAGTTCGCGGGCGATCCGCTTGTTCGACCAGCCCGCCTCGCGCAGCTCCCACCCCAGCGCCCGCCGATCCGCCACACCCTCATCGCGACGGTTGGCCTCCATCTCGCCAGGCGGCAGCGCAGGCATCGAATCCGCGGTGTTCGTCGAGAACGAGTCGGCAGTGGCGGGTTCCGCATGGGGGTCGGTGGTGCGGGTGAGAATCACGGTCAGGTGCGTGATGGCCAGCAGCACGACGGGCGGCACCGCGGCGACCGAGGCCGCGAGCATCCTTGGCACGTCGGCGTCCGCGGCGACGACAGCATGAATGGCGTTCGCCGTCACCGACACGAGCGCGCCGCCTACCAGCAGCGCCCACGGATACCAGGCCGAGCGCTGCCCGGCGAGCGCGACGACGGCAACCGTGGCGACGACGATGATGCCGTCCACGATCAGCGGCCACGCCCACGCCTGCCCAGCCCCGATCCCGGAGCGAGCAGCCAGATCGGCCAACGACGTGAACGACAGCCAGAACGCCCCGGCGGCGATGAACACCGTCCCCGCGACCGCCGTCATCGCGGCCCAGCGCCGCCCTCCCGATTCACGCCTCACAGCCCAGCCCTCCCCAAGGCTGCGGACGGTGGGCTCGCCGAGCGACCGAACCACCGACCCGCGCTCTGGCTCCGGCCGCCGGGCGTCACTTCGGATGCGGGCTGGGTGGCTCGGTAGGCGGAGCGCACGGTCGTGGTGATCTCGCGATCACCCAGACCCGCCGACTGTGCCGCAGCACCCAGCGCATCGAGCGCCTCGGCGGGCGAGACGCCGTTCTCTGCGAGGCGGCAGGCAGCCCAGAACAGGCCTCGGTTCCGCTCGCCCTCACCCCGCCCAGCGACCCACGTCGCCAACCGCTCAGCATCCTCATCCATCGAGCCGCTGCTGGCGCGTAGTGGAGCGACGGGGCGCGGGTCGAGGAAGTCCCGCAGACGGGCCGCGTCCACATGACCGACCGAGTGCGCGGCGATGTCCGCGACCTCGTAGCGGCACACACTGCCGTCGATGATTCGCCGGGAGGGAGGAGCGATGATGTAGCCGCCGTCGCCCCGGAAGTCGACGCCCGCGGTGGCTGCCTGCCACGACCGCTGCTCGCGGCCCGGGGTCGCCGGGAAGTACACGTGCGCGCCTCCGGTGGGTGTGCGCACGAGCAGACCCGCGCCATCGACGAGCCCCGCGTCGGTGGCGCGCTGGAACGCCGCGCGGCCGTCGTGGGGGCCGTGGACATCGACATCGACGACGACAACGCCGGATGGAGCGCCGGTCGGGATGCCGATGTTCGCGTTCGGTGTGCGCGACCACCACGCGGCAACCTGTTCCGGGTCGCTGCTCGCATCGAGGAACCCACGGCGGGTCAGCGGACGCTTCCCCTCGACGACGCACGGAAACACGGGCACGCCAGCCGCCGCGAGGCTCCGCGCCGCGAGCCCCAGGCTCGGTGAACGATCCACGCGAATGAGCGCCGCCAGGACATCGAATGCTTCGGGCATCACAGCCTCCGCCCTGCCAGCGCTGGCGCCGACGCAGCACGCGGACGATCGGTCTCCACCGAGTTCGCAGCCGTACGGGAGGTGCGCGGACTGGGAGCGTCGCGTTCGAGTCCGGGCGGGGTGCCGTCGCCGACCTGGAGCGTGTCGAGCTGGTCGAGGATCGCCAGCGCGGTCTTCCGCACCCGCTCGCCGGTGGACTGCACCACCTGGACGGGCTCTTGGCCGTCCACGCGGGCGGCCCAGGTCGAGACGTACGGGATCGTGTACCCGGTGGTGTCCATGCCGTGCGCGGCACCGATCATCAGCGCGACGGACTCGGCTTCGACCTCGCGGATGCCGCGATGCTGACGTGCTTCCTCGTCGTCGGGATCGTGCATCAGCACGTGCGCCAGCTCGTGCGCGAGCGTCTTGACCTGCGCAGCAGGGTCCATGTTCTCCCGCACCGCTACCGTGCGCTCCTCATAGTCGGTCATGCCGTTCGCGCCGGAGATCATCCCCTCGTGTGGCACCCGCAGCACCTCGAACCCCGCGCCGCGAATCTGCCCGGCCAGCCCGTCCCACAGCCCCGAGGGTGCTTCGCCTTCCAGCAGCGTCGGAGCGGGCGGAACTGGCAATGGTTCTCCGTCGGTCTGGGAGGCATCCCACACGTAGGCCGGCCGGGCTCCGACCATCCGCGAGCGCACCACCTCGCCGGCCTTCGGCGTCTCCCTCGGCCCGAGCCGCCGCCACGAGCCCGCATCGGCAGGGGTCGCGGTGGCGAACCGGCCCGTCACGGGCGCGAAGATCATGTAGCCCGGCTGACCCTTCATCACCTGCCGCCCCAGCCCCTGCCACTGCCGATACCCGGCAACCAGAGCGGGGAAGGGTTCGGGCACCCGGCCTGCCTCGAACGCCGCCTCATGCTGCACCCAGATCAACATCGTGTTGTTGAACGACCGCGACCGGAACCGCGCCGCGAAGGCCAGCGCCTGCCGCCAGTCGTCACCCGAGACCAGCGACTCGACCGCGCCGGTCAGCTTCTCGTGCAGCTCGTCGAGCTTCGCCTCTCGCGCCGCGCGGGCGTCCTCGTTCGATGCCATGCTCCGGCCTCCTCTTCGGCGGGCCGCGACGCGGCTGCGCGCGGCGGTACACCTGGCAGGTAGGCGCGAACACCCGCGCCCAGACCGTGAGCTGGACATCGTTCACCTCCTTGAGGCAGCCCGAGCCGAGACCGGGACGCAACATTGAGCATGCTCAAAATGCCCCGGAGTCCTGTTCTAACACTGACCGTTGAGCATGCGCAAGCCTTGATTTGTGCATGCTCAACGAGTACGGTTGAGCATGCACAACCACCTTCTGGGTGGACTACATCGATGCCTTGCCCGTTGCGAAGGGAAGGGGGTCACCGTCATGACCGAAGACGAGAGCCAGGCTGCGGCCGAAGACCTCGCCAAACGTCTGCGGCTCCTGATGGATGTCGCCGTCGCCGAGTCCGGCACGGAGCCGACCTACTCGCAGATCGCCGGCTACCTCCAAGAACGAGGCACCAACCTGTCGCGGTCGCGCTGGACGTACATGGTCAACGGCCACCGCTACGTCCAAGACCCCGCCGTCTTCGAAGGGCTCGCGGAGTTCTTCGACGTGGACGCCGCGTTCCTGCTCGGCGAGGACGGTGCTGCCACTCCCGAGAAGGTCTCTGCGCAGCTCGACCTGGTTCGGTCCATGCGTGCCGCGAAGGTGAAGTCCTACGCTGCCCGCACCCTCGGCGATATCTCGCCGAAAGCACTCCACGCCATCACCAAGTTCCTGGACGAGGAAATGACACACATGCCCGAGCACTGACCGGTACCGCACGATGGAGCCGCCACCGGTCCCTGCTCCCTACAGAGAAGGGGCGAACCGTGAAGATCGAACAGACCGTATCGGCGGCCGTCGCGGGCCTTGAGCTCGGCAATACCTTCGCCCTTGACGATCTCCTCCACACCGTCCAAGACCGGCGGCACCGTAGGCTCCGCGTCGTCGAACTCGCAGACCTCGACACCCACGACGGCCTCTGCGCGCTCTGGCTCTCCACCGATGCCGAAGACGTCGTGCTTCACGCCCGCAGCGACTCCGCGCTGCATCGCCAGCAGTTCGTGCTCCACGAGCTCGCCCACATGATCCTTGGCCACGGCGAAGGCGACGGCTGTGCAGTCGGGGAGGTACTGCTGCCCAACATCCCGCCGTACACCAGAGGTCGCCTGCTCAGGCGGCAAGACCTCGACAGCGAAACCGAGATCGCCGCCGAGTCCCTCGCCGACCGGCTCGCCGCCGGCATCCGAGGGTCGGTGTTCGCAGAGTCCAGATACTCGGAGATATTCGGATGATCCAGACGCTCGTCGCAACGCTCATGTGGGCGCTCGTGGCGAGCCTGCTCATCTTCCGACGCAAACGCACCGACCGAAGCATCACCTACGCCGCCCTCACCATCGCCATCGCGATGACGCTCAACGTGGATGCCGCCTACAGCGCCGTCGATCGACTGCTCGGTGGCACCAACCTCGCCACCCTGATCGCGGACGCGCTCCTGATGACCGGGCTGTTCTTCCTCGGCCGCGGCGTCATGAAGACCGGCGAGTACCGGCCCAGGCTCGTCCGAGCCGCCGTCAGCATCCCCGTCCTGCTCGTCGCGCTGCTCGCGATCACCGCATCGTTCCTGCTCATCGACCGCGGCACCACTACCACACGATTTATGATCGACCTCGGCGCACAGCCAGCGGCGGCGGTCTACTCGATCATCAACTTCACCTACTGCCTCGTCATTGTCGTGGCGATGCTCGTCCTCGCCATAAGGCAGTACCGGCACAACACCGGCATCCAGCACCTCCCCGCGGCACTGTTGAGCCTGGGGTCGGCGTTCGGCGTCGCGCTCTGCCTCGCCGTGATCGTCATGGACGTTGCCCACGCCACGGGCCACCTCGACCTCATGCACACTATCCAGTCCGCCTACGATCCGCTCTCCGTCCTGACCTTCGTGTTCCTCTGTGCCGGGTTCGCGATCCAGCCTGCCGTCCGTCGCGCTCAGCACCGCGCCCGGCAGAGGCAGACCGTCGCCCTCACAGCGCAGCTGGAGTCGCTTTGGCACCAGGCGACGCGCGCACGGCCCGGGCTGAGCCAGGCCGACCCCCTCGCCGCCAGTAGCGAAGACCCCGAAGGGCACCTCCACCGAGTGATCGTCGAAATCCGCGACGCGATGATCGACCCTCGCATCACCTTCGACATCAGCACCGACGACCGCGACCTGCTCGAACGCGCCGAGAGCCACCTCGTCGGAAGCGACAGTGCCCTCGCGACGACCTCGCCCGTTCCCTACGTCGAGGAGCGGGAGTCGTGATAGGCCGCATCGCTCTCGGCGCTGGGGCCGCGGCGGCAGCGGTTGCCGGGGTCGGGTGGGCCATCGCGCGGCGGCTCACCGCACCCGTCGGCCCACGAATGTTCGACCTCACCGTTCGAGGCGTCGAGTACACCGACGACGGCGACCTGATCGTGCTCGACCGCACCGACCAGGCCGCCGCGCCAGGCATCTACAATCTCTGGTTCGAGCACGGCGGCTGGGCGCAGCTCGCCACAGATAGCGTCGATCGAGGACCCACCCGCGTCGCTCGCAGGATCACGGGCACCACATCGGGTTTCACTCCGAAGACCGGCGATTGCGCCTCCTGGAGCGGCATCTACTACGCCACCCCAGCCGACGCCGGACTCCACACACGCGACATCACCATCACGACCCCCGCAGGACCATGCCCGGCCTGGCGCATCGACGGCGACCTCGCGACCTGGGCCATCCACATCCACGGCCTCGGCAGCACCCGCGCCGGCACCCTCCGCGGCGTCCTCGCCGCAACCGAACTCGGCTACACCTCCCTCGTCGTCAGCTACCGCAACACAGCAGAAGGGCCGCGAGTTGGCACCGGCCGGACGACCTTCGGCTACGCAGAGACGAGCGACGTTGACGAGGCCATCGGGTACGCCGTCCGACGAGGAGCCGAACAGGTCGTGATCTTCGGCTGGTCGATGGGTGCCGCTGTCGCTCTCCAGCTCGCCGACCACCCGCGACATCCGGGACTGATCGCCGCGCTCGTACTCGACTCCCCAGTCCTCAACTGGACCGAAGTCATCAAGTCCAACTGCGCCCGCAGCGGATGGCCTGCAGCAGCCGGGCACCTCGCGATCCCGTGGCTCACCCTCGACCCACTGGCACGCACAGTCGGCCTGCCAGGACGCATCCCACTTCCCACCTTCGACTGGACATCCCGAGCCGTAGAGCTCAACACGCCGACCCTGATCCTCCACGGCACCCGAGACGACTCCGTGCCGATCCGGCTCTCACAAGCACTCCGAGACGCTCGCCCGGACCTCGTTGAGCTTGAGACCTTCGATGCCGGCCACACCCTCTGCTGGAACAGCGATCTGGACCGCTGGCGGAACACGGTGACCGCCTGGCTCAAGGTGCGCATCCCACGCTGATCGGCAGAACGCAGCGGCCACTCTCGAAACCCGTCTCGTTCGGCCACGCCCGGAGAAACCCAACTCAAGCCGTACCTCAGCCGGTATCATCGTGGGTGTTGGCCTGCCTGGGCCATTGAGCGAGGGAGGACCAACGTGGCTGAGCCGTGGCTGTCCGCAGACGACATCGCCGCCCACCTCGGGGTCACCAAAGACACCGTCTACACCTGGATCGCCGAGAAGGCCATGCCCGCCCACAAGGTCGGACGCCTCTGGAAGTTCCAAGCCAGCGAGATAGACGACTGGGTGCGCGCGGGTGCGGCGGCCAGTGACCAAGAGCTCCACGTAGCCCATCCCGGTGTCGGTGGACGCTCCTACGCTCATGACAACGACGAGCACCGGGAGGGGGGAAGATGAACCTGAAAGACGCCCAGCGCTTGGTGAAGTCCAAGCAACGCGTTGCGGACCACGGCGAGGTGTTCACGCCGGCGTGGATGGTCGAGGACATGCTCGACCTCGTTAAGCACGAGTCTGAGCGGATCGACTCCCGCGTACTCGAACCCGCCTGCGGCTCGGGCAACTTCCTCATCCCCGTCCTGGCTCGCAAGCTCGCCACGGTCGAGCTTCGGCACGGCAAGAGCGAGTTCGAGAAGCGCCACTACGCATTGTTCGCGCTCATGTGCACCTACGGTATCGAACTTCTCGCAGACAACGCCGAAGAGTGCCGTCACAATCTCGCCGAGGTGTTCAACACGTTCTTGGGTATCGGCAACGATGACCAGTGGGCACGAGCGGCCCGCGCGGTTCTCACCGTGAACATCGTCCAGGGCGATGCCTTGACCATGACCGTGCCAAGCGGCCAGCCGATCACCTTTCCTGAGTGGGGCTACCTCGGCAAAGGCAAGTTCCAGAGGCGCGACTTTCGCTACGACGACCTCACTCAGCGCGCCTCGTACGAGGGAACCCTATTCGGCGAGCTCGATGACGAGGACCTGTTCGTCCCCGCGCAGACTTACCCGACGATGACCGTCATTCAGATCGCCGAGGCCGCCGCGTGACCCTTGCACCTTTGACTCTCCGAGGGCACAACCCGGATGTCTTGACCTGCATCGCGAACCTCTCCAACGATGAGGTCTTCACCCCGCCGGAGTTCGCGAACCAGATGCTCGACACGCTTGCCGCCGCGTGGGCAGACGCCAACGACGGCGCCGACATCTGGGCCAACCCCGATGTCACGTTCCTCGATCCGTTCACCAAGTCTGGTGTGTTCCTCCGCGAGATCGTGCGCCGACTCACCGACGGCCTGATCCTGACGATCCCCGACCTCACCGAACGCGTCGATCACATCCTCACCCACCAAGTGTTCGGCATCGGGATCACCCAGCTCACGGCGCTGCTCGCGCGCCGGAGCGTCTACTGCTCGAAGTTCGCCAACGGCCCGCACTCGATCGCTAGGTCATTCACGACCGAGGACGGCAACATCTGGTTCGAGCGCACCGAGCACACCTGGGGCGGCGGGAAGCGGGAGTTCCGTGCTGATCCACTGACCAGCGAGGAAGTCGCCGTCTATACCAACCGCAAGTGCATCTACTGCGGCGCAGGCGAGGATGACTACGCCCGTGGTGACGACCTTGAGACTCACGCCTACGCCTTCATCCACACCGACGACATCAAAGCCCGCATCGCGGAGCTGTTCGGAGACACCATGCAGTTCGACGTCATCATCGGCAACCCGCCCTACCAGCTCAGCGACGGCGGTCATGGGACCAGCGCCGCCCCGATCTATCAACTCTTCGTAGAGCAGGCCAAGAAACTCGACCCGCGTTTCTTGTCCATGATCGTTCCCTCGCGTTGGTTTGCGGGAGGAAAAGGCCTCGATGAGTTCAGGGAGTCAATGCTGACCGACAGCCGCGTGCGGGCAATCAACGATTACCTGAGCGCTTCGGACGTGTTCCCAGGCGTCGGACTAAAGGGCGGGGTGTGCTACTTCCTCTGGGATCGCGACCACCCCGGACTCTGCGAGGTCACCACCCACTTCAAGGATTGGCCGACGACCACGGCCACTCGCTCTTTGCTCGAACCAGGCGCGGATGTCTTCATCCGGTTCAACGAGGCTCTGTCAATCTTGCGCAAGGTGATTGCCGTCGAGACCGGGCAGGAGCACTCGCTGGCACTGCCGGAGAGCAAGCGCTTCGAAAGGCTGGTCAGCTCCCGTAAGCCCTTTGGATTTGAGACCACGTTCAAGGGCAGAGCGTCAAAGGCGCCTGGCGACGTGCTCATCTACCAGAACGGTGGGACTGGGTATGTGGACCGAGCATCGATCCCTTCGGGCGCTCACCTCATCGATGGCTGGAAGGTTTACGTTGGCCGCGCCGCGCCCGGCACGGGAAATAAGGACACCTATCCCCATCGGATCATCAGCACTCCCTTCCTTGGCGAGAGCGGGAGCATCTCCTCCGAGACGTACCTCTGCATCGGAACCTTCGATACACGAGGAGAGGCGGAGAGCGCGCTGTCGTACCTCCGCTGCCGTCTGACGCGCTTTCTCATCCTCCTTCACAAGCCCTCGCAAGACACCACGCGGAAGGTCTATGCCTTCGTTCCGACCCAGGATTGGACGCGAGACTGGAACGATCATGATCTTTACGAGAAGTACGGACTCTCGGAAGACGAGATCGACTTCGTCGAGCGGATCGTTCGCCCGATGGAGGCGGACGAGTGAAGCGGGAGATTGACGAACTCCTCCCCAAGAAGCCCGAGGCGCGACTGCGAATCTACGCATGGTCGCCGAACGATCCACCAGTCGGCTACGCGGGGCTTCTCAAGGTGGGCCAGACGACGAAGGCGGATGTGAACGCGCGCATCCGCGAGTCTCAGGGGCAGATGCAGCAGGCATACACGCTGCACGTTGATGAGCTCGCCGAACGAGGCGACGGGACGGTGTTTCGCGACTCAGATGTGCGCCAACGGCTGATCGACAAGGGCTTCGAGAACCCGATCTTCGGCTCAGCGCGAGAGTGGATGTGGTGCACCCCAGACGATGTGCGCACGGCGATCACTGAGCTTCGCACAGGCGTGAAGCTCAGTGGAACCCATCATGAGAAGTTTCCGATGCGCCCGGAGCAAGCCAGCGCCGTGGACAAGGCCGAGGGCTACTACAAGTCCATCTGGGCCGAGGACTCTCACGCGGTGCCACGGTTCCTGTGGAACGCCAAGATGCGCTTCGGGAAGACCTTCGCCTCCTACCAACTCGCGAAGCGGCTCGGCGCCAAACGCATCCTCGTGGTCACCTTCAAGCCCGCAGTGGAGGACGCCTGGCAGACCGACCTGGAGTCTCACGCCGACTTCGACGGCTGGCAGTACCTCTCCTCGGCCACCGGGGGCAGCCCAGATGAGGCGGACAAGACTCGGCCACTGGTCTACTTCGGATCGTTCCAGGACCTGCTCGGGCGAGATCGGAAGACCGGCCTCATCAAGGCGAAGAACGAGTGGGTCCACACCACCAACTGGGACCTCGTCATCTTCGATGAATACCACTTCGGTGCGTGGCGAGAGTCCGCCAAGGAGCTGTTCGAGGGCGAGGACGAGAAAGTCAAGCAGAAGGAACTGGCCGCGGAGTACAACGACGGCCTCGTGGCCTTCGACGAGGAGCTTGACGAACTCGGCAACGACGAGGACGACTTCCTGCCGATCACCACCCGCGCCTACCTGTACCTGTCGGGCACGCCATTCAAGGCGCTGGCAACCGGTGAGTTCATCGAGGAGCAAATCTTCAACTGGACCTACACCGATGAGCAGCGCGCCAAGGCCGAGTACGCCGTCGCGCAACCGGACGCCTGGAACCCGTACGGGTCGCTCCCGGAGATGCGTCTGTTCACGTACCAGATGCCTGACGAGTTGATTGCCGTTGCGAATCAGGGAGAGTTCGACGAGTTCGACCTCAACGAGTTCTTCGAGGCAAAGGGCATCGGTAAGGACGCCGAGTTCACCCACAAGACCGACGTGCAGAAGTGGCTCGATCTCGTCCGCGGCGCTCACCTTCCCACCCAGGTCGACGCGATGCGGATGGGCACCCGCCCGCCATTCCCGTACTCCGATGTCCGACTCCTGCCGTACCTTCAGCACTCGTTCTGGTTCCTGCCCAACGTTGCTGCCTGCGAGGCAATGTCGAACCTGCTCGCGGAGAAGCAGAACGTGTTCTGGCACGACTACAAGGTCCTCGTCGTCGCGGGTCCCGGCGCGGGCATCGGGCTGGATGCTCTCCCGCCAGTGCGGGCGGCGATCGGCGACGGCCACGACACCAAGACGATCACCCTGTCGTGCGGCAAGCTCACCACGGGCGTCACCGTCAAGCAGTGGTCCTCGATCCTGATGTTGCGCAACCTCAACTCACCCGAGACCTACTTTCAGGCAGCGTTCCGCGTACAGTCACCGTGGTCGATCAAGAATCCCGACGGAGACAACCCGAGCGCCGAAGCAGTCCTCAAGCCGGTGTGCTTCGTGTTCGACTTCGCGCCCACTCGCGCGCTGCGTCAGATCGCCGACTACGGCGCCGGTCTCTCGCCGGAGACGCCGAACCCTGAGCAAGCCGTCGAGGAGCTCGTGAAGTTCCTGCCCGTGTTGGCGTACGACGGGTCGAATATGACCCAGGTCGATGCCGGCGGCATCCTCGACATCGCCATGTCGGGCACCTCCGCGACCCTCCTGGCCCGCAAGTGGGAGTCCGCAATCCTCGTCAACGTCGACAACGACACCCTGCGCAAGATCATGAACAACCCCGACGCCCTCAACGCCGTCATGAACATCGAAGGCTTCCGCGCGCTCGGCAGCGACATTTTCGAGACCGTCGTGAACAAGAGCGACGCCGTGAAGAAGGCGAAGAAGGAGAAGGGCGACGACATTACTCCGGCGGAGAAGAAGGAGTTGACGGAGGAGGAGAAGGAGTACAAGTCCAAGCGGACGCAGATTCAGGAGAAGCTGGTCAAGTTCGCCACCCGCGTCCCTGCGTTCATGTACCTGACCGACTTCCGTGAGAACACTCTTACCGACGTCATCACCAAGCTCGAACCCGGCTTGTTCCGCACCGTCACCGGACTGACCGTCGAGGACTTCCACCTCCTCGTGAATCTCGGCGTCTTTAACGCCACCCATATGAACCAGGCCGTCTTCGCCTTCCGCCGCTACGAGGACTCCTCCTTGTCCTACACCGGCATCGAGTCCCACAAGGGCCTGCGCCGCTACGGCCTCTACGACACCGTCGTCGCCGTCAACGACGAGACCGCAGTCTGACCACCCGTCAGCCCGAATCGAGAGAGCCGCATGTACTTCTAGACCCGGCGCAGCATCGAGGAGATGCTCACCGCCATCCGCAAGCGCGAGTATCTGATGCCAGCTATCCATCGTGAATTTGTCTGAGGCACGGATACCCTGTCGGCTCCTTCCTGCTCTGGAACTTCAAGCCCGAGACCGCGCAGTCGTACACGTTCTACGAGTTCCTGACGAACTACCGCGAGCGCGACAACCTTACGCGGACAAGACAACGGTTCCCTCCGGGCAGCAAGACCCTTCAGCCGATTGGTCAGAGGTACCGGCAGATCGACTCGGGTGTGCAGGCCTCCGGCGGCGTCTGTGCTGCGTTCGCGCGGAGCTCGGCGACGCTGGTACGGAGCAGGCGGAGCTGCTCGAGCTGCTCGTCGATCTCGACCAGTCGCCGGTCGAGGAGGTCTCGAACATGACCGCACGGCGACCCGCCCGCGTCACGTACTTCGAGGATCTCGGCGGTTTGCGCGAGGGTGAGCCCTGCTGCGCGGGCCCGGTCGATGAATTCGAGCCGCTGCACCGCCTCGTCGCCGTAGTTGCGGTACCCGGCCGGGGTGCGCTCCGGCGGTTGGAGCAGCCCGCGCTCCTCGTAGTACCGCAGCGTGGACGCCCTCGTCTTCGCCTTCCCCGCGAGTTCTCCGATCCGCATCGTCACCTCGGCCACCGACTTGACCTTCAAGCATACTTTAAGGTCCATTCTTTCAGGAGTGGCCGCATGAGTGGCCGGTTCGAACTGGAGGAGGCATCGTGACATGGCACACGGAGGTTGATCTCGTGGTGATCGGGACGGGCGGGGCGGCGATGTCCGCAGCGATCCACGCGCGCCTCGAGGGGGCCAGCGTGGTCGCCATCGAATCGGGAACCCTCGGCGGTACCTGCGTGAACGTGGGTTGTGTGCCGTCCAAGACGCTTCTCGCGGCCGCGCACACCCGGCACTCCGCCCTCACGAACCGGTTCTCAGGCGTCCCCAGCTCTGCTGGGATGGTCGATCTCAGCGCGCTCATCGAGCAGAAGGATGATCTGGTTGGGATGCTCCGCCAGACCAAGTACGCCGACATCGCCGCTGCCTACGGGTTTGACATCCTCCCGGGCACTGCAACGTTCACAGACGCGGGAACCCTGCTCGTGGATGGACGACCGGTGCGCGCGAAGTCGTATCTCGTCGCCACCGGCGCCGAGCCGCACGTGCCGGCAATCCCTGGGCTTGAGCAGGTTGATTACCTCACGTCGACCACAGCGATGGAACTGACGGAACTGCCCGCGTCGCTCGTGGTGATCGGCGGTGGCTTCGTCGGCCTGGAACAGGCGCAGCTGTTCGCCCGGCTCGGAGTAGAGGTCACCGTCATCGGTCGGCTCGCCCCGCACGCCGAACCGGAACTGTCATCCGAGCTCCGCAAGGCCTTCCTGGCCGAGGGGATCAGCGTCATCGGCGACCGCGCAGCCACGATCACCCAGCACGAGGGCCTGGTCCAGGTGACGACCCGCAACGGGAAGGACGCGACCGGTGAACGTGTCCTCGTTGCCACCGGTCGCACCCCGCGCACCGAAGGGCTCAACCTTCCTGCTGCGGGTATCGCGACCGACGAGCGCGGCTTCGTCATCGTAGACGAGCAGCAGCGGACCACGAACCCGGCTGTGTTCGCCGCCGGTGACGTCACTGACGTGCCCCAGTACGTGTACGTCGCCGCGAGGACTGGGAAGATCGCCGCGCACAACGCCCTGGGTCACGACGAGCGAGTCGACTACACCGGGTTGCCGTCTGTGCTGTTCACCTCACCCCAACTGGCCTCCGCCGGGATCACCGAAGCCAGCGCCATCGCCGCCGGATACCGGTGCGCCTGCCGATTCCTACGACTTTCCGACGTGCCCAGGGCCATCGCCAACCACGACACACGCGGCGGCATCAAGGTCGTCGCCGACGCCGACACCGGCAAAGTCCTCGGTATCCACGCCCTCGCCGACACCGCTGGGGAGATGATGCTCGCCGCAACCTACGCCATCACCGCCGGATTCACCGTCACCCAACTCGCCGACACCTGGGCCCCCTACCTCACCATGGCCGAAGGCATCCGCCTCACCGCGAACCTCTTCCGCAACGAACTCCCCACCTCCTGCTGCGCCTGACACAAGAGCCGGGCCCAGCGATGTGGTGATCCAAGTGATATCCGCGACGCCTTCAACACCGGCACCGACCGCGTGATCGACGCCTACGCGGTCAGCGTGGGCTCAGTTGAGGCAGCGGCGCCGAGCACGTCGTCTGGGCCGCTCACACGCGCAGCGCACCGGGACACTCAGCCGCCAGGTAGCAACCACAGCACGCTGCCATCTACGCAGTCGGCTACGAGTTCAGAGGCCGAAGGCACCACCACTGACGAGGATGAAGATGCCCAGGCCGATGAGCACGATCGGGAACAGGATGTGTTCCCAGCGTTCCAGGAGTTCGGCGATCGGTCGGCGGGTGGCGACGAACTTGCCCAGGCCGACGAGGGCGGCGACCAGGGCGAGGAACACGATGCAGTACGCCACCACGGCCGCTGGGCCCACGCTGAGGAAGACCGGGACGTAGACGCCGATGTTGTCCCCGCCGTTGGCGAAGGTCACCCCGGCCACCGTCCACACCCCAACCTTCTTGCCCTCGACCTTTGCCTCATCGTCATCGTCGGCACCGCGGTTGCGCCAGGCTTGCCACGCAGCCCAAAGTCCCAACCCCAGCGGAATGAGTCCGAAGTAGGGGATGACCTCTGGCGGCAGGAACGCTCCCGCCCCGAGCGTCACCAGCACGGAAGCGCCCAGGATGCCAGCGAACCCGAGGTACTGTCCGACCAGGATTCGGGCGGTGGTCCCGCGCTGGCCCGCGCCTCGGGCGAAGAACAGTGAGAGCACGATGATGTCATCGATGTTCGTGGCGATGAATAGGCCGATCGCCTGCAGGACGGAGGACAGGATCATGCGCCCACCGCCGCGTTACAGCCGCCTGGCGACCCAGCGGTTCCGGCAGCCGCGTGCCGTTGATACTCTGCGACCATCATTGTCCGTTCCTGGTGTGGTGTGGGCCTCGGAGGTAAAGCAGGACGCCCAGGGCGACGCCGAAACCGAGGATGACGTCGGCAAGGTTGCCGATGAACAGGTTGCCGTAGGCGAGGAAGTCGGTGACGTGACCGCGGCCAAACTCGGGAGGGGCGAACAGCCGGTCCAGCAGGTTGCCGACCGCGCCTCCCCACACCAGGCCGATCGCGACCGCCCACCCGACGGTGCGGGCGCGGGTTGCGGCGACGAGTAGAGCGACAGAGGCCGCCGCGGCGATGACGGTGAGCAGCCAGGTTGCGCCGGCTCCGAGGGACATCACGGTGCCGGGGTTGAACGCGAGCTGCAAGCCGAGCCAGTCTCCCAAGAGCGGAATACGGTCATCCTCGCTGAGCTGAGCGAGGGCGAGTGCCTTGCTGCCTTGATCGATCAGCACCGCGCCAGCGGCGACGGCGCACGCGAGCAGGAACCAGCGGAGCCGGACGCGCGCCGCCGCCGGGCCGGCAGAACTCGCTTCCACGGCATCCGCTTTTCCCGGGGAGGGAGCGGAGCCGTCAAGGGGATCGGTCATGCCTTCGTGCGCCGCGCCGCGCGGAGCCCGTTGAGGATGACGACGACTTCAGCGACCTCGTGTACAAGCACGACCGCGGCGAGCCCGAGGACTCCGGTAATCGCCAGCGGCAGCAGCACCACGATGATCGCGATCGACAACACGACGTTCTGGTTGATTATGTTGCGGCCGCGGCGGGCGTGGGCGAGGGCCTGTGGGATGAGGCGCAGGTCGTGGCCGGTGAACGCGACGTCGGCCGACTCGATCGCAGCATCGGCGCCCTTGGCTCCCATCGCGATCCCCACATCCGCGGCCGCCAGCGCGGGAGCGTCGTTGATGCCGTCCCCGATCATGGCAGTGGGCTGAGACTTCGACAACTCCGCGACGGCGGTGGCCTTGTCCTCGGGGCGCAGCTCGGCGCGCACGTCCATGATGCCGGCCTGGCCGGCCAGCGCTGCGGCGGTGCGGGCGTTGTCGCCGGTGAGCATCGTCACCCCGATCCCGCGGCGGTTCAGCGTGGCGATGACCTCGGGAACCTCTGGGCGCAGTTCGTCACGCACCCCGATCGCGCCAGCCGGCCGGTCGCCGCGGTGGACGATGACGACGGTCATCCCCTCGGATTCCATCACCTGCACCTGGTCGGCCAGCGTGCCGGCGTCCAGCCAGCGGGGGCTACCGACGGCGAGACGGGCACTACCGAGCGTGCCGGTGATGCCGCGCCCGGCGGTCTCGGTGACGTCGTGCGCGGTCGGGGCGTCGGGGACGGCCTTCGTGATCGCGGCGGCCAGCGGGTGCGTGCTGTGACCTTCCAGGCTCGCCGCCCACGCCAGCACCTCATTCTCGGTCGCGCCGGTGGTGACGACGCGGGTCACCGTGGGCTCGTTGCGGGTCAGCGTGCCGGTCTTGTCGACGGCGACGTGGCGGATGCCGCCGAACCGCTCGAACGCGGCCCCGGACTTCACGACCACACCGAACTTCGACGCCGCGCCGATCGCGGAAACAACGGTGACCGGGACGGCGATCGCCAGCGCGCACGGCGAGGCTGCGACCAGCACCACCAGAGCGCGGGTGATCCACAGCTCAGGGTCGCCGCTCAACAGCGACCCAAGCACGCCGACCAGCACGGCGAGGATCATCACGCCGGGCACCAGCGGGCGGGCGATCCGGTCGGCCAGGCGGGCACGGTCGCCCTTCTCGGCCTGCGCCTGCTCGACCAGCTCCACGATGGTGGTGAGCGAGTTGTCGGTGCCGGCGGCGGTGGCCTCGACCTCGAGCACGCCGGTGGTGTTGATCGACCCGGCCGAGACGTCGGTGCCCGGTTCGACCTCGACCGGGATCGATTCACCCGTGATCGCGGACGTGTCCAGGCTGCTCCGCCCGGCCCGCACGGTGCCGTCGGTGGCGATCCGTTCGCCCGGCCGGACCACCAGGACATCCCCGACGCGCAGCTCCTTCGCCTCGACCTCGGCGGTGGCGTCGCCGCGCTTGACGAGTGCGGTTTCGGGCACGAGCTTCAACAGCGCCCGCAACCCTGCGCGGGCGCGGTCCATCGCCTTGTCCTCCAGCGCCTCCGCGATGGAGTACAGGAATGCCAGCGCGGCGGCCTCCTCGACGTAGCCGAGGATCACCGCGCCGGTCGCGCTGATCGTCATCAGCAGCCCGATGCCGAGCTTGCCCTTGGTGAACAGCTTGCGCAGCGCGCCCGGCACGAACGTGTACGCGCCCAGCAGCAGGCCGATCCAGAACAGCACCAGGCCCGCGGTCTCCGCGCCGGTCCACTCGCACACCAGGCCGGCGGCGAACGCGACGCCGGAGGCGATCGGGATCAGAACGCTCGGGCTCCGATACCACGGCCGGTCATCGTCATCATCGTGGTCGTCGAGGTCGACATGCTCGACCTGCGAACCCGTGACCGCGCTCACGCCCGCACCTCCCCCGCCTGGCAACCCTCGACCCCGCAGTCCGGGTCCATGCACGGCACGCTCTCGTCGACCGCGAGCGTGACATCCACCAGCGCCGTCAGCGCGCGGGCCAGGTGCGGGTCTGCCACCTCGTAGCGGGTCTGTCGGCCCTCGGGCTCGGCCACCACGATCCCGCACCCGCGCAGGCATGTCAGATGGTTCGACACGTTCGAGCGCGACAACCCCAGCTCGCGGGACAGCACCGCCGGGTAGCTCGGCCCGGCCAGCAGGGTCAGCAGAATGCGGGAGCGGGTCGGGTCGGCCATAGCTCGGCCGAGCCGGTTCATCACGTCGAGTCGATCGGAAATAGTCAGCATACGATGACTATACACTGTACGACGTACAGTCGGCGCCAGGTGTCCTCATGAGCGGCGAGTCAGTTGACAGCTCCCTACCAGCGAGCGTGGCGAAGTGCTCGAAGATCCGTCGTGGAGAATATGTCCCGTTCCTCCGTGCCGGCGTCCCGCTCGATTAAGGTCGACGACTACTTGGCCGCCGCATGCCTGCTGCCGAACCTTCAGTTGCTGAGTGGGGCCGCCAACATCGAGAAGCAGGATGGACTGCCTGCGGAGTGGATGGACACCGCCTTCCCGAGCGAAGGACAAGCGAGCTACGTACCTTGCCGAGGACGACCTCGACGGCCTTCCGCTCGACTTGGCCGACTTCACCTCGTTCTTCGAGCAGCGCAAGCAGCGAGTCCGGGTCCGCCTGCTCGCCGCTCTGGGAACGACACCGGGAGCACCGGAGGACGCCGCTCTCTCGTAGCCCACGTTCACGCGGCGAGCAGTGACAGCGCGGACACAGCCTGGAGGGGTAGCAATCCGTTGCCGAGGGCGGTGATCTGTTGATTCTGCGTCAGGCCGCCGCTATCGGTGACCCATCCAGTCGGCAGGCCCATGAGCCATTCGACGAATGCCGGTGCTGGGCGGGGGCCGTCGGCGTCGTCAGGGGAGGGCTGGCGCTGACGCGTCTCCTCCCGCTCGCCGGCGGCGTCATCATTGGTGTCGGGAAGGTGCGCGGCGGCGAACCATCTCCCCACAGTTGCCGGATGCACCTGCACCTCGCGGGCAATCCGCTTGTTCGACCAGCCCGCGGCCCGCAACGCCGCAGCACGAGCCCGGCGATCAGAACGACCAGGGGTTTCATCCGAGGCTAAGGACAACTCCCGCTCATCGGCCAGAGGTTCAGAGGCAACGGACAACAACGACTTTGAGTGGACAACACCCTGCGGTCCGGCATACACCTCGGACAGCATCTCCGGGATCTCGGACAACACCTCAGGCTGCCCCGGCAACTCCTGTGGGAAGGTGCGGGTGAGGATCACGGTGAGATGGGTGATCGCCAGCAGCACCACCGGCGGTACCGCGGCCACCGAGGCAGCCAGCAGGCCGGGCACATCGGCGTCCGCAGCGACCACAGCGTGGATCGCATTCGCCGTCACCGACACCAGCGCCCCGCCGACCAGCAGCGACCAGGGATACCAGGCTGAGCGTTGCCCAGCCAGCGCCACCACCGCGACCGTCGCCACCACGATGATCCCATCAACGATCAACGGCCACGCCCACGCCTGTCCCCGGTCGACCCCGGAACGCGCCGCCAGATCGGCGAGCGCGGTAAAGCTCAGCCAGAACGCACCCAACGCGATGAACACCGTCCCCACCACTGCGGTGCGCCCCGCCCACTGCCTACCGGTCGTCTTCATCACAGCCTCCGCCCACCCATGCCTGGGTTCGGGGCGTTGGCTCGCTCGAACCAGGCGCCGCCACCGAGGCCGGGGCCACCGGCTTCGGGCGCGGGGTGCGCGATCCGGTAGGCGGAGCGCACCGTGGTGGCGATCTCGCGTTCGCCCAGCCCGGCCTGGCTGGCGGCTGCGCTGAGGACATCGAGCGCATCCGAGGCAGAGACATCACTCTCGGCCAAGCGGCACGCGGCCCAGAACAGCCCCCGGTTCCGCTCACCCTCACCACGCCCAGCGACCCAGAACGCCAGCCGGTTCATATCCGCCAACCGCACCAACCCACGACCCTGCCGCACGACCGGTCCCGGACGTGGATCGAGGAAGTCCCGCAGCCGACGCGAGTCCAGCGCAGCGGCAGGCTGGTCGCCGACATTGACGACCTCGTAGCGGATCGGGACACCGCCGACGATGCGAACCGAGGGCGACACGATGATGTACCCGCCATCACCCCGGAAGTCCACCCCCGCACGAGCGGCCTGCCATGACCGCTGCTCGACCCCCGCCGTCGCAGCGAAGTAGGCGTGCAGGCCACCCGTCGGGGTCTCCACCAGCAGACCCCAGCCATCGACGAGCCCGGCTCGCTCGGCGCGGGCGAACGCTTGCCGCCCATCAACCGGGCCATGCACGTCCACATCCACCACGACCATCCCCGACACCACGCCAGTCGGGACACCCAGGTTCGCCTCCGGAGTCCGCGACCACCACGCCTCGACCCGGCCGATGTCGGTGGTGGCATCGTGGAACCCCCGCGTCGTGAGCGGACGCTTCCCACTCGGCTGGCAGGGGAACACCGGCACCCCCACCTGCGCGAGATGCCGGGCCGACGCCGCCAGCGTCGAAGCACCACTGGCACGCAACAACGCCCTGGTGAAGTCGGCACGCGCGGGCATCACAACCCCCGACCCGCCACCACCGGCACCCTCGCCGCCGGCCGATGCTCCGACGGCGGCGGCACATGCAGCGCCTTCGGCTCCGCAGTGGGAACATCACGCGCAAGACCAGGCGGCGTGCCATCGGCGACCTGGAACGTGTCCAGCTGGTCGAGGATGCCCAGCGCCGTCCTCCGCACCCGCTCACCGGTCGCCTTGACGACCTCCACAGGTTCAGCGTCCTTGACCGACGACGCCCACCCCGCCACATACGGAATCGTGTAACCACTGGTATCCAACCCGTGCGCAGCACCGACCATCAACGCCACGCTCTCGGCCTCCACCTCACGAACACCCCGATGCTGGCGAGCGTCCTCATCCTTGGGGTCGTGCATCAGCACATGCGCCAGCTCGTGCGCCAACGTGGCGATCTGATTGACCTCCGTCACATCGGTACGCACCGATACCTGCCGAGCGACGTAGTCGGTCAGGCCGTCCGCGCCGCCGATCCGCCCGTCATCCGGGACACGCAGCACCTCGAACCCCAACGCTTCGACCTGCATGGCCAGGCCATCCCACAGTCCCTGCGGGGCTTCGCCGTCCAGCAGCTTCGGTGCGAGTGGCTCAGGGATCGGATCGCCCTCGGTCTGCGTCACGTCCCACACATAGGCGGGCCGAGCGCCCACCATCTTCGTGCGCACTACCTCGTTGACCTTGTGCTTCTCGCGCGGACCCAAACGACGCCACGACGACGGATCACCAGGATTCGACGAGGCGAACCGGCCGGTCACCGGAGCGAAGATCATGTAACCCGGCTGGCCCTTCTGCACCTGCTGGCCAAGCTGCTGCCACTGCCGATACCCAGCCACATACGACGGCACCGGCCCGGGCACCCGGCCAGCCTCGAACGCAGCCTCGTGCTGAACCCAGATCAGCAGCGCGTTGTTGAACGAGCGCGATCGGAACCGGGCCGCGAACGCCAACGCGCGGGCCCAGTCCCGCCCGGAGACCAGCGTCTCCACCGCGCCAGTCAGCTTCTCGTGCAGCTCATCGAGCTTCGCGTCCCGCTTGGCTCGTACTTCCTCCGTCGCAGTCATCCTGGACCTTCCCTCCGCCGAGATCACCCGATCGTCGGTGACCGTGAGGTACGCCAGGAACATCAAGAAGCACGGCGGGCCAGGGGTGCGACCAAGACCGCCAGGCGACAACACGAACCTGACGAGTCCCTACCGGACTACATCACCGACCGGCTATGAGAGGCCCAGGGAAGACAGACGTCCCGAAATCGGGCACTGAACACGACGAGATCGGGTACATCAGTTGCGCCCACACGACCCTTGGCGTCGTCGGTAGGCACCCGGCGTCAGTCCGACGTACTGACGGAACAGTTCCGTGCCGTGACTTCGGCTGCGCCATCCGACCCGCCACATTGCCTCGGTGACAGTGAGGTCCGTCTCGCGCAGGTACCTTGCCAAGCGTTCGGCTCGCACCATCGTTAGGAACGCGAGCGGTGTCTTGCCAAAGGCGTCGACGAACACCCTGCCTAGCTGAGCAGGCGACAGGTGTACTTCCATGGCCAAAGCGGCGAGAGTCCATCGCCGCTCGGGTGATGTCCGCAACAGCTCAGCAACTCTGCGGGCCTCCTCCCTGATGGGAGCGAACCGTCGTTCCCTCGGCAAGGTTGGCCGGACATGACTCGGCCGGGCGGCTGATATCCGCACCGGGGACGCCTTGATGAACGGGGCAATGACGTGTGCTATGGAAAACCACAGGGCCTGCATCCGGAAGAAGTAGCGAGCAACGGGCCGCTCGGCGCTCAGCGCGACCATCTCGTCGAGCCAAGTTGTGAGTGTCTCGGCCTGCCTTTCACCGAGGCTGAGAACCTGCGCTGGCTCGGCGTAGATGGTCGCCGCGAAGTCCTGAGCATCAAGCCGATCCCGCACGAGCCCAGCGTGCTGCCAGTAGACCTGATCGATCACATAGTCCGTATCCGCATGGATCGTGGTCAAGGTGATGTGGCCCTCAGGCTCGCTTCCGCACAGGACGTTTGCTGCAAGGAGGACCACATCCCCCGTCTTCACAAGCCTTTGCCCCAACTCGCCAACGAGGAGTGCGCTACCACTACGGATCACGATGACTCTGACACAATCGAGAGCCGCGGGGCCGATGGGGCGAGAGCCGGCGTACGTGCATGCCCAAACCGGCCAGTAGTCGCTGCCGACCCGCAGTGGCTCAGACATGTAGGCAGTACCGCACCCGCAGCGGTCTACTCAGCGAGCGCCTGGTCGAGCATGGTGGTGAGGTCATCAAGGGTCTCAGGACTGATCAACTCTGCATTGAGGAAGAAGGTTGGCGTACCAGTCACGCCCAGGGCCACACCGTCGTTGAAGTCGTTGCGGATGAACTGGAGCGTGGCCTCAGAGTTGTACGCGGCGTCCCATTGCTCAAGGTCGAGGCCGAGTTCTTGGGCGTACTGGCGGAACAGGTCGTCTTTGGGTATCTGCTGTTCACCCCACTCGGTCTGGGTCTGGTACATCTTGGTGTACATCGCTTCAAGTTCTCCTTGCTGAGCGGCGGCTTCGACCGCTCTGGCCGCGCGTTCGCTGTTGAAGTGGCTGGGTAGCGGGAAGTACCGGATGACAAAGGACACTCGATCGCCGTAGGTCTGCCGGAGTTGCTCGATCGCCGGGAAGACCGCGGCGCAGGCCTCGCACTCGAAGTCCAGGAACTCTACGAAGGTCACAGTGGCATCTGGCACGTCGTTGAGTCGGCGGGAGTCTTCGCGTACCACGAGCGCGCCGGAGGTTTCGGTGGGGACGGGTGTGGACGGCTCGACGACGGCGGCGGGCTGGCGACTGGCTTGGATGATGCCGAAGATGACCACCGAGATCACCAGCACCGCGCAGATCAAGATGATGGTTCTTCGGGCGCCACGTTCCCCTGGTTCGGGGCGTTCGTCGACGATTGGCTTCTTGGGCTTCTGATTGCTGGGCATGTAGGGCTCCTTGCCGGAAGATGTGGGTAGGACGCGTGCTGACTGGCGGCGACGCGGTGTGTGGGCAGGTCGTTTGGTTGGGGTCCTTACCCGAAGAGGGCTGGACCGTATTTGGCGAGCACCAAGGTGGTGATCGCTCCGAGCCAGAGCACGACGAGCAGGTTGTCGACTCCCAGGCGAAGCCCTTTGGTCAAGGTCTTGTGCAGGCTCGTTGGGAGGAACAGGTTGTTGTCGCGCAGGTTGACGTGGGTGAGTGATGCGAACACCAAGGTGGTGGACACAGTCACCAACAGGCACCAGGGGCACAGCGCCCCGATGACAAAAGTGGACTCAAAGAACAGCCAGTAGGCGAACACGAAGCCCAGGCCATAGACGATCTGGGCGGCGAGCATGAAGCCTCGCGGAAACCTGACGCCGGCGAGGCTGGCGACCGCGATGGTGATGACTACGGGCTCGGCCATCAGGCCGAGGAACGCGTTCGGGAATCCGAACAGTCCGGCCTGCCAGGATCTGGCGACTGCGCTGCAGTTGATGACCTCGTTGAGGTTGCATGGGAGTCCGACTTTGGGGTTGGCCGCTAGCCGGATGGCGTCGGTTGACAGGACGAAGGAGGCGTACAGGCTGAGGCAGGCCGAGAAGAGCATGGTGGAGAAGATCCACCTGTCGGTCTGTCTGAAACGGTGGATGCGCTCCAAAAGGTCGTCTGATGTGGTCAAGGTGGTTGGACCTGTCTGTCGTCGTTCGGACGCACCGCAGCGCCGCGCCGAGCACCAGGACCTCGGCGTTCACCGAAAGGGCGCTCGTCTGCGCACGGGTGCGAGTTGAGTCGATCAGCAGGACAGGGCGGGTGGGCCTCGGCGTTGAAGCGGGTGATAGGGGCGACGTCCGGGGGTGGCCACCACGAGGGCCGTGACGGCAACGTGGGTAGGCACGGTAAGGGTCGCCGGCCTGGCATCACTTAGGCGTGTCCGGAACCAGTCGCGGGCCGTCTTTGCTGCCTGGCGGGCGTAGAGTCCCACGCCGAGCCCGAGCAGCAGAACGACCAGGCCGGCGATCAAGGTGGTTGCTGAGAGCACCATGAAGGACTGTGCGAAGCGTCCGAAGTTCAGCCCTGGCAGGTAGCTGTGCTCTGGGCACAGCTCGGACTCGACCAACAGATCGAGGTGGACGCCGAACGGCGCGATCAGGGGCACCTGCGGCATACAGGCTGTATCGGCGATGTTCACCGATCTCACTCCGGTAGCAAGGTTGCTCGCACCGATGAGCATCAACGCGGCGGCGCCTGCGGCGCCGCCGCGTTGTGATCTCATGCTCGCTCCTCGGGTTGTCGATGAGTCTAGCTACTGGCCGAAGCGTGCCGCTGCGCTCTGTCCGACGACGGCAGTACTCGCAGCGATAGAGGGTTGACGCGAGATCACGTGGCTGATGGGGTTTGACTACCAGGCCACGAAGCTGCTTGCCGGAGGCCCTTTTCGGCTGTGGCAGTCTTGTGGGCCAGGGACGGTCCCTGGCAGTGGTCGGGACCGCAACTGTGACTCTGAGAGGTTGGATCAGTGCAACGGTCGCACATTGGGAGCCTTCCGCACACGGTCAGGCGCCGGCTCTGGAGCGCGGCCGTTGCGATCGCGTCGGGTGTTCTGCTCGCGGGTTGCGGGTCGACACAAGCCAACACTGGAGGGTTCGTGTCGGGTGATGGCAGCCTGACGGTGCTGCCTGCCGATGAGCGTCCGCAGGCGCCCGTGATCGAGGGCGTCACGCTGGATGACGAGCGGTGGACGAGTGCTGACGTCTCCGGGAAGGTGATCGTCTACAACGTGTGGGGTTCCTGGTGCGCGCCATGCCGCTCCGAGGCGCCCGCGCTCGTGGCCGCCAGCCAGAAGCTTGCCGACCAGGCAGTCTTCGTCGGGTTGAACACCCGAGACTTCGACAAGGCCGCGCCCCGTGCGTTCGTGCGGGCATTCGAGGTTCCCTATGTGAACCTGTTCGACCCTGAGGGTGCGCTTCTGCTGAACTTCTCCGGCGAGTTGCCGCCCAACGCCATCCCAAGCACGATCGTGGTCGACCTGGAGGGCCGGGTCGCTGCCCGGATCATCGGCGAGACCACAGAATCGACCCTGGTGGGTCTGATCCAAGACGTGGCAGCGGGCAAGTGATCCCGCTGGAGTTGGGCGACTGGATCCGCCAGGCTGTGGGCGGCTCGGTCGCATTGGGTTTGCCGATCGCGCTCCTCGCCGGGCTGGTGTCGTTCTTCTCACCGTGCGTGCTGCCGCTGCTGCCTGGCTACCTGTCGTACGCCACCGGGATGGGGGCTGCGGACATCACTACCGGCCAGAGCGCGAAAGGGGTGGCCGGGCGGGGTCGCGTACTGCTCGGGACGCTGGGGTTCGTGGGCGGTTTCGCGGCGGTGTTCGTCGCCACCGGAGCGCTGATGGGTTCGGTGGGTGCCGCGCTCTTCGCGTGGCAGCGGCCATTGATGGTGGCTGCCGGCGTGTTGAGCATCGCCCTGGGATTAGTGTTCACCGACTGGCTGCCGTGGGGTCGCGGGACGTGGCGGCTGCAAGTGCTCCCCCGAGCCGGCGTGGCGGCGTCGCCGCTGCTGGGAATCGTGTTCGGGCTGGGGTGGACGCCATGTATCGGCCCGGCGCTATCGGTCGTGCTCACGTTGGCCCTGAACGAGGGCACTGCGCTGCGCGGCGCCGTGCTTGCCTTCGCTTACGCGCTCGGCCTCGGGCTGCCGTTCATTGTCGCTGGACTGGCCTTCGACCGGCTGGGCGGCACGCTGGGCTGGGTGCGCCGCCACCATCGTGCCATTCAGGTCACCGGCGGGGTGACCATGATGGTGATCGGGGTGCTGCTGATCACCGGCTGGTGGGACATCGCAATGGCCGGTGTACGGCAGTGGGCGAGCAGTTTTGCACTGCCGGTCTGACCCGACACCGATCCACGTACTCACCGCCGGGATCAGCGTGAGCCACGTTGCGGCGTCAAAAGAAACCGGGCTGCCTGGGTGACCCATCCTCACGCATAAGGTCAGCATCCGATGTATGGTCAGTGTGTGCTGACTCTTGCTTCCCGGTTGGACGTGATGAATCGGTTGGGCCGGGCGATGGCCGATCCGACCCGTTCGCGGATTCTGCTCCAGTTGCTGGAGGCGCCGGGGTACCCGGCTCGGTTGTCGGAGTCACTGGGCCTGACCCGCACCAATGTGTCGAACCATCTGGCCTGCCTGCGCGGCTGCGGATTGGTGGTGGCAACGCCCGAGGGCCGGCAGACGCGGTACGAGATCGCTGACCCGCATCTGACGCGAGCGCTGGAGTTGCTGGTGGAGGCGGTGGTCGCCTACGACGACGGCGTGTCCTGTGTGAATGAGGACTGTGACGTGCCGTTGTGCTGTGGCCCGGGTGCTGGCAGGACGGGAGAGGCCCGGTGAGCAGGGAGTGCTGCGGCGAGGACGCTCCACGTGGGGACGGCTCCTTGCCGATGAGTCTGCTGCGGGAACCTGGAACAAACCAACCCGGACCCGCCGGAGACCTGAGAGTTGCGGCGCACACACCGGGCGGCGCGTGCTGCGAGCCGGCTTCCAATGGTCGCGGCGAGCGCGACGAGGACACTGAGGGGGTGCGGCCACCGTGGTGGCGGGATCCCGCTTTGCTGCCGTCGCTGGTCTCTGGGGTGTTTCTGCTTGCCGGTTATGGTCTGGCATGGGCCGGGCTCGACCTGGCCGCTGGAGGGCTTCAGGCCGTTGCCCTGGCGGCTGGGGCCTACACCTTCGTGCCGGGCGCTCTCCGGCGGCTGGCTCGCGGCCGACTCGGCGTAGGCCTGCTCATGACGATCGCGGCGGTCGGGGCGGTTCTTCTGGGACATGTCGGGGAGGCGGCTGCGCTGGCCTTCTTGTTCTCGTTGGCCGAGGCTCTTGAGGACCGGGCGATGGATCGTGCGAAGGACGGTCTGCGGGGGCTGCTGGCGCTGATTCCGCAGACCGTTCGTATCTCGCGGCTGGGCGGAGACGTGACGGTCCCGGCCGCGGAGGTGCAGGTGCTGGACATCCTGGTGGTCGGCGCTGGTGAGCGGGTTGCGACCGATGGGGTCGTGGTGATGGGCCGATCGAGCATCGACACATCGGCAGTGACTGGAGAGTCGATCCCGGTGGAGGTGGGTCCGGGCGATGAGGTGCCGGCGGGGTCGGTGAACGGCTCGGCGACCCTGCAGGTCGAGGCCACCGCGGATGGCCGGGATAACTCGCTGACTCAGATCGTGGCGCTGGTCGAGCAGGCCCACGCCCGCAAGGGGGAACGGGCGCGTTTGTCGGATCGGATCGCCCGCCCGCTGGTGCCCGTGGTGCTGGTCGTGGCGGTCCTGGTGGTTGTCTTCGGGTTCATCGTCGGTGATCCATGGACCTGGACCGAACGAGCTCTGGTGGTGCTGGTCGCGGCGTCACCGTGCGCTTTAGCCATCGCGGTGCCGGTGACCGTGATCAGCGCGATCGGCGCGGCGTCGAAGTTCGGTGTCGTGATCAAGTCGGGGCGAAGCGTTCGAACAATTGGGGACCATTCGCACGATCGCGCTGGACAAGACCGGCACCCTGACCCGGAACGACCCCGCGGTGGTGGACGTACGAACCTCGCCTGGCATCTCGCGGGGGGACTTGTTGTCGCTGGCTGGGGCTTTGGAGGCATCCAGCGCCCACCCGTTGGCGGCGGCGATCGCCGCGACCGTATCGGGCGCGCCCGCGGCATCCGGGGTGGTCGAAGAAGCCGGCTGCGGCATCACCGGTCAGGTCGGAGATGCCCGGGTCAGGGTCGGTAACGTTCGATGGATCGACCCCGCAGGGCTTTCGCCAGATGCTGATGCAATGGCGGGCGAGGGCATGACGGTCGTCGTGGTCGAAGCCGACGGTCAGATAGCCGGGCTGATCGGCATTCGTGACGAACTGCGACCTGAGTCCGCAGAAACGGTACGTCTGCTGCGCGCCCAGGGCATTGACACGATCATGCTGACCGGCGACAACGCCAGCACCGCGAACGCGCTGGCCCGGCAGGCCGGGATCACCAACGTGAGGGCCGAGCAACTTCCGGCCGACAAGGCCCTGGCCATCAGGGAACTTACCGGTGGCAGCCCCACGGCGATGGTGGGCGACGGCATCAATGACGCCCCAGCGCTAGCGACAGCGACGGTGGGCATCGCCATGGGCGCCAAAGGAGCAGCCGCCGCGATCGACTCAGCGGACGTGGCGTTCACCGGTCACGACCTGCGGCTCATACCCGCCGCGCTGGCTCACGCGCGCCGGGGACGGCGGATCATGACGGTGAACATTGGCCTCGCGCTGGCGATCATCGTGCTGTTGTTCCCGCTGGCGCTGTTCGGCATCGTCGGACTGGCTGGGATTGTCCTGGTCCACGAGGTGGCCGAGGTCGTGGTGATCCTCAACGGCATCCGCGCCGCCCAACGACCGGCCGCTTTGAGCAATGCCAGGTCTGCGGAACAACCCAGTGCCGTGCTGGCCAGCACCCACTAGCGGTCAGCATGACCATCACCACGACCAGTCCGCCTGCGGACGACATCAGCCAGCCCGCGCAGCCGGCGCGGCCTGCGCTGCCGCTGGGGTGGGCCATTGTGACCTCGGCTTTGGCTGGCGTGGGGCTGGACGCTGCATTCCCCGAACTCGGCTGGTGGCCGATCGCCTTCGTCAGCGTCACCCTGGCCCTGCTCGCGCTCGCCGGCCGGAAGTCGGGCGGAGCCTTTCTGGTCGCTCTGGTCTACGGCGGTGCCTTCTTCGTGGCGCACCTGAGTTGGGCGGGACGGTTTCTGGGTCCGCTGCCGTGGCTCGGTCTGGCCGGCTTGCAGGCACTGTTGTTCGCCGCGGGAGCAATACCGATCGCGTTGGCCTACCGGTGGTCCACGCGGACGCTGCGCGGCAAGTGGGGTCAGCTAGTGATCGTCCCGCTTCTGGTCGGAGGGTTGTGGACACTGCGCGAGTCCATCATGGGCAGCTGGCCCTACGGCGGGTTCCCCTGGGCTCGTCTGGGGATGAGCCAGGCCGGCAGCCCGTTCGCCGAAGCTGTCTCGTGGGTAGGTGTGACCGGCTTGTCGTTCCTGATAGCAGCCGTCTGTGCAGGGATCGCGCAGTGGTGGCGGATCGGTCGCCGGCGTGACTGGCGGGGCCTGGTCATGCCTGCCGCGGTGACCGCCTTGCTGCTCGTGACACCGCAGTTCCCCACCACCCCGGCTGGTGAGGTGACCGTGGGCTGGGTGCAGGGCAAGAGCTTGTCAAGTTGTTTGTGTAAGGCGGTTTCCGATTGGTGGTTACAGGTAGGGGTTGATGCGGTCGGGGTAGGCGATGGCGAGTTGGCCGAGGGCGGCTTTCCAGTTGGTGACGATCTGGCCTTCGACGAGCCTGCCGGATGCTTTGCGCCTGCCGGCGGGTAGGCCTTTCTCTTTGGCGCGGTCGCGGGCGCGTTTGTCCTCGATGTTGCAGATCGCCAGCCAGAGCAGCTTGACCACGGCGGCGTCGTTGGGGAAGTGTCCGCGGTTCTTGGTGACCTTGCGGAGCTGGTAGTTCAGCGACTCGATCGCGTTCGTGGTGTAGATGACCCGGCGCAGTTCGGGCGGGAACGCCAGGAACGGTGTGAACCGTTCCCACGCGTCGGTGAACGTCTTCACGGTCGCCGGGTACTTACGGCCCAGGCTGCTGTCCTCGAACGCGGCCAGGGCTTCCAGCGCGGCGTCGTCGTTCGCGGCGGTGTAGATCGGCTTCAACGCTGCGGCAACGGCTTTGCGGTCGCCGTAGGCGACGAACCGCATCGACGCGCGGATGAGGTGCACCACGCAGGTTTGCACGGTCGCGTACGGCCAGGTTGCCGCGATCGCGTCGGGGAACCCGGTCAGCCCGTCGCAGCACACGATCAGCACGTCACGCACCCCGCGGTTGGCGAGCTCGGCGCACACCGACGCCCAGAACTTCGCCCCTTCGGTGGTTTGGACCCAGATCCCCAGGACGTGCTTGACGCCATCGAGGTCGACGCCGACCGCGATGTGAGCGGCCTTGTTCCGCACGTGCCCGCCGTCGCGGACCTTCACCACGATCGCGTCGAGGTAGATCACCGGGTACAACGCTTCCAGCGGCCGGGTTTGCCAGGCCAGGACTTCCTCGGCGATCTGATCGGTGATCTTGCTGATCGTCTCGTGCGACAACTCGGTACCCAGCGTCGAGGCCAGGTGGTGCTGGATGTCACGGATCGTCATCCCGCCGGCGTACAAGCTGATGATCATCCCATCGATGCCGTCCAGGCGGCGCTGGCCCTTCGCGACCAGCATCGGGGTGAACGAGCCCTGCCGGTCCCGCGGCACGGCCAACTCGATGTCTCCGACCTCGGTCGTCACGGTCTTGGAGCTGGTGCCGTTGCGGGAGTTGTCGAACATCGCCGCCGCCGGGTCCCCACGTTCGTAGCCCAGGTGGTCGGTCAGCTCGACCTCCAAGCCCCGCTCCAAGGTGGCCTTCAGCATGCTGCCCAACAGGCCACCCTCACCGGTCAACGGCTCACCAGCATCGATCTTGGCGAAGATCTCATCCATCGCCCCGGACGCCTTCAACTGGTCAGCGAGCTCCTTCTGAGCCCGACGCCGCTCAGCACGTTCCGGGCTAATAGCCATAGTCATAGTGTCGTCTCCTTCAGACGAGGGCACCCTCCCTCACACAAACCATCTGACACCCTCTGGGCCGCCGAAGCCGCCCAGAAGGACATCTCGGGCGCCCTCGCCATTGCCTTGCTGGCACTGATCGCAGTTCTCCCGGAGTATGCCGTAGACCTGTACTACGCCTACCGCTCCGGTTCCGATCCGTCCTACCTCCACTTCGCGGCCGCGAACATGACCGGCTCGAACCGGCTGCTACTCGGCTTCGGCTGGCCCCTCGTCGTGGTCGTCGCACTCGTCGTCGCGCGCCGCCAGGCACGCCGGGACGATGCACCCACCCCCAATGCGCTGGAGCTGCCTGTTGCCAGCCGACGAGACGTCGGCTTCCTCGCTATCCTCGGGCTCGTCGCGTTCGTGATCCCGCTCATCGGGAGCATCCCGCTGTGGTTCGGGGTCGGTCTCATCGTCGTGTTCGGCCTCCATCTATGGCGAGCCGCGCAGACCTACGACGCTGACCAGGAGGAGTTCGTAGGCGCGGCAGCGCTGATTGCCGGGCTTGACGCCCGACCGAGGCGCATTCTCGTCGTGGCGATGTTCCTCGTCTCCGGGGCGGTGATCCTGATCTCAGCCGAACCGTTCGCCGATGCACTAGTCGCCTCAGGCTCGGCGCTCGGCATCGACAGCTACTTTCTGGTTCAGTGGCTCGCCCCGCTAGCCTCGGAGGCCCCGGAGTTCATCATCGCGGTGATGTTCGCCGCCCGCGGCAAAGGTGTGGCTGCCATCGGCACGCTGATCGCATCCAAGGTCAACCAGTGGAGCCTGCTGGTCGGCTCACTGCCCGTGGCGCACTTCCTGGGCGGTGGACCCAGTTCGCTGGCTCTAGACAGCCGCCAAGTCGAGGAGTTCACCTTGACGGCCACCCAGACGCTGCTCGGGGTGGCAATCATCCTCGCGCTGCGGTTCCACTGGTGGTCCGCGATCGGGCTCGCCGCGCTCTTCGGCGTCCAGTTCCTCATCACTGACACCACCGGACGGTACGTGCTGAGCGCCATCCACCTCGCCCTCACCATCGGCTTCCTCGTCGCTCATCGACACAGCATCCTCCCCACACTCGTCGCGCCCTTCCACGAGCAGCCCGCAGTCGATCAAGACGAGCCGAAGACCGTTATGGACACCCACGCCTAGGATGACCCCGATGAAGCGCTCTCCTGCCACCCGCATGGTCGAGGACTATGTAACGCTGATCTGGAAAGCCCACGAATGGCCTGGCGGGGAGCCCTCTACAACAGACCTAGCCGCCCAACTCGGCGTGACTCCCTCGACCGTCTCGGCCAACCTAAAACGACTCGCCCGCGACGGACTCATCTCCTACGAGCCTTACGGCCCAATCGAGTTGACCGACGACGGGCGCGCAATCGCGATAGACATCGTTCGACGACACCGAATCGTGGAGACCTATCTCGTCGAGCATCTAGAGCTGTCCTGGGACCAGGTCCACGACGAGGCGAACCACCTGGAGCACGCCGTTTCCGACCTCGTACTGGACCGCATGGACGCCGCACTCGGGCACCCCACCCACGACCCCCACGGAGCCCCGATCCCCGACCCTGACGGACGGATCCCGCCCGATCACAGCCAAGCTCTCAACGAGGCCGAACCCGGCACCTCCGTGCAAGTGCTGCGCGTCTCGGATCGCTCGCCCGACATCCTCCGCTACCTCACCGGACACGGAATCTCGGTCGGTACCAGACTTACCGTCACCGACGTCAGCCCCGCGGCTGCGGCCGTCCGGGTCACCGTCGACGACACTACGATCGACCTCGGCCTCCCGGCCGCCATTGCAGTACGCGTCAGCCCCCGAACAGACCCAGAAGCACACACCCCTGGTCCCGCCTAGGTTCCGCCAATGAAGGGCCTCGGCATGGACAGCGCTCAGCCGGGGCTCACGGGAGCACACAGAGAGCACTGCACATGGCTTATCCCAGCAATCAGCCGGACCCAGACAGCAGGACGGACAAGACCTCGCCCGCGCCGCCGGTCACCTACGCTGAGCAGCTCAGCTGCCAAGCAGGACGACCCGCAGCGCTGCTCGGCATCCTCATCGCGTTCGCGTTCTACTTCACTCTCACGCCATGGATCTCGCTGGCGATCACCGCCGTCTCCCACTACGTGACAGCACCCGACGTGCCTTTCACCGACTTTCAGAGTTATGCCGCCAGCTACCAGATACCCACCGGACTCGCGGCGAACGGCATCGCCATCGCCGGGCTGCTCCTGTGCTGCTGGCTCCTGATGACCCGACTCCACCGTGCCCCGCTTGGACAACTCTCCTCGGTGGAACAACGTCTGCGCCGCGGCTATCTCGGGATATGTCTCGGGATAGCGACCATCCTCATCCTTGGCGGGAGCTTGCTGGTCGGCTACCTCCAAAGCCAGCCCTTCCAGTTCGCGCCGCAGCCGCAGTGGTGGAGCTTCCTTGTCGTCGTGGCAATCGTCACCCCGTGGCAGGCCGCAGCCGAAGAGTACCTCTTCCGCGGCTACCTACTACAGTCGATGACCAGACTCACCGCCAACCCCTGGATCGGGGCCGCCGCATCGTCACTCGTGTTTGCCTCACTCCATGGCGTCCAGAACGCCGCACTGTTCGTAGACAGACTCGCTTTCGGGCTGCTCGCCTCGACCCTCGTGATCCTCACCGGCGGTCTCGAAGCAGGCATCGCGGCTCACATCATCAACAATGTCGGCGCCTACTCCATCGCCGCAATGACCTCCAGCATCGCGCAACTCCGGGCAACGCAGGCGATCTCATGGACCGACGCCCTCACAAACATCACCATCTTCGCCGCCTTCGCCACGGCGGCGACACTCGTCATACGACTACACCGGCTACCCACGAGGATGGATAACGCGGACGCGTCATAGGCCCAACCCCTGTCAACGACTCCCAAACAGGCAACAAAGCGCGCTACCCCACACCTCTCAATCACCACCCACACCGCGGACCCCAGCACGCCGAGCGCCAACGGGCTCCTACTGCTCGCTGCCTGGCCGACCTACGAACGCAGGATCACCGCATCGGGGACACCCCCGCCGCTCACCCAGCGGAGTGATCGCGGCCGGCGGTCGCGTAGCCTCCGCTACCCAAGCGGCGAGAACGCTGACACGGCAGTCAGTGCGATCGCCGCTTGTAGAGGCAGGACCCCATTGCCAAGCGCCATCAGTTGCTGGTTCGGCGGAAGGCCATGTCGTGGATCGGAGAGCCAGGCGGTAGGGAGTCCCATGAGCCACTCCACGAACTCCGGTGCTGGACGCGGGCCATTCTCGTTCCTCAGGAGTGCGGGCGCTGGTGCGACTCGTCCGGTGATGTGCTCCCAACGAGCCACGGCGTGGGCATAGCGTCCCCAGCGGTGAAGATGTCCTCGGTCAGCGACCACAACGTCGCCGAGTCGCTGTGCCTGCTGAGCGAGCCATCCGGTCCGTGGAGCGCGAGGTCGATGATCTGGTGCGAGAGTGCGATCGTGCCCCGTCTCGCCTTCACCTTGTCCAGGGTCTCTCCACCTCGAAGCGAGTCCGACGCGAGCGGGGTTCGGAACAGCGTCTTGACGCTGGGCCAGGAGGAAGATGCGGAACCGGGGGTGAGGAGCGCCGACAAGGGAAGCAGGTAGACCGACCCATCGTGCATCCATCCGCAGGTCGGCCAAATCGCCGAGTACGGCGCCGGCTGCTCGTAGAGGTCGAGTTGCGCTGTCTCCCAGATGCCACGGGTCGGGCTCCAGAGCGCGAAGGGCTGTATCGTCGGGGGTTGCTGCGCAGGGGTTGCGCGGGGCATTGTCGTCTCCTTCGGTGATCGGTCGGATGGCTGGGGACGAGAGCAGACCGCGGACGTTTTCGATGACGACCCATTGGGGTTGCAGCACTTCGATGGCTGTGCCCATGTGCGCCCATAGACCTGAGCGGGTTCCGGGTGCGAGACCGGCGCGCTTGCCGACGGTGGACACGTCTTGGCAGGGGAAGCCGCCGATCAGAATGTCAACGGGCTCGACCTGCGACCAGCTGATCCTTGTGATGTCGCCCAGATTCGGGGCGTCGGGCCAGTGGTGGGCGAAGACCCTGGCCACGGGCTCATTGATCTCAGAGAACCAGACGGTCTCTCCGCCGAAGACATGTTCGACAGCGAGGTCGAGGCCGCCGTATCCCGAGAAGAGCGAACCGATCCTCAGCGGACTCGCGGGATCGGTCGGTGTGTCGTGCATGAATGCTCCGGCTGACGGGATGATCCCCGGCCAGAACTCGCGTGAGTCGTGTCGCCGGGCTGGTCACCTGTCAGGTGCACCACTACGTCGTGCTGACCTGTCCTCGCGGTCGCCGGCCCAGTGCCATCCAGTCCATCGACCAGCAACGTCCATTCACGACAGCCCGCACTCAGGAAGCTCCGCCACACCCTGCCTTTTCTGAGCTGACACGCCTCTTGCAGGTCGAGGTTGAGCCGGCCATGACCGCTTCAGAAGTCACCGGGTGAGGGTGCTCACCTGCCCGGCAGGAGCGGAGGTGGGCATGACGGTTTCGATGCGCGTGATGTCGGCAGGTGACGGCTACAAGTACCTGCTCAAGACCGTCGCGGCAGCCGACGGCAACAGGCCGCTCTCGACGCCGCTTACCCGCTACTACATGGAAGAAGGCACACCGCCCGGCCGCTGGCTCGGCGCAGGCGTAGCGGCCCTCGGCAAGGGCGAGATTCAGGTGGGCGACCGAGTATCGGAACACCAACTCCAGCTCCTCATGGGCACAGGCTGTGATCCGATCACCGGCGACAAGCTCGGCCTGGGCTTCGCGGCATACAAGAACCAGGAGCAGCGAATCGAAGCGCGGATCGCCGACCTCGAACCGACCATGACCCCCGGCGCCAAGGGAGAGGCCGTCGCGCAGATCGTTGCCGAGGAGACAGCCCGAAGTACACGGCGTGCTGTGGCGGGCTTCGACTTCACCTTCTCGATCCCGAAGTCCGCGAGCGTGTTGTGGGCAGTCGCCGACGCCGGGGTACAAGCACTCATCGCCGAGGCGCATCATCGCGCGGTTGCGGAGGTGGTTGCGTTCATGGAACGCGAGGTTGCAGCCACGCGCACGGGCGCAACCGCCGGAGACGGCGCGGTTGCGCAGGTCGATGTCACCGGGCTCATCGCGACCGCCTTCGATCACTTCGACTCCCGCGCCGGCGACCCCCACCTCCACACGCACGTCGTCATCAGCAACAAGGCCAAGACCGTCCTCGACGGCAAATGGCGCTCGCTCGACGGCAGACCCATGCACACCGCCGTCGTCGCGCTCTCCGAACTCCACGAAGCCGTGTTCGCCGACCACATGACACGCACCTTCGGCGTCTCATGGGAGGCCCGAGAGATGGGCCGCGACCACAACCCTGCATGGGCGATCACTGGAGTGCCCGAGGAACTGATCGCCGAGTTCTCTACCCGCGCGCGTCACATCAACGCCGAGACCGATCGCCTCATCGCCAAGTACGTCGCAGCGCACGGACGACGCCCGACACCAGCGGCGATCATGAAATTGCGAGCTCAAGCCACACTCGCGACTCGGCCCGAGAAGCAGGTTCGGTCCTTGGCTGACCTCACCGTCGAATGGCGGGAGCGCGCCACGAAGTCGTTGGGGCGGGATGCGACGACGTGGGCGCGCGAGGTGACCGACAACGACAAGCCGCTCCTGCTGCGTGCCGACGACGTACCGCTCGATGTCATTGGCGAGATTGGGCGTTCGGTCGTCGAGGTGGTCGGTGAGAAGCGCTCGACCTGGCGACGCTGGAATCTCATGGCCGAGGCATCCCGGCAGACGATGGGCTGGCGCTTCGCCACCATGCACGACCGGGAAGCCATCGTCGCCATGGTTGCCGATGCCGCCGAGTTCGCTTCGCTTCGCTTGACCCCGCCCGAACTCGCCGCCTCGCCCGTCGTGTTCCGTCGTCCCGACGGCACCTCGGTGTTCCGACCGAAAAGCTCGACGGTGTTCACCTCCGAGGCCCAGCTCGCGGCCGAGGACAGACTCCTCGAACGAGCCGCCAACCTCGGCGGGCCGACGGTGCCGCTGTCAACCATTGAGAAGATCACGCGCAGACCCGATGCGGACGGTCGGATGCTCGGCGACGACCAGGCCGACGCCTTGACCCGGATCGCGGTGTCGGGACGGATGCTCGACGTACTGGTCGGTCCCGCCGGGGCGGGCAAGACTACCGCCATGAACGCGCTCCGCCGCGCATGGGAAGCCGAGCACGGCTCCGGTTCCGTCGTCGGTCTCGCGCCGTCAGCGGTTGCTGCTCAGGTTCTCGCTGACGATCTCGGGATCGCGACCGAGAACACGGCGAAGTGGTGGCAGAACCACCTTCTCCACGGCACCACGTTCGAGGCGGGCCAGCTCGTCATCATCGACGAAGCCTCCCTCGCTGGCACCCTGTCACTGGACCGCCTCACCCACCTCGCCCAGGACGCTGGCGCGAAGGTGCTGCTGGTCGGCGACTACGCCCAACTGCAATCCGTGGATGCGGGCGGTGCGTTCGCGATGATCGCCAGAGACCGGGCCGACACCCCCGAACTGGTCGATGTTCACCGCTTCACCCACGCCTGGGAGAAGACCGCCTCGCTCGAGCTGCGTCACGGGCGCACGGCGGCTATCGACACCTACCTCGCTCACCAGCGCGTCACCGACGGCGATGGCGAGGCCATGACCGATGCCGCCTACAACGCCTGGCGCGCCGACCGCGACGCAGGACTGGTCTCGGTACTGATCGCCGAAACCCACGAAGACGTGACCACGCTGAACCGTCGCGCCCGAGCAGACCTGATCCTCAACAAGACGCTGAACCCCGACCGTGAAGTCGAGCTGCGCGACGGCACCGCCGCAGGCGTCGGCGACACCATCATCACGCGACGCAACAACCGGAACCTACGCACCCTGACCGGGCGTGACTGGGTGCGCAACGGCGACATCTGGACCGTCACCGCCGTCGGCGACGACGGGACCATCACCATCGCACGCGACTACGGAACCGGCACCACTGTGCGCGACGACGGAACCATCAGGGCTCGCAGGCGTGGACGCAGGTTCGGCGGCAGTATCGTGCTTCCAACGTCGTATGTGGCCGAGCATGTCGATCTCGGCTACGCAGTCACCGCGTACCGCGCCCAAGGCATCACGACCGACACCGCGCACGTCCTGGTCGAACCGACCTCGACGAGAGAGACCTTCTACGTCGCGATGACCCGAGGACGGCACGCAAACCACGCCTACGTGACCCTCGACCGCTCCGACGACCATGCCCAGCCGCACCCTGGCGACGACCCGCATGCCACCGCGCGAAGCGTGCTCTACGGAGTTCTGCAGCACAGCGGTGCCGAACTCTCGGCGCACGAGACCATCGTCGCCGAGCAGGAGCAGTGGGGCTCGATCGCCCAGCTCGCCGCCGAGTACGAGACCATTGCCGCCGCAGCCCAACACGACCGCTGGGCTGCCCTCGTCCGCTGCTCCGGGCTCACCGACGAACAGGCCGAGAGCGCCATCGAATCCGAAGCATTCGGCCCCCTTGCCGCTGAACTTCGCCGCGCCGAGGCCAACCACCACAACCTTGATGCGCTCTTGCCGCGCCTCGTGGCCGCGCGAGGATTCGATGACGCCGACGACATCGCCGCCGTCCTCCACTACAGGGTCGAGCGGACGACCGCACGTCCAGCAGGCTCAGGCCGGACTCGCAAGCCAGCCCGACTCATCGCCGGCCTCATCCCGCAGGCGCACGGCGTCATCGACGTCGAGATGCGAGCCGCTCTCGACGAGCGAGAGGAACTTATCGAGGCACGCGCCGACGCCACACTCGAAGCCGCACTTGCCGAGGGTGCACCGTGGACGAAGACACTTGGAACGCCGCCCACCGACCGACGACGAGCCACGACCTGGCGCAAGGCCGCCCGCGTAGTCGCGGCCTACCGAGACCGGTACCGCATCACCGACGACGCGCCCATCGGTGCCCCGCCCGAGTCGGCCGCGCAGAAGATCGACGCCGCCCGAGCGCGCTCCGCGCTCGACAAGGTACGTCAGCTGGTCGCTGATGAGAGCCGTCAGGCAGAGGTCGATCTCCAGGCCGTCAGGCGCGACCAGCCCGGGCCTGGGCGCAGCATCTGACCCTTCCCAATGTCATGACTGGGGCGTAGCCTTGAAGGTGAGGCGGATTTCTCCTTACCTTTGGGCCGCTCGCGGCAGACCTTCGGGTCACTCTCCACGCACCGTCTCGACAACGACTCGCGTGTTGAGAGGAGCCCATCATGATCCGCCTACTGTGGACAGCCAGCGCCGAGGTCCGCTATTTCCTGCGTCGCTACATGCCGAGCAACGTCCTGCTCGACCTGATCCGCACCAGGAAGGGGCTGAAGTGGGGCATGCCAGCGATGCTGCTCGCCGGCCCATATCTGGCCATCGCCTTCTGGTGCACCACACTCATCGAGAACGGCCGCCCAGGATGGCTCCACCTCGTGGTCCTGCTCTGCATCTGGAACGCTCTCAAGATGCTGGCCATCGGCCCCGTGAGTGTCGTTCTCCTCGCAAGGGCTCGTGCCCATGAGTATCGCGCGCAGCGGCAGCAGCAGGAGCTCTCCGAGGGTGTGCCACTGGGTGAGCTCGCTCGAAGCTCTCGCTGAGTTCAGGGCCAGTCGTCCTAACTACCGACTGGCCCGCTAGAGCGTGCGAGTCGGAGCAGGCGAAGGCAGACGGACATGCTCCCTGTCGAGTCGCTCTCGTGACACCTGGCACCGTTCCACCAGCTTGGTGAGGTCCGAAGTGTCCGCCACCAAGGACGCGATGCCATCGCGCAGCAAACGATGCGGCCCAACACTCGCGGCGCTCGTGACTGGACCGGGGACGGCACCGACACGTCGGCCGAGCTCGGTGGCCCGCTGGGCAACCAGCAGTGACCCTGATCGCGCGCCCGCCTCGACGATGACCGACGCGGAGGACAGCGCAGCCATCAGTCGTGCGCGGGCGATGACCCGGTGTCGGGTTGGAACGGCACCGGGCGGAACCTCGCTAACGAGAAGGCCGACATCGGCGACGCGATCGAGCAGGTCGCGATGGCCGACAGGGTACGGGCGATCAACTCCGTTGGCGAAGATGGCGATCGTGTCGCCACCTGCGGCGAGCGCGGCCTGGTGCGACGCGCCCTCGATCCCGTAGGCGCCTCCCGCGACGACAACTCGTTCGTCGGCGGCAACGGAGCTGGCGAGTTCCCCGGCGACGTATTCGCCATAGGAGGTACAGGCCCGAGCGCCTGTGATCGTGACAAGATCGCTCACCGGGCGCGAGAGGAAGGACGACGCGCCGCGAGTCCACAGAACGTAGGGGGCGACTTCACCGAGATCATCGACGGCGGTGGGCCAATCGCTATCGCCTGGGATGAGCGCGCGAACGCCCGATTGCTGCACCTGGTCGATGCGCGCGGTCAGTTCCGTTGCGCCTGGCGCGCTGAGGTGGTCGCGCCAGACCTGCGCGTCCACCGGGCTCAGCCCGCCTACTGCACCGTCGTGTTCAGCCAGCCAAAGCGTTTCGACTGCTCCGAGCCTGGACAAGATGCGTCCTGTCACCGGGTCGTTGGGCTCGACGAGCATCGACAGCACCATCCTCGCGGTGCGCTCGTCGCTCGCGACATCACTCAAACTGGCCATCTTCGGTTCCTCTCGGCGTTCGTTACCGACGAGGTGCGCGGACCGAGCCTCGCGGACACCCACCCTGCTCAGGGGTCCTCTCCCGAGTGAGGCGAAACGGGCGCAGCTACGGAGATTCACCCGGCGGACTCCGAAGAACGGCCTATTCGCGGGAGCGTCCGCGTGGCGAACCACGATGTGATCTGTAACGAGTACTATCCGTAACATGAAGCGTCTAGGCAGCCTGAGTGACGTGGGGCTCACCGAGCTTGATCGCGCGTTACGCCATGAACGCCTACGCCGCCGAGAGGCATGGCGAGATTGCGAGCACTGCGACCAAGCCTTCCTCGGACGAGGTGACGCTCGCTTCTGCTCAGCCCGCTGCCGTGTTGCCGCACACCGGGCAAGGAAGGACTCCAATGACTGACAGCCTGCGTGTCATCGGGTCACGCCGATACGGCACACTCTCACCATTGCGATACCCCGGCGGAAAAGCTGCGCTCGCTGGCTTCTTCGCTGACATCATCGACATTCTTGGCATCAAGGACGCCCGCTACATCGAACCCTACGCCGGAGGTGTGGGCGCGGGGATCGCGCTTCTGCGCGAGGGCATCGTCCAACACTTGGTAGTCAACGACATCGACCCAGCCGTCCACGCCTTCTGGAAGTCCGTCGTTGGCAACAACGCAGAGTTCGTAGAAATGGTGGCGTCAACACCACTCACGATCGACGAGTGGCAGCGCCAGCGCGACGTATATCGCTCACGGGACGAGCGCGATGCACTGCGCCTGGGCTTCGCGTTCTTTTTCTTGAATCGAACCAATCGCTCCGGGATTCTGAACGCCGGCGTTATCGGCGGCCAGCGCCAGGAGGGAAAATACAAGATTGATGCGCGATTCAACCGGCTCACACTCGTCGAGCGGTTGACTGCGATCGGTGCTCTAGCGGATCGAATCACGGTCTCTGATCTGGATGGCCGGACTGTGATCCAGCAGTACTCTCACGATGACCGGTCATTCATGTACATCGACCCGCCCTACGTGCAAGCAGGCTCGCAACTCTATCTCAATGCCTTCGACGGACGAGACCACAAGGCACTCTCGACGATCGTCAACTCCGTTGAAAGTGCACACTGGTTGATGACCTATGACACAGCCCCGCTGATCGAGAAACTGTATCGAGATCAGTTCCAGTGCCGACTGGAACTCACCTACTCCGCCAGGTATCCGGGCCAGGCGGAAGAGCTGCTCGTGGCATCCCCGTCTGTCGCGCGGGCGATCAAGTCGTTGCAGACGACGTCTGCGATGGCGGGCGCAACAAGCGCCTAAGCAGCGGGTTCACGACCTTCCATGCCTGCCGGACGTCATCCGCACTCACGGAAGCATCGGCACTGTGCGCGATGAGGTTGAACCACTGGATCGATCCGTGCTTGTGCGCGTTACCCGACTGGATAGCACTAATGCCTGACTTGAGCGACTTCTCTTGTCCATAGGCCTGCACCACGCGCTTGAATACATCGCTCAACTGTCCAGTGGCGGGGGTTGGAGAGCCCTCGAAATGGACCTTGATGGTGGCCTCCAATACTGAGCGCATGAGGATCGCGGCCGCGATAGGGAGATTCGAGAGGCTGATCTTGCGCAACTCGAAGTATCGCAGCTTGAGATTCAGCGGCGCGTTCTCGTAGTCCAGCCCCGACAGATCAAGCGTGTCCTTCGTGTCTGGATGGTTGGGTCCACGGCTGCCCGTGCCGCCAGGAGGGCCGGGTGGGTTCGGAGCAGCACCACTCCCGCCAGTGTTGGGGCCACCGGGCGCGCCGGACGCGCCACCTTGGGACGGCCCGGATGGCGTCGGTTGCACGGGAGGAGTGGGCGGCGCTGGTTGGGGCGGAGCCGCAGTCGATACGCCGTTGAGGCGATCCACCAGGGACTGATACTCCTGGTTGCGCTTCTTGAACTCTGGTGAGCGAGTGTTGAGACGCCCTGCACGGAACTCGCTGACAAGGTACTCCAAAGCATTGAGCTTCTTCTTCGTCAACTTCACAGCGATCTTCTCAGGCGTCGAGGCCCGCGGCAGAAGCATGCCATCCTTGTCGAACTCGACACCGATCGCGGAGGCAATCTCCTTGCTTCGGTAGGCATACTCGAAGGCCGACATCGCCAGGTCGTCACTTGCGGCGTACTGCCGGAGGGTGTGATCGGAGAATGGCGCTGCGCTGAGGAAGCGCCGCATCACGGCCATCCGCATGAACCTGGCAACCTCGACATCCGGGTACTGTGCCTTCACATCGTCGACCGTGGTCTGCTCGTCGACGAGCGAATAGTAGAAGGTTGCCTGCTGATCGCGACTCCAGCGCCTCTTCGAGATGCCGGTGTGCAACCTCGCGACGTGAGGTGCAGCCGTCGCCCGGTCGGGAGCGACGATGACACGGATTCGTTCGGGGAGATTCTCCGCCTCCACTGCGTACCGCTTCAGCAGCGCGCGAATCTCTGCCTCATGGCCGGGCACGATCGTCGGGTCCTGAAGCGCCTTGAGCGCGCTAACTCGACGGTTGCCTTCCAGCACGGTGTATGGGGAGCTACCGCCGGACGCTGATGCCGACGTCACGATCGGGACTTCGTTGTCGAAGTAGCCGTCACGGAGGATCAGGCGCGCCGCTCCGAGGACGTCCTCGGATGCAAACAGGTACTTCAGCGCACCTGCTTCGTCGTCGCGGCGTGTCGGTATGCGGTAGTTCTCCAGGTCGAGAAGGAGCTGTTCGAGGTCGACCTCGACTATCGGTAGCTGCTCGTAAGCCATATCCAGCCCTGCTCTCGTGCTCCGTCCGGCGATCCACGCCCTCGGTGCCGAACTGGCGAGAGCAGTCGTTCGTCTCCAACGGTAGCTGCACGCCTCGCTCTCCGGGCTGAGACACGTCGGGAGCGACGATGTCCGCCGAAACCCTCTGCGCCATCAGCGGCCCAGAGCGGCGCTACGAACTGCTGGCGGACTCATCCGCAATGAGTCCAGCCTCGACCAGTGCTGCGCGCACGGCCTTGCGGTCCACGCCCATCCGGCGGCCGATCGCGCGCATCGAGACGCCCGCGCGTGCGAGGCGCACGGCCTCGGCCTTCTCGTCGATCCCGAGCCCTGGTCGGCGGCTCGGCACGTTGCGGCGACGTAGGTGAGCGAACACGGTGGCGCGGTGGATACCGTACCTCTCGGCGAGGGCCTTGACGCTCATCCCGGCCAGGTAGTCGCCGACGAGCGCATCCACCTCGGAGGCGGTGAGAAAAGTTTGAGCCGTCTCGACAGTCCTCACGACGGGGCCACGATCGTCCTTCGGAGCGGTATCCTGGGGACGTCGGGAGACCTCGTAGACCCCACGGTCTAGGCGGCTGACCAGGATTTTTGTCTTGGGGGCGGAGTTGCCGAACGTGCTACTCAGGCACCCGGCCTCCGGCTCCGACGTCTCAACGTCGGAGCCGGACTTCTCTCAAAAACTTCGGGCGTCGGGGACGGCGATGCGCATCAGCTCTTGGGCCAGCGCGGTACGGTTGACTGACTTGTGTTGAGCCAAGCTCGTTCGGCGGTGTCGTCGTAGATGACAACCCGCACTTTGTCGATCAGGACGGCTTCGAGTCCTGCCTGCAATCCAGCTACGGCGGCGAATCGGTGCCTGACGTCCTTGTCGGTCAGTTCGATCATGGATGCCTCTTCGTCGGTTCGATCGTGGCCAGGGTGGTCTCGACTTCGTGGCGGTCGCCGCCGTTGCACTGTGTCCAGCGGTATTCGTCGGCGTCGAGGTCGGCAAGGAATGCGTAGCGTGTGCGGACGGTCGCGTGAAGCGTCCGAGGTTTGATGCCGCTCCTGTTTGAGTGCAGGAGGATGAGCAGCATGCCGAAGAAGATCGATCCGGAGTTGAGGGCCAGAGCGGTGCGCTTGGTGACCGAACACCGTGGTGAGTACCCGACGTTGACGGCCGCCAGCCAGGCCGTGGCCAAGCAGCTGGGGGTGGGCAAGGAGACGGTGCGCCGGTGGGTGATCCAGGCCGAGGTCGACACCGGCCAACGGCCCGGGGTGACCAGCGAGGAGGCCGAGGAGATCAAGCGGCTGAAGGCCGAGAACCGCCGGCTGCGTGAGGACGTGGCCATTCTGAAGGCCGCGACATCTTTCTTCGTGGGGGAACTCGACCCCCGCAACCGGTGATGATGGGGTTCATCGACACCCTGCGCGCCGAGGGTCATGCGGTCGAGTCGATCTGCCGGGTCCTGCGCGAGCAGGGCTGCCAGATCGCCGCACGGACCTACCGGGCCTGGCGCAACGGGCACCTCCACCTCGCCGCCCGCACCATCAGTGATGCGCAAGTGGTCGACGTGGTGCGCGACCTCGCCTGGGCCCGGTGCACGAGGACGGGTCGACTCAAGTTGACCCCCGAAGGCCTCTACGGGCGCCGGAAGATGACCGCGCTGGTCCGCCGACAACGGCTCGCGGGGGCGTCGGCAGGCAGCGTGGACCGGGCCATGCGCACCCTCGGCCTGTCCGGGATCAGGCGCGACAAGGGCGTCCGGACCACGATCCCGGCCAAGGACGGGATCCGTGCCGGTGACCTGCTCAACCGTGACTTCACCGCGCCGGCGCCGAACCGGGTCTGGGTGACCGACTTCACCTACGTCAGGACGTGGTCCCCGGCATGGGTCTACGTTGCGTTCATCGTGGACGTGTTCTCCCAACGGATCGTGGCCTGGCACGCCTCGACCTCGAAGGAGACCGACCTGGTGATGATCCCACTGCGGATGGCGCTCTGGCAGCGTGACCACGACGGCCACCCGGTCGTTGCCAAGGAGCTGATCCACCACTCCGACGCAGGGTCCCAGTACACCTCGATCAGGTTGACTGAGCATCTGGGAATCGAGGACATCCATCCCTCGATCGGATCAGTGGGCGACGCCTATGACAACGCGCTGATGGAGACCATCAACGGCCTCTACAAAGCCGAGTGCATCCGCACCACCGTCTTCCACGACGGGCCCTACAAGACCCTGGCGGACGTCGAGTACGCGACCGCCGGCTGGGTCGACTGGTACAACCAGAGACGCCTACACGGGTCCCTTGGCATGATCAGCCCTGTGGAGTTCGAGACCGCCCACTACGCGACCCTCAACCGAGAGCCGCAACCCGTATGAGGGCGGCAGAGAACCTGGGGCGCTTCACGCGATCCATTCGTCAATTCGGGCGGGCTTGGTGAGGTAGCCGATGTCTTCAGGTCGGAAGTCGCTGGAGGTCCTTGCTGCAAGGATGTCGTCGGGTTCAATCGGAGGAGTGCCCCGACCATCGGCGACGACGTCACGATAGACCTTGAGCACCCACAGGCGTCTGACGAGCGGCTCATTCATGATGCCATTGGTCGCGTACCACTGGAGATCATAGAGATCGCGAGCCAACGAAACCCTGCGGAACCTGGCCAGTTTCTCCGCGATCGCTTCCTCGGTTCTGATCACGGGAGTGGGCGGTACGGTGAAGTCGTAGCGGCTGTGGATGGGAAGCCGGATGGGATCCAAGACATCCGGTGTGAGGCTGAGTCGGTGGCGGGCGAACTCGATCTTCGCGCCGAGGTTGGGTCTTTCGAAGGGCGTCTCGATCCTCAGGTCTCCACGCCGCCCGTCATCCCCGAGGTTCTCGACGGCGAAGGAGAATCCGTCCAACCCCGCGCCGTCCAGTGCTTCCAGTGCGGCAAGCGGTAGATCGTCGCCGGGAGCGGTGAAGTCGAGGTCGGTGGAAAATCGGCCAGAGTTTCCTGCACGGAACTTGCGAAGTGCGGTGCCGCCTTTGAAGACCAAGCCCTGGTTGAACAGGCCAGCCTGGTGCAGGAGGAACAGTGCGTGATCCTGGGCGATGTCGAGCAGAGCGGCGTCTCGCCCGCCCTTTGCGCCCTGGTAGTGCCGGACCAAGTGCCCCTCGGTGATGCGGCTCATGACCCGCCTCCGACGCTGAGGTAGGGGTGGAGGCGGGTGTCGCTGACCCTTGTGACGGGGTCGTATCGTCCGCCCTGACTGCGCGGCCCGATCCAAGCTGTTTCGGTAGGTGGATTTGCGTCGACAATCTTTTGGGCGGCCTCACGGTTGCCAGAGGCCTGGAGCAGATAGGCCGTGCGTTGTCTGGCAGCGGCACTCCCCGATGCCAGGAGGCGAAGGACCTTGTCGGTGTCGACATCGAAGGGCGGATCCGACAGCCATTGTCCCAGTCCGGGGGTGTCCTTGTATCCGGACGGGCGGATGCCGATGCCGACGAGTAGACCCTCCCGATCCCAGGTTGGCAAGTCGTTGATCACTGTGACGCCTTCGTTGGGAATCTCAATGCGGACGCAGCGCCACTGTCCATTCATCGCCTTTGGGAACGCCGCATCATCGGGCAGGGCGATGACCTCTCGGTCGGGGATGCGCTGTGCCAGCCCGAGCAGACTGGCCGACGATTCCATCGCGAGAACGCCGGGCCACCCCGTTCGGAGCGCGTGTTGGGCCCGGAACTCCAGGAAACGGTCACCGGAGGAATAGGAGCCAGCGCGAGAACCGGGGAGGAACTCCCACGCACCCCGTGAACGGAGTGTGCCCAGCCAGCCGTCGCGCTGAAGCTCATACGCGAGCATCCGGGGAGAGCCCGTTGCACCGACCTCGTCCATCACCGAGGCGAGTCGGTCAACCGTCACGATCGTGTCGCCATCGAGCTCTAACTGCTCGATGATGTCGGCAACCGGTCGTGTGATCATGCGTGACATTGTCAAACACCTCCGCTCTTTGGTCCATCGTAACAAACCACGGTCAAACTTGACAGTACTTTGAGGTTGACTCGGGGGACTTCTTCCTCTGTGGATCAGATGCTGCGGGCGGGTTCGATCGCTCCAGCCTGGACAAGCGCTACGCGCACGGCCTTGCGGTCCACGCCCACGTGTCGTCCGATCGCCCGCATCGACATGCCCTTCCGTGACAGGCGCACCGCCTCGGCCTGTTCGTGCTCACTGAGCCCTGGACGCCGCCTCGGCACCTTACGTCGCTGGAGGTGCGCGAAGACGGTGGCGCGGTGGATACCATACTTCTCCGCCAGCTCCTGGACGCCAGATCCGGCCGCATAGTCGGCAACCAGGTGGTCGACCTGGGAAGCGGTGAGAAAAGTTTGAGCCGTCCCGACAGTCCTCACTACGGGGCCTCGATGGTCCACCGGAGCGGTGTCTTGGGGCCGGTTGCAGGCCCGGTAGACCCCTCGGTTCAGGCGCCTGACCAGCGTATCCGCCTTCGGGGAAAAGTTGCCGAACGTGCTACGCAGGCACCCTGAATCGGCTCCGGCTTTCAGGTCGGGGTCGATTCGTTTTTGTATAAGCACTGGTCAGAGACGTGTTCGGGCATGGTGCGCGATGGTGATCGAGTGGGTGCGCGCGCCCACGTCGGTAGTCTCGGGTGGTGCGAAATGGCGACGTCGGCTATCTCTCCGCCCGTCGCAGTGCTCGCTGGAGCGTCGTGTGAGCGACTCCGAGTCGGCGAGCGGTGGCCCGCAGGCTCGCTCCTTCCGCCATCAATGACGTGCCTGGAGGATGTGACGGGCAGATACGGGCCACAAGGTGACTTCCGAACGATCGGAGGCTGGAGCCTTCACGCCGTCGGCGCGACCCGACGCCCCGCTCCGGAATTCCTAACTGCTGACATGTAGTCTCGACCTGTAGACAGTTAGGAGGAGTCGTGAGTGTGTTGTCGGGAGCGTTCACCCTTGCTGGCGCACGTGAGGCCGGGCTTCGCAAGGACCAGGTCTATGAGCGTGTCGGTGCCGGTGAGTTCGAACGTATGGGACGTGGTGTCTTCATCGTCGTCGGATCGCTCGACCCGACCCTGGAATCCCTCGCGGCGGCGACGGCTGTCCAGCCGTTGGCGACGATGTGCTTGACCAGCGCACTGGTCCGTCACGGTCTGAGCGATGAGATCCCGTTTGGCTCCGACATCGCATTGCCCAGAGGTGTTCGGCACCCGGCGGGGTTCGGTCATGTCACGTGGCATAGCTTCGACCGCGCGACGTTCCAGATCGGACGGGAGGCGCTGGATCAGGAGGATGGTTTGTTCGCCTACTCGGCCGAGCGGTCGATCATCGACGCCTTCCGGCTCGCACATGATCACGGAAGTGACGCCGCGATCACCGCTCTCAAGCGGTGGCTGAGACAGCCGGGTCACCATCCGTCGGCTCTTCTTGCTGTCGCGAAGTCCTTCCCGAAGGCGTACCCCGCGATCCGCTCCGCACTGGAAGTCCTGGCATGAGTCCGTCTCCACGTCGGGACACCGCTCCAGGGCGGGCATACAACGACCTGAGGAACCTGACCAGGCGCCAGGGCCGTGATGCGGCCGAGTATTTCTCCCTCTACGCGCTGGAGGGGTTCGTCGCACGGCTGGCTGTGTCCCGGTACGCCGACCACCTGGTCCTCAAGGGCGGCGTCCTGTTGGCGGCATTCTCGGCTCGGCGCCCAACCCGAGACATCGACCTGGCTGCTTCCGGCTTCCCCAACGAGATCACCGAGGCCGAGGAATGCGTCCGCTCGATCGCTGCCCTTGATTTCGAAGATGGCCTTGACTTCGATGCCAGCTCGGTGCGCGGTGAGGAGATCCGGGACGAGTCGGACTACCACGGTGTCCGAGTCCACGTCGTCGCACGGTTGGCGACCGCGAGAATTCCGTTCCACGTGGACCTCAACTTCGGCGACCCGTCGTGGCCCGCGCCGATGAGGACAGGGCTTCCGAGGCTGTTGGGCGGTGAGATCGACGTTCTGGCCTACCCGGTGACCATGGTCCTGGCGGAGAAGATCATTATTGCGTTGGAACGCGGCACTGCGAACACCCGGTGGCGCGACTTCGTGGACATCGCGTCGCTGGCCACCGGGACAGACCTCTCCGGTGACGTCATGATGCAGTCGCTGACCGCAGTTGCAGATCATCGACAGGTGGGGCTCGCTCCGCTGGCCACGATGCTGGACGGGATGGTGGACGGCGCCCAGCGGAAATGGGAGGTCTGGCGCCGCAAGCAACGTCTCGAGCCGGCGACGCCAGAGGACTTCCAAGTCCTCCTCGACGCCTGCTCCGACTTCGCTGACCCGGCACTGCGTCAAGAGGTGGCGGGTCTTCGGTGGTCATCGACGTCTAGACGGTGGGTCTGACGCCGAACAGGTGCACAGCACGCTGACCAGGGCGACCGCCGGTTGATCCTTCAAGGACGAACCCCGGGCTCGGCCCCGACAATGATCGCCTCGACCACTTCGCGGACGGCCGAGGCGTCCGGTGGCCCACCACGTTCACCCGCGAACAGCAGGTGACCGGTCCCGATGAGTGTCAGTGCGAGCACGTCGATGTCTGTGTCTGCTGTGATGCGACCGAGGCGCCGCTCAGCCTCCAGATAGGCAGACAGACCGGCGGTGGCCTCGGTGAGGATCGGGATGCCGCGCGGTGTCGTCGCCCGCAGCCGTGACCGCAGCTCGTCCCGGGTCATCACGATGCCCACCAGCCCCAGGTTCACCGGGGCGAAGATGCCGGTGAACACCTCGACCAGGTTCGAGACCAGTGTGGCCGAGCCTGACGCCTCCCGTAGTTCGCCGGCCTCTGCCGTAAGCCGGGCGATGCGATCGCGGACCAGCTCGGCCAGGAAGTCATCGAAGTCCGCGAAGTGGCGGTGCAACACACCCTTGGCGACTCCGGCCTCCTCGGTCACGGCGCGGCTGGTCAGCCCGCCAGCACCGTCCCGCACCAGGACCCGCTCGGCGGCGGCGAACAGGCGCGCCCGCGCATCGTGCAACGCCACACCGGTCGGCATAAATCCTCCTGCACACCATCGACAAATGAGCGCACGCCCACTTAGAGTGGGCACATGGTCACTCTACCCGTGGCTTCCCCCGAGCCCCTACCCCACCGGCACCGCGAGATCGCCGAATCATTCGGCTCCGACGCCGACCGCTACGACCGCGCCCGGCCCCGCTACCCGCAGGCTCTCGCCGATGCGATCCTCGCCGGTCTCCCCGGCAAGCGAGTCCTCGACGTCGGCATCGGCACCGGCCTCTCCGCGCTCCCCTTCCGCGACGCCGGCGCCGATGTCCTCGGCGTGGAAGTCGACGCACGCATGGCCGAGCTGGCCCGCTCCCGCGGCTTCGAGACTCACGTCGCCCGCTTCGAAGACTGGGACTCCCACGGAGCCCGGTTCGACGCGGTGGTCGCCGGACAGACCTGGCACTGGATCGACCCGGCAGCCGGCGCCATCAAGGCAGCCGGCCTGCTGCGCCCGGGCGGGCGGATCGCCCTGTTCTGGAACATCGGCGACCCCGAACCACAGATCGCCGCCGCGTTCGGCGAGGTCCACCGCTCGGTGGACACCGGCCTCCCGTTCACCCCCTGGGCGGGCGGCGTCTCGGCCGTCGACGGCTACGAGCAGATCCTCGCCCGCGCCGCCGCCGGCATCCGCGACACCGGGGCCTTCACCGAACCCGGACGGCTCCGTCTCGACTGGCAGGCCACCATCACCCGAGAGGCATGGCTCGACCAGGTCCCGACGGCGGGAGGCCACAATCGCATCCCCGCCGACCGACTCACAGCCCTCCTCGACGGACTCGGAAACGTCATCGACGAACACGGCGGCCACTTCACCATGAACTACGCCACCCTCGCCCTCACTGCGGACCGCCTCACCGATGGATAGCTCTCCCCGAGGAACTGGGCGGCCAGAGGAACTGGGCGGCCAGTAGCAGCGCGCCTCCAGAGGGACTCCACCCGCACGCCGAAACTCCCCTCCCCCCAGGCGCCCCGGACCCTGTTGGAGCTAGGGCCTCTCCGGAAGGCGGACGGTCCGGGTGCGACGCTCAGCCGCCGAGCAGCGGCAGGTCGAGGTCGTACGCGAGCACCACGGCCCGGGCGAGGCGGATCTCCTGATCAGCGGTGAGGAAGCCGATCGTACGGCCGAGGAGACTGACCGGAACAGTGACGACGTTGTCGAGGGAAATCGCGCCGACGTGATCCAATCCGTTGGCCGGCCCGACCGGCACCTCGCTGGACAGCCCTTTGACGGTGGACGTGATCGGAGCAACGGTCACCTTGGTCATCGCGGCCCGGGCCGCCTCGCGGGTCAGCACCACCGCCGGCCTGGTCTTGTCCAACCGGACCAGGCAGATCTCCCGCACCGGTCAGTCCGCTGTCGTGACGCGCCCGACGGTCCAGTCCACCAACGGGTCGAGATCGTCTGCAGGACCTTCCTGCCACAGGATCGCCGCGTCCCGCTCCGCGGCGAGACGCCGCATCTCGCGCTCGAGCGCAGCGGTGACGACTGCCGCACGGCTCGGCGCCGCACCCTCCGCAACGACCCGATCGAGGAAGTCCACGACCTGATCGGGCAGGCGGACCGCGATCTGCGTACTCATGGCCCCACCTTACATCGATGCATCCCAAAACGGGATCCAGTTGGCCGGACCTGTGCGGCCGGCGCCCGCCCGGGAAGGCCTGCCGGTCGCCGATCCGGCGGGTACCGTGGATGGATCAGGTTGCCGACGTGGAGGCGGTCATGACCACCCAGCAGCAGGCCCGCCCGGCCGACACCGGCCCGGGTCCCAGTGAGCGTGAGGCACGGACGGTCGCCGAGGCGGCCCGGGAACAGGAGTGGACCCGGCCCAGCTTCGGACGTGAGCTCTTCCTCGGCCGGCTCCGCCTCGATCTGATCGAGCCATGGCCGACCCCCGGCGCGCCGGATCGAGCTGTCGGCGAGGCCTTCCTCACCCGGCTCGCCGACCGGCTCCGTACCGTCGACGGCGCGGCGATCGAGCGCGACGACCGGATCCCCGACGAGGTGTTCGTCAGCATGGCGGAGGTCGGGGCGTTCGGGATGACCGTCCCCACGGCGTACGGCGGGCTCGGCCTGACCCACCTCTACTACCTCCGGGCGCTGGCCCTTGTCGGCTCGGTGAGCCCATCGCTGGCGGCGCTGCTGAGCGCCCACCAGTCGATCGGGGTCCCCCAGCCGGTGGCGATGTTCGGCTCGGCGGAGCAGAAGCGGACCTACCTGCCCCGGGTCGCCGCCGGCGAGGTGTCGGCCTTCATGCTCACCGAGCCCGATGTCGGCTCCGACCCGGCCCGGCTGGCCACCTCCGCCACCCCGACCGACGACGGCAGCGGCTATCTGCTCAACGGGGTCAAGCTGTGGGCCACGAACGGCACGGTGGCCTCACTGCTGGTGGTGATGGCCCGGGTGCCGGCGACGACGGGCCACCCCGGCGGCATCACCGCCTTCATCGTCGAGGCCGACTCCCCCGGCATCACCGTCGAGCACCGCAACAGCTTCGTCGGCCTGCGCGGCCTGGAGAACTCGGTCACCCGCTTCCACGACGTCTTCGTGCCGGTCGCCAACGTCATCGGTACCGAGGGCCGTGGCCTGAAGATCGCCCTCACCACGCTCAACACCGGGCGGCTCTCGTTGCCGGCGCTGTGTGTCGGCAACACCAAGTGGGCGCTGGCGACTGTCCGGGGCTGGGGTGCGCACCGGGTCCAGTGGGGCCGCCCGGTCGGGGCCCACGAGGCGGTCGCGACCCGGATCGGCTTCATCGCCGGGACCGCGTACGGGCTGGAGTCGATGCTCGACCTGTGCGCGATGCTGGCCGATGAGGAGACCAACGACATCCGGATCGAGGCGGCGCTGCTCAAGCTCTACGCCTCGGAGATGGCCTGGCGGGTCACCGACGACGTGGTCCAGATCCGCGGCGGCCGCGGCTACGAGACGGCCGCCTCCCAGGCGGCCCGCGGCGAGCGGGTGGTCCGGGCCGAGCAGATGCTGCGCGACATCCGGATCAACCGGATCTTCGAGGGGTCGAGCGAGATCATGCACCTGCTGATCGCGCGGGAGGCGGTGGACGCCCACCTCGCGGTGGCCGGCGCCATCATCGATCCCGAGGCGAACCGGCAGGAGAAGCTGCGGGCCGTCGGGCGAGCCACCGGCTTCTACGCCGGCTGGCTGCCGACGCTGGTGACCGGCCCCGGCATGATCGCCACCTCGTACGCCCGGTACGGCGAACTGGCCGGCCACCTCCGCTATGTCGAACGCGCCACCCGGCGGCTGGCCCGCTCCGTCTTCTACGGGATGGCGCGCTGGCAGGGGGCGCTGGAGCGCCGACAGGCGGTGCTGGGCCGGATCGTCGACATCGGCGCCGAACTGTTCGCGATGGCGGCCTCCTGTGTCCGGGCAACAGCGGAGCGGGACGTACGCCCCGAGGGCGTGGAACTGGCCGGGATCTTCTGTCGGCAGGCCCGGGTGCGCGTCGACGCGCTGTTCACCGCGCTGTGGTCCAACTCCGATGCCAGCGACCGGTCGGCCGCGAGGAAGGTCCTCGCCGGCGACTATCTCTTCCTGGAGGAGGGCGTCCTCACCGAGGAGGACGACCGGCCCTGGGTGGCCACCTGGGAGCCCGGCCCATCGACGAAGCCCGATCGGCGACGCCGGATCCCGCGACCCTGATCCCACGCCCTGCTCCTTGAGGTGGCCGGCCAGTGGCCGGGAGGATCCGTCCACAGCTCGGCCCTCTCCGAGGCAGTGAGTGTAGAGTCACTCACATGGGCGCGCGCATTCTTTCGACTGCCGAGCAGCGGCGCGCCGAGCTCGTCGAGGCGGCCGTCGAGGTGTTCGCCGAGACCGGATATGCGGGTTCGACGGTGGCGCAGGTGGGGCGCGCTGCCGGCATCTCGTCGGCCTACGCCTTCAAGCTGTTCCCGTCCAAGAGCGAGTTGTTCGCGGCAGCACTGACCCGAGGCTTCGAGCGCATCGACGAGGTGCTGCGGAGTGCGGCGGCAGTCGTCCAGGACCAGGAGCCCCGGGCCATCCTCGACGCCATGGGTGACGCCTACGCAGACCTCATCCGCGACCGTTCACTGCTACTTCTCCAGGTTCACGGGATGTCGGCCGGTCGCGACGACGAGGAGATCAGGGCGGCGCTGCGCGGCGGCATCGTCCGCATCGTTCGCACCGTGTCCACCTGCTCCGGGGCCGACGATGCGGCGGTGCAGTCCTTCATCGCGTTCGGCCAGCTGTGCCATCTCATCGTCACCGCGGACATCGCCCCCACGGACGGCAAGTGGGCCGAGGTGCTCACTCGCGGCATCCGTCACCTCGACTGACGCGGAGTCCGTCCACTCACACCCTCTCCTTGACCAGACCACACCTGTCCCCCTCCTTGACCAGACTCTCTCGTCGAGTAGAGTGAGTGACTAGTCAGTCACTAACGAAAGGAAGTCCATCACCATGTCCGACGCTCCCGACATCCTCGTCGCCGGTGCCACCGGGACGACAGGCCGCCACACCACCACCGCCCTTGCGGCCCGGGGCATCCGGTATCGAGCGCTCACCCGCCGCCCCGATCGGATCACCGATCCGGCCGCGGTCGCCGTCCGTGCCGATCTGGACGACGACGATGCACTGCGCGCCGCCCTGGACGGGGTCCGAGCCGCCTACCTCGTCACCCCCTCCAGCGAGCATGCGGAAGCCCAGCAGCTACGCTTCATCGATCTGGCCGCCGCGGCGGGCGTCGGTCATCTTGTGCTGCTGTCGCAGTTCGCCGCGCGCCCCGACTCACCCGTACGTTTCCTGCGCTATCACGCGGTCGTGGAAGCACATCTGGCGGCCAGCGGTATCGGCGCGACCGTGCTGCGTCCGAACCTGTTCATGCAGGGCATCCTTGCCTTCGCCGACCTCATCCGGACACAGGGCATGTTCGCCGCACCGATCGGCGCTGCGGCCGTGAGCCTCATCGACGCGCGCGACATCGGCGAAGTGGCCGCCGCGGCACTGACCGCCGACCGGCCGCTCGGCGTGCTGACGTTAACCGGCCCGTCGGCGATCACCCACGCACAGATCGCCGATGCCCTCGGCCAGGAGACCGGGCGGGACGTCCGCTTCGTCGACACCGACCCCCAGCAGTTCACCGCGATGCTCAGCGGGGTGTTGCCCGGCTGGCAGGTCGACGGGCTCATCGAGGACTACGCGCACTATGCCTCCGGCGAGGCCTCCGCCGTCACCAGCACCGTCCCCGACATCCTCGGACGCCCTGCTCGCGACATCGAGGCGTTCGCCCGGGACTACGCCTCCTCCTTCACCGCGAAGGGGTCTTCCCGGTAGAGTCCACCGATGACGGGGCAGCTCTCCCAGGGCTCGCCGGACCGGACGGGACGCCATGACCGCGCGCTACCACTTCCTCAGCAACTACCGGTACGCCGGAGACCCGGACAGCGTGTGGGCGACCGTCGTGGCCGTCGATGCCTGGCCGGAATGGTGGTCCTGGATCAGACAGGTCGAGGTGGTCCGAGCAGCGAACGGGGACGACGGCACCGGCCCCGTCTACCGGTCCACGGTGCGGGCCCCGGCCGGGTACCACCTGGTGTTCGAGACGGAGGCAGTCGCGTTCGAGCCGCTGCGGAGCATTGATGTCCTCGCCACCGGCGAGCTCCAGGGACGGGGACGGTTCGGGCTCGAGTCGCGCGGTGACGGCGAGCTCGAGGTCTGGTTCGCCTGGCTGGTCGAGACGACCAAGCGCTGGATGTCGGCGCTGGCACCGGTCGCCCGGCCGGTGTTCAGCTGGAACCATGACCGGATCATGGACGCCTTCGGCACCGGCCTGGCGGCGCGCACCGGTGCCCGATTGCTCTCCTCGCAGAACACCACTGTCCGGCCGCGATCGCCTGGCTTCTGGGTGCTGCCCGAGACACCGACCGGCTGACCGGCGACACTCCCGGCCGGCTGCAGCCCGCGGCACGGCCTAGTCGAACTCGAAGGTCGGATAGGAGCGTACGGCGCCCCGCCGGGCGACGGTCCGGGTCGCCTGGCGCACCGCCGCGGCGGTGGCCTCCTGCACCCCCATGCCGACCGCCAGGCCGGCCGCGAGCACGCCGACGAAGGCGTCCCCGGCTCCGGCCGGGTCGACCACCTCGGTGTGCTCGGCCAGCATCACCTCCACCGGCCGGCGGGACGGCACCACCACGGCGCCGTCGGCCCCCATGCTCACCACCACCGACCGGCCGCGTGCGGCCAGCTGGACCGCCATCTCCTCGATGTCGCCGACATCGTCGGAGACCGGGACGCCGCACAGCGCCGCGGCCTCGTTCTCGTTGACCACCAGCACCCCCACCACGGCGTACAGGTCGGGGTCGATCTCCGCCACCGGCGCCGCGTTGTAGACCAACCGGCCCGGCCAGCCGGCCGCCAGCCGGATCGTCTCCTCGACCACCGCCGCCCCGACCTGGCCCTGGAGCAGCACCACGGCCGATGTCGCCAGCCGGTCGGCGACATCGTGGACGGCCGCCACATCGGTCAGCTCGTTCGCGCCCGGGATGAGGACCGTACGATGCCCGCCCGGGGCGACCAGCCGGAAGCTGCGCCCGGTCCGGGCGCCGCGGTGCACCGAGACGAGCTCGGTGGACACGCCGAAGCCGGCCAGCTCACCGAGCAGCTCGCGGCCCTCCGGATCGTCGCCGATCGCCGCGACCAGACGGGCCTCGACCCCGGTCCGCGCCACCGCCACGGCCTGGTTCGCACCGCGTCCACCCAGCCCGGGGACCACCGGTGGGGCGACGACGGCCTGCCCCGGGGCCGGGAGCCGGTCGACGCTCAGCACCGTCTCCACCGACACGCCGCCCACCACATCGACGCGTGTGGCACTCTCGATGCTCACGGTCGGCCCCCTTCGTTGCGGTGAGCCGGAGTTTATCCCTGTCCCCGCCGTGCCGGGAGCGGGGTTCCGGCAACGGGAAAGGTCGCTGGACGGACCGGCGGTGGGCGTGGTGGACAATAGGGCCCATGGCATCGACTCTCGAGCATCCGGGGGCGCCGTCCAGGCTCAGCCCCACTTCCCGGCTCCGGCTGGCGACGGCGGTGGGCGCGGGCCGGCTGGCGGCCACCCTGTCGCGGCTGACCGGCAAGGGGTCCGGCGCCTCCATCCGCGGCCAGGTGATGACCCGGATCGATCCCGAGGCTCTCGCCAAGCTGTTGCGGGGCCGCCGGATCGCGGCGGTCTCCGGCACCAACGGCAAGACCACCACCACCCACCTGCTGGCGGCAGCCGTCCGGGAGGGTCTCGGAGCTCACGACGCCGAACGGGTGGTCACCAACGCCGACGGGGCGAACCTCCACTACGGCATCGCCTCGGCCCTCTCGCAGGCGCCGCGGGCCGACATCGCCGTCCTGGAGACCGACGAGCGGGTGGTCGCCGACATCCTCCGACTCGGCCGGCCCGAGGTCCTGGTGCTGCTGAACTTCTCCCGCGACCAGCTGGACCGCAACCACGAGATCAAGAAGCTGGCCCGGTCCTGGCGTGACGCCCTGGCCGCCGCCGGTGATGACGGGCCGGTGGTGGTCGCCAACGCCGAGGAACCGCTGGTGGTGTGGGCGGCCCGGGCCGCCCACCGGGTGGTGTGGGTCGACACCGCCTCGACCTGGCAGGAGGACGCCACCATGTGTCCCGAGTGCGGCGCGATCCTGCTGCGGACGAACCCGCACCCGGAGACCGGCGATCCGGGCGACTGGGACTGTCCGGCCTGCTCGATGACCGAGCCGATCGCCGCGATCCGGGTGGAGAACGGACAGATCATCGACCGGCACGGGGTGGCCCACGATCCGCAGCTGCAGGTCCCGGGCGGGTTCAACATCGGCAATGCCGCCTGCGCCCTCGCGGCCGCCGAACAACTCGGCGTCGGCGTCGAGGAGGCCCTGGCGGGGATGCGGACCGTCACCTCCCCGGCCGGCCGGTTCGCGACGACACGGTACGGCACCACCTCCGCCCGGCTGCTGCTGGCGAAGAACCCGGCCGGCTGGCACGAGGCGCTGCCCCTGCTGCAGTCCGACACCGTCGTGCTGGCCATCGACGCCGTCGCCGCGGACGGCCGGGACCTGTCCTGGATGTGGGACGTCGACTACGAACAGCTGGCCGGCAAGCGGGTCATCGCGACCGGTCCGCGGGCCCAGGACCTCGCGGTCCGGCTGGCGTACGCGGAGGTGGAGTGCACGGTGATCACCGATCTCGCCGCCGCGCTCACCGATCTGGGACGCCACGTCGACGTACTCTCGACCTACACCCCGTTCCAGAAGCTGCGCAAGCTCGGAGGCCTGGCATGACCCGCCCCGTCCACCTCGTCCTCGTCTACCAGTCCCTGCTGGGCATCTACGGGGACCGCGGCAACGCCACCGTGCTGGTGAAGCGGCTGCAGTGGCGCGGCTTCGCACCGCACCTCACCGTCGCCGAGCCCGGCCGACCGCTGCCCGACGACGCCGACCTCTACCTGCTGGGCGGCGGGGAGGACGGCGCGCAGACCACCGCCGTACGCCTCCTCCAGCAGGAGGGCACCCTGCACCGGGCCGCCGACCGCGGCGCGGTCGTCTTCGCGGTGTGCGCGGGCTACCAGATCCTCGGCAACACCTTCACCATCGGGGAACACGACGAGGTGATGCCCGGGCTGGGGCTGCTCGACATCACCACCCGGCGTAGCGACCGGCGCGCCGTCGGGGAGATCCTCACCCGGCTGCGGCCGCTGCCCGGCGATGTCACTCCGCTGACGGATGAGGACACCCTGGTCACCGGGTTCGAGAACCACGGCGGGATGACCACGCTGGGGCCGGACGCCGCTCCGCTGGCCGACGTCGAGATCGGCATCGGCAACGGCGACGGCTCGGGCACCGAGGGCGCCGTCCAGGGGTCGGTCGTCGGCACCTACCCGCACGGTCCGGTGTTGGCCCGCAACCCCGGGCTGGCCGACTTCCTGCTCGAGACGGCGCTGGGGACCCGCCTCGACCCCCTCCCGGTCCCACCGATCCCGGCACTGCGTCGAGAACGCGTGGCGGCGATCCGCGCCACCGCCCGGGCCTGACGCCCGGTCCCGACCACCCCATCCCGACGGAGACCGCAGTGGACGAACCCGATGAGGCGCTGCCTCCAGCCCCAGAGTCCGAGCTGATCGCACTGGTGGCACTGGTGCTCACCCGTGCCCGGCGCCGTGAGGCGGCCGCCGTCGTCAGTGACGGCGACGAGCGCTACGAGGTGGCGGTGGCCCCGGGGGACCGCTGGGTGGTGCACTCCTCGACCATCGAATGGATCGGCAACGGCACCTCGATCCAGGCCTACGACACCCAGGACACCCTCGGCGCGCGTCGGCGGGCCGAGGAGTACCCGCCGGGCTGGTACCACCCTGCGCTCTATCTGTTGTGGCCCCAGCTGCTGCCGCTGTGGGGTCGCGCCGGCGACGAGTACCGCCCGGTGCGGACGATCGAGGGGCTGCACGGGCCCTCGGGCATCGTCTTCGAGATGGTCGACGCCCCCCGCGTCGGCGGCGAGTCGCTCGGTCCGTGGGCGCATGTGCTGCTCAACGACGACCACCAGGTCACCCTGTTGGAATGGGAGGGCCGGACCTGGACCCTGCTCGACATCAACGAGTGACAGCGCACGGCCTCCGCAGCTCACCGCCACAGCTCAACGCCGGACCCGGATGCCCGTCAGGAGCGTACGGCGCGCAGGTCGGCACCCTCCAGACCGAGTTCGGCGACCTGGGCGAGGTAGAGCTCGGCCGCGGCCAGTGCGTCGTGCAGCGCGTCGTGGGCACCGAGCACCGGTAGTCCGAACCGGGCCCGGGCGTTCCACAGCCGCAGGTCGTCGCCCCGCGGCTCGTCGTCGAACCCGGGCGCGATCACCCGCCGGTGCAGCCGCATGGTGTCGACCACGGTGAGGTCGAGGCGTACGTCCCACAGCCGTCGGCAGGCGGCCTGCAGGAACCCCGCCTCGAGGCCGGCGTGATGGGCCAGCAGTACCCGGCCCGCCAGTGCATCGAGAAGCACCCCGACCGCCGCGGCGAGCGGGGTCCCGGCCCGGAGCCGGTCATCGGTGAGCCCGTGCAGGGTGGCGCTCTGGCCGACCCCGCGCTCCCCCAGTTCCTCGCCGGAGACGACCGCCTGCCCGGCGCCGCCGAGCCGGATCACCGTCCCGTCGACCGGCACCCAGCCGATGCTGATGATCCGGTCCCGGCGCGGGTCGAGGCCGGTGGTCTCCAGGTCGACCGCCAGCAGCGGAAGCGCGGCCAGCGGGGTGCGCGAGGACGGCTGCGGGGTGGACAGGTAGGCCCGCAGCGGGCCCTCGGGCAGTGTCCCGCTGGCCCGCCGGCCCCGCGCCCGGGCCCCGAACGGCCAGCCCATCACGACCGCGACCAGCCGGGCTTCACCACGACCGCGTGACGGCGGGAGACGCGCGCCCTCATGAGACCGCGTGCAGCCGGTAGGTGAAGGCCAGCTCCTGCTCGGCCTCCTTGATGATCCGGAATGCGTCACGCAGGCTGTGCTGGTCGATCGTCGACAGAGTGGCCGGGTCGATGACGTTGTCGGCGGGCACGCCGCGCTCGGCCTGCTCGCTGTGGTGCCGGTGGCGCAGGTGGCCGATCAGCTCGTACGCCCCGCGCAGGTCGTCGGCCCGGCGCTGGGAGATGGTGCCGGTCGCCGCGGCAGCGGACAACCGGGCGGCGGTGTTCACCTCCGGCAGACCGGCCGCCAGGGCGTGCACCCGGGCGATCTGCACGATCGGCGCGATCCCGCCGACCTTCAGGTCGAGCCCCCGCGAGCCCTGGCCGGCCCGGTCGAGCACGAAGCCGCGGAAGAATCCGATCGGCGGCACCCAGGAGACGGCCTCCCGGGCCAGCCGGGCGAGGAACCGCTGGTTGCCCGCGGTGGCCCGGCGCACCGCGGCGAGCAGCGGGTCGACCAGGTCGGCGCCGGTGATCGCCCGCATGTCGAAGAAGGTGTCGGCGTGCAGAACCGCCTCGGCGTCCGGCTCGTCGATCCACCGGGTGAAGACGTGGCGCCACTGCGACCGGGTCAACCGCCAGGCGGGGTTGGAGGCCATGATGTCGCCCGGGCAGAGCGGATGGCCGCACGCCGCCAGCCCGGCGGTCACCCGCTCGGCCAGCTCCGCGAACCAGGCGTCCGCCGCCGGGTCGAGCCCCGCCGCCGGGTCCGGCCCGTCGGGCAGGACGAGAGCGTTGTCCTGGTCGGACGACAGGCCCAGTTCGAGTCGGCCCTGTGAGCCGAGCGCCACCCACGCGTACGGCACGGGTGCCGGCCCCAGCTCGGCCTCGGCCAGCCGCAGCAGGGTCCGGGTGACGGCGTCACCGACCGCGGTGACGATCCGGCCGATCTCGGCGGACGAGGCGTCCTGGCGGACGAGCTCACGCACCAGGCCGGGCAGCCGGCTGCGAGCGGCGATCAGGCTGTCCAGGTCCTGGCAGGCCGCGATGGCGCCGACGACGGCCACCGGGTTGGCCTGCTGCAGGCGCATGATGTCGCCGCTGGTGACCATCCCGATCGGCCGGCCGTGCTCGACCACTGGCAGGTGGTGGAAGCCGCGCTGCATCATCGTCAGCATCGCCTCGACCGCCGGGGCGTCCGGGTCGATGGTGATCGGCCGGGGCGTCATGATGGCGGACACCGGGCCCTCGGCGGGCATCCCCTCGCCGACGACGAGGCGGCGCATGTCACGGTCGGTGACGATGCCGGTCAGTACGCCGGGTGTCTCCGCAGCATCCGCGGCAGACCGGGGAAGGTCCGCGGCGGGCCGGGTGACCAGCAGCGCGGAGACCCGACGGTCGGTCATCAGTCGCGCCGCGGCGCGGATCGGCGTGTCCTCGTCGACGCTGACCGGCTCCCGGGAGACGATCCCCCGCAGGGTCGTCCGGAGCACCTCATGGCCGGCCTCGGGCACCCGCAGCGCCTCGACTGCGGCCTGGAGCCGCTCCGCCGACTGCTCGTCGAAGAAGCGGGCGAACTCCGGCTGGGTGCGCAGCAGGTGACGGAAATCCTCGGGGGTCATCAACAGCGCGAGGCTGTCCTCCAGCGCGGTCATGGTGAACCGGGAGGGCCCGTCGTCGCGGGCGGACGAGACCCCGAACGCGCCGCCCTCCCCGCACCGATCGGCCAGCACCCCGTTGGCGTCGGTGATGTCGACCGCGCCGCTGCGCAGGATGTAGGCCGCCTCGGTGGGACGTCCGGCCGGCAGGATGACGGTCCCCCGACGGAAGTAGCGGCTGGTCAGCCGCTCCGGCAGTCCGTCGAGCACGGCCGGCGGCAGCACGTCGAAGGGGTGGTGGGCGGCCAGGAAGTCCCGGATGCCGGTGAGCTCGACGTTCATCGTCCTCCCGTCGCCGATGCGGTCGCGACGGGGGCCCGGCGCGGGCCCCACGTCCGCGTCGTGGTCAGGATGGCATGCCGGAGCCCCCGGCCGCCACCGCTTCGGCAGATCGGCGTACGGCCGGCTCCGGCAGCGGTCAGCGCTCGAGCGCCGGCGCCCCGTCGGCGGGCACGCCCGGAAAGAGAATGACCCGACCGTCGCGGGCCTCGACCCGGTGGGTCGGGACCGGCCAGGTGGCGGGGAAGCAGGTCGGCATCCCATCGGCCAGGCGGAAGCGGGCCAGGTGCAGCGGGCAGACGACCTCGCCCTGTTCGACCCAGCCGCGCGACAGCAGGGCCTCCTGGTGGGTGCACATGTCGTCGAGGGCGTAGTAGTCGTCACCACTGCGGAAGACGGCGATGTCCTCCTCGGTGCCGGTGGTGGCTCTGGGGACGACGAGCACTCCCCCGTCGGCAAACTGCCCGATCTCCGCGACGATGATGCCCTCGTCCATGCCCGTTTCCGTCACCTCTCCCAGCCGCGTTTCGGTCCGTCTGCCGTGGTCCGGTCACCCCGGTGCGCGGTCCTGCGCGGATCGTACGCGCCGCAGGCAACGCCACCGGTCGCGTCCGCCGGACGTGCCCCCTGCCCTCGCTACGGTGGAGCCGATCGCCCGAGGACCATGACCGGACGCGTCACGACCGTGGTCCCCGCGGGACGGACGGTCTGACCGCAGCCGAATCGGTCAGCCCACGGTGTCGGTGTCCCGGTAGCGGGTCGGGACGTCCAGCACCGCCATGGTGCAGCGACTCACGCAGACGAGCTTGCCGTCCTCGTTGGTGATCCGGATGTCCCAGATCTGCGTGGTACGCCCCAGGTTCACCGGCCTCGCCTCACCGCGCAGCACCCCCGGCAGGCCGGGGCGGACGTGGTTGGCGTTGATCTCCATCCCGACCGCGTACTGCTTCGACTGGTCCAGGGTGTAGGTCGCCCCCCAGCTGGCCAAGGTCTCCGCGAACAGGACGCTCGCCCCGCCGTGCACCACGCCGGCCGGCTGCACCGTACGTTCGTCGACCGTCATGGTGCCCCGCAGGGCATCGTCAGTGGCGGCGGTGATCACGATGCCGAGCCGCTCCACCGCGGAGCCACGACCGCGTTCGTTGATCGCGTCGACGTCGATCGCGTCGTCGTACCAGATCGTCATGACGCCCAGCCTGCCAGCCCCGGGCGGAAGTCCGTGCCGTGCTCGGCCCACGGTCCGGCCGGGTCGTGACGACACTCGGCCCACGGCCCACGGCCCACGGCCCACGCTCACGGCTCACGGCTCACGGCTCACGGCTCACGGCCCAGCAGGCCGGCCATTTCCAGTCAGCCGTCGACACCGGCAGCGAGTTCCGACCGCCGGAACTCGGACCACGTGACATCCGCCACATTGCCTACCGTGGCAGCGTGACCGTCCTTCGACCCGCACCGGCCCCAGACCTCGACGCCCCTGCCGCACCGACCCCACCCACGCAGGTCTCACCCGGGCCGGCCCCGGCCGTACAGGCCCCGGCCGAACAAACCCCGGCCGGAGAGACGTCTGTTCGACAGACGTCTGTCGAACAGACGCCCACCGAACAACAGCGGCCGGCGGGACGCGCGCCGTGGCTCCCGGCGGCGCTGGCCACCACCACCGTCGCCTGGGGCGGCAACCAGTTCACCCCGCTGCTCGGCCCGTACGAGACCCTGCAGGGCTTCGACCAGCTGACGGTCAACATGCTGCTCGGCGCCTACGTCACCGGGATCGTCCCGGCGCTGTTCCTGGCGGCGCGGCTACAGCGGGCAGTGCGGCTGCGGACCCTCGCCGCCGTCGCGGTGGTGCTCAGCCTGGCCGGCAGCATCCTGCTGGCGAGCGCCGGCCACCAGGTGGCGATGCTGGTGGCCGGACGGGTGCTGAGCGGCCTCGCCCTGGGGATGGGGATGGTCAACGGTAGCGCCTGGATCCGCCGGCTCACCCTCTCCGGGGCGGTGCTCAGCTCCCGGCTGCTCGCCGAGGCCGCGAGGGTGTCGGCGCTCAGCCTGACCACCGGCTTCGGGCTGGGCGCCACCGCCGCCGGCCTGCTCGCCTACGCCGCCCCCGCACCACTGGTCAGCGCGTACGTCCCGCACCTGCTGCTGGCCGTCTGCGCACTGCTGGTGATCGCCCTGGCCCACCGCGACGCCCCGAGGACGAAGATCCCAGCCGGGACCGACCGAGCGACGACCGACGGACCAGCGCCCGCCGGTGAGCGGGCCGGCGGTGGACAGGCCGACAGTGGGCGGGCCGGCGGTATCGGCCGGCTGCTGCTGGCCGTGCTGCCGGTCGCGCCGTGGATCTTCGGCTCCCTCGGGCTGGCGTACGCGATCCTGCCGCAGCGGCTGGCCGCCGCCCACGGCCCGGTGTCGGTGCTCTATCTGACCCTGCTGTGCGCCACCGCTCTCACCGCGGGGTTCGGCATCCAGCAGGCGGTGCGGCGGGTCCGCTCCCCGCTGCGGACCCCGGCACCGACGGTCGGCATGCTGCTCTTCGCCGCCGTCACCGCCGTCGCCGCCTGGCGGCTGCCCCACCTCGACCCGTGGACCGTCTGGGCGATGTCCGGGGTGCTCGGCGTGGCGTACGGCCTGGTGATCAGCGGATCCCTGGTCCGCATCCAGCTCGTCGCCCCCGCCCGGGCCGAGGCGCTGCTGTCCGCGCTGCTCTATGCCTTCGCGTACGCCGGCTTCGGGCTGCCGTTCCTGCTGGCCTGGGCGAGCGCGTACGCCGACTACTCGATCCTGCTCTACGGGCTGGCCGTCGCCGGCCTCCCGCTGACCGTGGTGTCCCACCTGGCCGGGCGCCGGCTGCACCCGCACCGGACCGAAGCGCACAGTTCCGACGACCCGCGCCGCACCGACGACCCGTACGGCACCGGGCGTCCGGAGTCCGCGGATCGCACCGACCCGCGATGACCGTCCCGATCCCCGCCACCGCAGTGCCACCGGAGCCCGGTCGCACCGGTTCGGCGCCGTCGATCCTCTCGAAGGCGTTCCTGCTGCTGGAGTGCTTCTCGGCCGAGGACCGGGTGCTCACCTTCACCGACCTGGTGGACCGCAGCGGCCTGCCCAAGTCGACGGTGCACCGGCTGCTGAGCCGGCTGATGTCCCTGGGGATCATCGAGGGGCACGACCGGGCCTACCGGATCGGGATGCGGCTGTTCGCCATCACCACCTCGATGCCGGCCTCACACCTGCGCGACCTCTGCCTGCCCGCTCTGGCCCGGCTGCAGGCCTGGTCCGGCGGCACCGTGCACCTGGCCGTGCTGCGCGGCGTCCGGGTCGCGTTCCTGGAACGGCTCGCATCCCCTGACGACGACCTGCCCACTCCCCGGCCCGGCGAGATCCTCCCGGCCCACGCCACCGCACTGGGCAAGGCGCTGCTGGCCTGGCTGACCGTCGAGGAACGCGACGGCATCCTCCCTGATCCGCTGCCGCGGTTCACCCCCGCGACGATCACCGACCGGACGGCCCTGGAGCGACAGCTGCACGCGATCCGGCACAGCAACATCGCCCTCGACCTGGCCGAATGGGACCCGGGCGTCTTCACCGCCGCCAGCGCCCTGGTGGTGCACCGGCGGCAGGTGGCGGCGATCGCTGTGTCCACTTCCGCGGCGGCGGAGTTGACCGATGAGCTCAGCACGGCCCTCCGACGGACCGCGACCACCCTCAGCGACCAGATCCGGGCCCGCATCGACGCCGGTGAGGCCGGCTGGCGCCCGGTCGAGGACGTCCGCCCCTGACCGGCACCCGCGATCCTGACCACTTGCGGCCCGGACCAGGCACCCCGCACCCCCTGACCAGTAGCCCGATCTGACCAGCAGCCCGATCCTGAGGATCAGGTGAGGCGAGGGCGACTCCCAATCCCACCCCACTGGATTCACAGACCTGGCAAAGGCTCCCGCCGTTGTCTTGACGGTGCCAGCACATCACGCCTGGAAGGAACCACCATGAAGATCGTCAAGCCCGCTGCCATCGTCGGAGCCACTGTCGCCGCCGTCGCGGGGGTCCTGGCGCTCAACCCGACGTCCCACTCCGTCACCGCAGAGGCCGGCTCGACCGGCTCCACCGACACCGGCGGTTCGTCCGCCGGCACGACCCCCTCCGGCTCGAGCAGCCCCAGCGCCTCGAGTTCTAGGTCGTCCTCGGGGTCGTCCTCGTCCGGCTCCTCGTCGTCCTCGTCCAGTTCCTCCAGCTCCGGCAGCAAGACGGCGACGGGCTCGTCCGTCTCGACGCCGTACGGCAGTATGCAGGTCAAGGCGACCGTCAGCGGCGGCAAGATCACCGACATCCAGTGGGTCCAGCTGCCGAGCGACGGCCACTCCCAGCGGATCAACAGCTACGCCGCACCGGCCCTGGTCCAGGAGGCGCTGCAGGCGCAGTCCGCCCAGGTCGACGGGGTCTCCGGGGCGACGTACACCTCGGGCGCCTTCCAGCAGTCCCTGCAGTCCGCCCTGAGCAAGGCCGGGTTCAAGGCCTGACGCCGAGCCCGAACACCCGTGACGGCGTGCCGGCGGTCTCCGACTGACAGTGCCCGCCGCGGCACCGAAAAACCCGTGTCCTACCGGTGAGGTTGGACACCGGTGGGAGACGGGGATCGGCACCGGGAGGGATCAGCCGCAGAAGGCGGCGACGTCACCCTGATAGGCGAGGACCTGCGGGGCGCCCGAGCAGAGCCGGGCGGTGGCCCGGGCCGCCTGGCCACCCTCCGGCTTCGCGGCGGGCGCGACGCCGGGGACCCGGACATCGGCGCCGAGCAGGGAGGAGAGCAGGCCCGGCGAGGCCACCTGGGCCACCCGGGTGTCGGCCGGATCGACCCCCGCCAGAGTGGCGAACTCCCGGAAGGCCTCGTCCTGGCCGCCGACCGCATCGGCGTACTTGTTGGCCACCGCGGTCTGCCCGTCGAACATGTGGGCGCCGTAGGTGTCCTTGATGGTGTCCACCGGGATCCCGCGGTGCTCGGAGACCCAGTCGACGAAGGCGTCGTACTCGATGCCGAGCATGGTCATCCAGACCTGCCGCTCCTCGGGGGTGATGTCCCGGTAGGGACTACCGAAGTCCTTGTCCCGGCCCATCGAGAGGTATTCGTACGTCACCCCGCCCTGGGTGGTGACGCCCGATTCCAGCAGGGTGCCGGTGGTACCGGTGATGTCCTTGTAGCGGGCGAAGGGCCCCGAGACCACCCCGACGCTGCCGATCAGCGAGCCGTGGTCGGCGATGATCCGGTCGGCGTTGGCCATCGTGTACATCCCGCCCGAGGCGGACATCCCCTCGACGTGGGCGAACACCTTCTTGCCCGTCCGGGCCCGGTATCGGTCCACGGCGTCGGCGATCGCCCGGGAACCGGTGATCGAGCCGCCGGGGGTGTTCATCAGCAGCACGATGCCATCGGCGTCCTTGGCGGTGAGCTGGTCGATCGTCCGGGCCACCTCGTAGCCGTACGTGCCGACGGTCAGCCCCAGGCCATCGGAGGTGTCGGCCATGATCGTGCCGGTGATCGGGATGGCGCGCAGGGTGTGCTTGGCGGTGGGAGAGCCCCAGATCGTCTGCAGTGACGCACTCCTGCCGACCCCGCTACTCAACGGTACGACGACCAGGGTGAGGGTCGAGAGCAGTGCGCCGACGATGCCGAGGGCCAGCACCGCGACGCCGAGACCGAGACCGGCCCCGGCCCCCAGACCGAAGCCGTGCCGGAACGGACCGACCGGCCGCGGCGGGACGATCACCGGTCCTCCGGGTGCCGGTGCCGACGGAGCCCCCACCGATGCCACCGACCCGGCCGGCGGCTGCGGCGGTGGCCAGCTCGCCGGGTCCGTGGGCGCCGGTCCGACCGGCTCCTCGGACGGCGAATCGTGGTCGGCCTGGTCGGACATCGGGGTCCCTTTCGACGGTGACGCGGGCACGGTCAGCGTATCCGTCGGTACGGTCATCCGGGCTCCGCACGGTACTACCCGTCGCCCGGCGTACCGGGCTGGTCCCATCGCAAAACATAATAAAAAGCAATGGGTAACATGTGCTAGCGTTATGCCACGCCGGGTTCGACACCTCCCGGCGAACGGTCACGCCGACCAGTATGACGCGCATGACGCGCACTTCAGAAGATTGGAGACAGATGTCTTTCCGAAAGATCGCGGCCGGGTTCTCCGTGCTGCTCGTGCTGCTCGCCGCGGCCTGCTCGTCCGGCAGTGGCGCCCCGGCGGGAGGCGGTTCCTCGGCCCAGGCGACGGTGAAGATCGGCGTCGCCGACGGCGGTGAGCCGTACTGGCAGGTCTTCAAGCAGAAGGCCAAGGACGCGGGGATCACCGTCGACTTCGTCAACTTCAGCGACTACAACCAGCCGAATCCGGCGCTGTCCCAGAAGCAGCTCGACCTCAACGAGTTCCAGCACCTGCAGTACCTGGCGCAGTACAACGTGAAGAACAACGACACCCTGACGCCGATCGGCGCCACCGCGGTCTACCCGCTGCCGCTGTACTCCACCAAGTACAAGACCCCCGCCGACATCCCCGCCAACGGCAAGGTCGCCATCCCGAACGATCCGACCAACCAGGCCCGGGCCCTGCTGGTGCTGCAGTCCGCCGGCCTGCTCACCCTCAAGAACGGCGGCAACTCGCTGTCCACCCCGGCGGACGTCGCCACCTCCAAGGTGACCGTCGTGCCGATCGATGCCAGCCAGACCGCGCAGAACCTGCCGAGCGTCGAGGCCGCCGTGGTGAACAACAACTACGCCACCGCCGCCAAGCTGTCGAAGGACAACATCATCTACGCTGACGACGTGAACGCCGATCAGTACAAGCCGTACATCAACGTGTTCGTCGCCCGCGCCGCCGACAAGGACAACCCCACCTATCTGAAGCTGGCGCAGCTCTACCACGATCCCGAAGTGGAGGCGGCGATCGTGAAGGATCTCGGCGGTGACGGCGTCTTCAAGACCAACTCTGCCACCGATCTCCAGGCCACGCTGAAGAGCATCCAGGACAACATCGCCCAGGCCGGAAAGTAAGTGATGCCCACCGACACCGTCACGAAGGCGAGTGCGCAGGGGGCCGGATCGGCCATCCGTTTCGTCCACGCCACCAAGCGGTTCCCCGGTGGGACAGTAGCCGTCGACGATGTCAGCTTCGACATCGTCGGCGGCTCTGTCACGGGGGTGATCGGCTACTCGGGCGCGGGCAAGAGCACCCTGGTCCGGCTGATCAACGCCCTGGAACGGACCGACGAGGGCCAGGTGTTCGTGCACGGCCGCGACCTCACCGGCGCCTCCGAGTCGGACCTGCGCAAGGTCCGCTCCGACGTGGGGATGGTCTTCCAGCAGTTCAACCTGTTCAACTCCCGTACGGTGGCCGGAAACGTGGGCTATCCGCTGCGGCTCGCCGGCGTGTCCAGGGAGCAGCGGAACGCCCGGATCGCCGAACTGCTGCAGTTCGTCGGCCTCCAGGACCTGGCGGGCCGCTACCCCGGACAGCTGTCCGGCGGTCAGAAGCAGCGGGTCGGGATCGCCCGGGCGCTGGCAACCCGACCCAGCATCCTGCTCGCCGACGAGGCGACCAGTGCCCTGGACCCGGAGACGACGCAGGGCGTGCTCGCGCTGCTGCGCCGGATCAACGAGGACCTCGGCACGACGATCGTGGTGATCACCCACGAGCCCGAGGTGGTGAAGTCGATCTGCGACCGGGTGGCCGTGATGGAGAAGGGCAAGGTCATCGAACAGGGGGACGTTTACGACGTGTTCGCCGACCCGCAGCACGAGGCCGCCCGCGGCTTCGTGCACAGTGCGCTGCGCGACCTGCCCGACGAGGAGACCCTGGAACGGCTGCGCAGCCGCCACTCCGGGCGCCTGGTCACCATCAAGGTGGTCGAGTCAGCCGACGGCGCGTCCGGTCTGCGCGACGTGTTCGACCTGCTGCAGGACCGGACAGTACGGGCGACCGTGGTCCACGGTGGGATCCAGGAGGTGGCCCGACGTCCCTTCGGCTCCCTGACGTACGAGTTCGTCGGCGACGCGGCGGATGTGGATGCCCTGGTCGCCCGGCTGAGGGCCCGCACCGAGGTCACCGAGCACGGGAACGGGAACGCACGATGAACTGGGACCTCCTCGGGCCGACCTTCGTCTCGGCCCTGCAGCAGACCATGGCAATGGTGCTGTCCACCCTGGTCATCGGCGGACTGCTCGGGCTCGCCGTCGGGGTGGCACTGTTCGTCACCCGCGCCGGCAACCTCTACGCCCAGCCGGTCGTGTACTGGATCCTGAACGTCGTGGTGAACATCGTCCGGCCGATCCCGTTCATCATCTTCATCACCGCCGTGGGACCGCTCACCCTGCTCGTGGTCGGCACCACCATCGGCACCTCGGCGGCGATCTTCCCGATGTCCTTCATGGCGACGTTCGCGATCGCGCGGGTGGTGGAGCAGAACCTGGTCGCGGTGGATCCGGGGGTGATCGAAGCCGCCCGGGCGATGGGCGCCGGACGGCTGCGGATCATCCTCACCGTCCTCGTCCCGGAAGCGCTGGGGCCGCTGATCCTCGGCTACACCTTCATGTTCATCGGCATCGTCGACATGTCGGCGATGGCCGGCACCATCGGTGGCGGCGGGCTGGGTGACTTCGCCATCACGTACGGCTACCAGCAGTTCAACTGGGTGGTCACCTGGATCACGGTGGCCGTCATCGTGGTGATCGTGCAGCTGGCGCAAGTCCTCGGCAACTGGGGTGCGCGCAAGGTCCTGCGCCGCTGACGTCGCGGCTCGCCGCCCCCGCGGAAGACGGCGAACGCCGACGACGGGGACGGGGGCCGACGAGGAGGACGACCTACCGGACCAGACCGTACGACAGCTCCGGCCGCTCGGTCTGGATCCGGATCAGCCGGTTGTACTTGGCGACCCGCTCACCGCGGGCGGGGGCGCCGCTCTTCAGCTGGCCACACCCGGTGGCCACCGCGAGGTCGGCGATGAAGGTGTCGGGGGTCTCCCCGGAGCGGTGGGAGATCATCTGCCCGTAGCCGGCCTGGTGGCAGATCCGCATCGCGTCGAGGGTCTCGGTGACTGTACCGATCTGGTTGAGCTTGATCAGCGACGCGTTCGCGATCCCGTCGGCGATGGCGGCCCGGATCAGCTCCGGGTTGGTGCAGAAGTTGTCGTCGCCGACCAGCTGCACCCGCTCGCCGAGGACCGCGGTGAGCTCCTTCCAGCCGTCCTGGTCGTCCTCACCCAGGCCGTCCTCGATGCTCCAGACCGGGAACCGCTCGATGATCGCCCGGTACCGTTCGATCAGCTCACTGCTGCTGAAGACGGTCCCGTTGACCCGGTAACTGCCGTCGGCCTGGCGGAACTCGGAGGCAGCCGGGTCCAGGGCGATCCCCACCCCGGCCGATCCGGTCGGGTAGCCGGCGTCGCCGATGGCGGCGACGATCAGCTCCAGCACATCCTCCGGTTCGGCCAGATCGGGCGCGAACCCGCCCTCGTCCCCCAGCCCGGTGGCATGACCGCCGGCGGCCAGCCGCTTGCGCAGCGCCTGGTAGACCTCGGCCCCGGCCCGGACCGCCTCGGACAGCGACGGGGCGCCGAGCGGGCAGATCATGAACTCCTGGAAGTCCAGCGGGTTCGGTGCATGCACGCCACCGTTGAGGACGTTGAAGCAGGGCACGGGCAGCCGGGCCGGCCGGCCGACACCGGGAAGCCAGACGTGCAGTGGCCGGCCGACGGCCGTGGCCAGGGCTCGGGCCACGGCCATCGAGGTGCCGACGATCGCGTTGGCACCGAGCCGGGCCTTGTTCGGGGTGCCGTCGAGGTCCCGCATCGCCAGGTCGACCTCGGCCAGGTCCTGCCAGGATCGGCCGGCCAGTCCCGGGCTCAGCACCGTGTTGACGTTGGAGACGGCCGTCAGCACCCCGGCGCCGCCGAACCGGGCCGGGTCTCCGTCACGCAGCTCCACCGCCTCGCGGCTGCCGGTGGACGCCCCGGAGGGGACGCCCGCCTCGGCCACCGTGCCGTCCGCGAGCGTCACGGTCACCTGCAGGGTGGGACGCCCGCGGGAGTCCAGCACCTCGATCGCCTGCACCTGGTTGATCTCGAAAGCCATCATCGGCCCCTTTCGCATCGCCGGCCCCACCCTGGGGTCGTACGGCGTGCGCAGCCGCGCCGGAGGCTGGGGCCCGGAGAAAAAGGGTCCCCACCGTCGCGTCCAGCCAGGCTGTGCACGAGGTAGGGACTGTTGGCCGTAGACACGGCAGTTTGGGTCGGGCGAGCCCCACCGCCCGAGGCCGACTCTACTCCCGGTGGGAGTCCGCAGGGACAGGCCGGTGAACCTGCGATGGGGGTACTCCTCCGGGCGAGGATGAGGCACCCTGGAACGGTGATCACTGCTCGAGGCCTCACCCGGACCTTCCGCCGCGGGAAGGATGTCGTCGAGGCGGTCCGGGCCATCGACGTCGACGTACGGGAAGGCGAGATGGTCGCCTTCCTGGGACCGAACGGCGCCGGGAAGTCCACCACCCTGCGGATGCTCACCACCCTGCTGACGCCCACCGCCGGCACCGCCGAGGTGGCCGGCTACGACGTGGTGACCGATCCGGCGAGCGTACGCGCCCGGATCGGCTATATCGGCCAGGGGACGGGCGGCGGCTACTCCTACCGCGTCCTCGACGAGCTCCACAACCAGGGCCGCTTCTACCATCTGCCCGCCACGGAGTACCGGCAGCGGGCCGCCGACCTGATGGAGGCCCTGGAACTGACCGGACTCGCCAAACGCCGGGTGCAGTCGTTGTCCGGTGGGCAGCGGCGCCGGCTCGATGTCGCACTCGGGCTGATGAACCGCCCGCCGCTGCTCTTCCTCGACGAGCCGACCACCGGCCTGGACCCGCAGTCCCGGGCCAATCTGTGGCACCACATCACCGCGATGCGGGAGCACTACGGGATGACACTGGTGCTGACCACCCACTACCTCGACGAGGCGGACAGCGTGGCCGAGCGGGTGGTGATCATCGACCACGGCCGGATCGTCGCCGACGCCACCCCGGAGGTGCTCAAGCGGGACTACGCCGACGACGTGATCACGCTGCGGGTGGCCGCCGTCGATCACGCCGATCCGGCCGCGATCCGCGCGGCGCTGCCGGACACCCTCGGCAGCGTCGCGGTGGATCCGGTCGACCCGCCCTCCAGGACGGACGGATCGCTGTCCGACGGATCACCGCCGGACGGGTCGCTGCGCGCCACCATCTCGACCGCCCACGGCGACCGGGTGCTGCCGGCGGCGATCGAACGGCTCCGGGCCGGCGGCCTCACGGTGACCGCCGCGGAGCTGGCCCGGGCCAGCCTCGACGACGTCTTCCTCAATCTCACCGGCCGCAGCCTGCGCGAGGAGACCACCTGATGACCACGCCCTCGGTGACCACGACGTCGAGCACACCGACGGACCTGCGGAAGCTCGTCGGCGACACCGCCGCGGTGTTCGTCAGGGAGATCCTGCTGTTCCTCCGCGACCCGTTCTCGCTGGTGTTCTCCCTGGTGCAACCGCTGGTCTTCCTGGCGCTGTTCGGGCCACTGCTCGGCGGCGCGTTCGGCGGGATGGGCGGTCCCGCCGGGACCGGCGCCGGCAGCACCCTGCAGTGGTTCGTGCCCGGCGTGATCGTGATGATCAGCCTCTTCGGGACGTCGATGACCGGGTCGAACCTGCTCTACGAGCTGATGACCGGATCGTACGAACGGGTGCTCGCCACCCCGCTGGACCGCTCGGCGATCCTGGTCGGGCGGTCGCTGAAGGAGTTCGCCCCGCTGTTCGTCCAGGGCCTGATCATCGCGATCGCCTGCGTGCCGTTCGGCTTCCGGCTGTACCCGCTGCAGCTGCTGGCCGGTCTGGTGCTGCTGGGGGTTTTCGGGGTCGGGGTCGGCGCCCTGTCGTACGCCCTCGGCCTGGCGAGCAAGGGCCGCGAGTGGATCTTCTGGGGTGTCCAGCAGACCCTGCTGTTCCCGCTGCTGATCCTGTCCGGGATGATGCTGCCGCTGGAGGCCGGACCGGCCTGGATGCGGTTGGCGTCCCGGTTCAGCCCGCTGACCTACATCGTCGACGCCGAACGGGCCCTGGCCGGCGGCACGTTCGCCAGCACCGCCGTGCTGTGGGGCGTGGTCGCTGCGGTGCTGACCGCGGTGGTCGGCATCGCCGTCGGGATCCGGAAGACCCGGACGACGATCTGAAGGGTGACCCGGTGGACCCAGAACCGCGCCACGGGAGTCGCCGAGCCGGTCAATAGGTACCGTCCTGCAGCGGCACCGTCGTCGACCGCATGGCGTACGACGTTCCAGGCTCGCGGCCATTCCGGCCACTCATCCAGCAGAACGGCTCCGGGCACTCGGGTGATGCGGATCGGATCGGCCTCCAGAATTGCACGCTCGTCGGGATCATCCAGGTGCAGGATCGTGCACAGTTCCGCAGCGCCGCGATCCGGCGGCATCCTGGTCACACAACGGGACACCAACGAGAGCAGGGGGCAGGCCCCATGCAGGACATCGCACTGGCGCCTGGCGAGGTGCGGATCGGCACCTCGGGGTGGAGCTACGACGACTGGCGCGGCGTGCTCTATCCGCCGGGCACGCCGGCCTCGCGTCGTCTCGAGGTGTACGCGGAGAGCTTCGACACCGTGGAGCTCAACGCCAGCTTCTACCACTGGCCGCACGCCGACACGTTCCGGGCCTGGCGGGCCCGGGTGCCGGCCGGATTCCTGATGACGGTGAAGGCGCCCCGGGGCCTGACCCACGCCCGCCGGCTGGACGCACCGGAGGAGTGGTCCGCGCGCCTCGACGAGGGTCTGTCCGCGCTGGGCGACCGCTGCGGCCTGCTGCTGCTCCAGCTTCCTCCCGACCTGGCCCGCGACGACGAGCGGCTGGTCCGTACGCTGCGGGCGATGCCCGCCGGAACACGGGTCGCGGTCGAGCTGCGGCATCCGTCCTGGCTGCACGACGACGTCTTCTCCTTGCTGGAGCGTCACCGGACCTGCTACTGCATCATGAGTGGCGCGCACCTGCCGTGCGAGCTCCGCGTGACCGCGGAGACGGTGTATGTACGCTTCCACGGGCCGGATCCACAGCAGCTCTACGTCGGCAGCTACAGCGACGATGCCCTCGGCCGGTGGTCGCAGCGCATCGTCGGATGGCGCTCGGCCGGTCACTCGGTGGTCTGCTACTTCAACAACGACGGCGCGGGCAACGCGGTCCGGGACGCGCGGCGACTACGGGCGATGGTGTCCGCGGCCGCCGGGTATCGTGGATCGGCGGGGGGACGTGTTGGTTCGGCCTGATGGGGTGGAGCATGACACCAGAGGAATTGTCGATCCCCGCGATCGAATGTGAGCGGCTGACCCACCGCTACGGCGACCTGATCGCGGTGGACGATCTCAACCTGCGGATCGAACGTGGCGAGATGTTCGGCCTGCTCGGCCCGAACGGCGCCGGCAAGACCACCACCATCCGCGTCGTCAACACCCTGGTCCCGGTGCAGGAGGGGCGGATCCGGGTGTTCGGCATGGATGTGATGCGCCGGGCGATGGACGTACGCAGCAATCTGGGCTACGTCCCGCAGCAGTTGTCGGTCGAGGGCGCGCTCACCGGCCGGCAGAACGTGATGTGGTTCGCCCGGCTCTACGACGTGCCGCGACGTGAACGCCGGGAACGGGTGGCGGAGGCACTGGCCACCATGGGCCTGAGCGACGTCGCCGACCGGCTGGTGTCGACGTACTCCGGAGGCATGGTGCGACGACTGGAGCTCGCCCAGGCCCTGGTCAACTACCCCTCGCTGCTGATCCTCGACGAGCCCACCATCGGGCTGGACCCGATGGCCCGGGACTCGGTCTGGGAGCACGTCAGCGCCCTGCGTACCAGGCTCGGGATGACGGTGCTGCTGACCACCCACTACATGGAGGAGGCCGACACGCTCTGCGACCGGGTCGGCCTGATGCACCACGGCCGGCTGCAGGCCGTCGGCAGCCCAGACGAGCTGAAGGCCCGGTTGGGGCCGGAGGCCTCGCTGGAGGACGTCTTCCGCCACTATGCCGGGGCCGACCTCTCCGGCAACGTCACCGAACAGGGAGGTCTGCGCAATGTCAGACAGTCTCGCTCCGGCCGCTGAGCCGCTGGCGCGGCCCCTGGTCCAGGCCCCGCGCGGCTGGCACCAGGCCAGCGCGCTGATCCGGCGGGTCTGGACGTTCTGCATCGTCGAGATCCAGAAGCTCAGCCACGACCCGATCGAGCTCGGCACCCGAGCGATCCAGCCGGCCCTGTGGATGCTGATCTTCGGCCAGACCTTCAGCCGCCTGCGGGCGATCCCCACCGGACAGGTCTCGTACCTGGCCTTCCTGGCGCCGGGCATCGTGGCCCAGTCGGCGCTGTTCATCTCGATCTTCTACGGCATCATGATCATCTGGGACCGGGATGCGGGCATCCTGAGCAAGCTGATGGTGACGCCCAGCCCGCGGGCGGCGTTGATCGCCGGCAAGGCCTTCTCGGCCGGCGTCCGGGCGGTCTCCCAGGTGGTGGTGATCGTCATCATCGCCCTGCTGATGGGGGTGGCGATCAACCTCAACCCGTTCAAGCTGCTCGGCGTGGTGGTCGCGACGGTCCTCGGGGCGGCATTCTTCTCCTGCCTGTCGATGATCATCGCCGGGATCGTCCGGGTGCGTGATCGGCTGATGGGCATCGGCCAGGCGATCACCATGCCGCTGTTCTTCGCGTCGAACGCGCTCTACCCGATCGACATCATGCCGGCATGGCTGCGGGTGATCAGCCGGATCAATCCGCTGAGCTACCAGGTGGACGCCCTGCGCGGACTGATGGTCGGCACCCCGGCGAACCTCCTGCTCGACTTCGCGGTGCTCCTCGTCGCCGCGGCCCTCGGCATCTGGGGTGCAGCCGTGGCGCTGGAACGCCTCGTACGGTAGGCCGGCGCCGCGGCGGGCACGGACGCCGTGCTGCCGACCACGGCCGATCACGCCCCGTGCCATCGCGGCATCAACACCCTGCCCCGATACCCCACGGGGCATAGTGTTGCTCCGGTAAAGGCGCCGGCAGAAGGAGACGCAGATGGCAGACGTAGTCATTCTGGGAGCGGGGGTGTCCGGTCACACCGCAGCGTTGCACCTGAAGCGGCTGGTGGGCCGTCGGCACTCGGTGACGGTCGTGTCACCGAACTCGGAATGGAACTGGATCCCCTCGAACATCTGGGTGGGGGTGGGTGAGATGGCCAAGAGGGACGTGGTGTTCCCGCTGGCCCCGGTCTACGCACGCAAGCACATCGGCTTCCGCCAGGCCAAGGCGGTCGCGATCCGCCCCGACGGCGATCAGGACGATTCCCGCGGCGCGGTGGACATCGAGTACACCTCCCCCGACCGGGCCGGGACGACCGAACGCCTCCGCTACGACTACCTGATCAATGCCACCGGTCCGAAGCTTCGCTTCGACGCCACCGAGGGGATGGGGCCGAACGGCTACAGCCAGTCGGTGTGCACCGCGGACCACGCCGTCGCGGCGAGCGAGAAGCTGCGCGACGTGATCGAGGTGCTCCGGACCGGCAAGCGGCAGACGCTGGTGGTCGGCATGGGGCATGGCACCTGCACCTGCGAGGGTGCCGCGTTCGAGTACGTGTTCAACGTCGACCACGAGCTGCGGGAGGCAGGTGTTCGCGACCTTGCCCGCGTGGTGTACCTCACCAACGAAGCCGCCTTGGGCGACTTCGGCGTGGACGGCATGGTCTTCGACCAACAGGGGTTCCAGACCACCAGCGAGCTGTGGACCGGTTCCCTGTTCCGCGAGCGCGGCGTCGAGGCGATCCTCGGCGCGCACGTGTCGAAGGTCGAGGAGCGGGTAGTCCACTACGAGACCCTGGACGGCACCTCCCACACTCTCGACTTCGACTTCGCCATGCTGCTCCCGCCCTTCGGCGGTGTGCCGCTGAAGGCCTACGACGCGGACGGCGGCGACATCACCGGCGAGCTGTTCGCTCCGTCCGGCTTCATGAAGGTGGACGCCGACTACACTGTCAAGCCCTACGCGGAGTGGCGCGCGGAGGACTGGCCGACCACCTACGCCGCTGTCGGCCACGACAACATCTGGGCGGTCGGGATCGCCTTCGCACCGCCGCACCAGATCTCGAAGCCGCGTACGTCCCCCAACGGGACGGTGATCGCCCCTTCACCGCCGCGCACCGGCATGCCGTCGGGAGTGATGGGCAAGACGGTCGCGATGACCATCGCCGATCGGATCAGGCGCGGCGGCGACGCCGAGCCGCACACCGCATCCATGGCCCGGATGGGTGCGGCCTGTGTCGCGTCCGCCGGTACCGGCCTGACGAAGGGCTCGGCGGCCGCGATGACCATGCTGCCGGTGGTGCCGGACTACCAGCGCTTCGCCACCGGACGGGACGAGCGCGAGACCCGCGGCGAGCTGGGCCTGCACGGCCACTGGGTGAAGCTGATGCTGCACTACCTGTTCCTGTACAAGGCCAAGGCCTACCTTGGCTGGCGATTCATTCCGGAGTGACCATGACGCAACTCACGATGTCCGAACCCAGCCACGGCGGCGCCCCGATCGTCGACCTGTCGAGAGCCCCACTCCCCACCCGGGCGACGCTGCGGAGGCGTCGCAACATCCCGCTGCAGTTCCTGCGCTTCGTGGCGTTCGACCTGCGGATCATGCGGATGGTGATCAAGGGTCATCACTGACCATCCGCGTCGAGGTAGCTTGACGCCGGCCGACGTACGCGTCCGGGCCCCGGTGTTCCCTTCCGTCCTTTGGTGGGGAGGGAACACCGGGCAACGCGAGCCCCCTTCCGTGTGTCGCCGAACGGCATCGCAGACCACACTCCACAAGTGCACAGGACCCTGAGGAAGTAAGAAGGGTCCTGTTGACTTTCATCAGGCCCCTTCACATACTTGTGAAGGGGCCTTCGTACGTGAGGTCCCCGACGCCACCCACGGAGCCCCGACCGGGATCCGTGACAGGGCTCTAGCGAAAGGAGACCATCATGGTCGACGACACCGGGCAGCAGCCCGAGGACACCCCGCCCGAGGGGACTCCGGGCAACGACACCCCGCCCGAGGACACCCCGGGCAACGACACCCCGCCCGAGGACACCCCGGGCAACGACACCCCGCGCGACGAGCAGCCGCGCGACGACACCCCGCGCGACGAGCAGCCGGGCAACGACACCTCCGACGTCAATCTGGTCGGCCGACTGCTCTATCTGTTCGTCCTGCTGCGCCGCGGCGAGGCACGCGTACGCCACGGCAGCAAGCCCGGACCCGGTCTGCTGCAGGGACAGGGACGGGTGCTGCGGCTGCTGTCGCTGCACTCCCCGGTGGCCCAGAAGGACCTGGTCTACCTGCTCGGCATCCGCTCCCAGTCCCTGGGCGAGCTGCTCGGCAAACTGGAGGCCCAGGGCCTGGTGCGCCGCTCGCCGAACCCCGATGACAAGCGGACCTACGTCGTCGAGATCACCGAGGCCGGTCGGCGTGCGGTCGAGGACCAGGACGTGCACGTCGACGACCCGTTCACCGTGCTCGACAGCGAGGAACGTCGGCACCTGGCCGAGCTGCTCGATCGGGTGATCGAGGTGCTGGAGCGCCAGTTCCCCGGTGGCCTCGACCAGCGCCTGCGGATGATGCGCCAACTGTGGTTCGGCGACGAGAACGACTTCGGCCCCGGCTCCGGCCCCTGGGACGGTGGACGCGGAGGGTTCGGCTTCTGGTTCGGCGGCGGCCCGGGCGGACCCTGGTTCGCCGGGCAGCACCGTGGCCGTGAGGGCCGTGAGGATTGGAGGGAACGATGAACGATGTCCTGGCAGTAGAGGCCACCCGTCTGGTCAAGCATTTCGGCGCCACCCGGGCCGTCGACGGGGTCGACCTGCGGGTCCCCGCCGGCAGCGTCTACGGCGTGCTCGGGCCCAACGGCGCCGGCAAGACCACCACCATCTCGATGCTCGCCACCCTGCTGCGCCCCGATGCCGGGCGGGCGACGATCTTCGGCCACGACGTGGTGCGCGAGCCCCACATCGTCCGCCAGCTGATCGGGGTCACCGGGCAGTACGCCTCGGTCGACGAGAAGCTGTCGGCCACCGAGAACCTGATGATCTTCGCCCGGCTGCTGGGTCTGTCTCGCCAGCAGGCGAAGACCAAGTCCGTCGAACTGCTGGAACGCTTCGGCCTGACCGAGGCCGCCTCCCGTCCGCTGAAGAACTTCTCCGGCGGCATGCGCCGGCGCCTCGATCTGGCGGCGTCGCTGATCTCCCAGCCGCCGCTGATCTTCCTCGACGAACCCACCACCGGCCTGGACCCGCGGACCCGCGGGCAGATGTGGGACACCATCCGCGATCTGGTGGCCTCCGGATCGACGGTGCTGCTCACCACCCAGTACCTCGACGAGGCGGACCAACTCGCCGACCGCATCGCGGTGATCGACCGCGGCACGGTCGTGGCCGAGGGCACCGCCGACGAGCTGAAGGGCTCGGTGGGCAGCGCCTCGCTGATCCTGCGGCTGGCCGACCCGGATGACACCGCGCCGGCGCAACGTACGATCCACGCCGTCCTGGGCACCCCGGGTGTCGCCTCCCCGGAGGCGGCCCGGATCACCGTGCCGATGTCCGACCCCGATCGGGTCACCGACCTGCTGGTCCGCTTCCGCGACAACGGCATCCGGCTGACCGAGTTCAGTGTGCAGAAGCCCACCCTCGACGAGGTGTTCCTCGCCATCACCGGCCACGAGACCACGCCCGACGCGGCCGATGACGAGGAGTCCGACGAAAGGATCCCCGCATGACGACCACCATCACCGTCCCCGAGCGAACCCTCCCGCTGGAGCGCCAACTGCGCCCGCACGCCGATCTGCAGCAGACCCTCGCCAACTCGCTGACCATGGCCTGGCGCGGTCTGGTGAGGATCCGGCGGACGCCCGAACAGCTCATCGACGTCACCCTCCAGCCGATCATCTTCACCCTGATGTTCGCCTACATCTTCGGCGGAGCGATCGCCGGCAATGTGTCCACCTACCTGCCGCAGTTGATCCCCGGCATCCTGGTGCAGACCGTGATCACCACCTCCCTGGTCACCGGCACCCAGCTGCGCGAGGACATGGACACCGGCGTCTTCGACCGGTTCCGGTCGCTGCCGATCGCCCGCATCGCCCCGCTGGCAGGGGCACTGCTGGCCGACACCGTGCGCTACGCCCTGGCCACCACCCTGACCTTCGCGATGGGCTACGTGCTGGGCTACCGCCCAGCCGGTGGGCTCGGCATGGTGGTCCTCGCCGGGCTGCTGGTGATCACCTGCTCCTGGGCGATCAGCTGGATCTTCGCCTTCCTCGGCGTGGTCGCGCGCAGCGCCTCCAGCGTCCAGGGCATCTCGATGCTGGTGCTGTTCCCGCTGACGTTCCTGTCCAACGCGTACGTCCCGGTCGACACCCTGCCGTCGGCGCTGCGCTGGTTCGCCACCGTCAACCCGATCTCGCACCTGATCACGGCCGTCCGCGGCCTGGCGAACGCCGCCCCGGCCGGGGCCGACGTGCTGCTCTCACTGCTCGGCGCCGCGGTGATCGTGGCGATCTTCGCCCCCGTCACCGTCCGCGCCTACATGCGGCGGGCCTGAGGCGGACGGACTGCGGCACCATCGGACCATGACCACCGGGATGACCGATCTTGACCAGATGCTGCGGACCCTGGACGCGACCGCACGAGCCGGGGAGTACGTCTTCGCCGTCGTGCCGCCCGGGCATCCCGCGGTCCCCCTCGCCTCGGCGACCGTCGTCGAGGACGAGGGGCTGACCGTCGTGCTGGCGCGTGAGGATGCCGATCGCCTGGGCGTCACGTACGACTTCGTCGCGGCCTGGATCACCCTGACCGTGCACTCGGCGCTGGAGGCCGTCGGGCTGACCGCGGCCTTCTCCCGGGCGCTGGCCGAGGCGGGGATCAGCTGTAACGTGCTGGCCGGCTTCCACCACGATCATCTGCTGGTCCCGGCGGGAGAGAAGGACCGGGCGATGTCCGTGTTGCAGGCCCTGCGCCGGAGCGCCGGCGGCGCATGAGCGCCGGCCGGTGACGGCGGCGGCCACGATCGCCCCGATCTCCTGACCCCGTCCCCGACACCCGGGACAGTCAGGCCAGGTCGAGGTCGGCGTAGATCGCCGCATGGTCGGAGGCGGCCTGGATCGGCGAGGTCATCGTGTCGTAGTGCGGGAACAACGTGCCGTGTTTGCCGCCCCAGACTCCCATCCGGAAGATCGCGCCACCCAGGACATGGTCGTAGAGGGCCGGGGACAGCAGCACGTAGTCGATCTTCTGACGCGCGGTGCCGTTCGCGTACGTGCCGGGGCGGCCGTCGCTGACGAACGTGGGGTGGGTGGTGATGTCACGCAGATCGGTGTCGACGAGGAGAGGGCGCAGCGGGGCGCTGTCCGGGGTGTCGTTGAAATCACCCAGCACCACCACGTTGTCCCGGCCCGCTGCGCGGAGCCCTCGGTAGATCTCCGCGACCCGTACGGCCTGCCGGCGCCGGGTCGCGTCGTTGTCGGCCTGTCGGCCGTACCCCTTGGACTTCAGGTGGTTCACCAGCAGGGTGAGCCGGGACCCGCCGTCCAGCTCGACGGTGTATTCCGGACAGTCCCGGCTGAAGATGTGCCGGCCGGAGTCGTCGGAATCGTCGACGTGGGAGACGATGTCGACGATCCGGTGCGGCCCCTTCGCCAGCAGGCCCACGTCGATCCCGCGGTCGTCGTTCCCGTCGACCAGCATCACCCGGGGAAACAGCGGCTTCCCGTCGGCGGTGACCACCCCGGCATCGGTGAAGTGCTTCAACGCGACCCGGGAATCGGCCTCCACCACCGCCATGACATCCGCATCCACGTCGGAGATCACCCGAGCCGTGTGGGTCATCGCCAGCTCGTCGACCCGCTCCCGGGTCAGGTCCACCCAGCCGATCCAGTCCGCCCGACCGGACGCGACCACCTCCACCGGCGCCGGCGCAGCCGGTCGCTTCAGCAGCCTCCCCCGGACCTGTTGCAGGACGGCGAACTCGGCGGAGTCGGAGCGCTCCAGGCCGAGGGTGGCCAGATGCTGCAGGATCTCCGCCTTCACGTCGGCGGTGTACTCGGTCAGCCGCAACAGCGTGTTCACCCGTGCGTGGGCATCAAGGACCGGGTTGCCTCCCGCGGTCATCGGCTGGCTCATCGCCTTCGGCCGCTCGAACAGGTTCTCGACGTTGAACGACCCGATTCTGATCCTCGACATGATCCGCCCCCGGGAATCCGACCAGCGCCGACACGAGGTCGACAGCACAAGGCTAGGCCCCGAGCTCCCGCCGCCGGGAGAGGGCAGCTACCAGCGTCATCCAGTGTTCACCCGCCGGTCGCCTGCTGGTCAGCGAGCGCCCCGCGTCCGCGTCACCCTTCCCGACCCGGGTCCGTGGCACCCGGCGCCTGCCTTCCGGGGGCCTCGCCGACACGCTTGGCCAAGCCCTTGAGCATTCCGGTGGCCATGACGTGGTCAGCGGGCACGATGGCGGCCCGGTAGCCGACGTCGAGCCATCTCGGCCGGGCGAATCCCCGGCTGCGTATCAGCAACCGTGTGCCGCCCTCGCCGGTCGGGGCCAACCTGAAGGTCCACGCCCAGTCCAACTCGGCGTTGAGCTTCTTCGCCCATCCCGGAGGGAGATGTGTGCGTGAGTGCAGCACCAACACCCGTGGAGCGTCGGCACGCTCGACGACGAACTCCGCCGTACCCGGCGGACCGTCGGGGATCGTGTCGCCAGGGGTGAGTTTTCGTACGAGTCGGGGGTCGAGATGGTCAGCGCTGGGCCAGTTGGCGGGGAAGAACAGGGCATCGACCCAGCGCGGGGTGTACCAGCCGGCGCGGTGCCAACCCACCTGGGTCAACCACGGCCAGCAACCGTCCGAAGCGCATCGCAGACCTCCCGACACCCCATGTACTCATGACTGCCTCGGGAACCTGACACAGAACGCCGCGGATCCCTGATCGGAGGCCCGTCATCGAGCGGTTCGATCCACAGCGCCCGCCCGCTCGACCACGAACAAAGCGTATGACGAAAATGGTGCGAAATTCGAGAAGCCCATCGGTGATCCACACCCCCGGCCGAGCGGAGGCCGCACTGCAACCGGGTGACGGCCACCGCACGGGCCTCAGTTGCTGGCACAGGCTCCGCTGGGCACGGCGGCGACGTCGTCCGCGGCCCGGTCGACGAAGCCCGAGGTCTGGCCATCCGTCAGGGCGTAGCCCGTCCCGGGATCGGAGAGCGAGCGCGCAAAGACCGTCCCGGCCACCCTCCCGTCGCGGGTGAGGACGGGACCGCCGGAATCACCGTGCTCAACCGTGGCGCGCAGGACATAGATCGTGCGGGTGGTGCCCGGCTGGCCGTAGATGTTGGTGCCCATCGCCTCGAGGCTCCCGCTGACCCGACCCGGCAGCAGGGTGTACGAGCCGCCGCCCGGGAAGCCCGCGACAACGACGTCCGACTGGTCGGGCAGGGTCGACGTGGTGGTCAGAGCGCGCGCTGTCAGGCCGGGAATGTACAGCACGGCCAGATCGACGTCCGGATTGAAGGCCACCAGCCTGGCTCGGCGCGGGCGGCCCGTTCCGCCGACCTGCACGAGGAACTGGGTGCCTCCGGCGACGACGTGGGCATTGGTCACCACCCGTTCGTCGGAGGAGACCCAGCCGCTGCCGAGGATCTCGCCCCCGCAGCCGACCGACGTCACTTTCACCACGCTGGCGGACGCCGCGACCACGCCGGCCGAGGCGGTGATGCTGGAATCCGGATCGTGGGCAGGGAGCGTCGGCTCCGGCGTCGGCGCGACGAACACACGCGGGAATCCGGTGTCCTTCGCGATCCGACCGAGCCCCGAGGCCGCGCGCCGCAGTGGCGCGGGGATGAGCGCCTCCGAGGTGGTAACGGCGCGAGATCCGTCCATCGTCTCCGCCCACGCCGCAGGGGCGATGGGCCGGATCACCGCGGCGAGCGCACCGAGAACGAGGACGGCCGCGATCAGGGACCCGGTCATCCCCAACACGCGATCCCCCGTGTGCACCACCACGTTGTCGTGCGAACGCAGCCGGCGGGCCAGCCCGCCCAGCAAGGCCTGTCCCGCAGCAGCACCCACGAACACGAGCAGGACCAGGACCAGGGTCCGTTCGCCCGGCCCCAGTGCCTGGGCGGCCAGCCAGGATTGCACCTGCGGCCAGAACGACAGGGCGAGCGCCGCCCCACCGATCTCCCCGAGCAGACCGAGGCCGCCGGCGAGGAGACCGCGCCGCCACCCCCGGAGAGCCAGAGCCACCACGAGGAGCACGATCACCGCATCCAGGACAAGCGGCGCCCACGCAGGATTGACCATGGCCACATCGTGGCAGGAGGCGCCAAACCCTCAACGACCGTCGCTGCCCGGCGCGTACACACGCACGAAGTCGCGGACGCGCGACGCGTCCCGGGCGCAAGGTAGCTGTCGTCGAAGGGAATGGGTCGGTCACCTCGGCCGAGACCGCCGGACCGGCCGTCACATGCGCAGGCGTTCTCATGGGCCGATGCCGCGGTGCTGGAGATCGTCACGACCAGGATGCGCGCGGGAGGATCGAGTCTGGTCCCGAGGGATGGCCGACAGTCGTCCCGAACACCAGAACGACCCGGCCCCACGGCAGGGACCGGGTATCGTCCCGGGGATGAAACCGTGCAACGGCCTCGTCTTCACTGCGTGCAACGTCCGCAGAATCCGCGTCAACACGCCATTTGGTACACCGCCAGGGACTCGAACCCTGAACCCGCTGATTAAGAGTCAGCTGCTCTGCCAGTTGAGCTAGCGGTGCGCGCGAGTAGAAACTCTAGCAGGCGACCCCTGGCGCACCAAATCGGCGCTGTTCCGCGCTGCTCGACGTCAGGAGGTGCGACGGTCCGCCGTGCCTCACCAGCCTGGCGGGACTTTCCCCCCGGACAGAAGCACTTACGTATCAGAGGTAGAGCCCAGTGGCCTCGACGTCGACCTGCTCCGCGCTCACCGCGTGCAGGTCCCGCTCGCGCAGCAGGATGTAGTCCCGGCCCTTGAGCTCGACCTCGGCACGGTCCTCGGGATCGTAAAGCACTCGGTCGCCGACCTTCACGGACCGTACGTTCGGCCCGGAGGCGACCACCATCGCCCAGCTGAGCCGCTTGCCGATCGCGACGGTCGCGGGGATCACGATGCCGCCGCCGGAGCGCCGCTCCCCCGCCTCCCCCTCGGTGGACACCAGGACGCGGTCGTGCAGCATCCGGATCGGCAGGCCACTCCCGGCGGCCCCGTCGGCCGGTCCGGATGCGGTGGTTCCGGAGCTGTTGTCGGGCAACGCGTCAGCCCTTCTTCACGGTGACCTTGACCGGCCCGCCGGCGATCGCGGCGGCCTGCTTCTGCGCCACTCGCAGCGCCTTGCGCTTCTGGCCGCCGCGGACGATCCCGCGCAGCGTGACCATGGTCACCAGGACCCCCACGGCCGCGCCGGCGATCATGGTGACCCGGTCGATGCGTACGCCGTTGTCGTCGACGAACTGTCCCTTGATCGCCGAAACCTGGGTGTCGACGAAGGCCTTGGCCTGGTCGATCGTCTGGTTCTTGATGGTGGTCGGGTGCACTTCCTTGGCCAACTGCTCGATGGAGGCCTCCAACCGGGCCCGCGCCTCGGCGATCTCCGCCTTGATCTGCGACTCGGTCCGGGGGTACAGGCGCTCGCGGGTCTCGGTGGCCACTGTGACACTCCTCAGTCGGTGATGGTGGCGTACGCGAGCAGGCTCCCCAGCAGAAGAAATCCTGCCGGACAGGCTCCGGGACCGCGTACGGCCGAACGGGGACAGCCTATTGCAGCCCGGCGGCCACCACTACCGGAGCGGCACATCACGGGCACCGCCGGGCCGACACGGATCCTCGCCGCGCACCGACCACGCCGGGCGACCCGACAACGCGTTCGACCCGGCCGGTCGACGTGGCCGTTCACCGACCGAGCGAGGGCAGGCCCACCTCTCGACATGGACGCATCACGCCCCCATCCGTGCGACGACGGCGTCACCGAGGCCAGCCATCGCGTCGGCCAGTCTGACCATCTGAGAGGCCACCGACCGATCCGGCTCGGCCTGGGAGGCGATGAACGCGCCGTCGAAGCCGGCGATGCCGAAGTAGTCCAGTTCGTCCGCCACCGCCTGCGCGACAGCAGGCCCTTCGCCGGCGAAGGCGGAGCGGATCATCTCGTTCATGTACGCCCGCCCCTCGGTCCGGACGTCGCGAATGATGTCGGCCACCTCGACCTCGACCGCCTCGCTGCTCAGGATCAGCAGCATGTGCAGCCGCAGGAAGTCCGGGTTGGCGGTGAAGACCTCGCCGGTGCGCTGGAGATACCAGGTCAAGCGCTCCCGGGACGTTCCACCCTCGGGTGGCCGGGCATGCGCCGTTCGCATGCCGTCGAAGAATGCCTGGGCGCCGCGCGCCATCACCGCGGAGAGCAGCCCACCCTTCGAGTGGAAGTGGTGGTAGATCGCACTCTTCGGCAATCCGGCCTCCGCAGCCAGGGCGGAGATGGAGGCGCCGGCATATCCGCGCGCGGCCATCACCCGGGAAGCCGCGTCGAGGATCTCCTCCCGCGAGCGCTCACCGCGCCTGTTCCCGGTGCGTCCATTCATCACCGGGCGAGCATAGGCCCTCGGAATCCAGCACGGGCAGCACCACTCCTTCGAACAAGGGGGTTGACGAGACGGCGATCACATGTGACCTTAGTCACTATTGAACGGAACGTTCGGTCCAAAACTGGCCGAACATCACCTTTGGGGAGCACATGACACAGCGGTACGACAACGACGTCGCCGTCATCGGCTACGGACCCACCGGCCTGGTGGGTGCGCTCACGTTGGCCACCAAGGGGGCCGATGTGGTCGCCTTCGAGCGCGACAAGGACATCTACACCCGGGCCCGGGCCGTCACGGTCAACGACTGGACGATGCGGATCTTCCAGGATCTCGGCATCGACGAGCGGATCGAGGAGGTCATCGAGCCGCAGCGCGCGCTGCGCTGGGTGACGTACGACGGCCGGGAGGTCATGCGGGTGGAGCATCCGCCGTCGGCCCTCGGCACGCGGAACGCCAGGCCGCGCTTCTACAACATCTACCAACCCACCATGGAGGCCGAGCTGCGCCGCTGCGGTGAGGAACTCGACAACCTCGAGGTGCGCTACGGCACCGAGGTGATCGGCATCGAGCAGGACGCCGACGGCGTGACGATCATGTCGCGGGACCGGGAGACCGGTGTCGAGACCACCACCCGTACCCGCTACGTCATCGCTGCCGACGGCGGCTCGTCCTCGGTGCGCAAGGCACTGGGTATCCCGATGACCGGCGACACGGTCAACACCCTGTGGGTCGTCATCGACTGCAAGGTCCACCGTTGGTGGCCCGACCGCGACTTCCTCACCTTCTGGACCGACAAGGAGCGCCCGGTCGTCGACATTGCCCTCTCAGCCGGCAACCACCGCTGGGAGATCCCGCTGCGCCCGGACGAGACCGAGGCCGACTTCCCGACCAGTGCCGAGGTCTGGCCACTGCTCGAGGCGATGGGCAAGACGACCGAAGACGTCGAGATCCTCCAGCACGCGTTCTACCGCCACCACGTACGGGCGGCCGAATCCTGGCACCAGGGGCGGGTGTTCCTCGCCGGCGACGCCGCCCACCTGATGCCGCCATGGGCGGGCGCCGGCATGCAGTCCGGCATGCGCGACGCCCACAACTTGGGATGGAAGCTGGCCCGCGTCCTGCGCGGCGAGCTGGCCGAGGAGTGGCTGGACACCTACGAGGTCGAGCGTCGGCCGAACGTGAAGTTCTTCACCGACCTCGCCGTCGGCCTGGGCCGGGTGATCAAGCAGGAGGCCAGCCCCGAGGAGATCGAGGCGATGAACGCGGTGCCACGGGACACCGTGACGCCGTTCGAACCGCCGCTGACCGCTCCTCCGGTGCTGGCTGCCGGCTGGTTGCGCGGCGAACGCGGCGACGCCAGCATCATCGGCCGGATGCTGCCGCAACCGATCGTGGGCGACACCGTGGGCCGGATGGAGCGCGTCGACGAGTTTCTGGCCGACGACTTCGTGCTGCTCGGCGCCGACGTCGATCCGGCGACCCTGCTGACGCCGGCGGAGAAGGCGGAGTGGGATGCCCTGGGCGCCCGCTACCTCGCCGTACGGCCGCGGGACGCCTACACCCAGGGACCTGACGAACTGGTCGACCTGCAGGACGTCCTGATCGCCTGGTTCGAGCGGTACGGCGTCCGCGCCGTCGCTGTACGCCCCGACAGGTTCGTCGCCGCGGCCGACACCAGCGGCCTGGCTGTCCCGACCCTGTGATCGCCCGAAGGAGAGACATCATGACCGAAGTCAAAGAACTCGCGTACGTCGTCTACGAGGCCAGCGACCTGGCTGACTGGGAGCGCTTCAGCAGCGAGTTGCTCGGTATGCAGGTGGGCGGGCGGCACGCGGAGACGCTCATGCTGCGCACCGACGAGAAGGCCTACCGCTGGCTGGTCCAGCGGGGCCCCGCAGACGATCTGGTCGCGTCGGGCTACGAGGTCGGGAGCAGCGCCGCACTGGACCGGATCATCGACCGGGTACGGTCGGCCGGACTCGTGATCACCGAGGGCGACGCCGCTCTGGCCACCGCCCGGCGGGTGGATCGGATCGCGATCACCGCTGATCCGATCGGCAATCGGATCGAACTGGTCACCGGCTTCGCCGACGCCGACGTCCCGTTCCACTCCGACGTCCTGCTGGGCGGCTTCGTCACCGGTGCCGGCGGCGCCGGACACCAAGTGTTGCTCTCCAAGGGCGTTGCCCGCGAGGACTACCTGGCGTTCTACCAGGGGCTGCTCGGCTTCCGGATCAGCGATCTGATCGTCGAGGAACTCGCTCCCGGCATTGTGGCCGACCTGATCTTCCTGCACTGCAACCCGCGCCACCACAGTCTGGCGCTCGGCGAGATGCCGCACCCCAAGAGGACCCACCACTTCATGGTGGAGGTCACCGACATCCGCGACGTCGGCCTGGCGTACGACCGGTGCCTGGACGCCGGGCAGCCCTTCGAGATGACGCTCGGCATGCACCCCAACGACCAGATGTTCAGCTTCTACGTCCGCACCCCCTCCGGGTTCGCGGTCGAGTACGGCTGGGGCGGCCTGCTCATCGACGACGACACCTGGCAGGTCCAGACCCTCGACCGGCTGCACTCCTGGGGCCACCGTCCCCCCGAGGTCGTCCACGAGCTCCTCAGCCACGCCCTCCCCACCACCGACCCCCAGGAAGTGAGCACCCGATGAGCCTGATCGAGGCAGACATCGCCAAGGACGTCCAGACTCCGAACTGGCGGATCCACTACAACGAGACCGGTACCGGCCACCCGGTCGTGCTGCTGCACGGCGGGGGCCCGGGGGCCACCGGCTGGAGCAACTATTCGCCCAATATCGAGACGCTCGCGCAGCACTTCCGGGTGATCGCCCCCGACCTGCCGGGCTGGGGAGACTCTGACGAGGTCGACTTCACGACGTACGACGTCGTCGAGGCGGTCTGCGAGCTGCTCGACGCACTCGGCATCGAGAAGGCAGCGTTCGTCGGCAACTCGATGGGCGGGCACACCTCCCTGCGGATGGCGATCGAGCGACCGGAGCGGGTCTCGCACCTGATCACCATGGGTGCGCCGATCCAGCTGCAGCCGTTCCTCTTCGGCGCCGGCGGCGGGCCGTCGGAGGGTCTGAAGATCATGTACCAGGGCTACTCCGACGCCAGCCCCGCGGCGATGAAGCGGCTCGTCGAGATCATGGTGTACGACCGGGCGCGGTTTGCCTCACCGGAGCTGTGCGACCAGCGCTCCGCCGCGGCGCTCGGGCATCCCCAGCATCTGGCGAACATCGCGAGAGTCGCCCCGAGGGCTCCCATCCCGATCTGGGCCGATCTCACCAAGGCCGCCACCATCACCGCGCCCGCGCTGCTGATCCACGGCCGGGACGACCGGGTGGTCTCCTTCGAATCGACGCTGTTCCTCGCCGCCCACATCCCGGATTCCCGGGCTCACATCATCAATCGCTGCGGCCACTGGGCCCAGTTGGAGCATGCCGCGGAGTTCAACCGTCAGGTGATCGACTTCGTCACCAACCACTGAGCCAGACCTGGCCGGGCGCCCCTGCAGGTGTCCGGCCAGGTCCACTCTGGTCGGAGCCGACGAGCCGATACGGGGGCAGCCCTCCGGTCGCCGTCGGGCTCATCGCCCGCCTGGCACGTCCATCCGGCGTGATGCACGACATCCACCTAGGCTGGCCTCATGGAAACCCAGCTGGAGACCGGCGCCATCGCCCCCGCGTTCACCCTGCTCGACGCCGACGGCCACGAGGTGTCGCTCAGCGACTTCGCCGGCAAGCGGGTCGTCGTCTACTTCTACCCCGCGGCGATGACCCCCGGCTGCACGACCGAGGCCTGCGACTTCACCACCTTCCGCCCCGACCTGGAGACCGCCGGCGTCGCCGCCGTGCTGGGCATCTCGCCGGACAAGCCGGAGCGGCTGGCGAAGTTCCGCGACAAGGAGTCGCTCACCGTCACCCTGCTCTCCGACCCGGAGCGGACGACCCTGGCGGCGTACGGAGCCTACGGCGAGAAGATCAACTACGGCCGGGCGCTCCTCGGCGTCAAGCGCTCGACCTTCACCGTCGACGTCGACGACGCCGGCGTGGGCACCATCGCCGACGCCAAGTACAACGTCAAGGCCAAGGGCCACGTCGAACGGCTGCTCAAGGACCTCACCGCCTGATCGGGCCGTCGCCGAGATCGGGCACAATGGTCACTGCTCCGGCCGGAGTGGTGGAACTGGCAGACACGCAGGATTTAGGTTCCTGTGCCGCAAGGCGTGAGGGTTCGAGTCCCTTCTCCGGCACCCCTTGGCCTGCTCTCCACAATGTGCTAGGTTCATCTCCAGTCGACTACTACCGCCGACGTTTGAGTCAAGGGATTGTGACTCCCAAGGCAAGGCCCCGAACTCAGACATTCACGCCACCATGCGTTGATGTTTGGGTGCCGCGGGCCTTTTTTCCTGCCCGAGCCGATCCCCGAACGCAACGCTCACGTCCAAGGAGGGACAGTGAGCCGTACGCGCAACGGCAATCCGGAGCAGATTGCCCGTTCAGTTCTCAAGGAGGTGGGCGGGGGCGGGAACGTCGCCGCGGTCACCTCGTGTTTCACCCGTCTCCGCTTCGTCCTGCGGGACGACGCCAAGGTCGACACCCCGGCGCTGGAGAAGACCGACGGCGTCCTGTCGGTGGTCCGGGCCGGTGGCCAGGTCCAGGTGGTGATGGGCAACGACGTGCTGGCCGTACGCCAGGCCGTCGAGAGCCTGCTCCCGGCACCCGCGGCCGAGGAGGCCCAGCCGACATCCACGCCGGAGGGCGCCTCCGGCAACCTGTTCGACCGCTTCGTGGCACTGGTGTCCTCGCTCTTCCAGCCCTTCCTCTGGGTGCTGGCGGGCACCGGTCTGCTCAAGGCCCTGATCATCGTCCTCGGCGTGGCGGGCTGGCTGCAGCCCACCGACACCACCTACATCATCCTCAACGCCGGGGCCGACTCACTGTTCTACTTCCTGCCGATGTTCCTGGCGTTCACCGCGGGCAAGCGCTTCGGGGCCAACCAGTTCGTCTCGCTGGCCCTGGCCGGCGGCCTGGTCTACCCGTCGATCGTCACGCTGGCCGGCGGCGCCGACCCGGTGACGTTCCTCGGCATTCCGGTGGTGATGGCCACCTACACCTCCTCGGTGGTGCCGATCATCGTCATCGTCTGGGTGCAGAGCCATCTGGAGCGCTGGCTGAAGAAGCTGCTGCCCAGTGCGGCGGGCAACTTCCTCTCCCCCGCCCTGGTGGTGCTGATCCTGTTCCCGCTCAGCCTGATGACCATCGGTCCGGCGACCACCTACCTCAGCAACGCGATCGCCGCCGGAGTGTCCTGGCTCTACACCGCCAGCCCCGCCATCGGTGGCTTCCTGGTCGGCGCCATCGCCCAGGTGCTGGTCATCTTCGGCCTGCACTGGGCGCTCATCGCGGTGATCATCAACGACTACGCCACCCAGGGCCACTCGTTCGTGGTCATCCCGTTCTACGCGGCCGTCGCCGCTCAGACCGGCGCGGCGTTCGCCGTGTTCCTGCGCACCCGGGACGCCAAGCTCAAGCAGGTGGCCGGGCCGGCCTCGCTGAGCGGTTTCCTCGCCGGCATCACCGAACCGATCCTCTACGGCGTCAACCTGCCGCTGCGCCGGCCGTTCATCATCGGCCTGGTGTGCGGCGGCCTCGGCGGTGCCGTGTCCGGTCTCGCCGGCGTCGCCTCCAAGGCCTTCGCGGTGCCGTCGCTGATCACCATGCCGATCGCCCTGGGCACCGGGAACTTCCCGCTGTTCGTCATCGGTGTGGTCGGGGCGATGGTCCTCGCCTTCGTCCTCACCCTGCTCTTCGGGGTGAAGAAGGCCGCACCGGCAAATGCGGCGACCACCCCGGTCCCGGCCGGCGCCTCTCCCGTGCCCGGCCCGACGGCCGCAGCGACCACCTCGGCCGGCCGTACGACGCTGGTCCTGGCCCCGGTGGCCGGAGCGACGATGCCGGTGGAGTCGATGCCCGACAAGGTCTTTGCCAGCGGCGCGCTGGGGCGCGGGGTCAGCATCGAGCCGACCGAGGGCCGCGTCGTCGCCCCGGTGGCCGGCGAGATCAAGGCCTGCCTGCCGCACGCGTACGGGATCCGCACCGACACCGGGGTCGAGGTCCTGGTGCACATCGGGATCGACACGGTGCGGCTCAAGGGCGAGCACTTCACCTCCGCGGTCGCGGCGGGCGACCGGGTCGCCCCCGGCGATCTGCTCGCCACGGTCGACCTCGAGGCCGTCCGGGCGGCCGGCTACGACCTCGCCACCGCTGTGGTCGTCACCAACAGCGCCCGGCTTCCGCTGGTCGAACCGGTGGCAGCCGGCGTGATCTCCGCCGGGGACCCGGTGATCAGGATCCAGGCATGACCGGCGGGCCCGGACCGGCCGCCATCCCAGCAGACACTCGACACCCTGACGGAGACACCATGACCACGGACGACCTGACCTTCCCCGAGGACTTCCTGTGGGGCGGCGCGACCGCCGCCAACCAGATCGAAGGGGCCTACGACGAGGGCGGCAAGGGCCTGTCCACCGCCGATTTCGCCCGCTACCGGCCGGACGTGGCCGACGGCCAGGACAACTTCACCTTCGAGGTGACCGGCGCCGACCTGGACGCCGCCGAGGCGGGCACCCTGCCGGGGGTGTTCCCGAAGCGCTGGGGGATCGACTTCTACCACCGGTTCCGCGAGGACATCGCGCTGTTCGCCGAACTGGGGTTCACCGCCCTGCGGCTGTCGATCTCCTGGCCGCGGATCTACCCGACCGGGCTGGAGTCCGAACCGAACGAGGCGGGCCTGGCCTTCTACGACGAGGTCTTCGACGAGCTGCTGGCGCACGGCATCCAGCCGGTGGTGACGCTCTCCCACTACGAGATGCCGATCGAGCTGACCAAGCGCTACAACGGCTGGCTGTCGCGGGAGTGCATCGAGCCGTACGTCCGGTTCGCCCGCACCGTCTTCACCCGGTACCGCGACAAGGTGCGCCACTGGCTCACCTTCAACGAGATGAACATGAACCTCACCAGCGTCTACACCGGCGCCGGGGTGCTGATGGACCGTACGGATCGCTCGGTCCGGGAGGTGGCCTACCAGGCGACCCACCACCAATTCCTCGCCAGCGCCCTGGCGGTCCGGGCCGGGCGCGAGATCCTGCCGCCGGAGGCCAGGATCGGCACCATGATCAACCGGATCGAGGTCTACCCCGCCTCGCCCCGGCCGGCCGATGTCCTGCAGGCGATGCGGGAGGACCAGCTCAACGTGTTCTACACCGATGTGCAGGTGCGCGGCGCCTACCCCGGCTATGCCCGGCGCTACTTCGCCGACCAGGGCCTGACCATCGAGTTCGCCGAGGGAGACGCGGAGATCCTGGCCGCCGGCACCGTCGACTTCGTCGGGATCAGCTACTACCTGTCCCATCTGGCCAAGGACCGCCCCGGCGCGGACGAGTCGATCGGCATGCTCGACGGCAGCGCGCTAAAGAACCCGTTCCTGGACGCCACCCAGTGGGGCTGGGTGGTCGATCCGGTCGGCCTGCGGATCACGCTGAACCGGCTGTGGGACCGCTACCAGGTGCCGGTCTTCGTCGTCGAGAACGGACTGGGCGCCGAGGACCAGCTCGAGGCGGACGACCGGGTGCACGACCAGTACCGGATCGACTACCTCCGCGACCACCTGATCCAGCTCCGCGAGGCGATCGCGGACGGTGTCTCGGTGCTGGGCTACACCTCCTGGGGCCCGATCGACCTGATCTCGTGCGGGACCTCGCAGATGTCGAAGCGCTACGGGTTCATCTACGTCGACCAGGACAACTACGGCCGGGGCAGCCTGCGTCGGATCCGGAAGGACTCCTTCGCCTGGTACCGCGACGTGATCGCCTCCCGTGGGGCGACCCTCGGCACCGCCCGGTGAGCGGCAGGGCCGGCGCGGCGTACGGCCCGTGACGGAGGAAGGCGCGATGGAGGAAGGACGGACGACGATGCTCGTACGACGTGCCCTCAACAACAACGCCGTGGTCGCCGAGCGCGACGGACACGAGGTGATCGTCATGGGGCCGGGCATCGGCTTCGGGGCGAAGCGCGGCGCGGAGCTGGCGGCGGACAGGGTGGAGCGGGTCTTCTACCCGACCCCGACCCAGCCGATGGAGCGCCTCACCGCGTTCCTGGCCGAGATCCCCGCGGAGCATCTCGAGCTGGCAGTCGAGATCTGCGACGAGGCGGCCAGCCGGTTGTCCGTCCCCCTCCATCAGAGCCTGCTGATCGCGGTCGCCGACCATCTCAGCTTCGCCATCCGGCGGCAGGCCGACGATGTCCGGGTCGACTATCCCCTCGCCTGGGAGGTGGCCCAGCTCTACCCGGACTACCTGCGGATGGGCAAACGGGCACTGCAGATGGTCGAGGACCGGGTCGGCGTACGGCTACCGGCGGAGGAGGCGGTCAGCTTCGCGATGCACCTGATCATCGCCGACGCGGAGGGCGATCCGTACGACACGCCGGGGATGCGTCAGCTGACCATGATCGGCCAGATCTTCGACCTGGTGGACTCCTCCTTCGAGGTGTCGATCGACCGGGAGTCGATGAGCGCCGCCCGGTTCGTCACCCACCTGCGCTATCTGTTCGCCCGGATCCATGGCGATGCCCAGTTGGCCGATACCCCGGACCATCTGGTCCGGTCCATCGCGGACAACTACTCCGCTGCCATGGTCTGCGCGCACCGGATCGCCTATCTGGTGCAGATGTGGGGCGGCACGTCGATCAGCACCGACGAGATCGCCTTCGTCGCCCTGCATGTGGCACGTCTGGTGCAGGACCTGCAGAGGCCTCCGCGGTCCCCCGACCGGCAGCACCCCGGCGGCTGACCGACGTACTCGGCGACCGACCGGGTCGGCGCCGGAGGGACGCTCAGCCCTCCGCGCCGACCCTGGCCTCCTCCTCGGCGGGCGTCTCGTCCTCGTCGCCGGTCAGCGCGGCGTACGTGAAGCCTGCGATCGCCGCGCCGAGCAGCGGGGCGAGGATGAACAGCCACACCTGGGACAGTGGACCGACACCGGCGAACCAGGCCACACCCAGCGAGCGGGCCGGATTGACCGACGTGTTGGTGACCGGGATCGAGATCAGGTGGATCAGCGTCAGGGTCAGCCCGATGGCCAACGGGGCGAAGCCCTTGGGCGCCTTGTTGGACGTGACGCCGAGGATCACCCAGAGGAACACGGCGGTCAGCACGATCTCGATGATCGCCGCCGAGGCCAGGCCGTAGCCGTTCGGGGACAGTGCACCGTAGCCGTTGGTGGCGAAGCCCGACCGGACCGGGTCGAACCCGGACTTGCCCGCGGCGATGACGAAGAGGACACCACCGGCGACGGTGGCACCCACCAGCTGGGCGATCCAGTACGGGATGACGGCGGACCACTCGACCCGGCGAGCGATCGCACAGCCGAGGGTGACGGCCGGGTTGAAGTGGCCTCCGGAGATGTGCCCCAGGGCGTACGCCCCGGTGAGCACGGTCAGGCCGAAGGCCAGCGCGACGCCGACGTACCCGATGCCCAGGTTGATGCCCTCCGGCGCCAGCACCTTGGCGGCGAGTACGGCCGACCCGCAGCCCCCGAAGACCAGCCAGAAGGTGCCCAGGAGCTCGGCCCACAGCCGCTTGCTCATCGGTGGATTCTGCATGTCGATTTCTCCCTCCTGCCCGCCCGGAAGACGGGCTGTGGGCTCACCCTAGGCAGGCAGGGGTTCGCGAAACCAGGTCTGACACCGCCGAACCCGGCTCAGCACCGGTCGAAGACGTCCTGCAGCATCCCGCCCGGGGGCTGCGGCGGCCAGGCGACGGTGGCCCATTCGTGGCTGACGATCGGTCCCAGTTGGGCGACGTCTGCGGGTGGGCCGGCCAGCACGTGCAGTTGGCTGCGGTGCTCCTGGATCCCGGCCATCACCCGGTCGAGCACCGCCCGGCAGTCGACCGTCAGTCCGATCTGGTCGTCCGGCACCCCTCGCCAGTGGTAGAGGCTCGTCGGGTCGAAGGGCGGCAGGTCCTGGGCGCGTCGCCGCTGCTGCCAGTGGTCGAACTCGGTCTGTGGCAGCACGTGGTGCAGCAGTCGTCGGAAGCCCGGCCGCCCATCCGCCCGAAGCCGGGTGAACGCCGCATCGGCGGCGGCACCGACCGCGATGTGGTCCGGGTGACCGGTGACGCCGTCGGGACCGAAGGTCGCGACCACGTCGGGCGCCTCGGCCGCAAGGACCGCGGCGATCCGCTCGACCAGCTCGATCCGGGGCATCTCGGCCAGTCGCCCGTCCGGGAGGCCGAGCCATTCGAGGCGGTCCGGCGGCCGGCCGACAGCGTGCCACGCAGCGGCACACTCGCCCCGCCGGATCCCACCCAACGTCTCCCGGGTCGCCGGGAAGTCGTCCCGGATGTGGCCCGCCTCGCCGTCGGTGGCCTGCACCAACACGAACCGGAAGCCGTCCTCCTGGGCGTGTTTCGCCACCGTCCCCGCCCAGGTCAGGGCGTCGTCATCGGGGTGTGCCACGACGACGGCGAACGTGCCGGTCATGGCACCAGGATGCCACCAAATGTGATCTAGACCACAGCGGGGCGGGGGTCGGAGCCGTCGTACCCCGTCGGCTCCGGGCGGATCATCGACTCGGCACGGGTCGACACCCCAGCACGCGTCGACACCCCAGCACGCGTCGACACCTCGGTGCCGGTCGTCGGCTCCGGGCGCGACGGCGGCCGCGGGCCCCCGGTCGGCAGCTGCGACACGATGATCCCGGCGAGCATCAGAGCGGCCCCGGCGTAGCCGGTCGGCGCCATCCGTTCGCCCAGGAACAGCGCACCACCGAGGGCACCGAACACCGTCTCCAGGCTCATGATCAGCGCGGCATGCGACGGGAGCGCCTCCCGCTGGCCGACCACCTGCAGGGTGTAGGCAACCCCCACCGAGATCAGGCCGGCGTACGCGATCGGCCCGATCACCGTGGGCAGACCGGTGAACGGGGCGTCCTCGAAGACCAGGGCCGCCACCGCGGCGTACAGGCTGTTGGCGACGAACTGCGCGACCGACAGCCGCAGTGGATCCAGCCGTCGGGAGAACCGGCTCACCGCGAGGATGTGTCCGGTCCAGAACAGCGTGCTGACCAGGCACAGCAGGTCGCCGGTGTTCATCGCGGCCAGTCCGCCGGTCATCGTCAACAGGTAGAGCCCCGCCACCGCGAGGCCCGCCCCCACCCAGATGCTGCCCCGGATCCGGTGTCCGAGGGCAAGCCCGGCCAACGGCACCGTCACCACGTACAGCCCCGTGACGAACGCCGCGTTGCCGGCGGTGGTGAACTGCAGCGAGAGCTGCTGCAGGGAGGAACCCGCGAACAGCAGCACCCCGATCAGCAGGCCGGGCCGGGCGACGGCCCGCCAACGACGTCGACGCTCGGCGCCGGTCAGGCCGTTGCGGCGATCCAGCCAGACGATCACCGGCAGCAGCGACAGTGCCCCGAGCAGGAACCGCGAGGAGTTGAAGGTGAAGGCGCCGACCTGGGTGCCCGCCACCTGCGCCACGAACGCGAACCCCCAGATGGCCGAGGCCAGCAGCAGGAGGAGGTTGGCACGGGTACGACGGGGACCGGCGACGACACTCACCGACCGATCCTTTCACGCGGTCGGTCAGCCGCCCACGCCGCCCGGCGCCGGTGCGGGTCCGCCACCACCGACAGCGTCGGCTGCCTCAGGGCCGCAGGTCGCGACGCCGGATGCCGACCGCTCCGAGCCAGCCCAGCACGACCCCCGCCGCCGCCAGGCCGAGCGCGGCCACCGGCCAGGAGCCGGTGCCCACCAGGCCGTTGAACAGCAGCGCGAACGGGGAGACGTTCATCGTGGTGGCCGGCACCAGGCCGAACTCGCCCAGCAGATCGAGGAACAGCAGGAGCGCGAGCACCGCCCAGGACGCCGACACCGCCGCCCGCGGAACCCAGCCGACCAGCGCCGCCGCCAGCCCCACCATCAGTACGACGGCCGGCAGATAGCCCAGTCCCAGGACGAACACCACCCAGTCGCCGGACGACAGCGCCGCGCCGAACCCGATGCCGGCGATCACGCCGCCGCCGACCGCCACCGCGACGACCATCTGGGCGACCAGCCAGCACGGCCGGCCGACCGGCGTGGCCAGCAGGGTCTCGGCGAGCCCGGAGGTCTCGTCGGTGCGCAGTTGCAGGACTGCCGCGAGTGCGGCGGCGGTCGCCACCTGGGCCAGTACGTAGAGGATGAACAGGAAGAACGCCCGGCCGACACTGAGGTCACCGGCGATGCGCTGGGCGAACTGCCGGAACGTCGGGGTGTCCAGCTGTGCCGACAGGGAGCCGGTCACCGAGCCCATCAGCAGGCCCAGGGCGCCCAGGCCGACGGCCCACCCCGCCAACGCCCCGCGCTGACGACGCCAGGCGACCGCCAGCGGGGAAGCGAACCAGCGTGCGGCCTGGGCCGGCGCCGGGCGCGGCCGCACCAGGGCACCGCCCAGATCGCGCCGCCAGGCGCCGAGAACCACCAGGGCCAGCACCACCACGGTTGCCGCCACCGGCAACAACAGCACCCAGCCCCGGTCGTACGCGAACGCCGCGGCGTGCCGGGCCCAACCGAACGGGCTGACCCAGACCACCGGGCTGCCGGCGAGATCCCCCACTGCCGCGGCGGCGAAGACGACGCCGAGCACGATGAACCCCAGTGCCCGGGCGGGGCCGGGCGACTCGGTGAGCTGTCCCGCCAGGGTGCCGACAGCCACGAAGAGGATCGCGTTGCCGGCCAGGATGCCGGCCAGCGTGGCGGAGCCGGCGGCCGGCAGCCCCTGGGCGAACAGTCCGAGGAAGGCCACCAGCCCCATCGTCAGGGCGGTGAGCCCCGGCGCGGCGACCGCTGCCGCGGGCAGGGTGAGGCGGCCGACCGGAACGGACCGCAGCATCTCGCTGCGCCCGGAGTGCTCCTCGGTGCGGGTGTTGCGGACGGCCAGCAGGATGCCGACCACCCCGTTGACGAGCGAGCCGGACGAGGCGAGGGTCCAGGCCAGCAGGCCGCCGACGGAGGCCTGGTAGATCGGTCCCCGCAGCGCCAGCTCGGAGGGGTTCGCCGTCGCGGAGGCGGCGAAGGCGCTCATCGCCTCCGGCGTCGGGTAACCGATCCGTACGCTCGTCACCATCCCGATCACCAGGGCGGACATCGCGATCAGCCAGGTCACCAACAATGCGCGGTCCCGGCGCAGCACGAGGCGCAGTACCGTCCCGAACCCCGCCAGTGGCGCCGGTCCACGCTCCACCCGGGTGGTCATCACACCGGCTCCGGGTCATAGTGGGCGAGGAAGACGTCCTCCAGCGAGGGCGGGCTGCAGGTCAGGCTCAGTGGGTCGAGAGTGGCCAGCAGTGCCAGCAGCGGGGCCAGGCCGGTCGGCTCGACCCGGCAGCGCACCGAACCGCCGGCCACCTCGAGATCGCTGAGCCCGGCCATCCCTGAGAAGGTCGCCGGGCTCACCGGGGCCGCCAGCCGGGCGTCGACCAGCGTGTGATGGGCGCCGCGGAGTTCGCTGAGCGGAGCGGAGTCGACCAGGCGGCCGGCCCGGATGATGCTCACCCGGTCACACAGCTCCTCCGCCTCGGAGAGGATGTGGCTCGACAGCAGGACCGTACGTCCCTCCTCGCGCCCCTCGCCGACCAGCTGCCGGAAGACCCGCTCCATCAGCGGATCCAGCCCGGAGGTGGGTTCGTCGAGCACCATCAGGTCGGCCCGGGCGGCGAAGGCCGCGACCAGGGCGACCTTCTGCCGGTTCCCCTTGGAGTAGTCCCGGCAGCGTTTCGTCGGGTCCAGGTCGAACCGCTCCACCAGCGCATCCCGGCGGGCCTGGTCGGTCCGTCCCCGCAGCCGGCCGAGCAGGTCGATCACCTCACCTCCGGAGAGGCCTGGCCACAGCACCACATCGCCCGGGACGTACGCGACCCGCCGGTGCACCGCCACCTGGTCGGTCCACGGGTCGAGCCCGAGCACCTCCGAGCGGCCCGAGGTGGGGCGGAGCAGCCCCAGCAGGATACGCAGGGTGGTGGTCTTGCCGGCGCCGTTCGGGCCGAGGAAGCCGTGCACCTCGCCGGGGGTCACGGTCAGGTCGAGACCGTCGAGCGCCCGGGTGGGTCCGAAGGTCTTGGTGAGGCGTACGGTGCGGATCACCGCATCGGAATCAGACATCATCACTCCTGATCGATGGGTGAGGGCTTGGGTCGGGTGTCGGGGCGATGGCCGCCGCCGGCTGATCAGGCTGCGAGGCGGCGCCGGCTGCCGGCTGGCTGAGCACCGGCTCGGCATCGTCCGGATCCAGCCCGGCCAGACCCTGCCGCGCCTGTTCGAAGACCGCCGGGTCGGTCAGGTCGGGATTGAGGAGCTCCAACTGGGCCCGGCCGCTCAGGGCCATCCCGGCCGGGGAGTAAAGCGGGACGCCGAACGTACGGGAGAGCTGCGGGGCGAAGGCCGTGACACCGAGCTTCATCGCTACCAGGACGGCCGCCTTGGCGCGGACCGGCAGCTCGGGATCCTGCGCTCGCAGATAGGGCTCGCTGATCGCGACCATCTCGTCGAACAGGGCCTCCGACCCGGGCGAGTCGTCGACCAGTGCCCGCACCAGGTAGCGGGTCACCGACGGTCCGGAGCGCAGCACCTCCGCGGTGAAGGTCGGATCGGCGACCCGACCGTCCTCGAGACCCGCGGCGGCCTCCGTCCGCAGGTAGTCCAGGGCGTACGCGTCGCACACCGCCCGCAGGCCGGCCTTGGTCCCGAAGTGGTGCTGGACCAGCGCCGGGGAGACCGCGGCCCGGGCGGCGATCGTCCGGATCGTCGCGCCCTTCTCCCCCCGTTCGGCGAAGACCTCCAGCGCCGCGTCGCGGATCCGGGCCTTGGCGGTGAGGTCACTCTCAGCTGCCCTCATGGCTCCACCATACGTTCGTACAGTTAGCTGTGCAATCGTACAGCGGGGACTGGCGGCTGGCCCCGTCGTCAACCCGAGTCGAGCCGAAACCAGCCCGAGGTCAACCCGAGGTCAACCGCGAACGGCCACGGTGGCCACCGGGTAGCCAGTGGCGCCGTCGGGCAGCACGTCGGCGACCTCCGCGGTCTGCACCTGCCCGGAGTCGTCGTAGGCCCGGGCCTTCAGCGTGTGCTGGCCGGGCGTCGCCTGCCACGGCAGGTACCACTGGCGCCAGTAGTCGAGCCCGACGTCCGGCCCGAGGGTCGCCGGCTGCCAGGGGCCGTCGTCCACCTGCACCTCGACCCGGCCGACCCCCCGGTGGGTGGCCCAGGCCACCCCGGCGATCGGCACCGGCCCGGCGGCGACCGTGCCCGACGGGGTGTCGATCCGGGCGGCGGTCTTCACCGGGGCCTGGGCCGCCCAGCCGCGCGCGGTCCAGTAGGCGGTGTCCGCGGCGAAGGTCGTCACCGTGAGCTCGGTGAGCCATTTCGTGGCCCCGACGTAGCCGTAGAGGCCGGGGGTGAGCAGCCGGGCCGGCGCCCCGTGGGTGGCGGTGAGCGGACGGCCGTCCATGCCGAGGGCGATCATCGCGTCCCGGCCGTCCAGCAGCACTGCCAAGGGGGTCGAAGCGGTGAAGCCGTCGACCGATCGGCTGAGCACCATGTCGGCGCCGGGTTCCGGGTCGGCGCGCCGAATCAGGTCTGCGACCAGGACACCGGTCCAGCGGGTACTGCCGACGTACGGGCCGCCGACCGGGTTGGAGACGCAGGTCAGGGTGATGTCGCGCTCGACCATCGGCATCGCCAGCAGGTCGGCCATCGTGAGGGTGTACGAGTGGGCGACCCGGCCACCGATGCTGAGCCGCCAGGTGGTCGGGTCGGGCCGCGGAACGGACAGCGCGGTGTCGACCCGGTAGAAGTCGCCGATCGGGGTGACCAGGGGGCTCACGCCGGGCACACTCGCCTCCAGACCGGCCGGTACGGCGGGCGGCGGGGAGGCGACCGGGGGCAGCGTCACCGCGGAGACCGGCGCGAGGGCCGTGCCGGCACCGCCGGGGCCCGCCACCCGGGACCCCACCCAGCCGATCAGCCCGGCCGCGGCCACGACCCCGGCGGACTCGACGAACAGGGTGCGCCGATCGATGGCCAGCGGGCGGGCCTCCACCGGGGTGAGGTCCAGGGTGGTCCCGCCGTGGCCGGGGGTAGCCTCACCGGGCTCCGGAGCGACCCGGACCGCCGGGATCGCTCGCCGTGGGCCGTACGCCCAGCGCAACTGGACGACGAGAGCCGCTCCACCGATCAGCCCGGCCACCACTCCGGGCAGCGCGTACGCCACCTGTGCGCCGGGACGGGTCAGCGCGGCCGCGATCAGCACGACGCCCAGACCGCCGACCAGGAGCAGCGCCGACCTGAGGGAGCGTCGTCCCCACGCCCCGGCCGCGCCGGCCAGGACGGCGGCGACCAGCACGATCACGCTGGTGAGCACCACCTTGTCCGTCGCACCGAAGGTGCGGATCGCGAACTCCCGCAGTGCCGTCGGGGTGAGGTCGATGACCGCGCCACCGAGGGCAACGAGGGGCGAGGCGGCGGGAAAAGTCAGCGCCGCGACCAGGTGTCCCGCGGCGACACCGAGCCCGGCGGAGGTCACGCCGACGAGGGCGGCGAGCCTGTCCATGGCAACCAGGGTACGACTGCGTGACGTACGCCACAATGAGAGCGTCCGGCGCCGCCCTTCCACCGGCCAATCACAGCACTCACCGCGGCGGACAGCTCGGCGCATACCGCACCGGACAGCCCGGGCCCACACCTCGGCGGACAGCTCGGGCCCACACCTCCTTGACCACATCAGGCCCGAGTGTGACTCTTGTCACAAGCGGTGGCTGTCCGGCCCTCGGGCACCCGCGCGAGGCAAGACGCCACGGGAGACGACATGCCCGAAGCTGATCTGGTCATGCAGGGCGGGGGCGTCAAAGGCATCGCCCTGGTCGGCGCCGTGGAGGTACTGGAAGAACGCGGCTACACCTTCCACCGGGTCGCCGGCACCTCGGCCGGGGCGATCGCCGCGTCGTTGGTCGCGGCCGGTATCCCGGCCACACGGATGGTCGAGATCCTCAAGACCGCCGACTACCGGAGGTTCCAGGACGGCAGCTGGTGGGACGACACCCTGATCGGCAAGGTCATCGACCTGGTCACCCGCAACGGGATCTACCACGGGGAGTACCTGCGCCGGTGGCTCGGCGAACAGCTCAGGACGTACGGCGCGTACGGCCGGACCGGCACCTTCGCCGATCTCGCCTATCAGGATCCGGATCCGGAGCACCATCCGCTGCCCCCGGAGCGGCGGTTCCGGCTGATCGTGGCGACCTCCGACATCAGTGCCGGCCGGCTGCGCTACCTTCCCTGGGACTACCGCGACTTCGGTCGCGACCCGTCCGCCGAGTCGGTCGCCGACGCCGTCCGGACCTCGATGTCGATCCCCTTCTTCTACCGACCGGTGCGCTGGACGACGCCCGGTGGCCGACGGACCTGGTTCGTGGACGGGGGCATGCTGTCGAACTTTCCCGTCGACGTGTTCGACGCGCCCCCGGGCGTCACCCCACGGTGGCCGACCTTCGGGATCATGCTGGGCTCCCGGCCCGATGCCACCCTGGGCGTCGCCAACCCGGTCAGAGGGACGCTCAGCTTCGGGTTCGCGCTGCTCCGGACGATGATGGGCTTCTACGACCGGATGCACATCGACGAGGACGGCACCATCGACCGGACCATCTTCATCGACACCGGCAAGATCCGGACCACTCAATTCGACCTGTCCGACGAGGACCGGGACATGCTGTACCGCAACGGCCGCACGGCGGCCGAGCAGTTCCTCGACGGGACGGCCGATCGCCCGGGCTGGGACTTCGCGGCGTACGTCGCCAAGTACCGCAGCTGATCACGGGAAGCGCAGCGGACCGGAAGAGCCGGCTCGGGCCCCACGCCCGCGAGCTCAGCCGCAACCCTCACCCACCCAGCCGCTGCCCTTTCCAGAGTCTGTTGTCGTCGGCAGGTTTCACCAGGGGGGGTGACGTTCGCTCCAACCAGGCACCAACCTCGACGCCGGCTCGTTCCCCGCCGTTCCGCGGGATCAGCGTGAATCCGGCCGACAGGCTGCGCTTTTCGGGTGGGAGAAGTGTCATCCCCCGGGTGCATCTCTTGCTCGAACACACTCCCTGCGTTCGGTGGGCACATGCCGCAGAACGTCGTCCCGCTGATCAGCGCCACGGCGGGCACATGCCGGGACGATACGGGCCGGGACGACACGGGCCGGGACGAGGGAACACCGCCGAGCATCCGGTCCCCCTTCCCCCCGAGGGGGCGTTCGTCCGGCCGCTTATGCTGAAGCTCCTGTCGTCGCGGGCGAACCGCACCCGGGGCGACCGCAGTGGAGGCAGACCCCCACGCGGAGGCAGACCGCAGAGAACACCGGGGACCAGAGAACATCGGAGGGACGGGCCCATGACCCTGCACGGCTACCTGGCGTTTCTGACCGTCGCTGTCGTGGTGGCGTTGGTGCCCGGCCCGGACTTCGCCGTCGTGTCCGCCAACACTCTCGCGGGCGGCCGGCGCCGCGGCTGGGCCACCGCGCTGGGCGTGGCCGGCGCCTGTGCCGTCCAGGGAGTCGCGGCCGCCGCCGGGCTCGGAGCGTTCGTCCTCCGCTCCCAGCCCGTGTTCCTGACGATCAAGTGGGCCGGCGTCGCCTATCTCGCCTACCTGGCCGCCCTGTCGCTGCGGTCCTCCTGGCGTGGGACCTACCGGCCGATGGTCGCCGGACGGGCCGAGGCCGACCCGGCCCGCGGCCTCCGGCAGGGATTCCTGTCGAACATCACTAACCCGAAGGTCCTGGTCTTCTACCTGGCGATCCTGCCCCAGTTCATCGGACCGGGCAGCGGCGGGCTCGCTCTGGCCGGGCTGGCCCTCACCCACGCCGCCATCGCCCTGCTGTGGCTCGGCCTGCTGGTCACCCTGATGCACCGCGCCTCCGGCTGGCTGGCCCGCCGCCGCGTCCGGAGGTGGCTGGACGCGATCACCGGCACCGTCCTGGGCGGATTCAGCGTCGCGCTGGCCGTCGAGAAGTCGTAGCGTACGCCCCTCCCCGCACCGGGTTCAGAGGTCCTCCGGGGCGTCCAGCACGCCCAGCTCGGCGAACGCGCTCAGCGACAGGGCGGCCGACTCCGGATCCAGCAGATCGATGGCGAAGCCGTTCTGCACCAGGACGAAGTCGCCGACCTGCGCCTCGGGAACGTACGCCAGGCAGCAGGACACCTCCCGGTCACCGACCCGGACGTCACCCATCGGCAGCACGCCAGGGGTGATCCGGACGATTCTGGACGGTACGGAGACACACACGCTACTGCCCTCCTGAGGGGTCGGGTACCTGGTCCGGCGGGTCGTACGGTGCATCGGGCACTGTTTCCTCGACCACCAGACCCATCGCACCGACGGGCGCCGAGGAGCAGGGCAGACACGGGTCGGCCTCACGGATGGCGTCCTCCAGCTCGACGATCGGGCCGGTCTGCCCCCGGCCGGATTCGCCGGCCGGATGACCCGGGTCGTGACCGGTGTCGATCGCGCGGCGCAGCAACTGGGCCAGCCAGTACTCGTTCTGTGCCGTGGGGGTCAGTACGGTGGCCGAACTGACCCGGCCGTCGGCGGCCACCTGGTAGCGGTGCACCAGCAGACCACGGGGCCCGTCCACCCAGCCGATGCCGACACCCGGGCCGGTCCGGTCCGGCGGGTCGATGCGGACCCGTCGATCGAGCAGTTCCGGGCGGGCCAGCAGCGCGGCGATCGCCTCCACCGAGTGGACGGTGACGACCGTACGGGCGGCGGCCGCGTGCCCGCCCCGACGTGACCAGTCGGCCTGCAGCGCGGCGGCCTGCGGGGTGCCGAGCCCGCCGATACGCAACTGCGCGACCGGCCCGACCCGGTACCGGCCGTGCTCCGGGCCCAGAGCCAGCAGGTAGGGCCGGGGGGCGGGATCGCCGGGCACCGACTCGGCGACCAGCCTGTCCCACTCCGCTGCCACGGCTGCGTCGATGACCACGCGACCGTCGGCGGCCACCGCCCGCAGCCGGGTGCCGAACAGGTCCGGCCGGCCCTTCTCGTCGATCAGCGCGACGTCCGCGCCGGTGAAGGCGTCGACCGGGCCGGGGACGGGCAGCGTACGCTCCGCGATCCGGACGGCGGCGGCCAGCGCGGCGGGCACCAGAGTGAGACAGCGGTCGCGTGCCTCGGCGTCGACCGGTACGGCGACACCGCCCGGCACTGCGGTGACCGGGAAGTGGCCGGGTGATCCCACCGCCACCGTCACCTCCTTGGCGAACCGCCGCAGGGTCACCGCGTCGTCGCGGCTGGTGGTGACGGCCCGGACGGCGTGGGTGGCGATCGCAGAGGCGTGGTGCAGCAGCCGGCGGGAGAGGTCGGCGGCGGTGGGGAGAGCGACCCCACCGGACAGGGACTCCAGGGCCCGGATCCCGGCCAGGTGGTGCGCCGCGGGGCAGACTCCGCACAGCCGTTCGACCAGGGACGGCACCTCGGCGACCGGATGGCCGGTGAGCAGCGCGTCGACCCGGGGCAGCCCGGCAAGGTCGAACCTCGCCTCCCGTATGGTCCCGTCGGGGGCACGGTCCACCACGACCTTCGCCCCGAACGGGTCGATGATCTCGTCGAGCACCCACCGCTGCACCATGACCTCCGACCTCCCGGACAAGTGACACGATAGAGCCGTGCACGAACTGGGACTGCTCCGTTCAGTGGCCGAGGCGGTCGACACCGCCGCCGCCCGGGCCGGCGCCGCCGGGGTGCAGGCGGTGGGGCTGCGGGTCGGGACGCTCAGCGGTGTCACTCCCGAGGCCTTGGTCGGGGCCTGGCCGATCGCGGTGGCCGGCACCGCCGTGGCAGGGGCACGGTTGGAGCTGGAGGTGGTGCCGGCGACGGTGTGGTGCCCCGCGTGCGGGAGCGACCAGCCGATCGACGAGTTCTTCGCACTGACCTGCCCGGTGTGCGGCACACCGACCGGCACCCTGACCCACGGACGGGAGTTCGAGGTGACCTGGGCCGATCTCGACCTTCCCGGAACGACGGACGCCGTGACGACCGACGGCGAAGCCGAGAGAGCGGCCGGGGACGAAGCCGAGAGAGCGGGGGCGGGCAGGGATCCGGGGCCTCAGTGATGCCGTCGGGCGATGTCCCGCCCGATGAGATCCTTCATCACCTCGGTGGCACCGGCGTAGATGGTCTGGACCCGGCTGTCGCGGAAGGCCCGCGCGATCGGGTACTCCTCCATGAAGCCGTAGCCGCCGAAGAGCTGCAGCAGTCCCGACACCGCCGCGACGGCCTGCTCACCGGCCCACCACTTGGCCTTCGCGGCCTCCACCGGGGAGAGGGTGCCGTCGTCGAGCCGGTCCACGCAGCGTTCGAGGTAGCTGCGGGTCACGTCCAGTCCGGTCTCGATCTCGGCGAGGGTGAACCGGGTGTTCTGGAAGTCCCCGATCCGTTGTCCGAAGGCCCGGCGAGCGAAGACGTGGTTCTCGGTCCACCGCAGCGCACCCGCCGCCTCCGCCCAACTGATCGCGGCCTGGGCGAGCCGCTGCCGGGGCAGCAGGCGCCGCAGGATCGCCAGGCCGTCGCCCACCTCGCCCAGCACGTTCCCGGCCGGCACCCGGCAGTCGGTGAGGAACACCTCGACGGTGTCCTGGGCGCGCAGGCCGAGCTTGTCGAGATGGTGACCGCGATCGATGCCGGGGGTGTCCCCGTCCAGCGCGAACAGCGTGAGGCTCTTCCCGCCGTCGGTGCTGGCGGCGACCACCAGGACCTCCGCGAGCGACCCGTTCGACACGAAGGCCTTCTGCCCGTCGAGCACCCAGTCGTCGCCGGCCGCGACGGCTCTGGTCCGGATCGCGCGCAGGTCGGAGCCGGCACCGGGCTCGGTCAGCGCGATCGCCCCGATGGATGCCCCCGTCGCCATCCGCGGGAGCCACCGCCGGCGCAACTCCTCCGAGCCGTGCCCCTGGATCGCGGGCAGCACCAGGTCGTCGTGGGCGGCGAACCCCGTGTTGAGGGCCGCGGCGCCGGCGAATCCGAGCTCCTCGATCACCACCAGGCGGAACCGCCAGTCGCGCAGACCCATCCCGCCGTGCTCCGGGCCGACCTCCAGGCCGAGCAGACCGCGCTGTGCGGCCGCCCGCCATACCGCGGGATCGACCTGACCGGCGGCCTCCCACCGGGCGTAGTGCGGCATCACCTCGCGGTCGACGAAGTCTCGGACGATCTCGCGATAGTCGTCCTGTTCCGGCTCGAAGAATGGCATGGCGACGACCTCCGGTGATCGGACTAACGGGTGACCCGGCCGGTGAGCCCGGCCAGGGCACGCAGAATGGCGGGACGCGCCGCCGCGATCGCCGCGGCGGTGAGGACGAGGACGCCGGCCAGCACGAGCACGCCGAGCGGCGAGTCGTCGTTGCGGGCGGCGAACATGTGGTCGAGGGCCCGGACGGCGCCGGTGGCGGCCACCAGCCCGATGTGGACGACGGCGAAGACGATGAACAGGACCATCACCACGGTGTGCACCACCCTGGAGCGTTCGACGGTGAACCACCGGTTGATCGGTGCCCGCGCCGGCCACAGCAGTGACATCCGCAGTCCGGTGACCGCCGCGAGCGGCGCCAGCACGAAGACCACGCCGAAGTAGCACAGCATCTGCAGGGCGTTGTAGGCCACCCAGCCGTCGTGGGGCGGCCAGTGCAGCGACAGATACTGCAGCGCGGCCGACAGCGCGTTCGGGAAGACGTCCCAGCTCGTCGGGACCAGCCGCACCCACCGGCCGCTCACGACCATCAGCACGACGAACACCGCGCCGGCGACCAGCCACAGCAGATCGAGCGCGACGTGGAACCACTGCTCGACCGTGACCGGTTCCCCGCTCCGCCGACGGGTGGGCGGCGACCAGTGCCCGATGGGCCGCCCGATCCTGCGCAGCGCCAGGCCCGACCGGACGATCTGTGCCAGGCAGAACACATTGAGGGCATGCAGGGCGGCGACCCAGACCGGAGTCCCCGGGTACGACGCCCCCGTCGCCACGCCGGGATAGCGCGCCACGAAGGCCGCCACCGCCGGCCGGCTCCACGCCCAGCGTGCCGACAGCACCGCGAGCACCAGCACCGCGGCGGCGAGGCAGGCCAGCGTGACGGCCCGGAGGACCGTGCCGTGCCGGCCCCGTCGTATCGTCAGGCCGGTCATCGGGCACCGTCGCGGCGGCTGCGGAGCGCCTCGATCAGGGCCGGGACCACAGTGGTCACATCACCGACCACCCCGAAGTCGGCGATGTCGAAGATCGGGGCGGCCGGGTCGAGGTCGACCGCCACCACGGTCCCCGCCCCGGACATCCCGGCCAGGTGCTGCATCGCGCCCGAGATCCCCAGCGCAAGGTAGAGGTCCGGGGAGACGGTCGTCCCGGACTGACCCACCTGGGCGGAACGGGGCGCGAGACCGGCATCCACGGCGGCTCGGGACGCCCCCACGGCAGCACCCAGCTCGTCGGCGAGCCGCTCGACGAGCGAGAACCCCCCGGCGGACGCCATCCCCCGGCCTCCGGCGACGACGGTGGACGCCGACCGCAGAGCGGGACGCGACGTCACCCCGGCGTACGGGGCGACCCCCTGCACCTCCTCGATGAGTCGGGGGTCGGGATCGATCCGCACCCGGGTGACCCGGGGCTGCGCGGGGGGCAGCACCTCGGGCAGCGAGCCCGGACGTACGGTGATCACCGCCGGGCCCGACAGCACCGCGGCGACGGTGGTCCAGCCGCCGCCGAGCACGGCCTGGGTGGTCCGGATCTCCGGGCCGCCGACGAGGTCGACCACGTCGGTCAGCAGACCGCCGTCGAGCCCCAACGCGACGTGGGCGGCGACCTCACGGCCGCAGCGGGTGTGCGGAAGGACGACGGCCCTGGGAGGAGTGGCGGCGTCGGCCGCGGCCGCCAGAAGGGCCGCCGCGGCAGGAACCGCGGTCGCCGGTGTCGCCAGCGGATGGTGGGCGATGACCACGTCGGTGGCCCCCACCTGGCCCAGCCGGGCCAGCACCGGGGCGGGATCGCCGTCGGTGGCCACCACGGCGATCGGCTCCCCCAGACGCGTGGCGCCGGCGACCACCTCGGCGGCGTCGGCGGTCACCTGGCCGCGCTCGTCGAGTTCGATGAAAGCGAAGGCGGTTGCCACGGAACTCTCCCCTCAGATCAGCCGGCGCTCGGCCAGGAACGCCGTCAGCGTCCCGGCGGCGGTGCCGTCGTCGGTCACCTTCACCCCTGCCGCCCGCCCGGGACGGTGCTGCACCGAGAGGACGACCGTCCGCGGATCTGCATCGACGATCCCCAGCTCCGCCAGGCTCCGCGTCGCCAGGTGCTTGCGTCGGGCTCCGAGCACGCCACGCAGGGACGGCAGCCGGCCCTCGGGCAGCTGGTCGGTGACGGTGACGATCGCCGGGAGCGCGACGCGCAGGCGGACGGTCCCGGCATCGGCCAGACGGGTGCCGGTGACCTCGTGCTCGGTCAGCTGCACGGAGGCCAGGTCGGACAGCAGCGGCAGCCCCAGCAGGTGCGCGAGCAGCGCGGGGAGCACCCCGCCCGCACCGTCGCTCGACGCCTGCCCCGCCACGATCAGGTCCGGTTGCTCGATGCGCAGCGCCGCCGCCAGGGCCTGTGCGGTCCGGATCTGGTCGGCGCCGGCGAGGCGGTCGTCGCAGAGGTGGACCCCCCGGTCGGCGCCCATCGCGAGGGCCGATCGTACGGCGTCGCGGGCGCCGGGAGGTCCCATCGTCATCGCCACCACCTCGACCGCACCGGTCGTGTCGCGATGGCTGAGCACCACCTCCAGGGCGCGTTCACCGATCTCGTCGAGCACCTGCTTGCCGGCCGAGCGCACCAGCCGGCCGTGCGGGTCGAGCCCCCGCGGTGCATCGCTGTCCGGGACCTGCTTGACCAGGACGACGCTACGCATGAGCGCTCCTCCTTCCGGCCGACGTCAGCTGACGGATCAGCGCAGGGACGATGGCGTGCAGGTCTCCGATGACGGTGAGGTCGGCGCCGGTCACCACGGGCGCCCGGGCGTCGGTGTTGACCGCAACGATCAGTCCGGCGTCACGGACGCCGATCATGTGCTGGATCTCACCGGAGATGCCGAGCATCAGGTAGAGCTTCGGGGCGATCCGGCGGCCGGAGACCCCCAGATACCGGTCGCGCGGCAACCAACCGAGGTCTTCCGCGACGGGACGGCTGCAGGCGATCTCCGCCCCGAGCGCCTCGGCGAGGCATTCGATCTCGGCGAGACGGGCCGGGTCGCCGAGTCCGCGGCCCACCCCGATGACGCGGTCGGCGCTGGCGAGGTCCCGGTCGAGGTGCGGCGCCACCGGGTCGATCGGACAGGTGACGAACAGCGGGTCCGCCTGGATGCGTCGCACCTCGACAGGATCATGCACGGCGTACGGTGCCCGTCGGGTGCCTCCCTCGACGACGAGGCACACCGGCCCCGCCACCGCGTCGTGTTCCACGGCGATCCCGCCGTACACCAACCGGGTCGCCTCGACACCGGCTTCGGTGATCCGCAGGTCCTGCACCGGGGCGAGCACCGGGGCCCGCAGTCGGGCCGCCACTGCGCCCAGGATGATGCGGGAAGCGGCATCATTGCCCGCCAGAGTGACGATCGCGCCCTCGCCGGCCAGCTGGTCGGCGACGGCGGACGACCACGCCTCGGCCGGGACGTCCCGCGTGGTGGGGAACCAGTCCACCCGGTCGGCCCTCGGCGCGACGTACTGGGCCAGGTCGCGCGACCCGATCACGGCGGCGGCCACCGGCCCTCCGAGGCCGCGGGCCGTGCCCAGCAGGTCACCCAGGGCAGCGTCCTCGGCCACCACGAGCCAGCTTCCGGTCATCACGGCACCAGTCATCACAGCACTCCTCTGGTCGCCAACTCGTCGAGGAGGTCGGCGGCCGCCCGGTCCGGGTCGGCGCCGTCGATCACCCGGCCCTGGCGGTTCCCGGTCTCGATCCCGGCCCGGCCGCGCACGGTGACGGGACCGATCCGGGCGGCCCCCAGTGCGTCGGGCGTGACCGTACGCGACGGCTTGTGCGCCGCGGCCAGGATGTCCTGCAACCCCATCGGGCGCGGGGTCCGCGACGCGACCGAGACCGCCAGGACGGCCGGGACGTCGATGCGGTACCGGCGAGCGGCGCCATGGGCCTCACTGACCGCCCAGAGCGCTGAGCCGTCGTACCCGGCGTCCATCACCTCGTCGAGCACCGGCCAGGCCAGTGCCCCGCCCAGGCAGGGCCCGAACATCCGGGTGCCGGAGTCGGAGGCGGCGCTGCCGATCACCACCGCCCAGGCATCCCCGATCGACCGGACGGCGGCGGCCATCGCCGCGGCTGCCTCCGCGGTGCCCGGCGCCTCGGTGGTCCGGACCACCAGGGCCTCGTCGAGGCCGCGGGCCAGTCCCGCGCTCGCGGCCTGGGGAGCCGCGGTGAGCGCGTCCCCGACGGTCACGCCGACCAGGCGGTCCTCCGTCGCCTCCGCGAGACCCCGCGCGAAGGCGATCGCCACCCGCTCGCTGTCCCCGACGACGCGGTGCACGCCCGGCCAGGTCACGGTCCCGTCCGCCTCGACGGTCGCCTCCTTCGGCGGCGCCACCCAGAGATAGCCCACGACCACGGTCATCGCTCCTCCTGAGGGCGGTCGCCGCGTGCGGCGGCTTCCTGCGCGACGAGGGCGGCGATCCGGGCCCGCAGCAGGCCCTTGCAGACCTTGCCGGTGGGCGTGATCGGCAGGGCATCGACGTTCTCCACCCGTTCGGGGGTCTTGAACCGCGCGACCTCCATCAACGTGAAGAAGGCCCGGACGCCGTCCAGGGTGAGCGGGTCCGCCCCGGCCCGTGGGACCACGAACGCGCAGGCGGACTCGCCCAGCCTCGGGTGCGGCATCGCGACGACGGCGACGTCCCGGACGGCCGGGTGTTGCAGCAGGATCTCCTCGACCTCGCGGGCCGAGATGTTCTCTCCTCCGCGCAGGATGGTGTCCTTGATCCGGCCGGTGACCCGGATGTATCCGTCGGCGTCCATCACGGCGAGGTCGCCCGAGTAGTACCACCCGTCGTCGTCCAGCACCGAGGCCGTCCGCTCCGGGTCGCGCAGGTAGCCGACGAACACGGCCGGACCGCGCGAGGCCTCCTCGCCCTCGGTTCCCGGCGGCAGCGTTTCGTGGGTCTGGTGGTCCACGATCCGGATCCGTGTTCCGGGAACGGCGCGACCGTCGGAGTGGATGACCCGGTCCAGAGGATCGCTGGGGCGGGTCATGGTGTGCGGGGCGCTCTCGGTCGCCCCGTAGACGGCGTGGACCGGCACGCCCAGGTCCAGCGCCCGTTCGACCAGACCGGCCGGGACGGGCGCCCCACCGCAGCAGATCCGCCGCAGGCCCGGGTGGAACCCTCCCCGCTCCCGGGCCGCCTCGACGATGTCATCGACGATCGTGGTGGAACCCATCAGGCAGGTCGCCTGCTCGGTGTTGATCAGCCGCAGGGCGTCGAGACCCCGGAACCTGTCCAGCAGGATGACGGTTCCCCGGAACATCAGCGGCATCGTCAGCCCGTGCAGGTACCCGGTGGCGTGCGCCAGCGGTGCCGGCATGAACATCCGCTCCCCCACGCGCAGCCCGAGGGCCTCGCCGAACCCTCGTTCGCTGGCCAGCACGTTGTTGTGGGTCAGCATCACCCCCTTCGGTTGTGTCTCGCTCCCCGAGGTGAAGAGCACGGCGACCACGGCGTTGCCTTTCCCCGGCGTGCACTCCGCCTCCGGGAGTGGGTCGCCGACCAGGGCCTCGTCCAGGGTGGCGAACGGGAGGTCGTCGGGCGTCCTCGGGCCGACCGTCAGGACGGTCCGCAGCCAGGGAGCGGCCGCGGCGAGCCGTCGGGCGTCCTCGCGATGGTCGATCGACCGGAACCGGGTCACCACGACCAGGGCCTTCGCACAGCTCTGATCGAGCAGGTAACGGAGTTCGCGGTAGCCGTACTGCGGGAGAGTCGGGTTGATGATCGCCCCGAGCTTCAGGCAGGCGACGTTCACGACGAGGTACTCGGCCCAGTTCGGCAGCACCACGGACACGACGTCTCCCCGGCCGACCCCGACCGATCGCAGGAAGCCCGCCAGCCGGGCGGCCCGGTCGTCCGCCTGTCGGTAGCTGGCTCGGAAGCCCCGGGAGTCCACGACCACGTCCTGGTCGGGCGCCGATGCCAGGCAGGCTCGCCACAGGTCGTACACGCTGGCGTCGCTCCACAGCGACGCGGTGCGGTACTCGGCGTCGAGGGCCGGGCTGATCCTGGCGACGACGGCCTCGGCCGGCGGTCGCCGCCGCTCGCCGGTCGGCGATCGGCCGTCGACGGCGGCGGATCCGGAGGATGTTGTGCAGATCATGGTCAGGTCACTCGTTCCAGCGTGCCTGCAGTGATCCGGCCGAGCGGACGACGTAGCCGCAGGTCACCAGGACCACGCCGATCAGCGCCAGTCCCACCACGAACACCGCGGCGAATCCGAAGGTGCTGCCGAGGGAGGCCCAGAACACCGAGGCGAAGGCCGCAATGAGATTGAACACCATGCTCACCCGGGAGTAGATGATGGGGTACTCACGCACCCCGAAGACGGTCCGGGCGAGCACCGGCACCAGGACCAGGGCGGTGGCGTAGAAGAACCCGAAGATGAACGCGCCGGTGTAGAGCAGCGGCAGGGACCCCGCGCCGAGCCAGCACAACAGCACGCCGGCGACGGCGGCGGACACCGCGAAGAGCAGGGCGCCGCGGGGACTGCGGTCCGCAACGAGCCCGATGGTGACCTTGCCGATCGCCTGCCCGGTCATCATCAGCGTGGACATCACCCCACCGACGACGACCCTGTCCCAGGACACGCCGGTGAGGGACTTGGCATAGGCCGGGAACTGCATCGCGATCAGCACCGCGATGTTGATCACCCCGGCCCCCAGGCACAGGACGTAGAAGACCGGGCTGCGCATCGCCTGCGCGGCGGTGAGACCCCGGGCCGGCGGTGTCGTCCCGGTGGCCCGGAGGTCCGTCCCGTACGGCAGCAGGCCGACGTCCGAGGGGCGGTCCCGGACGGCGAACAGGGTGAAGGGCAGCGAGGTCAGCACGGCGATCAGCGCCCACAGCCGATAGAGGCCGTGGAAGTCCACCCCTGAGGTCGTCAGCACGGTGAACACCGCCGACCACAGCGCCCCGCCGACCCCGGTGAACGCCATGCAGATCCCGATGATCAGCCCGGCCTGTTTGGCGAACCACCGGTTGATCAGGGTGGGAACGGCGAGCCAGAGGATGAAGATCGTCCCCGAGCCCATCACGACACCGGCCAGGTAGAACAGCCAGATCGTGGTCGCGACACTCATGATCAGGAACCCGCCGGCGACCAGCAGGGCAGCCACCGAGAGCACCAGCCGTACGTCGGTGTTCTGCAGGATCTTGCCCGCGAGGGGCGACAACGCGGTCATCGTCAGGTACATGACGGTGACATAGCCGGCGAACTGCGCCTGCGTGACGCCGAGCTTCTCGGCGACCAGGGGCTGGAACAGCCCCCAGGTCGAGAAGGCCAGCGCCGAACAGCCGAGGGTGAGCATGCAGCCGGTGACGATGATCAGCAGGTGCCGGACGGACAGTCGCGTGGAGGGCGAGGCCGGTCTCGACACTGTCGGAGCACTCATGGTGCGACACTCCAGATTCTCATGGCGGGAGGGGATCAGATGGTCGGGATCAGGCGGTGACGGAGGGGCCAGGCGTCCGGGACGCCTCGCGGTCCAGTTGACGCCGGGAACGGAACACCCGGTCGGGCACCTCTTCGCCGTGCCAGGCGAAAACGGCGCCGCTGGCCTCGAGTCGGGCGATCTCCGGGTCGGTGTAGCCGAGCTTCTGCAGGTAGGCGACGGTGTGATAGCCGGTCGGCTTGGAGAGGAGCAGTGGCGGGTCGCCGTAACCGCCGAACCGGATCGGTGAGGTGACGATGGTGCGGGGTCCGTAGGCCTGGTACTCGATGGCCCGCAGCGCGTCGTTGTCGTACGCCTCGTCGTCGGTGAGGTTGTCCTCGTAGTGGAAGAGCGGCTGGTGCGGGACGTCGTGCTCGGTGAGGATGGCCGTCCACTCCGCCAATGACCGGGTCCGGAAGGCGCCTTCCAGGAGCAGGATGACCTGCGGTGCCTTCTCGCTGGCCTTGAGCGCGGGCAGACTGTTCATCGTCTCGTCGTCGGCGTGGTCGGCCAGGCCGAGGATCTCCATCATCGACCGGAAGTGCTTGTCGTACTGCGGCTGGCAGAGCAGCAGCCAGTTGCCGTCCGCGGTCTCGTAGGTGTTGTTGAACGGATTCGGCACCCGGGTGCGCGACTTGGGGTACGTCGCTCCCCACTGGGTGGCCGTGATGCCGATGGCCCCGCCCCACAGTGCGGTGTGGTAGAGGTTGCCGACGACCTTGTTGCCCTTGCCGGTACGGGTCCGGTCGAACAACGCTGCCAGGATGCCTCCGGCCATGATCATCGCGTGGTTGTAGTCGCCGAAGGCCTGCGGCGGGATCGCCGGTTCCCGGCCCGCCTCGGGGAACGACGCAGCCACACCGCCCCGGGCGGCCCAGGCCACCGCGTCGAAGCCGGGTGCGTCCCGGTTCGGCCCCCACTCGCCGTAGCCGCGGTTCTGTGCCCAGACGAGCCGCGGGAACTCCTCCGCCAGGGTCTCGTAGTCCAGACCGAGGCGCTCCAGCGCATGGCTGCGGAGGCTGGTCATGAAGACGTCGGCACGGGCCAGCAGCTGCCGCATCACCGTCATCCCGTCGGGATGTTTGAGGTTGAGCGACACCCAGTTCTTGTTGGTGTTGTTCAGATCCAGGGTGGGATCCTCGGTCGCGGTCTTGTCGACCCCGAATCCCGCCCCCTGGGTGCGCTGGGCGTCACCGTGCGGAGGCTCGATCTTGATCACCTCGGCCCCCATCTCGGCGAGGATACGGGCGGCGGCCGGCGCGGCCACCCACTCGCACAGCTCGACGATCGTCACACCGGCCAGCGGACCGAACCCGTTCAAACGGTCGGTGACTGTCATTGACTTGCCTCTTTCTTCGATGATGGATCGGGGCGGCGCCCGGATGCCCCGGTCAGTGCCGGGAGTCGGCAGGAGAGGACGACGCCGCCCTCCTGCCGCTCGCTGGGGACCAGCATCAGTCGGTCCAGGGCGCGCTCGGTGGTGAGGAACTGTTCGACCGAGCCGCTCTCGGCGAGTCGGGCGATGTTGTGGGCGGTCGGCGGGAAGAGCTGCACCTCGCCCCGGGCCGCGGCGTCGAGCACGGTCCGGGGCGAGGCCCAGCGGACGCTGACGGCCTCGGTGGTGACGGCGTTCGCCGTCTGGCCCTCGGGGGCGCGCGCGGCGAAGAAGTAGGTGTCGTAACGGCGCGGCTCGAACTCCGGGGTCAGCCAGTGGTCCCGCAGGCCCAGCAGATCGGAGCGCAGGACCAGGCCGTGCCGGAGCAGGACCTCGGCCATCGAGGTCCGGTGGGCCGCCAACCGGCTGATCTCCGCTCTCCAGTCGGCGGAGTCGACGTCCCGCACCACGTGGGTGGCGTCCACGCCGGCCAGCAGGACGCCGCTCTCCTCGAAGAGTTCCCGGGCGGCCGCGACGACGACCGCCCGCGCCCGGCCGGGGTCGCAGCCCAGCCGAGCCGCCCACTGGCGGGGGCTCGGGCCCGCCCACGGGATCCGCTCGTCGTCGCGCTGGTCCACCGCGCCCCCGGGAAACACCACGGCGCCGGGCGCGAAGGCCATGCTGGCCGACCGCTGCAGCAGGAACGTCTCCAGGTCCCCGCAGCTGCGACCGGAGCCTCTGGGCCGTACCAGGATGACCGTCGCGGCGAGCCGGGGCGTCACCACCGCGGCGTGGCCGGCCAGATAGCTGCGGGCGGCGGGCACCAGCGCGGGTGGGCAGGGCACTGTGAGCACGCCGTCAGGGGTCACCGCCCACCCGGGCAGCAGTCCTCGCTCGCGCGTCCCCGACGTGGCCCCGGCCGTCTCGTCGCGGCTGTCGGCCGTCTCGTCTCGGCTGTCCCTGAGCATCGTCTCGCCCACGCTTCCTCAGTAGTAGAAGCCGTTCTTGGCGTACTCCTTGAGGATCCCGCGGCCCGCGATGTGCACCATGATCTCGATGGTGCCGCCGCCGATCTGCATGCCACGGCAGTCCAGCATCAGTCGCGAGACGCGGGTCTGGTCGGTGAAGCCGAGCCCGCCGTAGAGCTGCAGGGCCTCGCTGCACACCTCGGTCAGGGACGGGGCGGCGTACCGCTTGAGCATGGCAGCGTCGTTGTTGACCGGCAGTCCGGTGTCCATCTTCCAGCAGGTCCGGTAGAGGAAGTTACGGGAGTTCGTCAGTTTGATCTGCATGTCCGTGACGTGTTCCTGGACCAGTTGGAAGGTCTTGATCCCCTGTTCGAACGCCTGCCGCTGATTGACCCACACCATCGCGTCGTCCATCGCGGCCTGCGCCTCGCCGAGCAGTTCCGCGATCAGGACGGCCCGTTCGAACTCGAAGTTCTTCATCAGGTTGTACAGACCCCGGCCGCGCTCGCCGAGCAGGGCGGACTCCTCGACGACCACGTCGTCGAAGTGCACCATGCAGAACGGTGCGATCTGCATGCCGATCTTGTTGAGCTTCTCGATCCGAACGCCCGGGCTGGCGGAGTCGACGAGCCACATCGACATGTTCTTGTTCTGCCGCGCCGGGTCGTCGTCCTTGGCCACCACGATCAGGCCCGGTGACCACTCGCCGTTGGTCACCCAGGTCTTGGTCCCGTGGATGTGGATCCTGCCGTCGGCGTCCCGGGTGGTGTAGGTGGTCATGCCCTGGTTGTCGGAGCCGGCGGTGGGCTCGGAGATCGCCAACGCGTACTTCGGGATCCCCTGCTCGAAGTAGTAGTCCATCGCGTCCCTGATCTGGTCGGGGTTGCCGAACTCGAGGATGTCGAAGTTGATCAGGGCGTTCGGCGCCATCGGGATGTTGCCGCCGCCGTGGCAGAGCTCCTCGATGGCCAGGCAGAGGGTGAGTTTGTCGCACGGCGTGCCGCCGTACTCCTCGGGGATGCCGAGTTTGCCGAACCCGGCGTCCACCCAGGACTTCGCGACCGCCTGGTCGATGCCGCGGTTGCGGTACCACTCCTGGATCTTGTCCTCGGGCATTTTCGTCCGACACCACTCGGCGATGCCCTGCTTCATCAGGACCTGTTCGTCGGTAAGGCTGAAATCCACCATCGAAATGTGCTCCTCGTGCGGAGATGGGATGTTGAGGCTGTCTGGAAATGAGTCGTACGGAGGGGGCGTACGGAGGGACGGCGTCGCCCGTACAGAGATGACCGGGGTGAGGTGCGAGTGGAGCGGCTCAGACCGCCATCGCGGCGCAGTACCCCTCGGAGATGGCTTCGAGGGTCCGCTTGACCTTGCCGGGCGGCGTGGTCGCGTCACCGATCAGGTGGACGTGGTCGAACGCCTCCCGCAGGTGCCGGTAGAGGCTGTCGTTGGTCTCGACGCCCAACGCGAGGATGACCGTGTCGACCTCGAGGTGGTCCTGCTGACCGGTCTCGACCTCCTCGACGAGGATGCCCTGAGCGGTGACCTCCAGCAGCCGAGTTCCGGGCCGGGTCTTGACGCCACCCTCGGCGAGGATGTTGAGCTCCGGCCGGCGATCGATGATGCCGATGCCGTTGCCCAGCTTCGGGCTCTCCTCGATGATCGTCACCTCACGGTCACGCATGATCGACATGGCGACCTCGCACCCGGCGAACCCGCCACCGATGACGGCGACCCGCTTCTTGATCATCAGCGACGTCCCCATCCCCCAGCGCATCAGTCCGGGGCTGGCGTGCATCATCCTCAGCCCGAGGCCGGCGGCGTTCCAGATCAGGCCGTGGCCGGCCGGGGTGTTGCCCTCGATGAGCTTCTTGAGGTCGCCGCTGGAGATGACGTTCTTGCGATCCAGGCCGCGGACGCCCTTCGGCGTGATCACCGAACCGCCCGGGGAGACGATGATCTCGTCCGGGTCGAACCGGCGGACGGCCTCGACGGTCGCTTCGGTGTTGAGGTGGACGTCGATGGGCAGCCGGGACATCTCGTTGCGGTACCAGGTCACCGTGGCCTGAAGGTTCTCGTTCAGGACCTGGGCCATCGTCAGCACCCCACCGAGCCGTCCGGTGCGCTCCAGCAGTGTGACCTGGTGGCCGCGCAGGGCCGCGACGCGAGCGGCCTCCATCCCACCGGGTCCGCCGCCGACGACGACCACCCGCTTGCGCTTCTCGATCGGCAGTGCCGCCGGGTTGGCACCGAAGCCCAGCTCGGGGTGCGCGACCTGCGCATTGACCGAGCACTGCACCGTCTTGCCGACGAAGATGTTGTCCAGACAGCGCGAGCAGACGATGCACTCCCGGATCCGTTCCGGGTGGCCCTGCTCGGCCTTGGCGGCGAACTCCGGATCGGCGATGAGCTGGCGGGCCATCCCGACCATGTCGGCGCAGCCGTCGGAGACGATCGACTCGCACCGGTCGATCGTGTTGATCCGGTAGGAGGCGATCACCGGCAGGTGGGTGATCTGCTTGCACTGCCGCGCCATGTCCACGAACGCCGCCTCGGGCACGAACTGGTTCACCAGCAGGCGGGGGGCCTCGTGGAAGCCGACCTGGATGCTCCAGGCGACCACGCCGTGGCGCTCGACGATCGGGATGATCTGCTGGGTGTCGGGGACGCGATTGCCGCCGGGCATGAAGTCGTCGGCGGAGATCCGCACCATCACCGGGTAGTCCTTGCCGCAGCGCCGGTGGATCTCGTCGATGATGTCGGTGAGCAGGCGGGTGCGCTTCTCGAGCGTGCCGCCGTACTCGTCGGTGCGCCGGTTGGAGAAGGACGAGAGGAAGCGCGACACCTGGTAGCCGATCCCGGCGTGCACCTCGATCATGTCGAGTCCGGCCTGCTGGGCCCGGACCGCCGCATCGCCGTACTGGCTGATCATCAGCTTGATCTCGTCGAGGCTCAGTTCCCGCAGGTGCTTGACGAACGGCCCGCCGGGGCCCTCGGACGGACCCACCGCCTCCAGCGGATGCGTCGCGTCAGCGCGCCATTCGTAGCAGATCTGCAGTTGCACGCAGGAGACCGAGCCGGCCGCCCGGATGGCGTCGGCGACCCGCCGCCATCCGTCGATGAACCGGTCGTCCCAGATGCCCGCCGCCTTGCCCGCCGTCGGGTATTGCGTCGTGCAACCGGACAGGTCACAGACGTACGCCGACCCGATGGCCGTCAGGCCGACACCGCCACGGGCCCGTTGCGCGTAGAAATCAACGAATTCGTCGGTGATCCGGTAGTCATCGACCAGTCCGGTGGTCATCGGCAGGAAAGCCACCCGATTCCTGACCCGGATCTTCCCCAATTGCAGGGGTGTGAAGATATGTGGATAAGTGGTGCTGTTGCTCATTTCCGACCTCCCGGCGGGAACACTCGGCACCGGGCCGGACGATCGACGATCACCTGCCCCGGCGTGAGCGAATGATTACTTGTTCTCGAAGACGATCGGTGAGCGATCGCGCATGCCGATCACGCCGTTGATGCCATCCTGGGTGTTCGCGGCCAGGACCTGATTGCGATTCTCCAGCTTGATCACGGCCTCGAAACTCGTCCCGTCGAGCGACGCCAGCAGCGCCTCCCGGGTCAGCCGCAGGCCGAACGGCGCGGTCCCGTCGGCGATCTCCTGGGCCAGCGCCAGTGCCTCGGGCAGCACCTGGTCGTCCGGCACCACGGCGGAGGCGAAGCCCCACTCGGCGAGTTGCCGGGCACCGAACCGCCGGCCGGTCATCAGGATCTCGGCGGCTCTGGCATAGCCGACGATCTTGGGCAGGTAGTAGGCGCCGCCCATGTCGGTGCCGGTGTAGCCGATGGTCAGGTAGCCGGCGTTCATCCGGAACGACTCGCCGAGGATCCGCAGGTCGCAGGAGCAGGCCAGCGACAGGCCTCCGCCGACGGCATAGCCCTTGAGCGCCCCGATCACGGGCTGCTCGAGCTTGCGCAGGTTCACGATCTGTTCCGAGCACATCCGCTGCATGACGTAGAAGTCGCGCTGGATGCGCCCCATGTCGTCCGGCGGGTCGAGGGCCAGGTCCTTGAGGTTGAAGCCGGCGCAGAACGAACGACCCTCGCCGGTGAGGACGATCGCCCGGCACCGGGTGTCCCAGCGGACCTTGGTCAGGAAGTCGTTGAACTCGCTCATCTGGGCGTACGACATCGCGTTCAGATTGCCCGGGTCGTTGAACGAGCACACGTAGACCGGCCCGTGCTCCTGGATGATCAACTTCTCGTACCCGGAATAGTCCAGGTCCGGCAGGTGATAGGCCTCGGTGACATCGGTCGTCACGTCGGATGGAACGTTCATTGCAAGCCTCTTCTCGTCACAGCACAATGGAAGAGGGCAAGGGCGCAGCAGCACAACGTCCGACGGATTCCGACGATCGTCAGCGATCATCGGAAACGTCGAAATCCCGTGACTTTCCAGGCGCACCGGCCACTTCCAGCAGCACCCCCATAGTGGCCCCCGTACTGAATTGTCTGCAGGGGTTCTTCGTTGCTTTTGTCGGGAACTGCACGTGCCGCCATCCGCAATGCCGACACGGTGCGAAGTCCGCCGGGAGGGCCGTCAGTCGAGTGGCGGTGGCGTCCAGTTCGTCTCCAGCAACTCGACGATCCGCCGCACCGTCCCCTCCCGGCGGGCATCGGCGGTGCGCCACGCCGCGCCCAGCGGGAACCGGAACCCGCGGTCGCTCAGCGGGACGAGCTGGAAGGCCGGATCGTCGAAGATCCGCGCGGACCCGCCGGTCCGCGGATGCAGGGTCAGGGCCAGTCCACCTCGGTACCGGATGTGCGCGGCGAGCTTGACGTGGTCGAACTCGGGGAGCTGCACGATGTCCACCACGCCGTGCGCCCGCAGGTTCGTGATCATCACCTCCATCGCCACCGGCTCCACGGCGGGCGAACCGATGGTGAGGGTGCGGCCGGCGAGATCGTCCAGGCTCAGGGTCTTCCGGTCGGAGAGCGGATCGTCCCGCCGCATGATCACCCAGGTCACCAGCTTGGCCAGCACCTTCGTCGACAGTCGTGGCCGGCCGATGGGCAGTTGGACCAGGGCGATCGTCAGGTCGCCCTGCTCCAGTCGCGACAGCAACTCCGCCCCACTGGAGAAGACGACCTCGACCCGGTCGTCCGGCAGGCCCTCGGCGATCAGCTGCTCGAATGCCTCGCTGGCCAGCGGGGGGCACAGCTGGGAGACCCCGAGACGTACGACCCGCTCCGGCGCCGACCGGGTGAACCGGCGGGCTCTGGCGGTCAGTTGATCCAGGTCCCGGAGCACGCGCCGCGCCAGCGGGAGCAGCTCCTGCCCGAGCGGGGTCAACTCCACGTGATGGTAGTCACGGACGAAGAGCTCGCCGCCCAGCTCTCGCTCGAGGTCCTTGATCGCCCGACTCACCGGTGAGGCACTCCGGTGGACGCGTTCGGCGGCGCGGCCGAAGTTCAACTCCTCGGCCACTGCGACGAAGCATTCGAGCCGGTCCAGCTCCACGACGTCGACAGTAGTTGGTGTCGTGGAGCCGGCGCTATCGGGTCCCGGATCGTCCCGCCGGCGTGCCGGCGGATCCGCCGGCAACGGCCAGCCACTCATCCAGCAGCTCGGTGGCCGACCTGACGGCCGCCGGGATCGCTGCGGCCACCGCCGGGCTGAGGCCCAGCCGGAGCTCCACCGACTCCGGGACGATGCCGATCACCTCGACCGTCCCGGGCTCGCTCCCGAGCAGCCGGGCGGCCGCGAACACGTCGAGCAGGCCCACCTGGTGGGGCGACAGCTTGGTGGCCAGCATCCGCGGCACCTGGTCACCGTTGAGACGTACGACCGTGCCGGGCACCGGCCCGGCCACCGCATCGAGCACCAGCAGGCGCTCGGATTCCTGCACCAGCGGGAGCAGGTCCATCCCGCCGGTGCCACCGTCCACGTAGTCGAGGCGATCGTCGGGGCGATCGTCGCCGCGGGCCTGCCGGACGGCGTCGAGGAGGGCCAGGCCCACCCCGTCGTCGCCCATGATCGGGTTGCCGACGCCGAGCACCGTGACCTGCGCCGCCGGGTCGAGCTCCGGCACCACGGCCTGCACCTCGGGCCGCAGCACAGGCCGCGGCGCGGGCCCGCCGTCGGCCGACGCGGCACCGCGGTACGGGTCAGCCTGCGTCATTCGATCTCCGGCGCGTCGACCGGCTTGGCGCCTCGGCGCAGCCACACACCGCCGTTGATCATCGACGACAGGCCACCGTGGCGTTCCAGGGAATCGGCGCGGACGGCCAGGTAGACGTGGACGATCACGAACACCCACAGCAGGAACATCATCGCGGCGTGGAACATCCGCACCCCGGGGATGCCGAACCAGTGCACCGGCATCGACGCCAGTCGCCACAGTGGGTTGCCCTGGTGGTAGAGGCCGAAGAGGGTCAGGCCGGTGGCCATCTGTACGGCGCAGGCGAGGTAGACGGCGGTGTAGGTGAGCTGCTGCAGCGGGTTGTGGGCCAGGTAGAGCGGCGCTTCGTCCTTGATCAGGGCGTAGTGCTGGACGACCCGTCCCAGGTTGCGGACGTCCTCCTTGCGCTTCAGCGGCCAGAACGCCGACCAGCGCAGGTACGGGTCGCGGGAGGTGAAGGCCAGCACCACCCGGGTGGCCCCGACCACCAGCCAGATGAACGCGGCGGTGAAGTGGATGAAGCGCATCCAGCCCATCAGGAAGCCGGTCGGCTCCCCGGAGTCCGCCGTGGGGCCGAAGAACGGGTCCATGATGAAGTAGCCGGTGCAGCTGAGGATGAACACCATCGCGACGTTGATCCAGTGCTGCAGCCGCAGCGAGCCGGTCCACACGTTCACCCGTACCCAGCTGCCGGGGTGGGCGGCCATGTCGCCGTCGTCCTGTCCGTCCACGTCGGGCCGTACGGTCACGAACCCCTCGAGCCGGTAGGGCCCGACGGTCCCATCGGGAGCCACCCGGGCGACCGCCACTCCCAGGGTCCGGCAGCCGCGCCGCAGGGCGACCGCCGCGTTGCGCCGCGCGACGGACTTCTCCTCGGCCCCGTTGGTGACCTGCCGCAGCACGTCGGTCAGCCGGCCGCGCATCACCATGACGTACGCGCTGGCGCCGGCGGTGAGCGGGAAATCGGGGACCCGGGTGAGGCTGTAGCGCCGGTCGGTCCGGGCCGGATCGACGTCGGACGGATCCACCTCGGGCAGCCGGATGTCGGGGCGCTCCGAGTGCAGCGACCGGCCGAGCGCCCGTTCCACCGGGTCGGTGCTGCCGGTCGGGGACAGCGCGGCGAGGGCCAGCACCCGGGCCTCGCTGAGGTGCCCCAGGCTGAACGCCGATCCGACCCAGATCCGCGGACCGGTGGCCGGCGCGGAGGACGAGGACGACCCGGCGGACTCGGTGATGCTCATGACGCCACGACCTGCAGTTCGGATCCGGCCGGGTCCAGCACGTGCACCGCGCAGGACATGCACGGGTCGAAGGAGTGGATGGTGCGCAGCGGCTCCAGTGGCTGGGACGGGTCAACCAGCGGGTGTCTGCCGTTGCCGGCCAGCGATTCCTCGTACGGTCCCTGGTGGCCGTCGGCGTCCCGGCCGCCGGCCAGCCAGGTGGTGGGCACCACCGCCTGGTAGCGGGCCACCTTGCCCTGCTCGATGGTCACCCAGTGGCTGAGGAACCCGCGCGGCACCTCGATCAGCGAGAAGCCGGAGGACCGCCCCGGCCAGGACAGCGGCTCCCACCGGGAGGCGTCGAAGACGGCGAGGTCGCCGCCCTTGAGGTTCTTCACGAAGGTCGGGAAGGTGGTCTGCGACAGGATGTCTGCGATGAGCGAGCACTCCAGGGCGCGGGCCAGGGTCCGGCCGGCCGTCGAGTTGAGCTGGCCGACGCTGATCCCCAGCTTCCGGCAGGCGCCGTCGACGAGCGTCTTCGTGGCCGGGTGGCCCTGGGCGTACGCCAGCAGTACCCGCGCCACCGGTCCGACCTGGACCACCCTGCCGTCGTAGCGCGGCGCCTTGCTCCAGGTGTACTCCGGGTTGTCGGCGACCCACTCGTACGGCGGCTTGGGGCCGGTGTAGTGCGGCGTCGTCTCGCCCTTGTCCGGGGTCAGGCCGACGTCGCCGTCCTGGTAGGTGTACCAGGCCGAGCTCACCCACTCGGCGATCTTCGTCGGGTCGAACGGGTGGACGGTGCCGAGATCACCGTCGTAGATCGCCCCCGGCTTGACCTCGGTGAACGCCGAGGTGAGGCGCGAGGAGGCGGGATCGCCCGCGTAGGTGGCACCGGCGAGGCCGACGGCGAGGAAGTTGGGCTGGGCGGCGCCGATGCCGAAGTAGTCCTTGTAGACGCCCATGATGGCGACCGCGTCGGGGACGTAGCAGGTCGAGACGAACTCGGTGGACTCGGCGATCCACTGCTCGATCTGGTCCAGCTGCACCTGGTTGATCGATTCCGAGTGGTTCGGGTCGATGGTGCACGCCATGCCGCCGACAAGGAAGTTCGGGTGCGGGTTCTTGCCGCCGAAGACCGTGCCGATGCGGATCATCGAGCGCTGGAACTGGAGGGCGTCCAGGTAGTGCGCCACCGCCATCAGGTTCGCCTCGGGAGGCAGCCGGTAGTCGGGGTGGTCCCAGTAGCCGCCGGTGAAGATGCTCAGCTGGCCGGAGGCGAGGATCCCCTTGACGGTGTCGCGCACCTCGGTCATCCGGGCCAGCGTGTTGCCCTTCCAGGTGGAGCCGATCGCCTTGGCGAAGTCGACCGCCTTCTGCGGGTCGGCGGTCGCGGCGGAGGGGACGTTGACCCAGTCGAGGGCGTGCAGGTGGTAGAAGTGGATGACGTGGTCCTGGATGTTCTGCGAGGCCAGCACCATGTCGCGGATCAGCCGGGCCTGCTGCGGCGGGTTCGAGCCGATCGCGTTCTCCACCGCGACGATCGAGGCGACGGCGTGCACCGAGGTGCACACCCCGCAGATCCGCTGGGTAAAGGCCCAGGCGTCACGCGGGTCGCGGCCGGCGACGATGGTCTCGATGCCGCGGAACTGGGTGGTCTCGCTCCAGGCCTTGCCGATCTTCTTGTCCCCGGTCTCCAGTTCGATCCGCAGGTGCCCCTCGATCCGGGTGAGGGGGTCGATCACGACTCGCTGGGCCATCGCTACTCCGCCTTTCCTGCCTCGTCACCGGGTGTCGTCGCGTCCGGTGGCGTCCCCGGTGGGGTGCTGTCGGTCCGGGTCTGTGGGGCCGTGCCCTCCGACGGCGCCTCCGGCGCGGTGGTGGCCGACGGCATCCCCGATGCGGTGCTGGCCGACGCGGAGCCACTGTCCGTAGAGGTCGGCTCGGGCCGCCACTCCCGCTCACTGTCGCCGAACGCCTGCAGCGGCCCGGCCGCCGCGGCCGAACGGCGGGAGGCGGCCTGGCGGGCCGCGGTCAGGCCGGCGTGCAGGCCGACGCCGGCGACGGTGGCCCCGACCAGGCCCCAGCCGACCTTCTCGGCCGTCGACTCGATGCCGATGCCGGTGACGTCCGGCAGCACCTGGTAGAACGGGGTGAACCGGTCGAAGAACTCCTTCTCGGTGCAGCCGATGCACGGATGTCCGGCACCGATCGGCCAGCTGGTGTGCAGGTTCCACTGGAAGATCGGGCACGGACTGAAGGTGCTCGGGCCCTTGCAGCCCACCTGGTAGAGGCACCACCCGGACCGGGCGCCGTTGTCGTCGAAGGTCCGGACGTACTGGCCGGCGTCGAAGTGCGGGCGGCGCGGGCAGGAGTCGTGGATCCGCTGGTCGTACGCGAAGAGCGGGCGTCCCTCGGCATCGGTCTTCGGCAGGGCACCGTCGTGGCTGAGGACGTACGCGACGGTGGCGGTGATCACCTCGCCGATCGGCGGGCAGCCGGAGACGTTGATGACCGGCTTGTCCTTGATGATCTGGTCGACGCCGACGGCGCCGGTCGGGTTCGGCTTCGACGCCTGCACCGACCCCCACACCGCGCAGGCACCGACCGCCAGGATCGCGGTGGCGTGTTCGGCGGACTCGCGGAGCACCTGCTCGGCGGACTTGCCGCCGATGACGCAGTAGGCGCCGTTCTCCTTGACCGGCACCGACCCGTTGACCACCAGCAGGTGGTCCTTGGCGTTGGTGTCATCGAGGGCCTTGTTGGCCGCGTCGCCGGCGGCGGCCATCACCAGCTCGTTGTAGTTGACCGACAGCAGGCTGAGGACCAGCTCCTCGACGGTGGTGCCGCCGGACCGCAGCGTGCTCTCCATGCAGCCGGTGCACTCCTGCAGCTGCAGCCACACCACGTTGGGCTTGGTCACCGCGCCCAGCTTGTCGGCGATCTCGTCGGCGGTGGCCGGCGGCGCGCCCGCGGTCGCCACCCCTCCCATCGCGAAGACGGCGGCCAGGCTGCCGCAGAAGGCCAGGAAGTCGCGGCGTTTCACCCCTGCCCGCGCGAGGTTCGCGGCGAGTGTCGGTTCCTGCCAGCCCTCCGGTTGGTACGTCATGCCACTGCCATCCCCTCCCGCGCTGGGAGCGCGCGTCGCTCGGCAGCAGGCTGCGTCACGCGGCTGAACGCGGCGAGTCTGCATTCATTCCCCGACAGGCTATCCGTCTACGTCACCTGTAGTGGTCGATCACCGAGGACCGTTCACTCCAGCGGAACGGCGGCACCCCTGGGTCACCCAGTCGATCCACGCGTCGACCCCTTCGCCGGTGCGCGCCGAGGTCTCGATGACGGTCGCGGTGGGGTTCACCGCGCGCAGGTTGCGCAGGAAAAGGTCCTTGTCGAAGTCGAGATAGGGGGCCAGGTCCATCTTGTTGAGCACCACTACCTCGACCGTACGGAACATCACCGGGTACTTGAGGGGCTTGTCCTCACCCTCTGTGATGGAAAACACCATCGCCTTGCGGTGCTCGCCGACATCGAACTCGGCCGGGCAGACCAGGTTGCCGACGTTCTCGATGATCACCAGGTCGAGGGCGGCCAGGTCGAGGCCACGTAGCGCTGTCGCCACCATCGGGGCGTCCAGGTGGCACTCGCCGCCGAACCCGTCCCCGGTGTTGAGCAGCGAGATGCGGGCGCCGTAGCCGCCGAGCCGTTCGGCGTCCAGCGGCGTCTCGATGTCCCCCTCGATCACGCCGACCCGCAGTGTGCCCTGCAGGGTGGCCAGGGTCCGGGCCAGCAGGGTGGTCTTGCCGGCGCCCGGGGAGCTCATCAGGTTCACCGCCCGGACCCCGGCGGCGTCGAGGGCCGTACGGTTCGCGGCAGCCAGCCGGTCGTTCTCGGCGTAGATGTCCTCGAGGATCTCGATCCGTTCCCGGCCGGTGCCGTAACCGGAGTGGTCCCCGATCAGCTGGTCCAGGTCCGCCGAGCCGGTGTGCGGCAGACCGTCGCCGTGGGTGTGTCCCTCGCCGTCGTGCTCGTGGACGTGGAGGTGTCCCTCCTCGTCGTGCTCGTGGACGTGGAGGTGTCCCTCCTCGTCGTGCTCGTGCACGTGGAGGTGTCCCTCCTCGTCGTGCTCGTGCACGTGGACCGTGCCGTCGTCATGCCGATGGAAGCGCCCCATCGCGATCTCCTTTCCCCGGGTCAGTCTCGCACCGACCGGCGGGGTCGTCGGTCGGGGTCGTGGTACGTACCTCGGCCGGGGTTCGCAGGCCCGTCGACGTATCTCCATCGAGCGGGGTACGTACGTCGACCGCAGTGAGGACGAACTGTTCCCCGCTGGTCAGTTCGGTGTCGGTCGAGCCGCAGGCCCGGCAGTAGAAGCCCAGCTCGGGGCCGAGTCGGGCATTCGTGCCGCAATCGCGGCAGACGAGGATCGCCGGCAGCTGCCGCAGCTCCAGCCGGGCCCGCGCCAACGAGGTCTCCTTCACCACGAAGGTCCAGGCGAACTGCATCGCCTCGGGCACCACCTGGCGCAGCTGACCGACGTCGACGTAGACGGCCTCGACCTCACGGTCGCCGGTGGCCCGGGTGACGGCCGCCGCCAGCTGGCGGCACAGGGACACCTCGTGCATGCCGACCAGTGTCCCACCGGCGATAGGCTGAGAACCGTCGGGCCCGCCCATCGCGGACAGGCCCCAGACACCGGAGGGACCATGGTCACGGCCCGCACCGTACCCCGCCGAGCCGCGACGACCGCACTCACTCTCGGCGTGCCGCTGTTACTCCTGTTCGCCTGCTTGTTGTGGGCGTGGTCGGTCCGCAGCGAGTTACCACAGCCGATCGCCGTCCACTGGGGCCTCGGCCGCGCTCCCGACGGCTTCGGCACCCTTGGCGGGCTGCTCCTGATACCCGCGATCATGGTGCCTGTGTTCGCGCTGGGGTGCTGGGCACTCGGCTTCTTCGGCGGCACCTCCGCAGTGACCCGACGGCTCGCGGCGGGCATGGCCACAGGGCTCAGCACGTTCCTGTGCGTGCTCACCGCGGCTGTTCTCGCCGGTCAGCGCGGACTGGCCGACGCCGCGATGGCGGACCCGATCGGCCCGTGGATCGCCGCCGCCCTGGCCGCTGCCTTCCTACTCGCCGTGGCCGTTGCCGCCGTGATGCCCGGCGACCCGATCGTCGCGGCCGAGACGACCGTCCCGACCGAGGCTGCGCGGCTGTCCGGAGCGGAGCGGGGCCGCACCGGATGGACCGGGACAGTCGCCATGCCGCACCTGCCGCTGGTCGGCGCCGTCGGCGGTGCGATCACCGCCATCGCGGTCGTGATCACTCTGGTCGCTCCGCCCTCGGCGCCGATCACCTGGGCGGTGGCCGGCCCACTCGTACTCGTGGCCGTCCTACTGGTGGTGACCGCACGGTGGACGGTCCGCGTCGACGCCGCCGGGCTGACAGCCCGGTCGTGGGCATCGATCGTACGTGTTCGGGTGCCGATGGTCGAGGTCGAATGGGCCGAGGCCGACACCGTCGACCCGCTCGGTGACTTCGGCGGCTGGGGCTTCCGGATCGGCTGGGGTTCCCGGATCGGCGCCGGGGAAACCGTCGGAGGCCTGGGAACGGTCGGCGTGATAGTCCGCACCGGGACGGCCCTGGTGATCCACCGCAGTGCCGGCCGGACGTTCGTCGTCACCGTGGACGACGCCGCCACCGCCGCAGCCCTGCTCAACGCCTTGGCCGAGCGTTCCCGCACCCCCGCGTAGGCGACGTCCTCCGAGGACGCCCGGTGCCTCTTCCCTGGGAAGCCCGGACCAAACGCGTCACGGCGTACGCATCCGCGACCGGGCGGGCGGACGCGGATGCGTACGAGCGGTAGCGTCTGCACCCGAGGGGGCAGGGAGGGGTGATGTCCACGGTCCGTCGGGAGTACCTGCTGCGCGGGGTGGTGCAGGGCGTCGGCTTCCGGCCGCATGTCGCCGTGGTGGCCGCTCGGCACCGGGTCACCGGGCTGTGCGGCAACGACGACCTGCAGGTGTTCGTGGAGGCCCAGGGCACGCCCGGCGTACTGGACGATTTCCTCACCGACCTGCTGGACACCTTGCCGCCGCTGGCGCGGGTGATCGATCTCACCCGGCGTGACCTCACTCCGGTGCCTGGTGAGGAGGGGTTCCGGATCGTGCCGAGCCGGCACCTGCCGGGGGTCCGTACGCTCATCCCGCCGGACGTGGCCACCTGCCCGGATTGCCTGGCCGAGATGGCCGACCCGGCGAACCGCCGTCATCGCTACGCGTTCACCACCTGCACCAACTGCGGCCCGCGGCTGACGATCATCGAGGATCTCCCGTACGACCGGGCGGCGACCACGATGCGCCGGTTCCCGATGTGCCCGGACTGCGCCGCGGAGTATGCCGACCCGGCCGACCGCCGCTTCCACGCCCAGCCGATCAGCTGCTACGCCTGCGGGCCGCGCCTGTGGCTCGCCCTGCCCGGGGACGACGCAGCAGAGCGTCCGGTCGCCGCACCGGCAACCCCGGCCGAACAGGACGCGGTGATCACCGAGGCCCGCCGGCGACTGCTGGCCGGGCAGATCGTGGCGGTGAAGGGGCTGGGCGGCTTCCACCTGATGTGCGATGCCCGCAACTCCGGAGCGGTGGCACGACTGCGGGAGCGCAAACGCCGCGGCGGCAAGCCGTTCGCCGTGATGGTGCGCGACCCGGGGGCGGCCGGACGACTGGCCCGGCTCAGCACCCCGCAGGTGGCGCTGCTGACCTCCCCGGCCCACCCCATCCTGATCGCCCCGAAGGCCGCGGCGTACGACCTGGCCGGCGAGGTCGCCCCGGACTCCGACGATGTCGGCCTGATGCTGCCGTACGCCCCGCTGCACACCCTGCTGCTCGACCCGAGCGATGGCGCCGGGGACCTGGCCCTGGTCGCGACCTCCGGGAATTTGTCGGAGGAGCCGTTGTGCCACACCAACGCCGATGCCTTGGACCGGCTCTCCGGGATCGCCGACGCCTTCCTGCTGCACGATCGCGACATCGCGGTGCCGGTCGAGGATTCGGTGTTGCTGGCCCTGGCCGATTCCGACGCGGTGCCGCTGCGGCGTTCCCGCGGGAACGCGCCGCTGCCGCTGGTCCTCCCCCACCCCACCGATCCCCGTTCCGGCCGACCCGACCGCCCCGGCGGCACTGAGCCGGTCGTCCTGGCGGTGGGTGGTGAGTTGAAGAACACCTTCGCCCTGGTCACCGGGGACCTGACATTCGTCTCTGCCCACGTCGGCGACATGGGCTCGCTCGCCTCACAGCGAGCCTTCGAGGCGTCCGTGCGGCAGCTGACCACGATGCAGCGGCGCGAACCCGAGGTGGTGGTCTGCGACCTGCATCCCGGCTACGCGACCACCGGCTGGGCCGAGCGCTATGTCGAGGCCCGTCCCGGGGTGGAGCTGCTCCGCGTCCAGCACCACCACGCCCACGCCCTCGCGCTGCTCGCCGAGCACGGCATCGCCGACGGACCGGTCGTGGTGGCCGCCCTGGACGGCACGGGGTACGGCGACGACGCGGGGCATCCGGGTCCCACCGACCCATCTGCCGGGACGGGCGTCGCACAGTCCGGCGCGACGGACACCGATCCCCACACCAGTCTCTCCTCCGGCCCCTTCCGACCGCCGAGCACCGGCGAATCACCCGCACCCACCATCTGGGGTGGCGAGATCCTCGTCCTCGGCTCCCCCGCAGACCCGTCGCCCTGGTCGTGGCGGAGAGCCTGGCACGTGCCGCACTTCCCGCTGGTCGGCGGCGACCGCGCCATCCGGCAGCCGTGGCGCATCGCCCAGGGCGTAGCGGCCGCGTGGGACCTCGACATCTCCGGCACTCCTGCCGCGACCGGGTCCCCAGAAGCCGAGCGTCGACTCGTCGCCTCCCAGCTCGCCACCGGCCGGGGCGTGGTGCAGACCAGCTCGGCGGGACGGCTCTTCGACGCCGCGGCGGCGATGCTGGGGCTGTGTCTGGAGGTGACCTACGAGGCGCAGGCCGCGATGATGCTGGAACGCATCGCCGCGCGCTGGGCCGGCGAACACCCGCACGGCGCGACCAGCGTGACCGGACAACCGCCTGATCTGCGGGCCGTGTTCGTGGACCTGCTGGACCACCGCGGGGCCACCGTCGAGGAGCGGGCCTGGCGCTTCCACCAGGGTCTGGCCCACGTGTTCGCCGACCGGATCGGCGCCGCCGCGACGGAAGCTGGCACCCGGTCGGTGGGCCTGACCGGCGGCGTCGCGGTGAACCGCCTGTTCAGCAGCCGCCTGACGGGTCTGCTGCGGGCACGGGGGCTACGCGTGCTCACCCATCGGGTGGTTCCGCCCAACGACGGGGGGCTGTGCCTGGGGCAGGCGTGGGCCGGGCGGCTCGCCCGCCCCGCCCGGTGACAGGGCGACGGAGGGCCCTGTCCCGCAGCAGGAGGCGTTCCCCGGTCCGCTGCCCGGCGACTCTGGCTGTCACCCGGTGCGAGCGCGGACGTACGTCGTGCAGAGCTGAACGATCGTGTCACCGGCGGAGATCGCCTCACCGACGTCCTGACGGGTGGCGGCGGGATGCTTGCCGTCCGGGTATTCCGTGCTGTTGCGCACCTGTCGCATCCACTCGAACTCCGCGATCCCCTCCGCGCCGCCCGGCAGGAGGAGAGCCACCGCCATGCCGGTGTTCCGGTGTGCGCCGCCGACGGGTCGGACCCGCAGCCCTTCGACCGCCAGAACGGCGGTCAGGGCCTTGCGTGCCCCGTCGTACGCCGCGGTGAACGCCATGGCGATGTCTTCGGTCCCCATCAGGATCGCCGCTGTCCGCAGGTGCTGCTCGGCCATGGTCACGACGGCGCGCGCATGGTCCGGATTCGCCTCGACCCGATCGAGGCGCCGATCCGAGAGCATCCGCTGGATCCCTTCGGGGTACTCAGTCATCACGGTCGGCTCTCAGCACCTCGACGAGTGGGCGTTCCCGCAGGGTGGCGATGAAGGGTGACGGGGCGGCGTCCTGCCAGTCCGCGGGCGAGACACGGCTGATGTTCACCTCGACACCGATCTCCTCACCGGCACGGGCAGCGACATCTGCCAGCACGCGACGTGGCGTCGAGCCGACGACGAGCACGTCGACATCGTTCGGAAACTCGCCTGGTTCGCCGCTCCGTCGCGCCGCCCAGGACCCGTAGATGTAGACGTCGGACACGCCCGCGACACCGTCGAGGAGTCGACGGAGGACGGGAACCGGACCATAGGTCGCTGCGACGATGTCCCGCATCAACCCGTACAGTGGGTGGTCGACGTTGGCACGAACAAGCCGGTTCCGGCCACTCTGTCGGTCCCACAGCACCCCGGCGTCGACAAGGCGGCCGACCTCGCGATGCACGATGGTGGAACTCACGCCGATCCGACGTCCCAACTCTGCGAGCGAGAGCTCCTCCCCCGGACGCCCCAAGGTCTCGGCCAACAGTGCGCCGACGACATCGGAACGCACGAACGGCGTGAGCTGGGACGGAAGAGTCTTCACAAAACGTGAATATATATCCCGTTTAAAGGGACTGTCCAGCCCTGGGACCCGACCGCTGGGACTGCCGCCCTCTCCGGAGGCGCGTGTCGCCCGTAGGTTTCTGCGGTTACTCACTCACCAAGGCGCGGGCGAAGCGCACAACCGAGCCGAAATGCGCAACCCGGCCGAAACACACGGAGCGACAGCGACCGATCTGCCGGAGGGACGGGAGCGACGAATCCGCTCCTCAGCAGATCCTCGGCAGCGGATCCCCGACCAGCATGTCGACCATCCGGGTGCCACCGAAGCCGGTGACCAGCACCACAGCCGCCGCCGGTTCGGCCACGATCCGGCCGATCAGGGCTGCCTCCTCCCCGCCGGGAAGGCCACGGACCGCAGCCAGCGCCGCGTCGGCCTCATCGGCCGCCACCACGGCCACGAAGGTGCCCTCGTTCGCGACGTAGAGCGGATCCAGGCCGAGCATGTCACAGGCCGCACGCGTCATCTCGCGCACCGGCACGGCCTCGTCCTCGACGACCACGCCGAGGTCCGCGGCCCGGGCCAGTTCGTTGAGCACCGTGGCCAGGCCCCCGCGGGTCGCGTCGCGCATCCAGCGGGTGTGCGGGGCGGCGGCGAGCAGCGCCTCGACCAGGCCGTTGACCGCGCGGGTGTCGGAGCGGATCGGGGCGTCGATGGCGAGGTCGCCGCGGGCGAGCATCACCGCCATGCCGTGGTCGGCGATCGGGCCCGACACCAGCAGCCGGTCGCCGCGCCGCACCTGGGCCGCGCCGAGGGCCCGACCGGCCGGGATCAGGCCCACCCCGGCGGTGGTGATGTAGAGCCGGTCCGCCGCGCCCCGGGGCACCACCTTGGTGTCCCCGGTGACGATCCGTACGCCGGCCTCGGCCGCGGCCCGGCGCATGTCGGCGACCACCCGGCGCAGGGTGGCGATGTCCAGCCCCTCCTCCAGCACGAACGCCGCCGAGACCACCGCCGGTCGCGCCCCGCTCACCGCGAGGTCGTTGACCGTGCCGTTGACCGCGAGTTCGCCGATGCTGCCGCCCGGGAACTCCAGCGGGTTGACCACGTACGAATCGGTCGACATGGCCAAGGAGACCCCCGGGGCGACCTGCCCCAGCGCGGACAGCCCCACCACACCGGCATCGCCCAGCTCCGCCAGGACGTCGTTGCCGTACCCGTCGAGGAACACCGCGTCGACCAACGCGGCGGAGGCCTTCCCGCCGGCGCCGTGGGCCAGCGTCACGTACTCGTCGGTGAACCGCGGCCGCCTGGCCCGGACCCGGCCGATCCGCTCGTTGACGTCCTTCTCGTCGTCGTTGAGGCGATTCTTGGGATCCATCGATTCACTCCGCTCCGCGCGACGGTGGGTGACCGCGGTGGCACCGGGGCCGCGTCCGGGAGGATGATAGTCCCGCGTCGGCGGGCGGCCCGGCCGGGAGCGTACGGAGGACGTACGGGACGTGCACCGAGAACGTCGGGAGCGTACGGGAAATGACGGGCCGCGCACGGAGAACGACGCGCACGGAGAACGTGGAGAGGACGCGGACATGTGTCTGGGAGTGCCGGCGGAGGTCATCGCGATCCCCGATCCGGGCGAGCCGCGGGCCCGGGTGGCGATCAGCGGGGTCGAACGTACGGTCGCCACTGACCTGCTCGCCGACGAGGAACTCCGCCCCGGGGACTGGGTGCTGGTGCACGTCGGGTTCGCGCTGAGCAGGATCGACGCCGAGGAGGCAGCGATCACCCTGGAGCAGATCAGACGCCTGGGCGGCACCACCTTCGACGACGAACTGGACTCGTTCCGGAAGTCGGCGATCGAGTGAAGTACGTCGACGAGTTCCGCGACCCGGCCGCCGCCCGGGCCCTGCTGTGCCGCATCGAGGAGCTGTCCGCTCGGCTCGACCGGCCACTGCGGGTGATGGAGATCTGCGGCAGCCACACCCACACGATCTACCGCCACGGCCTGGAGCACCTGCTGCCGGAGCGGATCGAGTTCATCCACGGCCCCGGCTGTCCGGTCTGCGTCATCCCGATGGGACGGGTGGACGACGCGATCTGGCTGGCGCGGCAGCCCGGCGTGATCCTCACCACCTTCGGCGACATGATGCGGGTGCCCGGATCGCGGGAGTCGCTGCTGCAGGTGCGGGCCACCGGCGCCGACGTACGCTTCGTCTACTCGCCGCTGGACGCGCTGCCGATCGCCCGGGACCACCCGGACAAACAGGTGGTGTTCTTCGCGGTCGGCTTCGAGACGACCGCCCCGTCCACCGCCGTCACCCTGGAACGGGCCCGAGTCGAAGGCCTGGACAACTTCTCGGTGTTCAGCAACCACGTCACCACCGAGCCGCCGCTGCGCGCCATCGTCGACGGCGGTGAGACCGAGATCGATGCCTTCATCGGCCCCGGCCACGTGGCGACGGTGGTCGGCACCCGCGCGTTCGCCTTCCTGGCCGAGGAGTTCAACCGGCCGGTCGTGGTCACCGGCTTCGAACCGCTCGACGTCCTGCAGGCGGTCGCGATGCTGCTGGAGCAGTTCGTCTCCGGCGAGGTCGCCGCCGGCCGGGCCACAGTGCAGAACCAGTACGCCCGGGTGGTGCGCCCCGACGGCAACCCGGTCGCCCAACAACTGATGCGCCGGGTCTTCCGCACCCGCGACACCTTCGAGTGGCGGGGCCTGGGCTGGATCGACCACTCCGGCCTGGGGATCGCCCCCGAGTACGCCGCCTGGGATGCCGAGGCGGCGTTCAGCGTCCCGGGCGTACGGGTCGCCGACCCGCCGGCCTGCGAGTGCGGCTCCGTGCTGACCGGCCGGATCAAGCCGTGGCAGTGCCGGGTGTTCGGCACCGCGTGCACCCCGGCGACCCCGATCGGCACCTGCATGGTCTCCCCCGAGGGCGCCTGCGCGGCGTACTACAACTTCGGTCGCCTGGACCGCGAGACCGCGAACGCGGTCACCATCCGCGACTGAGGCGGCGTCCGTCGGCAGAGCCCTGGAGAGTTCAGCCGGCCGTCACGCAGGCACCGGTCACCCGGATGTCGCCGACCCCGTCGACGAATCCGATGTGGGCCCGGTCGAGCGTGCGATGGCCGCCGTCGCCGGCCTCCCATTCCCCGTGCAGCGGCCAGGGGGCGGCCACGATCCCGCCGGTAGCCCAGGCGTCGACGATCTGACGGGCGACCTTCTCGTTGGCCTGCGTGATCGACAGAAAGTCGTTGTTGTCGGTCGCTGTGGCCGGGTCACGGGTGGTGAACCGGCCGGTGAGCGTCCGGGCGGTGCCGGCCCGCCCGGACGCGTCGGCGCAGGCGGCGTCGGCGATCGTCGGCTGCTGGGGCCACTGCAGGCCCGATCCTCCCGTGTCCAGAGCGATCTGCCGCAGTCGGCCCAGATCGGCGTCGACGTCAACGACCGAGACAGCCAGCGCCGAAGCCGGCGCCGAGGTCAGCATCGAGGACGGCGACGGGGTGGCGCCGCCAGTCGGTGACCCCGCCGACGCGACCTGGGCCCGCCGGACGGCATCGGCCGGCGGTCGGACCAGGGCGACCATCACAGCCCCGGCGAGGGTGGCGGCGAGCATCACCGCGCCGGTGACCGTAGTGCGACGCCGCGCCTGCCGCAGCGTGAACTCCTCGGATCGCAGCGCCAGACAGTGCCGGGCGAGCAGCGCACACCCCGCGGTCACGCCAAGCCCGACGACCAGCAACGGCCCGGTCCACAACGGCACCCACGGCTGACTGACGTCGCCGGCCAGGCACCAGCCCTGTGGAGGGAAGACGGAGCTGGCGTAGACCACCTGTGTCGTGGTGGTCGCGAGTCGCCTGGCGCAGTCGGTGGTCGGATCGTACGAGGACATGGCGAACCACAGCCTCAGGTAGCCGATCCAGGTGGCGCATGCCATCAGAACCGAGGCCAGCGACCACCATCCGGCCCGCCGGCCGAGCGGGCAGTCGACAGGCTTCGGCGCACCGCGGCGGGGCCGGGCAAGCAGCAGGGCACCGCATCCGGTGACGACCGCCCAGCCGACGATGCCGGCGAGCCAGCCGATCTCTCCGGCGGCCTCGGCCAGTCCGCCGGCGACGGCGCCGTACATCCCCAGGGCGATCAGGACCACCACCGCCGCCGCCCCACCGATGGTCCCCGCCCGCCGTGTCACGGCGACAACGCCGGCAGTGACCAGACCGATCACACTGCAGACCAGCACGGAGACCGGGACCCAGATCGGCGAAGCGTACACACCGACCCCCACGACGAGCACAGTCGTGGTGACGTCATTCACCGACCGATGGACCGCGGATATCACGATCCCGAACAGCACCACTGCCACCCAGACCAACGCCGGACCGAGCCAGAGGGCGTGGCCCACGATCCGCAGCGGAGATATACGCGCAGTCACCTCGTCATCGTCCCCCGGACAGGGGTCGCGCCCCGGCCGGGAAGACGATCCACGATGGGTCGACAGCCCGATCCTTGTCGTCGCCGAGCAGATGTTGCCGTCGTCGCAGCACCTGGACGGCGTATGGCACCGACAAGCCGCCCGCCACAAGGCTGCTCAGGCGGTTTCGAGGGCCGTCCAGAACGCCTCGATCGGCAGCACCGCAGCCAGGGCCGTACGGGCGGGGTTCCGCGTGTCGCGCAACAGGCCCAGCATCAGGTGGCGGTCGTCGATCTCCCTGGACTTCATCCGGATCGCCTCCCGCAGGGCCAGCTCCAGGGTCTTCTTCGCGTCGCCGCTGAACGGCAGGCGTCCACCGCCATTGCCGCCGGCGGGTCGTCCGCCGGCCGGACCGTCCAGAACGCCGGGCCCGAAGACCTCGTCGGCCCGGGCACGGATCGCTTCCAGGTCGATCCCCAGCGAGGCGAGCGCCTCGGCGTCGAGGTCGCCCGCGGTGGCCAGTGACGTGCGGACCGCGGCCGCGACGGCGGCAGGATCAGCGTCGACCGCTGCGAGGGCACGGCCCACCGAGGAGGTGGCGTCGACCCCGGCCAGCAGCGCGACGAGCAGGTGGCGGGAGTCGATCGTGGTGGCCCCGGTCTCGGCAGCCACCGCCTGGGCGGCCACGACCGCCTCGCGGGAGGGACGGGTGAATCGCTCGAACATCGGTCAGCTCCTTGTGTCTCGTGCGTACTTCTTGTGGACGGCCTGGCGGGTGACGCCGAGGGCATGGGCGACCTGTTCCCAGGTCCAGCCCAGCTCCCGGGCGCGGTGCACCTGGAGGCGTTCCAACCGGTCAGCCAGCACGTGCAGCGACCGTACGGCCCGCAATCCCAGGCCCGGATCGTCGCCGACGGCATTCGCCGCCAGATCTCTCGGATCACTCATGCGTCAACCATAGTTGACAGCTCGATCGGAGTCAACCTTGGTTGACGCGGTGCTCGTCCCGCGACACGGCACCTGCGGTCAGGCCTGCCACCTGCGCACGTACGTGACGAAGTCGAAGCCGTCGTGGGCCTCGCGGGCGGTCTCGGCCCACCGGGCCGGGTCGACCGGTGGGAAGGTCGTGTCGCCCGTCGGGGTGCGGTGCACCTCGGTGATCTCCAGCCGATCCAGCAGGCCCCAGGCGAGGCGATAGATCTCGCCGCCGCCGAAGACCCAGACGATTCGTCCCGGGGCCGCCTCGGCGGCCAGGGCCAGCGCGGCGTCGAGATCGTGCGCGACCAGTACGCCGGCGGCGTGCCAGTCGGGGTCGCGGGTCAGCACGATGGTCGTCCGTCCGGGCAGCGGCCGGCCCAGGGTGTCGTACGTCCGCCGGCCCATCAGCAACACGTGGCCCATGGTGAGCCGCTTGAGTCGGGGCAGGTCGCCGTCCAGCCGCCAGGGGATACCGCCCTCCGCCCCGATCACCCCGTTGTCGGCGACGGCCGCGATGGCGACGAACTCAGGTCGGTCGCCCGCACGGCCGACGGACACAGCACCCGACCGGCGCTCGGGCCCACCCGGCTCGTCGCCCGACCGCTCGCTCACACCGCCACCGGAGCCTTGATCGCCGGGTAGGGGTCGTAGCCGATGAGCTCGATGTCGTCGAGGGTGAACCCGTCGATGTCGCGTACCTCGGGGTTGAGCCGCAGCTGCGGCAGGGCCCGGGGCGTACGGCTCAGCTGCTCGTGCACCTGGTCGAGGTGGTTGCGGTAGATGTGGGCGTCGCCGAAGGTGTGCACGAAGTCCCCGACCTCGAGATCACAGACCTGGGCGACCATGTGGGTGAGCAGGGCGTACGACGCGATGTTGAACGGCACCCCGAGGAACATGTCGGCCGAACGCTGGTAGAGCTGCAACGAAAGCCGTCCGCGGCTCTCCCCCGCCGCCGGCGGCGCCACATAGAACTGGAAGAAGGCGTGGCACGGGGGCAGCGCCATCTGCGGGATGTCGGCCACGTTCCAGGCCGAGACGATGTGCCGGCGGGAGTCCGGATTGCGCTTGATCGCCTCGATCACCGCGGCGAGCTGGTCGATCGAGCCGCCGTGCTCCGGGTCGGGCCAGGATCGCCATTGGTGGCCGTAGATCGGGCCGAGGTCGCCGTCCTCGCCGGCCCATTCGTCCCAGATCGAGATCCGGTGGTCGTGCAGCCAGCCGACGTTGGTCGAGCCCTGGATGAACCACAGCAGCTCACCGAACACCGAGCGGGTGTGCACCTTCTTGGTGGTCAGCAGCGGGAATCCTGTGCGCAGGTCGAATCGCAGCTGGGCGCCGAAGACGCTGATCGTGCCGGTGCCGGTGCGGTCGTCCTTGTGCGCCCCGGTGTCGAGGATGTGCTGGAGCAGGTCCAGGTACTGCTGCATGACGGTCCCTCTCAGTGGGTCACGACGGGGTGCTCTCGCAGGCCCCTGATGAACGACGCCATCGCCCGCACCGCGCGGCCGCGGTGGCTGATCGCATCCTTCTCCTCCGGGGTCAGCTCCGCCGTGGTCCGCTGCTCGCCGAGGGGCTGGAAGATCGGATCGTAGCCGAAGCCGTTCTCCCCCCGCGGAGCACGGATGATCCGGCCCTCCACCTCGCCGCGCTGCAGGAACTCCTGCCCCGGCGTCCGCCCCGTCGGGTCGGCGACCAGGTCCGGCAGCACCAGGGCCATCGAGCAGACGAACCGGCCGGTGCGCTCCCGGTCGGGCACGTCGTCGAGCTGCGCCAGCACCAGTTGCAGGTTCGCCGCGTCGTCGCCGGCCGGGCCGGCCCAGCGGGAGGACCGTACGCCCGGCATCCGGTTGAGCACGTCCACCTCGAGGCCGGAGTCGTCGGCGAGGGCCGGCAGCCCGGTGTGGGTGACCGCGGCGCGGGCCTTGATCAGCGCGTTGTCGTCGAAGGTCCGGCCATCCTCGGCCGGCTCCGGATACCGCGCAAAGTCGCCCAGCCCCAACACCTCGATGTCGAGGCCGGTCTCGGCCAGCACTCGGCGCAGCTCGACGAGCTTCTTGGCGTTGTTCGTCGCCAGCACCACCCGCTCCAGCCCGTGTCGCCCCACCGTCGTGGTCACTTCCCGACGCCGACCGGTGCGGCCAGGCCGAGGGCGGCGAGCTGCAGGTCGCGCAGCTCCGCAGTGCCCTGGGCGGCGAGGTCGAGCAGGGCGTTGAGCAGGTCGCGGTCGAAAGGCTCCCCCTCGGCGGTGCCCTGCACCTCGATGAACCGGCCGTCACCGGACATCACCACATTCATGTCGGTGTCGGCGGTCGAGTCCTCGTCGTACTTGAGGTCGAGCATCGGCGTCCCACCGACGACCCCGACCGAGATCGCCGAGACGGAGTCCTTGAGCGGCTCCCCGGCGAGCAGATCCCGCTCCCGCAGCCAGGAGACGGCGTCGTGCAGAGCGACGTACGCCCCGGTGATCGACGCGGTGCGGGTGCCGCCGTCGGCCTGCAGCACGTCGCAGTCGATCATGATCGTGTTCTCCCCGAGGGCCTTGTAGTCGATGACAGCCCGCAGGCTGCGGCCGATCAGCCGGGAGATCTCGTGCGTACGGCCGCCGACCCGGCCCTTGACCGCCTCGCGCTGGGTGCGCTCGTTGGTGGCGCGCGGCAGCATCGCGTACTCCGCGGTCACCCAGCCCAGCCCGGATCCCTTGCGCCACCGCGGGACCCCCTGCTCCACGCTCGCCGCCACCAGCACCCGGGTGCGGCCCGCCTCGATCAGCACCGACCCCTCGGCATGGTCGAGCCATTTGCGGGTGATCCGGACGTCGCGGAGCTGGTCGAGGGCCCGGCCATCGGTGCGGGCAGGAACGGTGGATGCGGTCATGGCGGTCAGATTACCCGGCCCCGCCGACATCGAGACCTCCGACGGCTCCGGGCACAGTTGCGACGTCGGTGCGGACGTCGGCCCGACACTCCACGCCATCGTCGAGCGGATCGCCGTGGACGAGTTGCACTATCTGGTGCTCTGAGCGTCACCGATGGGCGTGACCGGCCTCAGCGGCCGCCCACCTCGACCACCACACCCGGTCGGGCGAGGATGATCCTGCCGGTGAACACCCGACCGGCCTCGACCGCCCGCTCCTGCGGATCCTCCCAGGCCGGCACGTGGGTCAGCACCAGGGTGCCGACCCCGGCGGCCGCGGCGCACTCGCCCGCCTGCCGGCCGGACAGGTGCAGATCGGCCGGCAGCCCGTCGGCATCGGGGAAGCTCGCCTCCGCCAACAGCAGATCCGCTCCCCGGGCCAGGTCGTCCAGTGCAGCACACGGGCCGGTGTCCCCGGAGTAGACGAGCGTCCCGGTCGGACCCTCGAGCCGCAGGGCGTACGTCTCGACCGGGTGGGCGACCCGCGCCACGGTCAGCGTGAAGCAGCCGATCCGCTCGGTCCGCCCCTGGCGCAGCGGCCGGAAGTCGAGCGACCGTCCCAGCTTCGCCTCCCGCGGGTCGTCGACCTCGGAGATCCGGGCGATCCGATCGGCGGCACCCGCCGGGGCGTACGTCACCACCGGCCGCCACGGCGCCGTCGCCGAGTAGGCGGCCGCGACGTCCCAGGCCGCCAGGTCGACACAGTGGTCGGCGTGCAGGTGGCTGAGCACGATCGCGTCGATCCGGCGTGGATCGACCTGGCGCTGCAGCGGACCGAAGGCGCCGGCGCCCAGGTCGAGCAGGACGGTCGTGGTGACTCCGTCGACCGTCGCCCGCACCAGGTAGGCCGACGCGGCCGAGTCCGGCCCGGGGCCTGACCCGCTGCAGCCGACGACCACCAGCTCGGCCGCATCACCGACGGCGCCGGCCGTCGCCGTCGAGTCCTGCGCAGGACCGGCGTCGGACCGAACGGCATCGGAGGGACCCGCCGCTGCCGGACCGGCGCTCACAGGAACTGCCCCACCGACTCGATGAACCCGCGTCCCATCAGCCGTTCACCGATGCTGCGGAAGTGCTCCGGCTGACCGGTGGTGAGGAACCGGCGGGTCCCGTCGTCCGGCTGGTCGTTCACCAGGCCGCCGTCGGTCAGCCGTCGGTAGACCGCACGGGCACACGCGTCGGAACTGGAGACCAGGGTCACCCCGTCGCCCATCACGTACGAGACGACCCCGACGAGCAGCGGGTAGTGAGTGCAGCCGAGGATCAGGGTGTCGATGCCGGCCTCCTGCAGCGGCCGCAGATAGCCGCGGGCCACCCGTTCGATCTCCGGGCCGGAGGTGATCCCCCGCTCCACGTAGTCGACGAACTGCGGGCAGGGCCGGGTCCGCAGCTGGATGCCGGGCACCGCCGCCAGCGCATCGGCGTACGCCCCGGACCGGGCCGTGGAAGTGGTGCAGATGACTCCCAGGTGGCCGCCGCGGGAGACCCGGGCCGCGGTGCTCGCCGCCGGGGTGATCACCTCGACCAGCGGGACGTCGTAGCGCTCCCGCGCGTCGTGCAGCACCGCCGAGGAGGCGGTGTTGCAGGCGATGACGAGCATCTTCACGCCGCGCTCGTAGAGGTGGTCCAGGCATTCCAGAGCGAACTCGCGGACCGAGGCGAGCGACTGGGTGCCGTACGGGGCCCGGGCGGTGTCCCCGAGGTAGACGATGTCCTCGTGCGGCAGCTGGTCGACCACCGCGCGCATCACGGTCAGGCCGCCGAATCCGGAGTCGAAGATCCCGATCGGCGCATTCCTGTCGCGTGTGGTCACTCGATGACGATAGCGCGTCGGCTCCCGGAGATAGCCGCCCGCGACCCGTCCCCAGAGGCGGGCCGCCGGAGCCCGAGCCGGCCATCGGAGCGAGCGGCACACCGGAGGAGCGGCGCGCCGGGTGACGCGGCGCGCCTGGCCTCACAGCGCGGTGAGCAGCGTCTCCTCCACGTAGGCCAGCCAGTCGTAGACCTCGAGCATGAAGTCGCGGGCGGCGGGCAGCACCGCCTCCGGGTCCCCCTGGGGGTGCTCATTGCTGATCCCGAGCCGCTCGGCGACGACCAGCCGCAGCGTGGTGAGGGTCCGCAGCCAGGGATCGACCTGCTCGGGCGGCACCCGGACCGGGCGCTGGCCCTGGTCACTGGCCTCCAGCCCGGCCATCACGATCAGGGCGTCCTCGATCTTGCGTTGGCGTTGGTCGGGCTCGGTGTAGCGACGGAACTCGGCGGAGGCCTTGTCGTCGTCCCGGTAGGCGTCCGGGAACAGCCGCAGCAGCACCGGGTCGGTGGGCCGCTCGGCCTCGGGCCGGTGCGGGTCGAGCTCCTGCTCCCACAGGGCGAAGGAGTCCGACCCGTCATCTCCGTCGTCCGCCGCGGTGCCGGCGAAGATGCCGCCCCGCGGCCCGCCCGGCTCCCCCGGCAGACCCAGGTCGACCGGATCGCCGAACAACTCGTCCAGGTCCCGGTCGGCGTCCGGCTCGTCGGTGTCGGGTTCGTCGGGTTCCTCCGCCGGTTCTGGCCCGGTCGCCGCCTCCGGGCTGAGCAGGTCGATGAGCTGGCCGCACAGGGACACCAACAGCCCGACCTCGAACTCCTCCATCGTGGCCTGGTACGCCCGGCCACGCTTGCGGAACCGCTTCACCCGATCACTCCGCCCGTCCGAGAGTGGCCCACAGGCCGAATTGGTGCATCGCGTTCACGTCGCGCTCCATCTCCTCCCGGGTCCCGGTCGCCACCACCGCCTTGCCCTCGTGGTGCACCTGCAGCATCAGCCGCTGGGCCTTGTCCCGGGCATAGTGGAAGTAGGTGACGAAGACGTGCGTGACGTACGACATCAGGTTCACCGGATCGTCCCAGACGACCGTGGTCCACGGCAGTTCGGTGATCGCCTCCTCGGCGGGACGCTCGATGACCGCCGTCCCGCCGGCGGGGGACGTCGGGTCCTCATCAGCAGTCATAGCGGACAGTCTCTCACCCGACGGGGGGACCCGGCACCACCCGGAAGCGACCGGCACCACTAGGCTTTCGATGTGACCAGTTCTGCGCTGTACACCGACCACTACGAGCTGACGATGGTCGAGGCCGCCATGCAGTCGGGCACCGCGCTCCGCCGCAGCCTGTTCGAGCTCTTCCCCCGGCGGCTGCCCACCGGCCGCCGCTACGGGGTGGTGGCCGGCGTGGGCCGGGCGATGCAGGTGCTCCGCGACTTCCGCTTCGGCGAGGCCGAACTCGAGTTCCTCCGGGAGAAGAAGGTCGTCTCGGCGCCGGTGCTGGACTGGCTGGCCGACTACCGGTTCTCCGGCGACGTCTGGGGCTACGCCGAGGGCGAGATCTACTTCCCGGGTTCCCCGCTGGTGATCGTGGAGGGCACCTTCGCCGAGGCGTGCATCCTCGAGACGGTGCTGCTGTCGGTCTACAACTACGACTCGGCGGTCGCCTCGGCCGCCTCCCGGATGACGCTGATGGCGGGTGACCGCCCGTGCATCGAGATGGGCGCCCGACGCGCCAACGAGGAGGCCGCCGTCGCGGCGGCCCGTGCCGCCTACATCGTCGGCTTCGCCTCGACCTCCAACCTGGAGGCCGGACGCCGGTTCGGCATCCCCACCGCGGGCACCGCAGCGCACTCGTTCACCATGCTGCACGACACCGAACGCGACGCCTTCGAGGCACAACTCACCGTGCAGGGCAAGGGCACCACCCTGCTGCTGGACACCTACTCCATCAGCGACGCCGTACGGACCGCGGTGGACCTGGCCGGCCCCGAACTGGGTGCGGTCCGGATCGACTCCGGTGACCTGGCCATCACCGCCCGCGAGGTCCGCGAACAGCTGGACTCCCTGGGCGCCACCAGGACCCGGATCATCGTCACCTCCGACCTCGACGAATGGCAGATCGGCGCGCTCGCCGCAGCCCCCGTCGACGGCTACGGGGTGGGGACCAACCTGGTGATCGGCTCCGGTCACCCCACCTGCGGGTTCGTCTACAAGCTCGTCGCGCGGGCGACCGGCAACGACCCCGATGCGCCGCTGGCGCCGGTGGAGAAGAAGGCGGCCAACAAGGCCACCGTCGGCGGCCGCAAGTATGCCGTCCGCCGGCTGAACGGGCAGGGCATCGCCGAGGCGGAGGTGATCGGTGTCGGCGTCCGGCCGCACTCCGACACCGATGATCGGCCGCTGCTGCACCCGCTGGTGAAGTCCGGCGAGATCGTCTGGGACGACGACCTGCAGGCCGCCCGGACCCGGCATCGCGCCGGCCTGCGCGAGCTGCCCCGCGCGGCCCGGAAGATGTCCCAGGGCGACCCGGTGATCCCGACCCTCTACGAGTCGGACTACGTGTAGGGCGAGCCCGACCACGCGTGGCGTACGGGCCGGACGTCGGGGACACGTACGCATCCGCCGACGCGTCACTCCCCGCGCAGCACCGCCGCCAGCCCCTCGGCGCGGGGTGTCGCCAGGGCGTCCTGCAGCAGCACCGGCCGGCCGTCGGTCCCCGAGAGCGGGATGCGCCAGTTCGGGTACTCCCAGGACGTGCCCGGCTGGTTCTGGATCCGGGTGTCCCCGATCAGGTCGGTCAGTGCGACGTTGAGCAACCGGGCCCGGCTCCGCACCAGATAGCGGTACAGCCCCTCCACCGCCCGCTGCAGCGCCGCCTCGTCGACCGGGTCGGCAGCATCCGGGGTGGCCGTCGGAGCGGGCTCGGTCACCGGTGACGGTTCCACCGACAGTGCCGACGACCCGGTCGCCGGGAGATCGGGACCGGCCACCGGCGTCCCGCCGAGCCGCGCCTCGAGTTGCCCCGCGGTGAACAGCCGGAAGTCGTCCGGCAGCAGGCCGCGGATCCGGCAGGCCTCGAGGAACGCCTGCTGCTCGTCCACCTCCTCGGCCAGTTCCTCGTTCACCGGCCGGGTCAGCACCCCCAGCTCCTGACGCAGCTTGACGTGGGCCAACTGCAGATAGCCGGCGGTCGGCGGCAGGTCGTGGGTGGTCACCGACGCCATACAGGCTTCGCGGTAGTACTCCGGCTCCAGCGGCCGCCCCTCATGGTTCTTCTCCCACCACAGGATCGAGGTGCCGAGCACGCCGCGCTCGCGCAGGTAGTCGCGGACGTACGGTTCGACGGTGCCGAGGTCCTCGCCGACGATCACCGCGCCGGCCCGATGCGCCTCGAGGGTCAGCACACCCACCATCGCCTCGTGGTCGTAGTAGACGTACGTCCCCTCGGTGGCCGGACGTCCCGCCGGGATCCACCACAACCGGAACAGGCCGATGATGTGGTCGACCCGCAGCCCGCCGGTGTGCCGCAGCAAGGTGCCGACCAGCGCCCGGAACGGCGCGTAGCCCTGGCGGGCGAGTTCGTCGGGCCGCATCGGTGGCTGGCTCCAGTTCTGGCCCAGCATGTTGTACGGGTCCGGCGGCGCACCGACGGTTACCCCGCGGGCGTAGAGCTCGGGGCTGGCCCACGTCTCGGCGCCGTACTCGTTGACGCCGACCGCGAGGTCGCCCATCACCCCGATCGGCATGCCGGCCTGCGTGGCGGCGGTCTGCACCGCGTCCAGTTGTCCGTCGAGCAGCCACTGCAGCCACATCTGGAACTCGACCTCGCCGGCGTGCTCCTCGGCCCACACGTCGAGTTCCGCGGAGTGCACGTCACGCAACGGCGCGTCCCAGAGCCGCCAGTCCGAACCGTACGTCGCGGCCAGGGCCATCCAGCGGGCGAAGTGGACCAGGCCCTCCTCCTGCTCGAACCGGTAGCGGCGGTAGGCCTCCTCGCGTTCGGGGGTGCGCTCGGCCTCGTGCACCACACGCAGCGCCTTCAGCTTGGCCGGCCACACCCGGTCGCGGTCGATCCGCTCCCAGGTCCGCGGGTCGTTCTTGATCTGCCGGCGCCGCTTGGAGATGCGGGACCGCTGGGCCCGCGACAGCGTCCGGTACTCCGGGACGTCCTCGATCCGCAGGTAGATCGGGTTGCCGAACCGGCGACTGGTCGGCAGGTAGGGCGAGGCCTCCTGCGGCACCGTGGGCTCGGCGGCGTGCATCGGGTTGGTGAGGACGTACCCGGCACCGCGGGCGACCCCCCAGTCGACCAGCGTGCGCAGGTCCCCGAGGTCCCCGACGCCCCAGGATTCCGCGGACCGTACGGAGTACAACTGGACCATCGGGCCCCAGGTGCGCTCCGGCAGCTCCAGCTGGTCCGGGGCGACGATCATCGGGGCCCACACCGACCGGCCGTCCCACTCGGCCCGGATCCGGTGGTACCCCAGGGGCAGCCCGGTCGGCAGTCGGAACGACGCCTCGCCCATCGCGATGCCGTCGACGACACGGGCCGGTTCCCAGTTGTCGACCTGGTCGGTGAGGACCGTCCGGCCGCCCTCGAGCACCACGGTGACGACGATCGGGTGTCCGTCGGGCACGTGGACGTCGACGCTCCGCTGCTGCGACTGCCGCATCACCACGACGTACGGCAGCACCCTCAGCCAGGCATCGTCCTTGCGCTTCTCGATCGCGGCTTCCGCGGCCTCCGGCGTGCTCCCGTCGACACCCATGGCGGCGAGCACCGACACCAGGGTCTCGGCCGAGACCTCGACATGACGACCCCGCGTGTCGTAGTAGCTGGTGGCGATCCCGAGGTCGCCGGCCAGCCGGTGCAATTGAGGGCTCGGTACTACCACGTTTTTCCTTGCCAGGACGAGGATCGGAGGCGGAGAGAGGCACCGCGGCGCCCCAGGTCCTCAGCCTATCCGGTGTTCCGCCCCGCCCCACCCCACTACGTCGGACACGGACCGGTGGGCCGGGTCACGTCAGTGGGTGCGGACGGATCGCAGCACGAGGGCCGCCACCGGGCCGCCGACGATCATCGGGTGCGGATCACCTGGGTGCGTGCGGCCTTGTCGTGGATTGCCTGACGCTTGCGGTCCCAGACCGGCCACAGACCGTCGAGGTAGCGGAAGAACACCAGGAAGCTGATCGGCAACGCCAGCTGGGAGATGTTGGGCAGCACCCACAGCAGTGCCCGGACAGCGCAGGCGCCCCAGCCGACCGGCTCGGTGGCCCGGCCCCGATCCACCGGTACGACCTTCAGTCCCAGCAGCATCTTGCCGACGGTGGCGCCGCGGAAGCGGGTGAGCAGCAGGTAGTACACGAACCAGACGCCCATCGGGGCCAGGATGGCACCCAGCGCCGGCCAGAAACCCATCACCCCGACCGGGGTGGGGTAGGACTCCAGCAGCGACGCGAGGTCGGTCGTCGACCCCGAGGCGATCCCCTCGAACCACCGGGAGACGGCGTCACTGTACGGCGCCAGCAGCGACGCGGTGGTCAGTCCGGTGACGATCCCGAGCAGGATCGAGTCGATGATGAACGCCGCCAGCCGCGCCCACCAGCCCGCCAACCGCACACCGTCGGCGGTCGTCGGGCCGGTCTGGTAGCCATAGCCATAGCCGTACGCCGGCTGACCGTACTGAGGCTGACCATAGGGCTGCTGACCGTACTGCTGGCTGTAGGGCTGCTGACCATAGGGATAGCCGGTGGGCTGCTGGCCGGGCTGACCCGACTGGCCGTACGGGTAGCCGGCCGGCTGGCCGTAGGGCTGAGCCCCCGGGACCGGGGCACCGGGCTGCTGCTCGTACGCACCCTGGCCTGCGGAGTCCTGACCCGGGACGCCCTGACCCTGACCGTAGCCGGCCGGCCCGTAGCCGGGTTGACCGTTGCCGGGCTGGGTGTAGCCGGCCGGCCCGTACCCCTGCTGGCCGTAGCCCGGCTGACCCGGAGCCTGCTGACCGTAGCCTCCGGCCGCCTCGGCGCCGCGGGTCTGCTCGGTCCACCGGGCACCGTCCCAGTACCGCTCCTGGCTCGTCGGTGCGGCAGGATCCGGATACCACCCGGCGGGAGCGGCGGGACGATCGGGCGGGGTCGAGGGCGTTCCGGGCGCGTTGTCAGTCACGAGCCAAGCCTACGTGTCCCGGGGCCGGCGGACCGCCTGCGGACCGCCCCCCACGCCCCACCGCCTCCACGCCGGCAGGCGCTGGTGCCGTACTGTCCCTCAGCGCGGCCCCCCACCGGTGATCGCCCACTGACGGATCAGGTCGATCCGTGCCTCCAGCATCGCCTCGTCGGCCGCCGCCGACGGCGGCCCACCGGTTGCCTGGACGAGCTTGTTGTGGATCACCCCGTGCGGCAGGTCGGTGCGGTGGTTCCAGGCCGAGACGAGCGAGTTCAGTTCCTTGCGCAGCGCCCGCAGCCGCTGGTGGGTCGCCTGCTGGCGGACCCGGCCGGCCGGATCCTCCTGTCCCCGTGCCGGGTGGGACTCGCTGCGGGCGAGCTGGTCGGCCTGCCGGCGCTGCAACAGGTCCTTCACCTGGCCCGGATCGAGCAGCCCCGGCAGCCCCAGGTACTCCTGCTCCTCCGCCGAACCGGCCATCGTAGTGAGACCGAACTCACCGCCGTCGAAGACCACCTTCTCGAAGTCCGCCTCGGAGGCGAGCGCCTGGAATTGGTGCTTCTCCCCGTCGAGGTCGGCATCGGCGGTGTTCTGCTCGCGCTGGGCCTCGGCCAGCAGGTCGGTCTCGTCCTCGGTCCGCCGCTTCAGCGCATGGTCCCGCTGGACCTCCATCTCCGAGGCGTACGTCAGCAGCCGGGGCACGCTCGGGACGAACACCGTGGCGGTCTCCCCACGGGCGCGGGCCCGGACGAAACGGCCGACGGCCTGGGCGAAGAACAGCGGTGTGGCGGTCATCGTGGCGTACACCCCCACCGACAGCCGGGGCACGTCGACCCCCTCGGACACCATCCGGACCGCGACCATCCACCGGTCCCGCGAGGCGGCGAACGCACTGATCCGGTCCCCCGACTTCGGCTCGTCGGAGAGCACCACGGTCGGCTTCTCGCCGGTGATGTGGTGCAGCATCCGGGCGTACGCGCGGGCGCTGGACTGGTCGTTGGCGATCACCAGGCCACCGGCGTCGGGCACTGACTGGCGTACCTCGCTCAGCCGGGTGTCGGCGGCCCGCAGGACCGCCGGGATCCAGGCCCCGTGCGGGTCGAGGGCGGTCCGCAGCGCCTGGGAGATCATGTCCTTGGTCATCGGTTCGCCGAGCCGGGCGGTCACCTCGTCACCGGCATTGGTCCGCCAGTGCATGTCGCCGGAGTAGGCCATGAACAGCACCGGACGGACGATGCCGTCGGCCAGCGCCTCGGCATAGCCGTAGTTGTAGTCGGGCCGGGACCGCATGGTGCCCTCGCCGTCCGGTTCGTACGTCACGAACGGGATCGGGTTGGCGTCGGAGCGGAACGGGGTGCCGGTGAGGGACAGACGCCGCTTCGCCGGCTCGCAGGCCTCGCGGACCGCCTCACCCCAGCTCAACGCATCACCGGCGTGGTGGATCTCGTCGAAGACCACCAGGGTGTTGTGCTGCTCGATCCGGATCCGCAGCGCGTTCGGGTTGACGGCCGCCCCGGCGTACGTCAGGGCGGTGCCGACGAAGTGTCTGCCCGCCGCGCCGCCCTTGGCGCTGCCCTCCGGGTCGATCAGCAGGCCCACCCGGTCGGCGGCCGAGGCCCACTGGGTCTTGAGGTGTTCGGTCGGGGTAACGATGAGGATCCGGTCGACGATCCGCCGGTTGAGCAGGTCGGCGGCCACGGTGAGGGCGAAGGAGGTCTTGCCGGCACCAGGGGTGGCGACGGCGAGGAAGTCGCGCGGCTCCTCCTCGCGATACTGCCGCAGCGCCGCTGCCTGCCAGGCGCGAAGGTTCTTGACCGTGCCCCACGCGGCCCGGTCCGGGTAGGCGGGCGATAGTCCGCGGGACCGGAGATCGGGGGCTTCGGGGAAGGGGGCACTCACTGGCCCCATGGTAGGCGGCCACGGGCTCCGAAGTGCCATCCCGGTCATGGAGCTGGCGGGCAGCGCGACATCGGCGTGTCGCCGACGGTCTTTGTTCGCGACAGAGTGGTCATAGGACAGGGCTATAGTTCGCATCTGGCGGCAATTCGTGCACCTGACGGCCCCCGGATGGAGGCGCAGTGAACCCGATCCCGCCCTGCGGGCAAGTACCAGTGTGAGTACACCGCCTGACGTCGGGGAGCTGTTCGATGACCATGCCCGGGATCTCTACCGCTACCTCGCCCGACGCGTCGGGCCCTCCGCCGCTGAGGACCTGCTGGGACGAACCTTCCTGACAGCAGTGGAACAGATCGAACGCTTCGATCCCGCCCGCGGTCATCCCAGGGCCTGGCTGTTCGGCATCGCGGCCCGGTTGATCCAGCGTCACCACCGCGACGAAGCGCGCCAACTGGCCGCGTACGCGAGGCTGCCGCTCACCGCTGCCACCGACCTCGACACCGTGACGATCGCCGCCCGGGCCGACGCCGCCGCCCAACGCGGCCGGCTGATCGAGGCTCTCCGCGCGATGGCCGATGACGATCGGGAGGTGCTGCTGTTCTACGCGTGGGCCGACCTGTCCTACGCCGAGATCGCCCAGGCGCTGGACATCCCCCTCGGCACAGTGCGCTCGCGACTCCATCGGGCCCGCCGGCAGGTACGCGCCCACCTCTCCCCAGTTGATCTTCCTCCCGAAAGGCCTTCCCATGAACTCCTCGGGTGACCTCCATGACGGCTTCGATGACGACCGCGACAGGCTCGACCGCGACCATGACCTGGTGGCGGTGCGCTCGCTGGGGGCGGCGCTGACCGTCGACCCGGCGGTGTTGGCCCGCGTGCGCGCCCGGATCGTAGCGGCCGATGACACTTCTCCCCGCCCGGCCGCGCCAGGCTCCGCCGCGATCCCCTTGAATGGGCGTGCGCGTCGAGCCGGGTCACGTCCTCCCGCCGCGCGCCTTCGGCGCCGTGTCTTCCTCGGGGCGGCCGCAGCGGTGCTGGCAATCGGACTCACCCTCCCGGCGGTCCTGCCGCACGGCGCCGCCACCGCGGAGGCTACCGAGGTGCTGAAGGCCAGCGCCCGAGCGGCCCAGGACAACCCCGATCCGGTGGTGGGACCGGACCAGTACCTGAAGATCACCAGTGTGAATCTCTGGGCAAGCGGAGCCCCGGACACCGGAATGTGGCAGGACAAGGAGATCATCACCGTCTACAAGCCGGGCGATCCCTCGCGCGACTGGGTGATGACGCGCTCGGGTCGCGCTCATCTGAAGCCATTGAATGCCCAGGGGACGAAGGTGATGCAGCGGAATCCGCCCACACCGCCGGAGTACCACCGCGCCAAGAACGGGGACTTCTACGGACCCAGAATGGCCGATTGGCAGCAGCCGACCGATGCGTGGATGGCGGACCTTCCGCGCGATCCCGACGCGCTGTATCAACGTCTGGAGGACCGCGCCCGTGGCCACGGCAACGGACTGGCCGACTCCATGTTCACCTACGGCGTCGATCTGCTGCGCACCGGCCAGGTGCCGTACGATCTGCGCGCCGCGCTGTTCGAGGTGATGAGTCGTATCGACGGTGTCTCCGTCACCGCGACGTCGACGGACCTGGAGGGCCGCATCGGCACCGCGCTGGCGATCACGGGCCCGTGGGACGAACGCAAAGAACTCATCCTCGACCAGGACACCGGACAAGTGCTGGGGGAGCGGACGACCTCGGGTGCCACGTACGCCCAATGGCTCAAACCGGGCACCGTCATGATGCTCACGTCGGTGACGACCGAAGTGGTGGACTCCGCGCCGTCGGAATAGTCCTCCATCCCGGCGTGACCATGCCCTATGGTGGGCCGCCGAGCAGGTTCCACCCGGCCTGGCGGCCCACCGACCGCAACCGACCGCGAAGCTCTTCCCTTCCGACGAGGGCTCAGGCGTGGGCCGGGACCCGGCCGGCGCCCACTCGTACCACCGAACCGGTGATGGTCTGCGGCTTGGTGAGCAGGTTGAGCACCGGGCAGACCCGCTCGACCTCTGCCCTGAGCAGGTCGAGCCGGGAGTCATCGGCCGGCGACCCGATCTGCACCTCGTAGCTGATCCCCTGCAACTCCACCGGGACCTCGGGAAACTCAGGCAGTCCGCCGCGCGGATCGAGCTGGGCACGGAGGTCGATGTCGAGGGAGTCCAGCGGCACGTCGAGTTCGGCGGCCTTGATCAGATAGATGTGGGTCAGGCAGCTGCCGAGCACGCCGAGCTGGATCTCCGGCGACGAGGGACCCAGGTCGTAGCCGGCGAAGTCGGCCGGGCTGTCGCTGATGATCTGGTGGTCGCGGATCCGGATCCGGCGGACGCCGGAACGCCCCTCCGCCGTGACGTGGGCGCTGATCTCCTGGGTCGGGTGGCCGGCGGCGGCCGCTGCGGAGCGGCGGGCCAGCAGGGCCGACTTCTTCTGGACGAGGTAGTCGCGCAGGGTGCTCATGGATTCTCCGTCTCGTGGTCAGTGCGATGGTGTGGTCAGCGTGAACTACGGGTTGCGGGTCCCACGCCCGGGGTGCCGTCCCCCCGGTGCGGCCCGGACCCCGACCGCCTCCGCCAGCCCGGCCACCGTGGCGGACAGGTCGGGCGTGGCCAGCACGAGGTGGTCCAGCTCGGCGGGGATCGTACGGGTGGTCCGGTGTGGCATCGCAACTCCACCTAACTTAAACGCCACTTATCTATCTCTGAATTTTACCTTATACTCTAGATCTCAAGTAGGTATTATCGCCCGAGGCACTCGCCTCGATCCCAGGAGTCCCGTATGACCGCACCAGCCCTCGGCTTCTTCACCCGTCTCCTCGAGGACGCCCCCGCCGCCGACCGGTACCGCTACGCGCTTGCCCAGATCCAGCAGGCGGAGCGTCACGGTTACCGGTCGGCCTGGGTCGCCCAGCACCATTTCCATGAGCTCGAAGGGGGTCTCCCCTCCCCTTTGGTCTTCCTGGCGTACGCCGCCGCCCGGACCACCCGGATCCGCCTCGGCACCGGAGTGATCACCCTGCCGATGGAGGAACCGGTCCGGGTGGCCGAGGACCTCGCCGTGCTCGACCGGCTCGCGGACGGCCGCCTCGAGGTCGGGCTGGCCTCCGGCGGCACCCCGGGATCCTTCGCCACGTTCGGGCACCGGTTCGAGAGCCGGCACGGCACCTATTTCCGGCACCTGCGCACCCTGCTCGACGCCTGGGAGGGACGGGGCATCGCGGGCACCGAGAACCGGCTGTATCCGTCCGGAGGCACGTTGCCGCAGCGCCTGTGGCACGCGACCTTCTCCGCGGACGGTGGCCGCCAGGCCGGCCGGCGCGGCCTCGGCCTGATGCTGTCGCGCACCCAGCCGCGACCTGACGACAGGCCGGAGACGACTCTGGCCGAGCTGCAGCACCCGATCGTCGACGCCTACCTGGCGGCACTGCCCCGGCACGTGGCGCCACGGATCATGGCCTCACGCACGCTGTTCGTCAGCGAGGACCGAGCCGAGGCGGAAGCGTACGCCGAGCACGGGCTCCGGCGCGGGGTGGACCGGCTGCGCTACCTCGACCCGCGGTTCGCCTCCGCCCCGCTGGAGGACCTGGCCGCGGCGACCGACACGCATGCCGGCACCCCGGACGACGTGATCGCCTCTCTCGAATCCGACACCGTGCTGCCGCGGGCCACCGACGTCGTCTTCCAAGTGCACTCGGTGGACCCGCCGCACGAGGCCACCCTGCGGTCCATCGCCCTGATCGCCGACCGGGTCGCGCCACACTTCGGCTGGCGAGTGGCCACCGCGGGCGACCGCCCGGCCGCGGACCGGACCGCCGCGTGAGTGCCCCGGCCAGCCAGCCCTCAACGACAGCGGACACCGTGGATGTCGTCGACGACCTGGCCGGCCTCCGATCGGGTGGGTACCTCGACGAGCTGCGTCGCCGGCGGCCGATCGCCCGCGAGCAGACCCAGCGGGCCCACGATCTGCTCTTCGGACCGGCCGCCGGCGACCAGGTCCCACGCCACCACCGGCTGGCCGTTGCCGTCTTCGTCGCCGCGCTGCATCATGCTGACGCGGTCACCGACCACTACGCGCGGCTGCTGGGCGAGGTGGCCCCGGATCTGGTCGAGCCGGTGCTGACCGAAGCCGGCCGCGCGGCGGGTGCCGGCCCGTGGGGCAGCTATCGCGAGCCTGACCTCGCCGACGAGAGCGAACCGGGCACGGCGTACGCCGCCGGGCCGGACATCCGCGACCGGTTCGGCGACCGACTGGCTGCCGGGCTGGAGCATGCGCACTTGCTGGTGTTCCATCCCCGCGACTCCCGCCCCGAGGCGCTCGCGGCGCTGGTCCGGGCCGGCTGGTCGCAGGCCGGCATCGTGACCCTCTCCCAGGCCGTCGCCTTCCTCGGCTACCAGATCCGCCTCGTCCACGGGCTGCGCCAACTCGCCACCGAAGGAGCCTGATGACCATCGCTGTCCTCCGTCCCGAGCTCGACCGTCCGCGCTCGTTCACCCAGGACACACTGGGCTGGGTGCCCTGGCTCGAGCCTCCGGCCGAGGCCGAGCTGACCGACGCGCAACGCGCCGGCCTGGTGCAGGCCTCGCGGGCCGCCAGCCCGTACTTCCGGCTGCTGGCCGAGGATCCGACGGTGCTGGAGGCCCGGACGCGCGCGGACTTCGACATCTTCCACTCCACCCGCGACGGGCTCCCCCGCGGGGAGCGCGAACTGGCCGCGGCGGTGACGTCGCGGGTCAACGGGTGTGTGTTCTGCGCCTCGGTGCACGCGCGCTTCGCCAGCCACCACTCAGGTCGCGAAGCCGACATCCAGCGGCTGCTCGCCGAGGGGCCGGACGCGCTGACCGACGACGGATCGGATCCGCGCTGGTCGGCGATCACCGACGCAGCCGTGGCCCTGACCGTGACACCGGTGGAACTGCGCCCGGAGCACCTGGCGGCGCTGCGGTCGTCCGGTCTGGACGGCCTGGCGATCCTCGATGTCATCGGCGCCACCGCGTTCTTCGCCTGGGCGAACCGGCTGATGCTGTCGCTGGGTGAGCCCGAAGTGATCGGAACGTAGACTCGTCCCATGACCCAGCATCTGGCCCCCGGCGCCGAGACCCTCGTCGACGAGCGCGTCGAGCAGGAGGAGGACCTCCGCTACGAGGAGGGCGACCACGAGCGCTTCTCGCACTACGTCCCCAAGGAACGGCTCACCGAGGCCATGGTGATGGGCACCCCGGTCATCGCCCTGTGCGGCAAGGTGTGGGTGCCGTCCCGCAATCCCGACCGGTTCCCGGTGTGCCCTGAGTGCAAGGAGATCTGGGAGACCCTGCAGGACGGCAAGTGAGGCACCCTGAACCGTTGTCCACCCCTCGTTCGTCCGCTGACCCGGCGTCCACCCGCGGATCCGCCGCCCGGACGGCTACCGACGACCGTCCGTCCCGTCGACGCATCGTGCTCCTGGTCACCGGCGGTGCGCTTCTACTGGTCGTCCTTGCCGTGATCGGGAGCGTGCTGTTCCTGGATCCGCGCCCGGGGGCCATCGCCTCCCCCGTCGCCACTGCGGTGGCCTCCCCGACGGCGGGTGGATCCCCCTCGACCTCCCCCGCGGGCTCCCCGTCGACCGCCGAGTCCGCCACCCCGAGTCCGGCGCCGACCCGTGCTGCCGTCCTGGATCTGTCGGGCCAGGCCGCCTACCAGTTCGTGTCGCCGACGGGCAACATCGTCTGCCAGATGGGTTCGTCGAACGTACGGTGCGACGCCAAGGACCGCGCCTGGACCCCACCGGCACCGGACGGCTGCACCTTGGACCACGGGGACCTCGGCATCGACACGAACGGCCACGCGACGGTGGTGTGCGCCGGCGACAGCATCCGCCAGCCCACGACCGGCTCCTCGATCCCGACCCTCGCGTACGGTCAGGCCGTCCGGATGGGCGACATGATGTGCTTCAGCCAGTCCAACGGCGTCAGCTGCTCCTCGAATCTGACCGGCGACAGCATCTTCCTGGCGCGGGAGCGCTACGAACTGAACTCCCACTGATCGATCCGCCCCCACGGCCGCACCGCTCAGGCTCGAGGGGTTCAGAGGTCCGTCGAGGACCCCGGCCAGGCTCGGCTCAGGGGTCCGTGGAGACCCCAGCCCGGACGTACGCCACCACCGAGGCGACCGCCGCCTCGACAGGCATCCCGTGCTCGATCAGGGGGACCACCCCGTTGATCGCTCCCCAGGAGATCGCCGTCAGGAGCCTCACGTCCTTGGCACCCGCCGCCTCGATCGCCGCCGCCAGCGGAGCGACCAGCTCCTGGTGCAGCTGACGCAGCCGCTCCTGCTGAGCCGACCCGAGCGCCGCGACATCCACCGCCGGACCGGGGGCATGCCCGTCCGCCGCCCCCTGGAGGACCGTACGAATGATCGCCTCCAGCCGGGCCGCGGGATCGGAGCCGGCAGCATCGAGAGCCACCGCCAGGGCAGCCTTCACCTGGACAAAGGTCTCCTCCACCGCCAGCGCGACCAGTTCGTTGCCCGACCGCGCGTACTGGTACACGCTGGTCCGGGCCAGGCCGGCTCGCGCGGCCACCGCAGCCGGCGTGACAGCCGCCGCCCCTTCGGTGGTGAGCAGGTCGACAGCCGCCGAGATCACCTGACGTTCCTTCATCGCCCGATGTTCGGCGACGGTCGCGGCAGAGATCTTCGGCACCGGCTCATCCTCCCACGGATCCGCCCGATCAGGGCGATGCACGTCACCCGGCCCGACATTTACCAACACGCCGTCGGCATGTTACCGTCTAGCTGTCAGCAAGATTGTCCCTGCCATATCGCGTGGCACCGTCCGGGAGACTCGATGTCCGACCCCACCGCTTCCGCCCCTGGCCGTCCCACGGGTTCCGCCGGGCCCGCCCCGGTGCCCGCTCCCGCGTCCACCCCGGCCTCCACCGGCGACTTCACCGGTGTGCCCCACCGCTGGTGGGCGATGGCCGCCATCGCCCTGGGCACCTCGTTGGTGATCATGGACGCCACCATCGCCAACGTCGCACTCCCCGTCGTCATCGACGACCTCCATATGACGGCCACCCAGGCACAGTGGGTGAGCGCCGTCTACTCCCTCGTCTTCGCGTCACTCATGCTCACGTCGGGCCGGTTCGGTGACCTGTTTGGCCGCCGGATGATGTTCGTCGCCGGCTTGGTCGTCTTCATGGCATCCTCCCTGGTGGCCGGCTCGGCGGGCAGCCCCGAGGTGCTGCTGGTGGCCCGGCTGGTGCAGGGCATCGGGGCGGCCATGGTGCTGCCCGCCACCACCTCGACCATCAACGCGATGTTCACCGGCAAGGACCGCAACATCGCCTTCGCGATCTACGGCTCGGCGATCGGCGGCATGGCGGCTGTCGGCCCGCTCGTCGGCGGCTGGCTCGCCACCGACGCGAGCTGGCGGTGGGCCTTCTGGCTGAACGTCCCGTTCGGGATCGCCGCCGTGATCCTGGCCACCCGCTACCTGCCGGAGACCCGGGACCGTACGCTGCGCCGGGGGATCGACTGGTCCGGCACGGTGCTGGCCACCCTGGGCCTCGGCGGCATCGTCTTCGCCCTGGTCGAGTCCTCCTCGTTCGGTTGGCTGCACCAGGCCGACGGCTCGCTGTCGCCCGTGCCGTTCGCCCTTGCCGGCGGGGTCGTCGTGATGGGGCTGTGGGTGTGGGCGGAGCAGGTCCGGCATCGCCGCGGTGCGATCGTCCAGGCCCACCTCGGGTTGTGGCGCATCGCGAACTTCCGGTACGGCGCCATCGCCTCCCTCGTGATCACTCTCGGGGAATTCGGCATGCTCTTCGCCCTTCCCCTCGTCCTGCAGGGCGCGCTGGGCTACGACGCGCTGGGCACCGGCTGGCTGATGATGGTGCTCGCCATCGGCACTTTCCTGATGTCCGGCGCAGTCCCCCAGCTCACCCGCCGGATCGGCGCCCGCCGCGTCGTCCAGTTCGGCGTCCTCGTCGAGGCCCTCGCCGTCGCGGCCCTGGCCCTGGTGCTGCCGGGCACTGCGGTGTCGGTCGGGGCCTGTCTCTTCCTCTACGGACTCGGCGTGGGCATGGCAACCGCCCAGGTGACGAGTGTCTCCCTTGCCGAGGTGCCGGTCGGCCTGTCCGGTGAGGCGTCGGGAATGCTGACCACGGTCCGGCAGATCGGGTCGGCCCTCGGCGTGGCGGTGCTCGGCGGCTTGCTCATCAGTTCACTCACCCACGGCACCCAGGCGCGTCTCGACGCCATCCCGCTGCCTCCGGCGGCCCGGTCGGCCGTGGTGACGGCGGTGCACGACTCGATCGGCGCGGCGATCCCCGGGCTGCAGCGCGACCCGCGGACGACGGCGGCAGCCGAGCTCGCCGCCGAGGCACTCGTCGACGCGGCGAAGGTCTCCACCGGAGTCGCCGGAGGCATCCTCGGTGTCGGCTTCCTGGCGACCCTGGCACTGGCCGAGGTGTCGGCCGAGGAGACGCTGCGGCGCCGCGGTCGGGCGGAGAGCGCCGTCGACGCGTGATCTTCCCGGCCGGGCCGGGTTCGCGATCAGATCCACGTCATCCAGTCGAGGATCAGATGATTTCCCCGCCGGTCGGACTCGGCTCAGGGTGCCGGGAAGGTCGACACCTCGAGCGGCGCCATGTCGACGCTGACCTTCATCGACGACCCGCCACCGTCGCCGAAGATCACCCCGCGCACCGGCGCCACGTCCGAGTAGTCCCGGCCCCATGCCACGGTGGCGTGCGACTCGTCGACCGGACGGTCGTTGGTCGGGTCGAGGTCGTACCAGTCGGCGCCGGGGATCCATACCCCGGCCCAGGCGTGGGTCGCGTCCGCCCCGATGTTGCGCGGCTGCCCCGGCGCGGGGACGGTGGCCAGGTAGCCGGACACGTACCGGCCGGCCAGCCCGACCGACCGCAGGCAGGAGACCATCAGCTGGGCGAAGTCCTGGCAGACGCCGGCGCGGATCCGCAGCACCTCGCCGACCCGGGTGGTCACCGTGGTGGCCTTCGGGTCGTACGCGAAGTCGGCGTGGATGCGGCGGTTGAGCTCCTCGACCGCCTCCCCCACCGGCCGGCCGGGCGGAAAGGAGGGCGCGGCGTACCCGGCGACCTCGGGCAGCACGTCCACCCGCGGCGAGGGCAGAGTGAGGTCGACGGCACGCCACCAGTCGGCGATGTCGCGACGCTGCTCGGGGCGGCACCGCTCCCAGGGCAGCGCGAGGGCCTCGACCGGCACTGTCTGCGCTGCCACGGTCAGGTCCGTGGTCCCGATGATCACCAGGTCGGTGTGCGGTTCGGTGACGTGGTACCAGGTGCGGGTGTTTCCGTACACATCGACGTCCGTAACCCGATCGGACGGAACCGGGTCGACGTCGATCCGGTGACCGAGCAGATGCTGCCGGGCATCCTCCCGGGGGACCAGGTGGTAGAGCCCGTAACTCGAGGTGACCCGGCGTTCGTAGTGGTACGCCGTCTGGTGGCGGATCCGGTAGGTCCTCACATGCCACCCCCGCCCGGCCCGGGTGGCCGCTCGGCGGCCACCCACAGCGGGCGCGGTTGCGGCGCACGCCGCAGATAGGCCTCCGCGATCGCCTCCGAGACCCGGAACAGTCGCGACCGCAGGTCGGTGAGATAGTCGTCCACGCACTGCACCGGATTGGGCGCCGGCCGCCGTTCGGAGCCGGCGCCGGTCCCGTCGCCAGGCGGGGCCGGAACGGCTGGTTCGCCGTGACACACCCGCTGGACGGCGGCACCGGTGCAGAGGTCGGCAAGGTCCGCGAGCAGCCGCTGCGGCCGCCCGGTGGTCGGCGCGTGCGGCAGCCGGGCGAGGGCCCGCTGCAGGCGCTGCACTTGGAAGGCGACCGAGCGGGGGTTGCTCGAGTCGGCGACCAACAGGTCGAGCACGGCCCCGAGCTCGGGCCGGCCACCGTGCCGGCGACGATGGGTCACCACGCTTTCCGCCGCGGTCATCGCCGCGGTGAGCACCATCTCCTGCGGTGGGGGGGACCAGCGACCCTCCGCGTCAGCGGTCACCCCGGCCCGCAACGCCGGAGCCGAGAAACACGACTGCAGCAGGCCCACCACCTGGATGGCTCGTTCGAGTGCCCGTCCGGAGTCGAGGAACTGCCAGCCGGCGTCGCGGACCATGTTCTCCGCGGTGATCCCGTTGAGCGCCAGCAGCGCGACGAGACTGCGCTCAGCGGCATCCACCAGCTTGCTGGAGTCCTCGGGATCGGCTCGGCGCAGCTCGTCCAGGGCGCGCTCTGCGCCGGCCAGCACGACCCACAGATCGGAGGAGAGCTGGTCGCGTACGCCGTCCGCGGCGTGGCTGAGCCGGGCCAGCGAGCGGGCGACAGTGCCACGCCGTGATCGGCTGACCAGCTGGGTCCGCAGCTGCCGCAGGGCGCTGACCCCCTCCCCCGGCCGGGGGGTGGCGGTGAGGGCGTAGAGGGCATCAAGGAGCAGATCGACGGCGGAACCGGGCCGGCACACCATGTTCACCTCGACCAGCACGTGGTGGGTGGCGCTGACCAGCCGGACGACATCCTCGGCACGCTCGGCGTAGCGGCCCATCCAGTACATGTCGTCGAGCACGCGCGGCACCATCGCGCCGACGCCGACCATCAGTTCGGCGGCGGCGTCGCCCTCGGCCTCGGCCGTGGTCGGCAGGTCACTGCCGACGATCCACAGGTCTTTCGTCGGCCGCCCGGAGACCGCGGTGGGCACGGCGGTGGTGGCGACCCGCTCGTCGACGAGTTCGCCGAGTCCACCCGGCAGGGCGGCGTACGAAGCGCCGCGCCGGATCAGGTAGCCGATGAGCTGGAACGGTGCGGGGACGACCTGACCGCCGCGCACCGCCGGACTGGTCGACAGCGGCAGCAGTCGCTGACCGACGTAGAGGTGGGGCGCATCCTCGACCCGGCGGACCAGGTCATCGCGCTCGGCCGCACTGAGCAACGGGCCCTCCCAGGTGCGCCCGGACCCGATGTGGGCGATTTGCAGCTCCGCCAGATGCGTACGGACATGGCTGCGGGCGGAGTCCTCACCGCACCACCAGGTCGGCAATGACGGCAGCCGGAGCGGCTCGTCGAGCAGGACATGGCAGATGGCGTCGTCGAAGGCCATCAGGCCGGGGTTCTCCAGCACACCGGTGCCCAGCGAGTTGACCACCGAGACCGCGCCGCGCCGCACCACCTCGGTCAGCCCGGCCACGCCGAGGCGGGAGCCGGGCTGCAGCTCGAGCGGGTCGGTGGCCCCGGCCGGGACATGCCGGAAGACGACGTCGACCGGCTCGAGGTGGCCGAGTGAGCGCAGCCACAGCCGGCCGTCACGGACGACGAGGTCGCTGCCCTCGACCAGCGGGAACCCGAGCCGGCTGGCCAGAAACGCCTGGTCGAACGCGGTGGCCGCGTGGGTGCCCGGGGTGAGCACCACGACGTGGGGATCCTCGACGTCGCTGGGGCCCGATTCGACCAGCGCGACGCGCATCGCCTGGTAGAACGGGGTGAGCCGGATCAGGTCGGCCGCGCGGTACAGCTCGGCGTGCACGCGGGACAGCACCCGCCGGTTCTCCATCGCGTAGCCGGCGCCGACCGGCGCCTGGGTCTCCTGGGCGCGCAGCCGCCAGCCGCCGTCGGCATCCCGGCCGATGGTCGCCCCGACCATGAACAGCCCGCCGGGCTGCTGGGCCCCGATCAGTGGACGCAGGTAGCCAGGGTGGCCCATCACCACCTCGGGCGGCAGGATCCCGTCGGCCAGCAGCCGCCGGTCGCCGTACAGGTCCGCGAAGACGGCGGAGAGCAGCTCGGCGCGCTGCACCAGGCCGGACTCGAGCTCGCGCCACTCCCGGGAGTGCAGCACCAGCGGGAGCGGATCGAGCTGCCAGGGCTGCGGCGCGGCCACCTCCTCGTCATCGTCACCGTGGCGTACGTCGATGGCGTCGCGGGTCGTCCAGGGGCGGTAGGTGACGTTGTCGTCGGCCAGCCGCCGGTCGATCTCCCGCTGTCGGGCGGCCCAGTCGAACGATGCTTCGGTCAAGGCGGCGAGTTCGGCCCAGCCCACCCGCAGGGTGCCGTCCGGTGCCCGGAACTCGTCGTACGATGCCGGGACGTGGTCCCGTCCGACGTCCATCGTCGGCCCCTCAGTAGCGGTAGAAGTCCGGCTTGTAGGGCCCCTCGACCGGCACGCCGAGGTAGTCGGCCTGCTTCTCGGTCAGCGTCGACAGGTGCACCCCCAACGAGCCGAGGTGGAGGCGGGCCACCATCTCGTCCAGTTGCTTCGGCAACCGGTGCACGCCGACCGGGTAGGCGTCGTGGTGGGTCATGAGCTCGATCTGGCCGAGCACCTGGTTGGTGAAGGAGTTGGACATCACGAAGCTCGGGTGGCCGGTGGCGTTGCCGAGGTTGAGCAGGCGGCCCTCGGACAGCACGATGATGGCGTGCTCCGCGACCTCGGCGCCGGACTTCGTGGTGCCGGCCGGGAAGACCCACTCGTCGACCTGCGGCTTGATCGTCGTCCGCCGCACACCGGGCCAGCCGGTCAGCCCGGCCATGTCGATCTCGTTGTCGAAGTGACCGATGTTGCCGACGATCGCCTGGTGCTTCATCCGCGCCATCTGCTCGGCGGAGATGACGTCGCAGCAGCCGGTGGCGGTGACGAAGAGATCACCCACCCCGATCACCTCGTCGAGGGTGGCGACCTGGTAGCCGTCCATCGCCGCCTGCAGGGCACAGATCGGGTCGATCTCGGTGACGATCACCCGGGCGCCCTGGCCGCGCAACGACTGGGCGCAGCCCTTGCCGACGTCGCCGTAGCCGCAGATCACCGCGACCTTGCCGCCGATCAGCACGTCGGTGGCCCGGTTGATCCCGTCGATCAGTGAGTGGCGGACGCCGTAGACGTTGTCGAACTTCGACTTGGTCACCGCGTCGTTGACGTTGATCGCCGGCCACAGCAGGGTGCCGTCCCGCTCGGCCTGGTAGAGCCGGTGGACACCGGTGGTGGTCTCCTCGGTCACCCCCTGGATGCTGTCGGCGACGGCGATCCAGTCGACCGTCCCGTCCTCCAGGGTGCTGCGCAGCGCGCCGAACAGGGCCCGCTCCTCGTCGGAGCCGGCCGCCGCCGGGTCGGGCAGGGTGCCGGCGCGCTGGTGGCGGGCGCCGAGGTGGGCCAGCAGGGTGGCGTCGCCGCCGTCGTCCAGGATCATCGTCGGCAACTGGCCGTCGGGCCAGCGGAAGGTCTGGGTGGCGGCCCACCAGTACTCGTCGAGGGTCTCGCCCTTCCAGGCGAACACCGGCTGGCCTGTCGGCTCCTCGGCGGTGCCGTCGCCGACCGCGATGGCGGCCGCGGCGTGGTCCTGGGTGGAGAAGATGTTGCAGGACGCCCAGCGGACCCGGGCGCCCAGCGCCACCAGGGTCTCGATCAGCACCGCGGTCTGGATGGTCATGTGCAACGACCCGGCGATCCGCGCCCCCGCCAACGGCTGCTGGGGGCCGTACGTGTCCCGCATCGCCATCAGGCCCGGCATCTCGTGTTCGGCGAGGGTGATCTCGCGACGGCCGAAGTCGGCCAGGGTCAGGTCAGCGACGCGGTTGTCCATGAGCGCAGATGCTACTCGGTGCGGAGGTGGCCCGCGCCACGCCGAGCCGCCCGGAGCGACCGACGTGGCGCGGCCAGGAGGGACTCAGGCCTCGGATCGGGCCTGGGCTGCGATCCATCCCAGCGCTGCGACGTACCCCTGGATGCCCAGACCGGCGATCACCCCGGTGGCGTACGGCGTGATGTACGAATGGTGGCGGAACTCCTCGCGCGCATGCACGTTGGAGATGTGCAGCTCGATCAGCGGGGCGGTGCGCTGGGCGACCGCGTCGGCGACCGCGATCGAGTAGTGGGTCCACGCGGCGGAGTTGAGGACGACCGGCAGCGAGGCGTCCGCGGCCTCGTGCAGCCAGCCGATCATCTCGTACTCGGCGTCGGTCTGGCGCACCTCGACGTCGAGCCCCAGCTCGGCGCCGGTCGCGCGGCACAGGTCGACGAGCTGGGCGTACGTAGTGGTGCCGTAGGTGGCCGGCTCGCGGGTGCCGAGCCGCCCCAGGTTGGGACCGTTGAGGACGAGGACCTTCTGCATGACGGCAGCGTACGACTCGCCCGACAGTGGCGTAGACCTGCCCGACAGGCGATGCCCGACGCGCTCACCCCAGGGACGTGGTGCCGAGTCCGATCCCCAGGTAGGCCGCGGTGAAGCGTCCCTTCTGCAGCAGCATCACGTAGCGGGCCAGGTCCTCCCCCTCCCGCGCCTCCAGCGAGTCGCTGCGTACGTCCACCCGATTGCACGCCGCGCGGAGGGCCCCGGCGGCCCGGGTGACGTCGGCGTGGCTGTCGCCGTCGTCGAGGATCAGCAGGTGGGGACGCCGATCCGCGCTCGGTGCGTCCTCGAACGGGTCGGCGAACGGGTCGGCGGGTTCGGTGGCCTCGATCACGGCCATCAGCTCGCGCGCATCGGCCGAGAGGGCGGCCCGGCCGGTCACCGTACGCAGCGACCCCGCGACACGTCGCCCGGCGCGGGCGGCCAGCACGGACCCTCCCCACACCAGCGGCTGGGCGTCGGCCATCGCGCAGGCCAGGCCCTTGGCCGGGTTCGCCGACAGGTCGAGGAACGGGGAGGCCGCCTCGGCGACCATGTCCGCGGCATCCGCGATGGACTCCACCGACACCGGCGGTCCGAGGCGCAGTTCGTGCAGGGCGGCGAGCATGATCATCACCGCGGCCAGCGGGTCGCCGGTCGAGGTGGGGACGAGCGTGGTGCTGCGCGAGGCGGCGAACTCCGCCACCGACGACGCCGCGGGTGCGGCGATCACGATCCGGGCCCCTCGCCGGGTCGCCTCCTGCGCGGATTCGATCAGCGCCGGGTCCGATCCCTCGGCCGCCATGATCAGCACCAGGTCGAGCGGGCCGACCCAGCCCGGCAGACCCTGGCGCGGCCAGGCCACGAAGGGCACCGGGCAGATCGGTTCGAGCACGGCGCGGATCAGCCGCGCGTCGGTCCCGACGGCGATCACCGCCCGGGGCCGGTCGGCCTCGGCCAGCTCGAGGATCGTGGCGGAGGCGCCGTACCACTCCCCGCGCAGCCGCGCGCCGCACTCGGCGAGGTGCCGCAGTGGGGCGTCGTACGCCTGCAGGACCTCACGGTCGTCGAGGCGCGAGTCGTCGAAATCCGCCATCGTCGTCCGGCCCCCTACTCGCCGTGGTCGTCTCGCCGACCGGCATCGGCTCCGGCCCCGCCGAGGCCGGGGCGACCACGCCCGGTGTCGACGCCGTGCGGATTGCGCGCCTCGTCGACCAGCAGCACCGGGATCCCGTCCCGCACCGGGTATGCCAGGCCACATCCGTTGCCAGTGCAGACCAGTTCGTTGCGGTCGTGGTCCACCGCCAACGGCGCATGGCAGTTCGGACAGGCCAGCACATCGAGCAGTGCCGGGTCCAGGTCGACGGCCATCTCAGTCTCCTCGCTGCCCGCCGGTGCCGGCGGGTCGGTTGCAGTCAGTCTAGGAGTGTCCCGCCGCCCGGGAGTGCCACCGCGGCGGGACGGCGGCTCAGCCGCGGACCAGGCCGAGGACCTCGTCGCGGAGCGACTCCATCGTGGCCCGGTCGACCGCCTCGACGTTGAGCCGCAGCAGGGGCTCGGTGTTCGACGGGCGCAGGTTGACCCGCCAGCCGTCGCCACGGACCGTCAGCCCGTCGACCCGGTCCTGCGTGCCGCGACCGTCGAACGCCCGGGCGACGAGGTCCATCGACGCCTGCTGGTCATCGACGTCGGAGTTGATCTCCCCCGACCCGACCCGGCGGATGTACTTGGCGACGAGCTGGGACAGTGGCCGGTCGGAGTGGCCCAGCAGGGACAGCACGTGCAGGCCGGCGAGCATGCCGGTGTCGGCGAAGTAGAAGTCCCGGAAGTAGTAGTGCGCCGAGTGCTCGCCGCCGAAGATCGCGTCGTGCTCGGCCATCAGGGCCTTGACGTAGGTGTGGCCGACCCGGGAGGTGACGGTGGTGCCACCGTTCTCGGTGACGATCTCCGGCACCGAGGCGGAGGTGATCGTGTTGATCACGATGGTGGCGCCGGGCTCCCGGGCGAGTTCCTGTTCGGCGATCATCGCGGTGATGGCGGACGGATCGACGACCGCGCCGGTCTCGTCGATGGCGAAGCACCGGTCGGCGTCCCCGTCGAACACCAGCGCCAGGTCGGCGCCGGTCTCCACCACGCGCCGCTGCGCGTCCACAAGGTTCTCCGGGATCAACGGGTTCGGCTGGTGGTTCGGGAAGGTGCCGTCCAGGTCGCCGTACAGCACGTCGAGGTCAAGGTTGAGCGGCCCGAGGACGCTGGGAGCGGTGTGCCCGGCCATGCCATTGCCGGCATCGACCACGACCTTGAGCCGCCGGATGCCGTCCAGCGGCACCAGGGCGTGCAGGTGCGCGGCGTACTCGGCCAGGTAGTCCTGCTCGCGGGCGGATCCGCAGGTCCGGGCGGCCGTGGCGATCGCGGCCAGGTCCAGGCCGGCAGTGTCCAACGCCTGCGCGTCGTGCTTCAGCTGCCGCAGGAACTCGGGGGTGACCGGCCGGGCGCCGGCCAGGCAGAACTTCACGCCGTTGTAGCGCGCCGGGTTGTGGGAGGCGGTGAAGGTGATCCCCGGCAGGTCCAGGTGGCCGGACACGAACCACAGCTCGTCGGTCGAGGTGAGGCCGGCGACGACCACCCGAGCCCCTTCACTGCGAGCCCCCGCGACGAACGCCGCGGAGAAGTCCGGGCCGCTGGTGCGCATGTCCCGCCCGACGACGAACTCCACCGGACCTCCGTCCGCCCCCTTCATCAGGCGGACGTATGCGACGCCGAGAGCGGCGGCACCGGCAGTGTCCCATTCCGGGCTGTCGCCCGAGGTCACACCACGGATGTCATTGGCCTTGAAGATCTGATCCTGAAGCATCGTCGGCGATCCTATCCCTTCCCGATGGCCGCGTCGGCGCCGGTTCGTGGAACCGGCCCGGTATCTGACACCCCACGCACCTCGGGCGGATCCGGCTCAGGACGGGCGCGATCCGCGGGTCCGGGCCGTCCGCCCGCCCTCGGTGCCGCCGGAGTCCTTCAGCATGGTCAGATGGCCCTTGTGGGCCACCTCCCGGACGTCGGCCCGCTCCGCGAAGTCGCCCGGACCGACCGGCTCGTCCTCGGCCAGACCGACCCGGCGGATCGCGTCCGCCAGCGCCATCAGGTCATCGGCATCGGGCTGCTCCGGCCGGCCGGTGAGCGGCAGCCGGATCACGTCCCAGCCACGCGGCACGGACAGCCGCTGCGAGTGCTCCAGACACAGGTCGTACGCCGCCGGCTCGGAGCGCGCCGAGAGGGGACCCAGCACGACCTGCTGATCCGCGTACGCGAAGGTCAGGGTCGCCACTGCCGATCGGCCGCAGCCTGATCGCGTACACCGCCTGGTCGTCACCCCACGAACGGTACTCCCCCGGGTTCCGGTCCCAGGGAAAGCGGCGCGATCGTGTCGCGGCCCCGCCCTCGGGGTGGCTCGGGATGGGAGCCCGTCCGGGTGAGCTGTCGTAGCGCCCCGGGTCGACCGTCGCGGCGCCGCGTTCGGGTCCCCGCGGGATCGGGACGCCGACTATCCTGGCCGGCATGTCCAGCTCCTGGTACCGCCCGCACCGACGGGACCGGCACGGGCGCGGGTTGCGTGGTCCCCTCGCACTGCCCAATCCCTGGACCGGCCGGCCGGTCCGGGCCCCGCATCCGCCCGACGACCGCGAGTACTTCGCCGGGGCGCTGGCGGATGCCATCGCCGCGATCGCCGCCACCGCTCCACGGGTGCTCGACGGCATCTCGGTCGGCATGGAGGACGTCCCGGACCTGCCCGCCTCCTGGGCCCACGACAGCGTGCCGCTGGCCGCCGCGGTGGAATCACCGGACGGTCGGGCCGCGGAAGTGGTGCTCTATCGTCGGCCGCTGCAACTGCGGGCGGCCTCGCGGGAGGGTCTGCGGATCCTGGTACGCCGCACGCTGGTGGAACAGCTCTCCGTGGTCACCGGCCTACCGCCCGACGAGATCGACCCGGAAGGCGAGTCCGACGACGAGTGATCTGCATCCCGCCGCCTCGATCAACTGATCGATAGCACGGAATCGGGCACCCGTCTCCAGGAAGCCGACTCCCCCGCGGAACCGACGATCCCGGCTCCGGGATTCCGGCAGAAACCAGAAGCGGCACCCTGGAATAGGGTGCCGCTTCCGTCGGACAGGCAATTCGGAGCCGCTGTTCCAGCGGTATCTGGGGATCTGTGCATCAGACGATCTGCTTCTTGAGCTTGCGGCGTTCCCGCTCGCTCAAGCCGCCCCAGATCCCGAATCGCTCGTCATGTGCCAAGGCGTAATCGAGGCATTCCGCGCGTACGTCACAGGATTGGCAGACGGCCTTCGCCTCACGGGTCGATCCGCCCTTCTCGGGGAAGAAGGCCTCGGGGTCCGTCTGCGCGCACAGGGCGCGCTCCTGCCAGCCCAGAATGCCCTCGTCGTCACCTCCATCGAGGACTGTCAGCCATTCGTCCATGCGTTCCTCCTGGTTTCCCGGATGAACTGCCCGCGGGGGGTTCGGACAGCCGAAATCGTGTCGGTTGGCCGGACCTGGGGACCGGCCTCGGTCTGGTTGTAGACGCCCGTCGATGTGGCCCGATCCCGCCGGGAGATCGAGTCACACCATTGGGATTACACTGATGTGATCCCCGGGTGTGAGTCCGAGATTACGTCATCGGAACGGCCCCGCGCAACGCACAACGACAACAACTTGGCTACTACACCGCGTGTCGGATGGCGCTCCGGCGGGGACTAATGCTGCACCCGGAAACGGGGGGGGTCAGCGGATCACCCGGTCACCGGGGATCACTGCCCGGCGTACGCCACAGATCGGGGTCGATCCGGCCCGGACCCAACGCCGCCTTCCCGTTTGTCTCCGGGGTGGCCGTCGAGGACGCACGATCCCCTGGTTCACCGACCCGCGGCGTACGCTCCGCCGACGGATCATCCGGCCCGGTGCCCTGGGCACCGGCCGATTCGAGGGGTGCGGCGCCGGGCCCGGACTCCCACCCGAACGGTGTCGTGGTGTCCCCCCAGGACATCGCCTCGCGGCCGTGGGCGGCATCGGCCGCACTGTGCCAGGCGGCGCCGGCGGTCGGATCGGGCTCCCGGCGGGCCGCCTCGCCACCGGCCGCCGACGTTCCGCCTCCCGGAACGGCGGTCGAGGCGTCCGTCCCGGCCGCAGTCTCCGCCTCCGCACCGTTCGTCCCGGCCGCGGCCCCCGACGGGGGTGCCTCGTCCCCCTGACCCGCGCGTCGCGCGGCGCCGGCGACGGTCGCCAGCACCACGCACAGCAGCACCGGGACCACCGAGGACACGACGATGTCGGCCACCTCCAGGGCCCGGTCGCTGGACCGCAACGACGGCGACCACAGGCCGGCGACACCGACCGCGATCGACGTCCCGACGGCGAGCGAGCCCACCCAGGTCGCCTGACGGGTCAGCCGGACAGCGTTCTCCAGCCGGGGCCGCACCCAGACATCCGCCACGGCCAGGAGCAGCAGCACCAGGATCACCGGGACCGAGACGAGGTCCTGGGCATGACGTGCCGCGGCCTCCAGCGGCGGGAGGCCGCTGACCACGGCGAGCACCATCCGGACGACCCCCAGCACCCACCAGGCCACCACCAGGGCGATCACCACCCGGGTGAACGGCCCACGCCGTTTGCGCACCTCCGTCAGGACATCGGGCATGGCTCTCTCTCCGTAAGGGAAGCCGGCTCCTCGGGAAGCCGGGCGGTGGATCAGACGAAGGCCTCGCCGGCCTGGTCGCGGACCGTGGCCACCAGTTGCTTGATCCGTTCGGTGTCGCCCTTCGGGCAGACGAGGGTGACGTCGGAGGTGCGGACGACGACGATGTCGGCCAGGCCGACGGTGGCGACCAGGTGGCCGTCGTCGGTCCGGTTGATCACCAGCGTGTCGTGGGTGTCCAGGTGCACGACGGCGCCCTCGCCCGCGTTGCCGTCCGCGTCGTGGGGCAGTTGTTCGGCCAGTGCCGGGAACCCGCCGATGTCGTACCACTGGATCGGCAGGGCGACGGCGAGCACCTGGGCGCTGCCCTCGCCGCGGGAGACCGGCTCCATGATGGCGTAGTCCACGCTGATCTTGGGAGCCTGGGGGAACAGCTCGCCGACCCGGGACGGGTCCGCGGCGATGGCGGTGACGATGTCGTACGACTGGGGGGCCAACTGGCGGAGCTGGTCGAGGAAGGTCCGGGCCCGCCAGACGAACATGCCGGAGTTCCACCAGTACTCGCCGGAGGTCAGGTACTGCTCGGCGGTCGCCCGGTCGGGCTTCTCGCGGAATTCCACCACCTCGGTGACATCGTCGAACCCCTCGATCTCCGCGCCGCGGTGCAGGTAGCCGTAGCCGGTGTGGGCGGTGGTCGGCACGACCCCGAAGGTCACCAGTGCGTCGGGCCGGGCCTCGACCACGTCGTACGCCAGCGCCAGCCGCTCCCGGAACGTCTCGACGGGGCGCATGATCTGGTCGGCGGTGACCACCGCGACGGAGGCCTCCGGGTCACGGGCGGCCAGTACCGCCGACGGCCAGGCCACGGCGTTCAGCGAATCGCGGCCGATCGGCTCACCGAGGATGTGCTCGGGGTCGATCTCCGGCAGTTCCGCCTCGACGACATCCCGGTAGGAGGCCCCGGTGCAGACCCAGACGTGATCGGCACCGACGACCGCCTCCACCCGCTCGTAGGCGAGCCGCAGCAGGCTCTTGTCACCCACCAGGTGCAGCAGCTGCTTGGGCATCCCCTTGCGGGACAGCGGCCACAGCCGTGTCCCCGATCCTCCGGCAACGATCACAACATGACGGTTGGCGCCGGATCCCGAGCGGGCTTCCGTTGATGTCGATGGCATGGCCTCATTCTGCCAGTCCGCTCAGACACCGGGCAGACGCGGAGCCGAGTGTGGCGGGCGCCTCACCCTCGGCCGGCCCGAAACTTCGTTGGTCGTCAACTCCCGAACGCGGCAGACCCCGCGGTCGCTCGTCTCGTCTGGCTGGCTGGCCGGGCCGCCGGCCAGCCAGCCAGCAAGTGGGCACCCAGCCCCACTAAACAGCCTCGGCACATCGTCGCTCCCAGCAGGCCTGCACCAAAGGTTCACTATACGAAAGTATATTTCTTGACCAAGATCTCAGAGTTCAGAACCTGGCAACCCCGTCAACACTACGATCAACTCGCACCAAGTCCCGAAAATAAGTCGACTGAGCTACTTGTCTCGGCACTGGTAAAACTGTCACCAAACCCCCAGGCTTCAAGAAATACCCAATAGATCGCCATACCACAACACACTGGCGACCACTTGGGCAGGAGCATCAGTCAGCAAACCCATCCACCCAAAGGGTGGAGTTGACCAAGCCTGCAGAGATGCTATGACGTCAGGGACGAATTCCCTAAAAGACACGCTTCCGATTTCCACCACACCTCTCTTCAACGACGCGCCGGGAACCAGAAATCCTATAACAAATGGGTGCCCGAACGATGACAAGAACTTCTGGACCGCCAGGGACGGCTCAAGTGGTGTCGACTTTGGGCCTTCGAGTCCCCCCAAGGACTCAGTGTCGCCGCAGCAAAGCCTTACTTTGACTGGGCAATCTACTCCGACCCCTGCTCGGTGATGTCACAGACAGTTGGAGTTGCATACCCCGAGCGTTTACCCGACCAGCCAGAGTTCCCAGACTATTACCCCTTTCAAAGCCGCATCCGCGGTGTGACGGGAACAGCGAGCAATTCACCGATGAGTGGTGCCGTCGACCCCGTCAGTAACGACTGTTTCACTGGTGCCATCGACTCCACATGCATGGGCCTTACTGACGCTGTAGCTAGAGATGTTCCCACCGTCTTGATGTTCAACGTCAACCAGGGCTTCCGAGCACCCGGATGCGTCGGCAGAGAGATGGACGACATCCCTACTCCTGCGGCTGACAACGAGTCAAAGTCTGACCGAGATTCAGCGAAACTGGTTCCCAAAACCGCAAAAATTTCCCTAAGCGCAAATTAACTGAGCAACATTCCCCTCGAATCAAGAACCCGTCCAGGGGATATGCTGCCGCATCTGCCACCGCTCCTTTGTGCTCACATTCTCAATGATGTAGGGTTTGTTCAACCTGTTACCCCTAGTTTTCAGGACGGAGCATGTCGAAGCCACCCATCCGAGCAGCATCAATTGCATTCCTGAGCACAGCAGCAGTCTGCCTGACGCTTCTCTTACTCATTGCACGATTCTCAAATTTTCTCCTGCCAACACTCGGATGCTGGAACTCTCCAGAAGAAATGAGAAGCATGGGTAATTACTGTGGGCATGGCCAAGGGGTCGGCCTCTTCTTGGGGTTGTTCCTCATCGGCGCTGGAGGAACGGTCTTCACTATCACTTATCTCTCCATACGCTCACACCAGAGCCGAAGATCCTGAATCATCAAAAAAGAACGAGCGCACAAGCCAGCAGACAGATCCCCTGCGGCAGGGTAGTCCGCCATGGACGCAACGATCTCGACAGTGGAACGGCGACGACAGGTCCCATCGCATCACACCCGCAGGCCGCAGTAGGGTCTTCCGCATGCGCACCGCCGGATCGCTGTCCTTCGACCACTCCCTGCGCGACCGGGTCCGCCGACGCGGCGGTGACCCGCTGATCACCTACTACGCACCGAGCAGCGGCGTACGCGTCGAACTGTCCGCGCGGACCTTCGTCAACTGGGTGGACAAGACAGCCAACCTGGCCGCCGATGAGCTCGACCTTGCCGAGGGCGACGTGGCCGTCCTGCCGCTCGCCGCCACCCATCCGGGGCACTGGATCACCCTGGCCTGGGTGGCGGCGCTGTGGCAGGTGGGCGTGCTGGTCCGCGAACCGGACGAGGGTGGGCCCCGGCCCGATCTCGTGGTGACCGGGCCCGAGGAGTACGCCGACGACTTCCCGACGGCCCGAGCGCTCGGCGCCCGGGCGACAGCGGCCTGCTCGCTGCATCCACTGGGCCTCGGCTTCCCGCGACCGACCGGCGCCGGGGTACTGGACTACGGGGCCGAGGTGTTGTCCCAGCCCGACGTCTATGTCCAGGCGCCGGCCACCCCGGGCGCCCCACTGTGGCAGGGCACGGGCGGCGGAGATGACGGTGCGAGTCGTGACTGGGCGGAGGTCGCTCAGGACGCCGGGTCGCTGATCACCGATGCACCCGACGGATCGTACGGCCGGCGACTGGTCCGGCCGGCGACGGCGTACGCCACCGTGCTGGCCGCTCTGGTCGCCCCGGTGCTGGGTGACGGGTCGGTGGTGATCGTCGACGGTCCGGTCGACGACGCGACGGTGGCGCAGATCGCGGCGGCAGAACGCGCCACCGCCTGAGATCGGCGCCGAGCGCCGGCGTCTGACAGCGGACCGGACGTCCGCCGCCCGAGGTCCTGCACCTCACCCCGGCCACGAGGCCAGGCCGGCGGTCAGTGGGCCGGGCGGTCGTCCCCCAACCCGGCCAGGAAGCCCAGGCCCCAGCACATGTGCATGATGACGAAGACCAGCGGCAACCGGATCCGCACCTGCCAGGGCAGCTCCCGGCGCAGCGCCGCGGCGCCGACGACCACTCCGACGAGGTAGCCGATCGGAGCGAGCCACCCCAGCTTCATCCAGCCGACCTTGTGGTAGCTGCCGTGGCCGCCGGCGGCCAGTCCGACGAGCACTCCCAGCACGGCCAGTGGCGGGGCGAGGTAGCGGGCGTTGAGGGTGTCGGGGTGTCGGCGGACGACCTCCCGGCGCCACTTCCCGGTGTCGTAGAACTGGCGCGCCAGCGCCCGGTAGGTGGACCGGGGCCGGTAGGTCACCCGCATCGCGGGGGTGAACCAGACCAGCTCTCCTGCCTGACGCAGCCGGTAGTTCAGCTCCCAGTCCTGGGCCCGGTGCAGCGTCTCGTCGTAGCCGCCGACGGCCTCCAGCGCGGACTTGCGGAAGCTGCCGAGGAAGACGGTGTCCGCGGGCCCCTCGGGCGAGGTCCGCAGGTGGAAGGTCGACCCGCCCAGCCCGAGCCGGCTGGTGTAGGCAACAGCCACGGCTTGTTCGAAAGGCGTACGACCCTGGGCGTCCATGATGCCGCCGACGTTCGCCGCCCCGGTGCGGGCGAGCGTCTCGACGGCGGTGGCGATGTACCCGTCACCCAGTTCACCGTGCCCGTCCACCCGGACGATGATGCCGTGGCGCGAGGCGGTGATGGCGCGGTTGAGCCCGGCGGGTGTCCGGCCGGTGGGGTTGTCGACGAGCCGCACCCGCTCGTCCGCGGTGGCGAGGCGCTCGGCGATCTCCCGGGTGTCGTCCTGGCTCGGCCCGACGGCGATGATGACCTCGAGCGGGCCGGGGCAGTCCTGGTCCAGCACCCGCCGCACGGCCGCCTCGAGGTGGCGCGACTCGTTGCGGACCGGCATCACCACGCTGACCGCGGTGGGGCCGGCGCTGACCGTTGTGGTGTCGACCGCTTCCGGCGTCACCGTGGGCCCGGCCACGCGCTGTCCCGGGGCGGGCCCGGTCGAGGCGGCCGGGTCGGTGGCGGCTTCCTGCGGGGGGAGGGTCATCGGTTCCTCACTGGTCACGGTCGGGCGGCGTACGCACCTTATCGGGCGTACGGCTGCCTACCGCGCCGAGGCTACCCGGCAGACCTACCCGTTCGTGGCCACCCGGCAGATCGACTCGAGGTTGTCCACCTCCGGCCCGGGAGAGGGCGAAGGGGTCGCGGAAACCGCGGCGGAGGAGGATGACGTGGCTGGAGCCGTCGTGGTCGAGGTGTTGGCCGCAGTGGTGGTCACCGGAGTGGCGGGACCGGACGCGCCGCCGGCCGCCGCCGCAGTACCAGCAGCGGACGACGACGCGGTCGCAGTACTGGCCGCGGCGGCCTCCCGGTCCAGTTCTTCGGCCCGGGCGATGTGGTCCTTCACACTCGCCCGCAACACGTCGTACTTCGGGCTGCCGGGGTAGATCAGTGGAGGAATGAAGCTGATGCTGCTGATCGGCAGCGCTCGGGCCTTGACGGCGAGGTCGGTCAGCCGACCGATGTCGCTGGGCGGCATGTCGGTGGTGAGGATACTGCCGCCGGCGGTCGCCAACGCGTCGAACTTGGCGACCACGGTCACCGGATCGGCCTGGTGCAGCACGGCCGTCATCACGCACTTCTGCCGCTGCATCCGTTCGAAGTCGTTGGCCCCCTGGCGGGAGCGGGCGAACCACAGGGCGTGCAGGCCGTCCAGGTGCACTCCGTCACCCGCCCTGATCCAGCCGAGGATCGGGGAGGTGCCGCCGCCGATCGGCACGTCCTTGCGGATGTCGAGGGTGATCCCGCCGAGGGCGTCGATCAGCCCCTGGAAGCCGGCCATGTCGATCATGGCGTAGTAGTTGATGGTCAGCCCGGTGGCTCCCTCGACGGCCTCCTTGGTGGCGCGCGCGCCCGGGTCGGCCACACCGGGGTAGAGCTTCGGGTCCTTGGCTGCGGCCTCGGTGGCCCTGGTGTAGACGGCGTTGAGCAGGCACTCGTGGTCGGGGCAGCTGAACCCGGCCGGGTAGAGGGTGCGCATCGGCGAACCGGCCGAGAACGGAACGTCCTCCAGATTGCGCGGCAACGAGAACAGCACGGTCCGCCCGGTGACGACGTCGACACTGGCCACGGTCAGCGAATCAGGGCGCAGCCCGACCCGGCTCTTGCCCGCATCGGCGCCGAGCAGGAGGATGTTCACCCGCCCGCCGGTGGCCTTGCCGGTGCCACCACCGGCGAAGACCGTGCCGACCAGTTGGGCGCCGCTGGCGACGGTCCGTACGCTCACGCCGACGACGCTGCCGACGAGCACGACCAACGTCAGGGTCACCGCGGCGAAGGCGCGGCGGTGACGGGGCTCCATCGCCGGCGGGTAGGCGAGCCGCCACGCGTCGACCAGCAGGCCGATCCACCCCAGCGAGCCGACCACCGCCACCACGATGACCAGGCCGGTGACCAGCGGATTGGCGAGGACGGTGAGCAGCGCGGCCCAGGAGACGGCACCGATGACGCCGAGCAGGACCACCAGCGCAAGGACGATCCCCCAGCAGCGCAGGGCGATCACCCCGACGGCGCGGTTCCCGGCGACCAACTGGGCCGAGCCCGGTGCGACCGCGCTCAGCAGCAGCAGTCCGGTGCCACGGCGCACGCGGATGCCCTCCGCGGCACGCTGCGGGTCGACTGGCTGGGCGCTCGGGCGATGGGTCACGACGGGAACTTTCGAGAGGACGACAGACCTTGCTCTCGGAGCACTTCTGACAGTAGGACAGGGCTGCCCAGTCCGCGGCAACGCCACGCCGCGGGGCGGTTTCACCGGGTGTTCAGCGCGCCCGGGTATTTTGGCCCCCATGGCTGGACGCGACGACCTCGACTGGCTCTACGGCCGGGACGATGCGCCGGATCCCTCACGGCCCTTCGGAGAGGATGCGGCGCCGTCCGGCGCGCCCTCGACCCCGGAACGCGGACGGGCGGCCTCCGACTTCGGCCAGCCGGCCCCGCCCCCCGTTGCGCCCGGTGCCAGCCGGTCGACCGGGGCGGCCGACGGTGCGCGCCGCGACCAGCCGGCCACCGCGGTGTTCATCCCCCGCGGCCGCGCCGAGCCGGATCCCCGCCGGACTCCTCCGGGCACCCCGTCCCGCGCTCCGTACGCCTCACCGGCCGATCCGTACGCCTCCCCGGCCGACCCTTGGCGCGAGCCGCCGTCGGCCCCTGCGCCGCCGCCCCGCTCGGCGATGCGTCGCCGGCCTGACCCCGCCGCCCTGCCCGGTGCCGTCGGCCCGGGGGAGCCGGGTGGGACCGGACCCCGGCTCCCTCGCGGTGGTCGGCCCGGTCCCGGCGGACGCGCCCCGCGACGGCGTCGGGTGGTGCGCTGGACGGTCGGAGTGATCGCTGTCCTGTTGGTGTACATGCTCGCCTTCCCGGCCTGGGCCTGGTTCGGCTCGGCGCGGGTCGAGGCGACCTCGACGGGCCAGCGGCCCGGCCGTCAGCCGGGCATCACGCTGCTGATGACCGGATCGGACTCCCGGGTGGGACTGACCGCCTCCCAGACCCACGCCTACGGCGGCGGCGCTGAGAACAGTGCCCGAACCGACACCATCATGCTGTTGCACATCCCGCTGGTCGGTGCGCCCGCACTGGTCTCGATCCCCCGCGACTCGTACGTCGCGATCCCCGGGCACGGCAAGAACAAGATCAACGCCGCCTACGCCTTCGGCGGTCCCCAACTGCTGGCCCAGACCATCGAGCAGGACACCGGGGTCCGGATCGACGGTTACGTGGGGCTCGGGTTCGACGGCTTCGTCAGCATCATCGATTCCCTCGGCGGGATCCGGATGTGCCTCGACGCCCCGATGAGCGACAAGGACGCCCACGTCGACCTGCCGGCCGGCTGCCAGACGCTCACCGGCGCCCAGGCGCTGGGCTACGTCCGGATGCGCAAGGCCGACCCACTGGGCGACATCGGCCGGATCCAGCGCCAGCGGGCGATGGTCGGCGCGACGGTCCACAAGGCCGTCTCCCCGCTGACCGTGATCAACCCGGTCCGCTGGATCGGCCTCAACAACGCCGTCCGCGGCGCGATCAGCCGCGGCACCGACACCGGCCCGCTCGACGCGATGGCGCTGCTCTACGGTGCCGCAGTGGTCGGGTCGGGCGGCGGCCACACGTTCAGCGTGCCGGCGGCCAACACCAGCTACCGCACCCCGGCGGGCGACGCGGTGCTGTGGGACGACGCGAAGGCCAAGGTGGTGTTCCGTGCCCTGCAGACCGGCAACACCACCGGCCTGGGACAGTTCGACAAGAAGAACTGAGGTCTCAGCGTGCTGGGGACGCGGATCTTCTCGGACGGACGAGGCTCGGCCGCGCTGGGACGGTGTGCGCCTGCCATGAAGGAGGGGGATCAGCCGGGCGTCGCCGCACTGAGTTCGCCCCGGGATCTCTCATATTCCCGGACCAGATCTCGGCCACGCTGCCACGCGCCGTACCAGTTGTACGTCGTGCGGGTCGGTTGACGCGCCCCGCATCGGATGGCATCGAATCCACATCCTGGGCTCCGGTGCCACCCCAACCGCTCCGGTACCCACAAGCGTGTCGCAGTTGGCCCAAAGCCACGCTAACATCTCGCCTGTCGTAGATCCGATCACGGAAGGCACTCCGCGATTCGCACCCCTCAGAACGCAGCTCCACCACCTGAGTCCACCGTGGCTGAGTTGTCCGGCCTCCCCCGTCGGCGCACCATTGTCCTCGGCGCCGCCTGGGCAGTGCCCGCGGTTGCTCTCACCGCCGCCGCACCCGCGTACGCCGCGTCACTCACCTGCACATACGTGGCACCCCAGCCGACGCAGAGCGCCGAATACACCGCGGCCGTAACGACTATCTGGCCAGTCCCCACCGACGTCACCACCGTCCAGTTCGAGATCTGGGGCGGCGCCGGCGGTGGCGGCAGCAGCGGCAGCAAAGTGACCGGCACACTCAACCTGACTGGCGTCACTCAACTCGCGCTCGTGGTCGCGCAGGGCGGACTCCTCCCCTCCGATTCGGGAACCGCCAGTGTGGGTGGTAGCGGCTTCGGCGACGGCGGCAGCGTTCCCAGCTATTCAGGAGCAACCACCGTCGCCTATGGAGGTTCCGGCGGCGGCGGAACCGCGATCTTGCTGGGCACTGCCAGTGGCACTGTTGTGGCCATCGCCGGTGGCGGCGGCGGAACCGGGCGCTATCGGCCTCCATCCTGGAACACGAGCGGCGGCGGTGCCGGTACCGGCGGTTCCGGCACCCAGGGCAGCAACCTCGTGGTAACCGATAACACGCACACGTTGACAGCGTCGATCGGCAAGAGCGCTGCTTCGGGCTCAGGCCTGGGGTCCGCCGCCGGTGGAGCCTCCACCACTCACAGTGCGACGCCCACCGGCTCCACCCGGACTGCTTTCGACACCGCAGATGGTGCGGCTGGCCAGGCTGGCAATCTGACGGTCGGCGGCAATGGCGCCAACGGTGTCACGGCTAGCCTAGCGAGCCCTTCGTGGGCCGTCGTCAGCGCCGCCGGCGGCGGCGGGTACGCCGGCGGCGGCAGCGGCGCAGCCGTGGCCGCCAACTGGTCCGACCAGCAACCGAGCGGGATCGGGGTGGGAATCGGCGCCGCCGGCGGTGGTGGCTCCGACTACGTCAACTCCACCTATGTCTCGAGCCCCGCGAGAAGCGTCGCGCCCAACGGCAACAGCGGCAACGACGTACGCAAGCCTGGATATATCAAGCTGACGTGGACCGCGGTCTCGAGTTGCCCATAAGGCTCTTCGTGCCCGTCTGATCTGTCCGCGGGTGTGAACGCCCGGGCGCCCCGTCCACACCCGCGGCGTGTCTACGCTGTGTCACTGAGCCTGCCCAGCCCGCTGCCGCCTCCCTTTAGCCACGCTCAGCCAGGGCGTTCTGGACGGTGCTGGTAACCCTGCGTTCCGCTTCGGCGCTCAAAGCACAGTCCGGTGACCCAGCCGACGTCAGTGGTCGCGGATCCGTTCGCCCTTGGCCTCGGCGGTCGCCCGCAACTCGTCCTGGAAGGCGATCATCCTCGCGGTGAGCTCCGGATCGCCGGCGGCGAGGATCCGTACGGCGAGCAGGCCGGCGTTGCGGGCGTTCCCGATCGCGACGGTGGCCACCGGCACCCCGGCCGGCATCTGGACGATGGAGAGCAGTGAGTCCATCCCGTCGAGGTACTTCAGTGGCACCGGGACGCCGATCACCGGCAGCGGGGTCAGCGCGGCGAGCATCCCGGGCAGGTGGGCGGCGCCGCCGGCCCCGGCGATGATCGTCTCCAGGCCGCGCTCGTGCGCGTGGCGGCCGTACGCCACCATCGCCTCGGGCATCCGATGCGCGGAGACGACGTCGGCCTCGTAGACGATGCCGAACTCCTGCAGTGCGATCGCCGCCGGCTCCATCACCGGCCAGTCGGAGTCGGACCCCATCACGATGCCCACCCGGGGCTGGGCGGTGGACTGAACTGCCTCGGTCATGCGATCTCTCCCATCAGATAGCGGGCGGCGTGCAGGGCGCGGGCCCGGACGTCCGCCAGGTCGGTACCGTACGCAGTCACGTGCCCGACCTTGCGGCGGGGCGTGACCGTCTTGCCGTAGAGCTCCACCTTCAGCTGCGGGTCCCGCGACATCACGTGCAGCAGCCCGCCGGCCAAGTCCTCCCGGGAGCCGCCCAGCACGTTCTCCATCACCGTCCACGGGGCACGCACCGCCGGATCGCCCAACGGCAGGTCCGCGACCGCCCGCAGGTGGTTCTCGAACTGCGAGGTGTGTGCCCCGTCGATCGACCAGTGGCCGGTGTTGTGCGGGCGCATTGCCAGTTCGTTGACCAGGATCCGGCCGTCCCGGGCCTCCATCAGTTCCACCGCCAGCACGCCCACCACACCGAGGTCACCGGCGATCCGCAGCGCCAGCTGCTGGGTGGCGAGGATCCGCGCCTCGTCCAGTCCGGGCGCGGGGGTGATCGTCTCGGCGCAGATGCCGTGGTCTTGGACGGTCTCCGAGATCGGGTAGGTCACCCCCTGGCCGGAGGGGGACCGGACGACCAGCGCGGACAGCTCCCGGGTGAAGTCGATGAACTCCTCGGCGAGGATGCGTACCTCCCCGCTGGTGCCGGAGCCGGCGGTGGTGCCGCCGCCGACCTCGCCGGCAGCCACCGCCGCGAACGGCACCGTCGCCTGGTCTGGCCCGTCGATCTTCCACACGCCCTTGCCGTCGTAGCCGCCCCGGGAGGTCTTGGCGATCACCGGCCAGCCGATCCGGTCCCCGAAGGCGACCAGGTCGGCGACGGAGTCGACCACTGCGTACGCCGGGCACGGTGCCCCGAGCGCCGCCAGCCGCTCCCGCATCACCACCTTGTCCTGGGCGTGGACCAGCGCACCCGGACCGGGACGTACGGCCACCCCGCGCGCCTCCAGCTCCTCGAGCAAGGTGGTCGGGACGTGCTCGTGGTCGAAAGTCACCGCGTCACAGCCCTCGGCGAACGCCAGCACGGTCTCCCGGTCGGTGTAGTCGCCCACCACCACGTCGTGGGCGACCAGTTCCGCGCTCACCCCGGGGGCCTCGGCGAGCAGCCGGACGTGCAGCCCCAGGCGGGTGGCCGGGCCGTACATCATCCGGGCCAACTGGCCGCCGCCGATGATCCCCACCACGAAAGGTCGCGCTCCACTCACGATCGACAAGGCTACCCGGACGCCTCCCGGCCGGCCGCCGGCGCGCGACACGGATGTGAGAGTATGCACCCGATGACCGAGAACCAGCCGCAGACCACCGTCCCTTCCTCCGACGAGACGGCCCCCGAGGGCACCCAGCCGGGCCTCATCGCGCGGGAACAGGACGTCCTGGCGCACCCGGAGCGCTACCGGATCCTCACCGGTGACCGGCCGACCGGCTCCCTGCACCTGGGTCACTACCTCGGCACACTGCAGCGGCGCGTGCAGCTGCAGGACGCCGGCGTCCCGACGGTGCTGGTCATCGCGGACTTCCAGGTCATCACCGACCGCGAGGACCCGGGCGACATCCAGCGCAACGTGTTCGAGATCCTCAAGGACTACCTGGCCTGCGGCATCGACCCGGAGAAGACGATCACCTTCACCCACTCGGCGGTGCCGGCCCTCAACGAGCTGATGCTGCCGTTCCTGTCGGTGGTGAGCCTGCCGGAGATGGAGCGCAACCCGACGGTGAAGTCGGAGCTCGCCGCCTCGGGCCAGAAGACCCTCAACGGGCTGCTGCTCACCTATCCGGTGCACCAGGCGGCGGACATCCTCTTCTGCAAGGGCAACCTGGTGCCGGTCGGCCGTGACCAGCTGCCGCACGTCGAGCAGACCCGGGTGGTCGCCCGCCGGATCAACGAGCGCTACGCCGGCGGGCGGACGATCCTGCCCGAGCCGCAGGCACTGCTGTCCCCCGCCCCGCTGGTGCTCGGCACCGACGGCGACAAGATGTCGAAGTCGCGCAACAACTACATCTCGCTGTCGCACACCGCCGACGAGACTGCCAAGCTGCTCCGCAAGGCGAAGACCGACGCCGATCGGCACATCGCGTACGAGCCCGAGACCCGCCCCGAGGTCTCCTCGCTGGTGATGATCGGCGCTCTGCTCAGCGGCCAGGAGCCGGAGGACTTCGCCGCGGCGATCGGCGACCGTGGCGGCAAGGCCCTCAAGGACGCGGTCACCGAGGCGGTGAACGAACACCTCGCCCCGATCCGGGCCCGCCGACTGGAGCTCGGCCAGGACCCGGGCTACCTGCGACAGGTGCTGCGGACGGCCAACGAGAAGGCCAATGTGATGGCCGACGCCACGCTGGCCGAGGTCAAGGACGCACTGGGAATGGTCTACTACTGAGCGACGACATCGGCTGAGCGCGATATCGGCCACGGTGCGCGTGGCGCGCTCTGCGGCGATCGTCCAACCGCCCCTTCCGGTAGCCGCCGGTGTGTCACGCAGCCGCCGCTGTGCCGAGGCGACGCGACATACGCCAGCCGCCGCCGCTGCTGCCAGCCGCCGCCGGACCAGTCAGATGCGGCCTGCCGGCGCGCGGCAGGAAGCTGAAGACGCCGCGTCAGCCTGAAACAGCGGCGGCTGACGACCCGGACCGGTGACCGGTCCACCGTGGCCCCGCCCTGGACCTGACATCGCAACACCGCCCTGGCCACCCCACGGCCGATGACTGCGCCCATGCCCCGAGCATATGGGGCGCGCTCCCACCGGCGGCGTCACTCCGCCGCGACCGCTCCGTTCTCCCGGACCGGGGCCTCGGTCGGCCGGAAGATCAGCCAGCGCTGCAACGAGAAGTTGGCCACCGTGGCGGCCCCCTGCCCGAAGACGAACGAGATCGTCTGCACGACGAGGCGCGGCAAGTGCTCCTGGGCGAGCAGCGGGAACAGCTTGGCGAAGATCCCGACCTGCAACGTGAACGTGATGACGTAGGTGAGCATCGTCAGGACGAAGCGCCGCGCGGACGGCTGCGCCTTGAAGGTGAACCGGCGGTTCAGCGAATAGGCCGTGATGGTGCCGGCGACGAACGACGCCGCCTTCGCCGGCGTGTACGCCACCCCGACCGCCATCAGGATGAGCAGCAGGCCGAAGTCGACCACGGCCGACATCACGCCGGTGCCGAAGTAACGGATCGCCTGCTGGACCAGCCCGACGTGCTCGACGTCGGGCTGGTCGTCCACCGCAGCGGCCGCTTCGGTCGTGGTGGTCTCGATGGTCATCGCCTCCGTGATGCTCTCCTCCGGCGCCTCCGCACTGCCCGGCTCCGGTGTGATCGGGTCAGCCAGATGGGCCAGCGGCGGCCCGGCCAGGGGATCGTCGTCGGGCCGCTCGGCCGCGTCGCTCCCGGGGTTGATCACCGGGACAGCCTAACCCGCCGTCCCCGGGCCCCTGGTCAACTGCCGGGCGACGCCCGGCGGGGCACCGGGACCGTTCTCGGGGTGCGGCACGGCGTTCCACCCCGGGCATGTGATGTCAGTCACCTCAGATGGGTGACGTCCCCGGCGGCGAACGCCCGGACACCGCCGTCCGCCCGCACCAGCACCGCACCTGAGGGGTCGATGCCGACGGCACGCCCGATGACCGTACGCTCCCCGCCGGCCGGCGACCCCAGCAGCACCCGGACGTCCCGGCCGATGGTCGAGCACTGGTCCTCGTACGTCTGCCGCAGCAGCGTGAGCTGTCCCTCGTCCCAGATCCGGTACATCTGCGACCAGACGCCGAGCACCTCGGCGACGAGATCCGCCCGGTCCACCTCGGCGCCGCACAGTCGCAGCGAGGTGGCGGTCGGCACCGGCAGCTCCTCCTCGGACAGTGAGACGTTGATCCCGAAGCCGACCACGCAGCCCGGCCCCTGGGGGCCGTCGACACGTTCGGAGAGGATGCCGCAGATCTTGCGCCCGTCGACCAGCACGTCATTGGGCCACTTCAGGGTGGCATCCACTCCGGCGGCGCGGCGGATGCCCCGGGCGATGGCCACACCGGTCAGCAACGACAGCCACATCCACTCCGGCAGCGGACGACGCGGGGCCACCCCGAGCGAGACCGCCACGGCCGCACCGGGCGGCGCCTCCCACCGTCGGTCGAAGCGGCCTCGGCCGGCGCTCTGGTGATCGGCGACGAGCACCAACCCGACCCCACTGCCGGCCCGCATCCGGGCCGCCGCGTCGGCGTTCGTGGAGCCGGTGGACGCCACGACCTCCACGCTGTGCCACAGTCCGGCACCCGCGCCAAGCCCCGTTCCGGGGGCGAGAACTCGCCCGCGAAGGCGCTCTGCATCAGTACGTGGGGACTCCGGCATGATCGCCAGCGTACCGGGACCCGACGAATCCTCCGGCGACCGGCGGCGGGGTCGGGGAGGCGCTACAGTCAGGCTAGCCCGCACCGTTGTCCGGAGCCGTGCGACCGGTCAGCGGGCGGGAGCTACACCGTAGTAGGCACCCGAGGCGAAGGTTTCAAGAGGTATGGACGTCGACATCCACACGACAGCAGGGAAACTCGAAGATCTGAAGCGGCGGGTCGAGGAGGCGGTCAATGCCGGCTCCGCCGCAGCTGTGGAGAAGCAGCACGCGAAGGGCAAGCAGACGGCCCGCGAACGGATCGAGGCTCTGCTCGACGAGGGTTCGTTCGCCGAGCTGGACCAGTTCGCCCGGCACCGTTCCCACGCCTTCGGGCTGGAGAGCAGGCGTCCGTACGGTGACGGTGTCGTCACCGGCATCGGGTCGATCCACGGCCGCCCGGTGTGCGTCTTCTCGCAGGACGTGACCATCTTCGGCGGCGCCCTCGGCGAGGTCTACGGCGAGAAGATCGTCAAGATCATCGACTTCGCCCTGAAGACCGGCTGCCCGCTGATCGGCATCAACGAGGGCGGCGGCGCCCGCATCCAGGAGGGTGTGGTCTCTCTCGGCCTCTACGGCGAGATCTTCCGCCGCAACACCCAGGCGTCCGGCGTCATCCCGCAGATCTCCCTGATCATGGGCGCCGCCGCCGGAGGCCACGTCTACTCCCCGGCGCTGACCGACTTCACCGTGATGGTCGACCAGACCTCACAGATGTTCATCACCGGCCCCGCGGTCATCAAGACCGTCACCGGCGAGGACGTCACCCTGGAAGACCTGGGCGGCGCCCGCACCCACAACACGAAGTCCGGCAACGCCCACTACCTCGCCGCCGATGAGGCGGACGCCCTCGAGTACGTCCGCGAGCTCGTCTCCTACCTGCCGCAGAACAACCTCGAGGATCCGCCCTACTACGACGAGGTCGCCGACCTCGGCATCACCGAGGCCGACCTCGCCCTGGACACGCTGATCCCCGACTCGCCCAACCAGCCGTACGACATCCGCCGGGTGATCGAGGCCGTCCTGGACGACGAGGAGTTCCTCGAGGTCCAGGAGCTGTTCGCCCAGAACATCGTCGTCGGCTTCGGCCGGGTCGAGGGCCGCACCGTCGGCATCGTGGCGAACCAGCCGATGCAGTTCGCCGGCTGCCTCGACATCGACGCCGCCGAGAAGGCCGCCCGGTTCGTCCGGACCTGCGACTGCTTCAACATCCCGATCGTCACCTTCGAGGACACCCCGGGCTTCCTGCCGGGCACCGACCAGGAGTGGAACGGCATCATCCGCCGCGGCGCGAAGCTGATCTTCGCCTACGCCGAGGCGACCGTCCCGCTGATCACCATCATCACCCGCAAGGCGTACGGCGGCGCGTACGACGTGATGGGCTCCAAGCACCTCGGTGCCGACGTCAACCTCGCCTGGCCGACCGCCCAGATCGCCGTGATGGGCGCCGAGGGTGCGGTCAACATCCTCTACCGCAAGCAGCTGGCCAACGACTCCGACCCGGAGACGCTGCGCAAGACGCTGATCGACGAGTACAACGACACGCTCGCCAACCCGTACGTCGCCGCCGAGCGCGGCTACGTGGACCAGGTCATCCAGCCGCACGACACCCGTCAGGAGATCGTCCGGGTGCTCCGCCTGCTGCGCACCAAGCGGGAGAGCATGCCGCCGAAGAAGCACGGGAACATCCCGCTGTGAGTACCGAGGTCGAGGAGAAGAAGACTCCGACGGTGTTCCGCATCTCCTGCGGAAACCCCTCGGAGGAGGAATTGGCTGCGATCACCGTGGTGTTCGCAGCCCTGGCCGGGCCCGATGCCACCCCGGGCACCGGCACCCAGCCCCGGCACTCCCGGTACAACTCGTACTGGCGGGCCATCCGTCGGACGTTCGCGACCGGCCGGGAGACCTGGAACTCCGGCATCCGTCAGTTCTAGTCGCGCCGGCTGGCCGGCGCGCCGGGTCTAGTCTGTCCGGCGTGACCGCACGCGCCATCGACCGAGCCGGGGAGACCACCCCGCGACCGGGCCATCGCCTCACCACAGGGCATCGCCTGGTCCTGGGGTCGGCCTCCCCGGCTCGGCTGTCCACCCTGCGCGCCGCCGGGCTGGACCCCGAGGTGATCGTCTCCGGCGTCGACGAGGACGGCGTCGAGGCGGCCTCACCGGCCGCGCTCGCGGCGACCCTGGCCCGGCTCAAGGCGGAGGCAGTGGCCGCCCGGCTCACGGCGCGGCCACCGGCCGCCCGGCGGCCGACCAAAGGCCCCGCGACCGGCACCACCATCGTGATCGGCTGCGACTCGGTGCTGGAGCTGGACGGCATCGCGTACGGCCGACCGCGCTCCGCGGAGGCGGCCCGCGCCGGTTGGCGGCGGATGCGCGGCACCACCGGCATCCTGCACACCGGCCACCGGGTGATCGTGCTGTCCGCCGGATCCGGCGCCCCGAGCGGCGACCACACCGGTGAGACCGGGACCGCAGGAACCGGGGCGGCGGATACCGGGGCCGCGGAGACCGCCAGCACTGTCGAGGTCCGGGCCGCGACCGGGATCGGCAGCACGGTGGTCCACTTCGCGAGCCCGACCGACGAGGAGATCGACGCGTACGTCGCGACCGGCGAGCCGCAGCGGGTGGCCGGCGGCTTCACCCTCGACGGGCTGGGCGGTGCTTTCGTCGACGGGGTGGAGGGGGACCCGCACAATGTCGTCGGCATCAGCCTGCCGCTGCTGCGCGGCCTGCTGCACGGCCTCGGAATCAGCTGGATCGATCTGTGGCAGTAGGCTGGCGCCATCATGACTTCGACGCCCGAATCCGGAATCGCCCAGCAGCCTGCGGGCGCCGCCCGACCCCGGCCTTTCCTCCCCGCCTGGCTGCGGGCGATGCGCCCCAAGCAGTGGGTCAAGAACGTACTCGTCCTGACGGCACCGCTGGCGGCCGGGCGGATCGCCGAACCCCATGTGCTGGTGTCCACCGTCCTGGCGATGGTGGCCTTCATCCTGGTGTCCGCCGCGATCTACCTGCTCAACGACATCCACGACATCGAGGCGGATCGCCAGCATCCGAAGAAGCGGTTCCGGCCCATCCCGGCCGGTGAGCTGCCGATCGGCTTCGCCTGGGTGCTCGCCGCTGTGACCGGCCTCGGTGGCCTGGCGCTCGGCTTCTGGATCTCCCTGGGACTGGGCATCACGCTGGGCACGTACGTCGTCGTGCAGTTCCTCTACTCCTACTTCCTCAAGGACTTCCCGGTCATCGACCTGGCGGTGGTGGCCTCCGGGTTCCTGCTGCGCGCGGTCGCCGGTGGGGTGGCGAGCGACATCCCGCTCAGCCAGTGGTTCCTGCTGGTCGCCTCGTTCGGCTCGATGTTCATGGTGGCCGGCAAGCGCTACTCCGAGATGCGTCACCTGGGCCCCGAGGCGGGCACCCGGAAGTCGCTGGCCGGCTACACCGAGAGCTACCTGAAGTTCGTCTGGGAGCTGGCCGCCGTCGCCGTCGTGATGTCGTACTCGCTGTGGGCCTTCGAGCAGCGCCTCGGCGGCTACTCGAAGATGCTGTGGGCGGGCATCTCGATCTTCCCCTTTTCCATGGCGATGCTGGAGTACGCCTTCCGTATCGATCGTGGCGAGGGCGGCGCCCCCGAGGACGTCGTCCTGCACGACCGGGTGCTCCTCGCGCTCGGTCTGGCCTGGCTGGTGACCATCTGCCTCGCCGTCTTCCTCTGACCCCAGGAGCCCCTCCATGATGGACGCGACCGCGAATCCCCGCACCCTGCTGCTGCTCGGCGGCACCTCCGACATCGCCCTGGCGATCGCCCGGGCGTACGCCGCCGAGAGCCCGGCCCTGGACGTGGTGCTCGCCGCCCGGCCGACTGCCCGTCGCGCCGCCGCCGCCGCGGCGCTGCGGGCGGAGGGAGTCGGGGTCCGGGAGGTCGATTTCGACGCCCGCGCCGCCGGCACGCATGCCGCGACGATCGAGCAGGCGTTCGCCGGCGGCGACGTGGACCTGGCGGTGGTCGCCTTCGGGGTGCTGGGCGACGCGGAGGCGGCCTGGCAGGACCCCGAGCAGGCTCTGGAGCTCGCCGAGGTCAACTACACCGCACCGGTGCACCTCGGGGTGATGCTGGCGAACCGGATGCAGGCCCAGGGCCACGGCCGGATCGTGCTGCTGTCCAGCGTCGCCGGGGAGCGGATCCGCCGGTCCAACTTCGTCTACGGCTCCACGAAGGCCGGTGTCGACGGCTTCTACCGTGGCCTGTCCGAGGCGCTGCGCGGCTCCGGAGTGGGCGTGCTGGTCGTCCGGCCGGGCTTCGTGAAGTCGAAGATGACCGCCGACCTGCAGTCCGCGCCGCTGGCCGTGACCCCTGAGCAGGTCGCGGCCGAGGTGGTCGAGGGCGTCCGGACCCAGCGGACGGTGATCTGGGTGCCGAAGCTGTTCCAGCTCGTGATGCTGGTGCTGCGGCACATCCCGCAGGCGATCTTCCGCAAGCTCCCCTTCTGATCCGAGCCTCCGCCGGCCGGGCGATCCGGGCGATGGAGCAGCCCGGCCGGGCACCGATTCGTGCCGTCTCCGACGGGCGGCGTATTCTCCCGATGACGACGCGATGGCTCCACGATCCCGAGGCGAAGAGAAGGCAGATGCAGTGCAACTAGACCTCAATGCGACGTTCGGCGAAGCGGTCCGTGTGACGGCGCTCCAGCACGACGAGGCCGTGCTGCCGTACGTCTCGAGCATCAACATCCCGGCCGGTCTGCACGCCGGGACCCCCCGCGTCATCCTCGCCGCGATCCGCCGGGGCCTGACCTCCGGGCTGCGGCTGGGTGCCGCGGTCGGCTACCGGGACTTCCTCGGCGGTGGCGACCGGTACGTCGACGTCGCCTACGAGGACCTGTACGCCGAGCTGATCTACCAGATCGGCGCGGTCGACTCGCTCGCCTTCACCGAGCAGACCCGCCTCTCCTACGTCCGTCCCGGCGGTGCCCTGGCCCGGATGGCCGGGCGTCGCAAGGACCACGCGGAGGCCATCCTGCGCGCCGTCGAGGCGTACGACCCGGAGCTGCCGCTGGTGGTGCACCACCTCTCCCCGCTGTTGGAGATGGCGACCGGCGCCGGTCTGCCGGTGATCGTCGAGTACTCCGCGACCTCGGTGGAACGGATGCGCACCTCAGTGGGCCGGATCGCCGCCGACGGGCACCCGGAGCAGTCCGTCTCGCTTCATCTGGACGCCGTGACCGCCCCGGTGGTGGTCCGAACCCTGCGTGAACTGGGTCACACTTTCGGGGCTCCCCTCACGGCACGACGCGGGATGTGATCTCACTCGCACCAGTCTGCGGAACAGCCCTTGTCGCCCCGTTGAACGAACGCCCACCACGGGCACGGCCAAGCCCTAGACTCTGGCCTGACAGTGCCGTCGTGGCCGGGGAGCCGTCGGGCGGTTCAGAGTGGAACCCAGCAGGAGGAATAGTGCCCATCAGCAAGGTGCTCATCGCGAACCGAGGAGAGATCGCGGTCCGTGTGATCCGCGCTGCCCGCGACGAGGGCATCGCCAGCGTCGCCGTCTATGCAGATCCGGACGCCGACGCCCTGTTCGTGAAGCTCGCGGACGAGGCGTACGCCCTGGGGGGCGCCACGCCGGCCGAATCCTACCTCGACATGGGCAAGATCATCGACGTGGCCCGGCGCAGCGGGGCGGACGCCGTGCACCCTGGATACGGCTTCCTCGCCGAGAACGCAGACTTCGCCCAGGCCGTCATCGACGCCGGCCTGATCTGGATCGGCCCCTCCCCGCGGTCGATCCGAGACCTCGGTGACAAGGTCGCCGCCCGCCACATCGCTCTCAACGTCGGCGCACCGCTGGTTCCCGGTACGCCGGACCCGGTCGCGAACGCCGACGAGGTCGTCGCCTTCGCGCGTGAGCACGGCCTGCCGATCGCCATCAAGGCGGCCTTCGGCGGCGGTGGCCGTGGCCTCAAGGTCGCCCGCACCCTGGAAGAGGTGCCCGAGCTCTTCGAGTCGGCCACCCGCGAGGCGGTCACCGCCTTCGGCCGCGGCGAGTGCTTCGTCGAGCGCTACCTGGACCGGCCGCGTCACGTCGAGACCCAGTGCCTCGCCGACCAGCACGGCAACGTCGTGGTGGTCTCCACCCGTGACTGCTCGCTGCAGCGGCGCCACCAGAAGCTCGTCGAGGAGGCCCCGGCCCCCTTCCTCAGCGAGGATCAGCAGCACCGCCTCTACGAGGCCTCCAAGGCGATCCTCCGCGAGGCCGGCTACGTCGGCGCCGGCACCTGCGAGTTCCTGGTCGGCCAGGACGGGATGATCTCCTTCCTCGAGGTGAACACCCGCCTCCAGGTGGAGCACCCGGTGTCGGAGGAGGTCTCCGGCCTGGACCTCGTCCGGGAGATGTTCCGCGTCGCCAACGGCGAGGAGCTCGGCTACAACGATCCGGCGCTGCGCGGTCACTCCTTCGAGTTCCGGATCAACGCCGAGGACCCGGGCCGCAACTTCATGCCGGCCCCGGGCACCGTCACCGAGTTCGTCGCCCCGCAGGGACCGGGCGTCCGCTTCGACGACGGCTACCGCAAGGGCATGACCGTCCCCGGCTCGTTCGACTCCCTGGTCGGCAAGCTCATCGTCACCGGTGCCACCCGGGAGCAGGCGCTGGAGCGCTCCCGCCGCGCGCTGGACGAGCTGGTCCTCGAGGGCATGCCGACCGCCATCCCGTTCCACCGGGCGGTGATCAACGATCCGGCGTTCACCGCGGTCGACGGGCGATTCGGGGTGCACACCCGCTGGATCGAGACCGAGTTCGACAACCAGATCCCGCAGTACGTGGGGACCCCGGGCGAGGCCCCCGAGGCGGAGGAGAAGCGCAGCGTCGTCGTCGAGGTGAACGGCAAGCGCCTCGAGGTCGTTCTGCCGGCCGGTCTCGGCACGATGAGCGGCGGGGCGACCGCCACCGCCAAGAAGCCGCGGCGCCAGAAGTCCAAGGCGGCCGTCAAGGAGGCCTCGGGCAACTCGGTCACCGCACCGATGCAGGGCACCGTGGTCAAGGTCGCCGTGACCGAGGGTCAGGAGATCAACGAGGGCGATCTGGTCGTCGTCCTGGAGGCGATGAAGATGGAGCAGCCGATCAACGCCCACCGCACCGGCATCATCTCCGGTCTGGCCGTCGAGGGCGGGCAGAGCGTCCAGTCCGGCGAGGTGATGTGCGAGATCGTCGACGCCGAGTGAGTCGGGTCGGCTGAGTCGGTCCCTCGCCTGAGTCGGACCCCACTGAGCCCGGGTCTCCTGAAACGTCCCCGCCGGGGGCGCGCAGGTGACCCGGGCTCTTCACGCGTACCCTCTCACCCGCCGGCGGTGCCCCTCAGGACCGGCAGCCCGGAGCCCGGGCTCACGGGTCCCCCTGGGCCCGGGCCCAAGGGGCGCGCGGCCCAGGACTCCTGGCTCAGTTGGTCAGCTCGGAGGTGGCGTTCTGGCCGTGGTTGTGCAACCGCCGCGCGGCCTCGGCGACCGATCCCGACAGCGACGGATAGACGGTGAACGCATGGGCGAAGTCGTCGACAGTGATCCGCTGCGCCACCGCGAGGGACACCGCGTGGATCAGCTCCGAGGCGGTCGGGGCGACGATCACGCCACCGACGATGATCCCGGTGATCGGCAGGCAGAACAGCTTCACGAAGCCGTCGGTGAAGCCCTGCATCTTCGCCCGGGCATTGGACGCCAGCGACATCGTCACAGCATCGGCCGTCGAGCGGCCCTCGTCGATGTCCTTCTGGGTGACACCGACGGTGGCGATCTCGGGGGCGGTGAAGATGTTCGAGGCGATGGTCTCCTGGCGCAGCTGCGGCACCGCGTCCCCGAGCGCGTGCCACATCGCGATCCGCCCCTGCATGGCGGCGACCGAGGCGAGAGCAAAGACACCCGTACAGTCGCCGGCGGCGTAGACCCCCCGTGCGGAGGTGCGCGACACCTTGTCCACGGTCACGTAGCCGCGCCGGTCCAGTGCGACCCCGGCCGCCTCCAGGCCCATGTCCGCCGTGTTCGGGATCGACCCGACCGCCATCAGGACGTGCGATCCGGACACCTCACGGCCGTCCTCCAGACCGACGACCACCCCGTCGCCCTCCCGCCGGGCGGAGACCGCCCGGGCGCGGCTGATAATGGTGATGCCGCGACGCTCGAAGACATCCTGCAGCACCCGGGCGGCATCGGGATCCTCGCCGGGCAGCACCATGTCCCGCGAGGACACCAGGGTCACCCGGACACCGAGGGCGTCGTACGCGTTGGCGAACTCGGCACCCGTGACGCCGGAACCGACGACGATCAGGTGCTCCGGCAGCTCGGTGAGGTTGTAGACCTGGGTCCAGTCCAGGATCCGTTCCCCGTCGGGGCGGGCATCGGGCAGCACCCTCGGGTGAGCGCCGGTCGAGACCAGGATGACGTCGGCCTCGAGGCGTTCCTCGCCGAACTCGGTGGTCGCCACCACCGCATGGGTGCCGTCGAGACGGCCCCGGCCACGGACGATCCGTACGCCCTCCTTGACCAGTCGGGTCGCGATGTCCCCGGACTGCGCCTCCGCGAGGTGGATGACCCGGGTGTTGACCGCCCCGAGGTCGGTGAACACGGTGTGGGTGAGGTCGGTGCCCCCGCCCGCCGAGTACAACCCCTGCCCCGAGGCCTGCTCCATCGTCGACATGACGTTCGACGTCGCGATCAACGTCTTCGAGGGCACACAGTCGGTCAGGACAGCCGATCCGCCGATGCCGTCACTGTCGACCAGGGTCACCTCCCCGCCGAGCTGGGCCCCCACGAGGGCCGCTTCGTATCCGCCTGGTCCTCCACCGATGATCACAACCTTGGTCACACCGGGCATTCTTCCATGAGGCACGGTCCGACGCCGCTTCACGGGCATCCTGGTGCCGTGACGCGGATCGCATGAACGCCCCGCTCACTGCCGCGGACCGTACCGGCCGCCGGCAGTGAGCGGGCTCTCCGGGCCGCACCCGCCGCTGCCGACCGCCCTGACCTGCCCCGTGGGACACATCGACGTGACAGACTCACGCCCATGAGCGAGACCCACCGGTTCCCGGGCACGCACTCCCCCACCTCAGTTCCCCCCGGCGGCAGGGCACCGGACAGTCCGTTCACCGGCACACCGGACGACCTCGCCGCCGCGGCTGCGGCCGCGCTGCGGCACACCCTCGGGATCGATCATGCCGATCTGGCCGTGGTCCTCGGCTCGGGCTGGTCGGAGGGTCGCGACGCGCTGGGCACGCCGCTGGCAAGTGCCCGGCTGGCCGATCTGCCGGGCTTCCGGGCGCCGATCGTCGCCGGACACGGTGGCGAGGTGGTGGCGGTCCGGACGTCGACGGGGGCGATCGCGCTGCTCTTCACCGGACGTACCCACCTCTACGAGGGGCTCGGCGTCGACGCTGTGGTGCACGGGGTGCGGACCGCCGCGGCGGCCGGGGCCCGGCTGCTGGTGCTCACCAACGGCTGCGGCTCCACCCGGCCGGAATGGGGCCCGGGCACCCCGGTGATGCTGCGCGACCACATCAACCTCACCGGCACCACGCCGCTGCGCGGGCCGTCGTTCGTGAGCATGTCCGAGGCCTACTCGCCGCGGTTGCGGGCTGTGCTGCGGGCGCTCCGCCCGGAGATGCCGGAGGGGGTGTACGTGCAGTTCCACGGCCCGCAGTACGAGACCCCCGCCGAGGTCGAGTTCGCCCGCCGGATCGGCGGCGACCTGGTGGGGATGTCCACCGCCCTGGAGACCATCGCCGCCCGCGAGAAGGGACTGGAGGTGCTCGGCCTGTCCTTGGTCACCAACCTCGCCGCCGGCGTCTCCGACCGGCCGCTGGACCACGCGGAGGTGCTCGCCGCGGGCGCCGCGGCCGGGCCCCGGTTGCGGGCGCTACTCGCCGACCTGATGGCGGTCCTGTGACCACGCCGGAGGATGCCGGCGACCTGTTCGCCCCGACCGCGGCCTGGCGAGCGGAGGACCCCGATCCGGCGACCGTCGCGACGCTGGACGCGCTGGTCGAGGCCGCCCGCACCGGGGATCCCGCGGCGCTCGGCGAGCTCCGGTCGGCCTTCGCCGGTCCGTTGGCGTTCGGCACCGCCGGCCTGCGCGGGCCGCTCGGTCCCGGTCCGGCGCGGATGAACCGGGTCGTCGTGGCCCGGGCCGCGGTCGGCCTGGCCCGCTACCTGCTCGACACCGGGCAGGCTGGGGGCCGGGTGCTGATCGGGCACGACGCCCGGCATCACTCCGATGTCTTCGCCCGCGACACGGCGGGGATCATCGCCGGCCACGGGCTCGACGCGGTGCTGCTCGACGGGCCGATCCCCACCCCGGTCATCGCGTACGGCATCCGGGCCCTGGGGTGTGCCGCCGCGGTGGTGGTGACCGCCTCCCACAATCCGGCGACCGACAACGGCTACAAGGTCTACCTCGGGGACGGCTCCCAGATCATCCCGCCGGCCGACGCCGACATCGCCGCCCGGATCGCTGCGGTGAGTCACGAACCGGTCCGGGCCCTCCCCCGGGCCGGTTTCCGTACCGCCGGCCCGGAGCTGGTCGACCGGTACGTCGCCCGTGCCGCCTCGCTGCTCAGCACACCCCGGGCCGAGGCGCTGTCCGCGACGGCCAGCCGACCACTGCGGTGGGTCTACACCCCGATGCACGGCGTGGGTCTGGCCACCGTACGCCGGGTCCTCGAAGCGGCCGGCCTGCCGGCACCCGCGGTGGTCACCGCCCAGGCCACGCCGGACCCCGACTTCCCCACCCTTCCCTTCCCCAACCCGGAGGAGCCCGGCGCCCTCGACCTGGCCCTGGACCTGGCCGCCCGTACCGACGCCGATCTCGTCGTCGCCCACGACCCGGACGCCGACCGGTGCGCCGTCGCCCTCCCGGGACCGGACGGCTGGCGGATGCTGCGCGGAGACGAGCTCGGCGTCCTGCTCGCCGCCGACCTACTGCAGAGCCACCCGACCGGGGTGTACGCCAGTTCGGTGGTCTCCTCGACCCTGTTGGCCCGGATGTGCGCGGCGGCCGGGGCCCGCCACGTCACCACCCTGACCGGCTTCAAATGGATCGGCCGGGTCCCCGACCTCACCTTCGGCTACGAGGAGGCACTCGGCTACTGCACCGATCCGGCGGCAGTGGCCGACAAGGACGGCATCACCACCCTGGTCAGGGTGCTCGACCTCGCCGGGCGGTGCGCCGACGAGGGCCGTACGTTGGCCGACGCCCTCGACGCGGTGATGCGCGCCCACGGGCTGCACGCCACCGCGCAACTGGCCTTCCGCTCGGAGCACCCGGAGGTCATCACGGCCGCCATGCAGCGACTGCGGACAGCGATCCCGACCACACTGGCCGGTGAACCGGTGCGGGCCACCGAACTGCGGGACGGCACCGCGGATCTGCCGCCCACCGACGCCGTGGTCCTGGCGGGGCGGACGACGCGGGTGGTGGTGCGGCCGTCGGGGACCGAGCCGAAGCTGAAGTGCTACCTCGAGGTGTGGATGACCCCGGACGAGTCGAGCGACCTCGCCGCGGCCCGGACCCACGCCGCGGCCCGCCTCGCGGCGCTCGGCGTCGAGGTCACCGGCGTGCTCGGGCTGGGTACGGAGAGCTCCTGAACGTACGACAGGGGCCCGGACCACTCACGGTCCGGGCCCCTCCCCCCTGATCAGGGCTACCCCGGGCCGATCCGGATCAGCGATCGATCCACACCGGCCCGGGCAGGGTCAGTGCACGACGGCCTCGCCGGCGCCGAGACCGGTCATCGAGCGGACCTCCATCTCGGCCTGCAGCGCCTTGTCGGCGGTGTTCTTCGCGGTGATCGTGCCGAGCCACCCCATCAGGAAGGCCAGCGGGAGGGCGACGATCGTCGGGTTGGTCAACGGGAACCAGGCGAAATCGGCCCCCGGGAAGAACGCCGCCTTGTCCCCGGAGATAGCCGGCGAGAAGGCGATCAGCACCACTGAGGTGATCAGGCCGGTGTAGATCGACCAGACCGACCCGCGGGTGTTGAACCGGCGCCAGTACAGCGTGAACAGGATCGCCGGGAGATTGGCCGAGGCCGCCACCCCGAAGGCCAACGAGATCAGGAAGGCGATGTTCTGGCCGTTGGCGAAGATGCCACCGATCACGGCGAGGATGCCGATGATCACCGAGGTGATCCGGGCGACCCGCACCTCGGCGGCGGCGTCGACGTTGCCGCCCTTCATCACGTTGTTGTAGATGTCGTGGGCGAAGGACGCCGAGGCGGTGATGGTCAGGCCGGCGACGACCGCGAGGATGGTCGCGAAGGCGACACCGGAGATGATGCCCATCATGATCTCGCCACCGAGCATCAGCGCGAGCAGCGGAGCTGCGGCGTTCGCCTTGCCCGGCGCCCCGTTGATGATCGTGTTGCCCATGTCACCGCCGTTCTGGCCGACGAGCCAGATGGCGCCGTAGCCGAGGATGAAGGTGACCAGGAAGAACAGGCCGACCAGGTTGATCGCCCAGACCGCCGAGCGGCGGGCTTCCTTGGCCGTCGGCACGGTGTAGAAGCGCATCAGCACGTGCGGCAGACCGGACGGGCCGGTGACCAGTGCGATCGCCAACGAGACGAACGACAGCTTGGTCGCCCAGTCCTTGCCGTACTGCAGACCCGGCTTGAGGATCGCCTCGCCGCCGGTGTGGTGCGCGATGGCGTCGCGCAGCAGGGCTGAGACGTTGAAGTTGGCGTAGACGAGGACCCAGATGGCCATGATCGTCGCGCCGGAGACCAGCAGGACGGCCTTGATCATCTGCACCCAGGTGGTGCCCTTCATGCCGCCGATCAGCACGTACGCGATCATGATGGCGCCGACCACGCCGATCACCAGGTTCTGGCCGACCGTGCCCTTGATGCCGAGCAGCAGGGCGACGAGGCCACCGGCCCCGGCCATCTGCGCCAGCAGGTACACGAACGAGATCACCAGGGTGGAGATCGCGGCGGCCGTACGGACCGGACGGGACTCCATCCGGAACGACAGCACGTCGGCCATGGTGTAGCGGCCGGTGTTGCGCAGCGGTTCGGCGACCAGGGTCAGCGCGATGATCCAGGCCACGAAGAACCCGACGGAGTAGAGGAAGCCGTCGAAACCGTTGATCGCGATCGCGCCGGTGACGCCGAGGAAGGCGGCCGCCGACAGGTAGTCACCGGTGATGGCCAGGCCGTTCTGACGGCCGGAGAAGGCCGCGCCGCCGGTGTAGAAGCTGGCGGCGGCCTTCTTGTCCGCATTGCGGGTGACGGTGATCACCACGGCCATGGTGAAGATCACGAACACCACGAAGATGGAGATGTTGATCAGCGGGTTGCCGTACGAGACGGCGAGCGGGGTCAGCGTCGAGAGGGTCGGCATCACCGGGCACCGCCCTTCTGCTCCAGGCGCTCACGCAGCGCAGTGGACCGGGGGTCGAGGTTGCGGTTGGCGTGGCGGACGTACGCCCACGTCACGAACCAGGTGCTGGCGAAGGCCAGCAGCCCCAGGGGAACGCCCCAGGGGATGTAGCTGTCGCCGATCCGGGCGCCCACGAAGCCGGGCGCATAGGTCGACAGCAGCACGAAGACGAAGTAGTAGCCCACGAAGACGATCACCATCGGGAAGGCGAAACGGACGTGGGAGCTGCGGAGTTCCCGGTACTCCGCGGAGTTCTGGACAGCGATGAAATCGATGCCCTCCGGATCGTGAAGTCCTTCGCGGTCCTTGTCCCAGATCTCGGGGAGAGGTGCGTGGTGCTTCGGGAGATTGGCCTCCACTTCCGGTGGCTCACCGGAGTGCGGCAACTGGGTGTGCGGCGTCATTGTCGCTCCTCATAATCAGCGGGGTGACAGCCCCGTTGGTCGTGCATAGAGAGTCGCTGTAAGCAGGGTCACAGGTCAACTCTCAGGGAGCACAGATCTTTGTGATTTCAGTCACATGCACCCCGAAGGGTCCTGCTCCAGCGCAGGACAAGACCGGGCGCGCGGACGCGAGAGGACCGGTGGTAGGGTCTGCCTATCCAATGCACGGGAGTCCGCACCAGATGGCGGGCTGAGAGGGTCGAGTGCCTCCAGGGGCTGGTCGACCGACCGGACGAACCTGACCGGATCATGCCGGCGTAGGGAGATGACATCCATGACTGTCGAGTCACCGCAATTGTCGACCGCCGAGAACGCAGCCGGAGGCCCCGTCGAGGCGCCACTGGTCCTCAGCACCGAACCGCCCCGTACTCTCGGGGCCTGGGCCCAGACTGCCCTGTGGGCCAATCTCGGGATCTCGCTCTTCGGCCCCCTCACCGGCGCCCTGATCGGCCTGTCGGTCGGCTCGGTCGGCCTGGGCATCCTCGCCACCGTCGTCGGCTGTGCGATCGGAGCCGTCATCCTCGGCGGGGCGGCGACCTTCGGCGCGGTCACCGGGGCACCGTCGATGGTCGCGCTGCGCGGCCTGCTCGGCCGCCGCGGGTCGATCGTGCCGACGGTGCTCAACATCGCGCAGAACATCGGTTGGGGGACGATGGAGATCATCGTGATCTCCACGACTGCGGCGACGATCCTGGGATCGGGGTGGCGGTGGCCGTTCGTGCTGGTCGCCGGGGCGGTCACCACCACGATGGCCGTGCGTCCCCTCGGGTCGGTCAAGCTGCTGCGCACCATCATGGTGTGGCTGGTGATCGCCTGCTCGGTGTACCTGTTCGTGATGGTGCTGCGGGAGCCGGTGCACCCGATCGACCAGTCGCACGTGATCGGCTTCTGGCCGGCGGTCGACCTCGCGGTGGCTGGGGTGGTCTCCTTCGCCCCGCTCGCCGCCGACTACTCGCGGCACTCCCGCTCCACCCGGGCGGCCTTCACCGGCGCGGCCGCCGGCTACGGACTGGCCGCGATCGCTTACTACACGCTGGGCGTGTTCGCCATCGCCCACCTCACCGGCGACCTGTCCGACGCGAAGCTGATCGGTGCCCTGGTCGGCCTGCCGGCCGGTGGCATCGCGCTGTTCATCCTGATGGTCGACGAGGTGGACGAAGCGTTCGCAAACATCTATTCGACCACCATGTCGGTGCACAACCTGGCGCCGAACGTCGATCGCCGGGTGCTGTCGATCGGGATCGGCATCCTCTGCACGCTGCTGGCGGGGCTGCTGGACTTCTCCCGCTACCAGAGCTTCCTCTACCTGATCGGGTCGGTCTTCGTGCCGCTGTTCACCGTGGCGGTGGTCGACTTCGCCGTGGTCCGGCGCGGTCGGTGGGACGTGTCCGACCGTGCGCCGTTCCGCCCCGGACCGGTGATCGCCTGGGCCTGCGGATTCCTCGCCTATCAGCTCATCTACCCCGGAGAGATCCCCGGCTGGTCCGACCTGTGGGCCGGCCTGGCCGCCGCCCTGCACCTCAGCGCTCCGTCCTGGCTGGGCTCGTCGGTGGGCAGCATCGCGGTGGCGGCAGTGGCGACGGCGCTGATCGGTCTGGTCGGGCGGTGGCGGCGTACGGTCACGCCCATTGGGTGAGCCGCCCCTCGAGCTGCGCTGTCAGGATCGGCTCACCGGCGCCGGCCATCATCCGATCTGGCATCATGGAATGCATCAATTGATGCAGTCAGCTCGAACGCAGGAGGGTGATATCGATGCGGACCACCGTGACGATCGATGATGAGCTGATGGCCCGAGCCAGCGAGCTCACCGGTATCACCGAGCGGGCGGCGCTACTGCGCGCCGGTCTGGAGACCCTCATCCGGGTCGAGAGTGCGAGGCGTCTCGCACTCCTCGGCGGTAGCGACGAGCAGGCGACGTCGGCACCACGCCGACGGGGCAGTGTCGCGTGATCCTCGTCGACACGTCAGTGTGGATCGATCACCTTCATGCGGCCGAGCCAGGCCTGATCAGCCTCCTCGAGAATGACCTCGTCGGATGCCACCCGATGGTGATCGAGGAGTTGGCTCTCGGGTCACTGCGGCGGCGAGGCACGCTGATCAGGGAACTCACCGGCCTGCGTCGATTCCCGACACTCAGCCACCACGAGCTGCTGGCACTCGTCGCGGCCCACCGGTTGTGGGGCCGAGGCCTCAGTGCGGTGGATGCGCATCTGTTCGGCTCCGCGCTGCTCGTCGAAGGCGCGACGGTGTGGACCCGGGACAAGCGCCTCGCCGCCGCCTGCGACGAGGCGGGTATCGGCTTCGCCCCGGTGGTCTGAGGGCACCACGACGGCCCACAACCAGCGACAGCGGAGACGACGCACCGCCCGGCGGGGCGTGCTACAGCGATCGGCGCCGGCGCGGATCTCCCCTCTACCCGCCGAGGCCCCGCACAGCCTGTGCGGCACCACCACGAACGCCGTCGCGAACGCTCCCGGCGGCTGGTCCGAGGAGCAGATCGCAGCCCACCATGCGACGATGCGGGCCACCCTCGACCAGTTGGGGACGCAGGGGTACTACGTGCGGATCCCCGACATCTCACACGTGGACTTCACCGATGCGCCACTGTGGTCGCGGGGGCTGCGATGGTTCGGCCTGGCCGGCCCGAAGTCCGGAACGTACGCCCACCAGGTGATCGACGACTATGCGCTGGGCTTCTTCCAGCCACACCTGAGCGGCCTCCCCGCTCCGTTGCTGGATCGCACGGAGCAGGCCTACCCGGAGTGACCCTGGAGGTGCACTCCCCAGCTAAGACATCAGGCGCCAACTGAGACCATCCGGCGGCAACTTCACGACGTGCGACGCACGTACCTCGCGCCGGCGGCAGCGCTCGCAGTGCCGCTGTGCACGGCGCGAGCCGGGTCCGACGACCCGCGCTCAGTCAGACAGCATCATCTCAGTCAGACGACCCCATCTCGGTCAGTCCCGACATGGAGCCGGACTCCAAGCCGGCCCGGTCGGGGACGGTCCGCTCGAGCGTACGCAGCCACCGCGCCGGTCGCGGCCAGGCCCGCCCGCTGGGGAGCCGGGACAGCAGCCTGTTGACGCGGTCGACGGAGGCCGGTGTCGGCAGCACCCGGTTACGGGACTGGGCCGGCAGAACGCCGAGCCACCAGTGCCGCCAGGTGCCCTCGAGCCCCACCGGGTCGAGCAGCAGGTAGTAGTCCGGCATCACCACCACACCCGACTCCAGCTGCTCCACGGCGCGCTCCACCTCGATCTCGAGGGTACCGAGGGTGGACCTGCTGTCGAAGAACTCCACCCAGGCCGCGGCGACGTGCTCGAGGGGATCGGCGTCGCTGACGATGTAGGTGGCGTGCGACGACAACAGCCTGGGGGTCGCGTCCCGGGCGTCCCCGGAGCGCAGCGAGACCGCATCGACGTTGTGCAGGTGGCGTCGCTCCAACTTCTCCAGGAGATCCTCGACGGTCTGCGCGTCACCGGCCACCAGGGTGATCACCGTTCCGTTCGGCTGGACCATGGTCACACTGTAGGTCGCGGACTCAGCCACCTGCCGGCGAACTCCTGCCGGCGACCCGCTGCGCCACCTATGCCGCAGGGTCGAGGGCGGGCGGAGTGTCGGTGGGTAGCCGGATGTCGAAGAGTCGTCGGACGCATGCGACGATCTCGAAGCCTTCGCCCGCGCCGGGCGGGAACACCCGGTCCGGTTGGCGGGCGGCGGCCTCTGTCGCTCCTCGTACGATCGCGTCGATCTGGTCGGAAGCCATCGCCGTGTCGGGGCCGGCCGGGTTGATCACCGTGCCGCCGGGCAGGATGAACACCCACGCTCCGGGGCCGCCGGTGATCCGGACCCCGCCCTCGTGGACGTAGGTGTGGTGAGCCTGGCAGAGCAGGATCAGGTTGTCCAGATCGGTCGGGCCACCGTCGGCCCAGGACACGATGTGGTGGGCCTTGAGACGGCGGTGCTGGGAACACCCCGGGAAGCGACAGCCGCCGTCGCGTACGCGGAGGGCCCGCCGTTGAGCCGGGCTGGCCAGACGCCGGGCTCGTCCCATCGCCAGGATGTCACCGTGACGGTCGATGATCATCCCGATCAGCGGCGCATCACAGGCGTGGCGGGCCGCCGTCGCGGCCTCGATCGGACCGCCGCGTTCGATCCACGCCCGACCATGCTGGACCGGATCGGAGTGACCCCGGTTGTCGTTGTGGCGCCGGTTGTGGTTGTAGCCCCGGATGTCGTGGGCTGGACCGTCGAGCACATCATGGCTCGGCCCGACCTCCACCCGAGGTCGCGGGGACGTTCCCGCGGGAACGTCGCAGGTAGCGTCTCCGTCTCCGGTGGCGGAGGGCACACCCACGATCCCGGAGCCTGCTGCTCCGGGCACTGCAGGCTCGCGGGCGACCGGCTGATCGAAAGTGGCGGCGAGGCATTCGGCGTCGACATGGACGACGACAAGATGAGGATCGTCGACCGACGACGCGGGCACCGTGGTCAGATATCCCCGGGCAACCTCACACAGCCCGGCGACCTGATCCAACGCCGGACGTGACGGCTCCGGGTCCGAACCGGAGCCGGGGGCATCGAGCTGGAGGTCGGTGGCGGCATCGAGCGCGCCGTGCAGCACCGCGGCTTCCTCGGGCAGCAGGGTGACGCTGAGCCTGACCATCCCGTCGTCGGTCTCCCGCCACGACAACCGCCGCCGCGACTCCTGGCCGAGGTGGGTGCCGGCGTGGGCACGGTACTCCCGGACCGTCCGCGCCAGTTGGGACGCGGTCTGGGCGAGGGCGAGATCACACAGTGCGTCCTCGTCGACCTGCCCGGCGACCCTCGTCAGCTCCCGCACCTTCGAATACGTCAGGTCCCCGTCCGCGAACCGGGCCGCGATGATCGGCATCGAGCGCAGCGCGCGAGCCACCCGCAGATGCTCCCGCGCAGTGCCGGGACCCATCGAACAGGCCCACATCAGCCAGTGCACACACGAGGTGATCCCGTCGTACCAGGCCCACCCCGTGCCCGCATCGAACTCACCCACCAGTTCCAACAGCCGGGCGTCGCACCGGGCCTGAGCGGTCACCGCCCCTTGGATCCCGACCCCCACGTCCTCAGCCCGCGCCTGTGGCATTCGCTCCACACCGACCGCATCTGACCAGCCCCACACGACTCCCCCTCATGCGAACACATGTACGATACAGGTCAAAGCCTCCACCATCCCACTGACAATCACCCGCAGCCGGCGAATATGCGGCGAGACCCGGGGCGGACCCGTGTGCCGGGCGGTCTAGCAGCCACGACAGCGATGCCGTTGGACTCCACCCCGCAGCACCCCTTGCACCACCACCTTTGTATCAGTACATTATTTGTATTGATACAATTTCCTCTGAGGAGGGCTGATGGACACCATGGCACTGTGGATCGCCATCGTGATCGCTCGCAGTGCGGCCGTCGACGCGACCGACTACATGGCGCCGGGGACAGTGTGACCATGGTGCTCCGCATCGACCCCGCAGCCCGGACCGCACCGTACGAGCAGTTGCGACAGCAGGTGATCGATCAGATCCGGGCGGGCACCCTCCTCCCCGGCACCAGGCTTCCCCCCGTGCGTCGACTCGCCGAGGATCTCGGCATCGCCCCCAACACGGTCGCCCGGGCGTACCGGGAGCTGGAGGCCGCCGGCCACGTCGAGACGGCCGGCCGACACGGGACCCGGGTGGCGCTGCAGCGTCCGGATGTCTCCGCCGAAGCCGATCGACTCACCCACGAGTATCTGACGGCGATGCGGGCGCTCGGTCTGGACACGACCGCGATCGCCGGATATCTGCGCACCGACCTCGGCAGCGAGCTGGACTGACTGTGAAGGCATCCGCGCGTTCGAGGTCTGGCGGCACCGCCTCAAGACGTCGAGTCCCGACCAGCTCACCGATGGCGTTGTGCTGCGCCGGAGTCAGCGGCGCGAATATCACGGCAGGTTCCCGAGGATCGCCACCCGTGGACGGGCACGGACGTTCTGCAAGAAGCCAGTGTCCTCCGACCACTCCCAAGAAGTAAGGATCGTAGCGTTGACCGGCCGCCCGACCCGCAATTCGACCTGTTCACAGACGTCGTCCACGGCGACCGGATCGGGGGTGCCGATCACCATCACGTCGATGTCGTGAGGCGGCGGTCCAGGTTCGCCTTGTGCGCGCGCGGCGAACGACCCGTACAGGAAAGCGCACTCGATCTTCGGAATCGCGACGAGGGCATCCGCCAGCAGGACCACCGGTCCAGTGGCGATGAGCAGGATCTCCCGCAGCGGCGGCACCAGTGGGCTGTCCGGATTGGCCCGGATCAGCCGCGTCCGCCCGATCCGACGTTCGGCGAGCACGCCGGCATCGAGCAGCCGCCCGACCTCACGGTGCGCGGTCGGATACGCCAATTGCGTACGCTCAGCGAGATCAGTCAGGCTCATCTCGTCCTGGGTCAACAAGAGTGCGGCGAGTAGGCGCGCCTGTCCCTCCGACCGGAAGATCGGCGCGACCAACGGCGGCGCTGTTCTCATATACTGGAGGTTATTATCCAGTTAACACACCGTCAAGCAGTCGAACGGCGGGTCCGACCCGGCGGCTCTCAGACCGCGGCCTCGATCGGCGCCCACTCCGGCCCGGTCTCGGCCAGCTTCTCGTCGAGCTTGGCGAACAGCGGCTCCGGCTTGGCCAGCGGGATGCCGGGCTGCACCAGTCGGGACTCCCAGACGGCCGCCGCCGAGGCGTAGTCGCCCATCAACACCGAGTAGTCCGGGCCGCCCTCCTCGGAGACCGTACGGATCTGCGGCAGCGCCGCCCAGACACCCTCACCGCCGAGCATCTCGTAGATCTTCTGCGCCGAGTGCGGCAGGAACGGGGTGAACATCGTGTTGCAGTCGGAGACCACCTGAAGCACCGTCCACAGCACAGTGTCGCGGCGGGCCGGGTCGTCCTTCAGCTTCCACGGCTCGGTCTCGGAGAGGTACTGGTTCGCCAGCCCGACGATCCGCATCACCTCGCCGATGCCGTGCTTGAAGTGGCTGTGCGTCAGCGCCTCGCCGACAATGTCAAAAGCCGCGCGGGAGGCGTCGAGCAGCGTACGGTCCACCTCCTGCAGCTCACCGGGCTGCGGGATCGCCCCGACGTTCTTCCAGGCCATCGAGACCGCGCGGTTGACCAGGTTGCCCCACTGGGCGGCGAGCTCGGTGTTGTTGCGGCGGACGAACTCCTCCCAGGTGAAGTCGGTGTCCTGGTTCTCCGGGCCGGCCACCGCGATGAAATACCGCAGCGCGTCGGGGCCGAACTCCCTCAGGAAGTCGCCGACGTAGATCACCCGGCCGCGCGAGGTGGAGAACTTCGAGCCACTCATCGTCAGGTACTCCGAGGAGACCACCTCGGTGGGCAGGTCGAGCACCCCGAACGTGCCGGGCTCACCGCCGTGATCGCCCTGCCCGTTGTGGCCGAGCAGCATGCCGGGCCAGATCACCGTGTGGAAAACGATGTTGTCCTTGCCCATGAAGTACGAGGCGACGGTCTCCGGGTCGTGCCACCACGCCTTCCACGCATCCGGGTCGCCGGTCCGGGCGGCCCATTCGATGCTTGCCGACAGGTAGCCGATGACCGCGTCGAACCACACGTAGAGCCGCTTCATCGGCTCCTCGCGCCAGCCGTCCAGCGGGATCGGGACCCCCCAGTCGAGGTCACGGGTGATGGCCCGCGGCCGGAGATCGTCGATCAGGTGCTGGGAGAACTTGATCACATTGGGCCGCCAGTCCTTGCGGGTCGCCAGCCAGTCGCTGATCGATCCGGCCAGCGCCGGCAGGTCGAGGAAGAAGTGCTCGGTCTCGACGAACAGCGGCGTCTCGCCGTTGATCCGGGAGCGGGGGTTCTTCAGGTCGATCGGGTCGAGCTGGTTGCCGCAGTTGTCGCACTGGTCGCCGCGGGCGAACTCGTAGCCGCAGATCGGACAGGTGCCCTCGATGTAGCGGTCGGGCAGCGTACGCCCCGTCGACGGGCTGATCGCGCCGCGGGTCGGCCGGGCGACCACGTAGCCGTTGCGGTGCAGCGACAGGAAGACCTCCTGGGTCACCCGGTAGTGGTTCCGCGTCGTCGTCCGGGTGAACAGGTCGTACGACAGGCCCAGCCCCTGCAGGTCCTCGACGATGATCCGGTTGTACTTGTCGGCGAGCTCCCGGACCGGGACGCCCTCCTTCTCCGCCTGCACCGAGATCGGGGTGCCGTGTTCGTCGGTGCCCGACACCATCAGCACCTGGTGGCCGCTCATCCGCATGTACCGCGCGTAGACATCGGAGGGTACGCCGAAGCCGGACACGTGGCCGATGTGGCGAGGTCCGTTCGCGTACGGCCAGGCAACAGCGGTCAGCACACGGGATGAAGTCATGGGTCACACGATATCGCCCGCCGCGCCGGGCCCGACGCCGGCGATACGGTCCCACACCCGCGCCGGGCCGGCCCCGCACCGGTCGGGCAATCCTCCCGCGAACCGACCCGGCTGCACCGCGGGCTGACATACTCGCCCCATGGAGAGCTTCGTCGTGCGCATCGACCGCAGGCGGTGGGCCGACATGCGGCGCAACGGCCGGATCGGGCTGATCGGTTCGGTCCTGATCGGCATCGGTGGCGGGGTGTGGCTCATCGTGGCGGCGCTCGTCGGCGAGCGCCAGACCAGTCTGGTGCCGGGCATCCTGCTGGTGCTGCTGGGGATCGGCGCCGGCTGGTCGTTCCGGCACAAGCAGCACTACCCGATCAGCGACAGTGGCTCACCGGAGCTGCTCACCCTCGACCACGACGGTCTGCGGCTCGATCCCGGTGAGGGCGCCGACCCGGTCACCCGGGAGTGGGGTGACTTCAGCCTCAGCTGGCTGCATCGCTCCGGGAGCTACCTCGAGGTCGCCGCCGAGGGGCTGCCGCCCTGGCGGTGGCCGGTGATCGTCACCGACGCGACCCGTTCGGCCCTGGCGGCCGCGATCACCGAACTCTCCGGCGGAGCGACCGCCCTCGGCGACGGGTCCCGGCCGCCGCGCCGCGCCGGATAGCTCAGCGCTGCGCGGGCTGCGCCAGCCGTGACGACTGCTCCAGCACCGCGTCGGGCAGCTGTGGGATCGCCGGCAGGGCGAGCGGCTCCTCGGCCTTCGTCACCAGCTCGGCGACCGTCCCGGCCAGCTTGTCGGAGGACTGGCTGATCGAGTGCTGCGCGGCGATCAGCGCGTTGACCACGTCCTGACGGGCCTGGTGGCCGTACTTCACCGCGTCGATCATCGACTCGGCCTGCTGGTCCAGCGAGGTGGCGACCTCCAGGATCGTCTCCGGGCGCAGCGTCGGGGTCTGGATGGTCCGGGCCACCTCGCCGACCGTACGGCCGGACGCCTGGGCGTACGCCTGCAGGACGTCGTTCGCTCCGTCGGCGACGGCCTGCTGCATCTCGGCGGCCTGCTGGGCCTGCAGCAGCAGCGCCCACTGGGCGATGGTGAGCTTCATCGTCGGGATGGTCAGGTTGACCAACAGGGCGAGTCGCTGTCCCAGTCCGTAGTGCAGGGTGCGGGTGTTGCGCACCTGCGGGGAGGTCGACCAGGCGACGAAGAGGCGCTGCTGGAACTCGTTGACCCGCACCTCCATCGCCTGGATGAACTCGGCGATCCGGTTGCGCAGCTCCTCCTTGTCCCGCTTGTCCGGATCGGCGGGGTCGATGACGATGCCCTGCAGGGCCTGGGCGGCCTCGTCCCGGATGGTCTCCATCACTGCGATCGCGCCGACGAGCTGGCTGATCGACTGCTCGTTGGCCCGGTAGAGCTCGTCGCAGAGCACCACGTTGCGCTTGAGTTCCCGCTGCTTGTCGACGAGCTGGCCGGCGATCCGGTCCAGTTGCTGCTCGACCGTACGGGACTCCTCGAAGAGCATCTCGACGAAGTCGCGACCGCGGCGGAAGACCCCGCGGACCGAGTCCATGAACCGGTCGAACGCCTCCCGGACGTCGGGGGCGTTCGGGTCGTAGCGCTTCCGGAAGGACCGCATCGTGTCGTTGATCTGCTTCATCATCGCGGTCAGCTCCGGGATCTCGACCGGGCCGAGCTCGCGGAAGATCCGGTTGACCTGCATGTTCACCGCGTCGATGGCCTGGTTGCCGAACTCGGCCATCAGGTCGGTGTTGTTGAGCATCTTCGGGAACAGCTGCTTACCGGCCGACCGGGCCTGCTCCTGTTGGGTCGCCGACAGCATCGCCAGACAGCTGAACTGGCCGGGGGCCTGACCGGGCAGGGCCACGTCGGCGGCGGACTCACCGCCGATCCGGAGCTCCCCGGTGCCGGACTTCTGCTCGTGCAGCAGCTGGTCGGCGACGCCGGCGAGGGCGGAGTCGGCGGCACCGGCGGCCGGCGGGGCGCCACCGGTGAGGGCACCGAAATCGATGGACATCTCGGACATGGACTGCTCCTGTCGGGATCGGTCGGGGCGGGCCCGGTGGTGGCGGCCCGGTGGGCGGAAGGTCGGGAGGCGGGGTCGGGAGGCGGGGTCGGGGCGGATCAGCCGCAGGTCGTACGGTCCTGCAGGCAACTCAGCAGCGCCAGGGTCACCTCGGAGTTCGGGGCGGGGATGGTGCGGAACTGCGGCGCCAGCGGGATCTGGGAGAAGTCGGCGACGTCGTTCAACCCGGCGTTGATCGCGGACCGGAAGCCGTAGCGCTTCCAGGCCAGGGTCTGCAGCTCCTCGTCCTTGAGGGCCTCGATCAGTCGCGCCGCATCGGCATTCAGGGCAAGCACCGGGTGGTCGGAGTAGATCGTCGGCTCGGGGTAGAGGATGCGGACCTCCTTGAGCACCGCGTCGGCGCGCGGCCCGGAGGTCACCTGCTGGATGATCTGGTTCTCGTAGCCGGCGTACAGCGGGGACTGGTACTCCCCGCCCTGGGTGAGCCACTGCCGGAAGCCGTTGTCGGAGGAGGTGGCCTGGAGGCCCTGGGAGTCGTAGATCCGCCGCATCGTCGGCAGTGCCTGGCGGGCCTCGTCCGGGGTGGGCGGCCGGGAGGCGTCCGGGGTGGCCACCATGGTCAGTTCGAGCTGGGCGAGGGTGAAGCCGGAGTTGGACTTCACCGGGTCGGTGGAGGAGATGTTGACCGGGCCCTGCAGGTTGCCGGCCTTGAGGTCCTGCCAGGTCTTCCCCTTCAGCGCGTTGTCCAGCAGCAGCCCGCGGGTGTTGACGATGTAGTGGGTGCCGTTGCGCTGCTCGACCAGTCCGGCGCGGACCAGGGCATCGGTCCCCTGCGGGCCGGCGTACACCACCTCCGGCGACTGCAGCACCGTCTCGGCGCGGTACTGGCCGAACGCACCGGCATGTTTGGCCTCGAACACGTGCTGAGCCGAGGCGCTGGACGGCCACAGGCAGTCCCAGCCGCGCTGCTTGATCTCGTCGGTGGACATCAGCACCTGGTCGTAGGAGCCCATCGACTGCCAGTTGACGGTCAGCCCGTAGCGGTCCTTGAGGATCCGGACGACGTCCGGGTCGTGCATGAACTCGGACTTCTCCGAGCCGCCGACGCAGCTGACCGTCACCTGCGGGACCCAGGTCTGCTGCCGGATGATCAGGTAGCCGCCGGCGACGAGCACCGCCAGCACCAGTGCCAGGCCGACGAAGAACCTTCCGCGATGGCGCATCTCAACCTTCCAGGGTGGGTAGCTCGGGGGGTGCCACGGTGTCCAGGTTGGCCTGGTACTCGGCCATGTCCCCCTGGGTGACGAGACGGATGCTGTCGAGGGCGAACTGGTCGAAGCGCTCGACCGCCGCCCGGCCGTCGGCCAGCAGCCGCGGTGCCTCGGTGTAGTACTCGGGGTGCTGCTCGATGTCGGCGTACTTCTCGACCAGCCCGAGCAGGCTGGTGACATGGCCACCGAAGCGGGCGGCCGAGGAGTAGAGGCTGCTCGGCTGGGTCTCGGCGATCCGGTCGAGCAGCTCGGGCACCACCTCGCCGGCGCGGGCGACGGCCGCCCGGACCTGCGGGTCGCGGATCCGGCGGGCCGCGGTGCCGGTCTTCTGCAGGGTGGCCTCGACCTCGCGCACCCTGGCCCGGGCGTCACTGCTGTAGTCGTCGGCCTGCAGCTGGTGCTCGGAGCGGGCCAGCATCAGGTAGGTCCCGGTCGCCGCCACCGCTGCCAGCAGCACCGGCGCGCCCAACCGCAGCGCCGGCCCGGCGCCGGAGAGCAGCAGGAAGAGCACCACGAACACGGCGATCGCGACCAGGATCGCCAGTGGTGCGGCGAGTCGCCGGATCACTTGTACCCCGCCGCCTCGCGCAGCGCCGCCACCAGGTCGTCCGACTTCACGTACGCCCCGCCGCTGGCCTGCGCGACGCCGGTGAGCTGGTCCGGGTCGGCGTCACCGAAGGCGATCGACACCACCGGCACCCCGGCGGCGCGGACCCGGTCCTGGCCGGCCGTCGCGTCGCCGGTGGACCGACCGTCGGACATCACCACGATGAGCTTCTTGCGGCCCGCGATGGTGTCCTTGGCCAGCTCGGCGACCGCATCGTCGAGGCAGCGGTACATGTTGGTGCCACCGCCCGGCTTGTAGGCCGTCACATCGGCTTCCAGCTGGCGCAGCTGAGCCGGGTCGTTGCCGTCCACGGTGAACGGCCCGGCCGCTCGGCGGTCGTTGAAGACCTGCACGGTGGTCCGGTCCTGCGGGCCGGTCTGCAGCAGGTTGAGCCGGGCCTGGTCCGGATCGAAGACCTGGTGCGCCGCCGCCTTCACACCGTCCCAGCCGTCCCCGGACATCGAGCCGGAGCCGTCGAGACAGTAGTAACTGGTCACCGGACGGCGGTAGCGGGTGTGGTAGCGCTCCAGCGCCTGCTCGATCACCGCGGCGGAAGGATAGCTGATGCCCTGCTCCCGGATGTCGGTCTTGATCCCCCAGGCCGGGTTGAACACCGTCGTGTCGGGGTGGTCGAGGGTGAGCCCAATGGCATCGGCGGGACGGCGCCCGAGCCCGAGCAGGGCGCTGCGCGCCGCGTCGTCCTTCAGCAGGTAGTCCTGCAGCGCGAGCAGGATCTTCTCCTTGGCCTGGTCGGCCGTCCCGGTCGGCAGGAAGCCCAGCGGGGCGTCGCTGATCGCCAGCGCCCCCTGCGGATAGACCGCGTAGAACGGCTCCTTGCCCTGCGCGACGAGCTGCTTGTTCTGCTCGATCACCAGCGCCTCGTAGGTGAACACGGTGTCGCACTGGTCGGGGGCGGCGACACACTCCTCCATCATCGTGCCGGTCGACGGGGGCGTCCGGTCCATCGCTTGGACGAAGGTGGTGATGCCCTGGTCGACGGCCGGGGAGTCGAGCTGGGCCGCGGTCAGCGGCTGCCCCGGTCCGTTGCCGGCGAAGTGGTTCATGAAGGCCAGCAGGGTGGTCGCCCCCGAGTTGGACTGGGTCGGGTTGGTCGACCAGACCTTCACCGAGCCGCCCTGGATGGCGGTGAGGACGTCGCCGACGGTGACGTCCGACCTGCCGACCAGCCCGAGTCGCTGCATCGCCGAGGTGCGGCCGGCGAAGACCACCGGGGTGACGAACATCGACTGGGTGTCACGCAGCGTGCCCTGGGAATCGCCGATCTGGGCGAACACCGAGGAGGCGAACCAGTAGGCGTCGTACTTGGTCGAGCCCGACTGCAGTAACCGGGCCTGGTCGACCGAACCCATCAGGGTGTACTCGCAGGTGTAGCGCTGCGCCTTGCACCACGGCACCACGATCTCGTCGAGGACGGCCCGCTGTTCCGACCCGGCGACGATCCGCAGCGTACGATCCGACGGCGCCGCCGCTCCCCCGCCGCCGCAGGCCGCGAGTCCGAGGACGAGAGCGAGGGCGAAGGTGGCGCCGAGCGCACCGAGGGTCCGTCGACGTGGAGGCATGTCCCCATGCTGACGGATCGGAGGGCCCTCACCCAGCACTACAGATGAACTACGAGTGAACGAACAGTGACGATCAGGTTGTCGGCTGCGTCGCGGGCGCCCGGGTCGGCGGTCTTGGGGCGCATGCCGCTGCGAGCCCCGCGCAGCCGATCCCCTATCGCGGCCACTGGGCGGCGACCACCTCGGCCAGCCGCGTTCGGGTCACCTCGTCGACGAACGCGGCTCCGACGGCGATGTCGACGGTCCGTCGGATGTCGGCCAGCGTCCATCCGAAGGTCTCCACCAACCGGGCGTACTCCCGGCTCAGCGTCGTGCGGCTGACCAGCCGGTTGTCACACGAAATCGTCACCGAGAAGCCGAGCCGATGGAGAATGTCCACCGGGTGCTCGGCCAGGGTCGCTGCCACCCCGGTCTGCAGGTTCGACGTCGGGCAGACCTCCAACGGAATCCGCAGCTCGCGGATCTCGGTGGCGATCTCACCGAGCACCGGAGTTTCCCCGGTCAGGTCGATATCCTCGACGATCCGCACCCCGTGTCCGATCCGATCGGCGTGGCACACGTCGACCGCCTCGGCGATCGAGACCGGACCGGCCGCCTCACCGGCATGGATGGTGTACGGCACACCGGCCCGTTCAAGGCTCCGGAACGCCTCCAGATGCCGCGTCGGTGGGAAGCCGATCTCGGGCCCGGCGATGTCGAAGCCGGCAACCACGTCGTCGTCGCGGCGGATCGTCAGACCGGCGATCTCCTCCCACCGATCGGCCTGGCGCATCGCCGTGAGCAGCTGTCGGACGATGATCGGATGCCCGTCCCGGCGCGCCGCGGCCATCCCGTCCTTGAGGCCGGCGCCGACCGCCCGGACGGTGGCGGACAGCGTCAGCCCGTGACGCAGGTGCTGCTCCGGTGCCCACCGCGCCTCCGCGTAGACCACCCCGTCGTCGACCTGGTCGAGGACGAACTCGTACGCCACCCGGTGCAGCGCCTCCTCGGTCTGCATCGCCGCGACGGTGTGCTCGAAGGTCTCCAGATAGCGTTCCAGGGAGCCCGAGTTCGCCGCCTCGAAGAACCAGTCGGCCAGTGCCGCCGGTGAGTCCGCGGGCAGCGGATGGCCGACCGCGGCGGCCAGCTCGAGCAGCGTGCGCGGTCGCAGCCCGCCATCCAGGTGGTCGTGCAACGCGACCTTGGGCAGGTCCCGCAGCCGGGCCCGGTCCAGGGGGCGGGGGTCAGCAGGGTTGGGGGCGGCGGGGTGGGGGGCGAGGGAGCGGGGATCGGCGGGGTCGCCGAGATCCGTGGAGGTCACTGGAAGTCCTCGGGGTCGAAAGTGTCCGGTGCGGCGGGGGTGCCGCCGTACCGGGGGTCGTCATGCCGATCGTACGGACGTCGCGCCGGGTCGTACGCCTGGTCCGGTCCCGGGGCGGTCGCCGCGGGAGGGGCCGCGGCCGGTGCCGCCGGTGGGCCGACCGGGGTGTCCGCGGGGAGGTCCGCAGGCTCGGCCGGGGCCGGCCGCGGGGAGACCGGTCGAGGAGACACCGGGGTCGGCCGCGAGGACGCCGGGGCGGGCAGCGGCCCGGCCACCACCGGTTCGGCCGCGACCCGTTCCAGATCGACCGGTCCGAACGCCCGGGGCAGCAGCGCGCCCAGCGTGATCGGCCCGTCCCCGGTCTGCACCAGCATCCCGGGGGCGGCGTGCTCGTCCAGCAGCTGCCGGCACCGGCCGCAGGGCATCAGTGGTCCCCCGGTGGCGTCCACGCAGACGAGGGCCACCAGGCGGCCACCGCCGCCCAGCGCCAAGGAGGACACCAGACCGCATTCGGCGCACAGGGTGACCCCGTACGAGGCGTTCTCGACGTTGCAGCCGGACACCACCCTGCCGTCGTCGACCAGCGCCGCGGCGCCGACCGGGAACCCGGAGTAGGGGGCGTACGCCCGACCACAGGCCGCGCGGGCCGCGCGCCGGAGCGCGGCCCAGTCGATCTCGGTCATCGGAGCTCCTCGATCCTCGGGACCCGCAGTCGTCGGGACCCCGGTCATCCGGCGTCCTGCGGAGCCCGCGCTGTCGCGGCCACCCCGTCCGGGCGCGGTGACCCGTCCGGGCGCGGTGAGTAATGGGTGGGCGTGGCGGCGAGCCGGCTCAGCACCTTGACCCCGACCGGGATGCAGCCCTCGTCGACGTCGAACCGCGCCTGGTGGATGTCGGGCCAGTCGGCCTCCGCGACCCCGCGGGGGCGGACACCCAGCCGGGCCATCGCCCCGGGCACCGCCTGCAGGATCCAGGCGAAGTCCTCCCCGCCCAGCGACTGGGCGGTCCGGGCGACGGACTGCGGCCCGAGCTGGCGTTCGGCGGCGTCGACCAGCCGGGCGACGCCGCGGGGGTCGTTGACCGTTGGCGGGATGCCGGGATCGATGTCGACGTCCACCTCGACCCCGAACGGGGCGACGATCCCGGTGATCAGCTCCGGCAGCAGCGCCACCGACTGCTTCCATCCCGGGACATCCAGCACTCGCAGCGTCCCGCCCAGCTCACCGATCCGCGGGATGGCGTTCTCGACGCTGCCGGCGGTGATCCGGCCCCAGATCAGCGAGGCCCCGCTGCGCGGGTCGATCCGGCGCGACAGCAGGAAGGGGGTCTGGGTGACGACCGCGCCGAGGGCGCCGACGATGTCAGCGGTGAGGTGCGGCCGGGAGGTGTGTCCGCCGGAGCCGCGCAGGTTGACGTTCACCTTCACCGCCGCGGAGGTGATGGCGCCGCGCTTGACGGCGATCTGGCCGACCGTGGTCCGCGGGTCGCAGTGCAGGGCGTACGCCTCGCGCACCCCGTGCAGGGCACCGGCCCGGATGACGTCGGGGGCGCCGCTCGGGGTGGACTCCTCGGCGGGCTGGAAGATCAGCCGGACGCCGGTGCGCAACAGGCCCCGGCGGCGCAGCTGCACCAGCACGTGGCCGACCCCGAGGACGACAGTGGTGTGCACGTCATGGCCGCAGGCGTGGGTGACGCCGGGGTTCTTCGAGGCGTACGCCACGTCCTTGGCATCGGTCAGCGGCAGCGCGTCCATGTCCCCGCGCAATGCGACCAGCCCCCTGTCGGGCTCCCAGTCGTCGCCGACGATGTCGCAGGTGAGGCCGGTGCCGACCGGCAGCACCTTCGGCTCCAAGCCGATCGACAGCAGTGAGTCGGCGACCCGTTGGGTGGTCCGCCGCTCGGCGTGGCCGAGCTCGGGGTGGGCGTGCAGATCACGGCGGAAGGAGATCATCCGCTCGCTGATCGCGGCGGTGGCCACCGCGATCGCGGGACCGGGATCCACCTCCGGCGTGGTGGGTGAGGCGGTCATTGACCCAGCCTATCGCCGGTCCCCGGCCGGGGACAGCGGACCTACGCCCGGGACACCGGGCGGCGCGGGACGACGGACGGCCGCCACCCACCAGGGGGGACGGCCGTCGGGGTGTCCGGCGGGCGCCGGACGGTGGTGTCCGGCGAGCCGGACGGTGTCGGCTCAGGCGCCGGCGGCGTCGCTGGGGGTGTAGGTGCCCCAGATGTCGCGCAGCGCGTTGCAGACCTCACCGATGGTGGCCTTGGCCTGCAGCGCCTCCTTCATCGGGTAGAGCAGGTTGTCCGAGCCCTCGGCGGCAGCCTTGATCTTCACCAGTGCGGCGTCGACGGCGGCGTTGTCGCGCCCGGCGCGCAGGGTGACCAGGCGCGCGGCCTGCTGCTCGCCGATGGTCGGGTCCACCCGGAGCGGGTCGTACTTCTCCTCCTCGTCGATGGTGAACCTGTTCACCCCGACCTGGATCCGCTCGCCGGAGTCGATGCCCTGGGCGTACGCGAAGGCGGAGTCCTCGATCTCGGCCTTCTGGAAGCCCTGCTCGATCGCCTTGACGGCGCCACCCATGTCGTCGATCTGCGTGATCAGCTTCCAGATCTCGGCCTCGAGATCGTCGGTCAGCTTCTCCACGACGTACGAACCGGCCCACGGGTCGACGGTCTTGCAGACGTCGGACTCGAAGGCGATGACCTGCTGGGTCCGCAGCGCGAGCCGAGCGGCCTTCGGGGTCGGCAGCGCGATCGCCTCGTCGAAGGAGTTGGTGTGCAGCGACTGGGTACCGCCGAAGGTGGCGGCCAGCGCCTGCACCGCGACCCGGACCAGGTTGACCTCCGGCTGCTGGGCGGTGAGCTGCACGCCCGCGGTCTGGGTGTGGAAGCGCAGCATCTGCGACTTGGGCTTCTCGGCGCCGAAGCGCTCCTTCATCAGCTTCGCCCACACCCGGCGGGCGGCGCGGAACTTCGCCACCTCCTCGATGATGGTGGTGCGGGCCACGAAGAAGAACGACAGCCGGGGGGCGAAGTCGTCGACGTGCAGACCGGCCTTGATCGCCGCCTCCACGTAGGCGATGCCGTCGGCCAGGGTAAAGGCCACCTCCTGCGCCGGCGTGGCGCCCGCCTCGGCCATGTGGTAGCCCGAGATGGAGATGGTGTTCCACTTCGGGATGTTGTCGTGGCAGTAGGCGAAGATGTCGGAGATCAGCCGCAGCGACGGGGACGGCGGGAAGATGTACGTGCCGCGGGCGATGTACTCCTTGAGCACGTCGTTCTGGATGGTGCCGGTGAGCTTGTCGGCGGTGGTGCCCTGCTCCTCGGCGACCAGCTGGTAGAGCAGCAGCAGCACGGCGGCCGGAGCGTTGATGGTCATCGAGGTCGAGACCTTGCCCAGGTCGATGCCGTCGAAGAGGACGCGCATGTCGTCGATGGAGTCGATGGCCACGCCGACCTTGCCGACCTCGCCCTTGGAGATCGGGGCGTCGGAGTCGTAGCCCATCTGCGTCGGCAGGTCGAAGGCCACCGACAGGCCCATCGTCCCGTTCGCGATCAGGTCCTTGTAGCGCTCGTTCGACTCGCGCGCATTGCCGAAGCCGGCGTACTGACGCATCGTCCAGGGACGGGTCGTGTACATCTTGGGGTACACACCACGTGTGAAGGGGTACTCCCCGGGGGCGCCCAGCTTGCTGGCCGGATCCCAACCGTCCAGCGCAGCCGCTGAATACACCGCCGCGAAGGGAGTCCCGGTTTCGGTCTCACCAATTCCACTCATGGGGCTGAGCCTACCGGTGGCCTTCCCGGCCCGTACCGGCGATCCCCCCTCTTCCGGGCGGTCTCCGGGCCGCCCGGATCCGGCCGTGACAGCGGTCACGCTCAGCCCACCAGGGTCATGCTCAGCCCACCTGGCGGACCAGGGCCTCGGCCGCGCTGACGATGGCGACGGTCTCCTCGCACCAGTTCGCCTCCTGGCTGCGGTGCGGACCGGTGGCCAGGCTGATCGCGACACCGGCCGCCCGCAACCGCAGCTCGGTCGGGTCGACCCGGCGGTCGAACACCGGCGTCCACTCCACCAGCAGCCGTTGCAGGTGCGCGGCCTGGGCGATGTCCATCCGCTGGATCGTCGACAGGTGGGCGAGCAGGCAGCCGAGGTCGTCGGCCCGCCGGCCGGGGCCGATGCCGTCGATGTCGAGCAGGCCGCAGATGTGGCCCCCGGCGACATGGACCTGCCCCTCGTGGAAGTCCCCGTGGGTCGCCTCCTCCCCCGGCGGCAGGCCGGCCAGCCCCTGGCTCACCTGGTCGGCCAGCCACAGCAGCCGGCCCTCCAGCTCCGGCATCGCCCGGGCGACCACCTCGACGTAGTAGTGCACCGACTCGGTCCAGGGGATCCGGCGCGGCAGCCGCCCCACCACGGGTGGGAAGGCGTCCAACACCGCGATCAGCTCCTCGGCCGTGCACGGGGAGTCCTCACGGAACAGCGCCGTGGACAGCGGCAGACCCGGCAGGCCGGCGGTCACCAGCACCGAGTCGTGGGTGAGCACCAGCACCTCGGGCACGGCGATCCCGGCGCCGCGCAGCATCCGGTGCCGGTCGAGGGTCTGGGCGGCCTCCGCCGCGGTCTGCACCTTGAGGTAGAACCGGCGGCTCACTCCCTCGGCGCGGACGTCGGCGCGGAGCACCGCCCGCTGCCGGGGCCGGTAGCCGACCACGTCGAGCTGCACGTCCGCCGGGGTGATCGTCGGGCGGGGACCGGACAGCGCGCCCGCCCGCGGGGTCCACAGGCCGAAGTCGTTCACCAGGTCGGCGATGCCCTCGGCGTACGCCGCCGTGCGCAGGCCGGGCAGCTCCGGGTCCTCGGGGTAGATCCAGACCGTCACCTCCCGTCCGTACGGGTCGTGGTAGACGTGCGCCCCCGCCCGTTCGGACTCGTCGGGGCCGCCGACCCGCGAGGTGACGCCGACGATCTCGGTCGACTCGCCCCAGCTCCAGGAGACGTGCGCCCGGTAGGTCGCGGTGGTGGCGCGGCCGGGCTGGTGGTCGACATGGTCCATCCGCCAGCGCAGCAGGGTCCCCCCGGCGTCGCGGACGGCCGCCATCAGGATGTCGCCCACCGCGCGAGAGCTGAGCAGCAGCCCACCGTCCGGATCGTCCTCGTTCATCCGTCCCCCTCCTGTTCCCCTCGATGGCTCCCCGACGACATCGTTTCAGGGTGCGATCAGTGCCCGGTGGCACCGTCCCGGCCCTCGGACCCGGTGGCCGCGGTGGGCGCCGAGTAGGCCGTGCCGGGGGCCGACCGCGGGACCCGCGAGCGGCCGGCGGCCGGAGCGGCACCGGTCCGCCGGATCAGGAACCGGGCCGCCCGCCGGCCGTCCATCTCGAGCACCGACACCTCGACCTTGCGCTGCTGCTCCGGATCGTCGGCCAACGCCAGTTCCGCCTCGGAGCTGGCCCCCACCGTCGGGATGGCGCCGATCCGGCACATGAACCAGCCGGCCAGGGTGTCGTACGGCCCCTCGGGGAGCACCATCCCGGTCTCGTCCTCGAAGTCCTCCAGCGAGATCAGACCGTCGATCTCGCGGGTGTTCGGCGCGGTCGGCGTCTCCTCCTGCACGATGTCGTACTCGTCGGTGATCTCGCCGACCAGTTCCTCGACCAGGTCCTCCATGGTGACGATGCCGGCGGTCCCGCCGTACTCGTCCCGGACGACGGCCATGTGACTGGACACCCGCCGCATCTCCGCCAGGGCGTGGATGACGTTGACGGTCTGCGGGAAGTTCGCCATCGGCCGGACCAGTTCCTCGACCGGGGTGGCGCGCTGCGCCCAGCCCGGGTCGAACAGGTCCCGGACGTGGACGAAACCGAGCAGGTCGTCGGCCGAGGCCCCGGTGACCGGGTAGCGCGAGTGCGGCGACCCGGTGAGCTCCCGGACCGCCCGGTAGACCGGGGTGTCGCCGGGCAGGAAGTCGACCTCGGTGCGCGGCACCATCACCTCCCGCAGCGTACGGTCCCCCGCCGAGAAGACGTCCTCCAGGATCCGGCGTTCCTCGTCCCCCAGGGCGGCCGCGTCGGAGACCAGTGACCGGAGCTCCTCCTCGGTCACCTCCTCCCGGGCGGCCTCGGGCCGACCGCCGAGCAGCCGGACGACGGCGTTGGTGGAGACCTCCAGCAGCCAGATCACCGGCCGCATCGCCCGGGCGATCCCGTCGACCGTCGGGCCCAGGGCCATCGCGAACGACTCCGCCCGCTGCATGGCCAGCCGTTTCGCGGTGAGCTCGCCGAGCACGATCGACACGTAGGAGATGATGATGGTGATGATGACCAGGGAGATCGTCGAGGCGAGCCCGGTCGGCACCCCCCAGTTCACCAGCACCGGGGTGAGGCGGCCGGCGATGGTCGCACCGCCGAAGGCGGAGGACAGGAAGCCGAACAGGGTCACGCCGATCTGCACGGCGGACAGGAAGCGCTGCGGATCCGCCGCCAGGTGAGCGACCTTCTGACCCCGCCGGCCGCGCGTCCGGAGCTGTTTGATCTGGCTCTCGCGCAGGGAGATCAACGCCATCTCCGCCGCCGAGAAGAAGCCTCCGCAGAGCGTGAAGAAAAGGACCAGGACGATCTCGCCGATCAGCTGGCTCATCGAGGCCCGCCTCCCCGCGTCAGCGGCCGCGGTGCCCGGCTCGGGCACCGGTGCGGGGAGGCGCCGATACTGTGGTCATCGATCACCCGCACAGGATACCGGCAGGGCGGGAGCGACGCGGTCGTGCACGTCGTGTCCTCAGGCCGGGACCGGCGCCAGTCCGGGAGACGACCGCCCTGGCCTGGTGTGATCTGTTTCAATCGACGACGTGACGACTCTTCCCCGCTTCGGGATCCGGACCATCGGCCGGCGGACGTTCGACTTCGACCGGCAGGCCGCAGTGATGTCGGTGGTGAACCGGACCCCGGACAGCTTCTGGGACCGTGGCCGGACGTACCGGCTGGACGCCGCCGTCGACGCCGCACTGGCCGCCGCCGCGGAGGGCGCCGACTGGGTCGACATCGGCGGGGTGCCGTTCTCCCCCGACACCGCGGAGGTGGCGGAGGCCGAGGAGATCGCGCGGGTCGTCCCGGTGGTCGAAGCGGTGGCCGCCGCCAGCGACGTGGTGATCTCGGTCGACACCACCCGGGTGGCGGTCGCGGAACGCGCACTGGCCGCCGGCGCCGCGGTGATCAACGACACCTCGGGGTTGGCTGATCCGGCCCTGGCCGAGCTGGCCGCCTCGACCGGCGCCACCCTGATCATCACCCACTGCCTGGCCGCGCCGCACGCACACCACCACCGCCCGCACTACGACGACGTGGTGGACGACGTGGTCGCCTTCCTCGCCGATCGGCTCGAGCGGGCCCGCAGCCTGGGCGTACCCGACGAGCAGATCGTCCTCGACCCGGGCCACGACCTGAACAAGAACACCCGGCACACCCTCGAGCTGACCCGCCGGTTCGCCGAGGTCGTCGCGCTGGGCCTGCCGACCCTGGCCGCCGTCTCCAACAAGGACTTCATCGGCGAGGCCCTCGGTCGCGACCGCGACGAGCGGACCGTCGGCTCCGTGGTGGCCGCCACCTGGTGCATCCAGCAGGGCGCCCGGGTGATCCGGATGCACGACACCCGGGCCGCGGTCGACACCGTCCGGCTGTGCGCGGCGATCGCCGGCACCCGCGAGCCGGCGTACGAACGCCACAATCTCTGAACCGAGCGCTCCGGCCACTGAGCGGTGTCCGTGCCGGTGAGTCGGTCGGCTAGCCTGACGGGGTGATCGAGGGGCAGAACGTGGCGACAGGGATCGACGGCAGCGCCGACCAGTGGGTGGTCACACTGAGCTGCAAGGACCGGCCGGGCATCGTGCACAAGGTGTCGGGAGCCGTGGTCGGCGCCGAGGGCAACATCACCGAGCTGCAGCAGTTCTCCAGCCAGGACACCGGCAACTTCTTCATCCGGTTGCAGTTCGCCACCCAGCGGCCGCGCGAGGCGATCGTCGACCAGTTGACGCCGGTGGCCCGGGAGCTGCGGGCCAGCTGGCAGATCGACGTGGTCGGCCGGCCGCTGCAGACCCTGATCCTGGCGTCCCGGGCCGGGCACTGCCTGCAGGACCTGCTCTTCCGCCAGCACGCCGGGCAGCTGTCGGTGCACGTGCCGCTGGTGCTGTCCAACCACGAGAACCTGCGCGAGCTGTCCGACTTCTACCACGTGCCCTTCGAGTCACACCATGTCGCCCCGGAGACCAAGGCCGACTTCGAGCGCCGGGTGCGGCAGGTGGTCGAGGAGCAGGACATCGAGCTGGTCGTGCTCGCCCGCTACATGCAGATCCTCTCCCCCGAGCTCTGCGACTTCCTGCAGGGCCGGGCGATCAACATCCACCACTCGTTCCTGCCCGGGTTCAAGGGCGCCAACCCCTACCGACAGGCCCACGCCCGCGGCGTGAAGCTGATCGGCGCCACAGCGCATTTCGTCACCGCCGATCTGGACGAGGGCCCGATCATCGAACAGAACGTCGTCCGGGTCGATCATGCGGACTCCCCGCGGCAGCTGATGGCGATCGGTCAGGACGTCGAGTCGCGGACCCTGTCGCAGGCCGTCCGGCTGTTCTCCGAGCACCGGGTGCTCCTCGACGGGATCCGTACGATCGTCTTCCAGTGACCGACGCCCGGTGACCGAAGCCCGGCGGATGGCCCCGGTCGGCGGTCACCTCTCTCGACGACCCGCGAGAATGCCGACGCCGACGCCCTGCGAGGGCGCAGCCAGGCTGTGGCGCCCGCCACGCCAGCAGCCGTCCTCCCCAGCATTCATCCGTGGTCAGACCATTTGAAGCAACAACAACGCCTAGCCCCCCCTCCACCCCATGGGGGCGATTCCGGGGGTGCTAGCGTCAGCCACGTACGGACCCGGGCCCCGGGTGCGCCAAGACAACCGACAAGGGAGTACACCGTGTCTCAAGCCCCCGTGAAGGTGGCTGTCACCGGCGGTGCCGGTCACATCGCCTACAGTCTGCTGTTTCGCATCATCAACGGCCAGCTCCTCGGCAAGGAAACCCCTGTCGAGCTGCGCCTGCTGGAGATCACCCCCGCCATGAAGGCCCTCGAGGGTGTCGCGATGGAGATCGAGGACTGTGCCTCGCCGTTGGTCTCCGGTGTGGTGATGTCGGACGACCCGAACGTCGCTTTCGACGGCGCGAACATCTGCCTGCTGGTCGGTGCCCGCCCGCGTGGCAAGGGCATGAACCGCTCCGACCTGCTGGCCGCCAACGGCGCCATCTTCGCCCCCCAGGGCAAGGCCATCAACGACAACGCGGCCGACAATGTCCGCGTCCTGGTGACCGGCAACCCGGCGAACACCAACACCCTGATCGCCCGGACCCACGCGCCGGACGTCCCGGCCACCCGGTTCACCTCGCTGATGCGTCTGGACCACAACCGCTCGATCGCACAGCTCGCCAAGAAGACCGGCTTCTCGGTCAACTACATCGAGCGTGTCACCGTCTGGGGCAACCACTCCGACACCCAGTACCCCGACATCACGAACGCCACCATCGCCGGCAAGCCGGCGGTCGAGGTGGTCAACGACCCGGAGTGGCTGGAGGACGCCTTCATCCCGACCGTCGCCAAGCGTGGCGGCGCCATCATCGAGGCCCGTGGCGCCTCCTCGGCGACCTCGGCGGCGAACGCCACCGCCCAACACATGCACGACCTGATGCTGGGTACCCCGGTCGGCGACTGGGTCACCATGGGCGTGACCTCCGACGGGTCGTACGGTGTCCCCGAGGGCCTGACGTTCGGCATGCCGTGCACCATGAAGAACGGTGAGTACGAGATCGTCCAGGGTCTGGAGTTCAGCGACTACGGCAAGGCCAAGCTGGCCGCCACCATCGAGGAACTGGAGAACGAGCGCGCCGCGGTCCACGAGTTGGGCCTGGTCTGAGGAGCCTCCGAGCTTCCCGGTCACAACGGCGTGGCAGGGCAACGTGAGAGGGGTGGGAGCCTGCGGGTTCCCACCCCTCTTGCGTACCCACGTCTCGCGTACCCAAGGCCGCTGGACCGGGTGCCCGCGCGGCCCGATGTGCCGCCGCGCCCGGCCCCCGCACGACGTCAGGAACGGGCCAGGACCCCGCGACGTCAGGAGCGGGCCAACACCATCGCGATGATCCCGGTGCCGACCGCGAGCATCCACAGCACGTCGAAGGCCTTGCCCCGGACGCGGAGCAGTCCGATCTCCCGGGAGGGGATGCTGAGCCGCATCAGCGCCCCGACGATCATCCCGGCTCCCATCAGGCAGCTTCCGGCCTGCCACAGCCCCAGGGCGATCAGGACCACCCCGACGGCCATGATCCCCACCACGATCGCCAGCCAGGTCCAGCGCAGTCCGGGATCGTGCCGGGTGCGGTCCGGTCCGGTGAACGGGACCCCGGGCGGAGGCACGGTGCCCGGCGCCGGCGGATCGGGAATGATCGGCACCTGCGGACCGACCGGCCCCTCGACGGGCAACGGCTCTTTCGTCGTATCGGCCGCCGCACCACCGGCCGCCACTCCGGAGTCGTTCCGCCCGGGGTCGGCGGGGGCATCCTCCCGGGCCACCTCCGCTTCCGCTGAGCCGAACGGCGCCCCCACCGAACCGAACGGCACATCCCGGGGGAGACCTCCGCGGCTGGGCTGACTCACCGGGAGGACTTCTCCGCCCGCTCCACCACGTTGGCGAGGAGCATCGCCCGGGTCATCAGGCCCACCCCGCCGGGGGTGGGTGCCACCTTCGAGGCGATGTCCCACACGGACGGGTCGAGGTCGCCGACCAGGCCGGCGTCGGTGCGGGTCATCCCGACGTCGACAGCCACGGCGCCCGGCCGGAGCATCTCGCCGGTGATCAGGCCCGGGCTCCCGGCGGCCGCCACGACGATGTCTGCCTGCCGGGTGTGCGCGGCGAGGTCCCGGGTGCCGGTGTGGCACAGGGTGACGGTGGCGTTCTCGGTGCGGCGGGTGAGCAGCAGGCCCAGCGGCCGGCCGACGGTGGTGCCGCGGCCGACGACGCAGACCTCGGCACCGTTCAGCTCGACGTCGTTGCGGCGCAGCAGGTCGACGATGCCGCGCGGGGTGCACGGCAGCGGCGCCTCGACACCGAGCACCAGCCGGCCCAGGTTCGTCGGGTGCAGGCCGTCGGCATCCTTGGCCGGGTCGATCTGCTCCAGCGCCCAGTTGTCGTCGAGGTGGGACGGCAGCGGCAGCTGGACGATGTAGCCGGTGCAGGCCGGGTCCTCGTTCAGCCGCGCGATCGCCTCGGCGAGCTGGTCCCGCGAGGTGTCCTCCGGCAGCTCGACCTGGATGGAGGCGATGCCGACCTCGGCGCAGTCGCGGTGCTTGCCGCGGACGTACGCCCGGCTCCCCGGGTCGTCGCCGACCAGGACGGTTCCGAGACCGGGGGTGACGCCGTTCTCGACGAGCGCGGCCACGCGGGCCTTGAGGTCCTCCTTGATCGCCGCCGCGGCGATCTTGCCGTCCATCTTCGTTGCCGTCATCGAGTTTCTCCTCCGCCGGGTGGTCGAGGTGTGACGTACGTCCCGGGCCGTCCGCCGCACGCGTATATCCGCCGCACGTGTATAGCAGCCTAGTGCCACCGTCGTCGGGGTCCGCAGGCGAATCCGGCCGGCCCTCCGGCCCCCGCCGGCGGGGGCCGGACGCCCCGCGACGCGGACGTCAGTGGAAGAAGTGGCGGGTCTTCGTCAGGTACATCGTCACGCCGGCCGCCTTGGCCGCCTCGATGGTCTGGTCGTCGCGGATGGAGCCGCCCGGCTGGACGATCGCCTTGACCTTCGCGTCGAGGAGGATCTGCGGGCCGTCGCTGAACGGGAAGAACGCGTCGGAGGCCGCGACCGACCCGGCGGCCCGGTCACCGGCCCGCTGGACGGCGAGCCGGCACGAGTCGACCCGGTTCACCTGGCCCATGCCGACACCGACCGAGGCGCCACCCTTGGCCAGCAGGATCGCGTTGGACTTCACCGAACGGCAGGCCCGCCAGGCGAACACCAGGTCGCGCAGGGTGGCCGCGTCGGCGGCCTCCCCGGCGACGAGTTCCCAGTTCGCCGGGTCGTCGCCCGCGGCGTCGATCCGGTCGGGCTGCTGCAGCAGTGTGCCGCCGGAGATCGGCCGCAGATCGACCGGCCGATGCGTGTACGGCGCCGCGGTGAGCAGACGGACGTTCTTCTTCGCCGAGAGGATCTCCAGGGCGCCGTCCTCGTAGCCGGGAGCGATCACCACCTCGGTGAAGATGTCCTTGACCACCTCGGCCATCGCGACCGACACCGGGCGGTTGGTGGCGATGACGCCGCCGTAGGCCGACAGCGGGTCGCAGGCGTGGGCCTTCGCGTGGGCGTCGGCGATGTCGGTGCCGACCGCGATGCCGCAAGGATTGGCGTGCTTCATGATCGCCACCGCCGGCTCGTCAAAGTCGTACGCGGCACGGTAGGCGGCGTCACCGTCGGTGTAGTTGTTGTACGACATCTCCTTGCCGTGGTGCTGCACCGCCTGGGTGAGCCCCGCGGGGCCGTCCTCGCTGGCGTACAGCGCCGCGGCCTGGTGGGAGTTCTCGCCGTAGCGCAGGGTGCCCCGCTTGGTCCAGGCGCCGCCGATCCAGGCCGGGAAGCCGTCGCCGTCGGAGGAGTCGGTGAGCACCGAACCCATCCAGGAGGCCACTGCGATGTCGTACTCGGCGGTGTGGACGAACGCGGCGGCGGCCAGTCGCTGGCGCTCGGCCAGGGTGTAACCACCCTCGGACAGCGCCCGCTTGAGGTCGTCGTACTGGTCGGCCGCGGTGATGATCGCCACGCTGGGGTGGTTCTTGGCGGCGGCGCGGACCATCGACGGCCCGCCGATGTCGATCTGCTCGACGCACTCGTCGGGGGTGGCGCCGGAGGCCACCGTCTCCCGGAACGGGTAGAGGTTGGAGACCACCAGGTCGAACGGGGCGACCCCCAGCTCGACCAGCTGGTCGCGGTGGGACTGCAGCCGCCGGTCGGCGAGGATGCCGGCGTGGATCTTCGGGTGCAGGGTCTTCACCCGTCCGTCGAGGCACTCCGGGAAGCCGGTGACGTCCTCGACCGGGATCACCGGCACACCGGCCTCGGCGAGCTTCCGGGCGGTGGAGCCGGTCGAGACGACCTCGACGCCGGCCGCGGTGAGGGCGCGGCCGAGATCCTCCAGACCTGTCTTGTCATAGACGGAGACCAGGGCTCGCTTGATGGGGAGCCGCTCGGGCGTTACGGACATCGGACCTTCTTCCGTGGGTGTTTCGGGACAGTGGACGTTGTCGGATCGGCCGGTGGAGGAGCAGATGGAAGGAGCGCCTCGGATCAGCCGCGGGGGATATCGGCGGGGGTGACGCCTTCCGGTGCGGTCTCGGCCCGCGCGGTGTCGGCCAGGGCGGCGACGGCCTCGATCAGCAGCCGACGCTCCTCGACCTTGATCCGCTCATGCAGGGTCTCGACGGTGTCGTCGGGCAGCACCGGGACCGCCGCCTGGGCGATGATCGCGCCGGTGTCGACACCCTCGTCGACGAAGAAGACGGACGCGCCGGTGACCTTGACCCCGTACGCCAGGGCGTCCCGCGGGCCGTGCGTGCCGGGGAAGGACGGCAACAGGGCGGGGTGGGTGTTGATCATCCGACCCCCGAACCGCTCCAGGAAGGCCGGGCCGACGAGCTTCATGAACCCGGCGCTGACGACCAGGTCCGGGGCGTACCCGGCGACCGTGTCGGTCAGCGTACGGTCCCAGGCGGCCCGGTCGTCGCCCCGGCGCAGCGGGACGACGAAGGTCGGGATCCCGGCCGCCCGCCCACGCTGCAGGCCGTAGGCGCTCTCCCGGTCCGCCCCCACCGCCACCACCCGGACGTCGTGGGCGGCCGCCCAGGCCGGGTCGGCGCAGGCGTCGAGCAGGGACTGCAGCAGGGTGCCCGAGCCGGACACCAGGACGACAACGGAATACGCCACGGAGGGCAGCCTACTCAGCCGGGTCCGGGCGGTCAGCGGCGTCCGCCCCGATCACAGGGTCCGCCCCGATCGCCGGGGTGGGGCCGACCGACCGGGCCGCCCGCCGCCCGGCCAGCCACCGTACGATCCCGACGCCCAGACCGGTCACCAGTCCTCCCGCGGTAGTGAGGGTGACGGCCAGGACCAGCAGCTCCAGGGGGCGCGGGCCGAGCCCGACCAGCCGCGACATCCCCAGGTCCCCGCGGGTGCTGAGGCCGATGCCGGTGACCAGCAGGCCCAGCAGCAGGCCGACACACCCGCCGAGCGCGGTGGCGGTGTCGGGCCGGATCCGGCGCCGCTCCCGCAGGAACACCCAGGCGGCGAGGCCGCCGGCCACCACCCCGCCGGCCAGCCAGGCCAGGCCGAAGGGCGTCCCGGGACCGGCCGGCGGGAGCGCGGCGGCGATCGGCCAGCCGGGCAGCAGACCGACGTGGGTGTCGCTCGGGGAGACGAGCGAACCGTCACCGAGACCGAACCCCGCACCGAGGGTGTAGCTGACCGCCCAGACGATGCTGGTGGGCAGGTAGGCCGCCTGGGCGACGAGCGCGCCGAGACCACCGACGACACCGCCGCCGAGCGCGCCGGTGAGCACGGTCAGCTGGCCCCAGTGCGCGACGAGGCCGGTGACGAGTGCCGCCGATCCGACCACGGTGAGGGTGAGCAGGCCCACGGCCAGGGCCCGCAGCAACTGCCGCCCCCAGCCCGGCGACCGGAAGCCCGTCCGTCGGCCGGAGGTCCTGGCGCCGGCCCACCCGACGCCGACCGCGGCGAGGACGACGGCACCGCCGAATCCCGCCGCACCCTGGCGGGGGTTGCCGAGGGCGAGGCCCACGCCGCCCACGATGGCGGCGTAGGTGAGGGTGACGAGGACGCCGCGGACGAGCAGCGTGGCCAGGCGAGGCTCCTCGGCGTCCCGCAGCCGGCGGAGCACCTCGCCGCTGACCAGGGTGAGCAGCCAGAGCAGGAGCAGGCTGATCCCGTACGGCACGAGGGTCCATCGGGTGCCGTCGACGTACAGCCCGCCGCCATGGCCCGCCAACCAGAGCTGGGTCGAGACGGCGATCACGTCACCGTACGATCCGACCGGCGCGGTCAGCCAGGCGACGGAGGCCAGCGCGGTCAGGGTGACCCAGCCGACCATCGCGGCACCCGCACCGGCCGCCAGGATCCACAGCCACCCGGGACGACGAGCGGGGGCGGCCAGCGGCACCTCGGTGGGCGGGAGTTCCGGGCGTACGCCGGTCACGCCCTCGACGAGGTCATCGTGCGGCTGGTCCGCGGCCCGGGCGCGCCCGTCGCGGGCCGTCCGCGGCGCCCCACCGGGCCGGCCGAGGTCCGGGCGGGTGCGGGGCGGGGTGTTCCTGTTCTGGCTCATATCGGTTCCATGCTGTCGTGCAAGGCAAGGACGGGTCGCTAAAGACACGCCCCACCGGGTAATGTCGACACGACCAGTGACCGTCCGGGATGTCTGGGTCGCTGCGGGGGCGACCGGCGTCCGGCATCGCTCCGCCGCGGACCGGTGGGATCGATGCACCGGATCGGCACGCCGGACTGGAAGGACTGAAGTGGACGACAACGTACCCGAGGTGCCTCGGCCCCGTCGCGCGGCAGCCCCGCCGCCCGAGGAAGGTCCGGAGCCCCCCGAGAACACGGGTGCCGACCGTCCCCGGCGAGCACGCCGAGCGCTCGGCCCACTGCCGGAGGACGACCACCCCACCGAGACGTCGCGTCCGTCCCACCCGTCGAGTCCCCGCCGAACGGCGGGCCCCCAGCCGACCTCGAGTCCGTATCGGGCACCCAGTGGCCGCCCTGCCCCCGGTCCCGCTCCGACGCCGAGCCCCTATCCGGCCCCGAGCCCGTTCCGGCCGTCCAGTCCCGGTCGCCCGCTGAGTCCGACCAGCCCCACCGGCCCCACCCGCAGCGCCGGACCCGAGCCGCTGCGCCCCGGCCCACAGCCGCAGCGCAGTGCCGGTCCCGGCCGACCCGACTCCGGCAGTCCCGACCGACCGACTCCCCCGAGCGGCGCCGGAGCAGTCCCCGGTCCCGCCTCCCCCGGCCTCCCGACCAGCCCCACCAGTCCGGCCGGCCCGGCCCGGCCCACAGCACCGTGGGTCCCCTCCGGTCCGGTGGCGCAGCCCTCGGCCCCCAGCACCGCAGCGACCGGCTCGTTGCCCCGGATCCCGTCGCCCGCCACACCCCCACCGAGTCCCGGTCCCGTCACGTCCCCGACGGCCTCCCAGGGCCCGCTGACGCCGTCACTCACCGAGACCGGCATCACCGCCGCCATCACGGCGGAGCAGCAGATCTGGGCCCCTCACGGTGGCGAGGGTGGGGCGGCGGCCCCGACACCCCCCACCGGCTCCCCGGCCAGCACCGGTTCACCCACCTCCCGGTCGTACGACACCACCGGGCTGACGCCGGCCACCCAGGCCACCGGCCAGCTCCCGATCACCGACGCCACCGGCCGGATCCCGGCCACTCCCGCCGCGGATGCCGAGCAGCGCCCGCCCGCGGGCTCCGCGTCCGCAACATCGCCGGCCCGCGCAGCATCGCCCTCCCACGCAGCCGAGAGCTCGACCACCGCTTCCCGGAGCGCGACCCCGGCCGGCGCGGGCACCCCACCGCCGTCACGGGGCAGCGGCCCCTCGCGGGCGGTGGACGGCGACCACCGGGGCTGGGCCAGTCGCCGCAACCTCCTCATCGGCGCGATCGCCGCTGTGGTGGTCATCGGCGTCATCGTCACCACCGTGCTCTTCCGCGGACGGACGAGCGGCCCGGCGGCCACCGGGTCCCCGACCTTCTCCGGGACCCCGGTGATCTCCGCCGCCGCCCTGCTGACCACCGACGACGCACGCCGGCTCGATGATAAGGTCACCTGGACCGAGACACTCACCCAGAGCCGGGTGGACGCCAGCACCCCCCGCGCGAACTGCCTGACGACGGATGCGCAGGGAGTGCCGCTCCCCCAGGCCGCCATGGTGCGCAACCTCCAGGGGGGCGGGGACGCGAACACGAACGTCCTGAACGAGGCCTTCCAGTTCGGCTCGGTGCAGGATGCGACCACGGCGGCCACCATCTGGACCACGCAGCTCGGCGCCTGCGAGCGCCCGGTGAGTTACCTCGAGGGCGGCTGGGCGGTCAGCAATGTCGGTGACAGCTCCGCCGGCGTCTCCGCGGTGGTGCAGGACAAGACGTCGGTCCACCACACGGTGATGCTCAGCCGCAGCGGCACGGTGATCACCGTGGTCGACGCGAGCCGCCCCAACACGACCCCCGACGGGGCGGTGGTCGCCGGTCTCCTCGGCACTGCGGTGGGACGCACCTGCCAGGCCGCCGGTGGGGCCTGCGCCACCGATCCGTCAGCGACCGACGGCGTGCCCCCGAAGACCGCCAGCAACCCCGATTTCCTGGCGAACGCGGATCTGCCGCGGATCACCCCCGGGACCGGCCGCTGGGGTGGGACGGATGTCGCGACCAGCTTCGACTTCTTCGGCAGCCAGTGCGAGGGCAAGGACCTGGCCAATGTGGCCGGGCCGACGGCCCGCAGGCACCGCGCCTACCTGATCCAGGAGGATGCCGCCGCACCGCAGACGTTCGGGGTGGACGAGTACATCCTCACCTTCCCCGATCGCCAGAGCGCCGATGCCCTGGTCAAGGACATCAGCGGTTCGATCGACGGCTGTGACAAGGCGATGCTGACCGCCAAGGTGGACAAGACCGATGACCTGTCGGCCAAGGGCGCCGGGGACAGGGCCGTCACCGGCCGGAGCTGGGTAGTCACCCAGCAGGTCAACCAGACCTCGAAGCAGAAGTACCGCCTCGCCCTGGCCCAGATCGACAACTCGGTGATCTACCTGCTGGTCCCGACCGGTGACGCGTACGACTTCACCAACGCCCAGTGGAAGGCCCTCGGCGAACGCGCCGGGGTCCGGCTGAGCAGCACGCTGTGAGTGCTGTGAGACATGCGCTGTGAGTCACCGGCGCCGGACCTCCGGACCTGACGAGCAGAAGTGACCGAACGGGGCTCCCGGGATGACCCGGGAGCCCCGTTCTGCTGTCTGCAGCAGGACCGCTGCGACCCGTCAGGACCTCACAGCCCCAGCTCCGAGATCAACTCCTTCGCCAGCTCGGCGGTCTGCGACGGGGTGCTGCCCACCTTGACGCCGACCGCCTCGAGGGCCTTCTTCTTGGCCTGCGCGGTGCCCGCGGAGCCGGACACGATGGCGCCGGCGTGCCCCATCGTCTTGCCCTTCGGGGCGGTGAAGCCGGCCACGTACGCCACCACCGGCTTCGTCACGTGCTCCTTGATGTAGGCGGCGGCCCGCTCCTCCGCGTCGCCACCGATCTCACCGATCATCACGATGACCTTGGTCTCCGGGTCGGCCTCGAACGCCTCCAGCGCCTCCACGTGGGTGGTGCCGATGATCGGGTCGCCACCGATGCCGACGGCGGTGGAAATGCCGATCTCCCGCAGTTCGTACATCATCTGGTAGGTCAGCGTGCCGGACTTGGACACCAGCCCGATCGGGCCAGGCCCGGTGATGCCGGAGGGGATGATCCCCGCGTTCGACTCGCCGGGCGACTGGATGCCCGGGCAGTTCGGGCCGAGGATGCGGCTGGTGCCCTTCGCCTTGGCGTACGTGTAGAACTCCGCAGTGTCGTGGACCGGGACGCCCTCGGTGATCACCACGATCAGCGGGATGCCCGCGTCGATCGCCTCGATGACCGCACCCTTGGTGAACTTCGCCGGAACGAAGATGACCGAGACGTTCGCCCCGTCCTTCTCCATCGCCTCGGCGACGGTCGCCCTGACCGGCACGGCGGCGTGGCCACCGGCCCAGGTGAAGGCCAGCGACTGGCCGGCCTTCTTCGGGTTGGTGCCGGCCACGACCCTGGCGCCGGAGGCGAGCATCAGCTGGCCGTGCTTGCTGCCCTCCGAGCCGGTGAGGCCCTGGACGACGATCTTGGTGTTCGAGTCGATAAGGATGGTCATCAGTTCTTGCCTTCCGGGGCATCGCGGAGTTCGTCGACGGTGGCGACACCGGCCGCCAGCTTGGCGGCCTTGAGGGCACCGCCGTCCATGGTGGTGGCGATGACGACGACACCGGCCAGCCGCTCCCGCGCCTTGCGCAGCACCTGCCGGCCGCCCGCAGCGTTGTTGCCGTCGAGCCGCAGCACGAGCGGCTTGTTCGCCCGGTCGCCGAGCAGCTCGAGGGCCTGCACGATGCCCTTGGCCACCTGCTCACAGGAGGTGATGCCGCCGTAGACGTTGACGAAGACGCTCTTGACGTCCGGATCGGAGAGGATCAGCGACAGGCCGTCGGCCATCACCTCGGCCGAGGCGCCGCCGCCGATGTCGAGGAAGTTGGCCGGCCGCGGCCGGCCCGGCAGGTCCTCGCCGGCGTACGCCACGACGTCCAGGGTGCTCATCATCAGGCCGGCGCCGTTGCCGATGACGCCGACGTTGCCGTCGAGCTTGACGTAGTTGAGACCCTTCTCGCGGGCCTGCTGCTCCAGCGGGTCGACGGCCGTCGTGTCGGCGAGGGCCTCGTGGCCAGGGTGCCGGAAGGCGGCGTTGTCGTCCAGGGTGATCTTGCCGTCGAGCGCGATCATCGAGCCGTCGCCGGCCCTGATCAGCGGGTTGACCTCGACCAAGGTGGCGTCCTCGTCGCGGAACACCTCCCACAGCTTCTTGAAGATCGCCTCGAGGCCGGGACGATCGGCCTCGTCGAAGCCGGCCGCGGCAGTGATCTCGGCGGCCTTGGCGTCATCGATGCCGACAAGCGGATTGATCCCGACCCGGGCCAGCTGGTCCGGGTGCTCGACCGCGAGGGTCTCGATATCCATGCCACCGCTGCGGGAGCACATCGCCAGGTAGCGGCGCTCGGAGCGGTCGACCAGGATCGAGAAGTAGTACTCCTGGGCGATGTCGGCGCCTTCGGTCACCATGACCTTGTGGACGGTGTGCCCCTTGATGTCCATCCCGAGGATCTGGCCGGCCAGTTCCTCCGCTTCGTCGGCGGTCCGGGCCAGCTTCACGCCGCCCGCCTTGCCGCGACCGCCGGTCTTGACCTGAGCTTTGATGACGGCCGGCCAGCCGAGTTCTTCGGCGACCTGTCGGGCCTCGGCAGGAGTGGTGGCGGTCTGGGCCCGCATCACTGAAACGCCATAGGACTCGAACAGGTCGCGGGCCTGATACTCGTACAGATCCATCGCGATCCTTTCGCCTCGACGGGCAGCGCGAGCGCACCGCCCTCGCCCCGGCATCGGCGCTCGGGGCATGCAACGGCGTTGAGTCTAATGCCGTGGGTTCCGGGACAGCAGGGGCCCTCCTCCCCCTCCCCGGCCGGCTTCGTGTCGCCCGGCGTGAGCGAGGCCCGGACGCAGCCACGGACGAGTCGGTACCCGAGGACATGCCCAGGACAACGACAAGGCCGGCCGGCGATCCCCTGCGGGGGACCGACCGGCCGGCCGGGATCTCGGCGGTGTCACCCGCGGAGCCGGGCCACTCCCCCGGACCTGCGAGCCTCCGTGTCGCCGCGACGGTCAGGCGGCGTGGGTGTGCACGTTCTCCCGGACCCACTCCACGATGCTCTCCATCGTGGTGCCGGGCGTGAAGATCCGCGCCGCCCCCATGTCCTGCAGCGGCTGGATGTCCTCCTCCGGGATGATCCCGCCGCCGAAGACGACGATGTCGGCGGCGTCCTGCGCCTTGAGCTGCTCCAGGACGTCCTGGAACAGGGTCAGGTGAGCACCGGAGAGCACCGACAGGCCGATGCCGTCGGCGTCCTCGGCGATCGCGGTCTGCACGATCTGCTCAGGGGTCTGGTGCAGACCGGTGTAGATGACCTCCATGCCGGCGTCGCGAAGGGCGCGGGCCACCACCTTGGCCCCGCGGTCGTGGCCATCAAGGCCGGGCTTGGCGACTACCACTCGAATCCGTGCGTTCGTATCCACGCGCCATAGCCTAGCCGGGCAGCTCCGGCCGCGAGGGGCGCCCCCGTCAACTGCCTGTGCCGCTTCCACCAGCCGGTCCGGACCGGCCGGGTCACCCACCGCGGCAGCGTCGGTGTCGGTCGCCGACCCCCTCCTCCGAACCGGCCGGACCCGCCAACCCCCCTACGGGAAATGTGATCTTGTGCACATTTGCCGCCGCACCCCGGCACTGATCCCCCGACTTTCGGCTACCAGGGGGCCCGATCGACGGCACCCCGATTTGGCTCTCGGTTTACCAATCCGTTATGTTCGCCGAGGCGTTGTTCCACCCGTGAGATACCGACGTCGACCGGTCAGCCGAACCAAGGAGAGCCCGTGTCACGGATCCCGACACCTCCGTCGCATCCCCGACGCGCCGTCGCCGACGAGCCGACGGGATCGACCTTCGGATCCGCCCGCACCTCCCTGGCCGCCCTCCGCGACCGCTTCCAGCAGCCCGGCACCGACAGCGCCCCCGGACGTTACGCCGAGATCGACGGCACCGAGGAGACCGACGACAACCGGCACACCCTCAACACCAGCCTGGCCGCCCTGACCGTCTCGGCGCTCGGCCTCGCCGTGGCCGGTGCGGTCACCCTGACGTCGAACGCGCAGGCCGCCAACCCGGAGGCCGTACTCGCGGCGCGGCAGGGCACCGGATCCTCCCCGAGTGTCGCGCAGCCGGCTCCCGCGTCCCCCGGTGATACTTCCGGCGGTGGCGGCGCGGCAAACACGTCGGACGGCCAGTCCCCGGCGGGCCAGGGTGGCGGCCTGGAGGGACGGTCCACCGACGAGACGTCCCGTACGGCGGCCCGTACGGAGCTCGACGCGGCGATGGGTGCCCAGCTGGCGACCGAACGGTCCAAACAGCTGTCGGCCGCCAACGACACCGCCGCCCAGGCCTCCATCTCCAAGGCGTCGGCCTCCCGCTCCGCACTGCTGAACGATGCGAAGAAGGCCACCTCGGCCCAGAACGACCAGCTGAAGAACCCGCCGACGGGCACCCTCAGCGCCAACGCCGCCCGCGCCGCGACAATGGCCATCGCGGCCTCCGGTGGGGGCGGCGCGACGCCGTTGAAGGCCGGCACCTACACCCTCGGCTCGCCCTTCGGTGCCGTCGGATCGTGGTCCCGCTACCACACCGGTCAGGACTTCCCGGCCCCCATCGGCACTCCGATCTACGCCGCGGCCGACGGTGTCGTCGCCCCGGCGAACGGCGGTTCCTGGGCCGGCACCCATGTGGTCATCGACCATCCCGGAGGCGGCGCGACCCTGTATGCGCACATGTCCTCCACCGCGGTCCAGGTGGGCCAGCAGGTGAAGGCCGGTCAGCTGATCGGCTACGTCGGCGTGACCGGCCGGTCCTTCGGCCCGCACCTGCACTTCGAGTACTACCCGAACGCCAAGACGGTCGGCGACCCGTACACTGCCGCCAACCCGGTGCCCTGGCTGGCCGCCCGCGGCGTCGCCATCTGACCTCTGCGGCTGATCCGATCTCCGCGCCGAGCCGCTTGCTCCGCTCCTAGAGCTTCTCCATCGGCGCGTGCCGCAGCGAGAGCCGCTTCACGCCCAAGGAACCGAAATCGACGTCGGCCTTGGCCTTCTCCCCCGCCCCCATCGTGCTGATCACGGTGCCCAGTCCGAAGGACGTGTGCAGCACCCGGTCGCCGACCGCCACGGCATCCACGTGCGGGCCACGCGGAGGCTGACCGGATCCGAAGATCCGGCCGCCCTCGGTCCGGTCCCGGGCCGACGACGTACGGGCCGCGGCCCGGATCTCCCAGGTCGATCCCGGTTCGACGAGACGGCGCCAGTCCACCAGGTCGGCCGGCATGTCCGCGATGAACCTGCTCGGCGGGTTGTACGACGGCTGCCCCCACTGCGTCCGCACCACCGCGCGGGTGAGGAAGAGCCGCTTGCGGGCACGGGTGATCCCGACGTACGCGAGTCGACGTTCCTCCTCCAGCTCGTCGGGATCCTCCAGGGCGCGCATGTGCGGGAACACGCCGTCCTCGAAGCCGGTGAGGAACACCGTGTCGAACTCCAGGCCCTTCGCGGTGTGCAGCGTCATCAGGGTGACCACGCCCTCCTCGTCGCCCTCCGGCACCGAATCGGCGTCGGCGACCAGGGCGATCCGTTCCAGGAACGCCGGCAGCGAGTCGTCCGGTTCCGGAGCCCCGCCACCCAGCCCGCCGAGCTCCGCCGACACCGCCGGCCGATCGGCGTCCGGCGTGGTGCCGGAGGCGCCGGCGACCGTCCCGTCGTCGGGCGCCTCCGCGCCGACGGGCCCCCGGTCGCTGCCGATGGTCGGGTCCTGGCCCGGCCCGCCCTCGAGGTCCGGGTCGGTGGCGAGCGGGGTACCGGTCTCCGGGTCGATCGGCCGGCCGGTCTCGTCGTCGATGTCGACGACGTGGGCCTGGGCGACGAACTCCTCGGCGACCGCCATGAACTCGGTGAGGTTCTCCAGCCGGCTCTCGTCCTGCAGGTCGGTGCTGTTGCGCAGCGTGTCGACGTAGCCGGAGGCCTGCAGGATCGAGGCGAGGATCTCGTCGGCCGCGGCTCCCTCCGCCATCAGGGTGCGGTGGTCGGCCATCATGGTGGCGAAGCCCCGCAGGTTCGTGGTCGACCGGGTGGCCAGCCCCTCGATCTCGTCGAGGCGGTCCAGCGCGCTGCCGAAACTGATCCGCTCCCGGTCGGCGAAGTGTTGGACCTGCTCCTGCGCCCGGTCCCCGATCCCCCGCTTGGGTTCGTTGACGATGCGGCGTACGGAGACGTCGTCGTGCGGGTTCGCGATGGCCTTCAGGTAGGCGATCGCGTCGCGTACCTCCTTGCGCTCGTAGAAGCGCACCCCGCCGACCACCCGGTACGGCAGCCCGACCCGGATGAAGACGTCCTCGAAGGCCCGGGACTGGGCATTGGTCCGGTAGAACACCGCCGTCTGGCCGTACCTGGTGGTGCCCGCGTCGACGAGCCGGTCGATCTCGTCGGCGACGAACTGCGCCTCGCCGTGTTCGGTGTCGGCCACGTAGCCGACGATCTTCTCCCCTTGGCCGGCGTCGGACCAGAGCCGCTTCTGCGGCCGGCCGGGGTTCTTGGCGATCACCGCATTGGCCGCGGAGAGCACCGTCTGGGTGGAGCGGTAGTTCTGCTCCAGCAGGATCGTCCGGGCGCCGGGGAAGTCCTGCTCGAAGTCGAGGATGTTGCGGATCGTCGCACCTCGGAAGGCGTAGATCGACTGGTCGGAGTCGCCGACGACCATCAGCTCGGGCGGGTCCATCGGGACGATCCCGGCCTCCGGAAGCCCCTGGGCGGTCTCCGCACCACACAGCTCGCGGACCAGCGCGTACTGGGCGGGGTTGGTGTCCTGGTACTCGTCGACCAGCACGTGCCGGAAGCGCCGCCGGTACTTCTCCCGGACCTCAGGGAACTCGCGGAACAGCCGGACGGTCTCCATGATCAGGTCGTCGAAGTCGTACGCCTCCGCGGCCCGCAATCGACGCTGGTAGTCGGCGTACACGCTCGGGTAGAGCTCTTCCTGCCCGCGTGGCGCCCGCCCGGCCGCTCCTTCGGGGCGGACCAGCTCGTTCTTGCACGCGGAGATCCAGTTGAGCAGCTCGCGCGGCTGGTAGCGCTTCGGATCCAGGTCCCGCTCCCGGCAGATCATCTGCATCAGCCGCTTGGAGTCGGCGGTGTCGTAGATGGAGAAGTTCGCCGAGCGGTCGAAGTGACCGATCTCGGCGCGCAGGATGCGGACGCAGGCGGAGTGGAAGGTCGACACCCACATCACCCGGGCCCGCGGGCCGACCAGTTCCACCACCCGGGACCGCATCTCCGCGGCGGCCTTGTTGGTGAACGTGATGGCCAGGATCGACCCCGGATGCACGTCGCGTACGCCGACGAGGTAGGCAATGCGGCGGGTGAGGACCCGGGTCTTACCCGATCCGGCACCGGCGACGACGAGCACGGGAGCGCCGGCGTGCACCACCGCCTCGCGCTGCGGGTCGTTCAGCCCCGCGACCAGTTCCTCCGGCGTCACCCGGTGCCGCCCGCCGTCCCGCGGGCGTCCAGCACCGGCCGGCCCGCTCTCCCGGACCTGGCCGCGGTCCGCCATGACGCCCCCGGTGACGTCGCGCCCGACGTCACCGGGGCCGCTGGAGCCCGCCGGCTCCGAGGTGTCCGGGCGCTCCTCGGGACGCCCACCGCGCGCCGACGCCGGGCCGCGTCGGGTGGGCGTGCCGAGGGTGGCGCCGAGGGTGGCGCCGAAGGCGGGGAACAGGGTCGGCGAGTCAGCTTCGTTCATGGCACCGTCCAGCCTAGATGGTGTCTGGCGCTATTTTGGTGGGCATGCCAGAGCGTCGAGGGGTCGCACCGACCGGGCCGGCACGCCCCCGGGCCCGGGCCTTCCCGGTCAGCCCCCTGCCGCGGATCGTGAGTCCGCTGCCGCAGATCCGCCGCGTGCTGACTCGCCTGGTCACCCTGATCGGGCTCCTCCAGGCGATCAGCATCGCCGGGCTGCAGGTGGCCGCTTACCTGCGCAAACGGCGCCAGGGCCCGGCACGGTTCCCGCGCACCCCTCCCGAGGAGTTCACCACCGCGGAGGGCACCGCGACGATCTTCACCTATGGGCAGGACCTCTACGACGACATGCTGGCAGCGATCCGCTCCGCCCGGCACAGCATCTACTTCGAGACCTTCATCTGGAAGGGCGACGAGATCGGCCAGGAGTTCAAGGACGCCTTCATCGCGGCCGCCGAACGTGGCGTCGAGGTGTACGTGGTCTGGGACCACTTCGCCAACCTCGTCGTCGACCAGCGCTTCTTCCGCTTCCCCCCGGCGGTGCATGCCCGCCGGCACCCGTTCTACCTGCGCTGGCCGCGCGGCTGGCGACTCGGCAAGTTCGCCCGCAACCACCGCAAGGTGTTGGTCGTCGACCTCGAGACGGCCTGGGTGGGCGGGTACAACATCGGCTCCCGGTACGCGAGCGACTGGCGCGACACCCATGTCCGGCTCACCGGTCCGGTCGCCCCCGATCTGGCCGACGCGTTCGTCGACTACTGGAACGCGATCGGCGGGCCCCGGGGCGAGCACCTCGACGAACCCCGGGGCCGCGCCTGGCACACTGCCTCACGGGTCCACCGCAACGTCCCGATGTATGCGACCTACCCGATCCGCGGGCTGTATCTGGAGGCCATCGACCGGGCCGGTCAACGCATCTGGCTGACCCATGCCTACCTGATCCCCGACCAGGACCTGCTCGACGGCATCCTCAAGGCCGCGGCGCGTGGGGTCGACGTCCGGATCATCATCCCGGCGGAGTCGAACCACATCGAGGCGGACTGGCTGTCGCGCGGCTTCTACGGGACGCTGCTGCGCGGCGGCGTACGACTCTTCCTCTACCAGCACGCCATGGTGCACTCCAAGACGGCGACCATCGACGGCGAGTGGGCGACGATCGGCACGGCGAACCTGGACCGGCTGAGCCTGGTGGGCAACTACGAGATCAATGTCGAGTTCATGGACCCGTCGGTCGCCCAGCGGATGGAGACGATCTTCTCCACCGACCTGACGAACTGTCGGGAACTGACCCTGCAGGAATGGCAACGCCGGCCACTGATGGTGAAGGTCTCCGAGGAGCTGCTGCGACCTTTCCGGCCGTTCCTCTGACCGGCCGGCCCGCGGCCGATCCGCCGGCCCCAGCGGGATCGGCGCCCTGAGAGCCTCCTGGTCCGGTGGGGGTCATCCCCCCAACACACCCCTTCCTGCCGCGGCATCGGTGACCTGGGCCACCCCCTCCCCTAGAGTGGTGCCCATGACAGAGCTTCTCGTGCCTCTCGCCCTCAACGTCGGTTGGTTCGGTCTCATCATCATCGGCCTCGTCGCCGGTGCCATCGCCAAGGCGATCCTTCCGGGCAACGATCCCACCGGCTGGGTCGTGTCCCTCATCCTCGGTGTCGTCGGCGCGCTCGTCGGCGGCTGGATCGGCAGCCTCTTCGGTATCCAGGGACACGGCTTCTTCTCGCTGTGGACGTGGATCCTCGCCATCGTCGGCTGCATCATCGTGCTGTTCATCTATGGCCTGATCACCAAGAAGAGGGTCTGAATCGTCCGCCGTCCGCAACCTCACCCACAGGAGCCCTCGCCGGGTCACCGGTGAGGGCTCCTGTGGCGTCCGGATCCGCCGGTCCTCAGGCCGGTCCGATCCTCAGACCAGTCGTCGGTCGTTGGCCCACCGCGCGAGCTGGTGACGGTTGGACAACTGCAGTTTGCGCAGCACACTCGAGACGTGCGTCTCGACCGTCTTCACCGAGATGAACAGTTCCTTGGCCACCTCCTTGTAGGAGTAGCCGCGGGCGATCAGGCGCAGCACGTCCCGCTCCCGCGGGGACAGCTTGTCGAGGTCCTCGTCGACGCTGGCCACGTCGATCGATCCGGAGAACGCGTCCAGGACGAACCCGGCCAACCGCGGTGAGAACACCGCGTCCCCACCGGCGACTCGTTCGATCGCCTCGATCAGCTCATCGGCATTGATCGACTTCGTCACGTAGCCACGGGCCCCGCCACGGATCAGCGAGATCACGTCCTCGGCGGCGTCGGAGACCGACAGCGCCAGGAAACGTACGTCGGGGTGGCGCTGATGCACCTGGCGCAGCACCTCGACCCCGCCCCCGCCGGGCAGGTGGACGTCGAGGAGCACCACGTCGGGATCGGTGGCGAGGATGATCCGGACGGCTCCGGGTGCGTCGGCCGCCTCGCCGACGATGGTCACCCGGGCCCCGATCTCGTGCTTCACCCCGGCCCGGAACATGTCGTGGTCGTCGACCACGACCACCCGCAGCGAGCCGGTCCGCAGCCCCTCACGCGGTCCGGTCCCCTCGCCGTCCGGTGTCTGTGGTTCGGGTTGATGGGTCGTCATCGTGTCATCTCCAGTCGTACGTCGGTCCCCTGGCCCGGCGCCGAGCGGATCGTGGCCCGCCCACCGTGCCTCTCCATCCGTTCCATGATGCTGCGCCGGACCCCTTGCCGGTCGGCGTCGATCGCCTCGGGGTCGAATCCCTGGCCGCGATCACGGATGAACACCTCGACGGTATCCTCCAGCACCTCGGCGTACACGTCGACCCGGTCGACCCCCGCATGTTTCGCGGCATTCACCATCGCCTCACGGGCCGCCCGGACCAGCGCGTCCAGGTCCTGGGTCATCGTCGTGTCCCCCACCGTGACGAGTTCCACGTCGATGTCGTGCTCGTCCTCCACTTCCAGGGCGACGCGGCGCACCGCCGACGCCAGCGTGGTGTCGTCCGGCGGGCTGCCGTACAGCCACTCGCGCAGCTCCCGTTCCTGCCGCCGGGCGAGCCGGGTGACCGCCCGCGGGTCATGGGCCTGGCGCTGGATGAGGGCGAGGGTCTGCAGCACCGAGTCGTGCAGGTGGGCCGCCATGTCGGCCCGGGCGTCCGCCCGGATCTTCTCCTCCCGGATCCGGTCCAGCTCCGCGCGGGTGCGGAAGAACCAGGGGGCGCCGACCACGGCGACACCACCCAGGCTGAGGATCAGCACCATCATCAGCTCCGAGGTGCCTCCGCCGCCGGCCGGGTCCGGGACCACCAGGACGAACGCGACACCGAGGAGCAGCAGACCGGCCAGGGCTCCCAGCAACGACCCCAGACGAGCCCCCCGCGACGGGGCCTGACCCGCGCCCTCGCGATTGCCTCGCCAGGTGCCCATCGAGTCCGCCTCGCGCCAGATCACGGCCACCCCGGCGCTGGCCAGCATGACCGGCCAGAAGAACGCCCACGGCATCCCGAAGCGGGTCATCTGCACCAGCCACAGCACGCCGCCGCCGAAGAGGGCCATCGCCAGGGCCGCACCCATGTCGATGCGGCGGCGCAGCCGGCGCGGCACCGTACGGGCGCCGGTCCGTGCAGCGGATTCCAGGCCCGGCGCGGACGCCCGGGGCGGCTCCGGCGGCAATGCCACCCACAGCACCGCGTACACCACGGCACCGACGAACTGGGTCATCGTCAGACCGACGAAGGCCAGCCGCAGCAGCATCACCGGCCAGCCGAGGTGTTGGCTCAGGCCGGCGCAGACCCCGCCCAGCCAGCGGCCGTCGTCGACCCGATAGGCACGGCGCCGCTCGGGCTCGGCCGGCGGTCCCGATCGCGGTGTCACCTCCCGCCGCCCGTCGGAGGGCACGCCCGGGCCTCCGGCCGAGGGCACGGCGGGGCCCCCGGGCGACGGCACGGCGGGGCCCCCGGGCGACGGCGCACCCGCACCGGACCCTGACCTGGGTGCGGAATCCTCCGCAGCACCGGTAGGGTCCCCTGGGACGGGCGAGAAATCATCCATGGTGGATCCAGCAAACCACGCGTCGCTGACAATGCCATCCCCCGGACCCTCGTCCCGGCGAAGATGGGGGATGTGCCCGATGGTCCGTTCCTCGGACGCGAGACAGGATGGGGGCATGGAGCCGGCGACCACGATGCATCGACCCGCGACCGGAGCACCGATCGCGGGTGTCTGTGCCGCCATCGCCGACCGCACCGGGATCGATCCGCTGATCATCCGGGTCGCGGCCGTCGTCCTCGCGGTGAGTTCCGGCATGGGCGTGGTGCTCTACCTCGCGGCCTGGGTGCTGATCCCGCTCGAGGGACACGAGCGCGGTCCGCTGTTGGAGACGTTCCCGGTCCTGACCCGTGCCCCCCGCTGGGCGTTGATCACCGCCGTGGCCGTCGTCGTCGTGGCGGTCGCCGCTGCCCTCGGCAGCGTGACATCGCTCTCCCTGTTCCCGGCGGTGGTCCTCGGACTGGTCTACTACTTCGGGGTGCACCGGCCCCGACGGGAGCGGTCCCTGCCGCGCTCCGGTGTCCCGCCGTTCGTGCCGCCCGGCCCCGCGGACCGCTCCGCGCCCGGTGCCGGTGACCGCCCAGACCGCACCGACCATTCTGGCACCGCCGAGCCGTACGGACAGCGGCCGCGTCTGGATCGGATCCAGCCGTTCGGCGCCCCTCCGCAGACCTCGGCCCCGCAGTCCTCGACATCCCAGCCCTCGGCGGCCCGATGGCCCGAGGGGGACATGCCCACCGCGGTCCGGCCGGTCCCCGGCGCCGCCGCGCCCTCCGGCGGAGCCACGCCTCCGGCGACCCCGAACCGGGCGTACGACCCGGCGATGAGCAGCTACCTCACCAATCCCGACCCGATCGGCCTGTACGCCCCGCCACCGCCGCGCCCCCGTGCTCCCCGGCTGCCCGACCCGCAGCGGGTGGGCAAGCGGACTCTTGCGCTGGTCACCCTGACCTCGGTCGGCCTGTTGTGGACCGTGCTGTCCCTGCTCGTCTCGACCGGACACGCGGTGCCGGCCTTCGTCTGGGCGGCGTCGGCGCTCGTCGTCGTCGGTGGAGCACTGGTGGTCGGTGCCTGGGTGGGCAGGCCCCGTGGGCTGATCATGGCGGCGGTGATCCTCGGCCTCATCGCCACCGTCGGCGCCTACCAGCACGACCACCCGCGGTTGACGGGTGACCCCGGCCGGGCCGCCGCGCCGGTGTCGGTGGTGTACACCGACGAGCAGACCCTCCCGCCCGCCGACAACTGGGACTTCGGCCGGGTCACCGTGGACATGTCACGGCTGGAGACCACCCGTGACCTCAGCTACGACGCCCATATGGGGGCCGGCTCGCTGACCGTCCTGGTGCCCGCCGATGCCCGGGTGGTCGTGAACGCGCAGGTCGGCATGGGCACCCTGCAGCTGGGCGACCAGTCCACCACTTCGTCCTCCCAGGAGAACGCCACTTCGACGGTCCTCTTCCCCGGTGCCCCCGGCGCGCCCACGATCACCGTCAACGGGAGTACCGACCTCGGTGAACTGGTGGTGAAGAGCCGATGAGCACCCGTCACACCACGCCACGGCGCCCCCGACGCCGCGCCGACGTGCTGTCCCTCGTCCTGGGTCTGCTGGCGATCATCTACGGCGGCGCGATGCTGTGGACCCGGATGGTGCATCCCTTCGACCGGGACCTGATCGGCATCGCCGCCCCGGCGTGCCTGGTCATCATCGGCGTGATCGGGCTGCTGGCCAGCGGCAACCGCGGCTGAGCGCGCGGCATCACCTGGCCCAGGGGCCACTGCGGGCAGACAGCCTCGGGGCGTCGAGCCGGAGGACGGCTCCCTGGCCAGGGAGCACGGCGGCCAGGGAGCACAGCGCGGCCGTCGGAAGTGCCGCCGTCAGGAGCCAGGACGCCGACGGTTCACTCCCTCCCGCGGCTCACTCCCACTCGATGGTGCCCGGCGGCTTGCTGGTCACGTCCAGGACCACGCGATTGATCTCGCGGACCTCATTGGTGATCCTGGTGGAGATCTTCTCCAGCAGGTCGTACGGCAGCCGGCTCCAGTCGGCCGTCATCGCGTCCTCGCTCGTCACCGGGCGCAGCACCACCGGATGCCCGTACGTACGGCCGTCGCCCTGCACCCCGACGGACCGGACGTCGGCGAGCAGCACGACCGGGAACTGCCAGATGTCGCGGTACAGCCCGGCGGACTGGACCTCCTCGCGGGTGATCGCGTCGGCGCGGCGCAGCAGCGCCAGCCGCTCCTCGGTGACCGCGCCGATGATCCGGATCGCCAGGCCCGGGCCGGGGAACGGGTGGCGCCAGACCATCTCCTCGGGCAGCCCGAGTTCGGTGCCGACCGCCCGGACCTCGTCCTTGAACAGGGTGCGGAGCGGTTCGATGAGGGTGAACTGCAGGTCGTCGGGCAGGCCACCGACGTTGTGGTGGGACTTGATGTTGGCCGCGCCGTCACCGCCACCGGACTCCACGACGTCGGGGTAGAGGGTGCCCTGGGCGAGGAACTCGATCGGCTCGTCCTCGTTGAGCTCGCGGGTGGCCGCCTCGAAGGCGCGGATGAACTCGCGGCCGATGATCTTCCGCTTGGTCTCGGGATCGGTCACCCCGTCGAGCTCCCGCAGGAAGATGTCGGCGACGTCCTTCACCACCAGGTGCACGCCGGTCGCCGCGACGAAGTCCTTCTCGACCTGCTCGGCCTCGCCCTCCCGCAGCAGGCCGTGGTCGACGAACACGCAGACGAGCTGGTCGCCGATGGCCCGCCGGAGCAGCGCGGCGGCCACGGCGGAGTCGACGCCTCCGGACAGACCGCACAGGACACGCTTGTCACCGACGATCTCCCGGATCCGGGCGATCGAGTCCTCGACGATGTTCGCCGGGGTCCAGTCGGGACGGCAGCCGGCGATGTCGTAGAGGAAGTGCTCCAGGACGCGCTGGCCGTGCTCGGAGTGCATCACCTCGGGGTGCCACTGCACCCCGGCGACACGACGGTCCACGTTCTCGAACGCCGCGACCGGCGCTCCGGCGGTGCAGGCCAGGGCGGTGAAGCCGGCAGGCGCCTTCCGGACGGCGTCACCGTGACTCATCCAGGTGCGGAACTCGGTGGGGAGGTCGCGCAGCAGCGTGCCGGCCTCGACGACGGTGGTCCCGGTGCGACCGAACTCCGACAGTCCGGTGCGTGCCACCTCGCCGCCGAGGGTCACCGCGATCGCCTGGAACCCGTAGCAGATGCCGAAGACCGGGATGTCGGTGTCGAACAGGCCGGGGTCGACCTGTGGGGCCCCCTCGGCGTACACCGACTGCGGGCCGCCCGACAGGATGACTGCCTTGGGGTGCCGGGCGGCGACCTCGGCAGCGGTGGCCGTGTGCGGCATGATCTCCGAGAAGACCCGGGCCTCGCGAACGCGGCGGGCGATGAGCTGTGCGTACTGCGCGCCGAAGTCGATGACGATGACGGTGTCGTGGGTCTCCGCCCCCGCGGCACCGCTCGGTGTCTGATCTGCCATAGTGGGCAGTCTAGGGCCTCGCACCGACACCGCCGGCGCCGCCCGGAGACGGCACCTCACCGCCGGCGCCGCCCGGAGACGGCACCTCACCGCCGCCGATCACGTGATGCAGGTCATAAGTTAGTGTATGACTGGTTCATGGCGCTTTTCGAGAATGTCACCCAGGCGTTCGGCAACACCCCACTCGTCCGTGTCAACCGCCTGTTCGGCGACACGACGGCGCAGGTGTTCGCGAAGCTGGAGTACTACAACCCCGCGAATTCCGTGAAGGACCGGATCGGTGTCGCCATCGTCGACGCTGCCGAGGCCTCCGGTCAGCTGCAGCCCGGCGGCACCATCGTCGAGGGCACCTCCGGCAACACCGGCATCGCCCTCGCCCTGGTCGGCGCCGCCCGCGGCTACCAGGTCGTGCTGACCATGCCCGAGACCATGTCCACCGAGCGCAAGGCGCTCCTGCGTGGGTACGGGGCCGAGCTGGTGCTGACCCCGGGCAAGGAGGGCATGCGGGGTGCCGTGGCCAGGGCCGAGGAGATCGCCGCCGAGCGCGGCGGCGTTCTCGCCCGCCAGTTCGAGAACCCGGCCAACCCGGAGATCCACCGGAGGACCACTGCCGAGGAGATCTGGAAGGACACTGACGGCGCGGTCGACATCTTCGTGGCCGGTATCGGCACCGGCGGCACCATCACCGGTGTCGGCGAGGTGCTGAAGGCCCGCAAGCCCGAGGTGACGATCGTCGCGGTCGAGCCGGCCGACTCCCCGCTGCTCACCGAGGGGCACCCCGGTCCGCACAAGATCCAGGGCATCGGTGCGAACTTCGTCCCGGAGGTCCTCAACCGCGACATCCTCGACGAGGTGCTCACCGCGACCACCGAGGAGTCGGTGACCTTCGCCCGCAACGCCGCCACCCAGGAGGGCCTGCTGGTGGGCATCTCGTCAGGTGCCGCGCTGAGCGCCGCCGCCAAGCTGGCCGCCCGCCCCGAGAACGCCGGCAAGAACATCGTGGTCCTGCTGCCGGACTTCGGCGAGCGCTACCTGTCCACCATTCTGTTCGAGGGCCTCGTCTGAATCTGCAGGTCGGCACCTCGGCTGCGCCCCACCCCACCGGCAGGCAGCCGAGGTGGCCGACCCGCGGTCCGGGTCAGCCCCGCGCCGCGGCGATCTCGGAGACCCGTTCCTCCTCCGCGCGGGCGGTGAGGTCGGCGCCGGCCGTGGCGTCGCGGGTGAGGTTGCTGCCGTCGGCCGGGTCGAACACGTGCACCTTGCGGGTGTCGACCCACAGCCGGGTCGGCCGGCCGCCGCGGACCGTGCTGGCCGCGTCCAGGCTGACGACGAGGGTCGCGGGGATCTCGTCCTGGTCCAGGTCACGGGCCAGTTCCGCCATCAGCGTGGCGACCTTGGGGTCCGGTGCGTAGTCGATGTAGCCGTACTGCTCGTTGCCGAGCCACTCGGTGTGGGTGGCCGTCGCCTGGAAGGTCGTGCCGTACGGGCGGACCGCCGGGTCGACGAGGGTGTCGTCCTCGAAGAACTCGGGGCGTACGCCCAGGATCACATTGTCCTTGCCGCGGGCTGCCTCGAGGACCTGGTCGGGCACGGTCAGTGACCCGATCGGCGTGACCAGCCGGTCGCCCTCGACGTGGCTGGGCAGGAAGTTCATCGACGGGGAGCCGATGAAGCCGGCCACGAACAGGTTGACCGGCTGTTCGTAGAGTTCGCGCGGGCTGCCGACCTGCTGGAGCAGTCCTTTCTTGAGCACGGCCACCCGGTCGCCGAGGGTCATCGCCTCGGTCTGGTCGTGGGTGACGTAGACCGAGGTGGTGCCGAGGCGGCGTTGCAGCTGGGCGATCTGGGATCGCATCTGGCCGCGCAGCTTGGCGTCCAGGTTGGACAGCGGCTCGTCGAAGAGGAACGCGTCGGCCTGCCGGACGATCGCGCGTCCCATCGCCACCCGCTGCCGCTGGCCACCGGACAGGTTGGCCGGTTTGCGGTCCAGGTGTTCGCGCAGGTCCAGCATGTCCGCGGCCTGGCGGACCCGGCGGTCCAGTTCGGCGGGCGGGATCTTGTTCTTGCTGAGCCGCAGTGGGAAGGCGATGTTCTCGTAGACGGTCAGGTGGGGGTAGAGCGCGTAGTTCTGGAAGACCATCGACAGGTTGCGGTCGCGGGGCGGGAGTTCGTTGACCCGCTTCCCGTCGATCAGCAGGTCGCCGGAGGTGATGTCCTCCAGGCCGACGATCATCCGCAGCAGTGTCGACTTGCCGCACCCGGAGGGGCCGACGAGGATCATGAACTCGCCGTCGGCGATGTCGAGGCTGACGCCCTTGACGGCGGTGAAGCCGTCGTCGTACGTCTTCACGAGGTTGTTGAGGGAGATCTGGGCCATGGCTGGATCCTTGGGTGTGGTGGAGCCTTGAGTGTGACGGGCCTTGCCGTGCTGGGACTGACGGTGGACGGGGCGTCAGCCCTTGACCGCACCCTGGGTGAGGCCGGAGACGATCTGGCGCTGGAAGAGCATCACGACGATGACGATCGGGATGGTGACCACGATCGCCGCGGCCGAGATGGCCCCGGTCGGTTCCTCGAACTGTGAGGCGCCGGTGAAGAAGGCCAGGGCGGCGGGCACCGGTCTGGCGGCCGAGGTCGAGGTCAGCGAGATGCCGTACACGAAGTCGTTCCAGGCGATGAAGAAGGCGATGATCGCGGTGGTGAAGACCCCGGGCAGGGCCAGCGGGACGATCACCCGGCGGAAGGCCTGCCAGGTGGTCGCGCCGTCGACCTGGGCGGCCCGCTCCAGGTCCCACGGGATCTGCTGGAAGTACGCCGCGAGGGTGTAGATCGAGATCGGCAGGGTGAGCGAGAGGTAGGGGATGATCAGGCCCGGCCAGGTGTCGTACAGGCCGATCCGGCGCCACAGGTTGAACAGCGGGGTGGTCAGGGAGATGATCGGGAAGATCGACACCCCGAGCGCGGTGTTCAGCACGAGTCGCTTGCCGGGGAAGTCGAGGCGGGCGATGGCGTACGCACAGAACGTGGCCAGCACGACCGCGATCGCCGTGGCGATCAGCGAGATGCCGATCGAGTTCCGCAGGGCGGGCAGGAACAGGCTCTGCGCGGCGCCGGCGAAGATCATCGCGTAGTTGTCCCCGACCCACGCGGCGGGCCAGAAGTTGCCCGAGGTGACGTCGGAGGAGGACTTGAACGAGGTGACCAGGATCGAGAACAGCGGCCACAGTGTGTAGAGCAGGACGAGCAGGGCGACGAGGCCCCACAGCACCCGCTGCCTGGTGGAGAGACCGGTCATGTCACTTCACTCCTCGTCCGGCGAGATCCACCCGGAAACCCTTGATGGCGATGACCGAGATGAGGATCACGCACAGGAAGAGGATCACCGACACGGCGGACCCCAGTCCGATCTCGAGGCGCCCGATGGAGGTCCGATACGCGAGCAGTGACAGCGCCTCGGTGCCGTACGCCCCGTTGGTCATGATGAAGATGTTGTCGAAGATGCGGAAGGCGTCCAGGGCACGGAACAGCACCGCCACCATGATGGCGGCCCGCATGTTCGGCAGGATCACCCGGCTCATCCGTTCCCACCAGGTGGCTCCGTCGACCCGGGCGGCCTCGGTGAGTTCAGCGGGTACCTGGGCCAGGCCGGACAGCAGCAGCAGGGAGATGAACGGGGTGGTCTTCCAGATCTCGGAGGCCATGATGACGAACAGGGCCGGCGCGGTGGAGCCGAACCAGTCGAACGTCGGCCCGATGCCCGGCAGCCATCCGAACCACTTGTTCACGTACCCCGAGTTGATGTCGAACATGTAGAACCAGGCGAAGGCCGACACCACGGTGATGGTGCCGTACGGGATGAGGATCACCGTGCGCAGCCAGCCGCGGAGGGTACGCAGGGCGTTGTTCATCACCAGGGCCAGGAAGAAGCCCAGGACCAGCTCGACTGCCACGGTCACCACGGTGATCAGCACCGTGACGCCGAAGTCGCGCCAGAACACCGGGTCGGTCAGCACCACGCCGTAGTTGGCGAGGCCGACGAAGCGGCGCTCGGCCGGCGCGGTGAGGCGGTAGCTGAACAGGGAGTCGTAGACGCCCTGGAGGATCGGGTAGATGGTGACCGCGATCATGATCAGGAAGGCCGGGGCGGCGAGCGCCCAGCCCATCCGGCGCTCGCCGCGGGCACGTTCGGTCAGCGGTGGCCGGTGACCTTCCGCGATGGCGTGCCGGGCCGTGGAGGTGGACCCGGCGGTGACGGTCGTGCTCATAGCAGTCGTTCTCCCTTCAGCACGGCCAGCACGAAGTCCTGGGTCTCCTTGGGCGTCTGCGGGGTGACCGCATTGAGCGGCGTCCACCGCTGCTGGATCGAGGTGCTGATCTCGTTGTAGAACGGGGTCTGCGGTCGCGACTTGGCCAGGTCGAGCGACTCGCGGATGGTGTCGGCCATCGGATACTTGGCGCGCACTGCCGGATCGTCGTACGCCTTCTTGTCGGCCGGCGGATTGCCGTTGGAGACGAAGTAGTAGGCCTGGTTCTCCGGCGACACGATGCAGGAGATCGCCTGGTAGGCCAGGTCGGGGTGCTTGCTCTTCGCGCCGACGCCCAGGACGATACCGCCGTACGGGGGTGCGGTCGGTTCGTCGGCCTTCACCCGCGGGTAGAGCGCCCAGCCCATGTCGTCGAGGACCGACTGCTGGACGGTGCCCTGCTGCACGGCGCTCTGGGTGGCAGCGTAGACGAACGGCCAGTTCACCATGAACGATCCCTGGGCGCTCTGCCAGTTCACCATGGTGATGTTCTCGTTCTGGGTGCTGATGCCGGGACCGCCGAGGCCCTTCTGGCCGATGGTCGACACGATCCGGGCGGCCTCCTCGCCGGCCGGGGTGTCGAGGCCGAGCTGATAGTCGGCGGACGGGGCGTCAGGGTTGAGGATGATGTGCTGGCCCTGCGACTCGTACAGGGCGTTCACCCAGACCGTCATGGACTCCGACCGGATCCCCTGCACGCCGAGTTGCTTGCCGGTCTTCTCGGTCGCGGCCATCAGCTGGTCCCAGGTGACCGGCTGGCTCATGTCGAGCCCGGCCTCCTGGGCGACGGACTTCTTGTACCAGAGCAGCTGGGTGTTCGCCCAGAACGGGACGGCCGTGATCCGGCCGCGCCAGGTGGCGGCCTGGACGGCGCCCTCCACTGCGTCCGCGGTCGAGTCCGCCGCCACCTTGTCCGGTACGGGGGCCAGAAAGCCGGGCTCCGCCAGCTCGGGCATGAACGGCGGATCGAGGCTCATGATGTCCAGCGAGGTGTCGCCGGCGGCGAGGCGGCGGGCCAGTTGCTCGCGCTGTGACGTCGCGTCGCGAGGGAGCAGCGCGGTCTGGATAGCGTACGCGCCGCCGGAGGCAGCCGAGCAGCGCTGGGCGATTTCTGCCTGTCCGCCGTCGTCGGGGTTGATGTACCAGGTGAGCGTGGGGGTGCCGGGTCCCCCGGTCGCGGAGCAGCCGCTCAAGGCGATCGTCGCCGCAAGTGCAGCGGCTGCGACCGTCGCCAACGCCCGCCGTGGTCGCCGGGGAGGCGAACCGGGCTGATGCATGACCATTCCTTCCACAACGTTGTAGACAGGGACGCGCCGGGGGAAACGCTGAGGGGTGGGAGGCCGAAATGGGACGTACGTCACCCCACACCTGAGTCGACCATCGCTACCGACGCGGCGAATGTCAAGGGCCACCGGATAATAATCGGTTGTCCGCACGGCGTGTCGAGGAGGAGGACACCCGGGGAGGTCCTCTGTGCGCCCGGCACGGGTCTTACCTGGCAGCGGCGCCGGGCTCTGGCAGAAGGTGCGGTGTCAGCCAGCCGCGGCTCGCCGGCACGCGGCGTCTACCTGAAAGCGCCGGATCTGGCGGACGCTGCCCCAGCTACTGTGGTCCGGCGGGCCGGAACGGGTCAGATCGGCCGTCCGACCTCACCGGAGCAGTCGACGCCTCGCCGGAATAGTCGACGCGGTCAGCGGTCCGTCGGATGATCCCTTCGGATCGCTTCGTGATGCCGGACCACCTCGGACACGATGAAAGCCAGGAACTTCTCGGCGAACTCCGGGTCCAAGTGGGAGTCCTCGGCCAACGCCCGCAGCCGGCGGATCTGTTCGGCTTCACGTGCCGGATCGGCGGGCGGCAGGTCATGAGCGGCCTTCAGCACCCCGACCTGCTGGGTGATCTTGAACCGCTCCGCCAAGAGATGCACGAGGGCGGCGTCCATGTTGTCGATGGACGCGCGCAGGCGCCCCAGCTCCGCCATCACGTCATCAGCTGCCACGTCATCGACCCTATCCCAGAAGAGGCCATGGCAAGCGGATACGGTGATACCGAGGAACGGCCCCTCAGCATGGGCCTTCCAGGAAGAGGTGTGTAACGCAGTTGAGGCCGGCACCCCCCTGGGGGCTGTCGGGACATGCGGAGCGGGCCGATACCCCTGTACAGGGGTATCGGCCCGCTCTGTCACACCTGGAATGGTGTGTGTTGTCCGGCGATGTCCTAGTCTCCCACACACTCCCGTGTGCAGTACCATCGGCGCTGGAAGGCTTGACTTCCGGGTTCGGAATGTGGCCGGGTATTTCCCTTCCGCCATGATCACCGTAACACTGTCGAAACAGTACCACTATTCAACTGTCCCCCACCCGCCAACCCGGACAGGCTGGATCTACCAGCCTGGACAGGCCGGGGGTGGGGTGTCAGGAACGGTGTTTGTGTTCCGGGAACAACATAGTGGACGCGAACAATCTTCACAGGAAAGTCTTGTGTGTTTGGGGTAAGCCCTCGGCCTATTAGTATCGGTCAGCTCCACCCGTTACCAGGCTTCCACATCCGACCTATCAACCCAGTCGTCTACTGGGGGCCTTACCAAAAGTGGGAGTCCTCATCTTGAAGCGTGCTTCCCGCTTAGATGCTTTCAGCGGTTATCACTCCCCAACGTAGCCAACCAGCCATGCCCTGGGCAGGACAACTGGCACACCAGAGGTTGGTCCGTCCCGGTCCTCTCGTACTAAGGACAGCCCTTCTCAAGACTCCTACGCGCGCAGCGGATAGGGACCGAACTGTCTCACGACGTTCTGAACCCAGCTCGCGTGCCGCTTTAATGGGCGAACAGCCCAACCCTTGGGACCGACTCCAGCCCCAGGATGCGACGAGCCGACATCGAGGTGCCAAACCATGCCGTCGCTATGGACGCTCGGGCAAGATCAGCCTGTTATCCCCGGGGTACCTTTTATCCGTTGAGTGACGGCGCTTCCACACGCCACCGTCAGATCACTAGTCCCGACTTTCGTCCCTGCTCGACCCGTCGGTCTCACAGTCAAGCTCCCTTGTGCACTTACACTCGACACCTGATTGCCAACCAGGCTGAGGGAACCTTTGGGCGCCTCCGTTACTCTTTGGGAGGCGACCGCCCCAGTCAAACTACCCATCAGGCACTGTCCCTGAACCAGATCATGGTCCGAGGTTAGATAACCAGAACAACCAGAGTGGTATTTCAACAATGACTCCACAATCACTGGCGTGACCGCTTCAACGTCTCCCACCTATCCTACACAAGCTGTACCGATCACCAATACCAAACTATAGTAAAGGTCCCGGGGTCTTTCCGTCCTGCTGCGCGTAACGAGCATCTTTACTCGTAATGCAATTTCACCGAGTTCGTGGTTGAGACAGTGCCCGAGTCGTTACTCCATTCGTGCAGGTCGGAACTTACCCGACAAGGAATTTCGCTACCTTAGGATGGTTATAGTTACCACCGCCGTTTACTGGGGCTTAAGTTCAGTGCTTCACCGAAGTTGACACGTCCCCTTAACCTTCCAGCACCGGGCAGGAGTCAGTCCGTATACCTCGTCTTACGACTTCGCACGGACCTGTGTTTTTGATAAACAGTCGCTTGGGCCTGGTCTCTGCGGCCATCAACGCTCCCCCACGCCAGGCAGGGTCACGCCTCCGGCCCCCCTTATCCCGAAGTTACGGGGGTATTTTGCCGAGTTCCTTAACCACGATTCTCTCGATCGCCTTAGTATTCTCTACTCATCCACCTGTGTCGGTTTCGGGTACGGGCGGCTCATGACATCGCTCACGAAGCTTTTCTCGGCAGCCGAGGATCACCCACACCACCACACCAAGTGTGGCAGTGGCATCAGGTCTCAGACACCGCGGGGCACGGATTTACCTACACCCCGTCCTACACCTTTACCCTGGGACAACCACCGCCCAGGATGGGCTACCTTCCTGCGTCACTCCGTAGCTTGCCTACTACACGTCTGGGTCGCAGAGTCACCCCACCCACACCACCCGAAGGCAGCCATGGGCACGGCTTCCGTGCTCAGCATCGCGCGCCTCGGCAGGGGCGCCATTACACCGGTACGGGAATATCAACCCGTTGTCCATCGACTACGCCTGTCGGCCTCGCCTTAGGTCCCGACTTACCCAGGGCAGATTAGCTTGACCCTGGAACCCTTGGATATTCGGCGGACGGGTTTCTCACCCGTCATTCGCTACTCATGCCTGCATTCTCACTCGCACGCACTCCACACCCGGTCACCCGACTGCTTCACCACACGCACGACGCTCCCCTACCCATCCACAAAAATGTGAATGCCACAGCTTCGGCGGACTACTTAGCCCCGCTGAATTGTCGGCGCAGAATCACTTGACCAGTGAGCTATTACGCACTCTTTCAAGGATGGCTGCTTCCAAGCCAACCTCCTGGTTGTCACCGCAACTCCACATCCTTTTCCACTCAGTAGCCGCTTAGGGGCCTTAGCTGATGATCTGGGCTGTTTCCCTCTCGACAATGAAGCTTATCCCCCACTGTCTCACTGCCACGCTCTCACTTCACCGGCATTCGGAGTTTGGCTGATTTCGGTAAGCTTGTAGGCCCCCTAGACCATCCAGTGCTCTACCTCCGGGAAGAAACACGCGACGCTGCACCTAAATGCATTTCGGGGAGAACCAGCTATCACGTAGTTTGATTGGCCTTTCACCCCTATCCACAGCTCATCCCCCCAGTTTTCAACCTAGGTGGGTTCGGTCCTCCACGACGTCTTACCGACGCTTCAACCTGGCCATGGATAGATCACTACGCTTCGGGTCTAGAGCATGCGACTCAACGCCCTTATCGGACTCGCTTTCGCTACGACTCCCCCACACGGGTTAACCTCGCCACACACCACTAACTCGCAGGCTCATTTTTCAATAGGCACGCCGTCACCCCCCAAAGAAGGCTCCGACGGCTTGTAGGCGACCGGTTTCAGGTACTATTTCACTCCCCTCCCGGGGTACTTTTCACCATTCCCTCACGGTACTGATCCGCTATCGGTCACCAAGGAGTATTCAGGCTTAGCGGGTGGTCCCGCCAGATTCACACGAAATTCCAGGAGTCCCGTGCTACTTGGGAACCCGACAATGGAGTGCGCAGCTTACGTCTACAGGGGTCTTACCTACTCTGCCGGACCTTCCCAGAATCCTTCGACTTCACCACACATTTCTGACTCCACGACCCGTCAACAGCCGGATCAAGTCGAGCCCCACAACCCCACGCATGCAACACCTGTCAGCTATCACACACACGCAGTTTGGCCTCATCCGCGTTCGCTCGCCACTACTAACGGAATCACTATTGTTTTCTCTTCCTATGGGTACTGAGATGTTTCACTTCCCCACGTTCCCTCCCACTACCCTATACATTCAGGTAGAGGCTGCTCCACATGACTGGAGACATTCAAGGTTTCCCTATTCGGACACCCCCGGATCACCGCTCGTTTACCAACTCCCCGGGGCTTATCGCAGGTTACCGCGTCCTTCATCGGCTCTTGGTGCCAAGGCATCCACCGATCGCCCTTAGTAGCTTTCCCAACACAAATATCAAGAAAAATCTACAAAGATGCTCGCGTCCACTATGAAGTTCTCAAAACACAACCACCACCACAACCAACCATCCCTGATCAGCTGCGATCCCGGCACCAGAAACCCGCCACGCTACCCGAAAGCAACCAGCTACCCGAAAGCAACCAGCCGCCCGAAAGCAACCCGTGGCCGAGGTCTCAGGACCCAACAGTGCGCCCCACCCACCAGAAAACCCGGTGACCCCTGCACAATGACAGGAGCAGTCAATGTTCCACCCAGAAAACCCACCGGCACCGCCGGCCACCACCACGGCGACCGATCCGACCGGCAACCACAGCCACCCCCGCACCGCCCCGCACACGGGACGACCGAGCATGCTGCGTTGTCATGGGCTCCTTAGAAAGGAGGTGATCCAGCCGCACCTTCCGGTACGGCTACCTTGTTACGACTTAGTCCTAATTACCAGCCCCACCTTCGACGACTCCCTCCCACACAGGGTTGGGCCGCCGGCTTCGGGTGTTGCCGACTTTCATGACTTGACGGGCGGTGTGTACAAGGCCCGGGAACGTATTCACCGCAGCGTTGCTGATCTGCGATTACTAGCGACTCCGACTTCATGGGGTCGAGTTGCAGACCCCAATCCGAACTGAGACCGGCTTTTTGAGATTCGCTCACCCTCACAGGCTCGCAGCTCTTTGTACCGGCCATTGTAGCATGCGTGAAGCCCTGGACATAAGGGGCATGATGACTTGACGTCATCCCCACCTTCCTCCGAGTTGACCCCGGCAGTCTCCTATGAGTCCCCAACCGAATTGCTGGCAACATAGGACAAGGGTTGCGCTCGTTGCGGGACTTAACCCAACATCTCACGACACGAGCTGACGACAGCCATGCACCACCTGTCAACCGGCCCAAAGGGAAGCCACATCTCTGCGACCATCCGGCAGATGTCAAACCCAGGTAAGGTTCTTCGCGTTGCATCGAATTAATCCGCATGCTCCGCCGCTTGTGCGGGCCCCCGTCAATTCCTTTGAGTTTTAGCCTTGCGGCCGTACTCCCCAGGCGGGGCACTTAATGCGTTAGCTACGGCACGGATCACGTGGAATGTGACCCACACCTAGTGCCCACCGTTTACGGCGTGGACTACCAGGGTATCTAAGCCTGTTTGCTCCCCACGCTTTCGCTTCTCAGCGTCAGGAAAGGTCCAGAGAACCGCCTTCGCCACTGGTGTTCCTCCTGATATCTGCGCATTCCACCGCTCCACCAGGAATTCCATTCTCCCCTACCTTCCTCTAGTCAGCCCGTATCGAAAGCAAGCTCAGGATTAAGGCCCGAGTTTTCACTTTCGACGCGACAAACCGCCTACAAGCTCTTTACGCCCAATAATTCCGGACAACGCTCGCACCCTACGTATCACCGCGGCTGCTGGCACGTAGTTGGCCGGTGCTTCTTCTCCCACTACCGTCACAAAAGCTTCGTCATGAGTGAAAGCGGTTTACAACCCGAAGGCCGTCATCCCGCACGCGGCGTTGCTGCGTCAGGCTTCCGCCCATTGCGCAATATTCCCCACTGCTGCCTCCCGTAGGAGTCTGGGCCGTATCTCAGTCCCAATGTGGCCGGTCACCCTCTCAGGCCGGCTACCCGTCGACGCCTTGGTGAGCCACTACCTCACCAACAAGCTGATAGGCCGCGAGTCCATCCCCCACCGCAAAAACTTTCCACCCCCACCCATGCAGGCAGGAGTCATATCCGGTATTAGCCACCATTTCTGGAAGTTATCCCGAAGTGAGGGGCAGGTCACTCACGTGTTACTCACCCGTTCGCCACTCGTGTACCCCGAAGGGCCTTACCGTTCGACTTGCATGTGTTAAGCACGCCGCCAGCGTTCGTCCTGAGCCAGGATCAAACTCTCCATCGAAAAAATATCGCCACACCCCACCAAAGCAGGGCGAAAAGCGTCACACAGAGAGAGACCCGACATACCAGACATAAACTGGTCCATCAACATCTCAAAGAAATTCCGACCAACCCCCCGAAGAGAGCCAGCCGGGGACAACACAAACAAACATTCGTGATGTCAAACACCACCAAAAGTGATGTCATTTGGCATTGACTAAACAAAGCACACTGTTGAGTTCTCAAACATCGGACACACACCAAACCACCCCGGAACAATCCGGAGCCGCCCGGGGCGACCAGATCAACCTTACCCAGCAATCCTCACGAAGTCAAACCCGACTCCCTCAGACCACCAAGCCCCAACCACCATCCCTGGCCATCAGGATCACCATCCCGATTCCCCGTTCCGGCGACTCAAACTACTTTACCGTCCGATTCCCACCGAGTCAAATCCGTGAAAATCTTCCAGCCCCGGAAAGAAAACCCCCGGAAAACCGTTCTCGGTCCTCGAAAGAATTCCTTCCAGAATCACCACCGCAAACTCCTCGAAACCCGAGAAGTTCACCGCGACAACTCGATCAACTTTAGAGACCCGACACCCTGGAGTCAAATCCACGACACCGAAATCCCCTACCCCACACCCCCGACGAGTAACCGGCCCGGCCGCACACACGGCACGACACAGACCCGCCCACAAGACGAAGGAGAAAAGGGATTGACCCTACCGGACGATCCCCCGAACACCAAGGACCACAACCCCGCAAGGCCAAGTGAACACTACCCACTACCCGCCCCCAGGTCAAACCGGCCCGGGGTGACGCTCGCCGCGTCCACGTCACCGTCCTCGTGTCGTGGTACCGACATGTCCCTGCTACTGACGACCAAGGACCGGCAAGGCCACATCGGTGAGCAGGCAGCGACGACGGGACCACGGAGCCCCGGACAACGACGACCGAGGTCCCGCACCGATCGACGTCGGCTACGGGACCTCGGTCCGCACTTCGGACAGCTCAGAGCCGGTGCAGCACGACCTCGACCCGCTGGAACTCCTTCACCTCGGTGTAACCGGTGGTGGCGAGCGAGCGCTTCAGGGCCCCGACGAGGTTCATCGTGCCGTCTGCGGTGTGCGACGGGCCGACCATGATCTCCCGCAGCGATCCGACGATCGGGAAGTGGACCCGTTCGCCGCGGGGCAGTTCGCCGTGCCAGGCCTCGGCGCCCCAGTGGTAGCCGTGACCGGGCGCTTCCTCGGCCGAGGCCAGCGGTGCACCGACCATCACCGCGTCCGCACCTAGGGCGATCGCCTTGGCGATGTCACCGGACCGGCCGACGGCGCCGTCGGCGATGACGTGGACGTAGCGGCCACCCGACTCGTCCAGATAGTCCCGGCGTGCCTCCGCGACGTCCGCGATCGCGGTGGCCATCGGCACCTCGATGCCCAGCACCCGGCGGGTGGAGTGGGTCGCGGCGCCGCCGAAGCCCACCAGCACACCGGCGGCACCGGAACGCATCAGGTGCAGGGAGCTCTGGTAGGTGGCGCACCCACCGACAATCACCGGCACGTCCAGCTCATAGATGAACTTCTTCAGGTTCAGCGGTTCGCGCCGGGTCGACACGTGCTCGGCCGAGACGACGGTGCCACGGATGACGAAGAAATCAGGACCGGAAGCGACAACGTCGTGGGCGAACTCGGCGGTGTTCTGCGGGGACAGGGATCCCGCCACCGGCACCCCGGCATCCCGGACCTCCGCCATCCGCTCCCGGATCAGCTCCGGCTTGATCGGCTCCGAGTAGATCTCCTGCAGCCGCCGGGTGGCCGCCGTCGGGTCCTCGATGGCACCGAGTTCCTCCAGCAGCGGCCGCGGATCGGCGTAGCGGGTCCAGAGGCCCTCGAGGTTCAGCACCCCGAGGCCACCGAGCCGGCCGATCTCGATCGCTGTCTGCGGCGACATGATGGAGTCCATCGGCGCAGCGATCAGCGGGAAGTCGAAGCTCACCGCATCGATCTTCCAGGTGAGATCCACCTCCTCGATGCCACGCGTACGCCGCTGCGGAACGATCGCAATGTCGTCCAGGGCGAACGCGTGTTCGGCGCGCTTGCTCCGACCGATGTCGTACATCACTTCTCCTCCTCGGGCCGGGGACACGACGCCTCCGGGTGTGGACCGCGGGCGAGCCGGCCCGCGACGGCTGCGGACGTACGCCGCGGGGTGTCAGGACGTCACTTCTCGTGGCCCGAGTAGTTGGGGGCCTCGACAGTCATCTGGATGTCATGCGGGTGCGACTCGCGCAGGCCGGCGCTGGTGATCCGGACGAAACGGCCCTTGGCGTGCAGTTCGGGGATCGTCCGCGCGCCCGAGTAGAACATCGACTGGTGCAGGCCGCCGATGAGCTGGTAGGCGACCGCCGCGAGCGGGCCCTTGTAGGGCACCTGGCCCTCGATCCCCTCGGGGATCAGCTTGTCGTCGGAGGCGACGTCGTTCTGGAAGTAGCGGTCCTTGGAGTAGGAGGCCTTGCGCCCGCGAGTGGCCATGGCACCGAGGGAACCCATGCCGCGGTAGGTCTTGAACTGCTTGCCGTTGACGAAGATCAGGTCGCCCGGGGCCTCGGCGCAACCGGCCAGCAGCGAGCCGAGCATCACCGTGTCCGCTCCGGCCACCAGGGCCTTCGCGATGTCGCCGGAGTACTGCAGGCCGCCGTCGCCGATCACCGGGACGCCGGCCGGGCGGGCCGCGCGGGCGGCGTCGTAGATCGCGGTGATCTGTGGCACGCCGACGCCGGAGACGACCCGGGTGGTGCAGATCGAGCCGGGGCCGACACCGACCTTGATGCCGTCCACCCCCGCCTCGACCAGGGCCTTGGCGCCCTCGTACGTGGCGACGTTACCGCCGATGATGTCGACGCCGTCGGCGCGCTTCTCCTTCTTGAGGCGCTTGATGATGTCGATCTCGGAACGGGAGTGGCCGTGCGCGGTGTCCACCACGATCACGTCGACACCCTCCTCGATCAGCGACATGCCGCGCTCCCAGGCGTCACCGAAGATGCCGATGCCGGCGCCGACGCGCAGCCGGCCCTGAGCGTCCTTGGTGGCGTTGGGGTACTGGTCGGACTTCACGAAGTCCTTCAACGTGATCAGGCCGGTGAGCCGGCAGTCCGCGTCGACCAGCGGAAGCTTCTCGATCTTGTGCTTCGCCAGCAGGGCGAGTGCCTCGTCGCTCGAGATGCCGACGTGGCCGGTGACCAGCGGCATCTTCGTCATCACCTCGGAGACCTTGCGGCTCGAGTCGGACTCGAAGCGCATGTCGCGGTTGGTGATGATGCCGACGAGCTTCATGTCGCCCTCGACGACCGGCACACCGGAGATGCGGAAGTGGGCGCAGATCTCGTCGACGTCCTTCAGGGTGGCGTCCGGGGAGATGGTGATCGGCTCGTCCACCATGCCGGCCTCGGAGCGCTTCACCTGGTCAACCATCGCCGCCTGGTCGTGGATCGACAGGTTGCGGTGCAGGATGCCGATGCCACCCTCGCGGGCCATCGCGACGGCCATCCTGGTCTCGGTGACGGTGTCCATGGCGGCGCTGATCAGCGGCACCTTGAGCGCGATGTTCTTCGTGAGTCGCGACGTGGTGTCCACCTCGGAGGGGATCACATCGGACTTGTTGGGCTGGAGCAGCACGTCATCGTACGTGAGACCGAGCACCCCGAACGGGCTGGGAACCTGTGACGTGACCAGATCGCCGAAATCCGACACTGTGAGCCTTTCGCTGGGGGGTGCCTGCGCCGTCCGCCGCGCGGCGCCCCTCCATGCTAAACCCCTAGGGGAAATGCCCCGGTTGCTCGACGATCTCAGCCGTTCGTGAGGGCTTCCCGGAGGCGGTCGAGGAACGGGAGCTGGGAGCGTACGATCCGGTCGCCGGCCTCGGTGAGGGCGAACCACGCCGCCCGGTCGACCTCGGGGAACTCCTGGCTCTGCCCGCTGCGCGGCGGCCACTCCAGGGTGAAGGTGTTGCTGGAACGGAACGCCAGTCCCGGATCGGCCTCGACGGCGTACGCCCGGACCACCTTCGCGCCGCTTCGTACGGTGCCCAGATCGACCACCTCGCCCGCCGGCGCGGGCACCCCGACCTCCTCGGCGAACTCTCGGCGCGCGGCGGCGAGGGGATCCTCGTCGGTCTCCTGGATCCCCTTGGGGACCGACCAGGCGCCGGCATCCTTGCGGGCCCAGAACGGACCGCCCATGTGGACCAGGAAGACACGCAGGCCTTCGCCGGACCCGGTCCAGGGCAGCAGGCCGGCGCTCCGGACGGTCATCGTGCGCTCCGGACGGTCATCGTGGTCATCGGGTCAGTCGTCCGTCGGCTCAGTCGTCCGTCGCGTCGTCGTCCCGGAACGGGTCGTCGGGGGACTCCGCCGGGAAGTCGTCGGCCGAGTTGTCGTCCAGCGAGGAGACGAATTCCGCGACGATGTCGTTGAAGGCCTGCGGATCCTCCTGGTGAGGACGCGGGCCGCCGGCGACGGCATGGACGGTCGCGTTCGGCAGCCGGGCGGCCAGATCCTCCGCGCCGCGCCGCGCCGCCCGGTCGTCGGCGTGCAGGATCAGCACCGGGCAACCGACGTGCTCGGGGGCATCGCCGAGGTCGAGGGTGGCGAGGATGTCCATCGCTGCCAGCAGACGATCCTTGTCGAGGTTCTGTGCGGCCAGCCGGGCCCGCGGCACGAGCCGCAGCGCCGTACGTTGCCGGCGCAGCTCCCGCCCGCCCGGGGCCACCAGGGGGTTGACCAGCACCAGGCCGCGGACCATGGCCGGGCTGTCGGCGGCGCACCGCAGCGCGACGGTCCCGCCCAGCCCCACGCCGACCATCGCCACCGACTCGACGCCGTACTCCAGCGGGATCACGCTGAGCGCGTCGGCGGCCGCCTGGAGGTCGAAGACCTCCTTGTCGATCGGCTTCATCCCACGCAACCACGGGGTCAGCGGGCGCCACCCCTCCGGCAGGGCGCCGACCTGGTCCTGCCAGGTCAGCGGGGTGTCGGCCATGTCGTGCAGGAACACGAGGATCTTCTCGGGGCGGGGCGCCGCTCCCTGCTGGTCGAGCGGCGACGGGGACTCTGGCATGGCCCCTACTCTAGGGGCCATGGAATCGGGTCTCTCCCCTGCCGGACGTTCGGCACTGCTCAGCGCCGGCACTCAGCTGGTCCGCACCCTCGAGGCGTGTGCGGCCGCACTGGACCGGCTGGCCACGGAGGCCCGGACCCAGTGGGTGGCGGGAGCGACCACCGAGGAGATCGCGGAGGTGCTCGACGTGACCGCCGATTTCGCCGCGGCGCTGGTCTCGGAGGACCGGACCCCCGCGGTGCGGCTCCGGGTGCCGTAGCCCGGACGCGCAGAACGGGGGCCCCGGGATAGGGACCCCCGTTCCTGGCTGAGCGGTGACGCCGCGGCTCAGGCGGCGTACGTCACGTGGCTCGGCTCGATCACTCGGCGGCGGCCGCAGCGGCCTCCTCGGCCGGCTTCTCCACCACCAGGGTCTCGGTGGTGAGCAGCAGCGAGGCGATCGACGCGGCGTTGGTCAGCGCGGAGCGGGTGACCTTGACCGGGTCGATGACGCCCTGGGCGATCAGGTCGCCGTACACCCTGGTGGCCGCGTTGTAACCCTCGTTGGGGCCCAGCTCGGCGACCTTGGTGGTGATGACGTAACCCTGCTCGCCGCCGTTCTCGGCGATCCAGCGCAGCGGCTCGGCGACCGAACGACGGATGATCTCGGCACCCACCTTCTCGTCACCCTCCAGGTCGAGCTCGGCGAGCACCTTGGAGGCGTGGATGAGCGCGGCGCCGCCACCGGCGACGATGCCCTCCTCGATCGCGGCGCGGGTCGCGGAGACGGCGTCCTCGATCCGGTGCTTGGTCTCCTTGAGCTCCACCTCGGTGGCGGCGCCGACCTTGATCACGCACACGCCGCCGGCCAGCTTCGCGACCCGCTCCTGGAGCTTCTCGCGATCCCAGTCGGAATCGGTGTGCTGGATCTCGGCCTGCAGCTGGGCCACCCGGGCCTCGACCTCGGCGGCGTCACCGGCACCGTCGACGATCGTGGTGTCGTCCTTGGTGACGACGATCCGACGGGCCCGGCCAAGCACGTCCAGACCGACCTGGTCGAGCTTCAGGCCGACCTCGGGGGCGACGACCTGGCCGCCGGTGAGGATGGCCATGTCCTGCAGCATCGCCTTGCGGCGGTCGCCGAAGGCCGGCGCCTTGACGGCGACGGAGGTGAAGGTGCCGCGGATCTTGTTCACGACCAGGGTCGACAGCGCCTCGCCGTCGACGTCCTCGGCCACGATGAACAGGGTGCCGCCGGCGCCGATGACCTTCTCCAGGAGCGGGAGCAGGTCGTTCATCGAGGAGATCTTGCCGGAGTTCAGCAGGATGTAGGGGTTCTCCAGCACGGCTTCCATGCGCTCGGTGTCGGTCACCATGTACGGGGACAGGTAGCCCTTGTCGAACTGCATGCCCTCGGTGAACTCGAGCTCGGTGCCGAAGGTCTGCGACTCGTCGACGGTGATCACGCCGTCCTTGCCGACCTTGTCGAAGGCATCGGCGATCAGGGCGCCGATCTGCTCGTCGCGCGAGGAGATCGTGGCGACCGAGGCCATGTCCTCGGTGGTCTCGACCTGGCGGGCCTGCTCGGCCAGCTTGTCGACGACGATGCCCACGGCCTTGTCGATGCCGCGCTTGAGCTCGATCGGGTTGGAGCCGGCCGCGACGGCCCGCAGGCCCTCGTGGACCATGGCCTGGGCCAGTACGGTCGCCGTCGTGGTACCGTCGCCGGCCACGTCGTTGGTCTTGGTGGCGACCTCCTTGGCGAGCTGGGCGCCGAGGTTCTCGTACGGATCCTCCAGCTCGACCTCACGGGCGACGGTCACGCCGTCGTTCGTGATAGTGGGGGCGCCCCACTTCTTGTCGAGGACGACGTAACGGCCCTTGGGGCCGAGGGTCACCTTGACGGTGTTGGCGAGGATGTCGACGCCGCGCTCGAGCGAGCGGCGGGCCTCCTCATCGAATTGCAGCAGCTTTGCCATCGGTGCGTCTCCTCAGCGGGTCACTTGGAGACGACCGCGAGGATGTCGCGGGCGTTGAGGAGCAGCAGGTCCTTGCCGTTGTACTTGACCTCGGTGCCGCCGTACTTGGAGTAGATGACGGTATCGCCCTCGGCGACGTCCATCGGGACGCGCTGGCCCTTGTCGTCGATCCGGCCCGGGCCGATCGCGAGGACGGTGCCCTCCTGCGGCTTCTCCTTGGCGGTGTCCGGGATGACCAGACCCGAAGCGGTGGTGGTCTCGGCTTCCAGCGGCTGGACGAGGACGCGGTCCTCGAGCGGCTTGATCGTGACTGCCACGTCAAACCCCTTTCACATGTCTCGATGTTTCAGTGTCTGTTGAGTGGCAGGGGCGTCGTCGCGGGTGCCGTCCCTGGCCGTTGGCACACTCACGGGGAGAGTGCCAACGGAAACGTTAGTCGGGGGTTAGCACTCGCGCAACCCGACTGCCAGATGCGGGGTCGGGCCGCCCCGGGTCGCATCGGGACACCCTGTGGCCGGGCCCGGGTCATCGGGTGGGCTCCGGCGCGTCGGATCGGGGGTTGCGATCGAGGATGCGTTTCATCCCCCTGGTGACGCTGTTGGTGACACTGTCCGACAGCCGGAGACGTTCCCGCGGGAACGTACGGCCCCCCGTTCCGCGCCGTGGCGGGGCACATTGTCACCGACAGGTCACGGCGGGCGGGACGTCCGGACCACCGCGTCACCAGTGGGGTAAAACGAAGGTCGAGCCGACGAAGCGGGTCAGGCCCCGACGATGTTCTGCCCGCAGACCCGTACGACCTGGCCGTTCACCCCGCTGGTGGCGGGGTCGGCGAGATAGACGACGGTCTCCGCCACGTCGATCGGCCGACCGCCCTGGTGGAGGCTGTTCGTACGGCGGAAGATCTCCTTCTGCAGGGTCGGGATCGCCGCGGTCATGTCGGTTTCGATGAAGCCGGGGGCGACGGCGTTGACGGTCAGCGGCCGGTCGGCGTACGCCTCACGCAGGGCCAGCACCAGGCCGATCACGCCGGCCTTGGAGGTGCCGTAGTTCGTCTGACCGCGGTTGCCCGCGATGCCACTGGTCGATGAACTCGCGACGATGTGCACGTCCTCGGCGTAGCCGCCCGGCAGTCCGGGGTCCAGCAGCACCGTGTTGATCCGCAGCTGCGCGGCGAGGTTGACGTCGAGCACCTGGGCCCAGCGCCGCTCGTCCATGTTGGCGAGCAGCCGGTCGCGGGTGATGCCGGCGTTGTGGGCGATCGCCTGGATCCTGGCGTCGGCGCCGTACCGCTCGGCCACGTGCGCGGCGATCCGCTCCCCCGCGTCCGGGGCGGTGATGTCGAGCTGCAGCGCGGTGCCGTGCACCTCGTTGACGACGGCACCGAGCGCCTCCCCGGCCCGGGGCACATCGACCGCGACCACGGTCGCGCCGGCCCGGTGGAAGGTCCGGGCGATGTCCGCGCCGATGCCACGGGCCGCCCCGGTGACCACGACGATCCGCCGTGCGCCCGCGGACCGGGCCGGCCCGGCGGCCCCGGAGGGAGGGGTCGTCCCGGGGACGATCCCAGCACCCCGGGGAGGCAGTGCCGTACGCCGCGGCCCGATCTGCCAGGACTGCCCGCTGACGAACGCCGACCGTCCCGACAGCAGGAAGTCGAGGGTGGAGGCGAGATCCTCGGGGCCCGCCCCGGCGGCGAGCAGGATCAGGTTCGAGGTCGCGCCGCCGCGCAGTTCCTTGGCGACCGACCGGTTGAGCCCGTCGAGTCCCCGGGCGGCGGCCTTGGCCTCGAGGCCCTCGACGTCCTCGGTGCGCGGGCCGACCAGGACCACCCGGCCGCTCGGCTCCAGGGCACGGACGGCGGGCCGCAGTGCGGCGCGGACGTCCTCGAGGGCGGCGACGGTCCGCAGCCCGGTGAGGTCGAGCACAACGGCGCCGAGCCCGGAGTCGTACGCCGGGGGTTGCGGCCTGCCGTCCGGATCGGCGGTCCGGTGCGCCGGGTTGTCGCGGAGCGGGTCGATGGCCGTGACACCGAGCGCGGCCAGAGTGGCTGCGATGATGCTCGCCGCACCGGTGTCCGCGGCGGAGTGGCCGCCACCGGTGTCCGCGTCCGCGCGGAGGTCCGTCCCCGTGCCGGGATCGCCGCCGAGCACGGCGAAGGCGACCGGACCGACCGGCCGCCCCGGACCCCTGCGCAGCTCCGATCCCTCGGGGAAACCGAGCTGCCGGGTCAGCGCGTGGCCGACCGGGGACGCCAGCAGGGCCTCGAGCAGTGCGTCGGCGGTCCGGGGCTTCGAGGAAGAGGACATCAGATCGCCTCCAGGATCGCGGCGACACCTTGGCCGCCGGCGGCACAGATCGAGATCAGCCCGCGGGCACCGGGCCCGCGGGCGGCGAGCAGCTTGGCCAGCGTCGCCACGATCCGGCCGCCGGTGGCGGCGAACGGGTGACCGGCGGCGAGCGAGGAGCCGGTGACGTTGAGCTTCTCCGGGTCGATGGTGCCCAGCGCCCCGGGCAGGCCGAGGGTGTCGCGGCAGTAGGTCCCGTCGGCCCAGGCGGCCAGGTGGCTGAGGACGGTGGCGGCAAAGGCCTCGTGGATCTCGTACAGGTCGAAGTCCTGCAGGGCCAGCCCGTGCCGGGCCAGCAGCCGCGGGACGGCACGGATCGGAGCCATCAGCAACCCTTCGGCGCCGGAGACGAAGTCGACCGAGGCGACCTCCGCGTCGATGATCCGGGCGAGCACCGGCAGGTGCCGGTCGCGGGCCCACTGTTCCTCGGCGAGCAGCACCAGCGCGGCGCCGTCGTTGAGCGGGGACGAGTTGCCGGCGGTCATCGTGCCGCCCGGGCCCTTGCCGAACACGATCGGCAGTGCCGCGAGCTTCTCCAGCGAGGTATCGGGCCGCAGCGACTCGTCGCGGGTGACGCCGCGGTGTGGGGTGACCAGGTCGTCGAAGAAGCCCGCCTCCCACGCGGCGGTGAGCTTGCGGTGGCTGCCGAGGGCGTACTCGTCCTGGGCCGCCCGGGTGATCCCCCACCGGGCGGTGGTCCGCGCCTGGCTCTCCCCCATCGACAGCCCGGTCCGTGGCTCCGCCACCTGCGGGGCGACCGGGACCAGGTCGCGGGGCCGTAGCTCCGCCAGTGCCGCCAGCTTCGCCTGAGTGGTCCTGGCGGCGGCGTAGCGCATCAGCACCCGCTGCAGGCCGGCGCTCACCTCCAGCGGGGTGTCGCTGATGCTGTCGGCGCCGCCGGCGATGCCGCTGTCGAGCTGGCCCAGCCGGATCTTGTTGCTGAGGTAGATCGCCGCCTCCAGGCCGGTCCCGCAGGCCTGCTGCAGGTCGACCGCCGGGGTGTCGGGGGCGAGCGCCGAACCGAGGACTGCCTCCCGGGTCAGGTTGAGCAGGGTGCCGTGCTTGAGCACCGCGCCGGCAGCCACCTCGCCCACCCGGGTGCCGGCCAGCCCGAAGCGGGCAACGAGTCCGTCCAGGGCGGCGGTGAGCAGGTCGAGGGTCGAGTCCCGGGCGTACGACCCGCGCGCCTTGGCGAAGGGGGTCCGGTTGCCCCCGACCACCACGGCGGTGCGTCCTGACGACCCGATGCGTTCTGACGACATCGTCACGCCCTTCCCGAGGGGACCGGGTCGGGTGGACCGTTTCCAGGAGCCCGGGTCCTGTGACCCACGCCTACCTGGTCGGTGTGGCGCGGTTCACATATTCTACTGGGAAGCCGGCGTCCCAGGGCGGGATCCGGCCGCACGGCGCCGCCGTGTGGCCCCCGACGCCGCTGAGCGGCGGCGGCTCAGCGCTGAGAACGGCTGACGAACGGTAGTGGCTCAGCGCCAGGAGAGCGGCCCGCTGGACCCGGCGTGGTACTCGTCGAGCGGCACCCGGCCGTCCGACCACGCCTCGACGACGGGAGTGAGGATCCGCCAGCACTCCTCGGCGACATCGCCGCGGACGGAGAGCATCGGATCACCCTGGATGATGCCGCTGAGGATCTGGCCGTACGGGCGCAGCGGGCTGTCGCCGAGCTCGGCGGCCAGCCGGGTCCGCTCCAGGTCCCAACGGTCCCCTCCGGCGTTGGTCGCCAGGACCAGTTCGAGGGTCTCCGGGCTCATCCCGATCCGCAGCACGTCGCACGCCGCCAGGTTGCGGAACCCCTCCGGCTGGTGGGCGACCGACCGGTACACCACGGTGATGCCGCGCACCCCGTCGCCGAGAGCCTTGCCACTGCGCAGCCGGATGGGCACCCCGGCCCACCTGCTGTTGCGGATCTCGACGGTGACCTCGGCCAGGGTCTCGGTCTCCCGGGCCGGGTCGACGCCGGTCTCCGCAACGTACGCGGGGATCGTGCGGCCCTGGATGGTGCCGGCGGTGTAGCGGGCCCGGCGGGAGGCGGCCACCGGGTCGTCGCCCCACAGGTGGGTGGAGCGCAGCGTGTGGACCATCAGGTCGCGCAGCTCGACGGCGTCCAGCCGGGCCGGCTCCTCCATCGCGAACATCGCCATCACCAGCAGCAGGTGGCTCTGGATCATGTCCTTCAGCGCGCCGGCGCGGTCGTAGTAGCCGGCCCGGCCCTCCAGCGCGAGCGCCTCGTCGTCGATGATCTCGACCCGTTCGATGTTCTCGGCGTTCCAGGTCGGCTCCAGCACCCGGTTGGCGAAGCGCAGGCCGAGCAGGTTGAGGACGGTTTCCTTGCCGAGGAAGTGGTCGACCCGGAAGATCTGGTCCTCGCCGACCAGCCGGGCCAGCAGCGTGTTGAACCGCTGCGCGCTGGCCAGGTCGGTGCCGAACGGCTTCTCGATCGCCAGCCGGATCCCGTCCGGCAGGTCGATCCGGGCCAGCGCCTCGCAGGCCTTCATCGTCACGGCCGGCGGCAGCGCGAAGTAGAGCACGATCTGGCCGGTCAGTTCGAACAGGAAGGCGCGCAGCTGGTCGGGGTCGGTGACGTCGAGGCGTACGTAGCGGGTGGTGCCGAGCTGCTTGTGGACCCGCTCGGTCGGGCAGCCGCCGGCCGGGAGCACCGAGGAGACGAGCTCGGTCCACCGCTCCTGCGGCCAGTCGAGGTCGGAGGCGCCGATCAGGGTCAGCCGGAGGTCCGGTTCGGCCTTGAGCAGCGTGCCCAGCCCCGGCAACAGCAGGCGGTGGGTGAGGTCCCCGGAGGCTCCGAGGATGACGAGCGTGACGGGCGCAGCGGCATCGGACATGACAGCACTCTACGAGCGGGTCGACGAACGCCGGGCAAGACCTCGGCTCCCCCGCGTGCAGTCGGGTCCGCCTGGTGCGGTCGGGTGCGCTGGTGCGGTCGACGGCCGGGAGCCTGGCCCGAGGCGTACGTCGGTTCCGGCCCGAGGCGTACGTTGGTTCCGCCGGCGGATCAAGGTTCCGCCGGCGGATCAAGGAGGAGGCGAGCGGTGGGCACGGAACAGATCACCCTGACCGAGGAGTTCCGGCAGGCGCTGGCGATCCTCGAGGGCGGCGGCAATCTGTTCCTCACCGGGAAGGCCGGCACCGGCAAGTCGACGTTGATCCGGCACTTCATGGCCGGCACCGAGCGGCGGATCCTGGTGGCAGCGCCCACCGGCATCGCTGCCCTCAATGTCGACGGCTACACGATCCACCGACTGTTCGGCTTCCGGCCGACCACCACGCTGGAGGACGTCCGCGACGGCGGCTACCGCCCCGGCGGCTTCGCCCGGACGCTGCGGTCGCTGCAGACGCTGATCATCGACGAGGCCTCGATGGTGCGCGCCGACCTCTTCGACAAGGTGGTGGCGGCCCTGGCGCGCTACGGCCCGCGGCCGGGGACGCCGTTCGGTGGGGTGCAGCTGGTGCTGGTCGGCGACCTGCTGCAACTGCCACCGGTGGTCGAGCCGTCCCTGGCGGAGTTCTTCCGCACCCGGTACGCGACGCCGTACTTCTTCTCCGCCGATCGGTTCCGCCGGGACGACTTCCCGACCGTCGCGCTGACCAGGATCTTCCGCCAGCGCGGCGACCAGCGGATGACGTCCGTCCTGAACGCGATCCGCGAGGGCGTCCTGGTCGAGCAGGCCAGGGAGGAGCTCAACGCGCGGACCGATGCGGAGTTCCGGGCGCCGGACGGGGAGTTCTGGCTGACCCTGGCCCCGACCAACACGATCGTCACCGCCCGCAACCGGCAGCGGCTCGCGGAACTCCCCGGTGAGGAGATCGTGCATCGGGCGACGGCGACGGGGGCCCTGGCGACGTTCGACCCGCCGGCCGACCAGGTGCTCCGGTTCAAGCCCGGGGCCCAGATCATGATGCTGAGCAACGACCCCGCCGACCGATGGGTGAACGGCACCCTGGGCCGGGTCCTCGACGTGACCACCGACACCGACGGCCTCGAGGTCACCGCGCAGTTCCTCGACGGATCGACGGCGACCTTCGCCGAGAACACCTGGGAAGCGACCCGGCCCTCGATCGTCGAGGGCCGGCTGAGCCACGAGGTGATCGGCACCTGGACGCAGCTGCCCTTCCGGCTGGCCTGGGCGATCACCATCCACAAGAGCCAGGGACAGACCATCGACCGGCTGATCGTCGACCTGACCGGCGGGGCCTTCGACTATGGGCAGGTGTACGTCGCGCTGAGCCGCTGCACCTCGCTGGACGGACTGGTCCTCAAGCGGCCGGTGCTCGCCAAGGACCTGCGCACCGACCGGCGGGTGCTGCGGTTCCTGCGCGAGGCGACCGCACCGGCGGAGTCGCACCGGCACTGCGCCGTCGCCGTGCTCACCGTCGGCTCGGAGGGCCGGATGTCGCGGCCCCGCCCGGTCGAGATCGGTGTCGCGTTCAGTGACGGCACCGGCATCAGCACGCTGGTCAATCCGCAGCGCGATCTCGACGACGCCCGCACCGCGTACGGCATCTCGGTCACCGACGTGCTGCTGGCCCCGACCCTGCGCCAGGCCTGGGCGGTGCTCGGCCCGCTGCTCGAGGGGGCCACCCCGGTCGGGCTGGACACCGACCTGACGCTGGGGCTGATCGACTTCGAGCTCAAGCGGCTGGGCCGCGTCGTCCCGTTGCCGCTGGCCGTCGAACTGCCGCGTACGTCACTGCGACCGGACGAGCGGCGGGGGCTCGCGAGCGGCCGCGCGCTGGAACGGGCCCGCGCCGCGCTGGCCGCCCAGCAGCGCCTCGGCTGCACCGACGCAAGTGCCGGCCCGTTCGTCGGGCTCGACGACGACACCGACAGCGACGCGATGGGCTATCTGCTGACCCGCGACCCCCAGGTCACCGCCCCCTCCTCGGCCCAGACCCCAGTCCTGTCGGCACTGCTGACCGCCGGCCGGGCGCTGAGCGCCGCCGTCCTCGACGGTGCCACCGCGGCCGAAGTACGGGCCTTCCCATGGGTGGAGGGCGTCGGCTGGGATGACCCGCTGCTGGGGCGTACGGTCGCGCGGCGGCTAGCGGAGGCCGCCGAACACTCGGCCGGCCTGCCGCCGGCTCTCACCGACCGGCTGCGCCAGGTCGAGGTGCTGCTCGGCCAGCCGCTGCTCGACGGCCTCCGCACCACCGGGGATCACCCGGGCATCGAGGCGGTGCTGGTGCCGCAGACCCGGCTGTGCTTCACCGGCACTGTGTGCGATGCCGGGGTGGAGTACAGCAAGGCGGAGCTGGAGACCCTGGTGGTCTCGCTGGGGCTGCGCTGGGCGGCGAACGTGTCGAAGACCCGCTGCGACGCGCTGGTCGTGGCCGAGGTCGGCACCCAGTCGGGCAAGGCCCGCAAGGCCAAGGAATACGGCAAGCCCGTCTTCTCCGCCGAGGAGTTCTTCGCCTGGGTGCGATCGAGGGACACCGGGCGCACAGTGACACGGACGCGGTGAGACCCGCCCTGGCGCGGGTGTTCGGTCTGCCCGGTGGGCGCTGAGCCATCTGGCCGGGATCACCACCAACGCAGTCGTCGGGGCGCCGGTCGCGGGGGCCCGGGGCGCCGGGACGCCGGTCGCCCCGCCCGCGAACGCACCGACGGTCGGTGGACCGGTCGCGGACAGGCCGATCGACTCCGGGCGGCGCATCCCGAGGTGGCGTTCGAGATCCACCAGCCCCCGGCGTAGCGGTCTGGCCATCGGACCGTAGCGACCCGGTTGGGCCACGCAGGTAGGTCTCGCCCATACGTTTGTGCTGGTAGTCGGACACGAACGCGCGGGCGAAACCCACCCGTGGGCGGTGTAGCCCCCCGCGTCAGACGGCCGCGGACGTCCGGGCTGCCCGTCGCCCCTCCGGCCTCTCTCGAACAGCGGCCTCCCGGGCCTCGGCGCTTCCCGCACCCCGACAGGCACATACTGGCCTCACCGGCAGTATGTCACGGCAGGCGTGCCCACGACCGAAGCAGAGGGAGGACCAGATGCGTACGAAGGGACTGCTCCTCGACATCGACGGCGTGCTGATCGTCTCCTGGCAGGCGCTCCCGGGGGCCGTCGAGGCCTTCGCCGCGCTGCGGGAGACCGGGGTGCCGATGCGGCTGATCACCAACACCACCTCGCGCACCCGAGAGGGGATCACCGAGGCCCTGCAGGAGGCCGGCTTCCCGGTGGAGACCGAGGAGGTGATCACCGTGGCGGCCGCGGCCGCGGCGTACGTGCAGGAACACCACCCCGGGGCACGTTGCCTGCTGCTGAACCGGGGCGACCTCGGCACGGACCTGGACGGTCTGACGCTGGTCCCGCTCGGCACCCCGCCGACCGAGGTGGATGTGGTGCTGGTGGGCGGTGCGGGGCCCGAGTTCACCTACGCCGCCCTCAACCATGCGCTGGCCTGCCTGGTCGAGGGGGCCGCGCTGGTCGCCCTGCATCGCAACCTGGTCTGGAGGACCAGCGCGGGCCTGGAGCTCGACGCGGGTGCGTTCGTCGTCGGTCTCGAACGGGCCGCCGGCACCGCGGCGGTGGTCATCGGCAAGCCGGCCTCGGCGATGTTCGCGACCGGCGTGGCCGCCCTGGGACTGGACTCGGCGAGCGTCGCGATGGTCGGCGACGACCTGGTCTCCGACGTCCGGGGGGCGATGGCGGCCGGGCTGACCGGCATCCAGGTGCGGACCGGCAAGTTCCGCGAAGCGCAGCTCCGGGACGGCGGGCCGGCCCCGGACGTAGTACTCGACTCCTTCGCCGATCTGCCGCGATGGCTGTGGGGTGCCTGAGACCGTGGTTCGCGGATCTCGGTCCGGCTGCATGAAACGGCCGCAGCAGGTTTCGGAGATGAGAAGCCTGGGTCAGGGCCAGGAGTGGCCGCCTTCACCCGCCGGTGCGATGGGGCGGGAGAGCCGGGCCACGTCGGTGAGAACCTTGCGGGCCACGCCGCCGACCGCGACCGTCAGCGCGTAGTTGAATGCGGACGAGACCCCCATGCCGACCCCGAAGGGAAGGGCGGCGACCGCTGTCTTCTGTGCGTTGATCACCACCTTGTGAAACAGGGGTGTGATCGGCTGCAGGCTCGGTCCGGACAGACACCGATCGATGATCTCGGCGGTGTCGTCAACGGGGGTCGTGGCTGCTCCGCAAGCGAACTGATCCGCGGAGCTCGTCAGGGCGATCCCCAGCGCCACCTCGACTTTTTCCGCGTTGCTCAGCTCGTCCGCATACAGCGCAACAAGACACATAACCACGTCGGTCTGGATCTTCATCGACACACCGGGGTCAACCACGCCGCCCCCAAGAGCCGCAACCGTCCCCCAGCCAGACGCCCGGTCAAGCTCGCCGGCATGCTCCCCGCAGCCGCCATCGGCGGTCCCCCATTCGCTCGCTGCGCCCTGACACGCGCACCCATTCCACACTTTTCACACTTAGGGCAACACTTTGCACTGTGCAATCCATTGCACTCGGCGAGCGTGTTGGGCATGCCCGTCGTCCCGGAACCCAACCTTCAGGCACTCGGTCTGGATGTTGCGCGGCGGCGTCTGGAAAAGGGCTGGACGATCGAATACCTGGCAGAACATGCCGGCCTCAGTCGCCGCTCGGTCATCAACGTCGAGAACGGCCACCATGTCCCTGACCTGAAGACGGTTCACGCCCTTGCCCACGCCCTCGACGTCTCCCTCGGGGAACTACTGACACCGCTCTGTGCCCACCACCTCGAACCTGACGGGCCGGCGAAACAGTAGCCGCATCGCGGATCCGGGTCGACGCCGCACCAAAAGACCCCCGAACGGCGATCCTCAGCTCGCCCGACGGTGCGTCCAGGCCAGCAGGTCCGCCACGCTCCAGGTGTTGACGATGCGGTCGAGTGGCACTCCGGCCTCCTGCGCCCGGGCGCAACCGTACGGTTGCCAGGTCAACTGTCCGGGGGCGTGCGCATCGGTGTCGATCGAGAACAGGCAGCCGATCTCGACCGCCTCCCGCAACAGCCGCATCGGCGGGTCGAGACGCTCCGGCCGGCAGTTGATCTCGACGGCGACGCCGAAGTGCGCGCAGGCCTCGAACACCAGCCCGGCGTCGAACTCGGATTCCGGCCGGGTGCCACGGTCACCGGTGATCAGTCGTCCGGTGACGTGGCCGAGGATGTCGACGTGCGGGTCGGCGAGGGCGGTGATCATCCGGCGGGTCATCGGGGCACTGGACATCCGGAGCTTGGAGTGCACACTGGCGACCACCACGTCCAGCCGGTCGAGCAGCGCCGGATCCTGGTCAAGGGCGCCGTCCTCGAGGATGTCGACCTCGATGCCGGTGAGCAGGCGGATGGGCGACCGTACGCCCCTGTCGCCGGCACCGGCACCGTCCTCGGCATCGCCCCCGACCGCGGCGAGTTCGGCGATCACCGCGAGTTGCTCGCGGAGGCGGCCCGCGGTGAGCCCGTGCGCCACGGTGAGATGTGGCGAATGGTCGGTGAGCGCCAGGTAGCGATGCCCGAGTTCGGCCGCCGCGGTGAGCATCTCCTGGATCGGGCTGGCGCCGTCCGACCAGTCCGAGTGCAGGTGCAGGTCGCCCTGCAGGGCCGCCCGGATCGTCTCCCCGCCGGTCGCGACCGGCCGGGCGGCATCGCGTTCCAGTCCGGCCAGGTAGTCCGGGACGCGCCCCGCCAGGACATCGGTGATCACGCCGGCCGTACGCTTCCCGACGCCGGCTAGGTCGGTCAACGTGCCGATGGCGGCGCACCGGCGCAGTTCGTCGATGCCGAGCCGCTCCGCGGTGTCCGCCGCGGTGCGGAAGGCCCGCGCCCGGTACGTCTCGGCGGACGCGCGCTCTAGCAGATAGGCGATCCGGCGCAGCACGGTGGCCGGATCGAGTTCCCCGGTGTCCACGTCCCCAGTCTCCCATCACCCACGTGAGGCACACCACACCCATGGCGCCGTTCCTACTGCCCCGGCCCCGGCTCCTGCAGTGCCCGGACGGCCAGATCACGCGCCTTCCTGAGTTGCCCGATCAGCATGGGCGCCCGGGATTCCTCGAAGCGCGGGCTCGGAATTGCGACAGTGATCGACGCGATGGGATCCCCGGGCCCCATCAGCACGGCGACACCGAGAGCCACCACCCCCACCTCGGACTCGCCACGGTTGACGGCATAGCCCCGCTCCCGGATCTCGCCGATCTCCGCCCAGAGTTCCTGGAGTGTGGTGATCCGCGCGAAGTCCCAGGGACGCAGTCCCCCGGTGTGCAATGAGGCGATCACCGCGTCCGGCAGCGCGGCCAGCATCGCCTTGCCCCCCGCCATGACGTAGGCCGGCATCCGCTGCCCGCTGCGCAGCCCGACCCGGAGACCCTGACTGCCCTCGATGCCGTCCACGAATTGGGCGTCCGCACCGGCCAGCATCTGCAGGTGAATCGTCTCACCGACCTCGGCGTGCAGAGACTCCAGCACGTGATGCAGCCTGGCTGTCAGCCGGGGCACCGACCGCTCCACCCCACCGGCCACGAACAATGCTGGGCCCGGGTGGTAGAGCCGGTGCTCCCCCTGCCGGACGTAGCCGCGGCCGGCCATCGTTGTCAGCAGTCGGTGTGCTGTCGACGGCGCCACCCCGAGCTCTCGGGCCGCATCGGTGACCGACAGCTGCGAGCGCTCCGACAACAAGGACAGGAGCACGAGGGCACGATCGACCGCGTCAATCCGATACGGGTCGGTCTTCCGCAGATCTTTCTGTATCACAGAAAAATGCTATCAATTCATTGCGCACTCGGGAAGCACCTTCCTATGCTCACACCATCCACGTGGCGACGGTCACACGATCTTCCGGATGGGTCACACATCGGGTCGGACCCTGCACCCGCCTCGACAGGTCACCTACCCGGCCATCGGATCAGCTTCAACCACTCTTCAAGGAGGAAGACGTGACGAAGTCCCAGGTCCTCATCTCCGGCGGCGGCATCGGCGGCGTCGGAGCCGCGCTCATGCTCGGTCGCCGCGGCATCTCGGTCACCCTGCTCGAGCGCGAGTCCGCCTTCGCCGAGGGCGGCTACGGTCTCCAACTCGGCCCCAACATCACCCGCATGCTGCGCGAGGAGGGCGTGGTCGAGGAGATCGCCCGACAGGCGGTCTTCCCCAAACGGCTGGTCTTCCGATCCGGCGTCACCGGGGAAGAACTCAACTGGCTCGACTGCGACGACCTCGAACGGCGTTACGGCTCGCGCTATCTCGTCATGCACCGCGGTGACCTGCTCGACGCCCTGGTCCGGGCGGCCCGCGCCACCGGCAACGTCACCCTGCTCCACGACAAGAAGGTCGTCGGGTTCGAGGACACCGGTTCCGGTGTCGTGGTGCGGACCGAGGACGGCGGGACCTACCAGGGCCAGGTCTTCGTCGGCGCCGATGGCGCCCGCTCACGGGTACGCCGGCACTTCGTGGACGACCAACTCCAGCCCACCGGCTACGTCGCCTATCGCGGGACCATCCCCATCTCGGCGGTGGATCCGCGGCTGGACCTGGAGTCCGTCACCGTCTGGTTCGGCCCGGGCCTGCACCTGGTCCAATACCCACTGCGTGACTCCACCGAGTTCAATCAGGTCGCGGTCTTCCGGTCGCCGGCGTACGCGCGGGGCGAGACCACCTGGGGGACCTCCGAGGAACTGCTCGCGCGCTTCGGCCCCGACGCCGGCTTGCACCCGTCGGTGGTCCGGGCTCCGCGCGAACTGGGCATGGCCCGCGGCTGGCCGATGGCCGACCGCCCGCCGCTCGACACGTACGTATACGGCCGGGTGGCCCTGTTGGGGGACGCCGCCCATGCCACCCTCCAGTACCTCGCCCAGGGCGCCGGCCAGTCCCTGCTGGACGGTGCCGCCCTGGCTGCCCGGCTGGCGTCGCTGGCCGACGCCGAGGTGTGGACAGACGAGCAGGTCGACGCGGCACTGGCCTCGTACGACAAGGAGCGCCAGCCGCTCGGCTCACGGGTGCAGGCCACCTCACGCTGGTGGGGCGAGATCTGGCACGTCGACACCGCCGGCGCCGTGCTCGTCCGCGACGAGGCGTTCCGCAAGATCGACCGCTACGACTACCACTACGTCGACTGGCTCTTCGGCCCGGTGGTCGACGGCGGCGCCCAGATCGCGGTCTCGGACGCGGCGCACGACGTCGGCTCCGATCAGCAGACGACCACCGCTGCCGACGCCCCCGGCATCCCCGCCCACGCCTGACCCCCGCGGTCACGACAGCACGAGGAAGTGACGACATGACCATCTTCGAGAACGCCGAACTGGATCACACCCAGGTCGAGAACGCCATGGCCCCGGAGGACTCCGCCGGGCTGCGCCAGCTCTACAGCGACTTCGACCAGGCCCACCTGATGCCGCTGTGGACGCAGCTGGACGACCTGATGCCGATGCACCCGACACCGAGGTCGGTCCCGCACATCTGGAAGTGGTCCACCCTCTACCCGCTCGCCCAGTCGTCCGGCACCCTCGTGCCGGTCGGGCGTGGTGGCGAACGGCGCGCCATCGGCCTGGCCAACCCCGGCCTGGGCAACAAGCCGTACATCTCCCCCACGCTGTGGTGCGCCATCCAGTACCTCGGCCCCGGCGAGACCGCCCCCGAGCACCGTCACTCGCAGAACGCCTTCCGCTTCGTGATCGAGGGCGAGGGGGTGTGGACGGTAGTCAACGGCGATCCGGTCCGGATGAGCCGCGGCGACCTGCTGCTCACCCCGGGCTACTGCTGGCACGGCCACCACAACGTCACCGACCGGCCAATGGCCTGGATCGACGGCTTGGACATCCCGTTCGCCCAGACCAACGACACCACCTTCTTCGAGTTCGGCCCCGATGAGTTGACCGACTACTCCACCCCGAAGTCCTCCCGCAACGAGCGGCTGTGGTGCCACCCCGGCCTACGTCCGCTGTCCGGTATCCACGACACTGTGGCCTCGCCGATCGGCGCCTACCGCTGGGAGTACACCGACCGGGCGCTCACCCAGCAGCTGCTGCTCGAGGACGAGGGCCACCCGGGCGTCGTCGAGCCCGGCCACGCCGCGATCCGCTACATCAACCCGACCACCGGCGGTGACGTGATGCCGACGATCCGTACGGAGTTCCACCGGCTGCGCCCCGGCACCGCCACCCAGACCCGCCGCGAGGTCGGCTCGACGGTGTTCCAGGTGTTCGAGGGCAGCGGTTCGATCGTCATCGACGGCACCGAGCAGCAGCTCGACATCGGTGACCTGGTCGTCGTCCCGTCGTGGGTCTCCTGGTCCCTGCAGGCCGACACCTCGTTCGACCTGTTCCGCTTCTCCGACGCCCCGATCATGGAGCGCCTCCACCTCGACCGTACGCACCTCGAAGGGACCACCCGATGAAGCTCGCCACCATCCGTACTGCCGACGGCACCCGCGCCGCCCTCCTCGACGGCGAGGCATACGTCGAACTGGCCGGCGTGGCGGACGTCGGCGCCCTGCTGCGCGACGGCGGCCTCGCAGCCGCCGAGGCCAAGGCCATCGGCCCGCGCCACGCCGCCGCGGACGTCGAGTTTGCTCCTGTGGTGACCAGGCCGGGCAAGATCCTCTGCGTCGGCCTGAACTACCGCTCGCACATCCTCGAGATGAAGCGCGACCTGCCGCAGTACCCCACCCTCTTCGCGAAGTTCGCCGACACCCTGATCGGCGCCACCGACGACATCATCCTGCCGCCCGAGTCGGACGCGATCGACTGGGAGGCCGAGCTCGGCATCGTCATCGGCGCCACCGTACGCCGCGCGACGGCGGAGGAGGCCGAGCAGGCGATCGCCGGCTACACGATCTGCAACGACATCTCGATGCGGGACTGGCAGTTCCGCACCCGGGAGTGGCTCCAGGGCAAGACCTGGGCGGACGCCACCCCGCTCGGCCCGGCGCTCGCCACCGTCGACGAGGTCCCGGCGGACGCCGCGATCACCACCACCGTCGACGGGGTGGAGAAGCAGCGTGGCCGGATCGACGATCTGGTGCACGACCCGGTGTTCCTGGTCCGCTACATCTCCACGATCCTGCCGCTGCGGCCCGGCGACGTGATCATCACCGGCACCACCGGTGGCGTGGGCCACGCCCGCGAGCCGCGGGAGTACCTCCACGCCGGCCAGACGGTGACCGTCGCCATCGACGGCATCGGCGCGCTCACCAATGTCACCCGCGCCGAGGCCGTCGACCGGATCTCCGCCGGGGCCCTCGCCGGAGCCGAGCAGTGATCGCCCCGCAGCGCGAGCTCGACTGGGCCCGGAAGGGCGCGGCGTACGTCTCCGGGGCCCTCGCCGGGCTCAGCGACGAGGAGTTGTCCGCGCCGAGCCTGCTGCCCGGTTGGACCCGTGCGCACGTCATCGCCCACCTCGGCTACAACGCCAAGGCCCTGTCGCGGCTCGTCACCTGGGCGCGCACCGGGGTCGAGACGCCGATGTACGGCTCGCTCGACCAGCGCAACGCGGAGATCGCCTCCGGCGCCGACCTGCCGGCCCAGCAGCTGCGGGGCCTGTTCACCGAGGCCGAGGCACAGCTCGACGCCGATTGGACCGGGGTCACCGAGGAGCAGTGGGCCAATGAGGTGCGCACCATCCAGGGGCGTACGGTCCCGCTGAGCGAGACCGCCTGGATGCGGACCCGCGAAGTGTGGGCACACGGCATCGATCTGTCCACCGAAGCCATCACGTACGCCGACGTCCCGGCCGACCTGCTCGACGAACTGGCCGCCGACGTGCTGCGGAGCTGGGCGCGACGGGACGAACAGATCGACCTCGTCGTGGCGCCGACCGACCGCCCCGAGCGGATCGTGGTCGGCTCCGCCGAGGGAGCCCCGGTGGTCTCCGGTCCGATGGCCGACCTGGTCGGCTGGCTGACCGGCCGCCGCGACGACGGGCTGTCCGTCGGCGGTCGCCCGGCCGGCGCGAGCACCGACCTGCCCACCATTCCCCGCTGGTTCTGACCGGCATCCGTTCCCGAATCCTGAGAGAGGACCACTCGTGACAACGGCGTCATCCCCCTCCCCTTCCCCCACGACCATGACCGCCCGCCCGGCCGGCCTGTCGGGCCTGGCCCCCGTCATCGTCGCCTGGCTGTTCGTCATCTTCGACGGCTACGACCTGATCGTCTACGGCACCGTTCAGAAGGCCCTGCGCGCCGAATGGCACCTCGACGCGGCCACCGCCGGAACGATCGGCTCGCTGGCGTTCCTCGGCATGATGATCGGCGCGCTCGTCGCCGGTCGACTGTCCGACACCATCGGCCGCAAGAACGCCATCATCGGCTCGGCGGTCGTCCTGTCGATCTTCACCGCGCTGTGTGCCGTCGCACCCAATGCCTGGATGTTCGGAGCACTGCGTCTCCTCGCCGGACTGGGCCTGGGCGGACTGGTGCCGACCGCGAACGCACTGGCGGCCGACCTGGTCCCGCCCCGCTGGCGAGCCAGCGTGGCGACGCTGATGATGTCGGGAGTCCCGCTCGGCGGCTCGATCGCCGCACTGCTCGGCATGCCGGTGATTCCGCAGTGGGGCTGGCGGCCGATGTTCGCCCTGGCCCTGATCGCACTGGTCGTCCTGGTGCCGATCGCGATCCTGATCCTCCCGTCCGACGCCCCGGCCAAGGGAGCACCGCACGCCCACAGCGAGACCGCCGCAGGCTTCAAGGCCCTGTTGCGGCCGCCCTACCTGGTCATCTCCGTGCTGTTCGCCGTCGCGACGATCGTGACGCTGATGGCTTGGTACGGCCTGGGCACCTGGCTGCCGAATCTGCTGCAGGACTCCGGGTACAACCTCGGCGCCGCCCTCATGCTGACCCTGGCCCTCAACCTGGGCGCGATCCTTGGGTCGGTGGTGACCGCCTGGGCAGGTGACAGGTACGGCCCCGTCCCGACCGGGGTGGTCGCGGCGGCCCTGGCCGGGGTGGCGCTCCTCGCCCTGCTCGCCCATCCACCGGTCGGCGCGGTCTACCTGATCCTCGTCCTCGCTGGGGTCGGTACCCACGGCACCCAGTGCCTCATCATCGCGGCGATCGCCACTTACTTCCCGGACGAGCTGCGCGGCACAGCCCTCGGCTGGGGCCTGGGTATCGGCCGGATCGGCGCCGTCGCGGCACCGCAGGTCGGCGGTTGGCTGCTGGCCGCAGGGCTGGGGGTGGGCTCCAACTACCTGTTGTTCGGCGGCTGCGCGATCATCTCGGCGGTCATGCTAGTGGCGATCTGGAAGATGTTCGGCGTCACCCACAAGGACCGCTCGGCCCGGGAGGCCTCGCTGGTCGCGCACTGACCAGTCTGCGGCCCTCACGCCCGCGCAACACGATGGCCGCCCGGGCTTCCGGGCGGCCATCCTGCCGTGATAACACCGCTTCCTGTCGCGGCGGATCACCTCCTCCCGGCCGGACGACTCCGGCCGACGGGCTGCGGTTCACGGACCGTCGCCTCGGTGGCGTCGAGGTGCCCGCTCCGCGGCCCGTCGTGGCCCAGGACCGGTGCTGCTGCGGTCGCACCCTCCGGGGCCGGTTCGGTCGCTGTGACCGACCCGACCTGCCCCGACGCTGCCACCGCCGACGCCGTCACCCGGGAGGCCTCCGTCGGTCCGGCCACCGCGGCGGCATCCTCGGCCACGCCGACAACGCGACTCCGGCCACCCACGGCCCGCAGCACCATGTCGATGAAACTGGGCTTGCCACGCATCTTGCTGATCACGTCGAAGGCGACCGCGCCCAGCAGCACCAGACCCTTGATGATCTGGATCCAGTTGGAGTCGACCGACATGTTGGCCAGGCCGAGGTTGAGCACGCCCATCACCAGGCCGCCGATCATCGACCCGAGCACGGTGCCGACACCGCCGGCAACCGCCGCTCCGCCGATGAAGACCGCAGCGATCGCATCCAGCTCGAAGTTCTGGCCGTCCTTCGGGTTCGCCGCATTGAGGTAGGCGGTGAAGACCATCCCGGCAATGGCGGCGAGGAAGCCCATGTTGACCATCACCAGGAAGTCGGTCTTCTTGGTGTCGACGCCGGACAGCCCGGCGGCATGCCGGTTGCCGCCCACGGCGTAGATCCGGCGCCCGGCGACGGTCCGCTGGGTGATGAAGGTGTAGACGATGACCAGCGCGAGCAGGATCAGACCGACCACCGGCACGCCTCGGTAGGAGGCCAGCAGCAGCCCGAAGACCAGGATCAGCGCGCCCAGCAGCACCAGCTTGACGATGGTGGCGACCATCGACGGCAACGGCATGTCGTGTTCCCTGAGGTCGGCCCGTCGGCGGAACTCGAACCAGACCAGGGCGACGATCGCCAGCACGGTCAGCAGCAGGGTGATGTTGTGGTAACCGGTGTCCGGGCCCACCTCGGGCAGGTAGCCGTTGGCGATCTTCTGGAACGCCTCCGGCACCGGGATCGACTGGGCGTTGAGGATCATCAGGTCGAGGCCGCGGAAGAGCAGCATGCCGGCCAGGGTGACGATGAAGGCGGGGATGCCGACGTACGCCACCCAGAAGCCCTGCCAGATGCCGACCAGGATGCCCATCGCCAGGCCCAGCAGGATCGCCGCGGGCCAGGGGAAGTGCCAGGAGTGCATGCTCATCGCCACCGTGGCGCCGACGAAGGCGCAGACCGAGCCGACGGACAGGTCGATGTGGCCGGCGATGATCACCATCACCATGCCGATGGCGAGGATGAGCACGTAGCCGTTCTGTACCAGCAGGCTGGTGACGTTGCGCGGCTGGAGGAACAGACCGTCGGTGAGGAACTGGAACAGCAGTACCAGTGCGCCCAACGCGATCATCATGCCGTACTGGCGCAGGCCGCCGCCGGCGAGGGCGTCGCGGACCTTCCGCAGGGTGGAGGTCCTGCCGGGTCCGGGGTCGGCGCCGTGGTCTGGCTTGTCGGTCGGCGGCTTCGTTGTCGGCGCCATGTCAATCGGCCTTTCGCTGGGTCATGTAGCGCATGAGGGTCTCCTGGTCGGCCTTCTCACGCGGGAGGTCGGCGGTGATCACGCCCGCCGAGAGGGTGTAGATGCGGTCGCAGATGCCGAGCAGTTCGGGCAGCTCGGAGGAGATCACCAGCACGCCCTTGCCGGCGTCGGCGAGTCGGTTGATGATCTCGTAGATCTCGTACTTGGCCCCGACGTCGATGCCGCGGGTGGGTTCGTCGAGGATGAGGATCTCCGGGTCGGTGAAGATCCACTTGCCGAGCACCACCTTCTGCTGGTTGCCGCCGGACAGCTTGCCGACGCCCTCCTCGATCGAGGGCGCCTTGATCCGCAGTGACCGGCGGTACTCGTTGGCGGCCTTGATCTCGAGGTTGGCGTTGACGACGCCACGCCGGGAGATCTTGCGCAGCTTCGCCGACGGGATCGAGCGGCGGATGGTGTCGAGCAGGTTGAGCCCGAGCGTCTTGCGGTCCTCGGTGACGTACGCCAGACCGTCGCCGATCGCCTCCTCGACGGTGCGCAGCCGCAGCAGTCGGCCGTCGAGCCGGGCCTCACCGGACACCTTGTGGCCGTAGCTCTGGCCGAACAGGCTGCGGGCGAACTCGGTGCGGCCCGCGCCCATCAGGCCGGCCAGCCCGACGATCTCGCCGCGACGGATGGTCAGCCCGGCGTGCTTGACGACCAGCCGGCGTGGGTCGTCGGGGTGCGCGACGGTCCAGTCGGTCACCTCGAACAGCACCTCACCGACCCGGGGCTCGTGCGGTGGGTAGCGGTGCTGCAGGTCGCGGCCGACCATCCCGCGGATGATCCGGTCCTCGTTCACCTCCCCGGCGGCGACGTCGAGGGTCTCGATGGTCTGGCCGTCGCGGATGATGGTGATCGAGTCGGAGATCTGCTCGATCTCGTTCAGCTTGTGGCTGATCATGATGCTGGTGATGCCCTCGGCCTGCAGTCCCTTGAGCAGCTCGAGCAGGTGGCGGCTGTCGGTGTCGTTGAGGGCGGCGGTCGGTTCGTCGAGGATCAGCAGCCGGACGTCCTTGGCGAGCGCCTTCGCGATCTCGACGAGCTGCTGCTTGCCGACGCCGATGCTGCGGATCGGGGTGTCCGGGTTCTCGTCCAGGCCCACCATCCGCAAATACTTCAGGGCCCGGCCCCGGTTCTCCTGCCAGTCGATGACGCCGGCAGTGGCGTGCTCGTTGCCGAGGAACATGTTCTCGGTGATGGTGAGTTCGGGGATCAGGGCGAGTTCCTGGTGGATGATGACGATCCCGGCCTGCTCGGACTCGCGGATGTTGCGGAAACGGCACTCCTGGCCGTCGTAGCTGATCTGTCCGGTATAGGTGCCATACGGGTGGACCCCCGACAACACCTTCATCAGAGTGGACTTGCCGGCGCCGTTCTCGCCGCAGATGCTGTGGATCTCGCCGCGACGGACCTCCAGATTGACGTCGGACAGGGCCTTGACCCCGGGGAACGTCTTCGTGATGCCGCGCATGGACAGCAGGGTGTCGGTCATGATGCCTTCCTCGTGGGACCGACCGGTTCCACGCTCTCCGGGGGCAGAGGTGCTGCCCCCGGCGGCGCGGAGGTCCGGGCTACTTCAGCTGGTCGGCCGTGTAGTACTTGGCGTCGATCAGGACCTGCGAGACGTTCGCCTTGTCGACCGGGACCGGGTCGAGCAGCATCGTCGGGACGACCTTCACCCCGTTGTTGTAGGAGGAGGTGTCGTTGGTGGTGACCGTCTGGTTGCCGGTGACCTGCTGGATCATCTGCACGGTGGCCTCGGCCAGCTTGCGGGTGTCCTTGAACACGGTCGAGTACTGCTCGCCGGCCAGGATGCTCTTCACCGACTCCAGTTCGGCGTCCTGGCCGGTGACGACCGGCAGCGTCTTGCCGCCGGAGCCATAGCCGGCGCCCTTGAGGGCGGCGATAATGCCGCGGGAGATGCCGTCGTACGGGGACAGCACACCGTTGACGTCGGCCGAGCTGTAGGACTTGGTGAGCAGGTTCTCCATCCGCTTCTTGGCGGTGCCGGCGTCCCACCGCAGGATGGCGACGGTGTTGAAGTCGGTCTCACCGGAACGGACCTTGATCTCACCGGCGTCGATCTTCGGCTGCAGGACGCTCATCGCGCCCTTGTAGAAGAAGGTGGCGTTGTTGTCGTCGGGCGAGCCCGCGAAGACCTCGACGTTCCACGGCTTCGGGGCGCCGCTGGCCGCCAGGCCCTTGAGCAACGACTCCCCCTGCTGCACACCGACCTTGTAGTTGTCGAAGGTGGTGTAGTAGCTCACCGCGTCGGTCTCCCGCAGCAGTCGGTCGTACGCGATGACGGGGATGCCGGCGTCCTTGGCGTCCTTCAGGGCGCCCTTGAGCGCGACACCGTCGATCGAGGCGACCACCAGCAGCTGGTTCTTCTTGGTCACCATGTCGGAGACCTGGGTCACCTGGGTCGGGATGTCGTCGTTGGCGTACTGGAGGTTGACCTTGTAGCCGGCCGCTTCCAGGGCGCTCTTGATGTAGTCACCGTCCTTGATCCAGCGTTCGGACGTCTTGGTGGGCATCGCCACCCCGATCGTCCCCTTCGTCGCCGACGACCCGGCCGGAGCCGCGCTGCCGGCGGACCGACCACAGGCGGCCAGCGCCACGGTCAGGAGGCCCGCGAGGATGACCGCGAGTAGTTTGCGCATGATTGCTCACTTTCCCCAGTCGCCGCACCGTTGCGACGCTGGATCGAGCCCGCCGGGCGGCCCGGACGGGCGAGGTTCGTGTCTACCGCCCCGGAGCGAGGAGGTGGTGGGCGAGGGGCCGGCGTGAGGACGGCGAGGGATCGGCGGCGCGAGGAGGCACCGGTCGGGCGATCGGACGGCGGACCGAGGGGCGCCGGGACAGGTGGTGGATCGGCATCTGCGGCGCCACGGCGAGGCCGCGCCCGCGCACTACCGAGATCAATGTTCGAGCTACGAAGATTCTTTCGCCACAATGGTCGACAAACATTCTCGGCGTCATGCCCCCACTCGCCTCCTTGCGCGTGATGCGGAACCGTGCTCCCATCGGGGTCATCTCGACTTGAGATCACCATGTTAACGGTAACATCGGGCGGTAGAAGTAATGTCACACCAGAACACCAGGCTCTGTCAAGTGCTTCGGGAGACTGATACGGGAACTCAGCCGACCGGGACGGTGCCGACCACGACGAGGGGGGGAGGCTACCTCAGAGGTTCATCCGGCGAACACGAGGTTCGAAAGCGCCCGCGAACGGGAGGATCAGGCGAGGGCCGACTTCGTCTGCCACTGCTGCCAGGAGTTGTTCCACGCGGTCCAGCCGTTGCCGTCGTCGAGCGGCCGGCCGGTGCCGGAGACCACCACCGGATCACCGACCTGGATGATGCCGAAGAGCTTCTGGGCCTCTGCGGTGCCCATCCCGACGCACCCGTGGCTCTGGTTGCTGCGGCCGAAATAGGCCGCGTTCCATGGCGCCGCGTGGAGGAACTCGCCACTGGTGGTGATCCGCATCGCGTACTTCACCATCATGTCGTAGCCGTCGGAGGAGTTGTTGGGGATGCCCACGGTCTCGGACGCCATCCGGGTCTCGGTCAGCTTCTCCATCACCACGCTGGTGCCGCTACGGGTCTCCGACCCGGACTTGCCGCCGCTCACCGGAACGGTCGCGACCACCTGACCGTCGGTGTACTGGGTGAGCTGCTTGGACGCGAGGTCGACCTTGGTGATCCGCGACTGGCCGATGCCGAAGTCGACCGAGGCCGAGTTCTGCCCGTACCGGCCGTCGCCGGCACCGACACCGTTGAGGTTGGCCTGGACCGACACCTTGGTGCCGGACTGGAAGTAATTCTCCGGACGCCACTGCACCTCACGGTCGGACACCCAGCCCCACGACCCGTTCTGGGCCGGGACGGTGGTGACCTTGAGGTTCTGCTCGAAAGACTTCTTGTCGGTCACCGGCAGATCGAAGGTCACATCGACCGGCATCGCCACACCGTACGTGGAGCCGGACTGGTTGGTGATCGAGACGTGGACCTGCTGCTTGAGGGTGAGCGCCGCGGTGGTGAAGTGGGAGGTCACCGAGGACTCACCGGCGGCGGTGGAACCGGTCGCCACGACGGTGTAGACGGTGGCCGGGTCGAGCCGTTCGGTGGCCGTCCAGGTGCCGTCGTCGGCGAGAGATCCCTGGACGGTGCTGCTGACCGGAGCGCCCTTCTTGTCCGTGCCGGCGCCGGTGACGGTGACCGCCTTCAGCGTGCCGGCGGTGGGGGTGACCTTGACCAGGGTGTCGACCGGGACATCCGTGGCATCGGCGGCAACGTTACTGCCGGCCTGGAACCCGGCGGGCGAGGCCTGTCCGGCGGCGACCTTGCCACCGGCCCGATCGGTGGAGCTGGCCGGTGCACAGGCACCGAGGGCGACGGTGACCGCCACCGCGGTGAGCGCGGCGACCCCGCGAGCCTTCCAGGTCATCTACACCTCCAGCGAACCCCGTACGAAACCGACCATCGACCCCAGGATACCTGGCGGGGGCCAGGACCCCAGGATTCGCTGCGGAGCGGCACAGCAGCGGCAGAGCGGAACGGCACACGGAGGCGCAACGGGCGCCACCGGGAACGATTCCCGATGACGCCCGTTACGCGGCTTCACGCGGCACGGCGGCCCTGTGCGGGCCCGCGGCTGTGACGCGGCGCCCGAGGGTCAGGCGGCCTTGATGGCCGAGATCTCGAACTCGAGGGTGATCTTGTCGGAGACGAGGACACCGCCGGTCTCCAGCGCGGCATTCCAGGTCAGGCCGAACTCCTTGCGGTCGACCACGGTCGAGCCCTCCAGGCCGACGCGCTGGTTGCCGAACGGGTCCTGGGCGGCACCGGCGTACTCGAAGTCGATGGTGACGGGCTTGGTGACGTCCTTGATGGTGAGGTCACCGGTGACGCGCAGCACGTCATCGGAGACCGCGGAGATCTCGGTCGAGGAGAAGGTGATCGTCGGGTAGCTCTCGACGTCGAAGAAGTCGGCGGACTTCAGGTGGCCGTCCCGGCCCTCGTCGTTGGTGCTGATCGACGGGACCTGGACGGTGACCTCGATCTTCGGGTCGATCAGGCCGGCCTTGGTGCTGGCGGTGCCGGCGAAGTCGGCGAAACGGCCACGGACCTTGGTCACCATGGCATGGCGGGCGACGAAGCCGATCTGGGTGTGCGAGGGATCGAGGTTGTAGGTGCCGTCCAGCTGGAACAGCGGGCCGTCGGTGGCGACGGTGGCGGTGGTGGCAGCCGCGGCGGAGGTCTCGTCGGCGCGCTTGGCCTTGTTGAAGAAGCTCATGGTCATCTCGCAATCGTGTGGAAGTCGATCAACCGTGATTTAGTTGATGATTGAATAGTACAAGGTTCCAGCAAGTGTGCAAGTCGGGTGTTCCATCGGCGTCCGGCCCTGCCGGCGATAGGTTGGCGGCAGGCGCCGCGACGGACCGGCGAGACGGCGAGACGGCGAGACGGCGGCGACCGATGATGCGGAGGCTCCCGGTGACGGACAACACGACCCTGTTCAGCGGCCGAGCGGAGGTCTACGACCGGTTCCGCCCCGGCTACCCCGAGGCCTGGCTGGACCACCTGGTCGGGAGCACCGGCATCGACGCGTCCGGCGAGGTCGCCGACATCGGGGCCGGCACCGGCCGGCTCACCGAGCAGCTGTTGGCCCGCGGACTGCAGGTCACAGCCGTCGAGCCGAATGCCGACATGCTCGCGCTGGCCCGGCGGCGGCTCGGCGGTCGGGCCGGGTTCCGTGCAGTGCAGGCCACCGCCGAAGACACCCGACTGCCCGCGCACAGCATGGATCTGGTCACCGTGGCGCAGGCCTTCCACTGGTTCGACCCCGACGGCTTCCGGGCCGAGTGTCTGCGGATCCTGCGCCCCGGGGCGTACGTCGCCCTGGTCTGGAACTCGCGGGTCCCCACGGCGCCGGTGACGGCAGCCACCGCCGCGGTGTGCCGGCGCTGGTGCCCGGGATTCCAGGGTTTCAGCGGTGGCCGGGACGACGAGCCGGCGCGGATCGCCCGGTTCTTCGGCGGGTCCGGTGCGGTCCTCGCGCGGACGTTCCCCGGCGACCTGCGGCTGGACCGGGCGGGCTTCCTCGGCCGACAGCTGTCCGCCTCGTACGCCCCGCGGCCGGGCGAGGACGGTTACGCGTCGTTCGTGGCGGAGCTGTCGGAGGTGTTCGAGGAGCACCGGGACGGCGCCACGATGCCGTTCCCCACCGTGCTGCGCAGCTACCTGGGCCAGCTGCCGGACACGACGGCCTGACCGCCCTGGTACCCCGAACGCCATGGTTCCCGCGGAACGCGTCCGGGAGCCGAGCGAAGCCGGGACAGGTCTCCCTCAGGAACCGACGTGTTCGATGTCGAGCTCCACCCACTGCGCGGCGAAGCGGGTGATGCCCAACAGCAGCGGGGTGCCGTCCGGCAGCACGTCGAGCGCGCGCACCACGAGGACCACAGCACCGACCGCGAGTTCCAGGTCGGCCGCCTCCGCGGCGGTGGCGTGCCGGGCGCCGACGGTCGTCGACCCGCGCAGGTAGTCGTCGATCCCGCCGGCGCGCAGCCCCGCGGTGACCGACCCGGTCCGCTGATACTCGGCGAGGAACACCGGCGCGAAGTCGATCGCCAGCCACTGCGTCCCGCGCAGCACCGGCCGACCACCGACCGTCCGCACGGTGTCGACCCGCAGCGCCTCGCGCCCCCCGATCCGTAGCCGTGCAGCGACCTCCGCCGGCGGGACCTCGGTGGCGGAGCCGAGCAGGCGCACGCCCGCGGTGTCCGCCCGCGCACCGAGACTGTCGGTCATCCGGGTCCGCATGCCGATCCGGTGCACCAGCACGGCGTGCTCCTGGACGTACGTACCGCTGCCGCGCCGGGCAACGACGAGGCCGTCCGCGGCGAGGGCAGCGACCGCGCGACGCACCGTGTGGCGGTTGACCCCGAAGCGTTCGGCGAGCTCACCCTCGCTGGCCAGCTTGGCCCCCGGGACGACATGTCCGTCGATGATCTCGCTGCGCAGTTCCTCTGCGATGAGGCGCCACGCCTGGTAGCCGCTGCTCATCGCCTGGTCACCGCCGATCATGGGGCGGTTCGCGCCGCCCGTCGGGCAATCGTCGGCGCCCGTCGCACCCGTGCTGGTCATCGGCTCCGGAGTATATCGACTCCGATCGACTCCGATACTCTTCCCGCAGTGTTCATCTGATGTGCACCGGTTGTGTTCCATGGCGTCGCCGTGGTCGCGATAGCGTCAAGTTATCTACTCCAGTAGACAACTTGAGAGGTGAGATGAACGACACCGCAACCGCCCAACGGCAACGTACGGCGCGCGCACTCGCGCTCGCGGACACCGCCCGACTCGCCGAATGCTGGGCGACGTGGCCCGATGCCCCCGAGGTGGAGTACCTCCGCGGCCCGGAGGCCGGACTCGTCATGGTGCAGGGCCGGATCGGCGGCAGCGGCGACCGGTTCAACCTCGGCGAGGCGACCGTCACCCGCGCCACGGCGCTGTTGCACGGCGGCGCCCTGCTCGCCGAACGGGTCGGCACCAGCTATGTCCTCGGCAGCGATCCGGAACATGCCGGGCTGGCCGCCATCTTCGACGCCCTGCTCGCCGACCCGGCGACCGCACCGCGGGCGCTGAGCGAGGTGATTGCGCCGCTCGAGCGCGAACAGGCCGGCCTCGATGCCCAGTCGCGCGGCGAGGCCCGCGCCACCCAGGTCAACTTCTTCACCGTGGCCCGGGAGAACGCCGGTGCCGAGGAGGACGACGCATGACGCCGCGACTGCCCGGAGCACCGCAACCGCCGACCGCCACTCTCCACGCTCACATCCCGGCTCCCGGCTTCGCCGATCCGGTGCACGACGCCCAGCGGACCTTCCGCGCCCTGCTCGCCGCGCTCGCGCGCCCGACGACGGCGGTGCCCCTGCCGGTCGAGGTGCCCGCCCCCGGTGCCCTCACCGGCGGAGCAGCGGCGCTGCTGCTGACCGTTGCGGACGAGTCCACGCCGCTGTGGCTGGACCCGACACTGGCCGGCGACCACGACCTCACCGAGTGGATCGCCTTCCACACCGGCGCCCGGACCGTCGACGACCGCGCCCTCGCCGCCTTCGCCGTCGTCGCCACCCCGTCGGCGCTACCGCCACTGGACTCGTTCGCTCCGGGCAGCGACGAGGCGCCGCACACCTCCACCACGGTCGTCATCGCGACCGAGCACCCCGGCACGGACGCGCTTCTCGACGTCGACGCGACCTCCGGCATGGACACCCCCGGTAGTGCCGGGTACGGCGCGGGCCCGGCCTTCACCGCGTACGGTCCGGGCTTCCCGGAGCCCACGCCCTGGCGTGCCCCCGACCTGCCGGCGGACTTCCCCGTCCAGTGGGCCGCCAACGGCGCCGCCTTCCCGCGCGGCGTCGACCTCGTGTTCGCCGCTGACGACACGCTCGTCGGTCTGCCGCGGACGACCCGACTCACGGAGGTGGACTGATGTACGTCGCCGTCAAGGGCGGCGAGCAGGCGATCGCCAACGCGCACGCCCTGCTCGCGAAGCGCGGCCGCGGCGAGGAGGCGACCCCCCGGCTGACCCCGGCCCAGGTCCGCGACCAGCTCGGCGTCCTCGTCTCCCGGGTGATGACCGAGGGTTCGCTCTACGACCCGGACCTCGCCGCCCGCGCGATCGTGCAGAGTCAGGGCGACGCACTGGAGGCGATCACCCTGCTGCGCACCTACCGCACGACACTGCGCCGACTGGGCACCACCGTCGCGCTCGACACCGCCGGCCTGCCGGCGGAGCGACGGGTCTCGGCCACGTTCAAGGACATCCCCGGGGGCCAGCAGCTCGGAGCGACCTTCGACTACACCCACCGCCTGCTGACCGAGCCGACGGACGCCCCGGAGGTGCCGGCCGACCTCGGACCGTCCGAGCCGATGCCGCGGGTCACCGACCTGCTCGGCGCCGCCGCCCTGATCGAGCCTGTCGTCGATCATCCGGCCGGCGAGGACCCGGAGCCCGCGGACCTGACCCGCGAGCCGACGGTGTTCCCGATGTCCCGACCGGAGCGGATGCAGGCGCTCGCCCGCGGTGACGAGGGCTTCCTGCTCGGGATCGGTTACTCGACCCTGCGCGGCTACGGCTCGACGCACCCGTTCGTCGGCGAGGTCCGCGTCGGCGAGGTCGAGGTCGAGCTGGTCGTGCCGGAGTTCGGCCACCCGGTCTGCCTCGGCCGGATCGAGGTCACCGAGTGCCAGATGGTCACCCAGTTCGTCGGCAGCGCCACCGAGCCGGCCCGGTTCACCCGCGGCTACGGGCTCGCGTTCGGCCGCTCCGAGCGCAAGGCGATGTCGATGTCGCTCGTCGATCGCGCGCTGCGGTGGGAGGAGCTCGGCGAGCGGAAGGTCGCGCCCGCCAACGACGAGGAGTTCGTCATCGAACACGCCGACAACGTCCAGGCGACCGGCTTCGTCGAGCACCTCAAGCTGCCGCACTACGTGGACTTCCAGGCCGAGCTCGCCCTGCTCCGCACCATCCACGCGGACCTCGGCCCCGGTACGGCCGGTGCGACGAACGACAGCAAAGCGAACGACGGCAAGGCGAACGACAGCAGGGCCAACGACAGCGCCACGAACGACCGCGAGGCGCTCGCCGGCGCCACGAAGGAGGACACCGCGCGATGACCGTTCCACAAGCGGAGGCCTTCCCCCGCATCCAGTACAACGAGGCCTATCTCGACGAGCAGACGAAGCGCGTCATCCGGCGCGCGCTGCTCAAGGCGATGGCGGTCCCGGGGTTCCAGGTGCCGTTCGCGAGCCGCGAGGTGCCGATGCCGCGGGGCTGGGGCACCGGCGGCGTCCAGGTCACCGCCTCGGTGATCGGCCCCGACGACACCCTCAAGGTGATCGACCAGGGTGCGGACGACACCACCAACGCGGTGAGCATCCGGCACTTCTTCGAGAAGGTCACCGCGTGCTCGACGACGACCCGCACCGACGAGGCGACGGTGATCCAGACGCGTCACCGGATCCCCGAGACGCCACTGGTCGAGGGCCAGGTGATGGTCTACCAGGTGCCCACGCCGGAGCCGCTGCGATGGCTCGAGCCGCGGGAGTCGGAGACCCGCCGGCTGCACGCGTTGGAGGACTACGGCTCGATGTACGTGAAGCTGTACGAGGACATCGCCCGTTTCGGCCACATCGCGAAGACGTACGACTATCCGGTGATCGTCAACGGGCGGTACATGATGGCCCCGTCACCGATCCCCAGCTTCGACAATGCGAAACTGCACCGCTCACCCGCGGTGCATCTGTTCGGCGCCGGCCGCGAGAAGCGCATCTACGCGGTGCCGCCCTATACCGATGTGGTGAGCATCGATTTCGAGGATTTCCCGTTCGAGCCGCAACAGTTCCTGACCCCCTGCGAGATCTGCGGGTCGGTCGGGGTCTACATGGACGAGGTGATCACCGACGACCGGGGCGGGTCGATCTTCGTCTGCTCCGACACCGACCACTGCGAGCGCACTGCCGCCGCACGGCAGGCCGATCCCTCGGCCGTACGCCCGTCCGACCCCGCAGCCGCCCTCCGCGGCACCTCGGCAGCCGCACGCCGGGCCGAACTCCAGGAGCAGCCCGAACCGCAGGAGGCGGACGCATGACCGACAGCACCGTCGATCCCACCCTCGACCCGACCCTCATCCCCACCGTCGACGCCATTCTCGACGCCGGGCCGCTGCTCAGCGTCACCGGCGCGGGGCACCGCTACCGCGACCGCTTCGGCTGCCGCAACGTCTCGTTCGACCTCTGGCCGGGCGAGGTGCTGGCCGTTGTCGGGGAATCGGGGTCCGGCAAGTCGACCCTGCTCGGGATGCTCGCCCGGCGGCTGAGCACCGACGAGGGGTCGGTCCGGTACCGGGCGAACGGCGCGCTCGTCGACCTCGGCGATCTCTCGGAGCGCGACGTACGGACCCTGTGGCGCTCCGACTGGGGCTTCGTGCACCAGGACGCGACCGCCGGGCTGCGGATGCACGTCAGCGCCGGCGGCAACATCGGTGAGCCACTGATGGCCACCGGCTGGCGACACTACGGCCGGATCCGGGCCAAGGCCGAGGAGTGGCTGGCGCGGGTGGAGATCCCCGCCGACCGGATCGACGACGCCCCGGCCACCTTCTCCGGCGGCATGCGGCAGCGGCTGCAGATCGCCCGCAACCTGGTGGTCTCCCCGCGGCTGGTGTTCATGGACGAGCCGACGAGCGGGCTAGACGTCTCGGTCCAGGCGCGGCTGCTGGACCTGATCCGCTCGCTGGTCGCCGAACTCGGCCTCGCCGTCGTGATCGTCACCCACGACCTCGCCGTGGCCCGGCTGATCTCGCACCGGACCCTGGTGATGAAGGACGGCGGGGTGGTCGAGGCCGGCCTCACCGACCGCGTGCTCGACGACCCGCAGGCCGCCTACACCCAGCTGCTCGTCTCCTCGATCCTGCAAGGATGATCGTGACCGACACCTCAGATGCGCCGTCGCGCAAGCGCTCGGATTCCCCGATTCTCTCCGTCCGCGGAGTCGACAAGACCTTCACCATGCACCTGCAGGGCGGCCAGCGGCTGCCCGTGCTGCACGGCCTCACCCTGGAGGTGCGGCGCGGCGAGTGCGTCGTCCTGGCCGGCGCGTCCGGCACCGGGAAGAGTTCGGTGCTCAAGATGGTCTACGGCAACTACGGCGTCGACGCCGGCTCGATCATCCTCGACCGGCCCGGTGGCCCGCTCGACCTGGCCACCGCCCGGCCGCGCGAGGTGATCGCCGCCCGCCGCGACACCATCGGCTACGTCAGCCAGTTCCTGCGGGCCATCCCCCGGGTCTCCGCCCTGCAGGTCGTCGCCGAGCCGCTGGTCTCCCGGGGCACCACGCACGCCGCCGCCGAGGAGCGCGCCGCTGCCCTGCTCACCCGGCTGAGCATCCCCGAACGGCTGTGGAGCCTGCCGCCGGCCACCTTCTCCGGCGGCGAGCAGCAACGGGTCAACATCGCCCGCGGCTTCATCACCAGCCACCCGATGCTGTTGCTGGACGAGCCGACCGCCTCCCTCGACGCCCGCAACCGGGAGATCGTCGTCGAGCTGATCCGCGACGAGCTCGCCCGCGGCGTCGGGATGCTGGCGATCTTCCACGACGCGGAAGTGCGCGAGGCGGTCGCGGACCGCTGCGTCGACGTCGAGGCGTTCCAGGCCCATCCCGTGGGTGCGCTCGGATGACCGTCCGCTACGCGGTCTACGGGCTGCCCGGCGCACTGACACCCGACCCGCTGCGCCTGCTCGCCGAAGCGTGGATCGGCCGCTCGGTCGACGGCCGCCCCGTCACTGCCGCGGTCCCGGCCGGCTGGACCCGCGACGAGCTCGACGCACTCACCGTGGACGCCCGCCGGTACGGCTTCCACGCCACCCTCAAGGCGCCGTTCCGGCTCGCCGACGGCCGCGACGTCGCCGAACTCGACGTCCGGGTCGCCCGGCTCGCCGCCGACCTGCCGCCGGTGGTGGTGCCGCGGATCGCCCTGCGCCGGCTCGGCGGCTTCTACGCCCTGATCGCCGGGGCACCGGCACCCGGACTCCACGCGCTGGCCGCCGCCGTCGTCCGTACGCTCGACGACCTCCGCGCTCCGCTGACCGCCGCCGACCGGGCCCGCCGCCACCCCGAGCGGCTCAGCCCGCGGCAGCGCGCGCTGCTCGACACGTGGGGCTATCCGTACGTGCTCGACGAGTTCCTCGCGCACCTCACGCTGACCGACCGGATCGACGAACGCGACCGGCCGCGGGTGTCCGCGGCACTCGCCGAGCACTTCACCGGCCACCTCGACCGGGACGTGCCATTCGAGGCGCTGTGTGTCTTCGTCGAGCCCGCACCCGGCGCGCCGTTCACCCTCCGGTCCACCCACCCCCTCGGCGGCACGCCGACCCACCCATCCGAGCCCGCCGCCGCGGGCCACCGAGAAGGAGAAGCATGAGCAGCGAGAACATCCTGACCAACGCCCGGGTCGTCCTGCTCGACGAGGTCGTCACCGGCACCGTCGTCGTCCGCGAGGGTCGGATCGCCGACATCGACGCCGGCTCGGTCCGGTACGGCGAGGACCTCGACGGCGACTACCTGCTGCCCGGCATCGTCGAGCTGCACACCGACCACCTGGAGCAACACTTCGAGCCGCGGCCCGGCACCCACTGGGACCCGGTCGCAGCGGTGCTCGCCCACGACGCGCAGCTCGGCGCCTCGGGGGCGACCACCGTGTTCGACGCGGTCCGCCTCGGCGCCACGCCGAACGCGAAGGACTCCGCGCCCGCCAACGCCCACCGGCTCGCCGACGCGATCGACCACGCCGCGGACGCCGGACTGCTGCGCGCCGAGCACTACATCCACCTGCGCTGCGAGGTCTCCGCGCCCGACTGTCTGACCTCGTTCGAGTCGTTCGAGGACGCACCGCGGGTCCGGCTCGCGTCGCTGATGGACCACACCCCGGGCGAGCGTCAGTACGCCGACGTCGAGGCCTTCCGCACCTACATGATCGGCAAGCGGCACCTCACCACCGCCCAATTCGACGATCACGTCGCGTCGCTGAAGGCTGCCTCCGCGGTGTACGCCGCACCGCACCGGGCCGCGATCGCCCGGCAGGCACGGGAGCGCGGAATCACTCTCGCCACGCACGACGACGCGACCGAGGCGCACGTGCAGGAATCGGCGGCGCTCGGCGTCGGCATCGCCGAGTTCCCGACCACCGTCGAGGCGGCCCGGGCGGCAGTGGCGGCGGACCAGCTGGTCGTGATGGGCGCACCGAACATCGTCCGCGGCGGATCGCAGTCCGGCAACGTCGCGGCAACCGACCTGCTCGCACTGGGATTCCTGCACATCCTGTCGTCCGACTACGTCCCGGCGAGCCCCCTCCAGGCGGTCGTCCGACTCGCCGCGACGGGCGCGCTGACCGTCGAGCAGGGCGTACGACTGATGAGCACCAACCCCGCCCGCGCCGTCGGTCTCACCGACCGGGGCCAGATCGCCCCGGGCCTGCGGGCCGACCTGGTGCGGGTGCACGTGCACCCGATCCCGGTCGGAGTCTCGGCCGACGAGCACCGCGTCCCGGTGGTGCGCAGCGTCTGGCGGGAAGGCCACCGGGTCGCATGACCACATGCGGTGTGCCGGGGACCGCCCCGGGCCGGTCCCCGGCCCGCACCTCATGTGCTAGACCGGCACGAGGACCGTGACCACACCCCCTGTCACCCTCATCTTTCCTGTCACCGCGGACAGACTGTCCTCCGATAGCGGACGAACTGCCCCCGGACAAATGAATATCTCAACCCCCGACGGATTCCGCCGGAGGCATTTTGTGTTGCCATTCTTCGGCCTTACCTCTGCACCTCACCAAGAGATTCGCGACCGAATGAATTCACCTGAAGACCACTTTCCGGTCGCCAAATTTCCACCTGCATTCCCTAGCTTCTGTCATGACACACGGCGCTCTCCATGAACGTGTGCACGATCCGAAAGGCATCCCTGATGCATCTGTCCGGTACCAAGCGAGTGATCGCAACCGCGACGGCGGCAGTGCTCGCTGCCGTCGCCCTCGCCAGCTGCTCTTCCGGCAGCACCGGCGCCGCGAGCGCCTCCAAGGGCACCTGGGCGAAGTCCGAGGGCACGATCGTGTTCGGGGCCACGCCCGACAAGGCCGGCTCCGACTCGAGCAACAAGCCCCTCGAGGACTACATCGCCAAGCAGACCGGCTACAAGGTCGAGTACTACCCCACCGCCGACTACACCGCGCTGATCGCCGCGGCCGTCGCAGGCAAGATCGACGTGATGTCGTCAGGTGCCCTGCAGTACGTGATGGCCGTCAACAAGGGCGCCAAGATCGAGCCGGTCGCGGCGACGCTCACCTCGCCGACCGTCACCAAGGCCGGCTACTACTCCGAGGCGATGGTGCCCGCGGGCTCCTCGATCGCCTCGCTCGCCGATGCGAAGGGCAAGAAGGTCTGCTTCGTCGACCCGAACTCGACCTCCGGCTTCCTCTTCGGCCTGTACCAGCTGTCGAAGGCCGGCATCGACGTCAATGCCTCGGGCACTGACGCGAACGGTAACCCGACCTTCAAGGACTTCACACCGGTCTTCGCCGGTGCCCATGACAAGTCGGTCCAGGCCGTCGCAAGCAAGCAGTGCGACGTCGGCTTCGCCGAGGACACCGAGGCGGACGCGGCTGCCCAGAAGGGTCAGGTGACGATCATCAACAAGGAGTTCGTGCCCGGTGGCCCGCTGTCGATCTCGTCGACGCTGCCCGCCGATGTGAAGACGAAGCTCTCCGGCGTCCTCGCCGGTGCCACGGTCGATGCCATCAACGGCTCCGGCGTCACCCTCACCGACGGCTTCACCAAGGGCTACTTCGGCGCCCAGAAGGCTGACGCCGCTTACTACCAGACCATCACCGACCTCTGCAAGTCGATCCCGGCCGCCAAGTGCAACGCCTGATCCGCGGAGAGAAGTAACAGGACCATGAGTAGCACGACGATCTCCCCGACCATCTCGGTTACCGGGCTCACGAAGTACTTCGGTCAGACGCGGGCGCTCCACGATATCGCGCTGACGGTGGAGCCCGGGGAGGTCGTCGTGCTGCTCGGGTTGTCCGGCTCCGGCAAGTCGACCCTGCTGCGGCACCTCAACGGCCTCGAACGACCCACCCAGGGCACCGTCCGTGTCCTCGACCAGGACGTTCCGGCTCTCCGGCCGAAGGCGCTGCGGGCCCTGCGCGGCCGGGTCGGGATGATTTTTCAGCAGTTCGAGCTGGTGCCGTCGCTGACAGTGCTCGAGAACGTGCTCACCGGTGCGCTCGCCCGGCTGAGAGGTCCGCGCCTCGGACTGTGGGCCTACCCCAGGTCCCTCAAGCTCGCCGGATTGACCCACCTCGATCGCGTCGGCCTGCTGGAGAAGGCGTACCAGCGTGCCGATCAGCTCTCCGGCGGTCAGCAGCAGCGCGTCGCGATCGCCCGCGCACTGATGCAGAACCCCGAGATCCTGCTGGCCGACGAGCCGGTGGCGAGCCTCGATCCGGAGTCGAGCGGGCAGGTGATGAGCCTGATCCGTGAGATCGCCGCCGACGACGGCCTGACCATCGTGTGCAGCCTGCATCAGGTCGACCTCGCCCTCGGCTGGGGCGATCGCATCGTCGGCCTGCGCCAGGGCGAGATCGTCCTCGACACGAGCACGAGCAACCTGAACCATGCCCAGGTGATGGAGGTCTACCGGCGTACCACCACCGGCGACCTGTCGGGGTTGGAGGCCGAACTGGCGGAAGTCCGGCTCACCGCCTCCGTCGCCCGGTTCGCCGGGGACGGTGCCCGGTGACCACCGAGGTGACCACCGTCCGCGCTGACCTGCCCGCGGCGTACGCCGATGTCGCCGCCCGGGCGCCACGTCGCCGGTTCCCGGTCGGCGGTGCGGCCGGCCTGGTGCTGATCCTGACGATGGCGGCCTTCTCGGTGCACTCGCTGCTGAGCCTGGACTTCTCGTTGTCCAACCTGCAGACCAGCATCAACACCGCGGTCAGGACGTTCAGCCTGATGGGGCCGATCAGTGTCCCCGCGCCCCGGGACCTCGCGTACCTCATCGGCCTGACCATCGGCACCGTCGTGCTCGGCACCCTCCTCGCGTCGGTGCTGTCCATCCCGGTGGCCTGGATCTCGGCGGACAACACGACGCCGGCGGGCTGGCTGCGCTGGGTCGGCCGGGCGATCGGCGTCATCACCCGCGCCATCCCTGACGTCGTCCTCGCGCTCGCCTTTGCGCTCACCTTCACCCTGGGCAGCCCGCTGCCCGGCATCTTCGCGATGGGCATCCACTCGATCGGGATGATCTCCAAACTCTTCGCGGACGCGATCGAACAGTCCGACGACGGCCCGCGCCTCGCGATCCGGGCCGCCGGAGGGTCCCGGGCACAGGAGTTCTGGTCGGGCGTCGTCCCCCAGGTGCTGCCGTCCTGGATCGCGACCATGCTGCATCGCTTCGACATCAACCTGCGCGGCTCGGCCATCCTCGGCTACGCCGGCGTCGGCGGTCTCGGCTACGCGATGCGGGTGGCGTTCCAGCAGTTCCCGACCGGCTACGGGCGCGGACTGGGGATCGCTGCGGTCATCTTCCTGCTCTGCGTCGTCCTGGAGTTCGTGTCGTCGGCGATCCGCCGCAACCTGCTCGGCATCGACCCGGTCGGCAACGCCCTCGGCGGGCGGTCCGTACGCACCCTGAAGCGCACCCGGCGCTCGGCCGGGGCGACATCGGGCGACGCTCCGGCCCGCTCGGTCGAGCAGATGCTCAAGCGGCCGTGGACGAGCGACCGGATCCGCAACGTCGGCTGGTCCCTGGCCGCTGTCGCGCTGATCGTCGCCAGCTACTGGTGGGCCGACGTCGACTTCTCCCAGATCACCTGGGAGTACGTGATCCCGACACTGCAGAGTTTCTGGCCGCCGAACTTCGGCACCCACACCTTCGGCGAGTTCGCCCAGGGCATGCTCGTGACGATCCAGGTCGCCTTCGCCGCCGCGCTGCTGTCACTGGTGCCCTCGCTGGTCATCGGCTCGCTCGCGGCCCGCAATGTGGCCCCGACCGGCCGCGTACGCGCGGTCTTCCGCTTCATCCTGGTCTTCTTCCGCGGCGTGCCCGAGCTGGTGCTGGCCATCTTCCTGATCATGATCACCGGGCTGGGCAACCAGGCCGGCGCGATCGCGCTCGCCTTCGGCGGCATCGGCCTGCTCGGCAAGCTGATCGCCGACTCGTTCGAGGAGGTGCCGCGGGGCCTGGAACGGGCCGTCACCGCCACCGGGGCGACCCGGACCCAGCGCTACTTCTCGACGACCTGGCCGGTGGGGCTGCCGTCGCTGATCGGGAACTCGATGTACCTGGTCGACACCAACATCCGGGCCGCCACGCTCCTCGGCATCGTCGGCGGCGGCGGTGTCGGCTTCTACCTCACCCAGGCCTCCAGCGTGCTGACCTTCCACGGGCAGGTGACCACGCTGGTCGCCATGATCGTCGTGACCGTACTGGTCGTCGAAGGCATCGCCACGCTGCTGCGGCGGATCTACCGCTGACGCATCGGTGGTCGCCGACGCCACCGTGCGTCACCGCTGCCGCAGAGTCAGGTACTCACGGATGTAGAGCGCCAGGAGGAGGTTGAACTTGATCGTCGCCCGGCCGAGGTCGACGCCGAGGATCTCCTTGATGCGATTCACCCGGTACACCACCGTGTTCCGGTGCGCGGGCAGCCGCACCGACGCATCGGTCGGACTGCAGTCGGCGAGGAGATAGACCTGCAGGGTCCGCACCAGCTGGGTGGCGTGTTCGGCATCGTACGCTTCGAGCGGACCGAGATAGCTGGCGCACAGTCCTGCCAGGATCTCCTGGTCCGGGACGCTGAAGAGCAGTTGCAGCACGCCGAGCTCGTCGAACCCCAGGGAACGGCGCTGCCACACCTGGGCGACGGCCAGGGAGAACCGCGCCTCGCGATATGCACTCCCGAGCTCATCCAGCACGTGGCCGGAGCCGCAGACCCCGACCGACACCTCACCGTACGGTGCGAGTATCGCGACCAGGTCCGCTACGGGGGCTGTGGCATCACGCACCGGGAGGACGAGCACGTGCAGGTCGTCCTTGGCGAACAGATGTCCGTGTGGGTCCCGCCGCCGGAGGGCGGCGGACGCCTCGTGCGGGGACGCCAGATTCCGGATCAGCGCCAACCGATATTCGTCCTCGGGCCGGTAGCCGGCCCGGCCGAGGTCGTGCAAAGCCTCGGGAGACATCGGCTGCTGTTCGAGAACTGCGGTGAAGGCGATATCCAGCGCGTCGCGACGTTGACGGTCCTTGACCAGCGCCATGGAAAGCTCCCGCATCACGTCGACCAGATGGATCTGCCAGGGAACCACGAACAGCGGAAGCCGGTGCGCGTCGCAGAAGTCGACCACTTCCTCGGTGAGATCGTCGACGGAGAGATAGCGCCCCACATTGACGAGCACGGCGCTGCAGCCCTTCGACGCCACCGCCCGAACGAGGTCGATCAAGGTGCCGCCCGATCGGGTGAAGAGTCCGGTGGTGATGACGAACTCACCGCCCTTGAGGAAGTCGATGTTCTGCAGGTCCTCGGCCAGATAGACCCAGGTCGGCATCCGGTCCAGACCGTTCCCACCGCAGCGGAGGGTGACCTGATAGCCGGTCCGGATGCCCTCGTACAGCCCTCGGACAGAGGTCTTCATCGGGAACTCCTCTCACTTGCCCCGCGGCACTTGGGCCCGGAGGACAAACCGGCGACGGAACTCTGTGTCCGCCGCACCTGTGCACGCCGCCGTTGACCGCGGATGCTGGTCTCAGTGCCGGTCATCACATCCCGGCCGTCATCATCCCTACTCGAGGAGTGACAGACATGCTCGGGAAAGACCTCCCCCAGATCGTGACGAACGCCGTGCCCGGCCCCCGCGCCGCCGAGGTGATCGCCCGCCGGGCACGGACCGTGCCGTCGGCGGTCCGCTGCGGATATCCGGTCGTGATCAACCGGGGTGAGGGCGCAATGATCGAGGATGTCGACGGCAACCGTTTCGTCGACTGGGTCGGCGGGGTGGGGGTGCTGAACATCGGCTACTCGCATCCGGAGGTCGTCGCCGCCGTCAAGGAACAGGCCGACGACTATTTCCATGCGATGGCGAACATCGTCACCCACGAGGGCTATGTGGCGCTCGCCGAGGCGCTGGCGGATCGTACGCCGGTGGACGGGGCGCACCGACGCGTCTTCTTCGCGAACAGCGGCGCCGAAGCGGACGAGAACGCGGTGAAGATCGCGAAGGCCTTCACCGGTCGGCCGAACATCATCGTCTTCTCCGGCGCATTCCACGGCCGGACGCTGCTCACCATGGCGATGACCGCGAAGAAGGCGTACGCCAAGGGGATGGGGCCTTTTCCCGATGGCGTCTGCCGGGCCGAATTCCCCTATCTCTATCGGGCACCGGGCGACCTCAGAGACGATGCGGCGATCGACTACTACCTCGACCGGCTCGAGGCGGTGTTCGAGTACGCCTCCCTGCCCGAGCAGGTCGCCGCGATCGTGGTCGAACCGGTGCAGGGTGAGGGCGGGTTCATTCCGGCTCCGCTGGCCTGGATCAGCGCGGTCCGTGAGATCTGCGATCGCCACGGGATCCTGCTGATCGCCGATGAGGTGCAGACCGGCTTCGGCCGGACCGGCCGGCTCTTCGCCAGCCAGTACTGGGCCGAGCACGGCGTACGGCCCGACATCCTCACCGCGGCGAAGTCGATCGCCGGCGGCCTCCCGCTGAGTGCGGTCGTCGCCCGCGAGGAGATCATGGAGTCGGTCCCGGTCGGGGTGATCGGCGGGACCTTCTGCGGCAATCCGCTGGCCTGCACGGCCGGCCTGAAGGTGCTCGAGATCATCGAGCGCGACCGGCTCGCCGCGCGCGCCCTCCGGATCGGCGAGACGGTCGCGGAGCGCTATCGCGCCTGGGCGGATCGGTTCGACGTCATCGGGGACATCCGGGGCCTCGGCGCCATGGTCGGCCTGGAATTCGTCACGGATCGCGCCACCAAGGAGCCGTTCCCCGAGCTGGTGGCGGCCGTTGTTGCGGAGGCCGCCCAGCACGGCCTGTTGATCGAGAGCGCCGGAACGTACGGCAACGTGGTCCGGTTCCTCGCCCCGCTGGTGATCACCGACGACCAGCTCGCCGCCGGCCTGGACATCTTCGAGCGGGCGATCGAGACCCGGCTCGCCGGCCTGCGGCCCTGAGTCGGCATCCGCGACCGCTGCCCCCACGGATCCGCCCCGTCGCCCCGCTCTCCGGTGGAGCGGGGCGACGGGGCGCCGATCCGGGCGGTCGGTCAGTCGACGTCGCACGGGTAGCGGGCCTGCTTGGTGCGGGCGTTCTCGGTGTCGATGTCGACGACGAGCAGGCTCTCCTCCGGCGTCGTCGCGGCCAGCGTGATGGCCCGTGGGCTGATGACGTAGCCGTTGCCCTCGTAGCTGAACCCGTCGGAGTCGGTGTAGCCGCGGTTGGAGGAGGCGACGTAGCTCCCCGACACGGTGGCGGCCATGCTGAGGGCCGCGTGGAACATCGCCTCGTCGAGAATCGGCGTGGCGCGGGGACAGACGATCAGGTCCACCCCCTGCCGGCCGTAGGCCCGGGCGTGTTCCGGGAACATGATGTCGGTGCACACCATGAACCCGACCGTGATCCCGGCGATCTCGAACGGCTCGAACGGGCGGGTGCCGGCGGCGGTCCAGGTGGTCTCCCAGTAGCCGGGGCCGTGCGGCAGGTGACGTTTGTGGTGGCGTACGACGGCGCCGTCCTCCGCGGTCCAGGAGAAGCCGGCGTTGACCCGGTTGCCGTCCGGCAAGGTCAGCGGCCGGCTGCCCACCACGGCGGGAACGTCGAGCTCGGCGAGCCGGGCGATGGCCTCGTCATGAATCGCCACCGAGGCGTTCCAGCGGACGTCGTCGAACTCGTGGGAGGAGGCGAGCCAGATGCCGAACGGCAACTCGTTGAGCACCAACAGGTCAGGGCTGAGGCGGGCCAGCCGTTCACCGAGCCGGTGCCAGGCTTCCGTGCCGGCAGCGAGCTCGGGATCGGCCTCCAGGACGGCGATACGTGCGGTGGTCATGATGGTCCTTTCCGCGGGGTGGTCCCGCGACGATGGGCGACGAGAGGGCTCAGATCCAGAGGTTCCGAGCCGAATGCGGAACGAGGAGGCAGTGGGAGGCGGTGGAGGTCCCAGAACCGGGGGACGGCCGGGCCTCGGGCGCCGCCGCCTCAGGTCAGCAGCAGGGTCCGCTCGGCCAGTCCGAGCGCGTCGTGGGTGAAGCGGCCCCCGACCGAGGTGGCGAGCACCTCGATGGCGGAGATCTCCTCGGCCGGGACGTCCGACGGGGCTGCCGACAGGACGACGAAATCGGCGAGCTGACCAGTGGCGAGCGCGCCCTTGACCCCGGCGAAGCCGGTCGCCGCCGCCGAGCCCACGGTGTAGGCACGGACCGCCTGCTCGGCCGTCACCCGCTCCCCCGGTCCGTACGTCGCGCCGGAGCCGGTCAGCCGCTCGACGAAGGCCTGCACGCCGCGCAGCGCCACGCCGTCGGCGCACGGGCGGTCCGAGCTGCCCGGCACGCACACCCCCGCCTCCAGCAGGGAACGCACCCGGTACGACCACGCGGTCCGCGCGGGGCCCAGGGAGCGGGCCATGCCGTCGCCGAACTGACGCAGGAAGTTGGGCTGGGGCACCACGGCCACCCCGGCCGCGGCCAGCGCCGGGATCTGGTCGGGCCGGATCACGCCGCCGTGCTCCAGGCGGTTGGGTACCCGGTGCGGACCGTACGCCACCCGGGCCTCCGCCATGATGTCCAGCGCCAGGTCGATCGCCCGGTCGCCGATGGCATGGGCGGCCAGGGACCAGCCCGACCGGTAGGCATCGAGCATCCGGGCGCGCAGGTCGTCCGGGGCGAGCTGGAAGTACCCCTCCCGATGCTGGGCGGTGCAGTAGGGCTCGCTGACCGCGGCCGTCTCACCGAAGAGTGAGCCGTCGACGAAGACCTTGGTCGGGCCGATGGAGAGGTGGTCGTCACCCATCCCGGTCCGCAACCCCAGGTCGAGGCCGATCCCGGCGTGGTCGTCGGGGTGCGCGACCACCGGGTGCAGGGCGTCGAGGGTGACCATCAACTGGGCCCGGGCGTGCAGGCGACCCTCCTCGCGAGCGGTCTGGTAGGCGGCGAGTTCGACCGGGCTGTGACCGATCCAGCCGCCGGCGATGCCGGCCTCGGTGAAGCTGGTGATGCCCTCGGCGGCGTACACCTGGGTGGCCCGCTCCAGCGCAGCGGCGATGTCGGCCTGGGAGTAGGGCAGGACCAGGTCCTGGACGAGGTGTTGGGCCTGTTCCTCGAGCAGGCCGCTGGGACGGCCGTCCGGCCGGCGGCGTACGCCGCCGCCCACCGGCTCGGTGAAATCCGGCGCGAACACGCCGGCCAGCCGCAGGGTCGCCGTGTTGACGATCGACGCGTGGCCCGACATGTGCCGGATGTAGACGGGCCGGCCGCCGGCGGCCTCGTCGAGCTCGTCGATGTCGGGGTAGCGACCGCCGAGGTGGTGGTGGTCGAACCCGTTGGCCACCACCCAGGCCCCTGGTGCCGAGACGGCCGCCCTGGCCGCGATGGCCCGGTAGACGTCGTCGAGGGAGCGGGCGGGGAGGAGATCGACGGAGGCCAGGGTCAGGCCGTACCAGGTGGTGTGGCAGTGCGCGTCGTTGAAGCCGGGCAGCACGACCGCGCGGTGCAGGTCGACGGTGCGGCGGGCGGGGATCCCGGTCACCTCGCCGTCCAGGCCCACGACGCGCCCGCCGAGCACGCCCAGGGTGTGGGCCCGCGGGTGGAGGGGGTCCTGCGTCCGGATGTCGGCGTGGTGGATCAGCAGGTCGAGTTTCATTTCAGATCACCACTCCATCGCGGTCGTCACGGACTTGATCCGGGTGTAGTCCTCCACGCCGAAGATCGACAGGTCCTTGCCGGTCCCGGAGCGCTTGAACCCGCCGTGCGGGGCCTCGGCCGGGATGACCTGGTGGCAGTTGATCCACACCGCTCCGAAGTCCAGCTCGGCGGCCATCCGCTGGGCTCGTGCCACGTCGCGGGTCCAGACACTGGAGGCCAGGGCGAGGTCGACACCGTTCGCCAGGGCAAGGGCCTCGGCCTCGTCGGAGAACGGCTGGACGGTGACCACCGGGCCGAACACCTCCTGCTGGACGATCTCGTCGTCCTGGTGCACCCCGACGACGACGGTGGGGTCGAGGAAGTAGCCCGGCCCCCGGCCCCGGCCGCCCGCGATGACGCGCGCATGGCCGGGCAGCCGATCGAGGAAGCCGGTGACCCGGGCGAGCTGCTCCGCGCTGTTCAGCGGGCCGCAGAAGGCACCGTCGTCGCACGGCCCGCCGACCCGCAGCCGTCCTGCGGCGGCCGCCAGTTCCCGACAGAACTCGTCGTGGACGGACCGCTGCACCAGCACCCGGGTGACGGCCGTGCAGTCCTGGCCGGCGTTGAAGAATGCCGCTGCGGCGATGTCGCGGGCCGCCGCGGCCAGGTCGACGTCGTCGAAGACGACCGCCGGAGCCTTGCCGCCCAGCTCGAGATGGACGTCCTTGAGGGTCTCCGCGGAGCCGGCCATCACCTGGCCACCCGCCCGGGTGCTGCCGGTGATCGCGACCAGGTCCGGCCGCGGGTGGGCCACCAGCAGCCGTCCGGTGTCCCGGCCGCCGCAGACGACGTTCAGCACACCGGCCGGCAGCACCTGCTGGGCGAGTTCGGCCAGCAGGACGGTGGTCCACGGGGTGGTCTCGGCCGGCTTGAGCACCACGGTGTTGCCGGTGGCGAGGGCCGGCCCGATCTTCCAGATCGCCATCATGAACGGGTAGTTCCAGGGGGTGATCTGGGCGACGACGCCGAGCGGCTCACGCCGTACGGTCGAGGTGAACCCCTCGGCGTACTCGGCCTGGGCGGTTCCGGGGATGATCCGGGCCGCCCCGGCGAAGAATCGCAGCTGGTCGGCGCCGCGCTCGATCTCGAGGGTGCGGGTCACGGCACGAGGCTTCCCGGTCTGCGCCACCTCGGCCTCGGTGAGTTCCTCGGCGTGGTCCTCGACAAGGTCGGCGAGCCGGAGCAGGGCCCGTTGGCGGGTCGCGGGAGTCGACCGGCGCCACGACCTCAGGGCGGTCGACGCCGCCCGGATCGCGTCGTCCACCTGCGCAGCGGTGCTGTCCGGCGCGGTGCCGATCACCTGCCCGGTGGCGGGATCGCGGAACTCCAGGGCCGGGCCACCCCGGAGGGTGCGGCCGCCGACGACATTGCCGAGCTCCACCGGGTCCGCCCTCGTCGGGTCCGGCATACCCGTGTCCGTCACGCTCGTCCTCGTGTCCGTCACCTTCACGCTCGTCCTCGTGTCCGTCACCTTCACGTCCGTCCTCGTGTCCGTCATTGTTCGTCCTCCTCGGTCTCGGGGCACGCCCGGGGGACCCTGGTCCGGGGATCCACCACGAGGTGCAGCAGGGCGAGCCGGGCGGGCCCGCCGTCCTCTCCCCGGGTCGCCGCGATGGCCTCGTCGAGAGCATCCGCGACCTGCTCGGTCCGGTCCAGGCGGCGGCCGAAGCCGCCGTAGGACCGCGCCAGGGTGGCGAAGTCGGGATTGGTCAGGCCGGTGCCCGACGGCCGTCCCGGATAGCGGCGCTCCTGATGCTGTCGGATCGTCCCGAAACACCCGTTGTCCACCACCACGACCAGCGGAGTGGCGCCGTAGGCGGCGGCGGTGGCGAGCTCCTGGCCGTTCATCAGGAAACAGCCGTCGCCGGTGAAGCAGACGACCTGACGGCCCGGGAACACGATCGACGCGGCAACGGCCGCCGGCACCCCGACGCCCATCGCTCCGTTGCGGGGCCCGACCAGCGATCCCGGTCCGTGGTGCGGCAGGTAGCGCTGGGCCCACAGGGCGTGGTTCCCCGCACCGTAGGTGACGATCGCGTCGCGCTCGAGCCGCTCGTGCAGCAGGGCCGTCGCGACACCGAGGTCGGCCCCTGCACCCCCGTCAGGATGTGGGGTGGCGTACGCGACCGCCCGGGCCCTCGCCTCCTCCAGCCAGTGTCGGCGGTCAGCGGTCGGCGTCGGGGCGGGGGCTTGGGCTGAGTCGCCATCGTCGGTGCCGAGCACCGTGGCGAGGAACGCGGCGAGGAACGCGGCGGGTGTGCTCACGATCTGCAGGTCGAGGCGCCCGGCGTGGCCCCGGACGTCCGGGTCGGGGTCGATGACCACCGTGGTGGCGTCCAAGCCCCGGGTGAAGCCGTCGCTGAGCACATCGCCGCGAACCGCCCCCAGGAAGACGAGCAGGTCCGCCCGGTCGAGCCGGTCGGCCAGCCGGGGGTCCCGGCCGTACCCCAGGGTTCCGCAGTAGACCGGCGCGTCGTGATCGACCAGGTCGTAGGCCCGGAAGTCGGTGACCACGGGCAACGAGCACCGGGCCGCCCACCGGGCCAGCGCTGCGGCGGACCGGTCGGTCCAGCCCTCCCCGCCGGCCACCACGACGGGGTGTCGTGCCGCATCCAGGAGCCGCCGGAACTCCTCGATGCTGCCCGCTGCGGGGACGGGCCCGGCGACCGCGCGGGGCGGGAGGACCGGGGCGTCGGTCGTCCGGGTCAGCAGGTCCTCCGGGACCCCGAGCACGACCGGGCCGGGTCGGCCGCTGACCGCGGTGTGCAGGGCGTCGACGACGAGGTCGGCGGCCGTCTCGGGGTCGTCGAGGACGAGGATCTTCTTCGCGGTGGAGCCGAACCAGCCGGCCGGGTCGAACTCCTGGAACGCCTCCCGGTTGCGGTGCGTCACCGGGACGAGCCCCACGATCAGCAGCAGCGGGGTCCGGTCCTGCCACGCGGTGTGGACGGCGATGAACGCGTTGGCAGCGCCCGGGCCCCGGGTCACCGCGGCGACACCGGGGACGCCGGTCAGCCGGCTCTCGGCCAGCGCCATGAACCCCGCGCCACCTTCCTGGCGGCACACCACCGCCTCGACCGGGGCGTCGTACAGGCCGTCGAGGATGTCGAGGTAGCTCTCGCCGGGCACGCAGTAGAGGCGGCGTACGCCACCGGCGGCGAGCTGGTCGACGATGAGGTGGCCGGCGCTGCGGACCATGGGTCGTCCTTTCCGGAAGGTGATGGCGATACGGGGGCAGCCGGCCCGGTCAGTGCCGGATGCCGAGCTCCGGGATGCTGACCCGCGGGGCGATGACCGAGCCGATCACGGTGATCAGCGAGATGACCATCAGGAAGACCGCGGCCGGCCACCACTGCTTCCCGCTGGCGGCGAGCAGCGCGGTGGCGATCATCGGAACGAACCCGCTGACCACCCCGGCGAGGTTGGACGAGAGGGCCACGCCGGTGTAGCGGAGCTTGGCCGGGAACAGCCCGGTGAGCAGCGTGCCGGAGACCGAGTAGGGGTAGGAGAGGACCGCCACGCCCAGGGCCATGCTGAGCACGACGACCACCGGGATCCGGGTCTGGATGCCGAGGAACACCGGGAAGGCGAGGGCGGCGGAGGCCAGTGCCCCGGCCACGGCGACCCGGCTGGCGCCGAACCGTTCGCCGAGCCGGCCGCCGGTGATGATGACGCCGATCTCGAACAGGGCCGCGACGAGCGTGCCGAGCAGCATCAGTCGCGATGACAGGCCGAGGACGGTCGTCCCGTAGCTGATCACGAAGGTGGTGACGAGGTAGAAGCCGCCGATGCCGAGCAGGGCGGTGCACAGGCCGACGACGATCTGCCACGGCGAGGTGGCGACGACCTCCTTGATCGGGGCGTGCGCCATCTCCTCGGCCTCGGCCAGCTTGCGGAACATCGGGGACTCCTCCATGTGGCGCCGGATCAGCACCGCGACGAGGAGCAGCGGGAACGCCAGCAGGAACGGGATCCGCCAGCCCCAGGCGTCGAACGAGTCCTTCGACATCAGCGAGACCAGGAAGAAGCCGCCGGACGACATCAGTGTGCCGATCGGTGAGCCGAGCTGGGGCATCGCGGCGAACCGGGCACGTCGGCCGGCCGGTGCGTGTTCGACCGCGATCGTCACGGCGCCGCCCCACTCACCGCCGACGGCGAGCCCCTGCAGCAGGCGCAGCACGATCAGTGCGACCGGTGCGGCGATCCCGATGCCGGCATAGGTCGGCAGCAGGCCGATGATGCCGGTGATCGCGCCGATGCCGACGATGGTGATCATGAGCGTACGACGCCGCCCGAGCCGGTCGCCCATGTGGCCGAAGATGAGGCCGCCGATGGGGCGCGCCACGAAGCCGACGGCCAGCGTCCCGAAGGAGGCGAGGGTGGCCACGAGGGGGTCGTGCGAGACGAAGTACTGCTTGTTGAAGACCAGCGCGGCCGCGGTGGAGAACAGGAAGAAGTCGTACCACTCGAGGGCGGTGCCGACCATGGCCGACACCGCCACCTTGCGGGCGGTGCTGGCGTCGAGTTGCTGGGCGATGTCCGCCTCGTTGAAGGTCGCTACTGACATGGGGGACTCCTCAGGTCGGAAGGAGGCTGCCGATCCGGCCGAGCGCTGTCGCGGGCCGTCACAACGTTGTTGGCGTCAACTGTCGGCGTACGGATGGTGCGGCGGCAATGACCCGACGGCCCGGATTCGGCGCTTGACGTTGTGCAGACGCACATCCGTAAGGTGAGCCGCAGCACCACGTCCGCCCCCCCATGAGCCCTCCGACACGCCCCGGGCACACCGGAGAAGAGCACCGTGACACGGCGGGATACATGCCTCGTCGACACGTTCCGGGCCGGCGGGGCGGGGTCCGGACAGATCTGGACCGACATGCCGTGATTGTTCACTCGACACAGGTCGCTTACATCGCTGTCACACAATGGAAGCGACAACCATCGACACTTCTGTGTGATGTCCGCGACAGCTGACGAGCGAATCGAGAACCACGAGTGAGGAATCTGCCACGCCTCCGGGAGACCACGTACGCGCGGTGGCGCAGCCTGTTGTCCGCGCTGCTGACCCGGGAGGACGTCCTGGCGGCGACGTTTCTGGAGCAGGTGGAGTCGGTGCCCGGCTACACGGCGAACCAGGTGTCGCCCGAGGAGCTCACCACTACGGCGATCAACTCGTACCGGCACCTGCTGCTGCAGTTGCTCGGCGTGCCTCTCCCGGACGACCTGCAGGGACTCGCCGAGGATCTCGGCCGGAGGCGTGCGCGTCAGGGGGTGCCGCTGGAGGACCTGGCCGCGGCGATCCGACTCGACTTCCCGGTGCTCTGGTCGGCACTGCTGTGGCTGGCGCGGGAGTCCGACATGGAAGTGTTGTCGGCCCATGTCGATCGCCTGTGGGGGGTAGTCGATGACTACGCGACCCGGGCACGCGTCGCGTACCTGGCCGAGCGGGCGATCCTCGCCCGTCAGGCGGCCGACGAGCAGCATTCACTCCTCGCCGGTCTCTTCGCCACGAACGGCGAGCAGACCGCCCTGGTGGCGCAGACCGCGACGGCCCTCCAGATCGACGCCGATGAGGAGCTGTGGGTCGTGGCGGCCGGTGCGGCGCACCTCGGCGCGTTGGCCGCTGCGATCGACGACCTGCCGAACGACGGCACCGGCGGCAACGGCGTCCGCGGCCGCGCCAGAGGTGGCTCGTTCACCCGGTTCGACGGTGACGGTGTCCTCTACGTGTTCGGCGTGGAGTCACCCTCGGGACGCGGAGTGCTGGACGCCCTCTCCGTGGCGTGCGGACTGAACCGGCACGTCGCCGGGCTCGCCGAACTGCCGGCCAGCGCCCGGGAGGCCGCCGTGATCGACGGACTGATCCCGGACGGCGATCACACGCCGCGGACGATCCAGGAACTGTGGCCGCGTCAGGTCGCCCGGACGCTCGGCGCGGCATTTCCGGCGTTCCTGGCAGAATCCACGGCCGGGATCGACCTGCTCCCGGAGGATGAACGCCGGCGCATCACCGACACCGTACGGGTCTTCCTGACCACGGGTAGCGTGCAGGACACGGCGGAGCGGACGTTCTGCCATCGGAACACGGTGAAGAACCGGCTCGGCCAGTTCACCCGGTTGACCGGGCTCGACCTCCGCGTCCCGGTCGAGGCGGCGGCCGCGGTGATCGCCCTGGAGGTGTTGCCGCTCCGGGAGCGCCGCCATGTCACCTGTCTGTAATAGTCCTCGGCCAAGCTTGAGTGCATGTCCATCAAGGTCGCGCTCGAGCACTACACGAGCTACGAGTTCGCCCGTCCGGTCTCGCTGACCCCGCACGTGATCCGGCTGCGGCCCGCCCCTCACACCCGCACCCCGATCGAGGCCTATTCGCTACAGATCAGTCCGGCGGAGCACTTCCTCAACTGGCAGCAGGACCCCTTCGGCAACTGGCTGGCCAGGGTGGTCTTCCCCGAGAAGGTCAGCCACCTGGAGGTCACTGTCGGGCTGGTCGCCGACATGATGGTCATCAATCCGTTCGACTTCTTCATCGAGGACTACGCCGAACGCTTCCCGTTCCGCTACGAACCTGGCCTGGCGGCCGACCTGACCCCCTACCTGCGTCCGGTCGCCGACAGCGACCAGGTTGCCGGGTGGAGGAGCAGGTTGCCGGCCTTGCCGGCAGACGGAACACCGACCGTGGACTTCCTGGCGGACCTAAACAGTGCGGTCCACCGCGATATCGCCTACAACATCCGGATGGAGCCGGGGGTGCAGGCGCCCGACCAGACCCTGACACTGGGCATCGGTTCGTGCCGTGACAGCGCCTGGCTGCTGGTCAGCCTGCTGCGTCAGTACGGCCTGGCGGCCCGCTTCGTTTCCGGCTATCTGGTCCAACTGACCGCCGACCAGAAGTCGCTGGACGGACCCAGCGGGCCGGAGTCCGACTTCACCGATCTGCATGCCTGGACCGAGGTCTATCTGCCGGGTGCCGGCTGGGTCGGGATGGACCCGACCAGTGCGCTGTTCGCCGGCGAGGGGCACATCCCCCTCAGCGCCACCCCCCATCCCAGCAGCGCCGCCCCGATCGAGGGGGCCAGTGACCCCGTCGACGTGAACTTCACTTTCCACAACACCGTCCGTCGGGTGCACGAGGACCCCCGCACCACCATGCCTTACACGGACGAGCAGTGGCAGCGCATCGACGCCCTCGGCGAGGATATCGACGCACGGCTGCGGCGCGGTGACGTACGCCTGACCATGGGTGGTGAGCCGACCTTCGTGGCCCTTGACGATGCGACCAGCCCGGAGTGGAACACCGAGGCCGACGGCGCGCACAAGCGGGAGCTGGCTGACGTGCTGGCGGAGCGGTTGCGCGCCACGTACGCCCGCGGCGGTGTGGTGCACCGCGGACAGGGCAAGTGGTACCCGGGAGAGCTGTTGCCGCGCTGGAACATCGCGCTGCAGTGGCGCACCGACGGGGTGGCGCTGTGGCAGGATCCGACGGTCTTCGCCGATCCGTGGACCAACGACTCCGATGTGCTGGCCGCTCCCCACGCCGAGCAACTCGCCCGCACCGTCACCGCACTGCTCGGCCTGCCCACCGACCAGCTGTGGGCGGCGTACGAGGATCCGCTCGCCAGCCTGGCCGAGCGGGTCGGGCAACCGTTCGGACCGCGCCCGGCAGCTGAGGATCCTGACAGTCAGGACCTGGACACCGAGGTCGTCACCGCTCTCGACGCCGACCTGACCGAGCCCGCCGGATGGGTGCTGCCGATCACCACCGGCGAGGAGTGGACCAGCCCCCGGTGGAACTTCCGGCGTGGACGTCTGGTGCTCACCCCGGGCAGCAGCCCGCTCGGACTGAGGCTGCCGCTGGGATCCATCGGCTGGAAAGATCCGGACTACGAGGGGGAACCGTCCTACCTCCACGCGACGGCATCCCGTCCGGCGGGCGTTCCACTGGTTCGTGTCGCTGATCCTGCCGGTGCCCCCACCACCGCGCTGGCCTTCGAGGCCCGCGACGGCTTGGTGCACGTCTTCCTGCCCCCCACCCAGACGCTGGAGGCGTACGCCGACCTGCTGGCAGTGATCGAGCGGGCGGTGAGCAGTGTCGGCTGCCGGCTGGTCCTGGAGGGCTACGGACCTCCTCCCGACTCCCGGCTGTCCCAGATCGCGGTCACTCCCGACCCGGGGGTGATCGAGGTGAACGTCCAGCCGACCGCCTCCTGGGCCGACCAGCGGGAGCTGACCACCACCCTGTACGAGCAGGCCCGGCTGAGCCGCCTGTCGACGGAGAAGTTCGACCTCGACGGTCTGCACACCGGCACCGGCGGGGGCAACCATCTCACCCTGGGAGGCGCGCAGCCGGTCGACTCTCCCCTGCTGCGTCGTCCGGACCTGCTGGTCAGCCTGGTCACCTACTGGCAGCGGCATCCGAGTCTGTCCTACCTGTTCTCCGGAAGGTTCATCGGCCCGACCAGCCAGGCCCCACGCTTCGACGAAGGTCGCCCGGAAGCGATCTACGAGATGGAGATCGCACTGGCCGAGGTGCGCCGGATCACCGACACGGCCCGCGAGCAGGGCGGAGAACCCCGGCCCTGGCTGGTCGACCGGGCCCTGCGCCACCTGCTCACCGATCTGTCCGGCAACACCCACCGCGCCGAGTTCTGCATCGACAAGCTCTACAGTCCCGACAGCAGCAGGGGCAGGCTCGGACTGTTGGAGCTGCGTGGCTTCGAGATGCCGCCGCACTCCAGACTCGCCCTGGTCCAGGCGCTGCTGGTCCGCAGTCTGGTCGCGATGTTCTGGGAGGATCCACTGACCGCGCCGTTGATCCGGTGGGGGACGGCACTGCACGAGGACTTCCTGCTGCCCCGCGGCGCCGCCCGTGACATCGCCGAGGTGGTGGCCGACCTGCGGGCCCACGAGATCGCCTTCGAGGACACCTGGCTCGACCCGTTCACCGAGTTCCGGTTCCCGCGGATCGGGGTGACCCGGATCGCCGGTCACGGCGGTGAGGGCATCACGATGGAACTGCGCCAGGCCGTCGAACCGTGGAACGTCCTCGGCGAGGAGGCGACCGCCGGTGGCACCGCCCGCTACGTCGACTCCTCGGTCGAACGCATCCAGGTGTCGGTCAACGGCTTCGACCCCGATCGTCAGCTGCTCGCATGTCAGGGTGTGGAGGTCCCGCTGGCCTCGACCGGCGTCCCGGGCGAGTTCTACGCCGGGGTGCGCTACAAGGCGTGGGCGCCGTGGTCCGCCCTGCACCCGTCGTTGCCGGTTCATGCACCGTTGACCTTCGAGGTGATCGACCGGCTCGCGCAGGTCAGTCTGGGCGGGGCGACCTACCACGTGGTGCATCCGGGCGGCCGTTCGTACGACCATCCGCCGATCAACGCCAACGAGGCCGAGGCCCGCCGGGCCAGCCGCTTCGAACAGCTCGGCCACTCGACCGGGCGGGTGGACGTCGCCGCGGTCCGGGAGGCCGGACGGCGCGCAGCCACCCGGGAGTACCCGCACACCCTCGACCTGAGGAGAGTGCCGCCACGGTGATCTGTGAGCCACGGCACAGGCCGCGGATGTGACACCATGCGAAGGCGTGAGAGCCTTCCGATGCCGCGTCTGTGACAGTCCGCTGTACTTCGAGAACTCCGTGTGCGTCTCCTGCGGCACCAGCCTGGGATATTCGCGAGCCGAGCGGGACATCGTGCCGGTGGATGCGTCCGGGCGCTACGTCGACGCCGCCGGGCTGGTCTGGCACGTGTGCCGCAACCTGAACCTGTCCGGCTGCACCTGGCTGGCGCGTCACCCCGGAGGGCAGTGCGAGTCCTGCGACCTCACTCGCACCCGCCCTCGTGACAGCGATCTGGAGGGACTCGCGAACTTCCGGCTGGCCGAGCAGGCCAAGCGGCACCTGCTCGACGAGTTGGACACCCTTGGGCTACCAGTGGTCGGCAAGGATGCCGACCCGGACAACGGCCTGTGTTTCGACCTGCTGTCCAGCGCCGACGAGCCGGTCACCACCGGGCACAGCAACGGCGTCATCACCATCGATCTCGCCGAGGGCGACGACGTCCACCGCGAGCGGGTCCGCGATCTGCTGGACGAGCCCTACCGGACGATGCTGGGCCACTTCCGCCATGAGATCGGCCACTACTACGAGTGGCAGTTGGTGCGCGGTCCCGAGCTGATGTCCCGCTGCCGGGACCTGTTCGGGGACGAGAGCGCCGACTACCAGGAGGCGATGGAGCGGCACTACCGGGAGGGTGCGCCGTCCGGATGGCAGCGCACCCACCTGTCGACGTACGCGACCATGCATCCCTTCGAGGACTTCGCCGAGACCTGGGCCCATTTCCTGCACATCTGCGACACCGTCGAATCAGCCGGCGAGTACGGGCTGACTCCGGTGAACGCCGGCGCCTTCACGCACTTCCGTGATCTGATCACCGGGGTGTGGGTGCCCCTGTCGACGGCTCTCAACATGATCAACCGATCGATGGGCCGAGATGATCTCTACCCCTTCGTCATTCCACTGCCGGTGTTGGACAAACTCGACTTCGTCGCCTCGCTCTCGCCCCGCTATCCGGGGGATGTCACGCAGCAGTGACCGGGCAACCGGGCCCGCCGATCCGCACCTCCGTACCGCCGCGGCCTCGGGCCCGGCCCTCCCGCGCCACTCAGCGGTAGCCGAACACCGGCGGGAAGACGAACGCCACGACCGCGGCCCACACGGCGAAGACCGGTAGGACGCCGCACTGCCAGCGTTCCAGCACCAGCGACGGGCGTCGCCCGGCGAGGAGACGCCCGTAGTGCCAGGCGGTGCCGCCCAGGTGAACCAGCAACAGAAGATTGGCCCCGAGTGACGCCAGTTTGTTGGGGCTGGCGCCGTACTCGATGAGGCGCCCCGACATCGCCCACAGCATCAACAGGTCGGCGATGATGGCCGCCACGACGAGCACCAGCTGCATCCAGTCCAGTGTCCGGGCCGGCTGGTCGGGACGGCGCGCCGAAACGGTGAAGAGGACAACGGCCGCCACGACGACCAGGAGTGCATCGAAGGCGATGAGCACCTCGCGGTGGAGGCCCACCGGGCTGCCGGTGATCGCCACGACGATCAGGAAGCCGAGCAGGGCGATCGTGAGCACCGGGGTGAAGACCGCCGTGAGGACCGGCGCCATGTTCTCCATCACCGAACGCTTGCGCTCGACCAGCCAGGCGCAGACGAGCACAGCACCCGCGGCACACATCGGCACGACCCACCACGTCACCGTGGTCACGACGTCCGGGGCGACGTCGATGGCGGTGAAGATCGAGACGAGGAGCCCGACCACGACGGCTCCACCGAGGGCCACCAGCGCGTAGTACACCGCGAGCTCGCCCAGGAAGCGGACCCAGTCCATCCACGCCTCCAGGCGCCGCCACCGACGCCCCAGGTGGGCGAAGCCGACGATCACCACCAGCGCAAGGGGCAGGTGCAGGGCGGTGAGGAACAGGGTGTCACCGGTAGGCGAGAACGGCAGCAGATTGACCGCGGTGGCGCTCACGGCGAAGGCGCCGACCACCACGGCGGTACCCGTGCGGTCGCGGCCGCCGGGGCGGGCCAAGAAGTAGGCGACGAGGAAGGGCAGCACCAGCAGGGAGAGGTTGCGCGGGTAGAACACGTCGACACCCGTGTGGAGGAACTGGGCCGGCAGCCGCACGGCGAGGCCGGCCAGCGCCCCGAGGCCCAGCGCGAGAGCGAGGTCACGCAGAGCGTCAGCGCGGCTCGCGTCGCCCACGGCGCCCAGGTCACTCACGGCGTCCACCCCAGTCACGTGGGGGCCGGACCCGGACGCGCCGTGCTCGCGCGGTCGCCGCATGGCGTCGGGCGTCGGCGCCAGCACGAGTTGGCGCCACAGGCGCTCGGAGTGCACCTGGCCGTACTCCCGGGCCACCTCGTCCTGGGCACCGAGGCGGCGTACGGCGATGAGGAAGGCCTCCTCGGGTGACAGGCCCGAGGCGCGCAGGTCGTGGGCCTCGGCGAGGAGGTGATCCTCGAGTTCGGCGACGTCGTCGGGGGTCATGCCCGCGCGGGCCGTCATCAGGGAGCGCCACTCCCCGAGCTCAGCGGCTGGGACGGCTGGGACGGCTGGGACGGCCGCAGGGTCGGCACCGGACCGTGCATCCCCCGCGGAGCCGGCGGCGAGGTCGGGGACCCCGCGGAGGGGATCGGGATCGTGACGTACGGGGCTCATCGATGTCCTCCTCAGGCCCGGGCCGCACCGGGCGTCGGGCCAGGTGCGGTCGAGGGCAGCAGACCGGCGAGGGTGTCGACGACGACGCTCCACTGGGACGCCTGCCCCTCGAGTTCGCGGTGTCCGTCGCGGGTCAGCGCGTAGTACTTGCGACGTCGGCCACCGACCTCACCCCAGCGGGCGGAGACCAGGCCCTGACGCTCGAGGCGGTGGAGCAGCGGATACAGCAGCCCCTCACTCCACTCGATCCGGCCGTCGGACGCCTCCGTGATGCGGCGCAGGATCGAGTAGCCGTAGTCCTCCCCGGACGCGAGGACGGCCAGCACCATCGGCGTCGCCGAGGCGGCGACAAGGTCCTTGGACAGTCTCATCAGACCCTCCCCATTCTCAGAAGTCCCCATGCTTAGAAGCTCTAGGTATACGACGTACCCTAGCAGCATTAGGCATCGGGGGTGACTGCTCCCCCGCACACCCAGATGGGTGGCGCTGACCGGTCGCCATGCCGTCCCGTAGGCTGTGAGTCGGTGCGGTCCCCCACCCGTCGGAGCGCCACCCAGCTCCGACCGGGTGGTTCGTGCCGGGTCGATCGCCCGGGGCGTGGAACCGCTCGGAACCACAGAACGGGGAGACGATGTCCGGATTCACGCGCGCAAGACTCCTACTGATCCGCCACGGTCAGACGGAGTGGAACCGCACCGGTCGAATGCAGGGGCGCAGCGACATCCCGCTCAACGACAGCGGGCGCGAGCAGGTCGAGGTCCGGGCCGAGCAGCTGCGGGCGACGCTGCCCGGCGCCTGGGACTACCACACGATCGTCTCATCCCCCCTGGTCCGCGCCCGGCAATCGGCCAGGATCATCGCCGGCGTGCTCGGCCTGGACCTGCTCGACGATCCCTGTGCAGGCCTCGTCGAACGCAACTACGGCTCGGCCGAGGGGCTGACCGCACCGGAGGTCTTCGAGGCCTGGCCGGTCACCCGCCAGTACGCCGACCAGGTCGACTGGACCGAGGGCGGCAGCATCGAAGACCTCATCTTCGACACCCATCCGTGTCGGCCGGAGCGCCGCCGCGACGTCCGGGAGCGGACCTTCGCCGCGGCGAACCAGCTGCTCGACGACCACCCCGACGGCATCCTCGGCGTCTCGCACGGGACGGCGATCCGGCTGCTGTACTGGCGGATCACCGGGCATCAGGCGCCACATCTGGACAACGCCGGCGCCATCGAGTTCGAGCGCGACGAACACGGCGGATGGCAGGTGCTGGCGGTGTCCGGCGCCACCACCCCCGCCCTCCCCGGGGTTGTCACGTTGCCCGGACCGCGGAGCGCGGTTCGGCCACCCGCCGCCGGCCGGTCCGCAGCGCACTGATGGCCGTCGGTATCAGTAGATGCCGTCAGTAGTGGCGCACTGATCGAGCCCGCTACCGGGTCGAGACGCCTCCGGGTGGCTTGCCATCCGACGGTTCCGATGCTGGAATATAAGTATCCACTTATCAAGGAGGCGCCATGACCCTGCACCCTGTCGACACCGCGGACCTGGTGACCCGCGAGGTCCGCACCGGATCCCGCGACGGAGCACCGACCAAGATCGTCGTCGCGCGTCGTACGTACGCCACCGACCAGGCGGATCTCTGGGACGCCGTCACCAACGGCGAACGCATCCCCCGCTGGTTCCTGCCAATCAGCGGAGACCTGACGGTCGGCGGGCACTACCAGTTCGAGGGCAACGCCGGCGGGACCGTCGAGAGCTGCGAGGCACCCGAGCGGTTCGCCGTGACCTGGGAGATGGGCCCCCAGGTGTCCTGGCTGCGGATCGACCTCACCCCGACCGCGGACGGCACCGTCCTCCAGCTGGCGCACGAGGCGGCCCTTGTCGACCGGACCTTCTGGGACCAGTACGGCCCCGGCGCGGTGGGCATCGGCTGGGACCTCGGCCTGGTCGGGCTCGGCCTGCACGTGGCGGGCGCCGGTCCGCTGAACCCGACGGCCACCGACGACTGGGCGATCACCCCCGACGGCATCGAGTTCGTCCGCCACGCCGCCGCGGACTGGGCCCGGGCCGCGGTCGCCGACGGCGACGAGCCCGGCCCGGCGAACGAAGCGGCCGAGCGCACCATCGCCTTCTACACCGTCCCACCCGAGAGTGCCTGAGCCGGTCACGGCGTCCGATCCGGCGGGGCCTGGGCCGGACTCGGGGTTCGGGCCTGCTGCAGGACGTGCGCGACGTTCCCGCGGGAACGTTTCCGATCCGGCGGGGCCCGGGCCTGCAGCAGGGCGCGAGCCTGACCTAGCGTCCGAGCCTGCGGCCGGGCCTGGGCCTGCCACGGTGTCCGAGCCTGCCGCCGCGGCGGTCGACCGCAGTTTCGCGGCCCTCGGCGATCCCGTCCGGCGCACCATCCTTCTGCTCGTGGCCGAGGGCGAGCGGCCGGCCAGCGGGATCGTCGAGGCACTGCGGGCCGTACGACCGATCTCTCAGCCGGCTGTTTCCCAGCACCTCAAGGTGCTGCGGGAGGCGGGCCTGGTCACCGCCCGCGCCGAGGGCGCCCGCCGGTTGTACGGTCTCGATCCGGTAGGGCTCGGGACGGTACGCGCCTGGCTCGAGGCGCTCACCGTGCCGGTGGCTGCCTTCGCGCAGCCGCTCGATGCGTTGGCGACCGAGGTCGCCCACGGCCGGCGGGCCCGCCGTCGCTCAGCCGGGAAGCCGGGCGAGGAGAGCGGCGGCCGCGGGCAGATTGCCTGAGACGGTACCGCCTCTTCCGCGCAGGACGGCCGCAGGAGGGCACCCTCAACCCTCCACAGCTTTCGAATATTTCGAGTTGACGATATTGTGGAGTCATGAGCACGCCAATGATCGACCAGACAGTGCTTCCCCCGCAGGACCTCGAACCCATGTTGGACCTGTCCCTGTTTCTTGAGCGCCACCCCGAACCGGCAGCGCTGGTCGGGCCCGACGGACAGACGGTCCCGCTGCCACTGGAGGCGTTCCGCGTCCTGGTGTCGGTCGCCGCCGCCATGCGCGAGGGGAAAGCCATCACGGTAGCGCCGATCGACCTCGTCCTGACGACGCAAGAAGCTGCCGACTTCCTCGGCATCAGCCGACCCACGCTGGTGAAGCTCCTCGAGTCGGGGGAAATCGCCTTCGAGCGTCCCGGGGCCGGCCGTCACCGCCGTGTCCGGCTCCAGGATCTGATTGACTATCAGGCCCGTCGCCGCAGCGCGCGGCGGGACGCCCTCGACGATCTCACCCACGAGGCGGCCGAAGCGGGCCTGTACGAGTCGGACGTCGACTACACGGCAGCCCTCAAGGCTGCCCGCAAGCGTCGGGGAAAGAGCAGGCATTGACCCGATTCAGTGCTCTGCTCGACGCCTGCGTCCTGGTTCCGATCGCACTGACGGACACGCTGCTGCGCCTGGCAGAGGCCGGCCTCTACCGGCCCCTCTGGAGTACCGCCATCCTCGACGAGATGGTCGAGGCCATCGAAGAAATTCATCCCGACCTTCGGCCCGGACGCGCCAGGCATCGTGCGGACCAGATGCAGGGGGCGTTCGAAGACGCCACGGTCACCGGATGGGAGCCGCTCTTGGCTGGGATCGACCTGCCCGATCCGGACGACAGACACGTCGTGGCGGCGGCCCAGCGCGGCCGAGCCGATGTCATCGTCACCGCGAACCTCTCCGACTTCCCGGAACCGATCCTCAACGCCCTCGATATCGAGATCCAGAGTCCTGATGAGTTCCTACTGAACCAGCTCGACCTGGACGCCGGTCGAACGATGCGCGTCCTGCACGAGCAGGCGTCCGCCACCCGAATCCCGTCAATAACAGTCGAAGAACTCCTGCGTCACCTGGCCCGGTGTGGGGTGCCCGAATTCTCCGAGGCCGCCAGGGGCCAGCTGTGGCGGATCCCGCGGCCAAGGTGATGTAAAGCAAGACGTACGCAGATCAATCCCACGGCAGTGTCGACACGTCGACATACCTCTGGAACGTCGACAGAGCCGGCTAATGTTGACCCCGATGAGTGAGCCGGTGCCTTTCGAGATCTACCGTTCTGGCGTGTTCCTGCACGGCACGAAAGCGGACCTGACCGCGGGTGAACTGCTCGCCCCTGGCCGCGAGTCGAACTATGAGCTGGGCCGGGTGATGAACTACGTCTACTTCACCGCGACGCTCGACGCGGCGGTCTGGGGCACCGAGTTAGCGGCTGGCGATGGTCGCGGACGTATCTACGTGGTGGAGCCGACCGGCGCGTTCGAGGACGACCCGAACGTGACCGACAAGAGGTTCCCCGGCAATCCGACCCAGTCGTTCCGCAGCCGCGAGCCCCTACGCGTCATCGAGGAACTCGTCGGCTGGGTCAGCCACTCACCGGAGAAGCTCCAAGTCATGCGAGACGGGATCGACGCGAGCCGACGCCAGGGCTCGGCGCAGATCGAGGACTGACGGGGATCAGCGCTGGAAGGTCAGGTGGATGGTGCCGCTCGGCGCCGTCTCGGCGGTGACGTCGTAGCCGGCTTCCAGGCCGCGCAGGCCATCCCAGAGGTTGATGCCGCGGCCGAGGAGGATCGGCGCGATCGCGACGTGCAGGTGGTCGACGAGGCTGGCCTTGAGGAAGTCACGGACCACCGTGGCGCCGCCACCGATCCGTACGTCCTTGCCGGCCGCAGCCTCCGTCGCGCGCTCGAGCGCCTCGGCGGGACTGGCGGTCAGGAAGTGGAAGGTGGTGCTGCCGGCCATCTCGAGCGACGGCCGGGAGGTGTGGGTGAGAACGAACACGGGAGTGTGGAAGGGCGGTTCGTCGCCCCACCAACCGCGCCAGTCCGGGTCGTCGGGGAAGTTGTGCAGCCCGAACATGCCGGCGCCCATGATCTCGGCCCCGACCTCGGCGAAGTACGCCTGGGCGTACCGGTCGTCCACGCCGGTCGTCCCCTCGCCGCTGGCGTCGTGCAGCACCCGGGCACGGAAGGTGCGGGTGGCGGCGTACGCCCCGGTCAGGCGCGGCCAGTCCGCCCCGAACGGATCGTCGGGCGTCTGGTCGGTGGTGGTCATGTAGCCGTCCAGTGAGATGTTCAGGTCGACCCGTACGGACATCGTCGTCTCCCAGCAGTTTTGTGATGACCCTCACTCTACGAGGGTCACCACACAGTCTGAAGCGTGGCGTTCGTGAGGCGTTGGGGCACCCGGTTCAGCCCTCCAGACGACGGTTGATCTTGTCGACCTGACGTTGGAGGGAGAGCACCTCGCGGAGGACGTCTGCGAGTCCGGGCCCCTCCTCGAGGCTTGTCGGGCCCACCGGGCCCACCGGCCCGACCCCACCGGGAAGTGAGCCACCATCCGGGACGTCCTCAAGCAGATCGAAGCCCCACTTCCGGACGATCTCGACCAGAGTGTCGGGATGGGTCGCCAGGTCCAGGGTCGGTCCGTGGGTCTTGATCACCTGTTGGATGACTTGGTTTTCCTTTTTCGAGATGGCCATGTCAGTTTCTTTCTTCCGATGGGACTCGTTCTCGTGACAACTCGCGCACCCAGGTCGAGAGGATGGTTTTCACCCGCCGCGCGGGGCACGCGACGTGTCTCATCCTGGGATCGAGCGAGCCGTCGGGGAGGAGGTCGGGCCACGCGAGCAGCCGGCCGGTGACCGGCTGGAACCGCTGTTTCAGGGCCGGAAAGTAGGTGCTTCCCCCGGACGGGGAATCGCTGAGGTAGATCAGCACCGAGATGATGCGTTCGCCCCACGGGTCACCCCCGAAGAATCCGCTGTCATGGTGCTCTTCGAATCGTTCCCCGGCCCGATACCGCGCGACCTGCCAGGGCTCGAAGTGATCGACGGGCACGTCGAAATCCGAAGCCAGCCGCTGCTCGATGGCACGAAGGAGCTCGCAGGAATCCTCGCCCAGCCACGTCTCGTCCGTCGTCGAACTGGTGCGGCCGATCGAGTGCGTGGAGACCAGACGGTTCTGCCGATCACGATGGACGACCGGGCTGTCCCACCAATAGGTATGGCGGAGATCGTCGCTGATCCGGGCACATTCGTCGGCGTCGAGGAAGTCCTCGACGCAGGTCACGGTGCTGCTGCGTAAGGTGACCGGGGCCGCGTTCACGGGTCTGCCACCAGGGAAATATTGGCATGGGATTCGAACTCGGCAATGGCGGCGGGGGAAATGTCACGCATTCCGGTGTAGATAGTGCGGAGTGTCCGGAGGGAACGGGCGTGGCGCTCGATGTAGCCCTCATGATCAGCCCAGTGGGTCACCCGGCTGCTCCGGTCATAGGCATGCCAGCCGACCACCCGGTGCGGATGGAACAGCCGGTACCCCGCGGTGAACGCCCGCACACTGGTAAGCACCTCGTCGCCGAAGAAATACACGGCGGGATCGAACGGCACCTCCCGATTGAAGGATCCATCGGTGAGGATGAAATGGAGCGAGGCGAAGTCGGCAGGCACCGGCGCGCTGAGCGTCTCGACGTCGCGAATGGCCCAGCTGTTCAGACGGGTGAGCACCCCTCGGTCCCGCGCGTACGGATAGAGGCGGCGCGGCCCGCTGGATCGGAGGAGACCGCTGCGAGGGTCGTACGCCGGCAGGTAGCCGGTCAGCAGCGGCTTCGCGGTCCCGGTGGCGCGGAGCCGCTCCAGCATGGTCAGGGCCAGGTCGTCCCAGCCGGGCACGAACCGGTGGTGGGAGTCGAGCAGCAGGGTGTAGCGCTCCCCCTGCCAGCCCTCCTGCAGCCTGCGCCGGGCCCAGTTGCACCCTTCACTGACGGCAGCGGGGACCTCGTCGATCTCCAGCCCCGGCAGGGCGCGGATGTCGTCCGGCAGGACCTCGTCCTCCGCCCGCTGCCACATGATCCGCACGCGCAGCCGTGACGGCCGGTTCACCTCGGCATACAGCGCGCGCAGCGTCGGGGCGAGCTCGAGGTCGCGGTAGGCAGGGATCTGGACGTAGAGATCCGGGTCCGGGCCGCCGCGACTGACGTAGCGGTCGCGGCCGGGGTGAGGGGCGATGGCGGGGTCACGGTCGGTGGCTGGCATGGCAGGCGGGTCACCGGCCGAGGTCGCGCACCCGGGTCCGGGACCGGGCCCTGAGCACGGCGTCCTCCGCGTCGGTCATCTCCGACACCAGGCGCTGCACACTCTCCTTGTTGCCGGTCGTCACCGAGCCGATGGCGAACTTGCGTACGCCCACCTCGTGGTCCTGGAGCAGCGGGGTCAGGACCCGGTCGGAGACCTCGGGCGGCAGCAGGCTCGCGCTGACGGCGACGGCGACGCGCACTTCGTCCCTTGTGCTGGCGCCGGCCCTCTCGACCGCGGCAAGGGCCTCCGGCGTACCGATCCTGATCAGGGCGTACACCGCTCGCGAGGCCAGCCAGGCCTCCTCGTCATCGAGCAGCTCGACGAGAACGGGGACCTCGTCCGGGCCGAGATCGGCGTACATCTGGGTATCGCTCTCGATGACGCTGAGTCGCGACCGGACCTCCTGCATGCTCATGGCCATCTCGTTCTCCTCTCAGAAGGCCCGGGTGAGGGTGGAGTCCACCATCGTGGCGACCTCGGTCTGGACGATGTCCGGAGGCGTGTCGGTCCACCCCACGGTGGGGAACATCAGGAACTGGCTGTTCGTCGCGGGCGGGTTGCCCCAATGCAGCAGGCCCAGCACATGCCCCACCTCGTGGGCGACGAGCCAGCGGGCATTCGCCTGCACCACCGCGCACCCGGGCTGGTTGTTCGGGTGCGTGGCGCAGCCCAGCAGGTTCGTCGCCCCGGTGCCGTTGGTCAGGGTCCGGACGACGTACACGACGACATCGTTCGCGCCCACGCCGTTCCTCCTCGCGAACAGCGTGTTGTGCTCGGTCGTCGGGGATCCCAGGATGCACGGGCCCACGTCGAGGTCCACCACGCCCGCCAGCGAGGCGTCGCCGCTCAGGTCCTCGGTCGTCGCGCGGTAGGTGGCGACTCCGTAGTCGGCGAACAGGTCCTCCATCGCCTTGTACTGGGTGTCCATGAACGTGTCGATGGCTGCCGTCCGTGCGAGCAGGGTCTTGAAATGTACGACGACGTACTCGAAGGACGAGCGACGGACGCCGAAGCGGTTGTCGTCGGTCTGGAGGTTCCAACCGCCGAATCGCGTGCCGTTCGGGGCCATCACCGGTGAACTCGCCGCGCTGGTCGGCTTGAGGACGCCGAGACCCCAGGGGCTGGTCGCGATGAGCTCCGGCCGGCCGTCACCGTCGTAGTCTGCGGCCGGACCGTAACGGTTGTTCCGGGTGTCGACCACCCAGCCGCCGACCCGCGTGCCGTTGGCGGCCATCAGTGGCGAGGTGAGCGCCCCGGCGTTCCATTCGAGCGTTCCGATGCCCCAGGGACTGCTCATCAGCAGCTCGGCCCGGCCGTCACCGTCGTAGTCCGCGGCCGGACCGAATCGATTGTTCGTGGTATCGACGATCCAGCCCCCCAACCGCGTCCCGTTCGCAGCCATCGTCAGGGCTGTCAGGCTCCCGCCGGACAGCTTGAGGATCCCGATGCCCCAGGGGCTGGTGACGAGGAGTTCGGCCCGTCCGTCACCGTCGACGTCAGCGGCGAGCCGGAAGAAGTTGTCGCGGGTGTTCAGCAGCCAACCGCCGAACCGCGTCCCGTTCGGCGCCATCATGAGCGGCCGGAGGGTGTTGCCCTGCAGCTGGAGGATCCCCACACCCCACGGGCTGGAGACGAAGACCTCGACCCGGCCGTCGCCGTCGAAGTCACCGACCGGCCCGAAGCGGTTGTCACCGGTCTGCAGGTTCCAGCCACCGAAACGGGTCCCGTTCGGTGCCATCATCGGCGCGGTGAGCGATGACCCGGCGAGCTTCAGGACGCCCAGCCCCCACGGGCTCGAGATCAGCAGTTCGGCCCGGCCATCACCATCGAAGTCAGCGGCCTTCTCGAAACGGTTGTCGCCCGACTGGAAGTTCCAGCTGCCGAACCGGGTGCCGTTCGGCGCCATCACCAGGGGGGCCAGTGAGTTGCCCCGCTGCTCCAGGACTCCCACGCCCCAAGGGCTCGAGATCACCATCTCGGCCCGGCCATCACCATCGAAATCGGCCACGGGTCCGAACCGGTTGTCACCGGTCTGCAGATTCCAGCCGCCGAACCGGGTCCCGTTCGGCGCCATCACCGGTGCCGTGAACGTGTTGCCCGAGAGTTCCAACAAAGCCATTCCCCATGGGCTGGAAACCAACAACTCGTCCCGCCCGTTGCCGTCGAAATCGTTGTTGCGCGACATGTGAACGCTCACTTTCCCGAGAACTCGAGAGTCGCCTACTTGCGTCAAGAGTGACATAGGTCACACTAGAGGGCAAGGGGGTACATTCTCGATTCGAAGGAGGGCGTCAGCCCGACGCCGCGCGGCCGCGCCGGTAGCGCTCGTAGATCACCCGCGCGTCGAACGTCCTGGTCTCGACCAGGAGCAGCGGTAGCGCTGTGGTGACCGGCGGCAGGAAGGGCGTACCGTCACCGACGATGATCGGATACCGGAAGATACGCAGCTCGTCGACAAGGTCGAGCTCTATCGCCTGCGTGGCCAGGCCGGCGCCGCCGATCTCGACGTGTTTGTCGGTGGCGGCGAGCGCCGCGGCGATCTCCTCGGCCACCGACCCCCGGGCGAGCCGGGCGTTGCCCTGGACGCTGTCGAGCGTACGGCTGAAGACGACCTTCGGGAGGGCGCTCCAGACGTCGGCGAAGGCGGCCCCGAGGTCGGTGTCGCGCAGCGCCGGATCCGTCTCCCACACCAGCATGGTCTGGTAGAGCCTGCGGCCGCACAGGTAGCCGCCGAGCTGGCTCACCCGCGCGAGGTGGAAACCGAACAGCTCGTCACTCGGGGCGCCCCACTCGAACCCGCCCTCGCGGTCGTTGATGAAGCCATCCACCGAGACGCCCATCGAGTAGATCAGCATGACGGCACGCTCGCGGCACTGGAGGAACGGACAACCGTGATCGCGATGACGTTCACCGATGGGCTCGACATCAGGCTCTCCTTCCCCCAGAGGCTGTCCCGTCACCGTCCGATGACCGACCCGGGGCCGCGTCGTCATCGACGCCCGCGGCCTGCATCAGCGCACGACCTTGAAGTCGAACCGGGTCGTCCCGAGGGTGCTCGCGAGGCTGAGCCAGACCGGGAGCATCATCTCCGGGCCCCGGGCCGTCTCGATGCCACCGAGGTCGATCACGTCATCGTGGCCGAAGGCGGTCAGCAGGGCCACGACGGTGGCCTTGGCCTCGGCGTCGTCACCGGACACGAACACCGTCACGGACGCGCCGAGCAACCTCGGGTCGACCATCAGATCCGCGGTGATGGTGTTGAGCGTCTTGACGACCCGGGCCTGCGGGAAGGCGCGCTGGATGGTCTCGCCGAGCGAGTCGGTGTCCTTGACGAACAGGGTGGGCGGGTAGCCGTGCGTGAAGTCCAGCGGGTTGGAGACGTCGAGGAGCACCTTGCCGGCCAGGTTGGCGGCACCGGCGAGGGTGAGGACGTCCAGGGTCGCGGCGCCGTTGGAGGCGTTCACCACCAGGTCGGCACCGGCTGCCGCGTCGGCGAAGCTGGCGAGGGCGATGTCGGGGTGCGCCGCCTGCCAGGCGCTGAAGGGCGGTGTGCCCATGCTGTCGGGCGCGGTCCGGGCGAGTGTCGCCGCGGGGTCGCGGGTGCCGACGACGACGGTGTGGCCCAGCTCGTGCAGGCCAGCCGCGAGAGCCCGGCCGACCCTGCCGGTGCCGAGTACCGCGATGTCCATGGTGAACCTCCTCGAGGCGGGGACCACGTGTGACCAGGGTCTCACTGGATGGTGTGGACGGTAGCAGAGAAGGCGCGCATCGTCGCGGGAGTCGCCGATGTCGGGTCATTCGGGTCGCGTAACGGGGTGCCCAGAGGCAGGACGGCGCCTACTCTCGGACCAGGTCGGAGACGACTGGGGTCGCGACCCTCGCCGTCGCGTACGAACCGGTCACGACGCACCAGGCGAGCGCGCCCGTGGTCGATGTCCGCGAGCCGTCCGAGTACTCAGGGGAAGTAGGGGAGCATGGCGACGTCGGCGTGGGGGGTCGGGGGCCGTCCCGAGCTGCTTGACCGGGAAGACCTGGCCGACCAGGCAGAGACATGGCTGCGTCAGCAGACGCAGCCACAAGAACCGGTCATCTGGCGTCCCGAGGACGGCGATGACACCTTCGTCCACGACATCGGCCAACTGTCCACGCTACTCAGGGCGTTGCAGGAACCGGGAGACTGGGGCGTCCTCTCCCGGGCAGGCAAGCAGCCTTGGGCGCAGTCCATGCGCGTCCAGGGAGGGTGGATCGTCGAGGTCGACGGCGGGACAGGGCCGGAGTCGTTCGCCCGAAGGGTCCAGCGGATCGGCGGCGCTATGACCGACGTCCAGCGATGCTGTGCCGACGTGGTAGGACGGGGCACGAACTATTTCGGGGATGAGATGATCGTCTCGCCCGTCGACGCGGCGCAGGTGCTGTGGGCATGGATCTGCGGAGGCCTGCCTGCCGGGTACACCCTGCGCCAACTCGTGGAGGGCATCGACTGAGGTGCCACCGAGCAGCTGACCCGGCGGCACGTCAGTCGGGTGTGCTTCGGACTGCCAGCGAAACACGTGCTGGTCGAGGCCGAGGTTTCGTCGGTGGCCATCACGCCGCACGGCGGCGCCTATCCTCGGATCATGCCGAAGACGACCGATATCGCCACCTTCGCCGAGGCGTACGCCGCGGGCGTGCCCGTGGTGGACGTCCGTGAACCGTACGAGTATGAGGCCGGCCACCTGCCCGGGGCGCGGCTGATCCCGCTCGGAGAGGTGGTCGCTCGCGCCGGCGAACTCGACCAGGACGCCACCACGTACGTGATCTGCCAAGCGGGTGGGCGCTCCCTGCGTGCGGTCGAGGCGCTCGACGCGGCCGGATACGACGTGGTCAACGTCGAGGGCGGCATGAGCGCGTGGACCGCCCAGGGCCGGCCGGTCGAGCTGGGACCGGAGCAGCCGCAGGGCTGAGCGACTCCAGCTTCCTCGGACTCACGCCTGATCAGCCGAGTGATTCAGGCGCGAGGTTCGTGCATCGAGCAGGCGGGAGCATGGATCTCGTCGCTCAATGCAAAGGGCCAATGATCTGTGGCAGCCCCCGGCCCGTTCGCCGGCTCATGTCACGTGGCAGCGGGATCGTCCACAGGTCGGGGTCCGGGCGGGGCTGAGCCCACAGTCCCGCACAGCTCCAGGATCTCGGTGCCGAGCGCGAAGAGCGCGGTCAGAGGCTCCTTGCGACGGGCGGCGGTCCAGGCGCCCTTGACCTTGGGGAAGACAACCAATTCGAGGGCACCGGGGGACCGATCGAACCGGCGTTGCGTGGAGACGATCACCCGACAGTCCCTGCGCTCGACGAAGCGGCGGACCGAGGCGATCAGGGACGTCCAATAAGCGTCCTCACTGCTGGCCCCGGCGCTGGGCGACCGCTTGCGCCGCGGCTCGATGACCAGACCCAGGGAAGCGGACGCCATCACGTCCTCGGGCATCCGCCGGTCCCCGGTGAGCCGGTTGGCCTCGAGCACTCCCCACACGAAGGAGATGTCCTGGAGCGGCCCGTCGATGCCGGGGTCCACGACGCCGGGGAGAGCCACGTGGGCCTTGATGCTGTGGCCCCGCCAGTCGTCGAAGACGTCGGCAAGACCCTCGGCGAGATCCCCGATCGTCAGTCGGCCCAGGTCGTCGGGCCGGAGGATCAGCACCGGCCTGTCGTCGACCGGCCGCCATTCGCCAAAGACGCGCCACTCCCCCGACTCGTCGTCGATCTCGACAGCTGCCATCTCTCACCTTCCTGGTGACTGGGGCCGCTGGGCAGCCCGTCGAAAGGCACTCTTCAGGTACGTCCATCCTGCCGCCCCACACTCTGGCACACCCGATGGGCGTCGATGCCGAGCGCAGGTCCAGGTGACCTCACCCACCCCACGTGTCACCGCGGCGACCCGAACGCCGATGTCACGGCGAGAGGACGGTCGTCGCCCGCTGGGACGCAGTGGCAGTCTTACCGACTCCCTTCGCCCCTTCCAGGGCGATCGCGGCCAGGTAAGGGAAGACGCCGTCCAGGATGTCGTCGATGATCCGGCGGCGATACGGCATGCCTCAAACCAGCAATCTTGACGGAGTCCTGTTTAACATCCTGACGGACGTCTGTTGCACATCCTGCCGTCACCCCACGCGGCATGCCGGCGGGGACAGATCGACGGCCCTCACGGACACCGATACCTACGGCAGCGGGGCGCGGCAAAGCGATCCAACGCGGCCATCACCCCCGGGACGGCCCACTACCCGTGCGGTCATCAGTGACGGCAGGAATGACCTCCACCACGTACGCGTCATGGTCGGAGAGCCACCGATCCCCGACTGCGACGCTGGCCTGTTCCACCGACAGCACCCGCCATGATCCCGGAACCGCGATGTGGTCGATGCTGCACAGCCCATCCCGCTGATGGGCCAGCTCGGCCGTCGGCACCTGCAGGCCCAGCTCCTCGAGCGTGTGCTGGACGGCCGCGCGGCCAGCCAGGCTGCCAGCCCGTTCCCGGCCCACCAGCGCATGGTTCCAGTCCCCTCCCCACACCCCGTCGGAAGACAGGCCCGGACGCAGGCGCTCGAGCGTACGCCGGGTCCTGTCGGCATGGCCCCCATTCCCCCACGGCTCACCGGCCCCGCAACCGGTCCACGGCAGGATCGACGAGCAGAACACCCGCCCGTCGATCCGTGCGGCAGCGCTGGCCGGATGCGGCTCCGGCAGCGGTTCCAGCGGTCGCCGGGAGAAGACGCCGGCCCAGTGCTGACCCCGAGCCATCACCCCGGCGGTCAATACCTTGGTGTAGCCCGGGATCTCCAGCCTGGGTGAGATCTCGGTCAACAGCAGGACGTCGCATCCCAACTGAAGCGCCAGCTCCACATGAGCCGGCTGGTGCCGGGCATCAAGGTTCCAGGTGCCGATGCGCACAGAGTCCCGCCCGGAGTCGGTCCGGTGGGCCAGTAGGCGACCAGCCTCGTGGGTCTGCGCCAGCAGGTCCGGCGGGGCATCCGCGCTGGCACGGGTCACGGCGATGGAGGCACTCGAGAGAGTGTCCGGCGCCCCCGCGCGCGGCCCTGGTGAGGATGTCGCGGAGTGAGGATGTCGCGGACCTCGGCCTCGATGAAGCGCGTGCTCCTCGGCTCGGGCAGCGAGTTGCTTCTGCACGCTGCGCCGGGCTATCCGGCGGCCCTGCGGACCAGCTCGCGCAGCCGCCGCTCCACCGCGTCGGTCATCTCGATGACCGCGTAGGCGACCGGCCACATGTCGCCGTCATCGAGCGCGGCATGCTCCTCGAAACCGACCGTGCCGTAACGCGCGTCGAACTTGGAGGACGGCTGGTAGAACACGATGTTCTTGCCGTCCTTCGCGTACGTCGGGAACCCGTACCAAGTCTTCGGATCCAGCTGCGGCGCCTCCTCGGAGACGATCACATGCAGGCGCTCGGCGACCACCCGGTCCGTGCCCTCGAGTACGGCGATCGCGGCGAGGCAGGCGTCCAGCTCCTTCGCCTTCTTCGCCGCGCCCTTGACGCCCTTCATCGCCCTAAGCTCGTCGGCTCGCTGCTGCATCGCCTGCCGCTCCGCGTCGCTGAATCCGATCTTCGTGTCCGTCATCTCAGGTCTCCTTAGTGATCAGTGCCGGCTGCACATCGCGAATGCCGCACGTGCTCCGCGGTCATGTGGGCCACCGTGGGCCACTGGGGCTGCCGGCGGTTCAGGTGGATCGCGGTGTCCACACTCACGACGGTACGGGCGGCGATCCGCCGGTGCTTCTCGAATCCTGACGAGTACCGGTGGGAACATATGACGATCAGGGTCGGCCATGCACGCGGAGTTCGGATGTGGCCGTCGACGCTGGCCTCAGCCCCGACGGCCGACGATGAAGCCAGACGTGACGCCTCGTCCCGAGCATGGCCCACCGTTCGCTTCGCCCAAACAGGGACACTGTTGGTATGTCGCTCACACCAGGAACCCACGCACTCACCCAGGACGACGGCGAACTCATCCTCCTCACCACCGTCGAGGGCAGGGCGGCCCGCCTGGGCCACGCCCTCGCCCTCAGGATCGACCGCTGGACCGCCTCCCTCACCGTCGGCCAGGAGCCGAGCGCGACCGCGCTCGAGGTCAGCGCCGACCTGCGCTCACTGACGCTGAAGGGCAGCCGCGACGCCGGCAAGTCGGTGGCCGAGAAGGACGCCCGCGAGATCCTCGCCAACGCGCAGAAGACCCTCCAGGTGCAGCAGTACCCCGAGTTCCGCTTCGTCTCGACGGCGGCCACGGGCACCTGGGAGGCTGTGACGCTCGAAGGGAACCTCACCCTGCACGGCCAGACCCGCCCACAGGTCCTGCAGGTGGCACTCACCGAGTCGGGCTACCGGCTGACCGGTCAGGTCACCCAGTCGGACTTCGGGATCAAGCCCTACAGCTTCATGATGGGCGCCCTCAAGGTCGGGGACCGGGTCGACGTGGAGGTGACCGTACGACTCTGAGCGGGAGCGGTCACGACACAGCGAACGATCATGGCGGTCTGATCCTGCAGTGCCCCGCAGGCGTCCACCGGATCCACGTGTTCTCAACAGGCCGCGGCACCGAGAGTGTCGCCCGCGGCTTTCGCCAGAAGATCCGAAATTGCCAGCACAGCCCAGCCGCCATAGAGATCCTGGGACGCATCGAGCGATCCCTGGGCAATGCCGAACGCTGGATCATCGCTTCCGAGACACAACTGACCTGGGCCAACGCCGAACGCCGCATGGCTCGCATCCTCGAGACCATCGGAGAGGCCGAAGACATGCTGGCCGAGGCCGAAGACGAGTTTGACCTTCTCGATGGCCAGGTCAGCCGGCTCGAAGGCGAGCTTGGACGGCTCCTTCCCACGACGCCGCGTCCCACCCCTGAAGAGTTGGCCGATCGCGCTGACGGGGAACTGCGCGGCGCCAACCTCACCTTCCGCGAGGCCCCGAATAGCGCGCCGCAGCTCGTTGACCTACGAGCCCGGCACGCGGCCCTATCCGAACGCCTGAGCCTCCTACGCGTGCGCATAACGGCTTGACCACACTTCGGCACCCGCTGTTCCGATTGGGCACGCGGGTGCGTACAGTTGGCAACTGCCAACCATTGATCATGACAGGGAACTCGAGGAGGTAGTAGATGATCGTGGACGTCGAGCTTCGCGTGACGGGAGTCGATCTGGACGACGAGGCAACCGGCGAGATCCTCGCCGAACGGTTCCCCGAGCTGCTGTGGGCGGAGAACGCGGGGCTGACTACCGTTACAACCTTCCTGGAGCGCGCTGCCATGGTGCCAGGTGTCGTCGAGTTGGCGCGCGAACTCGAAGTTGCACTCCCGGGCGAGGTGAAGGTCGCGGGTGTCTTCCGCGACCTCGTGTCCACCACAGCGATCGCGCACCGGACCGGTCGGAGCCGCGAGGGTGCGCGCAAATGGACCCTGCAGTCAGGTTTCCCCGTCCCTCAGGAGGTCCTCGATCCGGGGTCGGTGAAGCTGTGGTTGTGGACTGAGATCGTGGCCTGGCTGCGCGACACGCGCAGCATCGACCTGGGCGAGACTCTGCCGACGCCCGAGGAGATGGTGCAGATCGACAACTGTCTGATGCGCAACCCGGATGCGACGACCCTGCGGTGGGAGCAGACATCCACGCAGGCGGCACCGCAGGAGTTCCACCCGGTTCCCCGCCCCGTCTACGCCTTCCCGCTGCACTCCACAGGAATCCGACTCACACGGGCGGAATTCCAGTCCGAGGCGGGAGTTGCTTCGCCATGCTGAGCATCCTCGAGCAATCCGGCCCGGTCTCTGCCCCGGATGTGGCCGCCATCATTGAAGCAACCCAGCCGATCGGTGTCCGAGTCGATGAAGTTCACGCCGGCCCAGTCCGCACCATCCCCACGACAATGACGGCGGGCATCGTCGAATGCCAATCTGCGTACGCCCTGCTGCCGGATGACGACGTACTGCTGGTCCGTATCGCCCATACCCTTTCGTGCCGCGAGGACGACGACGAGGTGGCCTCGATCCGCGTCGCCCACATCGTTTCGTTCAAGGTCACCGCCGACCTGGAGACATCGCGCCCGGCCATGTCGGCGTGGGTCGACACCAACGCGTACTTCTTGGCCTACCCGTACGTCCGTCAGTTCTTCACCGAGATCACCGCTGCACTCGGACTCCCGCCCGTTGTGCTCGACTACCGCCGCCGGGATGACTGGCCGACAGACGCGCCTGCTGGCGGCCAGTCATCCCCCGGAACGGCGAAACCTCAAATCCCTTAGCGCCCGATCGCCTCCTCGTCAAGGAGGTCAGGCGGCCTCGGACGGAACCACGGGTGGCCTTCGCCGACGAGGTCAGGCTGTGGTGAGCGTACGGACCTCGTCGTCGGTGAGATCGAGGTCGGCCGCCGCGCAGTTCGCCTCGAGGTGGGCCACCTTGCCGGTGCCGGGGATCGGCAGCATCACCGGCGAACGACGCAGCAGCCAGGCCAGTGCCACCTGCGACGGGGTCGCGCCCCGGTGGGCCCGGACGATGTCGTCCATCGCACCGCCCGGCTGGGCCAGCTTGCCGGCGTCCATCGGTGCCCACGGGATGAACCCGATGCCCTCGGCTTCGCAGAAGTCCAGCACGTCCTCGCTGGAGTGGTCGGCGAGGTTGTAGCGGTTCTGCACCGAGGCGATGGTGAGGCCGGCGGCCTGGGCCGCCTGGATCTCCTCGACGCTCACCTGGGAGAGCCCGACGAGGCGTACGAGGCCCTCGTCGACGAACTCCTTCATCGCGCCGAACTGCTCCTCGCGCGGCACCTTCGGGTCGATCCGGTGCAGCTGCCACAGTGGGATCTGCTCCAGGCCGAGGCGGCGCAGCGACATCTGCACGCACTGGCGCAGGTACTCCGGGCGGCCGACCTGGACCCACTGGAAGGGTCCCTGGCGGGTGTGCGCGCCCTTGGTGGCAATGGTGACCTCGCCATACCCGCTGCCGTCGTGCAGTGCTTCGAAGATCAGGTCCTCCGAGACGTACGGACCGTATGCGTCGGCAGTGTCGATGAAGTCCACGCCCAGCTCGACCGCGCGTCGCAGCACGGCGATCGCCTCGTCATGGTCGGCCGGCGGACCCCAGATTCCCGGGCCGGTGATGCGCATGGCACCGAAACCGAGCCGCGTCACCGGCAGCTCGCCGGCCAGATTGAACTTTCCCGCGTTAACAACCGTCATGTTCGGAGCCTAGCCACGAGCCCTGACAACGGAGCGCCCCAGCGCAGTCCCGACGTCACATCGGCTCCGGTCCACCGATCCATCGGCAGACCCCGGCCCAGTGTCAGAAGATGGGCGCATGGCAACAATCGCGGACCAGATTCTCGCGGCGATCCGACACTCGCCGCTGGATGACGATCAGCTCGCCCGCCAATTGGGCGTGTCCCACCGCCAGTCGATCAACCAAACCGCCCGGCGTCTCGAGATAGAAGGCAAGCTCCAGCGCTATGTCGGACCGGACGGAAAGATCGTGAATGCGCCTGCTGCTGGCATCGCGGAACGGCCTGCACCATCGAGGTCCAGCGCTACCAGCGACTTCCTGACCGAGGACGAGGTGAAGTCCGCGGTCAAGGATCTCCTCAAACGCGAAGGATTCACCGTGCACGTAGCCTGGGGACGGACCCAAGGAGTGGACGTGGACGCCCGCCATCCTGACGGACGGCGGTGGCAGATCGAAGCCAAGGGCGAAGTCGCTCCCGGCCCCCAACAGGTGAACTACTTCCTGAACGCGCTGGGCGAGTTGATCCAACGAATGGACAATCCCCACGCCTCGTACGCACTGGCCCTCCCCGACAATCGGCAGTACCGCGGTTTGGTCGATCGCCTCCCTGACTTAGCCTTCCAGAGACTGGGACTGCACGTCTTCTGGGTATCACACGACCAAGCATGGCTCGCCCGCTGAGCGAGGTCCGTCGAAGTGGCACGTCACTCGGTCAAGTCCCTTGTGGTGGTGCAGCGGCGGTTTTCCTTCGATGGTTGGTCTGGTCAGGCGCTGAGGGCGAGGGCTGGTTCGGTGGTGGTCTCCGTGTCGGCCATGCCGAGGGCGGGCGGTCGGCCGGGGGACCGCCGGGTTGCTGGTCCGCAGTGGCCTCCTTACTGAGACTCGGGGAGGACCATTTTCTCATCAGTCTCGCTGATGAGACATACCGTGGCGATCGACACCGTGCTGCAAGGCCTGGGACTGTCGCAGGAGGATTGATGACGACGGGTCGTCACCGCTTTCCCCGGGCCTTCCGTATCCCCATTCCCTTCGGAGGTTGCCATGTCCGATCTCGCTGATGCCGTGCTGCCGATGGTCCGTACGCGCGCGGACCTGCACCGCTGGAGCGCCTCCAACGCGTACGGAAGCCAGCTGCACGAGGCCGTGGCCGTGCTCCGACAGGCCGCCCAGGACGAACCCGCCGACCACGTGCTCGGGGTGACCCAACGGGCGATCGCCAGTGCGCTTCGGGTGATCTGGCGAGCCGACGACTCCAGCGGCATCATCGGCGATGCCATCAGGGACCTGCTCGATCTGCACGCCGAACTGGTCAGGGCCGTGCAACCTCCAGCAGCCAAGGTCGTGGACTGGATGATCAACTTCCAGTTCGTCCAGGAGGTCGACTACTTCACCATCGACCCAGTCGCGTACGCTCCGGCCCTCGGCGAGAAGGGGCTGGCGCGGTACCGAGCCAAGCTGGCCGGGATCGCCGACACGCTGGGCCCGGAGTTGACCGACGAGCAGGAGGCCGCGCTCTGGGCCCAACGGGCCACCGACCCGGAGCGCTGGGAGTGCCGAGTCAACGATCGATACATCCGGTTCATGCTCGGCTGGAATGCGCAACGGCTCGCGGTCTGGGACCGCGACGTACCGGCGATCATCGCCACCCACGCCCGCGACCGCAAGGTCGCCGCCTGGTTCAAGGACACTGCCGAAGCCCTCGCGGAGATCGGCGAGTTCGACCTGGCCATCGACTGGGCCCGACAGGCCGCCGAGTTCGGTCCGGGCCACCAGTCGGTCGACGCCGCCGCGTACTGGTGCTCGCTGCTGGCCGAGCACCGCCCGCAGGACGAGCTGCCCGCTCGACTGGAGGTGTTCCGACGCTGGCCGACGGCCGGCCACGCGGCCGCCGTACGCAGGACGGCCGGCGATGCCTGGCCCGACCATCGCGAGGCCATCATGGCCGGGCTGGAGAAGCGGCCCCGCGATGCCGTCGCATTCGCCCTCCATACGCTCGAAGACCCTCGGCTGGCGTGGACACTGGCGCACTCCCTCGACCTGGACGACCCCTCTCTGTGGGACCAGCTCGCCACCGCGTACGAGAAGACCGATCCGGTCGCAGCCCTCTCGGTGCACACCGTGCGGGTCGTGGCGGACCTCGAGATCGCGGACGCCAAGCGCTACCGCGCCGCGGCTCGGCGGCTGGCGAAGATGCGCACCCTTGCGCGCACAACCGGCCACCCCGTCGAGGTGGACCAGCTCATCGCCGAACTCCGCACCACCCACCGTCGCCGGCCGCGCCTGCAGCAGGAGTTCGACCGGGCTGGGCTGCCCTGACCGCGGCAGTTCTCCATCCTGTTCGGACCGCGGATGACGCCAACTCTGTCAAGTCGCCTGTGTTCTCGCCTGCTTGACCAACGTTGCCGCTGAAGGCGCCGCCAGCAGAGAACCGCTCAGCTGCGCCCGACCAAGGCGGGGTGGTGCGCGAGTCTCTCGAGTCGGTCCTCGTACTCACCGTGCGCGAGATGCTCCTGCAACAGTTCGTGCCAGGTGCCCAGATTCTCCCTGAGTTCCTTCCGGCTGCGCTGCCCTGCGCCGGAACCGCGCCGCTGCTCAGCCACGTCGTCCAGGGCCCGCAAATAGGCGTCAGCGAACTGGCCCCAGGCGTCAGCAGCCGGAAGCATGCCCGCCATCACCTGCGCGAGTGGGGTCTCCCGCTCGCTCACGGCTCCGAAGCCCCGTCGGGTCCAGCCGTAGCGCGACTCCCAACGCACCAACTGTCCGGCGGCTCGGTCGCAGAACGCGGTGTGGCCCTGCTCCCTCCGGATCGCGGCCCACAGCACCGCCGTCGCATCAGAAACCACGAACCGGGCAGCCTCCACCGGATCGTCGGAGCGGAAGTAGTCGACCGACCCCATCTCGCAGGCCAGATCGATCAACGTCGCCATCACCGAGGCCGCCGGCTCCACCTCGCGACCGGCCAGGGCGTTGGTGGTTGCGGTGACGAGGCGCTGGAAAGTGAAGCGCCACCGCGTCCGCTCCTTCGGCGAGACGCGTCGATCGCGGCCCAGATAGGCCCCACTCCGTGCGAGCGCCGCGAACTCGTTGACCTCGGCCTCCAGCGCGACGGCGGCGACCGGCGCGCTCGCGTTCGCGGACTGCGCGGCGGCCCCTGCCGGGTCGATCGAGGCCATGATCCGCTCCCGGATCGGCGCCGGTCCGCGCCAGTAGACAGTCCACAGCGCCTTCTTCAGACCGACTTCGTCCACCCCCGCCAACGCGTCGTAGAAGTCGTCCCGAGAGAGTCTGTCGCCCGCCACGGGCGGGACGCTACCAGCGTGACCACTCTTCATCCGCAACGCGACCGACCACAAGCGACAACGCGCGGCGCGACGCCTGTCGCGGTTGCGCCACCCGACCCTTCAGCGGCCGCCGAGCGTACGCCGTCCGACTCGGGCGGCGAACCGGTCCAGCGCCTCGGTCAGCCCCGGCACGGTCCACACCGTCGATCCACGGATCGGCTTCTCCTGACGGATGATTCCGGCCTCAACCAGTCGATCCAGGATCCGATAGGCGCTCGAGGCCGAGATCCCCCGATCGGTGACCATCTGCGCGGTGAACGCCGGTTCGCTTGCGCACAGCTCGGCGATCGTGAGCAGGTTGGCCGTACGGCGTTGCGCGGTGCCGATCACCGCATCGCGGACGGCCTGCACGTCCTCGCGCAGGACGACCGCGTTGTCGACGGCCCGTCGGGCCGCATGGGCGAAGCGTTCGACGATCGGTGCGAGATCGCCCTTTCGGGAGGCGGTCAGGGCGGCGAAGTACTCCTCGGTGTCGACCAGCAGACCGAAGGAGATCGGCACCGACATGTGCTTCGTCACCGCCCTTCGCCGCAGAATCGCGCTCACCAGGGCACGACCGGTCCGGCCGTTGCCGTCGGTGAACGGGTGAATCGTCTCGAACTGGGCATGCGCGATCGCTGCCTGAACCAAGGGCTGGATGTCGTCGCGCCGGATGAAGCCGACCAGATCGGCGATATCGCTCTCCACGGCGGCCGGGTGGACACCGACGTGGGCAGCGGTGACCGGCGACTGGCCGCCGATCCACACCCATTCCCGACGGAAGCGTCCGGCGTTGTCGGGATCGTCGCCACCATCCAACCGCTCGTGCATGGCAAGGATGGTGGTGGCGCTGATGCGATCGGCCAGGTCGACGGCCGCGCGCAGTGCCGCGGTGTTGCGGGCGATCATCGTCGCGTTCGGGCGGCTGGAGTCACCCAGTGCGGCCAAGGCGATCCGGCGTGCGTTCGCGGTCAGGTGCTCGATCTGGGAGCTGGCAGCTGATTCGCTGCGCAGCAGCACCGAGGAGAAGGGCACTCCCCAGCCCAGGGAGTCCTTGTCGAAGGCCTGCAGCCTCGCCACCGCATCATCGGCATCGGACAGCGTCTCAGGGCCGACCGCTGGCTCCAGGGTGGCGATGTGCGGGACGACGGCATAGTGGAAGGTGCCTTGGTTGGCCGCCCGCTGGCGGCGGCTTGCCGCAGGATCCGGTCGGTCCCAGTCGGCCTGACCGTACTGGAGGGATGGCCAGGACGTGGGCGCGACGGCCGACGTCGGGGTCTGGTGTTCGGCTGGCTCCTGCATCTCACCTCCTGATGGGATCAGCGTAGGCGCATTTTCCCACTAAGGATACTAATGAGAGCTGCCCGTTCCCATCAGTGACGGCAACAAGAACCGCCTGACGTCCGGCCGAAAGGCCGACCAAGTGGCCGAGGTGGACCAGCTCATCGCCGAACTCCACACCACCCACCGGCGACGACCACGCCTGCAGCAGGAGTTCGACCGGGCTGGGCTGCCCTGGCAGTGGCCGTGAGACGTCACCACGGGCAGCGGCCGCCGGCCCGGGCACGTCCGACCGGAGCCCAGAAGCCTGACTGCAGCGAAGCCGAGCGCGCCGCCGCGGCTCGGCGACTGCGGCCGCGCTGGGAGTGTCAGGGGCCGAGGAGTCCGAGGGGGACCACGGCGATCCCGTCGGATCGTCGGTAGGCGTGGGGTCCTGTGGTGAGGACCATGAGGTCTTTGACTCGGGGTCCGTGGTGTTCCCGGAGCCACCGACACGGTCACAGCGATCGCCGGGCCCTGCTCGGCGCCCGGTACGGGGTGTCCGGGCTGCGCACCGACCTCGCCCGACGGGTGCGCGGCTGGCCCGGCCTGCGGGCCCGCGACCTCGCACCTCCGCACCTCCGCCGATGCAGCACGAAGCCGAGGCCGTCCCCCACGCCTCTGAACACCGGTCACGGACCGAGCGCTGTCAGATCCCGGTCACGGACCCAGCAATGCCAGGGGGACGACCCCGACGCCATCGGTCCGGCGATAGGCCAGGCCACCCGTGTACACCACGAGGCGATCCACCAGCCGCTCCCCCAGTTGCTCCGCGAGCCAGTTCAGGTGCACCACGTCGGCGGAGGTGACCGCGTCGGAGAGCTTCACCTCGATCGCCACGACGGATCGATCGGCACCTTCCACCACCAGATCGATCTCGTGCTCGGTGTTCTTGGTCCGCAGGTGCCCGACTCTGGCCTCGGCCGTCTGGGCGTACACCCGGACCGACTGGGCGACCAGGGATTCGAACAGCGCCCCCAGCCAGGTGCCGGTGCTCACGGTGAACGGCCACCCCTGGCCACGCAGCAGACCGGCCTTGCCCACTCCCACCAGCCGTGCGGCCAGAGCCGGATCGACCAGGTGATGTTTGGGCGCCCGCGTCAGCCGCTTGAGCGGGGCGAACGCAGGGATCCATGCCTCGACCGGATCCAGTACGAAGACCCGCGTGAGGTGTTCCCGGTAGGTGTCCGCCGTCTGTCGCACCGGCTTGTCACCCTCGCCCGGAGTCGCCGCATCGAGGATGGTGCTGTACGCGGCATCGGTGGCCGTCGCCGCCGCGTACGCCGATAGCCATGCCCGCAGGGCGGCAGGACGGCGGACGACCACCCCGTTCTCCGGCAGCTCACGCTCCAGAATCCGGTCGACATAGCTGTCCAACTGCAGGTTCCGCGCCCGTTCGGGGAGGTCCCGGATCCCAGGGAATCCCGAACGGAGGATCTCGTCGGTGTAATCGGCGAGACCGACCAGCGTGGTCCCCGTGATCGAAGGCGCCTCGCCGGCGAGGACGGCCGCCAGGGACACCGTGGGCTTCTCGAGGCCGCGTTCAGCGATGGTCAGCGGCCGCATCGTCATGCGTACGATCCTCCCGGCGCCGGAGTGGATACGTACGCCCGGCGCGACCCCGGCCGATCCGGCCAGCAGGAAGCGGCCACCTGCCGGGTCGTCATCCACCGCCCGGCGGACCCGGTCCCAGACCGCCGGTTCGAGTTGCCACTCGTCGATAAGGACCGGCCCGGGGACCTCGGTGATCAGGTCGAGGTGGGCGCCGACAGCAGCACGTTCGGCCGGCTTGTTGAGCGAGAGGACGGTGGCAGCGCGCTCACTGCCGGTCGCGGTCTTGCCCACCCCCTTGGCACCTTCCAGCGCGACGGCAGCCAGATGAGGGAAGACCTCGTCAAGGACGTCATCGAGGATCCTGCGGCGATATCGCATGCCTCAATTTAACATCTGGACAGGAAACAATTTAACGTTTGGACGACGATGAGTCGAACATCTGGACGGCCCGAGTCCCTGCGGTTCGCCGCCGAGTCGAGACGCTCGACCACACCTCCATCATCCGTTTCATCGAGGCGCGGTTCGGCGTGCAGGAGCCGCAGATCACGCCGTGGCGCCGTGCCGTGGCCGGCGACCTGACCGTCACCGAGCAGGCTCACGCCGGCGCGATCGCCGTCACGCTCCACAACGCGGGACGGCTCGGCGCGCACTTCCAGGCGCGCCTGGTTGAGTATTTGAAGGCTTGGAGGCCACCGGGTATTGCCGTTCGGGGCCGGTGATCGTGGCGGTGGGGGCCAGCGGCCGCAGGTCTGGGGGCCACCGGCTCCCACCGGCGTGGTGTTACTGGTTCAGGGTGGCGTGTTCACGCATGTTGTGGCTGCCGGTATCGACCCAGATGGTGTTGTGGACGATGCGGTCCATGATCGCATCGGCGTGGACTCCGGAGCCGAGGCGCTGGTGCCAATCCTTCTTCGCATACTGAGTGCAGAACACCGTCGAGGCGGCGTCGTAGCGGCGCTCGAGCAGTTCCAGCAGCATGCTGCGCATGCCCTCGTCGGGATGGTCGAGGAGCCATTCGTCGATCACCAGCACGGTGAACGCCGCGTACTTGTTCAGGAACTTCGTCTGCCCTTGGGGCTTGTCGCGGGCCTGGGCCCAGGCCTCTTCGAGGTCGGGCATCCGGATGTAGTGGGCCCGGATCCGGTGTTGACAGGCCTGTTTGGCCAGCGCGCAGCCGAGGTAGGACTTCCCCGACCCGGTGAAGCCCTGGAACACCACGTTCTGCTGGCGGTCGACGAACGAGCATGTCGCGAGCTGGGCGATCACGTTGCGGTCCAGGCCTCGTTCCTCGATCAGGTCGACCCGGCGTAGATCCGCGCCCGGGTAGCGCAGCCCGGCCCGCCGGATCAGTCCCTCGACCTTCGCGTGGGTGAAGGAGCTGTGCGCCTCGTCGACGACCAGCCGGAGCCGGTCGGCGAAGCCCAGCCCGAGGACGAGGGCGTCGTCCTGGGCCTCGATCGCTTCCAGGAGCGGGCCGGCGCCCATCTCGCGGAGCTTGCGCTTGGTCTCGATGTCGATCCCGCTCACTTCGCGTCTCCTGCGTAGTAGCTGGCGCCGCGCACGTAGCCGCCGTCCTCGCCCGGCTCCGGGGTGGGCGCAGCCTGGCGGTCTTGTCCTGCCCGGTCGCTAGGATCGGGGCCAGATGGGCGTAGCGCGGTGAGCGGACCCGGCCGGTCAGGGCGAGCCGGCAGGCCGCCTCGACCCGTTCGGCCGAGTAGCGCCGCGACAGCCGCAGCACCGCCAGGGCGGCGTCCAGGCCCTGTTCGTCGACCGGCACGGACTCGAAGATCCGGTTCACCACGACCACCGCGGACGGGCCGACACGTTCGGCCCAGTCCCGCACCCGGTCGGGGTCCCACGGCTGGTACCTGTTCGAGGTGGGCAGGTCGGCGTCGTTGGTGGCGTACTCGTTGCTCGACCCCTGGGGCAGCAGCAGGTGGCTGGTCAGCCGTTCGGTGCCCCGGTAGGCCTCCAGCACCCGGTCGGTGATGCGCAGGTCGACCGTGGTGCCGATATGGGCGAACGGGACCGAGTAGTAGTTGCGCTCCCAGACCACGTGCCCGTTGCGCCCGACCCGGCGCCCGTAGACCCACTGGCTGATCTCGTAGGCGACCTGCGGCAGGGGCGTCAGCCCCGGCGCCTCCAAGGTGGTGAACACGCTGAGCCTCGAGCCGGGCCGTTTCTGGAACGGCTCGCGGTTGTAGGCGTCGATCCGGCCGACGATCGCGGCTCGCAACGCGGGCAGCGAGGTGAACTGCTGGTCCCGCAGCGACGCGATGACCCAGGTCGCGACGTGGCCCACGGTGTTCTCCACGCTCGCCTTGTCCTTGGGCTTCTTCACCCGGCCCGGCAGCACCGCGGCCGAGTAGTGGGCGGCCATCTCGCGGTAGGCGTCGTTCAGCACGATCTCGCCCTCGCGGGGATGCTTGAGCACCCCGGTCTTCAGGTTGTCCGGCACGATGCGGGGCACCGACCCGCCGAAGAACTCGAACATCGCCACATGGGCCCGCAGCCAGGTGTCCTGGCCCATGTCCAGGGCAGGCTCGACGAACCCATACCGGCTGAACGGCAGGCACCCCACGAACAAGTACACCGTCCGCGTCGCACCCGTCACCGGGTCGGTGAGGTGCATCGTCGGACCGGACCAGTCGACCTCGACGCTCTGGGCGGCCTTGTGACCGACCCGCGAGGCCGCGCCGGTGACCACCACATGATGCTGGTAGCTGCGGCAGAACCGGTCGTAGCCCATCGCCGGCTCGCGGCGGGCCGCGCAGCCGTCGGCGTACTCCTGGTGCAGCAGCTTCAGCGTCACCCCGACCCGGGCCATCTGACGGTGGACCTCGTCCCAGTCCGGCGGGGCGAACACGCTCTCGTGCTCACCCCGCCCCGGGAACAACAGTCCGTAGACCTCGCCCTCGGACCGCTCGGCGACGTCGTCCCAGCCGACACCGGCCGCATCGGCGGCCTCCAACACTGCCGTCACACTCTTGCGCGACATCGCCTGCGACGCCGCGATCGCCCGCCCGGACAGGCCCTCGGCGCGTAACCGCAAGACGAGTTTCGCCCTGATCTTCCGTACCATGACTGCTCAGCTCCTCCCGCCATGTGCCCGATACACACGGCGGGGGGAGCCTAAACAGAGTGGCCCCCACACACCCCACACCCGGCCCCCAAGCCCGCAATCCAGCGGCCAGCCCACCGGCCCCCGAAGACACGACCACCGGACCCCAGCCAAGCGAATATTCACCTGGTCACGTCGGCCAGCCGCACAGCTACACGGTTTCTGCCGGTGCGTCGCTCGACGCGTCCTGGCCGGTGAACGGCGACTACGACATCCAGCTGCACGGGCCCAACGGCTTCTTCCGGCGCTACGCCGGGCACGGTGACAGCACGTTGCTGGCCGAGGTGGCTCCTGCCGGTGCCTCGCACCAGCTGCAGCTGAAGCTGAGCGGCGCCGCCGGCCAGCAGGTCGTCGTGACCGATGCGTACGGCGCCCCGCGCCGTCTCAACGGGAACGGCGCGCTCACGCTCGATCTGCGCGCCTCGTCGGGCTGGTACGACGTCACGTTCAGCACGGTGGACGGCTCGTGGACGCGTACGTTCGCCGGGCACATCGAGAACGGCAAGCCCAGCAGCAGCGATCCGCAACTGGGTCGCTGAGCCGGAGCCATCGGCGGCGCTGGCCCACGGACCACGCCGCCGATGGCATCGGCATGCCACGGCCTATCAGGCCCGCCCCGCGAGCGGCAGCGTCTGCGCCAGGATGAGGACCACCCGCCACGCGTCGTCACTGCGGGTCGGCAGCCCGCCGAGGACGAGACCGTACGGCCCCAACGCCGGGACCAGGGCGACGCCCGCGAGCACGGCGGCGAGGCCAGCGTCGCGCCACCATACCGACGCCGAGACCCGGGACCACCTCACGCTGCCCACCTTGGGGCGGCTCACGCGGAAGGAAAGGCGCTGGCAAGCCGGCGCTGCAGGCTCTGGATCCGGGGCGGGTCGAGGGGGCCCGATGCGCCCAGCATGCCGGCGAGTTTCTTCGGCCACACCACGTCGACGTCACGGATGGTGAACGCGCCGCCGATCAGCGGCCAGTCGCCATCCACGAAACACAGGACGCCCCGGACAGGTGCATCGTCGTCGGGAACGGCGGCGCGGACCAGCCCCTGCTGCTTCAGGACGCCGTCGACGAGGGTCGTACGGTCGCGACCACCAACCATCAGATTCTCCACCCGGGGTCGCAGCAGTCCGCCTTCGACCCGCAGCTCCGGACGCTTTCCCTGATATCGCTTGGCGTCGACGACGAACACACCGGCCGGGCAGATGATGATGTGGTCGATGTTGGCCCTCGACCCCGGGATCCGTCGATCGTGCAGGATCCGGAGCACTCAAAATGGTGGCTCTAATGACCAGTCGGCGTCGCGGAGATCGAGCGAGTCCGGCGACTCGTCATCGCCTGGATCGTCGGGCAGTGGCGTCAGCCACTCGGTCGCCACCGATATAGTGCGGCTGTTCGGCGCGGCCTCCAGCGGGACTTGACCGATCCGCACAACGACCGGAACCTGGGCGGAGACACCAGATAGAACGCATGTTCCGGTGGGAAGGATCGGCAGGGACTCGAACGAGACTCGATCGAGGTAGGCGACAGCCTTCTCGATGGCGTGTACATCGAGGTTGTTAACGAGGCGGTGCAGGAAATAGTTGTGCAACTGCGAGACGATTGTCTCCGAAATATCATGCGGACGCTGGCTCGCGATCGTCAGGAAGACACCGAACTTGCGGCCTTCCTTGATGATCTCCTCAAACGTCTCAAGGCGGTAGTCCCGCCAGGTCTCACTCTCTCGGGCTGACTCCGAGGACAGGATGTTGTGCGCTTCATCGATGATGAGGTTCAAGTACCGCTGGCCCTGCGGGTCCGTACGCTTCTTGGCATCGTAGTGGTGCTTGCACAGGATCATCGGCAACACCTTGCGCATCGCGAGATTCACGTTGCGCAGAGACACGACAGTCAGGGGACGCTGAGCGAGTGCGTCATCCGAGATCTTGATCAGCCTCTTGATGCTCGGCACCCGCTCATCGAGCCGCTTCATGAGCGGACCGATGTGCTCGCGGTTCGCGCTGCCTTTCATCACCTCGCGGTAGAACTGCAGCACGAGCTTGAACCGGACAAGGTCGACGTCAGTGATCTCGTCGAAACTCTGGGGGACCACGGTAACCTTGCCGCTGATAAAGGCACCCCAGTCGTCGGCACTCGACCACTTCTCTACTCGCGGGTAGGGCCCCCAGTAGAAACTGTGGTTACCCGTGTGGAGGCCAATGTTGTCCCGAAAATCCTCAATGAGCGCCGCATACCCGGGGGAAGTGCTGGAGCCGAGGCAGCTCCGAATCTCCTCAAGGAAGGTCACCGGCAGGAACCTGTCAAGCGCCGCATCGGTGCTCTTCGTGTAGTCAGCGATCAGGCCGCCGACGATTGCGAGCAGCGCGCGGGCATCCGTGATCCTGCCGTCCCAGTACCCGCCGAGCGCTCGCGCGATGAACGGCGCCTGGGTCTTCTCAGTTGCATCAAGAAGCACAGACCACAACGTCGGGTCATGAATCGCCGAGGATGGCAGCGGCAGCAGGTCCCCCGTGTCGTCGCGCGTCGAGAGGTCGTAAACCTGTTTCATATCACCATCGGCTATGACGGCCGTCGCATAGTCGCCGGAGTCGCCTTCTCGGTTGACGTACTCACCGTTGAAGTCGATCAGGATGAACTGCGCCCGCTGTCGGAACGTGTCGACCGCCCCGTACTTCTTGAACAGTTCGTGGTAGAGCTTCGCGAGCGTGTAGGACTTCCCGCTACCCGTGTTACCGAAGATCCCAATGTGACTCGCGAAGATGGCGTTGACTCCAACGGCTACGGGCTGAGTCGGCTCCATCGCCAGCGCCCCGATGGCCAGTGGTTCATCCCCACCCGCGACGAAGGTGTGGATGAGCCCGAACTCCTCCTCGGTGAGGATGAAGCACTCGTTGTCGAGTAGCGGCATCTCGCGGACGCCGCGCTCGAAGCATCCACTCTCGATGTAGCCGACGAGGCTCACGTCGAGTTGCCGCGACAGCGGGTCCACCCCGCGCCGGTATGCGACTGAGGCGCTGCGATCCTCTTCGATCACCTCGCCGTCGACCTTTGCGATCAGCTCGGCGAACCCCTTGACGATCTTGACGTAGCTCGCGACCGCAACGTTGCGCACGAGCCCGCCGCGGTAGAGGAGGTGCGAGCCGTTCTTTAGCTTGTCGACCGCCACTCGCACGCGCCGGCCGTCGACAGACACAACGCGGCCGACTCGGAACACCGCGTCCTGGTCGAGGAGCCCCTCTTCAATCACGAGCGGGCTCCACTGGGGGCGTGCGAATCTCGAGTTCGATGCGCTGGTCCGGCTCTGGCAGCTTGTTGCGAACGATCGGCGCGAAGTAATCGGATTCGAGCACGTCGAGGTTGATCCTGCGTTCGTTCTGCCCCTCTCCAGGCTCGTCCGGGGTCACGAACTCGATGTTGCCGTTCTTGATCTCGGTGTCCGGAAGGAGGTTCCTGTAGCCCTCACGCCCGCCCCTGGAGTAGCAGAAAACGATAACCTGCAACGTTGGGTTCGTCCTCGCCGCCCGCAGCACGAGGTCGCAGAGGTGCTCGTCTCGAAACGAGAAACCGTGGACGAAGAGGACGCTGTTCTCCTTTTCCAGCTCGTTCGCGAACCGGCGGATCAGCTCGTAGTAGGTCTCGTTCAGAACGGTGGTCGCGAACTTCCGCTTGTCCGGGTTCACGATGCCGAGGCTGTCATAGCCCTTCGCGAACGCCTCGACCTCAGGCGTAAGCGTCACCCCCTTAGCTTCGCTGATGAGTTCAGACACCGGGCGCATGGTCGGGCCCTCGCCCTCAGCCTGAGTCACAGACACGGACAACAAGTGCGGCTTCGCCTTGTCGAGCAACCGCCCGACTTCCCCAACGAGAGTCAACCCGTGGTCGAAGTAGATGTCTGTCTTTCGGTTATCCCGCTCCTGCTGCCGCCAGGATGCCGAGCCGTGGATCTTCACGAGGTTGAAGACCGGCACCTCGAACCGGTGCTCGTAGCGGCTCCCCATCCGAAAGCGCAACGTGTTGAAGTCCCCGAGGTCGAACTTCGGCCGGATCTTGCCGCTGAACCCATCGCTGAAGTCAATGCCGAGTTCCTCCATCGCAACCTCGAACAGCATGTCCACGTTGGTTGTGAAAATGTTGGCCTGCTTCGACAGGAGCGTGCTGTGCCGCCGGAGCAGGATGCGGTTCAGCGTGCGTACGAACGTGGCGTACGACCGCAGCACAGGCTCAGCAGACGGGTCGCGGTCGATGATACGCACGTTCGGCGCAAGGACCTTCTCGAAGAAGTAGCCCTGGATCGAGGCGCGGACGAGCGGCTTCGCAGCTTTGGACCCCGTCGCGTCGGCAAGCTCAGTCAGAGCGTCCTCAATGTTTCCGAGCGGAGCGAAGTATGCGCTCGATGTACCAGCGCCGATCAAGAAGTTCAGGTGCGCCGACTCTACGATCGTTCGGAGACGCTCGGGTGTGAGCCTGTTCGCCTGGCCGTCGGGCACGGGCCGCTGAGCCACCCCGTTGATGCGCACCTGCGTCACTACTCGGCCCCCTCGTGGATGTAGGTCACGCCGAAGGCGACGACCTGGCGGAACTCTTGGCGGCGCGCGGCGAGGTCAAACTGGCTGCCCGAGCCCTTCTGGAAGATGTCGAGGCCGCGGCCGAGGAGGATCGTCCAGCCGTTGTCGGCGCGGATGGACCGATCGTGAATCGTCTCGTCCCAGGTGACGTTGAACCTGATCCCGGCGGCTGCCGCGCTGTCCTGGATGTCCTTGAGCATGAGCAGGTGTGCTTGCTCGTACTGCCCGGTCTCGGCCTTGGTTACGAGCGTGACGACGATCTCGTCAGCGGCATCCTTCGCCGAGGCGAGGAGCGCGAGCACGTCGACGAGGTTGCGCCCCTGGTGTGGCAGGCGAATGTACGGGTCGACGATCGTGATCTCTGTCGCTCCACGAAGGTACGGGAGCAGCAGGGTCTCGTATGAGACGCCGCGCTGGTTCTCTTGGAACTCGCGGTGTCCTTCGAACAGCGCGGGCTCGGTCACGATCGGTGCATCGGGCTGCGGGTTGTCGTCGGAGCCGGCAACGGCGACGCCAGAGCTCCGGGGAGATACCGCCTCGTCCGGCTCCGGCTCCTCTACCGCAACCGAAGCCCGCTGGTCGTAGTACGCCGGGTATTCCTGCTCTTCAAGGGTGGCGACCGAGTGCCAGGTGTCGCTCTGATCCGAGTATCTGAACTTCACCTCGGCCATGGTCGAGTCGATACGCAGGATCTGGTCCTTGACGCGCTTGCGGCCCTCGATTGCGAGTCGGAGGATCTCCTCGATCTCCTCCTTCTCGGCCTGGCCGCCGGGATAGAGGATCTTCATCAGGCCGGAGAACGTCTTATGGATGCCGTCGCGGTCGCGGGTGGAGATGTCGGGCGACAGCGTGAAGTATTGCTGATAGCGGTCGGAATAGTCCTGCGAGCGCATCGACTTGAGGACTTCGGCGATGTAGTCGACGACGAAACCGTAGCCCTCAGAGAACATCTCCCCACGGATGATGTCGACCTCCCACCCCGGGATGTAGTGGTGCAACCGGTCGAGGTAGGCCGGGTCGTGGTAGGCGTCGGGCAGCTCATCGAACAGGTCAGAGTTCTTGAGCATGAACGGCACGGTGTGCGAGGTGTTGCCGACGAAGACCATCGACGCCTCAGCACCGAGGGTCTCGACACCTCGGGAAAACGACTTGTTCGCCATGTAGTTCTTCATGATGTCGACGAGCGCCTTGTCGGTGCGCTTCTTCTTGCCGGCGAACTCGTCGAACGCCACCACGTCCCAGTAGCCGACCAGGCCGATGCGGCCGTTGGAGTTGTTGACGAAGAGCTTGGGGACGGTGACCTCGCCGCCCGAGATGAGCATCCCGTGCGGCGAGAACTCCGAGAAGATGTGGGACTTGCCGGTGCCCTTGGGACCGAGCTCGACGAGATTGTAGTTGCGCTCGACGAACGGGATGAGGCGTACGAGCTGGAGGAGCTTCCCTCGCCTGCTGAACGTCTCAGGATTGAAGCCGATCGACTGCATGAGCAGGTCGATCCACTCCTCGGTGTTGAACCCGCGGCGCGATTCGAGGTACTGGTCGACGTCGAACTTCGACAACTGGATAGGCTTAATCGAGCCGAGGATCCACGGTACGACCCGCTGGTCGTCGCTGTGGAAGTATTCGATGTCGCAGATGCACCAGACCCCTCCGACCAGCAGCTTGGGGTGGGCCTTGATGACCGGCGGGTCGACAATGACGCCCTTGATGCCCAGGTTGGCGAACTCGGCCTCGTAGACGTCGGCCTTCTCGTTGAGGGTGACGGTGACCTTGTCGATGACCCGGTGCCGTCCACGCTCCCGAATAGTCGATTTGACCAGCTCGGACTCGCTGCGGTGGACGTAGTGCTCGGCCAGGATCCTGCGGACCGTGTCGATACCGGCCTGGATGGTGGCCTCGTCGTCCGATGCGGCGTACTGCCCGAGCAGGTACTCCAAGACGTAGGTCGGCACAATGGCGTTGCCCTTGACCGCCTTGACCAGGTCCTTGCGGACAACCACTCCGGGGAACAGCAAGTTGACCTTGTAGTCGAGATCGCTCTGCTGCGGTGCGCCGGCGTCGGCCTCCTCGTTCTCGGTCCCGCTCATCCCAGCTCCCTTCCCTCTAGAAGTCGAAGTCCGATGTGAACGAACGCTTCAGCGTGTAGACCGTCTTGGCGAAGACCCGCCACTGGTTGGTGTTGGGGATGCGCTCCTCCAGCCGGAACTCCACCGTCCGGTTGTTGTAGTCGCTCGACTCCCGGCTGAGCAGCATCCGGGCGCTCTGGTAGCGGTCGCGCTTGTCGGTCGAGGGCTGGTCGAAGATGAGGTCGACGAGGTTGGACAGCAGGGTCTCGCCGACGTAGAGACCGGCGCGCAGTGTGCGAGGCTGGACTTTGTCGCTGACCGGCTCGGTCTGGAACATGCGGACGACGACCTGGCCGGTCGTGATCTTGTCCGACTCGGGCCAGACCTCGACGTTGACCAGCCGGGTGTCGCTCTTGCGCTTCTTGTTGACCGCCAGCACGGGCACAACGATCTCCTGCAGGGTCGCCCCCCCATGGACGAAGCGCGAGCCGCTGCCAGCCAGCCGCAGCCGGTGGATCGACTTGGGTATCTGGACCTCCAGCTCGCTCTTCAACCCGAGCTGGAGGGCCTCGAAGGTGGCGAAGGCCGGATCAGCCTTGAGGCCTGTGCCGAGCACGAAGCGCTTGTTGACGTACTTGAGGTCGTCGCCCTGCGGCTTGGTCGACAAAAAGAACTGGTCAGCCAGTGCCTCGTCCTGGAACAGGAAGCCGTGGTCGGCGGTGATGAAGATGTTGGTGGCGTTGGCGTTGGCCAGCTTCTTCACCAGATCGACGATGTCGCGCAGCGAGTCTTCTACGGCCTCGAAGACCTGGCGTTCGGTGCCAGGCTTGTCCCCTGTGGCGTCGATCCGGTTGTGGTAGACGTACAGGACCCGGTTGCCCTTGTACAGCTCGCGTCGCTCGTCGGCGCTCAGGGCCTTGAAGTCTTCGGCTTGGATCGCCGATCCACCGACCATCTCCAGTATCCTGCCGCGGAAGGCGGTGCTGTTGGTCGGCTCGTCGTCGGCCAGCACCGTCTTGGCATCTGCCGAGTGGTTGAGCGTCGAGTGCGGCAGCAGCGCCGCCATGCCGAGCTGGGTGTAGCTCGGAAGCACCCCGAGCACGGCCTCCAGGTTGGCGTCGAAGCGGTCCTCCTGCCGAATGAGCGAGCCGAGCTCGTCGGCCACCTCGTAGCGCATGGCGTCCGAGATGATCACCACGGCCTTCTTGTCACCGTCACGCATCAGCGGCTCGACGTAGCGCGAGTAGAACGCGGTCTGAGAAGACAGCGCCGCCGAGCGCCACTTCTCGATCTGGTCGACCTGCTGCTGCCAGGCATTGCCCAGCGCGTAGACGAACTTGTTGGTATAGCGCTTCTCGACCTGCTCGCACACAGGGCCGAGTGGGTTGGGCCCCTCGTGGGTCCGGTACGCGAAGACAAACTGCCGGTATAGCTGGTCGATGCGGAACCACTCGCGCCGGTACCGTTCCAGCCCATCGTCGAAGGACTGCATGGTCAGGTTCAGCGACGCCAGTTCGCCCAGAAGCTCCGACGCGCTGGCCACAGCCGTGTAGAGCCGCCGGTAGTCGTCGATCCAGACGCTGCTCTGCCGTGCCCGGACGACCTCGGCGACCTCGCGCGGGGTGACGACCTGCTCCGCCACCGCTCGAGCCAGGTCGCTGATGATCTTCTGGTCGGTCTCCTCAAACAGGTCGACACCGACCAGGTCGCGGAAGCTGGCATCCTCGATCGTCGACCTGTAGTCGAGGTCGCTGGCCGCCCGCTTGGCGAGGGCGGCCATGGCCTCCTGGCTGCGCCGGTCGTTGCGCAGGCTGGCAAAGTCGAGCTGGATGTTCTGCAGCCCACCCGGGCGGTCCGACTTGAAGCCGTCGATGGCCCGCTGGAAGATCCACAGCACGAGGTCGTCGATGCTCGGCGTGACCGACTCGTAGCCGTAGATGCGGGCCACGCCCCGCCAGTAGAACTCGTCGAGCCCGTAGTCGGCCAGGGCGTCGTACTTGGCGTGAGCTCCCCTGGAGTTCTCGATCAGGAGGGTGCGCGTGATCTCCAGCAAGCTGTGCTCGCGCTGGCCGAGCACGACGGCGCTGATCTTGGCCCGTAGTCGGGCGGCGTCGTCCTCGGGGTTGAGCAGTGCCTTGAGGCTCTGGACGCGCTTGGTGGCCTTGAAGAACTTCTCGTGTGCCTGGACGATCTCGTCAATGCCCTTGCCCACCAGCCCGAGATCCTGGGCGACGAGTGCGGTGCGGTCGGCCGTGAAGACACCATAGGCCAGCTCCAGATCGAGCAGCCAGTCTCCGATGCCACTCGGCACCTGCCCCGAGCGATAGACGAGGAACTTGCCATCCGGCTCGTCGTGCAACAGCCGGTTCTTGACGGCGAACTCGTCGTTCGCGACCCGGATCGTTTGGATCCCCGGCAGGTCTAGGCTGTCGAGATCGGCGGCGTGCTGGCCCTCCGGGTCGTGCCAGATGACCACCCGGCGGCTGTCGAACCAGCGCAGCAGGTGCGGGCGGACTGTGGCAGCGTCACTCATCGCTGGCCTCAAGCCCGGGGATCTTCTTCAGGGCGGCGCCGAACTTCGGGTAGTTGGCCTTCACGCCGTCGTCCAGGTCGATCGCGAGCTGCCGGGATGCCAATGGGTACAGCACGTCATGCTCGTACTCCTCCAGTTCCAACAGCACCTTTCGAAGCCGGTCAGCCTCCTTCTGCGCGGCCGCCTGCTGCCGCGGCGTCCCGCCACCGGCCGCCAGGCGCTCCCGCTGCTGAAGACTGGACGAGAGTTTGGCCGTGAACTCCCGCAGGTACTCGTTGAGCACCGTCGAGACCGTGGACGGCGTGTAGCGATGCATGTAGATGAGGGCGTTGAACGAGCCCTTGGGGCTGGAGAACAGCCAGTAGATCGGGCGCTTCTTGTAGCGCTGGACGTGATCGTCGTAGAACTTCGACGACGCTGCCCGAGTGCCAGTCTTGATGAAGTACTCGCGGATGCCCTTCATGCCGAGGGACTCAGCGACGAAGCGCAGGTTCTCCTCGAAGTGCTGCTCCCCGAAGGACACTCGGAGGAACGTGCGGAAGCGAGCGACGATGTCGTCTTCGAACCAGTCGCCATCCACGATCGGGACGACGTTGTCCTTGTCCGGGGTGAACGTCGGGTTCGGCACCTTGGCCAGGTAATCCTCAAAGGTAGAACCCTGGTCAGCGAGGATGAGCCCCGGCTCGTCCAAGCTGTAGCGACCGAACATGCAGCCGACCGCATAGGAGATGAGGTCGGCGATGGCGGACTGGGTGAACAGGGCGTCGCGCTCCTCGGGCGTCTTGTTCGGCCACCGGAACGCGGAGTTGTTCGTCAGCGATACGCGCTCAAGCGGTACGTGCGACGGAACCTCATCCTCAAGCCCGTACAGCTTCGCGACGGCCTCATTGTTCTCGATCTCCAGCTGTTGCTGAGCGAGCGAACGAGTCGCCCACTCTGCTCGATGCTGCGCAACGGTCTGTTCAAGCGTCTTCAACGGGGTCCTCACGAGAGTTCGCCGGGATTTCGATTTCCACCGTCGGCCGCCGTTCGGGCACGGGAGGGTAGCCATGGGGGTAGCCGACGTGCGTTTGTTTAGGCTACCCGCCGAGTCCGACTATTTCCGCCGACGCCGCGAGTGCCGCTCGGGTCCTCGTCCTATCAGCGTGTAGGTAGGACTGCGTGCTCAGCACAGAGGAGTGCCCGAGCACGGCCTTGATCGTAGTCTCGTCGATCCCGTTAGCGAGCAGCAGGGTGGCTGCGGTGTGGCGGGCCTCGTACAGCAACGGGCGCCGAGTCCGACCGTCGGGGAGCGTCACGGTGACCTTCGCCTGCTCTGCGATCTCGTACCACTCCCGGCGGTCGAACTCCGCCGACCGCGGGGTGCCGTCGTCTCGTGGCCAGACCAGCCCGGAGGACGACGACGGCGCTCGCCCCGCCCAGGACCTGAGCTCGTCGACGAGCCAGGGGACGAGGGGGATGACGCGGCTCCCGGCGCGGGTCTTCGGGCGCACAAGATGGTAGGCACCCTCAAGGTGGCGGGACTCGAACCCACGGGGGACGCGGAACCCGCTGTCGGGATTCCGGAACTCGACGTAAGGGAGTGCCTTGAGCTGCCAGGCGAGCGTCATCGTGCCGGCGTCAAGGTCGATCATGTCCCAGGTCAGTCCGAGTGCCTCGGCCGGACGCAGGCCTTCTACGAGCGCCGCCACCCAGCGCGACGCGTCGGGCCGGGCGGTGGCTACGGCGAGGATCTTCATCGCCTCGTCGAGACTCAGCGCCTGCCTCGGCGAGCGTCCGGCACCCGGGCTGCTCGTCTCCCGGGTGCGTTGAGATACCTGGTACCCCTCTGCGACCGCGTCCGCGAGGATCTTGCTTAATACGGCATGCGTGCGCTGCATCGTGGCGAGCGCCAGTCCTGCGTCTTCTTGGAACGCGGCGACCTTGCGTATGTCAGCTGGCGTCAGGGAGTCGAGCCTCAGGTGGCCGATGGCCGGGACGATCCACCGGCGGACCGCTGAGCGGTCAGAGACGAACGTGCCGGGCCGCACGATGTGTTGCCGCTGCGGAAGCCACTGATCGGCCCACCGCTTGACCGTGACGCTAGAGAATGACGTGGCCGGGCCCTCCGCCGCGATTCGCCGCTGCGCCTCCGCAAGCCTGGCGCGCACCTCGGCTTCGGTTCGCGCCTTGAGCGTGAGTCGACGTCGGGTCCCGCGCGCCGTCCACCCGGCCTCGATGGCAGCGACCCATTGCCCTCGGGAGTTCTGGTAGATGGAGCCCGTTCCTTTGCTGCGCTGCTTCGGCCTTTGCATCTCCCCATGGTCACCGCCGCCGACAGCCGCAACAGGGAAGGTGGGTAGCCAACAGGGTAGCCATCTGATTCCGCGGTGCCACACGATGTTGAGGCTGATGCGCGAGCCGAGGACGCCTCCAACGAGCCGAGAAGACTGTCGACCGCAACACAGTTCATGAAGGACGAGTACCCGACCGGCAAGTCCGATCTCATGACGGCGTTCATGGTCCGGGCTCAGCTGTTGTCGGCACCACGCGGCGTCTGGGCGATGATCAACCTCCCGTCGTGGATGTCGCTAAAGTCGTTCGAAGACCTCCGGCACGACCTGCTCCAGGACCAGCGGATCGTGTCGATGGTCCACCTGGGACGAGGGATCTTCGGGTCGGACTTCGGCACCGTCGCGTTCGTGGTCGACAACGCGCGGCCTAGGACGGCCCGGGGGGTCTACCGGCGGCTCTTCGAGCAGCACGTCGATGTTAGGTCCGTGGCCGCGATCGAGGCGCTGTTCCGTGACAGCACGTACAACCGATACGAGGTGTCGCAGGTTGACTTCGCGGCGATCCCCGGCGCCCCGATCGTTTACTGGCTCAGTGAAAAGATGCGCGGGTCCTTCACGGCTGGGAAGCCGCTAGGCGAAGTCGCGAATCTCCGGCAAGGGCTAGCGACGGCTGATAACAACCGCTTCCTGCGACAGTGGTGGGAGGTCTCGGGTAGTCGGACCGCATTCGCTTCCACGTCGCGTGAAGAGGCCGCGGCCAGCGGTGCACGTTGGTTCCCGTACAACAAGGGCGGCGAGTTCCGGAAGTGGTACGGGAACCAGGAACACGTCGTCAACTGGGAGAACGACGGCGCAGAGATCCGGACATTCGGGACAGAGGATGGTGGTCGCCCGCGGTCGCGTGCCCAGAACACAGATACGTACTTTTCACCGTCAGTGTCATGGTCCAAGGTCAGCAGCGGCGCACCGGCGTTCCGCGCCTATCCTTCCGGGTTTATCTACGACGTTGCAGGTACGTCGATCTTCGTCACGACAAGCCAAGAACGGGCTGGGTTGCTCTCCTTCACGAACTCCCAGGTGGCATTCGAGCAGCTCGCCGCGATCGCCCCAACGCTCAACTACGAGGTGGGGCAGGTCGCTGGCCTCCCCGTGGCAGACGCATCCGCGGAGGACGGCGTATCCCTTGCCGCAGAGGCAATCGACGTGGCTAGGTCGGACTGGGACAGCTTCGAGACATCTTGGGGGTTCGTCCGGAACCCTCTCGTCGAACTCGCGGAACGCGGATAGCGCTACGAAGACTTCCCCCGGGGGCCGAGCCCTCAAACAAGCTCGACCAACGGGTTGCGTTCGAAGTTCCATGACGTTTCCGAAAGGTCCCAGTCGGCCCGGGACGTCTCAACCAGGTTGTCGATGGTGCTGTCCGGAAGATCCGTGACGCCAGAAGCTACCGGGACCAGGCCGACGTACCCGATGTGGAAATGCATGGTCGGAGCAAGGACCTGCATAACCTCCATGACATACCGCGAATTCAGCAGCAGCGCGATCTGGTCAAGCAACGTTTCATCTCCGAAACCCGAGTGCCCCGTCGAGTCGTGGATGAACCCCTGCGGGTAGCGTCGGAACGCGGCTTCTCCCGAGGAGATGTCGGACCATGACACTGACGGTGAAAAGTAGGTTCCGGGGTTACGAATGACCGAACGCGGCTTGAAGTCGACGATCTCTGCGCCGTCGTTCTCCCAGTTGACGACGTGTTCCTGGTTCCCGTACCACTTCCGGAACTCGCCGCCCTTGTTGTACGGGAACCAACGTGCACCGCTGGCCGCGGCCTCTTCACGCGACGTGGAAGCGAATGCGGTCCGACTACCCGAGACCTCCCACCACTGTCGCAGGAAGCGGTTGTTATCAGCCGTCGCTAGCCCTTGCCGGAGATTCGCGACTTCGCCTAGCGGCTTCCCAGCCGTGAAGGACCCGCGCATCTTTTCACTGAGCCAGTAAACGATCGGGGCGCCGGGGATGGCACTGAAGTCCGCGTCCGACGCCAGGTGGAAGCCCGCCTCCCTGGCCCGGTCCTCAAGAGCCTTGCTCAGCGCGGCGACCTTCTCCGCTTCGGACGTGCCATCCACGAGACGGATGAAGGTGCCAGCGCGCTTCCGGGCAGACCCTCTTCTCTCCGGCAGCACGTTCGCCAGAACGAACGCAGTTGAGGAGACGACCTCGCCCCCAATCGAGTCGAAGGCACGAGCGCCGAGGTGCAGCATCGAAGTGATCCGCTGCTTCGTGAGGAGTGAGGCTCGGAGCTTCTCGTACGAGCTGAGGAACATCCACGACTGCATCGTGATCATCGCCACTGCTCCTCGCGGCCCCGCGAGGTTGGTGCAGCGCTCGATGAACCCGGCGAACAGATCGGACTTCGCGTCCGGGTACGCGTCCTTCATGAACTGTGAAAGGAGGGCATTCATCTGCTTGCTACCCATATACGGTGGGTTCGCGACTACAACCGTATATCCACGCGTGAGGTATACGGCTTGGTCGATGACGCGTTGGGCCCAGTCGAGCGCGTCGGCGCGGAGCATGTCGCCCTCGTCGTCGAGCGTGGCGAGGTGACGCCCGAGTCGGACGGTCAGGTCGGGATCGGGGTGGATGAGCGAGCCGAAAGTGTCGGCCTCGGCGAACTGGTTCCAGAACGCCTCCTCCGCGTGCCGGTCGCCGTCCTTGGTGACGAGGTATTCCAGCTCGTCGGGCGTGAAGCGGATCGGGTCGAGGACGCAGACGTTGGGCTCGATCTGCTTGTTGAAGAACGTGCGCTGTTTGGCGCGAGCCTTCATAGTCAGAGCGAAGGCCGCCAGCGACCCAGCGCGGGGGTCGATCTCGATGCCGTGGAGGTTGTTGGTCAGGATCAGACTGGGGATCTCGGCCGGGGCGTAGCCCTCCTCCTCGTAGATCGCGTACAACAAGTCGAAGGCGTAGGTCAGCATGTGCCCCGAGCCACAGGCCGGGTCGACGACCTTCAACTCCTCCGGCCGGGCGATCTTGAGGAAGTCGGTCTCCTCGTCGACCGGGGCGAGGTAGTAATCCATCTGGTCGACGAGACGGGACTCGGGGTGGTTGAGCACCCACAGTCGACCCAGCGAGTTCTCGACGAGGTAGCGGACGATCCAGTGCGGCGTGAAGAGCTGGGTTGCTGCGGGGATCTCGTCGGCGCCGGCCTTCTTGTTCTTCTTGAACCCGGCGAAGACCTCGTCCTTCCGCTCCGAGATGTAGAACTGGTACAGCCAACCGATCACCTCGACGTCCTGGCAGACGTCCTTGGTCAGCACGTTGACTGTCCGGCTCGGGACGGAGTCGTCGGCCAGCAGGTTGGCTGGGATGAGCAGCTCCGTGAAGTCGCCCTCGCGCTCGAACATGAACGGCATGGCCCAGTTCCAGTAGCGGCAGTAGTCCGCCAGCAGGAGGGCGTAGGCCTCGCCCTGGGCGTCGTCGCTACGGCGGGTGCCGTTCAGCAGCGCTGTCACAGTCTCGCGGGTCTTACCCCCGACCACCTCTGTCTCGAAGTTGCCGCGCTTCGCCTCGGCCAGGAGCTCGGGCTGACCTGCCTCAACACCGGCCTGCGGGGAGACGACACCAACACCGGTGTAGCCGTTGGCGTCCATGAAGCGCAGAGCAATGATCCGGTTGAACCAGGTGTAGGCAACCTTGTCGGCGACCGCAACCTTGCCCTTCTCGCCCCCACCGGCCACCGTGACGGCCTTCTCCAGGGCTTCCACGGCGTTGGGCAGCTCCACCCGCTCGGGCGAGGCTGGAGCCAGCACAACGGCGATCCGGGCGGTCACCTCGCGGATGAGGGAGGTGCGTGCCCAGGTGGCGAACGATTTCAGCGGTGCGGTTTCCATCAGAGCGAGATTCGCTTTCCGTCGTTCAGGGTCTTCACGAGCGCTGAGCGCAGGGCGTCGAGGTAGCGGTCGACGTCCGCCTCGGTCTCCAGTACTCCAGAGACGCCGGCGGCGGGGATTGTCTTGACCGACACAGTCTGTTTCGGCCGTGGCGGTGTACCACCGTCTGCATCGCGATCTCCGGCGCCCTGCTGGGAGGCGGCAAGCTGGTCGAGCAGGCTCGGGTAGACGGTCTCCTCAAAGCTCGACCCGGTCTGCCGAATGAGGGCAATCTGGTTCTGGGTGCGGACACGGGAGATCGTCTGGTCGACCCGGCGCAGCACTCTCTCCTGGGCGTCGGGAGTTGCCTTAGCACAGAAAGCACTCTGCTCGATCTCGACCTTGCGACCCTCGATTGCCGCGACGATGTCGGTGCGGTTGGTATCGACGACCTGATCAATCTGGGCACGCAGCTGGTCGGTGGCGTGCTTGAGCTGGGCCATCTTGTTGCCGCGGAACGCGTTCGGGTCGTCCAGGGCGGTGCGTACCGTGGCGTCGCTGCCAGACGGCAGGTATCCGAGATTGCTGCTATGGGTGGTCAGCAGAGCGACGGCGTCGTCGTAGATGACCTTCTGACCACCACTGAGGAAAGCCCAGATCGGGTCGATTGTGGACTCCTTGGCGTCGAGCAGATCGTCGCCAAGGTTGAAGTCGGTCAGGTACCAGTCGTCGGGCTTGCCGACCACCTGGTCGAGCAGGTCGATCGGGCCAGAGAGCTGGCTGGCGAACGGGTACTTGGAGCCAGTGACGGTGGCCTTAAGCTCGTCGCGCTTGGCCTTCAGCTTGTCGGCGCCGTAGCAGGCCAGCTCCAGCGGATCCTTGGGCGTGTTGCCCTGGTCAAAGAAGTCGGTGCAGAACTTTCGGAAGGCAGCGACCTTGCGCTCGTCGAAAGTCTTCTGCGGCGAGACCACGGCGTGGGCGTGCTTCTGGGTGTTGCGTAGCGCTGTGGCGACCTCGGACCGCTTGAGGACGTTGCCATCGACAGTCAGGGTGACCTTGGAAGTACCGATCAGGTAGGCGATCAGGACTTCGATCGAGGCCAGATCCCAGCCATACGGCTTGGCCGTGAAACTGTCGACAATGGTCTTGACCGTGACCTGCTCACCGAGGGCCTCCTTGCGCAGGACGAACGACAGCACCTCCTCGGACGGCGCGAAGAGCTTGGTGGCGTCAGCGGCGTCGAACAGCCCGCCGTCCGGGTTGGCTGCCCCGGCGACCTGTTGCTCGCTGTAGGTGCGGCCGTCGAGCAGTTTGAGCTGGGTATAGGTGCGACTGATCAGATCCTGGAAGCCATCGGTCACACGAACCAACGCGTCCTGCGAGCTGGAGGTGATATCGGCGGCGTTGATGACCAGGGTCGACTTGCCCACCGAGGCCTTGACCCGCTCGATCAACTCCTTCTCCCGGTCGACGTTCTGCGCACCCTTGGTCTGCAGGATCTGACCCTCGATGGCCGAGATCGAGGTGCCCTGCTTGCGCTTGATGTACTTCTCCGTCTTGATCAGCAGCCGCAGGTCTGACAGCACCCGGGCATCCGGCTCAAGGATGACCCGCAGCTCGTCCTTACCTGCGCTGTGCATGCGGATCTCCTCGGGCGAGTACGGGTACTCCGGGGAGATGAAGTGGACCGCCAGCTCCTTTTGGGAGCCGTGGGCCTGGTCATCGAGCTTGAAGCCGAACGGGAAGTCCTGCCCGTTCTTGGCATAGCGGATCTTGCTGGCCTTGATCACGTCGCCGGACAGGATCTTGGACAACCGACCGCTGACCTCGGAGGTGTCGATGTCGACGTTCTTGATCTCCTCCTCGATGACCTGCTCTTCGTTTGTCAGGTACTCGTAAACGTTGCCGTTGCGCTGGATGTAGGTCTGGGTCTCCAGCAGTGTCAAGGCTTCCTTGACCTGCTCCGACAATTCCGGGAGGTCGAGGCCGAAGCGGTCGTAGACCAGCACGGTCAAGTTGCGCGGGGTGGCCTGGAAGCTCTCGACGTACTTGACCAGGAACAGTGCCTTGAGTAGGCGGATCGCCAGGTCGTTGTCGAGGTTGCGCTCGGCAACGTCGATCGAGCGCTGGGCGGCCGACTTCAGCGACGCGCGGATGCCGGCGAACATGCTGTCGAACGTCGCCAGGTGGCCGACCTCGACGTCGCCGATGTCCTTGGCGACCTGCTGGACCACACCGAGCATCGAGCGCTCACCAATCGAGCTATTGCGTCCCTCGAAAACGTTGTGGTCGGAGATGCCCTCGATAGCGGCCTGGAACAGCGGGAACTGGTAGCTCACGAACGGGTAGGTCCCGACGAAGTGGGCCTCATCGGTGTAGTTGCGGTAGGTCTTGGCGCCATCGACGAAGTCGAACAACGTCTTGAAGTTGGCGTGCTGCTCGGCGTAGATCACCGACAGGGCACCGACCCCGCCATCGTTCTTCTCCAGCAGACGCTTGCGGATGACCTCCTCGACGTCGGCGCTGGTCAGCTTGAGGCGGGTGGTGAACCGGGCCTGGATCTTGGAGAAATCGTTGCCCTGCTGACGGGTCCGGTCACCAATGACCTTCTCCATGTCCTCCTGGCTGGTGACGAACACCCACGCCCGGCCCAAGCACTTGGTGTTGAGCGACTCGGCGATGGTCTGAAGATTGAGCATCAGCTTGGTGTCTGAGCCGATGAACTGGCCGACCTCGTCGACGAAGAAGTTGAGCCGGAAGGTCGGGTCGCCCTGCTGGTCCAGCCAAGCCTTGACTTCGTCGGCGAAGTCCTCGATCGAGACCGCGTACGAGGCGCTGTACTGCCGGATGATGCCGTCGGCCGTCCCGCCGTTGACCTCGGCGAACGCCCGGTCGATGCTCGGCCCCTCCAGCGCGCTCTGCTCGCGCCCCTGCGTCCACGGGATGCCCGCGATCCGCCCGAACGCCGCCTTGAACTGCTCGTACTGTCCGCGGCTGTCCAGGTCGCGCTCGAAGCGGGCAACGTGGCCCTGGTTGCCGTAGTAGCCCCGCGACTCGTCGAAGACCTTGACGAACACCCTGAGCAGCGCGTCGGTCTGATCCTTGGAGATCAGGGTCGCCTTCTGGTCGATGTTAAACAGCAGGCTCTTCGCCGGGATGCGGTCGGCCTTGTTGAGCAGTCCGGGCAGGAAGGCGTCGGGAGTCTTGGCGCGGAAGCTGTCCGAGACGGCCTGGCGCGGGTAGTCCTGGCCTTCGACATCGCCCAGCAGGTGGGCGAGCATCTTGAGCATGTGCGACTTACCGGAGCCGAAGAAGCCGGAGATCCACACGCCGTTGGCGTTGGTGTAGGAGGTGTATTCCTCCAGCAGGATCTCCAGCCCCTTGGCGGCCTCGTTGGTCAGGACGTACTCGTCGACCTCTGTGCCCAGGTGTGCGGCGTCATCGGCCTTGATGACGCCCTCGATCGGACGCTGGATGTCCTTGGCGAAGATCTGGTCGAGCTGCATGGAGCTCACGCCTCCTGTTCCAGGATGTTCTTGGCCCGGTAGTACTGGTCGTCCTTGAGCCGACCGAACAGCACGAGCGACGAGCCCAACGTGTCGGACTGCTCGTAGCGGCCAGGGAAGAACATGAGCATCGGCTTGCCGGTGACCACCGACTGCAGGTTGTTCAGCACGTTGTGCGAGCGGATGTACGGAAAGACCTCACCGATGCCGGTGAGAAGGAAGATGTCGAAGGACTCGCCCGCCAGCCGGTCACGGATTGCCGGAGCGATGTGCAACTGCGGATCGAGCATCCCCTGGAGCATCTCGCGGAAGTCGTCCTTGTCGAGGTCTGGCTCGATCGCCAGCACCCGGTCCCAAACACCTCGCTCCTTAAGCAGCTCGACCGAAAGGTCGTACAGGTTGATCTCGAAGACCGACACCCCAGCGCCAGCCAGGCGGTTCTTGACCCGCTTCTTGGCCGCGGCGACGGCGAGCGCATCTTCCGGCGGGTATGGATAGATGAAGAACGGGACCTCGTTGCTGAGTCCCTCCATCTGCAGAAAGCGCCGGCTACTGAGCACCGCGAACAAGTGCTCCTCCTGCTCGGGCAGGGTCTTCGGGATCACGAGGTAGCCCCCTGCTCGGCAGCGGTCTGGGTAGGAAAGAAACGCAACTCACTCGGCGCGCGGGCGCTCAGCCTCGCCGCCACTCGCTCGGACAGCACAGCCGGAACGATATATCCCGCTTCTGACAGGAGCCCGGCCTCCTGCAGCATCTTGAACACGTTCGACCTCAGCTTCTGCAGCGTCGATTCCTTGATCGCGGCCAGCTCTTCATGCCAGAGCGCCTTGGTCCGGACGAAGCTGTCGAAGTCCTCGTAGTCCAGCGTGGAGGCCAAGGTCAGGTACCGCTCACGCAGCACCTCCTCAGCGAATTCCCCGATGAGCGCGTAGCGCCGACAGGCTGCCACCCACATGAGGTGCGCCCGCTCCGAGGCGGTGGCCTCGACCAGCAGCCCGACTTCGTCATCGGTCAGGGTCGACAGCCGCTTGACCATCTCGCGGACCAGCCGGACGCTTGTCCGGTACGTGCGCGCCTGCAGAAGGTTCTCCTGGACCGCTTGGTCGCGGACCCGCTTCCAGTCCCGGGCCTCGAGATAGACAGGCGCAAACTGCGCCGCTTCGCGCGTCAAGAGGGTGCCCGCGGTGAACGACAAGGCATAGCGCCGCGGTACCGGCGCTGTCGCCACTTCGTCCTCCATCTTCCCTCCCTCCGCTGCAGGCTGTCGCTGCGGCCAGCGCGTCACCTTCACACGTCTCTTCATACGTCGCTTAGGCCTCACCCTCGCCCGCAGAGGCCGGTCTGCCGCTTCGTACCCAGTCGACCCCTCGCGCGCTTGGTAATTCTCGAGGCGTCCCATCTGGTGCGCGTGCAACCCCTTCTCCCGATCCAGGCGTAGACCGTGCCCTTGATGACACCCAGGTGGCCGGCCTGTCATCCGCAGAGAGCCAGGTCTCAGACACGGGGAGGACCTCCAGCCGGGACGTGGTCACGCGCAATGCGTTGAGCACTTTACCGACTGAGACTCGGATTGACCGGGCTTGACCGCACCTGGTCCAACTCACACCCGGCCCCGGTTCATCAGCACCGACGCAGCAGGGTCAATCCCAGCGCCTCATAGGGCAAACCTATGGTCGAATTCTCGATGACCAAGTCCAGGCCGGCCGATCTAGACAGTTGCCCCGTACCCACCGCCGCCCGGCGTCTCGATCACCAGCGTGTCCCCCGGCCCCACCTCGACGGAGTCGCACCCCGCCAGCTCGACGACGCTCCCGTCGGCCCGCTTCACATAGTTCCGTCCCAGCGCCCCCGGCGAGCCACCCGCCATGCCGTACGGCGCCACCCGACGGTGCCCCGACAAGGTGCTCACCGTCATGGCCTCGGTGAACTGGATCCGCCGTACGCCGCCGTCACCGCCGCGCCATCGTCCCGCGCCGCCGCTCCCCCGCCGGATCGCGTACTCCCGCAGCAGCACGGGGAAGCGCCATTCGAGCACTTCGGAATCGGTGAGCCGTGAGTTCGTCATGTGCGTCTGCACCACCGACGCCCCGTCGAAGCCGTCACCCGCCCCCGACCCGGAGCCGAGGGTTTCGTAGTACTGGTGCCGGTCGTTGCCGAAGGTGACGTTGTTCATCGTCCCGGACCCTTCGGCCTGCACCCGCAGTGCGCCGAACAGCGCACCGGTGATCGCCTGGGAGGTCTCGACGTTGCCGGCGACGACCGCGGCCGGGTACGTCGGGGCGAGCATCGACCCTGCCGGGATGACGAGGTGCAGCGGGCGCAGGCAGCCGTCGTTGAGCGGGATCTCGTCGGCGACCAGGGTCCGGAAGACGTAGAGCACCGCGGCGGTCGCCACTGACGACGGCGCGTTGAAGTTCGTGTCCAGCTGGGGCGAGGTGCCGGTGAAGTCGATGGTCGCGCTGCGGGCCGTACGGTCGACGCTGACCCGTACGGCGATCGTCGCCCCGGAGTCCATCGTGTAGCGATACTCCCCGTCGCCGAGCTCATCGATGACGCGGCGCACCGCCTCCTCGGCATTGTCCTGGACATGCCGCATGTACGCCTGGACGACGTCGAGGCCGAAGTGGTCGATCATCCTCCCCACCTCGTCGACGCCCTTCTGGTTGGCCGCGATCTGGGCGCGCAGATCCGCGAGGTTGGCCTCCGGATCCCGGGACGGGAACGGTGCCTCGACCAGCAGTCGCCGGGTCGCCGTCTCACGGAAGTGCCCGCCCTGTCCGCCGTCCACCAGCAGCCAGTTGTCGAACAACAGCACGCCTTCCTCGTCGATGGTGTGGCTGTGCGCCGGCATGGACCCGGGGGTGACGCCGCCGATCTCGGCGTGGTGGCCGCGCGAGGCGACGAAGAACAGGATCTGCTCGCCGGCCTCGTCGAACACCGGGGTCACCACGGTGACATCCGGGAGATGGGTGCCGCCGTGATAGGGGTCGTTGACCGCGTACACGTCGCCGGGCCGCATCGCCGCGCCCCGGCGGCGGATGACTTCCTTGACCGTGCTGCCCATCGAGCCGAGGTGGACGGGGATGTGCGGGGCGTTCGCGACCAGGCCGCCGTACGGGTCGAACAGCGCGCAGGAGAAGTCCAGCCGCTCCCGGATGTTCACCGACTGCGCGGTCGATTCCAGCCGGAAGCCCATCTGCTCGGCGATCGACATGAAGAGGTTGTTGAAGATCTCCAGCAACACCGGATCGGCCTCGGTGCCCGCATCGGGCTGCGCAGGCGCCACCACCCGTTCGGCGAGCACGTGTCCCGACGCGGTGAGCGTCGCCCGCCAGCCGTCGTCGACGACGGTGGTCGCGTTCGCCTCGGCGATGATCGCCGGCCCCGTCACCGTCTCCCCCGGCCGCATCCGCTCGCGGTGCCGCAACTGGGCGTCGCGCCACTCTCCGCCGGCATGGACGCGGACGACATCGGATGGGCCGGCGGTGGCCGGTGAGGTGGCGTCGGCCCCCTGCTCACCGACGTACGACAGGTCGGGTTGCTCGGTCAGCCCGACCGCCTCCACCGCGACGGCCCCGGCGATCAGCGGACGATCCATCAGGAAGGAGTACGTCGCCCGGTGCGCGGCCTCGAACGCCCCGGTCATCGCGTCCAGCTCCGCGAGGTCGACCGGGATCGGGGTGTCGGTGCCGTCGTAGCGTACGTGGACCCGGCGGACGACCCGGATCCGCTCCGCCGGGACGCCCTCGGCCAGCAGTTCGGCGCGCGCAGCCTGCTCGAGGGTGTCCGCGACGGCGGCCAGGGTGTCCAGCGCGGCGGCATCGAGGCGGACCTCCACCGACTGTTCCCGCATCACCATAGTGTCGGCCAGGCCGATCCCGAGCGCGGAGAGCACGCCGGCCATCGGCGGGACGAGCACGGTCCGGATCCCGAGCGCGTCGGCGACTGCGCAGGCATGCTGCCCGCCGGCGCCGCCGAACGTGGTCAGCACGTAGCGGGTGACGTCGTGGCCCTTCTGCACCGAGATCTTCTTGACCGCATTAGCCATGTTCGCCACGGCGATCCGCAGGAATCCCTCGGCGACCTGCTCGGGCGTACGGTCGTCGTCGGCCGACTCTCGGATCTCGGCAGCCAGGTCAGCGAACCGGCGCCGGACGATCTCGTCGTCCAGCGGTTGGTCGCCGGTGGGACCGAACACGGCCGGGAAGTGCGCGGGCTGGATGCGGCCGAGCATCACGTTGGCGTCGGTCACGGTGAGCGGGCCGCCGTTGCGGTAGCAGGCCGGGCCGGGATCCGCGCCGGCCGACTCCGGGCCGACCCGATAGCGGATGCCGTCGAAGTGCAGCACCGAGCCACCACCGGCGGCGATTGTGTGGATGTCCAGCATCGGGGCACGCAACCTGACGCCGGTGACCTGGGTGGTGAACACCCGGTCGTACGAGCCCACCCCGTCCGTAGCTGCCTCGCCCGTCCCGGCCCCGCCAGTCCCGGCGTAGTGCGACACGTCCGTCGAGGTGCCGCCCATGTCGAAGCCGATGACATGGTCGAAGCCGGCTAGGGCCGACATCCGCACCATGCCGACGATGCCGCCGGCCGGACCGGACAGGATCGCGTCCTTGCCGCGGAAGTGCCCCGCCTCGGCCAGCCCGCCGTTGGACTGCATGAACATCAGCCGTACGCCTCGCAGCTGGTCGGCGACCTGGTCAACGTAGCGGCGCAGCACCGGGGACAGGTACGCGTCGACCACGGTGGTGTCGCCGCGCGGGACCAGCTTCATCAGTGGGCTGACTTCGGAGGACAGCGAGACCTGGTCGAAGCCGATCTCTTCGGCGAGCCGGCCGATCCGGCGTTCGTGCGCCGGGTGGAGATAACTGTGCAGACACACCACGGCGACCGTACGGATCCCGTCGGCATACGCCTGGCGCAGCTGCCCTTCGAGGGGGCCGAGATCGGGGGCTCGCAGCACGGTGCCCTGCGCGGTGACGCGTTCGTCGACCTCGATCACCCGCTCGTAGAGCTGCTCCGGCAGCACGATGTGCCGGTCGAAGATGCGGGGACGGTTCTGGTAGCCGATCCGCAGCGCATCGCCGAAACCGCGGGTGATCACCAGCAGAGTGCGTTCCCCGGTCCGTTCCAGCAGGGCGTTGGTCGCCACGGTGGTGCCCATCCGGACAGCCTCGATCTGCGCGGCCGGGAAGTCCGTCCGGCCCGACACATCCTCGTCGTCCGGCGTGGCCGACACGGGCACGTCCGACGCGGACGCATCGGCGGCCGCGAGGAGCATACGGATCCCGGCGACCGCGGCGTCGCGATAGCTGGTCGGGTTCTCCGACAGCAGCTTGTGCGTTACCAACCGCCCGTCGGGCCGGCGCGCGACGATGTCGGTGAACGTGCCGCCCCGGTCGACCCAGAACTGCCACCCGATACTGGTCATCCGGCGTCCTCCGTCCTCGGTGATCTTCGTCAAGCTCACTCTCGTCACCTGTCCGGCCAGGATACGTACGTTATCTGCTGACGCCGGAGCTGCCGCGGCACCCCGCGATAGGGACCCATCTCGGCGCGGACGATCTGCTGGACGAGCTTGGTCATGATGACACCGTGACAGACGGAGGGTCAGGTTAGGCCTCTCGGGCCATCAGTATCGATCAAACTCACGGAACCGCTCATGAGTAGTGGTCGTTCCTGATGACACATCTATGGAAAACACGGGCTCGAAATGCGGCAACAAGTGCCTTCAAATCACCCGTCACCCCTTTCTCGGACGAACACTCCAGAGTTTGTCAGGTAACGTTTCTGCATCTCAATTTCCCTGTCTGCAACCCTCTTCTGCTGTCGAAGAAAATCGAAATGCTTGAGGTCAACAATTCTCCGATCCCATTGAGAATAGAGCAAGGGGTCCAGAATCAGAACAATAACACTGATGACGGATAGGGCAAGAATGATGACTGCAACCGTTTCCCCCACGAGCGCATTAACGAGACCTTCTACAATGAAAGTGACGAGCGCCATAACCACCGCAACCAAGAGACCTACACCCACCATCACGTCCGTGGCTCCCGCAGCACGAACCCCCAGAGACTTGAACCAAACCAGCCGAAGCACTGCTCGCCTCGTCCACAGCATGTACACCCCAGCCAAAGCGGAGAAAAAGACCAGCGCGATCACACTGAACTTGTTATGAAACACGAAAACCATCGCCACCAATGGCAGCCCGGCAAAGAAGACAGCAACCAGCGTCGCACCGGTAGAACGAATTAGACTCGAGACCCCGACTCTCCCGCAAATACTTTGCTTGCCCCGAGCCCGCCATGTGCGGAAAAATTTCAGCAACCACGACACGGCGACCGAGAGCCTCAGACCCCCACCCCTTGTATACCCGATCGCCTCTACTTGACCCGCACGGCTGATCTCCCCGCCAGCCTTCTGACTGAGGTTATTCAACTCACCCTCAATCTTATTCCGTCGTTTTCTCGCATCGGCAAGAAATTTATGACGTTCGACCTCCGCCGTCGTTGATGTGATCAGCAAAGTGCTCGCCAGCAGCCCGACTGATCCACAAACCACTACACCCAGCCCACGTGAAACATCTAGCGGAGGAAGCGGCATCAGAAGCCAGGATCCGACCAACAGAACGAAGGCCCCCACCGTCAACGCCCGCAGCAGAAGAACCTTCTGAACCATTCGTTCAAAACTCGCAGTAGCCACCTCTTGCCCGCTCAAAGCAGGGACGGCGAGCAGTGCGATAATCAGCCCTGCTCCTGCCAAGAGGAATTCACGCTTATCCCCCACTGACTGATCGATCGTCCACCAGAGGCAGCGGAGGTCAGCCCCGCCAGGTGTCTTCGGAGGATCTTTAGCAACCAATACAGTGAATGCCAGAGACACCGCCACCACAGCCCCCGTGACCCACATAAGAAAGAGGTCGCGTTGGCACCGGCGAACACTTCCCATCACCTCATTCAGCAATGCATCGGCATCAACGTTCACGGATTCCCATTGAGGGTCGCTCAAAGCTGAACGAGGCTCCACCGCACTGGCTCCCTTGGCGCTAGTTCTCCCACTGTCCCGACGGCGGCATTCTATCGCTCGACGGACCACGAACGCACTCTCGACATCAGACAAGTAGGCAGATACTGCCACAGAGAAATTGGGCGGCCGAGTTCGTGGGCGACACGCCAGCGTCGAAGCTCGCAGACTCGACCACCTCGACATCCACCATCGATCTCTCTTGATCATGCCGACGAACGGTATGCCGCCCCTACGAGTGGTACACACGCACTGGTGATGGGAGATCGTGGACGACTGGTGATCCCCGCAGAAATCCGTGCTGCCAGCCGGCCTCGAAACTGACACTCCACTCATCCTGCTCGAATCGCTAACCGGCATGCTGCTGCTCCCGCGCCTCAGGTTTGGACTCTGATCAAGCAGCAGCTCGCCGCGAAGACCCGGTCGCGGAACTGATCGCCGAGCGCCGACCGAAGCCGTCGCCGAGTCGGCATGATCACCACCATGCTGGACGCGTCGGCACTGCTCTGGCGTTCCTTCAGGACGAGCCCGGGGCAACCGAGGCGAGGCTGCACTGGAAACCGGCACCGCCACTGCCGCGGACGCGGTTGCCGGCCCCGAGCTGTGGCAGGCAGGTTCCCCCCTGTCACTGGCTGACCGGTTCTGTCGGGCCACGGCGACCCGACTCGCCATTCCGGCCCTCACGACCGACACGGCATGGGGCACCTCGGATGGCGTACGCCAGATCCGTTGACTTCCGCGGGCCTCTGAACGAACCGCGCAAGTGACGCCCGCCCACGGCTTAACCCAGGCGCTGAAGCTCTGGATTCTCAGCCATCATCCCTGCACCGGCGTGGGCAAACGACGGCGTGACGCGCACCATGGAGGGCAGGAGGCACCATGGAAAGGGCAGGAAGGAGCATCGGCATGACCATCACGCTCAACCACACCATCGTCAACGCAACCGACAAGCATGCCTCCGCCACATTCATGACCGAGTTGCTCGGCCTCGCTCCCCCGGTGACGTACGGTCCGTTCGTCGTCGTCCAGATCGGGGACACCTCGTTGGACTTCGCCGACGACCATGCGCCGCGCGGCTTCCAGCGCCAGCACTACGCGTTCCTCGTCTCCGAGGAGGAGTTCGACGCGATCTGGGGCCGCATCAGGGTGCGCGGCCTGACCTTCTGGGCGGATCCGTACCATCACGCCGAGGGCACCATCAACCACCACGACGGTGGACGTGGCCTCTACTGGAAGGACCCGGACGGCCACAACCTGGAGATCATCACCGTCCCGTACGGCGGCAGACCCTGAGTCCGGCCCGACAGGCGCCGACGACACGACGACCGACCGGCCCAGCGACCGGACGAGGGCGGGCGGCCACCGAACGCCCGCCCTCGACACGGTCAGGTCACGCCACGGTGGAGGCCGGCTCGCCGACCGCCTCGACCAGCGCGCGACGCAGGAAGTCGCCTGCAGCGACCCGCTGTTCGACGCAGCGGGGCACCGCACCCGACAGGAGGAAGGCGTCGTGGGTCATCCCGTCGAAGCGCTGCACGCTCGTCTCCACCCCGGCGCCGATCAACTGCTCGGCGAACTGTTCGGCCTCGTCGCGCAGCGTGTCGTACTCACTGGTGAGAATCAGCGTCGGGGGCAGACCGACCAGGTCGGCGGTGTCCAGGGCCAGCCGCGGGTCGGCCAGCTCATCCGGGCCGTTGAGGTATTGCGCGCCGAACCACTGCAGGTCGGCGAGCTCGATCACGTAGCCCTCGGCGTACTCCCGGCGTGACGGGGTGTCGGCGACCGGGTTGACCAGCGGGTTGACCAGCAGCATCGCCGACAACGCGACCCCATCCTGCCGGGCCCGGATCGCCCCTGCGGCGGCGAGCATGGCGCCGGCGGAGTCGCCGGCGATGCCGAGGCGGGTGGGGTCGCCGCCGTACGCCGCGATGTGGTCGACCGCCCAGCGCAGAGCGGCGTACGCGTCGTCGTGGGCGGCCGGGAACCGATGCTCCGGCGCCCGACGGTAGGTGGGCGTCACGACGACCACCCCGGCCCGACGGGCCAGGTCGCGCGCCACCTCGTCGACCACCTCGATGCTGCCGGTGACGAAACCGCCGCCGTGGATGTACACCGCGACCGGGAACGGGCCCTCCCCCTCGGGCACGAAGATCCGCAGCCGCTGCTCCGGATCGGTCCCGTACGCCCGGTCGACGACCGCGCCGACCTCCTTCCTCGGAGCCTGCAGGTCCACGAAGCCCTCGACGGCGGCCCGGCTGCCGTCGACGCCGGCGTCCGGGAAGCCGGTGAAGCCCTGCGCCCGCAGCGCCTCGACGATGAAAATCAGCGAGGGGTCCAGGGCGGGCGACGCGGCATCGGACCCCAGGCCGGCGCTGGTCGACGCAAACGCAAAGCCCCGGTAGTCGTTGCGCTGGACGTTGTCGCAGATCGCGCGGTAGCGCGGCGCACCTCCGAGGTAGACCAGTACCCGACGGGGCTTGCCCGGGACGTTCGCCCCCATGTACCAGGACGAGGCCGAGGTCGGCAGCAGCGTCAGGTCGCACAGCGCGTTCGTCTCGTATACCCACTGGTCCTGCGCCTGCGCGGTGGCCTCCATCACGGTGTGGCCGTGCTCGCGCATGTAGCTGATCGCGTCGGCGATGACGTCGATGTGATCCTCGATCGCCAGCGGCATGTTGTAGAGCACCGACGGACTCTGCGGGCCGGTGACGGCGAAGAGGTTCGGGAAGCCGGCCATGGTCAGCCCGAGGTAGGTCTGCGGGCCGTCGGCCCACGCATCGGCCAGGCGTACCCCGTCGCGGCCGGTGATGTTCATCGCCAGCAGCGGGCCGGTGCAGGCATCGAAGCCGGTGGCCAGGATCAGCACGTCGACGTCGTACTCGGTGCCGTCGGCCAGCCGTACCCCGTTCGGCACGATGGTGTCGATCGGGTTGGCCTTCACGTCGACGAGCCGGGTGCCGGGCCGGTTGTAGGCCTCGTAGTAGTCGGTCTCCAGCGGCGGGCGCTTGGTGCCGTACGGGTAGTCGGTCGGGCAGAGCAGCTCGGCGGTGCCCGGGTCGGTCACCCGCTCGCGGATCCGGTCGCGAACGTAGTCCGCGGCGGTGTCGTTGGCGGCCTTGTCGAACAGGATGTCGCCGAAGCTGTCGATGAAGAACCGGAAGCCGCCACGGTCCCAGCGGTCGTCGAACACCTCGCGGCGCTCCTCCGCCGACACCGCCAGCGCCGATGGCTGGACGTCGGCGTACGGGACGCCGAGGAAGTGATGGCGGGAGGCGTCCCGCAGCTCGGCGTAGCGGGCCTTGTCGGCGGCCTCCTCGGCCGGGTCGGTCGGGTGGTTGCCGATCGGGGTGGCGTAGTTCGGGGTGCGCTGGAACACGTACAGCGCGTCGGCGACCTTGCTGATCTCGCTGATCGCCTGGATGCCGCTGGACCCGACGCCGATGATGCCGACCCGCTTGCCGGTCAGATCGACATCCTCACGCCAGTTGCCGGTGAGCAGCGTACGACCCGCGAAGTCCTCGATGCCGCGGAACTCGGGCGTCTTGGGCACCGACAGGGTGCCGGCGCCGGAGACGAGCCAGCGGGCGGTGTGCGCCTCACCCGCGTCGGTCCGAACCCGCCACCGGTCGACGGTCCCGTCCCAGCTGGCCTCGACGACCCGGGTGCCGAAGCGGATGCTGCGGCGGACGTCGTAGCGGTCGGCGCAGTGGTTGAGGTACCGCAGGATCTCCGGCTGGGCGGCGAACTTCTCGGTCCAGTGCCACTCCTGCTGCAGCTCCGGGTCGAAGGAGTAGGAGTAGTGGACGCTCTCGATGTCCACTCGGGCGCCCGGATAGCGGTTCCAGTACCAGGTGCCACCGACATCGCCGGCGGCGTCAAAGCCGAGCACGTCGAGGCCCAGTCGGTCGCGGAACGTGTGGATCGCGTAGATACCGGCGAACCCGGCACCGATGACGATCACGGCGTGGTCATGGACGCCGGAGGTGTCGTCGGTGACGGCGGCGGCCGCGCTGACGGAGGTGGCCTGGGTGATGGCGGCGGGCGTGCCCTGGGCGGTCTGGACCGTTTCCGGATTGGTGGACACAGGGAGTTTATCTGCGGGTTCCTGAACGAAAGGGAACCACATCATGGGATCGACCCGGCGACGCTTCACCGATGAGTACAAAGCGAACGCGGTATCCTTGGTCATCGATGGTGGCCGAACGAACCCTGATGTTGCCCGCAGTATCGGCGTCCACGAGATGACCTTGGGGAAATGGGTGAAGAAGGCACGCGACGAGGGAAAGCAGCCTGACCGTGAACTGAACGGCGACGAACGAGCCGAGCTCGAGCGCCTTCGCGAGGAGAACAAGCGGCTGCGGATGGAGGCGGAGTTCGCAAAAAAAGTAGCTGCCTGGTTCGCGAAAGACCAGCGGTGATCTTCGCCGCGATCGCGGACTGGGCCGACTCGAGCGCCTACCCCGTCACGTTCATGTGCGATCAACTCGGCGTCTCCAGATCGGGCTACTACAAATGGCGCTCAATATCGCCGTCGGAACGCGAGCACGCCGACGCGAAGTTGTCCCGGCTGATCAAGGGCTACTTCGACGCGCTGGCCGGTAACCCGGGCGTGCGCCGGATCCATGCCGAACTCGCCGCCGCTGGTTACTACGTCGGTCGCAGGCGCGTGTGGCGCCTCATGCGTGCCCTCGGTCTGCAGGGACGCCACCCCAGGGTCTGGAAGCGCACCACCGAGCCCGGAGACCGGCCCGTGCCGGCGCCCGACCTGATCGCCCGCGACTTCAGCGCCAAGAAACCGAACCAGAAATGGTGTGGTGATATCACCTACATCAAGACCTGGAACGGGTGGGCCTACCTGGCGACCGTGATCGACCTGCACTCACGCAAGGTTGTTGGCTGGGCACTCGATACCCACATGCGAACGTCTCTGGTCACCGATGCGCTGGATATGGCAGTCAAGCACCGCAGGCCACCTCGACGCGTGATATTTCACAGCGATCGTGGAACGCAATACACCTCGCAGGATTTCGCCGCCTACTGCAAGAAGCACAAGATTCGCCGTTCCCTGGGTCGGACCGGGATCTGCTACGACAACGCCGTATCCGAGTCGTTCTTTGCCAGCTACAAGAAGGAACTGATCCACACCCGCCCCTGGCCGGACCTGCAGTCGTTGAAGAAAGCAACATTCAGCTGGATCGAGGAGTACTACAACCGCACACGCCGCCACTCCGCACTCGAATACTTGACACCAGAAGAATTCGAACTAGGATATAGACACCTCTACGAACTCGCCAGCTAAACTCTGTCTACTTTAACGGAAACACTCCAGTCTGCGTGTCCGCCACGTCCTGCGCGGCGGGGGCGGTGCGGCCGGTGGCCTGAGGATCGGTCATCTGGGTGGTCCCTTTCTTCCCATCGACGGCTCTGTCGATGGTGACCAGCCTCACCTGCGGGTATGACCCCGCACACGCGGTCACCGAGCAGGCGACAGACGCCAACACCCGATCCATCCGACTCATTCAGATCAGGGAAAAATACCTGAATACGGCGGCAGCCACCAGGTCACGCTTGCCCAGCCTCGCCAACATTCTCTTCGCCAACCCATTCGTCACAGTCAAGTCGGTCGAACGGAAGACAGGCTTGACCAACCAAGGCGCACGGAACCTCATCGCCAAGGCTGTCGAACTTTCCTGGTTGACAGAGATAGGAAGTATCGGTCGAGGTGGACGAATCTACTGGGTAGCACGAGAGATCCTCGATGTCATCGACGCTCCCGCAAACTACACAAGCGAGACATAGCGGGGGATTTCCGTGAGTGACGGCAACGCCGAGATGGCCCATCATGAAGAGGTGGTGAACCACCTCGGCGCATTGTGCGCCGGAGAGTCGGGTCAGGGTCGGTTAGCCAGGAACTTGGTCAGTGGGCCGGTGATGGCGTACGTGCAGTGCAACACACCGTCGTTCTCGCCGAACCGGCGGGCGATGCCGCTGCCGATCGTGACACCGGCCCGGGCGGTCCAGCGGTTGAAGAGACCGAGCGATGGCACCGAGGTAGCCGAAAGGTGAACACGCCGCGAACCCTGCGGCCCGGCCCGACGGTCGCCTAGGCTGCCGCTGATATCCCCTCCCGGAAGGACCCGACGTGGCAGGACACTCCATCACCGTCAGCGGCACCGTCGCCGCCCGTCCCGAACGGGTGTGGCGGGTGCTCACCGACCTCGACCACGCGACCACGACGATCCCGAGCATCACCGCGGTGGAACGGCTCACCGAGGGGCCGTACGACGTCGGCACCCGTTGGCGGGAGACACGGACGATGCTGGGCCGCACCGAGACCCAGGAACTGGAGGTCGCGGAAGCGGTCCCCGAGGTCCGTACGGTCGTCAGCTCGGTCGCCGAGGGGGTCTTCTACACCACGACGATGGAGCTCAACCCGCAGGGTGGCGGCACCCTGCTCACCATCACCTTCGCCGCCGACCAGCCGGGGGCCTCCCGGCTGCAGCGGGTGCTGTGGACGGTGATGGGCCCGCTCGGCGCCGCGTTCACCCGGCGGATGCTGCGACGGGAGCTGGAGGAGATCCGCATCGCGGCGACCAACGCCGACTGACAACTCCACCCCACCATCCCATCGAGGCTCTGCGACTCGTCACCACGAAGCACCCTGCGGACGCCTGTATCGCGGAGGCCTCGGGCCGGCCGCTGACCTAGCCTGTCACCTCCCTCCGATCCCCCGCCGAGGCGTGCTGGGGAGTCCGGAACAGGCAGGCAAGGACGAGTCCGACGGCCGCCAGGACGAGGGCGCACAAGAAGCCGTACCGCACCCCGGTGACTGTAGCTGCGGCGACGGTCGCGACTGGCGGAGCGGACTGTGTGCCCACACTGAGCAGATTGGCGCCGAGCGCGGTGCCGACGGCCCCACCGATCTGCTGCAGAGTGCTGACGATGGTGCTTCCGTCGGCGCCGAGGCTGCTCGGCAGCGAGTTGAGTCCGTAGGTCTGACCCGACGTCATGGCGATCGGGACACCGACCATGACGACACTGTGGGCGAGGATCAGCAGCCAGATCGGCGTGCCGGCACCGATGAGCAGGAAGAGCAGGCCGCCGACAATCGCGACGCCGAAGCCGATCCGGGCAAGAACCCAGGGCTTGTGGAGGTCGGTCGCCCGGCCCGCCCAGACCGAGAAGACTCCGTTGACAAGCCCACCCGGGAGCATGACGAGCCCGGCAGCCAGGGCCCCGACGGCCAGGCCTTGCTGGAGGTACATCGGGATCAGGTAGATGACGCTCAGGACCAGGGCGCCGTTGACGAAGATGGTCGCCGCGGCCACCGAGAAGTTGCGCCGGGTGAAAGCCCGGACATCGAGGACGGGATCGGTCAGGCGCAGCTGCCGCCGTACGAACAGCACCAGGGCCATCACACCGACGACGAGACTGCCGTAGACGAGCGGGCTGGACCAGCCCTGGTCGGCGATCGAGCTCAGACCGAAGACGAACAGCCCGAAGCCCGCTGTCGACAGGACGATCGACGCCACGTCGACGTGGGGTCGGGTGATCTCCCGGACGTTGCGCAGGAAGATGACCGAGACGATGAACGAGGCCACCACGAACGGGAGCATCATCCAGAAGATCCATTTCCAGCTCGCCAGCTCCAGGATCAGGCCGGCGACGACCGGACTGATGGCAGGAGCGAACATGAGGACCAACCCGATGAGGCCCATTGCCCGCCCCCGCCGCTGCGGAGGGAACGCGGCGACGGCGGTGCTGACAATGAGCGGAATGAGGATGCCGGTGGCGATGCCCTGGATGAGTCGTCCGACGAGGAGCATGCCGAAACTTCCGGACAGGCCACTGACGACAGCGCCCACGACGAACGCGACCTGGGTGGTGAACACCAACTGCCGGGTGGTGAACCAGCGGACGAGCAGGCTCGACATCGGCAACAGCACGCCGACGACAAGCAGGTACCCGGTCGTCAGCCACTGCACCGTCGCCGCGCTGATCCGGAAGATGCCCATGAAGTCCGGCAGAGCGATATTCAGGGCCGCCTCACTGAACAGGCCGATGAACCCGGAGATGAGCGGCCCGAGCAGGACCAGGAACGGGTGGGACGGCTTCATGGGGGTTGCCAAGGGAAGACCTTTCCGGGAGGAATGGCTGGTACCGACCGGCATCAAAGGTCGTCGGATATACGTATAATATCATATGTATCTAGTGAACAGGCAGGTCAGCTCCATGTGCAGTGCCGCGCCCCCCGCACCCGATGCGCCCGACGCGCCCGATCGGGTCACCCAGCTCGGCCAACTGGCCGACCTCATCGTCCGCGTCGCCCGCAGGATCGAGGCACACCGCTTCCAGGACCCGGGGATCACCCCGCTCGGCGCGGTGGAGAGCATGCTGCTGCGGTACGTCGATGACCACCCCGGGACCAGCCGTACCCAGGTCGCCGCGGACCTCGTCATGCAGGGCAGCAATGCCAGCGCGGGACTTCGTTCACTGGAGGCCAAGGGCCTGGTGACCAGGACGGCCGACCCGCACGACGGACGCGTGGCCCACCTGAACCTGACCGACGAGGCCCGGCAGATCGCCGCTCGGGTCCGGGCCGAATGGGGCAGCCTGCTCGAAACCCTCCTCCCGGAGTCGACCGACGTCACAGCAGCTGTCGCTCTCCTCGCCGCCCTCGACACACCCCAGGATCAGCAGCCGCGGACAAGCCCGGCCGGCTCGTGAGGCGAACGCCGCCGGCGCGGAGGGGCCCGGGCCCAGCCTCCACCGGCCGGCGCGGGTCGTACGGTCTGCGCCGACCACCGGGTGGCCGGTTCGCCGAACTCAGAGTCAACTGGGCGTTCATGCTGCACAGTGGATAGTCGGTGGACAAGGACCACCGACTCGCGCCGGGGCCTCACCCGGTCACGCACTGGGCTGCCGAGCCGCACCGGCCCGGCGTGGCAGGTCGGGCGATGGGAGACATGGATGACCGGATACGTGCTGGGGTTCGAGCAGCTCGACGCGACGATGATCGCGGTCGCCGGTGGCAAGGGCGCCAATCTGGGAGAACTGTCCCGGATCGACGGGGTGCGGGTGCCCGAGGGATTCTGCATCACCACCGACGCGCATACGGACGCCGTCGCCGGCGACCCGGCACTGGCTGCGCTGCTCGAGGGGCTGTCCCGCCTCGGTGCCGACGACACCAAGGGCATCGGCGGAGCCGTGTCAACGGCACCGACGGGTACGTGGAGCTGCTCTGACCCGGACGTGATGCAGCTCTCGGGAACCGGGCGCACCGGCCCTCCCGTCGTGTCCCCCACCGATGGGACGCTGGACCCATGAGCGTTCTCGTGGTCTACGAGTCCATGTTCGGCAACACGAAATCGATCGCGGAGGCAGTGGCCGACGGCCTGCGCGAAGCACTGACGCAGCGCGGCGACAGCGTCCCGCTGACCCTCCAGGAAGTCACCGAGGCCCCCGAGGCCCTGCCCGACGACGTCACCCTGCTGGTCCTGGGCGGCCCCACCCATGCCCTCTCGATGAGCCGGGAATCGACCCGGGAGGACGCCCTGGAGAAGGCACAGGACACCGATCCCGCCCGCAAGGCCACCGGCGTACGGGAGTGGATCGCCAAGGCGTCGGTGCCCCCGCACGTCACCGTGGTCACCTTCGACACCAAGGTCAAGAAGGCCTTCGTGCCCGGCTCGGCGGCCAGGAGCGCCGCGAAGGCCCTGCACGGCCGCGGCATCCCGGACGTCGAGCGAGGCGAGACCTTCTGGGTGGCGGGCACGCCCGGGCCGCTGCTCGACGGCGAGTCGGAGCGGGCCCGCGCCTGGGGAGCGGGGCTGGTCGAGCACCTCTGAGACCTCGCGCGACCATGAGGTCGCCGCGCCATTCCTGGATTGCCGGGTGAGTTCAACCATCGATCCAGGAATCGGAGGCGGGCAGCCGACTGGCTACGCCGGCTCCGCGTCCGCGGCCCCGAGCACCCCGTCGGAGGGGAACCAGGCCGGGGCCGCACCGGGCGCCAACCGGAGCCATCCCTTGGCCCGGGCCACGTCCCGGGCGGTGTCGACGAAGGCCAGCACCTCCGAGCGGGTCTCGTCGGTCCGCCACAGCAGTGACCAGGCGAAATACGGCTGCACGTCCTCGAACCACTGGAAGGTGAAGCCCTCCGCACCCGGGTAGTCCCGCAGCCCCTGCAGCGCGACGACCGGCGGATAGGCCCCGCGGATCTGGCCCTGCCCGATCGCCTCCAGCATGGTGATGTCGTGCGGGACGCGCTCGAACACCAGGTTGAGCTCCTCCTGCACCACCGAGCAGAACTTCTGCCAGCCGCGGAACCGCTCCCGGGAGGTGAACGCGTTGCCCAACCGGGTGCTGCGCAGGGTCGGATGGTCGAGCTCGCGTACGGTCATCACCATCAGCGGGTCGAACCGCAGCGGGGTCTGGGCGATCCCCGGCAGTTCCTCGGTGAGCCGGTCCATCGCGATGTCGAGGTGGCCGGCCAGCAGTGCCTCCACCTGCTCCTCCCCGGTGAGGTCCTGGACGCTGACGACGTCCTGCGGCCGGTGCCGCCGATGGCTGGCCCACACCTCCTGCATCATCCGCCGGCCGCGGATCTCACCGACCCGGATCACCCCCTCGGCGCCGCGGGCCCGCCGGAACATCACGTCGGCGGCCCGGACCAGCGCCTCGGCCTGCGGACGCAGGTCGAAACCCTTCGCGGTCAGCGCCACCCCGGCGCCGTGCCGGACGAAGAGCCGCTGCCCGAGCAGATCCTCCAGTCGGCGCACCTGGTGGCTGACCGCCTGCTGGGTGACCCCGAGCACCGCCGCGGCGCGGGTGAAGCTGCCCTCCCGCGCCACCGCGAGGTAGGCCCGCACCAGCCGGGTGTCCACGTCGTCGCTGTCCATCCGCCCTCCGTTCCCGGTCGCCCCACGCCTGCTGACGGCCGCCGCACGACCGGGCGCGCCCGCTGACGACCCACGCCTGCTGACGACCGCCGCGCTCTGCCGACGACCCACAGCCCTCCCACAACGATCCTTTGTGATGTTACAAGACCCAGTTGTTCCGCGTGCCGGAACGTGACACGGGCCACACAGAGTGATGCACCTCACCCCACCATGGAGCTCATTCCGCTCAACGACGAAGGAGTTTCCCGATGACCGTGACCGCCGAAACCGTGACCACTGACGTCCTGATCGCCGGCGCCGGACCGGTGGGCCTGACCCTGGCGAACTTCCTCGGCAAGTACGGCGTCACGGCGATCGTGGTCGAGCAGCTGCCCTCGCTGATCGACTATCCCCGCGGCGTCGGTCTCGACGACGAGTCGTTCCGGACGATCCAGTCCATCGGCCTGGCCGAGGAGGTGCTGCCCTTCACGGTGCCCCAGCACGTGATGCGGCTGGTCAACGGCCACGGCGACGTCATCCTCACCAACGACCCCAAGGGCGAGCCGTACGGCTGGACGCGCAAGCACGGCTTCCTCCAGCCCGAGGTCGACAACGCACTGTACGAGGGCCTGTCCCGCTACCCGGGCGTCGAGGTGCGCTTCGGTCACTCGTTGGTGGACATCGCCGAGGGCACCGACACGGTCACCGCGACCGTGGAGCACGCGCTGGCGGACGGCGGCACCGAGACCGTGACCATCGACGCGAAGTACCTCGTCGGCTGCGACGGCGGCAAGTCGCCGACCCGCAAGTGGATGGGCGTCCGGTTCGAGGGCAAGTCGCCGTCCACCCGCTGGGTGGTGATCGACGTCAACAACGATCCGTTGGGCACCCCGAACGTCTACCTCGGTGCCGACCCGGCCCGCCCGTACGTGTCGATCGGCCTGCCGCACGCGGTGCGGCGCTGGGAGTTCATGCTCTTCGACGACGAGCCCTCGGAGAAGGTCGAGGACGACGCCTTCGTCGCCGAACTGCTGAAGGACCACGTGCCGGATTCGACCCAGCTCGACGTCATCCGCCGCCGGGTCTTCACCCACCATGGTCGGATCGCCTCGTCCTTCCGCAAGGGCCGGGTGCTGATCGCCGGCGACGCCGCGCACCTGATGCCGGTGTGGATGGGCCAGGGCTGGAACTCCGGCGTCCGTGACGCCACCAACCTCGGCTGGAAGCTCGCCTCGGTGATCAAGGGCCAGACCGACGAGGCGATCCTCGACACCTACACCACCGAACGCACCGACCACGCCAAGGCGATGATCGACCTGTCGATGACCTTCGGCTCGATCATCAAGCCGACCGACCGGACCCTCGCCTTCCTCCGCGACACCGCCGCCTCGGCAATGAACGTGCTGCCGCAGGTGAAGGAGTACTTCACCGACATGCGGTTCAAGCCGATCCCGCGCTACAGCAGCGGCGTGGTCGTGGACCAGAAAACGCTGCGGCCCGGCACCGCCGAGGCCCGGGTCGGCGGCGGGCGGTTCATCCCGTTCCGCAACACCGTGGAGAAGACCTCCCCGGTCGGGCTGCAGTTCATCCAGCCGCGGGTCATCACCGCGGATCGTACGAACGTCCGGCTCGACGACGTGCTGGGCGACTGGTGGACCATCGCCGCCTGGGGCAACGACCCGACCCGGCTGCTCGGCGCCGAGGACGTGGCGCTGTTCCGCCGCCTCGGCGGCAGCTTCGTCACCTTCATCTCGGAGACCCAGCGGCCCTGGGCCGAGGAGCAGTTCGGCGCCACCTCGATCGTCGTCGGCGACACCACCAATGCGCTGAAGTCCTGGTTCGACGTCCGGTCCGTCGGCGCAGTGGCAATCCGGCCCGACCACTTCGTGGCCGTGGCCTGCCTGGCGCAGGACCTGCCGAAGGCCTTCCACGCGGCGCTGACGGCGGCCCACGCCGTACGGACGTTCGCTGGCCCGGAGACGACCGCCGCCGCCCACGAGACGGCTGGGGTCTGAGCCATGTCGCTGTCGCTGCTGTGCATGTCGCACACCCCGCTGATGGGGTTCAACGATCCCGGCGCCGAAGTACGGGCGGAGGTCGACGCCCTGTTCGACCGGGCCCGGGCCTTCGTCGCCGAGGTCGACCCGACCCTGGTGGTCTCCTTCGGGCCGGACCACTACAACGGCTTCTTCTACGACCTGATGCCACCGTTCGCGATCTGCTACGCCGGCACGGCCGTGGGTGACTTCGACACCGCCGCCGGCCCGTTCCGGGTGCCGGAGGAGATCGCCGCCGGGATGGCCCAGCACGCCGCCGACGCCGGGATCGACATGACGATCAGCCGCGGTGCCGAACTGGACCACGGCGCGGTGCAGATCCCCGAACTGGTGCTCGGCGGCATCGACCGCTACCCCACCGTGCCGGTCTTCGTCAACGGGGTGGCCGAGCCGTTCGTCCCGATGAGCCGGATCCGGCTGATGGGCGAGGCGCTCGGCCGCTACCTGGCGAGCCTGGACGAGCGGGTGCTGCTGATCGGCTCCGGCGGCCTCTCCCACGACCCGCCGGTGCCGCGCTGGGCCGAGGCGACCGAGGCGCAACGTACGTTCCTGCTCCAGGGGCGCCACCCCACCCCGGAGGCCCGGGCGGCCCGCCAGCAGCGGACGATCAGCACCGGCCTGGCTTTCGCCGCCGGCGAGGCGACGATCCAGGACCTCAACCCGGAGTGGGACACGGCGTTCCTGGACGTCTGCGCCGCCGGCCGGGTCGAGGACTTCGACGCCTACACCGCGGCCCGGATGACCACCGAGGCCGGTCACTCCAGCCACGAGGTCCGCTGCTGGGTGGCCGCCTGCTCGGCGATGCGGACCGCCGGGCCGTACTCGGTCCAGGAGCGCTACTACCGCGCGATCCCCGAGTGGATCGCCGGCTTCGGGGCACTCTTCGCCACCACCGCCTGATTCCACCGGCCCCGGCCCACCCCGGGGGGCGTACGCCACCCGTACGCCCCACCTCAACAGACCCCCAGATCTCAACAGACCCCCCAGATCTCAACAGACCCCCCAGATCGACAACGTTGTCCCCCCTTGCCCCGGTCCGCCGGGACACGGCATCCCTGAGGAGCCATATGTCCACCACCACCGCCGGTACGTCCGGCCAGACCCTCAAGGCCCGCGCCTCGAGCTTCATCGGCTCAGCCGTGGAGTACTACGATTTCCTGCTGTACGGCGCGGCCGCCGGCCTCGTCTTCCCGAAGCTGTTCTTCGCCAACCTGCCGGTGGCGTTGGCGACCACGCTCTCCTACGTCATCCTCTTCACCGGCTACGCGGCGCGTCCGCTGGGCGGTCTGCTCTTCGGCCATTTCGGCGACAAGTTCGGCCGCAAGCGGATGCTCTTCATCACCCTGCTGGTGATGGGCCTCGTCTCGGTCTCCATCGGCCTGATGCCGGGCTCGGCACAGATCGGTGTCGCCGCGCCGGTCATCCTGGTGGTCCTGCGCGTCATCCAGGGCATCGCCGTCGGCGGTGAGTGGGCCGGCGCCACCCTGATGTCGATGGAGCACTCCGAGCACGGCAAGAAGGGCTTCGGCGCCTCCGTGGCCGTCGCCGGCGCGCCGATGGGCGCGGTGCTGGCCACCCTGGTCCTCGGCCTGTTCTCCGGCCGCAAGGACTTCATGCTGGCCCCCGACATCTGGTGGGCCAGCTGGCGCATCCCCTTCCTGCTCTCCTTCGTCGTCGTCCTGGTCGGCCTCTACCTGCGCTCGCAGATCCACGAGTCGCCGGAGTTCGAGGAGGCCCGGCGCCGTGGTGAGGTGCGCACCAACGTCCCGATCGTGGAGATGTGGACCAAGTACCGCAAGGAGGTCGTGCTCGGCATCCTCGCCACCGGCGCCCCGCTGTTCCTGCAGGGTCTGCTCGCGGTCTGGGCGGTGCCGTACGTCGTCGCCGGTGGCGCGGTCGGCCGTCAGGACGCGCTGATGATGCTCACCGTGTCCAACTTCCTGCACGTCTTTGCCATCCCGGCCTCCGCCTGGCTGTCCGACCGGCTCGGCCGCCGGCCGGTGATGATCGGCGGGGCGATCCTGTCGGCCGTCGGGCTGTGGGGCATGTTCGCCCTGTTCAACACCAACCAGCCGCTGCTGATCGGGCTGGCGTTCATCGTCGGCAACCCGATCCTGCAGGCATCGATGTACGGGCCGATCGGCGCGTTCCTCGGCGAGAAGTTCGACCCGAACGCCCGCTACACCGGTGTCTCGCTGACCTACCAGTTCGGCTCGCTGATCGGCAGTGGCCTGGCCCCGCTGATCGCCGACCAGTTCGTCGGGCAGGGCCGGGACACCACCAGCCTGGCGCTCTACATGTCGGTGTTCTTCGTGATCAGCGGGCTGGCGGTGGTGCTGTCCCGCGAGACCCGGCACCAGCAGACCCACACCGAGCGGTTCGTCGAGGCCAACCTGGTCGACTGATCCGGTCACGCGGAGCCGGTGTGCCGGGTCTGTTGTCGCCCTGTGCTTCGGTACCGGTCTCCGCCACCTGTAGGTTTCGCCCGCGCGGTTGTGCTGGTAGTCGAACACAAGCGTACGGGCGAAACGCACCTGTAGGCCTGCTGGGCGACGACTGCGTTGGGGCCGGTGACACCGTCGGTGTCACCGGCCCTCGCCGCTGGTCCGGTCCGCGGCCCGCCGGTCAGGGGCACCGATCGATGCCAGCAGCCAGATCAGGAGCACTGTCACGACCAGGGTGAGCGGGCCGATGACGACCGCCACACTCCAGGCGGGAGGCTGGCCGACGGCACTCTGCACCAGCGGGGTGACCAGGATCGGCACGCCGGTGAGAATCAGGAACACCAACGGCACCGGCGCCACCACCACGGCGAACGGCCGGCGCCGCAGCATCAGCACCCCGACCCCGATCACCGCGGGCAGAAAGAACGCCAGATCCAGGACGTGCACCGGATTGGTCGGCACCGCCAGGTCGACCACGCTCTGCGGCGTGGTGCCGGCCAGCAGCGCGGGCACGTCCTCGCGCAGCCACAGCAGCGCGAACAGCGCCCCGAGGACGATCAGCGACCAGCCCACCACGGTGACGGTACGACGGCCGGTGAACCGTCGGGCGATCGTACGATCCAGCGTCGTCAGCCCGCCGATCAGGGCGTACGTGGACAGGCCGAGGACCGCGACCCACAGCAGGAACAGTGGCCCGAAGGGCACCGCGAAGGTGTAGATCACGTAGTTGTAGACGGTGAAGGCGAGGGTGCCGAGCCAGAGCAGATAAGCGCGGTCCGACCCGCACAGCGCCAAGCCGGCGCAGATCAGCATCAGCGGCGAGACGAGCGCAAGGTTGGCGATGTCCTGGGCGTACGCCTGGGGCAGGAACGCCGGGGTGAGGTCGGCGTAGAAACCCGGCCACGACAGCGCGACGATGTTGCCGGCGATCGCCAGCACCGCGGCGACGACGGACAGCCACAGCCAGGCAACGGCGGAGCTGCGAGGGTGGCTCATCGGTCGGCTTTCGTCGTGGCGGTGGCGCCGGGCGGCTCCGGGCGATCGTGCGGGTCCTCGTCCTCCGCCGGTCCCTCCCCCGCACCGAACGCTGCGGCGACGGCCTCGGCGGCACTCGTCACCCGGCGCGGCTCGCCATCGGGCAGGTCCCAGCAGTCGATCACCGCCACCGGGACGCCGGTCCGGACCGCCAGGGCGATCTCGCTGAGCGTCCCCCAGCTGCAGCCCACGGCGACCACGGCGTCGGCACTGCGCACCAGCAGGCCGTTGCGCAGCTCGCCCAGTCCGGTCGGCAGGGCGACGGTCAGGTACGGATTGCCGTCACCCCGGTCGGGGCCGGGCAGCAGGCCGACGGTGGTGCCGCCGGCCTCGTACGCCCCGCGGCTGGCGGCGGCGGCCATGATGCCGCCCAGGCCTCCGGTGAGGACGACGGCGCCGCGGGCGGCCAGCAGACGGCCGACCTCGTGGGCCTGGGCGAGCAGCTGCGGCGACACCGCGCTGCCGGGGCCGATCACGGCGACGTACGCCGGGGATCTTCGGTCAGTCATGGGTCCATTGTCCCGACGCACCCGGGCCGATCTCCTGCAGGTCGGACGTCGCTCCTGGCCGTGACGACCCTCGCCGGACCGACCGCGCTCACCGAACGAGCCGGCTGACGGGTCCGGGGCCGGGCGCCCGGTGGCTCCTCGCCGGGATGCCCCTCACCACCAGGGCACCGGCCGCCACCACAGCGATCAGCTGCGCGATGAGGCTGACGACCTTCTCCAGGAACCAGACCGGCTCGTACATGTCCGGCAGCGGGCCGAGCGCCCCCGGATCGACGTACGTGTACGCCAGGACCGCCACGGCTCCGGCTCCGCCCACCAGCAGCGCGAACAGGGCGGTGACACGCCCCGGCCGCACCAGCAACAGCGCCGCGGCGCCGATCGCGACGATCCCTTCGAGACGGAACAGTTCGGCCTGGCTCAGCAGGTCCGACCTCACCCGCTCATAGTCCCCCCGCGACCGCGAAGTGGGTGATAGGGGCGGCTCCGGATAGGGACGGTCCGCCGCGGATCTTTCGGCTCTGAGCCGCCCCGGACCGTGAACCATCGCCTGCCCTCCCACGTTTCCCTGGGTGAGAGGCACGCATCCGGCGGCCGCGAGGAGAGGCGAAAGCCATGGACCAGCGACATGGATGGCGGTTGGCGATGTCGACGCTGTCGTTCGCGGTGGCGGCGGTGGGGCTGGTGGCCTCTGGTCCCGGTGGTCCGGGCTACGGCTCGGCGCCGCCGGGAAACAGCGCAGCCAGCACCACGAGCGTGATTTCGACCGGGTCAGGCTCGGTGGGAACGTATCTGACGGACGGCCAGGGTCGCACGCTGTACCTGTTCGAGGCCGACAGCGCCGGCACGTCGACCTGCTCCGGAGCGTGCGCCCGGGTCTGGCAGCCGGTCATCGTCGACGCGACCCCACAGGCCTCGGCCGGCGTGACGGCGGCCGGCCTCGGCACCATCAACCGCCCGGGCGGTGGCCTGCAGGCCAGCTACGACGGCCATCCGCTGTACTACTACGTCAAGGACTCCGGAGCCGGGCAGACGACCGGGCAGGGAAGCAACGAGTTCGGCGCCCGCTGGTGGCTCGTCGCCCCCTCAGGAAGCCCGATCACGAGCTCCGCGCCGTCCACCGGCGCGGGCAACGGGGGGTACGGAGGCTACTGATCACGTCGAGGCCACTGACCACGTCAACGAAGACACGCCCCGTGACGAGGGGGACACTGGGTGATGTGCCGAGCGGTCGACACCGGGAGACGTACGTGGACGACACCGAGTTGCTGCGCGAGTTGCATGCGGAACGCGGCCAGGCGCTGTGGCGATACGCACTCCCGCCTGACCAGGGGTGATCCGACCCGCGCCCAGGACCTCGTGCAGGAGACCCTGCTGCGCGCCTGGCGGCACCCCCAGGCCTTCGATCCCGGGCTCGGCTCACCGCGCGCGTGGCTGTACACCGTGACACGGCGCATCGTCATCGACGAGTCCCGGTCGGCGCGGAGCCGCCGCGAGACCGTCACCGATCATGTCCCGGACCGACCTGTGCCGGACACCGCGGACCTGGTCGTCGACCGTGTCCTGGTCGCGGAGGCGCTGAAACGTCTGTCACCGGAACACCGCGCCGTCCTGCGCGAGTGCTACTTCTGGGGGAGTTCCGTGACGGAGGCGGCCGAGACGCTCGGCATCGCCCCCGGGACGGTGAAGTCCCGTACTCACTACGCATTGCGAGCGCTCCGGCTGGCGATTGGGGAACTGGGGGTGTCGCATGAGCAAGGATCCGTACGCTCATCTGGACGCCGCGTATCTGCTCGACGCACTGTCACCCGACGAGCGCGCCGAGTACGAGGCGCACCTGGAGCGGTGCCCCAGCTGCCGCGCCGCGCTGGAGGAATCACGCCGTGTCCTGCCCTACCTCGCGGTGGCCGACGAAGGCGCCCTGGACGGCCTCCTCGACGAGAGCGTCACACCGGACATCCTGGCGCCCCCGGCCCCGGAGACCCTGCTGCCGGGGCTGCTCGCGGCGGCCCGGCGCACCCGGCGCCGCCGAACGACCCTCATCGGGAGCCTCGGCGCGGTCGCCGCGGCATGCCTGACCGCGCTGGTCCTCCTCGCCCTCCCGCTGCTGGACAACAGCCTGAACAACCGACCGATGACGCCGATCGGCACCAGTCCGCTGAGCGCCACGGTCGTGCTGCAGCCCACCGCCTGGGGAACCGAGATCGAGGTCACCTGCTGGGACCGGACCGACACTGCCAGCCCCGACTACCGGTACGGCCTCACCGTGCGCGGCACCGACGGCGCGACCTACCCACTCGGCGACTGGCAGCTGGGCCCCGGACGAAAGGTCACGTTCAGCACCGGGACCGCGCTCACCGCCAGCCAGATCAGCACCCTCGACATCACCGACGTCCAGGGCCGGCAACTCCTGACCTATACGAACTGACATCCGGCCCGCCAGCATGACCCGCTCCGGTAGCAGGTGAGAACCACGGGTCCGGGCTACAGTCGGTGCCATGGAGCGGCGGAAGGCACGCGCACCACTCAGCCACCGGGTGTGGTGGCGGGTCGTACTGGCCGCCGTCCTCGTCGTACCGGCGATCACCGCACGACCCTATGAGCCGGCCCGGACGGCCGACGTCGTCCGGGAGGTGTTGCAGGCCCCGTACGTCACCGCGATCCCGGCACTGCTGCCGGTCGCCAAGCTGCTCCTGCTGGCGGTCGCAGTGCTGCCGTTCCTCGGCGCGCGATGGGCGGGCCAGGCCCTGATCGGCTACTACGCGACGATCCTGGTGGCCGTCGGCCTCGGGCAGAACATGGCCGACACCACCACGTACGGTTTCGCCTGGTTGATCGGCAACACCGTGGTGATGCTCGTCGTGGCGGTCTGGTGTGTCCTTGATCTGGTCCGCGGGCGCACCACGCTGCGCCGCGAGGGACTGTGCCGGGGACGGCTCTGGCTGCTGGTCCCGATGGCGCTGGCACTGCTGATGCCGTACGCGATGGTCGACGGCTCGCTCGTCCCGTCGATCGGCACCGTGCTGACCAACGAGGCCGGGGTGACCTACTGCATGATCACCCCGGTCGTCCTCGGCACCCTACTGCTCTTCCCCGACGAGGTGGACCGCCGCACCCTGGGCACCGTCGCCTGGGTCGGGCTGCTCTTCGGTCTGCTCAACCTGCTCGACTGGTTCGCGCTTCATCCGGCCTACTGGTGGATGGGAGTGCTCCACCTGCCGCTGGTGCTCACCGCCGGGTGGGGGCTGATCGAGTCCCGTCCGGGCACCAGCCGCCCCGCGGTCAGTGCCCGGGGATAGGCTCGAACCACCGAAACGCGAGGAAGGACGACTGGCATGACCGACTCCGGACCCAACCCGTACGTGGTGGACATCGAGGACGCCACCACCGACAATACCTACTTCCGCGACACACTGTGGACCGGGAAGAACCTGCAGCTGACCGTGATGGCGATCGAGCCGGGCGGCGACGTCGGCGGGGAGATCCACGACGACCACGACCAGTTCATCCGGATCGAGGAGGGCAGGGCCCGGGTGGTGATGGGCCCGGCCAAGGACGACTACACCCTCGACCAGGAGGTGGAGGACGACTGGGCCATCCTCATCCCGGCGGGCAGCTACCACAACGTGATCAACATCGGCGATCAACCGCTGAAGCTCTACTCCCTCTACGCCCCGCCGGAGCACAAGCCGGGCACCCGCCATGCCACCGCCCAGGATGCCCGGGAGGATCCCCAGGAGACCGACCTGGTCGACTGAGGTCCGACCGGCGGCGGGTTGCAACCACCGGCGGGAACAATGGCCCCATGGCCACTGACCCGTCCCGCGAGGCGTTCCCGCCGACTCCGCCCCCGGCAGCCCCATCGGAGCCGGCAACGACCCCACCGCCATCCACGCCACCGCCATCCACGGCACCGGTGCCCGCGGCGTCCTCCGCCACCGTGCGGCCCGCCGGATCGCCCCGTGACTGGGACGCCGTGACGTACGGTGCTCTCCCCCTGCCGCACGAGGCGTGGGGCCGGCGGGTGCTGGACCGGCTGCGAGCAGTCGACGGGGAGACGATCCTGGAGCTCGGCTGCGGCACCGGACGTGACGCCGCGGTGCTGCTGGCCGAGCATCCGGGGTGTCGGCTGATCGCGCTGGATGCCTCACCGCGGATGCTGACCGCCGCGGCCAGGACGCTGGCCCCGTACGCAGACCGCGTCGTGCTGCGGCAGGCGGATCTGCGAGCGGGATTCACCCTCGACGAGCCGGTGGACGCGGTGATGAGTGTGGCCACGCTGCACTGGATCCCGGACCACCCGCGGGTGTTCGGCGCCGTCGCGGCAGCGCTGCGTCCCGGCGGCCGGTTCGTCGTCGACGCCGGCGGCGAGGGCCAGTTGCAGCGGGTCCACCGGGCCCGCCGGCTGGTCGAGGGTGTCGCCGAGCCGGCCGATGCGACCCATTTCGCCGGGGTCGAGGCGACCCGGGCCGCGCTGGTCGCCGCCGGGTTCGTGGACGTGGCCGTCCGGCTGCGTCCCGATCCGCTGGTGCTCGACGGGGCGACGCTGCGGCCCTACCTGGCCACGATCATCCTCGGCGAGGTGGTGCGTGGGATGCCGGCGGAGGACCGCGACGGGTACGTCGACGCGGTGGCCCGGGCGATGGGCGAGCCGGTGATCGACTACGTACGCCTCGAGTTCGAGGCGCGCCGGCCCTGAGGACTGCTCATTCGTGCGGCGGCTCGCCGGTCGGCTCCATCCGGACGGAGCGGTCCGCCGCGGTCAGATCTCGTCGTCGACGTACGTCGGCCGGGCGAGCCGCAGGCCGGCGACCGTCATCACCACGGCGGTGCCGACCAACAGCGCCAGCACCGCGGTCCAGCCGTGAGTCACCTGGTAGAGCACGCCGACCAACAGCGGCCCGAGACCGGCCAGTACGTAGCCGACCGGTTGGGCGAATCCCGACACCCGGGCCGTCACGTGCGGGTTGTGTGTCCGGGCGGTGATCATCGCGATCGCCGCAGTGAACGCCCAACCGCCCAGGCCCAGCAAGCCCGCCCACAGCCACGGCACCGCGGCCGGGGCCAGCCACAGGCCGACGTAGCCGCCCACCGTGAGCACGCCGAAGCCGACGATCCCCGCCGTCAGGTCCGCCGAGCGCTCCACCCAGACCGGCATCAGGAAGCCGCCGACGATCCCCAGCAGGGAGATCAGCCCCAGCAGTGCGCCGGCCGCCTCCCCCGACAGTCCCGCATCCCGATAGATCTGCGGCAGCCAGCCGAACTGGGCGTACGCGTTGAGCGCCTGCATCCCGAAGAACAGCGACAGCGCCAGCGCGGTCGGCGACCGCAGCAGGGACCCGCTCGGCGGCAGGATCGGCGCGCCGGCCCGGTCGGCCCGGTCCCGTCGTTCCCGGAGGGTGAGGACGAGCCACGGCAGCAGACCGATCCCCGCCGCGAGGCCCCACACGCCGAGCGCCGCCCGCCAGCCGCCGGGCGCGACCCGCACCAGCGGGGCAGCGAGAATCGAGGCGGCCGCGGCGCCGATCAGCAGGGTGACGCTGTACGCGGTCATCAGCCGGGTGACGGCGCCCCCGCCATGCCGCTTGATCCACGCGGGCACCAGCACGTTGCCCAGCGCCATGCCGGCCAGGCCGATCAGTGTGCAGGCGAGGAACGCGGCGGTCGACCCGGTGAACGTCCGCAACAGGAACCCCAGGGCGATCAGCACCAGACCGGTGAACACCCCCGCGGTGAGGCCGATCCGGCGCGCCAGCGCCACCGCCAGGGCGCCGATCGCCCCGAACGTCAGCCCCGGCAGGGCGGTGAGCAGGCCGGCCACCGCGCCGTTGAGACCGAACTGATGGCGCAACTCGGCCATCACCGGTCCCACCGAGGTGGCGCCGGGGCGGAGGGCAGCGGCGACCAGGACCACGGCGACCAGCGCCAGCGTCGGCCCGACGATGCCGGTCGCCACCGGGCCTACCCGGCGCGGGTCCCCCGGATCGGTCGCCACCAGATCGTTTTCTGTGTTCTCGCTCACACCAGGAGGCTAGTCGTCGACCTGGTCCTCCGCCGACCCCGTTCCACGACCATCCTGCTCGTCGTCCGCTACCACGGATGGGAACCAGGTGTCCTGGACCGCGAGCCGTCGATCCGCGAGCCGGCTGAACGCCTCCGCCTGCCGCAGCCGGACCGCCTCGGTGTGGACGAGTCCCGTGACGTACGCCTCGATGGTGCGGCCGCCGGCGGCGGCAATCAGCGAGAGAGTCGCGACGTCGGATTCCTCGATCTCGACGCTGAGGTCCACAGTCATGCCCGCATCGTAGGGGACCAGGCCCCTCCCGGACGGCAGCCCCGGCGAAACGACAAGGCTCCGGGCCTCAGGCGTCGCGGACGATGGTCAGCTCGTCGAGCGCCCGACGCGTCCGCGGAGCGGCATCCCGCTGCCGGATGCTCTCCGGCAGGTCGTCACCGGCGGCCGCCTTGCCGACGGCCACGACACTGACCGGCTCCAGTGCGGGTCCCAGGTCGAAGGTCTCGCGGAGCGCGTCGACGTGGAACCCGCCCATCTGCCGGACGTGCAGCCCGCGGGACTGGGCCTCCACGCTGAGGTGCGCGACGGCCTGGCCTAAGTCGTACTCGGCCCACCGCAGCCGCTTGCCGTCCCGCTCGAGTTCGGCGACGGCGACGATCAGCAGCGAGGCGCGGGGGGTCCAGGCCTGGTTGAAGTCCATCAGGGCGGAGAGGATCTTGTCGAAGGTCTCGGTCCCGCGGGCGGCGACGATGAAGCGGGTCGGCTGGAGGTTGCTCGCCGACGGTGCCCAGCGGGCAGCCTCACCGAGGGCCTTCAGGTCCTCCTCGGAGACGACGTAGTCGGCATCGAATCCCCGCGGGCTCCACCGGTCGGCGAGCGGGGCGTGGATCGGGACGGACGTGGCATTGCGCGGCGCGCGCACGGTCGTGGTCATGGGGGCTCCACCTCTGGATCGACGACTGCACAGTCGTTGAAACTGTGATCATTGACGTGGCGAGAGTAGCAACCGTCGGTACCCCCACCGCCGGTCATCTCGCCAGGTGACGCCGCCGCTCACCCGGGGCCGGTGGGTCCGTCAGCACCTGGTCCGTCAGCTGCGCGACGGCGGGGGTGACGTACGTTCCGCCCGTTCCACCACCAGGGCCCTGGCGCCATCCGGCGTCGGGGTGAGCACGAGGGTGGCGGCGTACGGGCCGGACGGCCGCAGCCGGCGGCGCAGGGCGGCCGGATCGGTGTCGACGCCGCGCTTCTTGATCTCGAGCCGACCGACCCGACGCTCGCGGACCCAGGCCCGCAGCACCTTCTCCCTGGCCGGCAGCACCTCGAGGATCCGGAAGGCCGTCGCGAACGCCGTCGGCTCGACCCCGGCATCGGCCGGCGGGGCACCGGCACCGGCCGGCGGGGCACCGGCATCGGCCGGCTCGGCCGGATCGCCGACCAGGTAGGCGATCTCCTCGGCGACCCGGCCCGCGCCGAGCAGGGCGGCCAGGGTGTCCACCGCCCCCGCCCGGATGACGGCCGGGTCGGGTTCCCACAGCACGGTCCCGACGGCGGGTTCCCGGCCCGGCACCGTCGTGTCGGTGGCGACGAGGCGATGGACGGCGCCGGCGTCGTCGAGCAGGGTGGCGGTCCGGGTGCCGGCGGCGGGCAGGCCGGCGCCGGCACCCGCCCAGAGCGCGACCTCGACCAGATCACCGCGATGGCTCACCCACTCGGCTGCCACCCCCTCGGGGATCAGCCGGTACGGCAGTCCGGGCCCCAGCTTCAGGCACCCCACGCCACCCGTCGCGGCGGCCCGGTCCAGCAGCCCGACCGCCCAGTCCCACGGCGGGGTGAAGTCGGCCGGGTTCCAGGTCCGCCCGGCCCCGGTCCGGCGGGCCGGATCGGCGAACACCGACACGCCGGGCGACCACAGCCCGTCGAGCAGCGCGGTGGCGTCACCGGTCACCACTCGGGCCCGGCCGGCCGCGACGGCGGGAGCGAGGTTCGCCGCGGCCACGGCGGCGGTGACCGGGTCGAGCTCCACCGCGACGACGTCCAGACCGGCGTCGAGGAAGGCCCGGGCATCGGTCCCGATGCCGCAGCCGAGGTCGAGCACCGTGCGGGCCCCGGCGGCGGCGTACGTGGCGGCGCGATGGGCAGCGACGGCCGGCCGGGTCGCCTGCTCCAGCCCGGCCCGGGTGTAGAGCCAGCGTTCGGCGTCCGCGCCGAACTTCACCCGGGCCGCCCGCCGCAGCGCGACCTGGGTGAGCGCGGCGGCGGCATGTCCGCCGTACCGGGCCCGCAGCCGCGCCACCGCACCGGGGGCCTCAGTGTCCGGCAGCGCCCCGGCCTCGGCGATCGCCCGGTGTCCCTCCGGCGTCCCCAACCAGGTGATGTCGGCCACCGGACCCTCGGTCCCGTCCGTCCGCTCGTTCCCGTCCATCGCCCCATTGTGCGACCGAGGACCGATCCGCCGCGCCGTCGCCCGACCGCCGCACCGTCACCCCACGCCGAAACCCCGACCCGCCGCACCGTTACCCTGAAGACGTGGCCACGGACGCCCGTCCCGTTTCCGCCCGTCCCGCAGGTGAGGCCGCACCGCGACTGGGCGATCCCACGCTGCGGCCCGCCGCCGCGATCGCCGCCGCCCTGCGGGTTGACCCCGAGCAGGGGTTGTCCGACGCCGAGGCCGCCGATCGGCTGGCGACGTACGGCCCCAACGAACTGCGCAGCACCCCGCCGGAACCCGGCTGGCACCGGTTGCTGCGCCAGTTCCAGGATCCGCTGGTCTATCTGCTGCTGGTGGCGGTGGCGATCTCGGTCCTCGCCTGGCTGGTCGAGGGCGCCACCGGCGTCCCTGTCGACGCCCTGGTCATCGTCACGATCCTGCTGGTCAACGCGGTCATCGGCTTCGTCCAGGAGCGCAGGGCGGTGGACGCGGTCGCCGCGCTGCGGACGATGACCGCGGCCCGGTCGGAGGTGCTCCGGGACGGACGCCGGCAGACGGTGCCGTCCGCCGACCTGGTCCCGGGGGACGTCTTGCTGCTCTCCGAGGGGGACACCGTCGGCGCCGACGCCCGGCTGCTCACCGGTGCCGCGCTGCGGATCCAGGAGTCCTCCCTCACCGGCGAGTCCCAGGCGGTCGAGAAGCACCCGGCCGTGCTGACCGCCCCCGTACCGCTCGGCGACCGGCTGAACATGGCCTACAAGGGCACCGCGGTCGCCCGCGGTGTCGGGCGGGCCGTCGTCACCGCCACCGGCATGGACACCGAGATGGGCGCCATCGCCGGGCTGCTCGACCGCACCGAGGATGCCGAGACCCCGCTGGACCGGGAGATCGCGCACGTCTCGCGCGCTCTCGGCCGGATCGTCATCGGCATCGCCGTCGTGGTGATGGTGACCATCGTCCTGGTCAACGACGTCCGCACCCCGGCCGCGCTGGTCGACGTGCTGCTGCTCGGTGTGTCCCTCGCGGTGGCCGCCGTGCCGGAGGGGCTCCCGGCGATCCTGTCGGTGGTGCTGGCGATCGGGGTCCAGCAGCTCGCCCGGCACCGCGCCGTCGTCAAACAGCTGTCGTCGGTGGAGACCCTCGGGTCGGCGTCGGTGATCTGCTCGGACAAGACCGGCACGCTGACCCGCAACGAGATGACGATCCAGCGACTGGTGACCGCCTCGGGCACGGTCGAGCTGTCCGGCATCGGGTACCGGCCCGAGGGTGAGGCCAGCCACGAGGGTCGCCCGCTCGGGACGCCGGCGGCGGACGGGCCACTGCTGACCGAGGCCCGTACGTTGCTGCGGCAGGGATCGCTGGCCAACGATGCCCAGCTGACCGAACAGGACGGGGCATGGTCGATCCAGGGCGATCCCACCGAGGCGGCGTTCCTCGTCGCCGCGCGCAAGCTGGAGGGCCCCGAGCACGACCTCAGCGAGTACGAGCGGCTGGCCGAGGTCCCGTTCACCTCCGAGCGGAAGATGATGTCCACCCTGCACAGCCATCGCGGGCAGACCCGGCTGCTGAGCAAGGGCGCCCCGGACGTGCTGCTGGACCGCTGCGACAGCCACCTGATCGGCGACCGGGTGCGTCCACTGGACGAGGCGACCCGCCGAGACATCCTCGACCAGGTCGAGGAACTGTCCTCGCAGGCCTACCGGACGCTCGGCGTCGCCTACCGCGAGGCGCCGGCAGCCTCGGCACCGACACCGGAGGAAACGGCGCCGGAGGAGGCGGCCGCCGCCGGGCCCATCCCGGACGGGGCGACCGGCTGGGCGGATGCCGAGAGCCTGGACGAGTCTGCCGAGGAGCACCTCACCTATGTCGGGATGGTCGCGATCATCGACCCACCACGGCCCGAGGCGGAGGCGGCGATCCGGCAGGCGCACCGGGCCGGGATCCGGACGATCATGATCACCGGCGACCACCCCAGCACCGCGGCCCGGATCGGCGCCGACCTCGGCATCATCTCCCCGGACGGCCGGGCACTCAGCGGCGGGCAGTTGGACGAGCTGACCGACGAGGAGTTCCGGGCGGCGACCCGCGAGGTATCGGTGTACGCCCGGGTCGCCCCGGAGCACAAGCTGCGGATCGTCGACGCGCTCCAGGACGACGGCCGGATCGTGGCGATGACCGGCGACGGCGTCAACGACGCCCCGGCGCTGAAGGCCGCCGATATCGGCATCGCGATGGGCCGGGCCGGCACCGAGGTCACCAAGGAGGCGGCCCGGATGATCCTCGCCGACGACAACTTCGCGACCATCGTGGAGGCCGTCGAGCAGGGCCGGGTGATCTTCGCCAACATCAAGAAGTTCCTGCGCTACCTGCTGAGCTCCAACATGGGCGAGGTCTGCACGATCTTCCTCGGTGTGCTGCTGGCCGCACCCCTCGGTCTGGTCCACGAGGTGCCCGGTGGGCTGGCACTGCCGCTGCTCGCCACCCAGATCCTCTGGATCAATCTGGTGACCGATTCGGCGCCCGCTCTGGCGATGGGGGTGGATCCGCAGATCGACGACGTGATGGCCGACCCTCCGCGCGACCCTCGCGAGCGGGTGATCGACCGGCGGATGTGGCTCGGCATCGGGCTGGTCGGGGCGGTGATGGGCCTGGTCACCCTGCTGACGATCGACCTGTGGCTGCCCGGCGGGCTGGTGCCCGGCAGCCACACGTACGTCGAGGCGCAGACCGCGGCGTTCACCACCCTGGTGTTCGCCCAGCTGTTCAACGCGCTGAGCTCGCGCTCGGAGACCGTGTCGGCCTTCCACCGGCTCTTCGCCAACCGGTGGCTGTGGGCGTCGATCGGTGCGGTGGCAGTGCTGCAGGTCCTCGTGGTGGAGGTGCCGTTCCTGCAGGCCGCCTTCAGCACCGCCCCGTTGACCCTGCAGCAGTGGCTGGTGTGCGCGGCGATGGCGTCGGTGGTGCTGTGGGCCAACGAGATCCGCAAGGCGATCCTGCGGGCCGCCGACCGACGGCGGTGATGCCCGGGTCAGCGGACCTCGGAGACCACCGTGCCGATGGTCAGCGCGCCCGCCTCCCGCGCCGCCGACGCGACCGCCGCCACGTCGGCCAGAGTGCCCTCCACCAGCACCGGCTCGCCAGCCGCGGAATCGCCGGACCAGACCACGTCCAGATCGTCCGGTGGCCGGAAGGCCGTCCCGGGCGGCATCCGGACCACTCCGGCGGCGCGGGCGCCGGGATCGTCGAAGGGGCGCAGCACCAGGGACCGGACGACGGTGAGGCGTTCGGCGGCCCGGCGGAGCAGCTGGCACCGACGCTCGGAGGCGTCGAAGGTGAGGGCGATCGTCCCCGGGCGCCCGTCGAGCGCGCCGGTGGCGAGGGAACTGAAGTTGACGCCACGCTCGGCGAACACCGAGGCGAGCGCCATCAACGCCCCCGGCTGGTCCAGGCACTGGACCAGCGCCACCCAGGACCGCGGCGCCGACGGGTCCGCCACCGGTTCACTCATCCGACTCCCCTTCCGGAACGTACGGCCCCGCCGGAACGTACGGCGCGACCGTCGCGGCGATCCGCCGGGCCGCACCGGCCAGCAGGGCATCCTCGTCGGGCGGCAGGTCACCGAGCAGCACCTCGCCCCACCCCTCCGGTCCCAGCACGACGGGCACACCGAGCACCCCGTGCACCGGCCGACCTGCCACCCGGGTCTCCCCCGCCAGCGCGACCTGCCCGGCGGTCACGATCTCGCGGCCGTCCGCCAGGGCGGAGATCAGGTCCACCGTGGCGTTGGCGGTCCCGACGGCCGTCCGTGCACCCGACTGGTGGGTCAGCCAGGGCCGGGTGACCGTCCGCAGGTCCGGCGGCCACGCCTCGACCATCGCGAACGCCCGTCCGCTGTCCTGCTGGGCGAGCAGCTCGGCCTGCGCCGCGGCGATCTCCGCCGGGAAACCGGCCAGGTCACGGCCGGCGCGCAGCCCGGCGACGGTACGGTCCCGCTCCCCCTCGACCAGCCCGCGGATCCGCACCGAGGACCACAGCGGCACCGCATCGTCGCCGTGCTGACCGGCGATGAACCCACCGATCCGCTGGCGGCGCACCCCCAGGCTGTGGGCGATCTCCCGACGGAACCGCAGGGTGTCGAGCCAGGCGCCCATCCCGATCACCCGGTGTCGGCCGAGCCGGGCGGCCATCGTCGCCACCCCCAGCTCGACCGGGTTGGTGACCACGATGACCACCTCGTCCCCCGAACCGTGCTCGGCCAGAGCCTCGGCGTACGCCGCGAACATCGCGTGATTGGCGCGCGCCAGCGCCGCCCGGTCGACCGGTTGGCCCGGCTTCGTGCCCAGCGTCGCCCCGGAGGCCACCACGATGACGTCGGCGACCACCTCGTCGGGATCCAGCGCCACGTCGAACAGCGGCGCGATCTCGTCGTACGCATCGATCAGGTCGGCCCGGTAGCCGTGCGTCGCCGCCGCTGACGAGCCGCCGCGCCGACCGACCAGCTGGAGTCGCGCGGTGGTGGGCAGCGCGCGGCGCTCGATCAGCTGGGTGCACACCTGCCGTCCCACCGCACCGGTGGCCCCGATCACCGCGACGTCCATGTTCCGAGCGTACGGAGCCAGGGTGTCGAACATGTTGCGAGCGTTCCGGGCCGCCGGCCCGAGTGGCCCCGTCATCCCATAGGGTGAGGGCGATCACTCTGGGCGGTCCCTGCGGGATCCCCACGACCGGAAAGGCGCCCATGCCCGGCTTCGAGATCCTGCTCATCGTCATCGTGGTGCTGGTGGTGGCCGGCCTGCTCTTCGGCGGCCTGCGGACCAGCATCTTCTTCACCGTCCACACCCAGGAGAACGTGCTCGTCGAGCGGTTCGGCAAGTTCCAGAAGGTCGCCGGCGCCGGCCTCAACATGAAGATCCCGTTCATCGAGACCACGACGAAGCCGATCTCGCTGCGGGTGCGCCAGCTCGAGGTCAACATCGAGACCAAGACCAAGGACAACGTCTTCGTGACGATCCCGGTCGCCGTGCAGTACGTCATCGACCAGCACGCCGTCGTCGACGCCTACTACAAGCTCTCCGACCCGGAGGACCAGATCCGGTCGTACGTGTTCGACACCGTCCGCTCAGCGCTGTCCGGACTGACCCTGGACACCGCGTTCGAGTCGAAGGACGACATCGCCACCACCGTGGAGCAGCGGCTCTCCCAGTCGATGGCGGAGTACGGGTTCCGGATCGTCAACACGCTGGTCACCGACATCTCCCCCGACCCGCGGGTGCGTGACTCGATGAACTCGATCAACGCCGCCCAGCGCGAACGCGACGCCGCCCAGTCACTGGCCGAGGCGGACAAGATCAAGCGGGTCACCCAGGCCCAGGCCGAGGCCGAGTCCAAGCGGCTGCAGGGCGAGGGCGTCGCCGCCCAGCGCAAGGCGATCGCGATGGGCATCGCCGAGCAGTACGAGATGCTGCGTGAGGCCGGCATCGAGGACACCGCCGAGCAGTTGCTGCTGATGACCCAGTACTTCGACACCCTGCAGGACGTCGCCCGCAACGGCCGCTCCAACGTGCTGCTGCTGCCGTCGAACCCGGGGGCGCTGGGCGACCTGTCGCAGGAGATCCGAACGTCCCTGCTGACCAGCTACGAATCGGAGCACGCCCGCCGCGACGGCGACGCCCGCGCCGATCATGAGGCCGCCCAGCATCGGGTCGCCGAACAGCGAGCCGCCGCCCACCACGCCCAGCAGGAGGCCGCCTACCAGGCCCAGGCCGCCGCAGGACACACTCCGGCCGCCGGCTCGACGGCGGGTACCGCCGCTGCCGGGACAGCGCAGAACACCGCGGAGGAGCTCGCCGCCCGGGCGGAGCAGCTGGCCGGGCGACTGCCGCAGCGCCTGCAGGACCAGGTCAACCAGTTCCTGCAGCAGCGCGACGACAAGTAGCCGTCCACAGGTCGCGCAGGGGTCCCAGGGTCTATCCCCGGGGACCCCTGTGTTCTAGAATCGCACACATGGAGATCCGTGATGTCACCCTCGGAGAACGCATCGCCGAAGGCCGAGGACTCCGAGGGCTCACCCAGGACCGCCTCGCGCATGCCGCGGACCTGAGCCGCACCGCCATCGCGAAGATTGAATCGGGAACACGTCGCGTATCCGCACTGGAATTGGTCGCGATCGCACAGGCTTTGAACTTCCGGTTGGACTGGTTCACCAACGCTTCTCCACCAGCCATGGTGTCGCATCGCAACCTGTCCGAGCCGGGCGCTCCCAGTCCGTCCATCGACTTGGCCCTCGAAATGCTCGTTCGCGATGTGGAGTTCGTTGCCTCCCAGATCCAACGCTCACGTCCAGCACCGCCGTCACCGCTGGACGCGCCCGCCCACGCTCAGCAGGCCGACGACGTGGCCGCGACCGCCCGGGGTCTCCTGGGGCTCCCCGCTGACGAACCTGTGCACGACCTGCAGCATCTCGTCGCCTCACTCGGGCTCCTGGCCTTTTCTCTCGATCTGGGGCAGGAGGGTGCTGACGCGGCCACGATCCTCCTTCCCGACGGTGGGGTGAGCCTGATCAACGGTGATCGGTCCGTCGGCCGCCGGCGACTGGCGCTCGCCCACGAACTGTGTCACTACCTCGTGGCGGACGACTACCGCATTGACTGGCAGGTTGCCGTAGCCAATGACGCCGACACCCGCGAAGCCGCGTTCGATCGCTTCGCACGGGCGTTGCTTCTCCCTGGCACGGGACTGGAATCAACGTGGCGAGACCACCGGGGCGAAGGTCTGCGGCTGGCAGCGGTGCTCACCGGAAGCCGTTTCCAGGTCGACATGACTACTTTGGCCCGCCGCCTCCGAGAACTCGATCTCATCGGTTCTGAGGAGTCGACAGCCATCCGTGCCGTCCGCACAACGAAGGGCGACATCGTCGAGTGGGGGCTCCATGTCCCCCATGATCTCGAACCACCAGCGCTACCGATCGCGTATCAGCAGGACGTACTCCGCCTCTACGAGCGAGAGCTGATCTCTGAGGACAGGGCCCTCGATCTCCTGTACGGCGCATACGGGGACGACGACCTGCCGCCTCTCGCTCCAGGCAAGATCTCAGAAATCTAGCTCCGTCAAGGCAGCCCGAGCTACCCACACCTTGCCTTGGTGCTCGCCTGCGACTGGCTTGAGGTCCGCCAGCTGAATACAGAACTCCCGTTGCGGTTGTTCGCCCAGTTCAGCCAGAGCTTGGTGGGTAAGGACAATCGCAATCTCGGCGAGTGCTCCGTGTTGGCCCTGGCCAAGGCCGAGGGTGCCACCGCAGTCATTGACGACCGAGCGGCCCGCAGAGTGGGGGAGCACAACCATGTGACGATCAAAGGCACTCTGGGTCTCATGGTGGACGCCATTCGAGCAGGCCTGCTGACGGTCCAACTTGTCAGCCAGATCGCCGACGATCTACTCGCGAGCGAGTATCGTCTCCCGTTCGCCCCTGGGGACTTCGAGATCTGGGCCCGACAGAACGACCTGTTCTGATCCGTCAGGCCGCCGGCGCCACGTACGGCTGGGAGACGGGCATGCCGGAGTCGGCGCCGAGCAGGATCGACGACGGTCGGGCACCGGCCTCGACCAGCTGGGCGCCGAGCACGGCGATCATTGCGCCGTTGTCCGTGCACAGCCCTGGCCGGGGACGCCGCAGGGTGATCCCGGCCGCGGCCGTACGCTCCGCCAGCAGTCCGCGCAGCCGGGAGTTCGCCGCGACACCACCGCCGAGCAGCAGGGTCTCCGCGCCGTGGTACTCACAGGCGTCGACGGCCTTCGCGGTGAGCACGTCGGCGACGGCCTCCTGGAACGAGGCAGCCACGTCGTTCACCGGGATCTCGCGCCCGCCGGCCTGCTCGGTCTCGACCCACCGGGAGACGGCGGTCTTGAGGCCGGAGAAGGAGAAGTCGAACCGGTGCCGGTCCAGGTCGTGCTTGGCGGTCAGGCCGCGGGGGAAGCGGATCGCCCGCGGGTCGCCCTGCTGGGCGGCGCGGTCGATCACCGGACCGCCCGGGTAGGCCAGGCCGAGCACCCGGGCCACCTTGTCGTACGCCTCGCCGGCGGCGTCGTCGATGGTGGTGCCGACCTCCTCCAGGTCACCGGTCAGGCTGCCGACCCGCAGCAGCGAGGTGTGGCCGCCGGAGACGAGCAGCGCCATCGTCGGGCTGGCCGGGTCGAGCGGGCCGTGTTCGAGCAGGTCGACGGCGACGTGGCCGACCAGGTGGTTCACCCCGTAGAGCGGCGTGTTCCAGGCCAGCGAGAGGGCCTTGGCCGCCGCGATGCCGACCGTCAGGGCACCCATCAGGCCGGGCCCGGAGGTGACAGCGATCCCGTCGAGGTCGTCGGGCGCCACTCCCGCCGCCGCGAAGGCACGTCCGAGGGCGGGCACGATCGCCTGCAGGTGGGCCCGGGAGGCCACCTCGGGGACCACCCCGCCGAAGCGGACGTGCTCTTCGACGGAACTGGCCACCTCGTTGGCGAGCAGTTCGGTGCCACGGACGATGCCGACACCGGTCTCGTCGCAGGACGACTCGATGCCGAGGACGAGCGGTCCGGTCATGCGTTCTTTCCTTCCAGATCGGGTCGTACGGACTCGACGGGCGCGCCCATCACCAGGGCGTCCGCGCCGGGGCCGTAGTAGTCGGGGCGGGTGTGCACCGTGCGGAAGCCGCAGCGCCGGTAGAGGGCGAGGGCCGGGGTGTTGTCGTGACGCACCTCGAGGAGGACCTGTCCGATGCCCCGGGTCCGCAGCCGGACCAGGCCGGCCTGCACCAGGCCACGGCCGACGCGACGGCCCCGGGCCGACGGCGCCACCACGACCCGCAGCAGGTCGGCGGTGTCGGGACCGATCAGGAAGGTGATCACCCCGAGCAGACCACCGGGGGCCGGGTCGACGGTCGACTCGGCCGGGTCGGCGTCCGCGGCGACCAGGACGATCCGGTCGGCCCCGTCGAGCTCGGCCCGCCAGGACGACTCGCTCCACTGTTCCCGGGGTGGGAACCCGGTCCGCTCGAGGTCCAGGATCGTGAGCAGGTCCGCGGCCGTGGCCGGGCGCAGGACCATGCCCGCCCGATCGGTCATGCCCGCCCGATCGTCAGGCGCTTGTGGCTGACCAGGGCGGACTTGCGGGTGGTCGGCGCGACCGCGTCGGGTCGGCGCAGATAGAGCGGCCGGTCTCCCGCCGACGGCAGCAGCAGGCCGACCCGGGCCAGCAGGCCGGGATCGATCGCCCGGGGCCCCTCGTCGCGGCGGCCGTGGTGCACGGCCGGGTAGAGGTCGGCGGCGGGACCGACGACGGGCAGGACGGGCAGGGCACCCGGGACGCTCACCTGCGGCTCGCCGATCCGGGTGCCGTCGGGGGCGTAGCGGGCCCAGTAGAGCTCCTTGCGACGGGCGTCGGAGGCGACCAGGAAGTCGCCGGCCGGCGTCGCCCGCCGGGCGTGCTCGTACGCCACGACGTCGAGGCTGCACACCCGGTGCAGTGGCGTGTTCCCCGCCCAGGCGAGCGTCTCGGCGGTCGCGATGCCGACCCGCAGGCCGGTGAACGGGCCGGGCCCCAGCCCCACCACGATGTCGGTCAGGTCGGCCAGGACGGCGCCGGCCTCCGCCAGCGCCTCGCGGATCCAGGCGGCGAGGTGCTCGACGTGGGCGCGCCGATCGCTGTCGCGCCGGGTGGCGAGCACGGTGTCGCCGGCCGCGACGCCGACACACATGTCGGTCGAGGTGTCGATCGCCAGGACCAGCGGGGTGCCGGCGGCGCACGGGTCAGTCATGGAGCAGGCCTCCGGTGGGTGCAACGGCTTGGATCTGGCGGTGCAGCTGTTCCCAGCGCTCGCCCTCGCCGCGGAGGAACACGAACCGGGTCTCGTCGGCTGGATCGCCGGAGCGTTCGATGGACAGCAGCAGGCGGTCCTCGCTGAGCTGCTCGGCGACCCCCTCGCCCCACTCGACCAGGGTGACGGCGTCGCCGGCGGTCTCGTCGAGGTCGATGTCGTCCAGTTCGGCGGCGTCACCCAGCCGGTAGGCGTCGACGTGGACCAGCGCCGGACCGTCTCCGGTGCTCCGGTGCACCCGGGACAGTACGAAGGTCGGCGAGACCACCGGGCCCTCGACGCCGAGCCCGGCACCGAGGCCCTGGGCGAAGGTGGTCTTGCCCGCACCGAGCTCACCGGTGGCGATGATCAGGTCGCCGGGACGGACGACCCGGGCCAGCCATTCCCCCAGCCGGACCATGTCCTCGGCGGTGGGCACCTCGAAGGCGACCGGGAGTTCCCGGCCGACCTGGAGCAGCAGGTCACCGCGGGAGAGCACCTCGTAGCCCAGCCGGCGCCACCAGGCCAGCAGCTCGGGGAACTCGACCCGGACGCCGAGCTGGGCGAAGGTGCACCCGCGCAGTGCGGACAGCTCCTCGGCCAGCTCGATCATCGCGGTCGCGATGCCGTGGCGCTGGAAGTCCGGGTGGACGCTGACCCGGTGCCAGTGCGCCACCGCCGCAGGCAGGTCGGTCGAGGCGTCCACCCCGAGACCCACCAGGACGGCCCCGGCGGGCCGGCCGCCGACCCGCGCGATGATCCCGAATCCGTCCCGCAGGGCCTTGGCGACGGACGCCGCCGTCTCCAGCAGACCGGCCGGCGGCGGCCCGGCGGCCCGGCGGGCACCGAACGCCGCATGGATGACCTCGACCAGGGCGGGAGCGTCCGACTCCACGGCGAGGGCGAGGTCGAGCTGGGGCTCAGCACTCATACGTGACTCCTCTCGGTGCTCCGGACGTCGGGACGCCGGGGCACGGTCTCGGTCGATCACCGCAGGGCCCGACGGCACTGCGGTCGACCGACCAACCATGCTAGCCGCGGCGGTGCGGGCGTTCCCCGCGCGGCCGGGTCCCGGCGTGCGGGCTCAGTCCCGGCGCCGCCCGCGGTCACCGTACGACCCACGGTCGCCGTAGGATCGGCGGCCACCGCCGTAGCGGCGGCCGCCCCGCCGCCGCTCGGGCTGCTTGGGGGCGATCAGTTCCTCGTACGCCGCGTCCTCGATCGGTTCGGCGGAGGGCTTGCGGGCGCCGGTGGCACGGTACAGCCACTCCTCGTCGGGGGTGGCCTCCTGCGGCTTGGCCTGGACGCCGGCCTGGTGGGCCAGTCGCACCATCGAACGGCGCTGGTGCGGCAGGATCAGCGTGACAACCACGCCGTCGGTGCCGGCGCGGGCCGTCCGGCCGGCCCGGTGAGTGTAGTCGCGGGGGTCGGCCGGCGGGTCGACCTGGAGGACCAGGCCGATGTCGTCGACGTGGATGCCGCGGGCGGCCACATCGGTGGCGACCAGCACCGGCACGGTGCCTTCCTTGAAGGCACCCATCACCCGAGCCCGGGCGCCCTGGGTGAGACCGCCGTGCAGCGCGCCGGCCATCACTCCGGCCTCGCGCAGTTGTCCGGCGATCCGGTCGGCGCCCTTCTGGGTGCGGGCGAAGACGATAGTGCGGCCGTCGCGGTTGGCGAGCTCGGCGGTAACGGCGGCCTTGTGCTCGGGCTTGACCAGGACGAGGTGGTGCTCCATCGTCGAGACCGTCGCCTGGGCGGAGTCGACCTCGTGGACGGTGGGGTCGTGGAGGTAGCGCTTGACCAGCCCGTCGACGCCCTTGTCCAGCGTCGCTGAGAACAGCAGCCGCTGCCCATCGGTCGGGGTCTCGTCAAGGATCCGGGTGACCTCGGGCAGGAAGCCCATGTCGGCCATCTCGTCGGCCTCGTCGAGGACCGACACCCGGATCGCGGACAGATCGGCGGCCCCCTGCTCGATCAGGTCGATCAGCCGGCCGGGGGTGGCGACGATGACGTCGACGCCCCGCGACAGGGCACGCCGCTGCGGATCGTACGACATGCCACCGGCCACCAGCAGGGACCGCATGCCGACCGCCCGGGCGAGCGGGGAGAGCACGTCGGCCACCTGCATCGCGAGCTCGCGGGTCGGCTCGAGGATGATCGCCTGCGGCAGTCGGGCGGTGCCGTCCGGCTGGACGGTCTCCTGGAGCCGGGTGAGCAGCGGCAGGGTGAAACCGAGGGTCTTGCCGGACCCGGTGCGGCCGCGACCGAGCACGTCCCGACCGGCCGTCGCGTCCGGGATGGCGGCCTCCTGGATCGGGAACGGGTCGGTGATGCCCTTGCCGGCGAGCACGGCGACGAGGGCGGCGGGCACGCCGAGCCGGGCGAACCCGTTGGCCCCGGTCACCACCGAGGTGTCGACCTCGACGTCATCGGCCTCGTGCCACTCCATGGTGTCCAGCGGGGCGGCCGGAGCCTCGTCACGGTCGCGGCGGCCGTGGTCGCGGTTCCGGTCGTCGCGGTAGCGATCATCCGAACGGCGGTCATCCCGACGGTGGTCGGCGCGGTGTCCGTCGCCCTGGTAGCGGTCGGCGCGGCCACCGCCCTCGCGGTTCCCGCTGTCGCGGTAGCGGTCGTGTTCGTGGCCACCACGCCGGTCGTCACGCCGATCCTCGAAACGAGGCTCGTCACGGCGCCGGCGCGGTGCCTGGTCATCGCCCCACCGCTCGCCGTCAACGTCAACGTCGCGGCCCCAGGCCGACGTACGCGGCCGGTTCTCCCGGTAGGAGCTGCCACCCCGGGCGCGGCGATCGTCCCGGGCGTACGGCTTGCCACCGCGGTCCCGGTCCCGACCGTCGCCTTGGCGCCGCTCGTACGATCCGCCCTGGCGCCGCCCGGACGACTCGTTCCCCTCGCGCGGCTGGGTGGATCCGGTGCGGTCCCGGCGCTCGGCCGCGGCGCGCCGGCGGTCCTCACCGTAGGAGCGGCCGTCCCCGTCGTACGCTGCGGGCCTGCGGTCCCCGCGATCGCGGCGAGGGCCCCGATTGTCGCCCCGGTCGCGGTCATCGCCGCGGGTGCGGTCGTAACCGCGGGCCTGCGGGCGGGAGTCCCGGTCGTAGGACCCGCGGCGGTCGGAGCGGTCCGAGCGATCACTCCGGTCGTCGCGACGGTCCTCCCATCGCTCGCCGTTGGCGCGGCCCGGGGCATCGCTGTACTCGCGGCGGAAGGAATCGTCCCGCTGGCCGCCGCGGTGCCGCGGACCGTGGCCGCGGGCGGCCCGCTCGTCGGCGGACCACCGCTTCTTGGGGGTGCCGTCGGCCTTGTGACTCTTGGGTTTGCGGGCGGAGGAACCGCCGGAGGACATGGAAGGGCGCGCGTTGTAGGGCACGGTGATGACTCGTTTCTGGACCCTTGGGTCCTGACCTGATAGGCGCGTCATCATGATCGACGGTCACCCGCTTCCAGCGGACGACCCGGCTGGTGCGGGAGCGGAAGACGTGCCCATGCGCCCGACATTGGGCGTCTACGTCCCGGACGGCGCTGCGCCGCCGGATGGTTCATGCTACACCGCTGGCAGTCTTTACCACGAATCGGTGCGGTGCCCACACCGACCGCCCTGCGGCACAGCCCCGGGACGCCCGACCTCCCTCGACTCCTACACTGGCCACGGAGTACGCGGCGTTCGCCAGCTCGTCACCCGACGTTGGGCGACACGTCGACGTACGTCACCATCCGTCCATCTGGGGACCGCAGACTGGCCGGAGGTCTACGAAAGGGCATCACGTGCGGGTCGCGATCTTCACGGAATCGTTCCTCCCCGCCATCAACGGAGTCACCCACTCCGTGATGCGGGTGCTGGAGTACCTTCGCGACGAGGGCCACCAGGCCATTGTCATCGCCCCCGCCAACGGCGGGCGCGAGCCGGCGGAGTACGCCGGGTTCCCGGTCATCCCGGTGGCAGCCGTCGGACTGCCCGGTTACCACGACGTCCGTGTCTCGGGGACCACCCAGCTCCGTCTGGAGCGCCTGCTCGAAGACTTCCACCCCGATGTGCTGCATCTGGCGGCTCCCATCGCCCTCGGCCACCGGGCGGCGCTGGCCGCGAACTGGCTCGGCATCCCGGTGGTGGCGATCTACCAGACCGACGTCCCCTCGTACGCCGCCCGCTACGGCTTCGCCGGGGCCGAGACGCTGCTGTGGTGGCGGGTCCGCCAGATCCACTCCCAGGCCACGATGACCCTGGCCCCCTCCACCGCGTCACGTACGCAGCTGCTGCAGCACCACATCCCGCGGGTCGGGCTGTGGGGACGGGGCGTGGACTCCGTACGGTTCGATCCGGCCAAGCGGGACGAGGCCTGGCGCCGCCGCGTCGCCCCCGAGGGCGAACGGATCATCGGCTGCGTCGGCCGGCTGGCACCGGAGAAGCAGATCGGCGACCTGCAGGCGCTGGCCGACCTGCCGGACACCACACTGGTCGTCGTCGGCAACGGCCCGCTCCGCGGGGAACTGGAGTCCTTCCTGCCGACCGCGCACTTCACCGGCCAGCTCACCGGCGAGGACCTGCCCCGGGTGATGGCGAGCATGGACATCTTCGTCCACCCCGGGGAACTGGAGACCTTCGGCCAGTCGATCCAGGAAGCGATGGCCTCCGGCCTGCCGGTGGTCGCGCCCGCCAAGGGCGGCCCGATCGACCTGGTCAACTCCTCGCGCACCGGCTGGCTCTACGCGCCCGGTGACCTCGCCTCGATGCGGCGCCACGTCCGCGACCTGCTCGGTGACGACCGCAAGCGGGCAGCCTTCGCAGCGGAGGCCCGGCTGTCGGTGCTGGACCGGACCTGGCGCAGCCTGTGCGACGACCTGATGGGCCACTACCGGGAGGCGATCGACGAGGCGCGGTCGCGCCAGCGGCTCACCGCCTGACGCTCAGCCGCGCAGCACCCGCGGCACCCGCTCACCGATCCGGGTGACGATCTCGTAGCCGATGGTGCCGCACCAGCGCGCCCAGTCCGAGGCGGTCGGCACCACCCCGTCCGGATCCGGGGCGCCGAACAGCACCACCTCGTCCCCGATCTGCTCGGCCGCCCCGGGCCCGAGGTCGACGACGAGCTGGTCCATGCACACGCTGCCGCGCTGGTGCACCCGCCGGCCGCCGGCCGCCAGCTCCAGCCGCCCCGCCCCGTGCCGCGGAATCCCGTCGGCATAGCCGAGCGGCACCAACCCCAGCTCGGCGCCACCCTCCGGGGCGCGCCAGTGATAGCCGTACGACACGCCGGTGCCGGCCGGGATGTGCTTACGGTTCACGAACCGTGCCCGCAGGGTCATCACCGGCGTCAGCGTCACACCGGCGTCCGCCGCGATGGTGCCGTCGGCCGGGTCCAGTCCGTAGCCGGCGATGCCGAGCCGGACCAGCTCGTAGCGGGCCGCGGGGATGCTCAGCGCCGCGGCCGACGCGGCGATGTGGCGGATCGGGACGCGCAGCCCGACGGCCCGGGCCTGCTCGACCGCCCGGTCGAAGACCTCCAGCTGGGCGGTATTGCCCGGGTGCCCCACCTCGTCGGCGCAGGCGAAGTGCGACCACACCGCGACGACCTCGACCGCCCCGCGCTCCTCCGCCGCCCGGGCCGCGGCGACCAACTCGCCCCACTGCTCGGGGCGGCAGCCGTTGCGGGACAGGCCGGTGTCGATCTTGAGGTGGATCCGGGCCGTACGCCCCAGGTGCTCCGCCGCGAGCTCCACTGCCGCGACCTGCTCGGGGCTCTGCACCGACACGTCGACCTCCGCATCGATCAGCGCCGTCGGGTCCTCGTCCGGCCCGTACAGCCAGCAGAACACCCGCCCGGTGTCACCGGCGGCGCGCAGCGCGAGCGCCTCCGCCGGGACGGCGACGCCCAGCCAGGTCGCCCCGGCCTGCCGGGCCGCGGCGGCGCAGGGCAGCATGCCGTGGCCGTACGCGTCCGCCTTGACCACCATCATCACCTCAGCCGGCGCGACGACGGCCCGGACGGCGGTGAGATTGGCCCGCAGGGCATCGAGGTCGATCAGGGCGCTGGCGGTCTGGGGGTCGATGGTGGGCCCGGCGGAAGTCATGTCGGTCATTCTGCCGCGTCGCCCACGGCGGCGGTGTCAACGATCGCCCAGCAACCCGCCGACCGTCAACGATCGGCCAACAGCCCCCGCAGCGTCGCGCCGAACCGCTGCGCCAGCGCGTGCGGCGGCAGGGGTGGCTCGGCCGCCGCGGTGAGGGCCTGCAGGGAGGCGCCACAGACGGCCGCCCGGGCGGCCGGCAGCCCGGCGGCGAGCAGCGCGCCGCAGACCCCCGACAGGGTGTCGCCCGACCCGGCCTGGGCGGTCCAGCCGGGCCCGGGGACGGCGACCTCGACCGTGGGTTCGCCCGGGGTGGCGACGTACTGGGTGGCGCCCTTGAGCAGCACGGTGGCGCCGAACCGCTCGGCCGCCCGGTGCACGTGCGCCAGCGGATCGGTCCCCACCTCGCTCCGGGTGACACCGAGCAGCCGGGCGAGTTCGCCGGCGTGCGGGGTGAGCAGGTGGTGTGGTGCCAGGGTCGCCTCGGGCACATGGCGCAGGCCGTCGGCGTCGATCAGCACCGGCACCTGTTGGTCGAGGATCTCCGCCAGCCGCGCGGTGCCGTCCGGACGGTCCCCCCAGCCGGAGCCGACCACCCAGGCCTGGACCTGGCCCGGGGCGGTGACCACCGAGGGGATCGCCGCCAGGGTCGCCCGGGCCACCTCGGCGGCGCCCAGCGAGCGGATCATCCCGGTGCCGGCGTACGCGGCCCCGTACGCCACCAGCACCCCGGCGCCCGGGTAGGTCGCCGACCCGGCGTCCACGCCGAGCACGCCGCGGGAGTACTTGTCGGACCGGACCGTCGGGACCGGCCAGGCGGCCGCGACGTCGGCGGCCTCCCAGCATCGCAGCATCGGCACCCCCGCCTCGCCGACGGCCGCCCAGTGCAGGCCGATGTCCACCACCTCGAGCCGCCCACAGCGCTCGGCGGCGGGCTGCATCACCTGACAGGCCTTGGCGGTGCCGAAGGTCACCGTCCGTTCGGCGCGGAACGAGGGGTGGGCCGGTGCCCCGTCGGCATCGAGGCCGGAGGGCAGGTCGACGCTGGTCACCGGGGTGCCGGACCGTTCGGCCGCCTCCGCGAGCTGTTGCACCTCGCCGGACAGCCCGGGGTGGCCGCCGATGCCGAACACGCCGTCGACGATCCGGTCCACCCGGCCCATCAGGGACACCGCGGTGTCGAGGTCGACCGGGGTGCCGCCGTTCTCGACGCAGGCCGCCCAGCCGGCCCGGTGCACCCGGTCGGGCACCACCGCGTGCAGCCAGACCCGGACGCCCCGCCCGGCCAGCCGCATCCCCGCCCAGAGGGCGTCGCCGCCGTTGTTGCCGGGGCCGGCGAGGATCAGCACCTTCGTCCCGTCGGTGTGCCCCAGATCGCACAGCAGGCTGGTCGCCAGTGCGTCCGAGGCGCGCTGCATCAGTTCGCCCTCCTCGGTGCGGGCGAACGCCTCCTCCTCGGCGGCGCGGATCGACTCGACGGAGTGGACGAGCAGCACGATGACCTCCTCCGGGCCCACGGGCTCGGGCCCGTCACCCTCTACCTGTCATCCTCGCAGACGACGAACGCGGTCGCGATGCCCCCGTCGTGCGACATCGACAGGTGGGTCCGGACGATGCCGAGCCGGGCCTGGAGGTCGGCGACGGTGCCGGTGGTGACGAAGTAGGGCTGTCCCTCCGCGGTCTTGCGGACCTCGCAGTCGCGCCAGACCAGGCCGCCCGGGGAGCCCAGCGCCTTGGCGAACGCCTCCTTGGCGGCGAACCGGCCGGCCAGCGAGGCCGGCCGGTGGTGCGCCTCCTCGGCGGAGAAGAGGCGCGCCACCAGTCCGGGCGTCCGCAGCAGCATCTCCTCGAACCGGGCGACCTCGCAGACGTCGATCCCGATCCCGACGATGGCCATCCGGGCGAGCCGCTACTCGACGGTGACGGACTTGGCCAGGTTGCGGGGCTGGTCCACGTCGTGGCCGAGGACGGTCGCCAGCTCGCAGGCGAACAGCTGCAGCGGGATGACCGCGACCAGCGGCTGCAGGATCGTCGAGACCCGGGGCAGCCGGATCACCGTGCTGGCGAACTCCTCGACCACCGCATCGTCCTGCTCGGCCAGCGCGATCGGGCGGGCACCGCGGGCCCGGATCTCCTGGATGTTGGAGATCACCTTGTCGTGCAGCTGGTCGCGGCCGCGCGGCGGCACCACGACGAAGACCGGCATGCCGGGCTCGATGATCGCGATCGGGCCGTGCTTCAGCTCGCCGGCGGCGAAGCCCTCGGCGTGCAGGTAGGCGATCTCCTTGAGCTTCAGCGCGCCCTCCAGCGCCACCGGGTAGCCGACGTGGCGGCCGAGGAAGAGCACCGACGGCTGGTCGGCCAGCCGGGCGGCCAGGTCGAGGACCGGGGCGGAGTTGTCCAGGACCTGCTGCATCAGCGGCGGCAGCCCCTCCAGCTCCTTCGTCACCGCGGCGATCTCGTCGCCGTACATGGTCCCCTTGACCTGGGCGAGGTAGAGGCCGAGCAGGTAGCAGGCGGCCAGCTGGGTGGTGAAGCCCTTGGTGGAGGCGACCCCGATCTCCGGGCCGGCGTGGGTGTAGATCACCGCGTCGGATTCCCGCGGGATGGTGGACCCGTTGGTGTTGCAGATCGCCAGCACCCGGGCGTGCTGCTCACGGGCGTGCCGGATGGCCATCAGGGTGTCGGCGGTCTCACCGGACTGGGAGATCGCCACCACCAGGGTGGAGGAGTCGACGATCGGGTCGCGGTAGCGGAACTCGGAGGCCAGCTCCACCTCACAGGGGATCCGCACCCAGTGCTCGATGGCGTATTTGGCGACCATGCCGGCGTAGAACGAGGTGCCGGCGGCGATGATGATGATCTTGTGGATCTGGCGCAGGTCCTCCTCGGACAGCCGGATCTCGTCGAGGGTCAGGGCACCGTCCTCGGTGTGCCGGCCGAGCAGGGTGTCGGCCACCGCCTGCGGCTGCTCGAAGATCTCCTTGCGCATGAACCAGTCGAACCCGCCCTTCTCCGCGGCCGACAGGTCCCAGTCGACGTGGTAGCGCCTGGCCTCCGCCGGACGTCCGGCGAAATCGCTCACCTGTACCCCGTCGGCGGTGATCTCGACCACCGAGTCCTGACCCAGCTCCAGCGCCTCGCGGGTGTGCTCGATGAACGCGGCGACGTCGGAGGCGAGGAAGTTCTCCCCCTCGCCCAGACCGACGACCAGCGGGGAGTTGCGGCGGGCGGCGACGACCCGGCCCGGCGCCTGGGCGTCCACCGCGACCAGGGTGAACGCGCCCTGCAGCCGGTTGACCACGGTGAGCAGCGCCGCGTGCAGGTCGGCGCCCTTGGCGACCTCGACACCGAGCAGCTGCGCGGCGACCTCGGTGTCGGTCTCGGAGCGGAAGCTGATCCCCTCGGCGGCCAGTTCGGCGCGCAACTCGGCGAAGTTCTCGATGATGCCGTTGTGCACCACGGCGACCCGGCCGTCCTGGGAGAGATGGGGGTGGGCGTTGCCGTCGGTGGGGGCGCCGTGGGTGGCCCACCGGGTGTGGCCGATGCCGGTGCCGGACTCCGGCAGCGGGTTGTCCTCCAGCGCCAGCTCGAGGTTCAGCAGCTTGCCGGCCCTCTTCTCGGCGGCGATCCGTCCGTCCGCCACGACGGCCACACCGGCCGAGTCGTAGCCCCGGTACTCGAGGCGCCGGAGCCCCTCGATCACGACCTCACGGGCGCTGCGGGGCCCGACATACCCAACGATTCCACACATGGGTGACAGCCTAGCGGCCGACTCGGACCACGCGTGCCCGCGAACCGTACCCGCCCGGCTGCCCGCGGCACGGCGGTGGCGTCGGGGCGCGCCCGGACACGGCAGAATGGCGCCCATGCCAGACGCGACGCTGCCACCGGGCGACTCCGCACCGGACCTGGGGGAGGCCGGCGGACCGTACGTCCACCGCAGCCGGGCCGATTGGGCGGAACTCGCCAACGCGCTGCCGTCACCGCTGAGCGAGGAGACGCTGGACCGGCTGCGCGGTCTGGGCGACCCCACCTCGATGCGCGATGTGGTCGAGGTCTACCAGCCGCTGACCCGGCTGCTCAGCCTGCATTTCCGGCACCGCGGCAACCTCTACCGGTCCACCAACACCTTCCTGCGGCTGGACGTCAAGCGGACCCCGTTCGTGATCGGGATCGCCGGTTCGGTCGCCGTCGGCAAGTCGACCACCGCCCGTCTGCTCACCGAGCTGCTGCGCAACTGGCCCGACCATCCCAACGTCGAGCTGGTCACCACCGACGGCTTCCTCTACCCCAACGAGGAGCTCAAGCGGCGCGGCATCATGCACCGCAAGGGGTTCCCGGAGTCGTACGACCGCCGGGCACTGCTGCGGTTCGTGATGGACGTGAAGTCGGGGCGTCCCGCGGTGACCGCACCGGTCTACTCGCACCTGTCGTACGACATCGTGCCGGGTGAGCGGCTGGTGGTGCGCCAGCCCGACATCGTCGTGGTCGAGGGCCTGAACGTGCTGCAGCCGGCCCGGGTGCACGCGGACGGCTCCACCGGGCTGGCGCTGAGCGACTTCTTCGACTTCTCGGTGTACGTCGACGCGGCCGCCGAGGACATCCGCAGCTGGTACCTGGAGCGGTTCATGTCACTGCGGGAGACCGCGTTCCGCGATCCGCGGTCCTACTTCCGCCGGTACGCCGAGATGAGTCTGGAGGGCGCGATGCGTCAGGCGGCGAACATCTGGGACACCATCAACGGCCCGAATCTCGCCCTCAACATCCGCCCCACCCGTGGCCGGGCCACGGCGATCCTCCGCAAGGGCGTGAACCACGAGGTGAAGTGGGTGCGGATCCGCAAGATCTGACCGGCCGGCTCAGCGGGCGGCGCTGCGCAGCGTCAGGCGTTCGCCGACCACGGCCGCCAGCCCCTCGGCGACCGCCCGGGAGCGGTCGGCGTCCTCGCACTCCACCATCACCCGGACCACCTGCTCGGTGCCGGACGGGCGCAACAGCACCCGGCCGCGTGATCCGAGGGCGGCATTGGCCGACGCCACCGCGGCGAGCACCTCGGGGTCGGTGGCGGCGCGGTGCTTGTCGACGTCGGGGACGTTGATCAGCACCTGGGGGATCCGGTGGACCACCGAGGCCAGTTCGGCCAGCGGCGCCCCGGTGTCGGCCATCACCGCCATCAGCAGCAGCGCGGTGAGGGTGCCGTCGCCGGTGGTGGCGAGGTCGCGCAGGATGATGTGGCCGGCCTGTTCCCCGCCGAGGTTGTGACCGCCGGCGCGCATCGCCGCCAGCACGTGCCGGTCACCGACATCGGTGCGGATCACGTCGATGCCGCGGGCGGTGAGGGCATGGTCGAGGCCGATGTTGCTCATCGCGGTGACCACCACGGCGTTGTTCTTGAGCAGGCCGCGCTCCTGCAGCGCCAACGCGAGAACGGCGATGATCTGGTCGCCGTCGACGATGTCACCGTCGGCGGCCGCGGCGATCGCCCGGTCGGCGTCGCCGTCGAGGGCGATGCCGAGATCGGCGCCGTGCTCGAGGACGGCGCGTTGCAGCTCGGCCGGGTGGGTGGAGCCACACCGGTCGTTGATGTTGGTGCCGTCGGGCTTGCCGTTGATCACCACGACCTCGGCGCCCAGCTCGCGGAACGCCGCGGGGGCGGTGCGGTGGGCGGCACCGTTGGCGAGGTCGAGGACGACCTTCAGCCCGGCCAGCGAGACGCTGCCCTGGGTCGCGGAGCGCAGCGTGGAGACGAGATGATGGGTGTAGTCATCCACCAGCTGGGGGGCGTCGGACACCCGCCCGACGGCCGCCCCCATCGGGCGCTGCCAGGAATCGAGCATCCGCGCCTCGATGGCGTCCTCCTGGGCGTCATCGAGTTTCCAGCCCCCGACGCGGAAGAACTTGAGACCGTTCTCCGGCATCGGATTGTGGCTCGCGGTGAGCATGATCCCGATGTCGGCGTTGTTCTCCCGCACCAGATGGGCGACTCCGGGGGTCGGCACGATACCGACCCGGACGACGTCGGTGCCGGTGCTGGCCAGCCCAGCCACGACGGCGCACTCCAGGAACTCGCCGCTGATCCGGGGATCGCGACCCACGAGTGCCTTGAGGCGGCGGTGACCGCCGCCCTCACCGAGGACGTGGGCCGCCGCGACCGCCAGATCGAGCGCCAGTTCCGCCGTGAGGTCCTGGTTCGCGCGCCCGCGAACACCGTCCGAGCCGAAGAGACGACCCACGTCGAGTCACCCCCCAGAGGCCTGGATCAGCGCTTCGAGTACTGCGGAGCCTTGCGGGCCTTCTTCAGGCCGGCCTTCTTGCGCTCCACCGCACGCGCGTCACGGGTCAGCATGCCGGCCTTCTTCAGGCCCGGACGGCTGGCCTCGGCGTCGACGGCGTTCAGCGCACGGGCCACGCCCAGACGCATCGCGCCGGCCTGGCCGGAGGGGCCGCCACCGTGCACGCGGGCGATGACGTCGTAGGCGCCCTCGACACCGGCGACGACGAAGGGCTCGTTCACCAGCTGCTGGTGGATCTTGCTCGGGAAGTAGTCCTCGAGGGCCCGCCCGTTGAGGGACCACTTGCCGGTGCCCGGAACGATCCGGACGCGGGCGACGGCCTCCTTGCGGCGGCCGGTGGCCATGCCGGGCGCGATGATGGCCTGGCGCTCGCCGGGGGCCGCGGTACCCGCGGCCTCACCCTCGGAACGATAGGCGATCTCGCGGTCGCCCTCGGTGAAGGAGGCGAACTCCTCGCTGCTGTCGGTGGTCTCTTCGACGTTTTCAGACACTTGGTTGATCCTCGGCAATCAGTGGGTCACTGGGCGATCTGGACGATCTCGTACGGCTGCGGGTTCTGTGCCGCATGCGGGTGCTCGGGGCCGCCGTAGACCTTGAGCTTGCCCATCAGCTTGCGGCTCAGACGGTTCTTGGGGAGCATGCCCCAGACCGCCAGCTCCACGGCGCGGCGCGGGTCCTTCTGCAGGAGCTCGCCGTACGCCACGGCCTTCAGGCCGCCCGGCTCACCGCTGTGCCGGTAGGCCATCTTGTCGGTCGCCTTCTTGCCGGTCAGCCGGATCTTGGAAGCGTTCACGACCACGACGAAGTCACCGCCGTCGATGTGCGGGGCGAAGGTCGCCTTGTGCTTTCCGCGCAGCAGGGTCGCGGCGGTCACGGCGAGGCGGCCGAGGGTCACACCCTCGGCATCAATGACATGCCAATGGCGCTCGATCTCGCCGGGCTTCGGGCTGTACGTAGACACGGTCGGGGACCACTTCCACTAGGTAGTTTTACGTTCTCTGTACGCAGTGCGGCCGGGAAGCCGCGATCGCCACCCCCGGTCTCCGGGGCGACGGGCTCGCCGGCATGCGACGCCAAGCGCACATCGGAATAGGTTACCGTCGCCGAGCGCCCGGGTCAAAACAACCGACCGGCCGCCGGCGCCGCAGGCGACCCGTGTCCTCCCCTTTGTCTATCACACGTCTTACCACACGACGTGACGAACCCGACGCCCGCCCCTCCCCAGGACGGACCCTCACCGCCCCTATCGTGCCGTCATGGGAGAGACTCTGACCATTCGCGACAATCGCACCGGGGAGACGTACGAGCTCCCGGTCTCCGAAGGGACCATCCGGGCGAAGGATCTGTTCCAGATCCACGATGCCGAGGGCCGTGGCCTGGTGTCCTTCGATCCGGGCATGTTCAACACCGCCGTCTGCCATTCCTCGGTCGCCTACATCCACGGCGACAAGGGCATCCTCGACTACCGCGGCTATCCGATCGAGGAGCTCGCCGAGAAGTGCAGCTACCTCGAGGTGGCCTATCTGCTCGCCTACGGTGAGCTCCCGACTAGCAGCCAGCTGGCCCGCTGGGAGTACGACATCAACCACCACATGTTCATCCCGGAGAACGTCAAGAAGCTGATCGACGCGTTCCCGTACGACGCCCACCCGATGGCGAAGCTGATGTCGGCGGTGAGTTCGCTGCACGCCTTCTACCCGGAGTCCCGCGAGGCGGACCTGCACCTCAGCCCGCACCTGCAGATCCGCCGGCTGATCGCCAAGATGCCGACCCTGGCGGCGTTCTCCTACCGGCACTCCGCCGGCCTGCCGTTCGTCTACCCCCGCGACGACATCTCCTATGTGGAGAACTTCATGCGGATGCTGTTCATGATGGGCGAGCGCGACTACCGCCCCGACCCGCGGCTGGTGCACGCGCTGGAGGTGCTGTTCGTGCTGCACGCCGACCACGAGCAGAACTGTTCCACCACCACGGTCCGCACCGTGGCGTCGTCCGGCAACGGCCCCTACACCTGCGTGTCGGCCGGGATCGGGGCGCTGTTCGGCCCGCTGCACGGCGGCGCGAACGAGGCGGTGCTGCGGATGCTGCGCGAGATCGGCGCCGTGGAGAAGGTGCCGGAGTTCATCGCCGGGGTGAAGTCGGGCGGCGCCCGGCTGATGGGCTTCGGCCACCGGGTCTATAAGAACTACGACCCGCGGGCCCGGATCATCAAGTCGACCGCACACGACGTCTTCGAGGTGACCGGCGTCAACCCACTGCTGGAGATCGCGCTGGAGCTGGAGAAGATCGCACTGGAGGACGAGTACTTCGTCAAGCGGCGGCTCTACCCCAACGTCGACTTCTACTCCGGGCTGATCTACGAGGCGCTCGGCTTCGAGCCGGAGATGTTCACCGCGCTCTTCGCCATCCCACGCACCGCCGGCTGGCTTTCCCAGTGGCTGGAGGGCGCCAACGACCCGGAGCAGAAGATCGTCCGGCCCAAGCAGATCTACACCGGCGCGCCGCGACGGCACTTCGTCCCGATCGACGAGCGCGGCTGACCCGGGGCGGGCGGCTCCGGGACGACGTCCCCCGGGACGCGCCCCCGGGGCTGGTGGCCGGCCCGTACATTGGCCTCATGCCCACCACCCCCGGCGACGGATCCCAGCCTCGCGACGACCGGACCCCTGCCCTCGGCGACCGGACTCCGGCCGACCTCGTCGGCCGGGGTATCAGCCGCGCCAAGCTGATCCGTGAGGTCAGCCTGTGGGTGGTGGCCCTGCTGTCCGCCGCGGCCGGCGCGCTGGCGCTGCAGCTGACCGGCAGCTGGGGATGGTCGCTGGCGGCCTTCGCCGTCGTCCTGACCGTGACGATGTACCTCCGGTCCGTCCTCACCCGCCGCTGGACCGACCGGTCCCGGCAGCGGGCGGTCGACGCGATGGTCGCCGAGCAACTCGCCAGGGACGCCGAAGCGGCCCGGCGCCGCGCCGAACGCGCCGAACACGACCACCCGTCGGCGCACCGGAACCGCCGCAAGCCGCAGGCCAACCCCTACCGACGCAGGGCCGACCGGTGACCGGGACCGCCACTCCGCTTCCCCGCGCCCACCGCGACGTCGTCTCGTTCGTCCGGCGCAGCACCCGGATGAACGCCTCGCAACTGCGCAACTGGGAGGCGCACCACGCCGCCTGGGTCATCCCGCTGGCCCACCGGGCCACCAGCACCTCCGTCGCCCCCGGGCAGCCGTTCGACCCGGCGGCGATCTGGGGGCGGACGGCCCCGCTGTGGCTGGAGATCGGCACCGGCAACGGTGAGGCCTGTGTCGCGATCGCGGGCCGGCACCCGGAGGTGGACTACCTGGGGTTCGAGGTGTTCAAGCCGGCGGTCGCCAGCGCCCTGGGGATGGTCGCCCGCGCGGGCCTGACGAACGTACGCCTCGCCGAGGTCGACGGGGTGGACGCGCTGCGGCACTGGATCCCGGCCGGAAGCGTGGCGCGGATCCTCACCTTCTTCCCCGATCCCTGGCACAAGGCCCGCCACCACAAGCGCCGGCTGGTCAACCCGGCCACCGCCGCACTGGTCGCCTCCCGGCTGCGGCCCGGCGGCAGCTGGCACCTGGCGACCGACTGGCCCGACTACGCCGAGCAGATGCGTGAGGTGCTCGACGGACGCCGCGACCTGGTCAACGCGTACGGCGGGTGGGCGCCGCGCCCGGAGGCCCGGCCACTGACCCGGTTCGAGCAGCGCGGGCTCGCCGCCGGCCGGCAGATCCGTGACCTGGTCTACCATCGCCCGGCTGACTCGACCGATCCCGCAGACCCGGTCGATGGCCATCGGGCCGGCCGATGATCGAGGGCCCGGCACCGGGCACCACCCGGTGGCGACTGGACATCGCCTACGACGGCACCGACTTCAGCGGCTGGGCGGCCCAGCCGGACCGGCGGACGGTGCAGGGCGAGTTGGAGCACCGGATCGGCCAGGTGCTGCGACTGTCCGCCCCGGCCACTCTGACGGTCGCCGGGCGAACCGACGCCGGGGTGCACGCCCGGGGCCAGGTGGCCCACGTCGACCTGCTCGACGAGGCCCCGGTGGACACCCTGCGGCGCCGGCTGCAGCGGGTGCTGCCGGCCGATCTGGTGGTCCGCGACGTACGTCCCGCGCCGGCGGGCTTCGACGCCCGGTTCGCCGCCCGGTGGCGCCGCTACGTCTACCGGCTGGTGGACGAGGCGGGGTTCGCCGACCCACTGCTGCGCGGCCATGTCGCCCGGATCCGCGGCACGCTCGACCCTGACGCGCTGACCGCGGCCGGCCGCGAGTTGCTCGGGCTGCGGGACTTCGCCGCGTTCTGCAGGCCGCGGGAGGGCGCCACCACGATCCGTACGCTGCTGGACTGCACGGCGCGCCGCCGGCCGGGGGACGGGACGGTGGAGATCACCGTACGGGCCGACGCGTTCTGTCATTCGATGGTGCGCTCCCTGGTCGGGGCGCTGGCCACCGTCGCCACCGGCCGGCGCGACCTGGCCTGGCTGCGCACCGTCCGGGACGCGACCAGCCGCCAGTCGTCGATCCAGGTGATGCCGGCGCACGGGCTCACCCTGGAGGAGGTGGGCTACCCACCCGACGACGAACTGGCGGCCCGCGCTGCAGCCGCCCGGGCGGTCCGGGTGCTGACCCCGACGACACCCACCACCGAGCCCCCGACGGACGGAGACTGCTGCGGTGACTGAGGAACCGACCGAGCACTACTTCTCCACCCCGCAGGGCGCGGAGCACCGCCGTACGATCCACCTCACCGTTCGTGGCCGGGAGCTGACCCTGCAGACCGCCAACGGGGTGTTCTCCGGCAGCCGGCTGGACCCGGCGACCGCCGTGCTGCTCAAGGAGGTGCCGCCCCCGGGGCCCGAGGTCCGTCGGGTCGCCGACGTCGGCTGCGGCTACGGCCCGATCGCGCTGACCCTGGCCCTGGACTGCCCCTGGCTGTCGGTCGATGCGGTGGACACCAACGAGCGGGCACTCGCCCTGACCCGGGACAACGCCGCCGCACTGGGGGTCGCCGACCGGGTGCGGACGTCCACCCCGGACCGGGTCGACCCGGCCGCGAGGTACGACGAGATCTGGTCCAACCCGCCGATCCGGATCGGCAAGGAGGCGCTGCACGAGCTGTTGCTGACCTGGCTCGGCCGGCTCACGCCGGACGGGCGGGCGGTGCTGGTGGTCGGCAAGAACCTCGGGGCGGACAGTCTGCAGCACTGGCTGGGCGAGCAGGGGTGGCCGACCGAGCGGCTGGCGAGCTCGAAGGGGTTCCGGGTGCTGGAGAGTCGGCGCGAAAAGAACCATTGACCGCGCGGTGCACGTCGATAAGGTGAGAATGACTTACTCGTCAATGACCGGCGCCTGCCGGGTGAAGGAGCAACCATGACCTACCAGCTGCCCGATCTCCCCTACGATTACAACGCTCTGGCCCCTGCCATCATCCCGGAGATCCTGGAGCTGCACCACGACAAGCACCACGCCACGTACGTCAAGGGCGCCAACACCGCGCTCGAGCAGCTCGCCGAGGCCCGCGACAAGGGCAACTTCGGCGTCATCAACAAGCTGGAGAAGGACCTCGCCTTCAACCTCGGCGGCCACTTCAACCACTCGGTCTTCTGGACCAACCTGACTCCGGGCGGCTCCGAGCCGACCGGCGGGATCAAGACCGCGCTGGACACCAAGTTCGGCGGGCTGGAGTCCTTCCAGAAGGAGTTCTCCGCGGTGGCGCTGGGCATCCAGGGCTCCGGCTGGGCCGTCCTCGGCTACGACGCGTTCTCCCAGGACCTGCGCGTCTACCAGGTCTTCGACCACCAGGGCAACCTGCCGGTCGGCCAGGCCCCGCTGTTGGTGCTCGACCTGTGGGAGCACGCCTTCTACCTGCAGTACAAGAACGTCAAGGCCGACTACGTCAAGGCCTTCTGGGACATCGTGAACTGGGACGACGTGAACGAGCGCCTCACCAAGGCCACCCAGGCCTGAGTCCGCTCCGACGCGTCCGGGATGGCGGGTCCCCCATACCGGGGGCCCGCCATTCGGCGTACCGGAGACATCCTGGAGCGGCGGGGACCATTCCCACGGGACACCATTCCCGCGGGAACGCGATCGGACACAACTGGCATCAGAAACGGTCAGTTCCGGACATCTGAAGCACCCTCGGCGTTCCCGCGGAAACGCGATCGGGCTGATCCGGGCACGTCAACACACGGGAACGTTCCCGCGGGAACGCCGCGGGGCGTGGAAAGGAAGTCCCTTCCACGCCCCGGTGACGTACGCGCCCGGCTCAGTGGCCCTGATCAGGCCTTCTCGTCGGCCTTCGGCTCGGCGGCCTCGGTGGTCTCCTCGACCTCGGCCTCGACGACCGCCTCCGGCTGAGCGGACTCCGCCTCGATGACCTCGTCTTCGATGACCTCGTCCGCGGCGATCTGCGGCTCGGCGGCGTCGGCCACCGCCGCTGCCGTGATCTCCTCGGCAGTCTCCTCGGCGGACTCGGTGGTGGTCGGCTCGCCCTTCGCGGCGACCGGCTCGGTAATCACCTCGATCTTGGCCATCGGGGCGTTGTCGCCCTGGCGGTTGCCGATCTTGGTGATCCGGGTGTAGCCGCCGTCGCGACCCTCCATCGCCGGGGCGATCTCGGTGAACAACACGTGCACCACGCTCGGATCGGTGATGGTCTTCAGCACCACGCGGCGGGCGTGCAGGTCGCCCCGCTTGGCCTTGGTGATCATCTTCTCGGCCAGCGGACGGACCCGCTTGGCCTTGGCCTCGGTGGTCACGACGGCGCCGTGCTCGAACAGCTGGCTGGCCAGGTTGGCCAGGATGATGCGCTCGTGCGCGGCGCTGCCGCCCAGACGGGGGCCCTTGGTGGGGGTAGGCATTCTTGTCTCTCCAGTTCAATCAGAAGCGGTGCCCGGGACTGCTCGTACGGAGCGGAGCTCAGTACTGCTCGGTCTCCGCGAAGTCGGTGTCCTCGTCCTCGTCGTCGCTCCCCGCACCGGCGTAGGTGTAGGGATCGAAACCGGGGGCGCTGTCCTTGAGCGCCAGGCCCATGGTGGCCAGCTGCTGCTTGACCTCGTCGATGGACTTGGAGCCGAAGTTGCGGATGTCGAGCAGGTCCTGCTCGGACCGCGAGATGAGCTCACCCACGGTGTGGATGCCCTCACGACGCAGGCAGTTGTAGGAACGCACCGACAGGTTGAGGTCCTCGACCGGCAGCGCCAGATCGGTGGCGTACTGGTCGTCGACCGGCGACGGGCCGATCTCGACGCCCTCGGCCTCGACGTTGAGCTCCCGGAACAGGCCGAACAGCTCGACGAGCGTACGGCCCGCGGAGGCGACCGCGTCCCGCGGGGTGATCGACGGCTTCGCCTCCACGTCGACGACGAGCCGGTCGAAGTCGGTCCGCTGCTCGACGCGGGTGGCCTCCACCTTGTAGCTGACCTTCAGCACCGGGGAGTAGATCGAGTCGACCGGGATCCGGCCGATCTCGTGCTCGGTCTCCTTGTTCTGGTCGGCCGACACGTAGCCACGGCCGCGCTCGACGACGAACTCCATGTCGATGGCGCCGTCCCGGTTGAGCGTGGCGATGTGCAGGTCGGGATTGTGCACCTCGACACCGGCCGGCGGCTGGATGTCGGCGGCGGTGACCTCACCGGCACCGGCCTTGCGCAGGTACATGACCACCGGCTCGTCCTCCTCCGAGGTGAGCACGAGACCCTTGAGGTTGAGGATGATCTCGGTGACGTCCTCGACGACGCCCGGGAGGGTGGAGAACTCGTGCAGGTTCCCGTCGATCTTGATGCTGGTCAGCGCCGCACCGGGGATCGAGGAGAGCAGCGTACGACGCAGCGAGTTGCCGAGGGTGTAACCGAAGCCGGGCTCGAGGGGCTCGATGACGAACCGCGAACGGTGCTCGTCGAGGACCTCTTCGCTCAGGGTCGGGCGCTGGGCGATCAGCATGGTGTGTTCCTTTCCGCGTCCACCGCTATTTGAGGACGCGATCCGCGTGGGGCGACGACGGGATGCCGTCCGGCCCCGGGTGTGGGAGAGCCACCCGGACGGGCGCTCTCCCGGGGTGAACCCGGCAGGAGGGGCGGATGCCCACCCCTCCTGCCCTCAGGATCACTTCGAGTAGAGCTCGACGATCAACTGCTCCTGCACGTCGACGGTGATCTGCTCACGGGTCGGCAGCTGGTGCACGAAGATCTTCATCTGGTTCGGGCGGGCCTCGAGCCAGGCCGGCACGGAGCGCTCGGCGTGGATCTCGCGGGCGACCACGAACGGGTCGATGTTGAGCGACTTCTCACGCACCTGGATGATGTCGTGGTCGGCGACGCGGTACGACGGGATGTTGACCTTCTTGCCGTTCACCAGGAAGTGCCCGTGGTTGACGAGCTGACGCGCCTGGCGGCGGGTCGAGGCGAACCCGGCGCGGTACACGACGTTGTCGAGACGCGACTCGAGGATGCGCAGCAGGTTGTCACCGGTACGCCCGGGCTGCCGGTTGGCCTCCTCGTAGTAGCGGGAGAACTGCTTCTCCAGCACACCGTAGGCGAACCGGGCCTTCTGCTTCTCACGCAGCTGCAGCGAGTACTCGGAGTCCTTGGTACGGCCGCGGCCGTGCACGCCCGGGGGGTAGGGGCGGCGCTCGAACGCCTTGTCGTTGCCGACGAGGTCGGTCCCGAGACGACGGGACTTCTTGGTCATGGGGCCGGTGTAACGGGCCATTCTTGTTCAGTCCTTTGCTTGTTCGTTCGGGTCAGACGCGGCGGCGCTTCGGCGGGCGGCAGCCGTTGTGCGGGACGGGGGTCACGTCGGAGATCGGGCCGATCTCCAGACCGATGGCGCCCAGCGAACGGATCGCGGTCTCCCGACCGGACCCCGGACCCTTGACGAACACGTCGACGCGCTTCAGGCCGTGCTCCATGGCACGACGACCGGCCGCCTCGGCGGCCATCTGAGCGGCGTACGGGGTGGACTTGCGGGAACCCTTGAACCCGACGGTGCCGGCAGAGGCCCAGGAGATGACCTGCCCGGCGGGATCGGTGATCGAGATGATCGTGTTGTTGAAGGTCGACTTGATGTGGGCCTGGCCGGCGACCACATTCTTCTTTTCCTTGCGGCGCACCTTCTTGCCGGTGCTACGGCCTGCAGTAGCCATGAGTGTGTTTCTGCTCCTCGAAGAATCTGTCAGTCAGTGAGCGGGGAAGTGGGGGTCACTTCTTCTTGCCGGCGACGGGCTTGCGCTTGCCCTTGCGCTGACGCGCATTGGTACGGGTGCGCTGGCCACGGACCGGCAGACCGCTGCGGTGACGACGACCCTGGTAGGAGCCGATCTCGATCTTGCGGCGGATGTCGGCAGCGACCTCGCGGCGGAGGTCACCTTCGGTCTGGTAGTTGGCCTCGATGTAGTCACGCAGGACGACCAGGTCGTCCTCGGTGAGCTCGTGGACGCGCTTGTCGCCGGAGATGCCGGTGGCGGCGAGGGTCTCCAGCGCGCGGGTGTGGCCGATGCCGTAGATGTAGGTGAGGGCGACCTCGAGGCGCTTCTCGCGCGGCAGGTCGACACCGATCAGGCGTGCCATGTGGCGGGTTCCTTTCCCGTGGGACGGACGACGGAACGGGTCTCCCGACCCGCATGACCTCCGTGGTCCGCGAAGGTGTGTGGCGTGAAGCGTCCCTGTCCGCCTGATCCGGGAGGTTCGGTCCCAGGAAATTTCACGGCAGGGCCTCGGCCTTCGTCCGAGGGTGGATCCGGGACGTACGCCCCGGGGTTGCGTTCACACTGAGTGAGGGTCCCCACCCGCCGGCGGCCCGGTGAGTGGAGTATTCGGTTGTGGGTCGGTGACGCGAGGCGCCCGGGCGGTCAGCCCTGGCGCTGCTTGTGGCGCGGGTTCTCGCAGATCACCATCACGCGACCGTGCCGGCGAATGACCTTGCACTTGTCGCAGATCTTCTTGACGCTCGGCTGAACCTTCATCGATCGTCTTCCTGAATCGGCGCGGGGCGTGGCCCGTCGACGGACCGCGCCCGACTGTGGATGGGTGGGTAGGTGGGCCGGGCCCACCCGTGTGTCACTTGTGTCGGTAGACGATGCGCCCGCGGTTGAGGTCGTAGGCGGAGACCTCGACGACGACCCGGTCACTCGGCAGGATGCGGATGTAGTGCTGTCGCATCTTGCCACTGATGGTGGCCAGCACCTTGTGGCCGTTGGACAGCTCGACCCGGAACATCGCGTTGGGCAGAGCCTCCACGACGGTGCCCTCGAGCTCGAGTACGCCTTCCTTCTTTGCCATGATCCTCATATCGTCAGTTCCGCCCCACCGACCGATGGGCACGCCGGTGCACCGACACAGGTGACCAAGGAGGCACTCTACCCGGCGGGACAAGGATTACCCAAATCCCGGTTGGCCCTCCGGCCTGCCCGGGCCGCGGCTCACCGGGCCGACACCAGGGCGTCGGCGGCGGGCCGCTGCACCAGCGGGTGTCCCTCGAGGTCGTAGCGGGCCGGCAGGGTCCACAGCCCCTTCTCCCGGTAGAGTTCCACCGACTCGCGCATCGCCGCCAGGACGTACGGCGGGAACTCCATCCCGTTGCGGTTGGCCCAGACCACCCGCGCCTCCAGCCGGCCCACCTCCCGGGCGTACGCCTCGAGGTCGCGGTCCAGGTCGAAGGTGACCATCAGCCCGCCGATGTCCCGCTTGAACGGCTCGTCGCCGTTCGTACCGACCATGTTGTACGAGGTGGTGCGCAGCTGCTGGACCAACCAGCGCTGCCAGGGCCGGAGCTTGCTGCCGAGCAGCTCGGCCGACATCCGGTAGTAGGCGAAGTGGCCCGGCTCCTGCCGCTTGATCGGGTGGATCACCGACTCGGCGATCGCGTCCTCCCCGATCTCCTTGAGCCGGCCGGTGAAGCTGTTGTAGGCGAGCACGGCCTGGCGCTCGGTGGAGGCGCCGGAGAGGTAGAACATCATCCGCGACACGTCCTGGATCGGCCGCCAGTGGGCCAGCGCCCCGAGCAGCCGGAAGGTCCAGTCGAAGGTCAGTTTCGGGGTCGACGGCGGCAGGCCGATATCGGTGCACAGCCGGTCGAGGATCAGCCCGTGCTGGATCTCCTGTGGCTGCCAGACGTCCTGGTAGAAGAGCCGGTCGACCTCGTCGACCCCCGGGATCACGGTGAGGATCTCCAGGACGTTGCGGTCCACCTCGAGCTCGACCCGGGCGAGATAGTTCAGCACGTGACCGAAGCGGGTGCGGACCAGTTCCGGATCGCGCACCGTACGATCGACCGACGACAGCGGGATCGGCGGATACAGCTCTCCGAGCCGCTCCACGTGATCCCGGATCTTGCCCGGTGTGATCTGCTTCTTGGGCACGATCCGATGATATTGATGTCCTGGTCAGTCCAAAAACCCGGTGCTGCTCCGTGCACCGCGGACCGGATCCGCGACAGCCGCGCCGGGCGCGGGCGATCAGAGGGCGATCAGGACCACCAGCAGCAGGATCAGCACCAGCAGGGCACCCCCACCGATCGCCAGCACCAGCAGCCCGGCCCGGCCGGGACCCCTGATCTCGGCGAGCTCGCCGGGCCTGTTCGGCGCGGTCGAGGCGACGATCGCCGGCTCGGCGTACGTCGGCACGGCGCCGACCGCCTCCACCACCGGCACCAGCTCGCCGAGCGTCCGGGCGGAGAACACCCGGTCCAGCGCGGCGTGGTAGGCGTCGTCGTCCAGCCTGCCGTCGGTGTACGCCGCGTTGACCCGGGCGGTGAGGTCCTCGCGCTCCTGGTCGGGCACCGGTTTGTCGGGCTCCGACCGGTAGCGGTACGGCACGGGCAGGTTGCTGCTCATGGCCCCAGACTAGCCGCGGCCCGGGACACCGGCCGACCGGCCGCGAAGCGCTGGCATGCTGGGCCGGTGCTGATCCTGCTGCCCCCGTCGGAGACCAAGACCCCGCGGGCCCACGGCGCCCCGACGGCACTGGAGACGCTGTCGTTCCCGGGGCTCACCCCGGCCCGCCGGACGGTGCTGACGGCGCTGGCGGAGGTGTCGGCCGCCCCGGAGGCGCTCGACGTGCTCGGGGTGCCGGCCTCACTGGCGGCCGAGGTGGCTCGCAACACCACCGTGCTGAACTCCCCCGCCACCCCGGTGGGCCGGCTCTACACCGGGGTGCTCTACGACGCACTCGACCTGTCGACCCTGACCGGCCCGGCCCGGCGCCGGGCGAACTCCTGGCTGGTGGTGGTGTCGGCGGCGTACGGCGCGCTGCGGATGACCGACCGGGTCGGCGGCTACCGGCTGGCGATGGACGTCGACCTGCCCGGGGTCGGCCGGCTCGGCCCCTGGTGGCGGGACCGGCTGGCGGACCAGCTGACCACCACCGCCGGCGCCGGCCTGGTGGTGGACTGCCGCTCCACCACGTACCTGCCCGCCTGGCACCCGACCGGGCCGGTGGCGCGACGCTGGGTCCGGGTGCTGGTGCCCGGGGCGAGCCACCACGCCAAACACACCCGCGGCCTGGTCGCCCGCCGGCTGTGCCACGACGGCTCGGCGGCCCGGACGCCGACCGCGCTGGCCACCGAGCTCGCCGCGGCCTTCGAGGTCCGACTGGATCCACCGGCCCGGCCGGGGCGGCCCTGGGAACTACAGGTCACCGCCCCGGCCTGACGCCCGACCTCAGCCGGATCCCCGGGCCCCGCCGACTGCCGGGCTCAGGCCAGCCGCGGCTGCACGCCGAGCTCGCCCACCAGGCCGGTGCGGTACTCCGGGGAGGAGAGCCGGGCCAGGTCGGCGCGGGCCAGCTCCAGCCGCCCGGTCAGCCCCAGCCGTTCGGTCACCTCGGCGGCGTCCGACCTCCCGACGAAGCCGGCCAGGTGGTCCACCGCCGCGGTGCCCCGCCGTACCCGGGTGGCCTGCTGGGCATCGAGGCGGGCGGCGTACCAGTCGCTGCTGAGCACGTTCTCCCGGGCGAACAGCTCCCGGACCGCCGGGTCGTCAAGGGTACGGCCGTCGGCGGTGGCGCCGTAGGCCATGATCTCCAGCACCGCCCGCAGCGGCGGGCAGGCCAGCTCGGCGGTCCCGTCGGCGAAGTAGGCCTCGGCAACCCGCTGGTGGGTGCGCACGATGGTGTCCACGCTCTCCGCGAAGACGGCCGGATCCTGCCGCTCGGGGCGCAGCATCTCGTCGGTGAACACCACATCGGGATGCATGAAGATGCGCCCGAAGTAGGCGGTGGCGAAACGCTTCGTCATCCGGTGGCCGAGCCGGCCGGCCCGGACCGTACGTCCCTCGACCTCCAGATCGTCGACCTTCTCCAGGAACCCGTTCGCGATCAGCGTCGACGCGTCCCGCTCGGCCGGGCTCATCCGGGAGAACACCTCGGGCACCAGCAGACTGATGTCGTGGTCGACCCGGACCCGCGGCCCGACGTAGCCGGCGCAGGACAACCAGCCGTCGTAGCCGGTCAGGATGTACGAGAGCAGCGCCGCGTTGAGGTCGTACACCGCGGGCAGCGCGTTGAACGGGCCCTTGGTGAGCGCCCCTTCCGAGCCCGCGCCGGTGGTGGACGGTGACTTGCCGGTCATCGAGCTGATGAACTCCATGAACAGTTCGGGCAGTTCGAGGTAGTGCAGCGGGTTGAACGCGCACAACGGCGGGACGCCGGGCTCGGGCGGGTTGTTGCGACGCCCGGCGGCGACCAGATCGACCGGCACCGGGATGGGCCGGGAGGTGGGGATCCGGCGCTGCAGGTGGACGGCGAGGTCGGCCGTCGCGGTCGCCCCCGGATCGGCGATGTCGGGGCGCACCTGCAGGTAGCGCGGGTTCTTCGACGGCTTGCCGTCGACCAGCCGCGGTTGGGCGGAGCAGACCCACCAGGCCGGGCCCTCGTCGTCGGCCAGGTCGGCGACCCGGCCGATCAGCGCCTGCACCGGAGCGCTGAAGCTGCTGTAGCCCACCGCGTCGTCACGCAGTTCCCGGGCGTCGCGGTGGTCCAGCGGCTGGAAGTTGGACAGGAAGGTGTCCGGGCGAGCGATGTCGCGCTCGGCCTGCTTGTCGTAGCCGCGGTGGATGGCGTCGTCGGGGCGCTGGAAGAGCAGCCGCTCGCAGTTGCCGACGACCTTCCGGGACAGCTCGCCGGGCTCGCCCAGGACCGCGGCGGGCAGCACCGTGCTGGCGGTGATGTCGTCCTCGGTCTGCACCTTGACCGCCGGAGCGAAGTCCGGTCGCAGGCTGAACAGCCGCCAGGCCCCGTCCTCGTCGAAGCCGACCCGGAGCATGTTGACGACCACCTTGTCACCGTGCAGCCGCAGCGCGTTGCCGGAGCGGCCGTTCATGATCCCGACGGTGAAGTGCCGGCGCCAGTCGGCGCCCCACTCCGGCCGGTAGGAGCGCTTCACCACGAAGACCAGCTCCTTGATGTGCTGCGGGATCGACCGCAGCCACTCGTTGTACTCCCAGGTGTAGTCGTCGGAGGGGGTGAGCAGCTTGATCACGCTGCCGACGCTGCGGCGCTCGCTGAGCACCTCACGGTGGTCGACGTTGTTCCGGGCCGGATCGGCGAACCGGTTGGTGAAGTCGCGGGCCAGGATCGAGGCGACGGTCTCGATGTCGGCGTCGAAGTCCTTGACGTACGCGTTGCCGTGCACGATGGCGTCGGTGAGTGCCTTGGAGATCTCCGACTTCCCGCCACCGGACACGGTGCTCGGCTTGTGGCAGGCGGTCGGCTCGGCGGAGGTCCCGATCAGGTTCCACTGCGTCGGGTCGCTCTCGGACTGGGCCATCCGGACCCGGAAGCCGTGCGGGCCGATGTAGGTCCGATCGGCACGCAACGGGACGGCGGACCGGCCACCGTGACCGTCGTCCCAGGAGACCGACCGGTCCCGGATGCTGAAGAAGGCCTGGCCGGGGACGAGCACGACGGAGGGGTCGGCCGGATCCACGGCGTGGCCCTCCGGCTGCCGCACGAAGCGGCCCTGCTCGCGGGCCAGCACGTCGTCGAGCCGCCAGTCGTCACCGGCGCGCTTGTCGTAGTACTCCTGGCCCTCGAGGTAGCTGGGGAAGACCAGCGCGCCACCGGAGTGCTCCTCCTCCGCGCCGCCGATCAGGTTGGCGGAGTAGCCGATCTGGGTCTTCACCTCCTTCTTGCAGTAGCCGAAGTAGTTGTCCGCGATCACCGTGACGATGACGCCGGTGGCGGTCCGGGCACAGATCTTGAACGCCTTGCCGCCGTTGTAGCGCTCGTCGTCGGTCCGCCAGCACTGCCCGTCGCGGCGCTCGCGCTCGGTGGCCTGGTCCCAGTGCGGCAGACCGAGAGCGCGCTTGGTCACCTCGATCAGGTGCGGAGCGAGGATGACGCACCCGGTGCTGCCGGTCCAGTGCTCCGGGTCGAGGGCGGCGTCGTTCTCCGGCAGCTGTGGGTCGCCGGCGTTGCCGAAGATGCCCTCGACGAAGTCGAGGTTGCTGACCAGCCCGCCGGGGACGATGAACCGGACCTCCATGGTGCGGGCCGGGGCGACCCCGGGTACCGCCGGGACCACCAGCGGCCGCAGCAGCAGCGAGGCGAAGGTCCGGGCCGGCTGGTCGGAGCCGGCCGTCCAGGGCAGCTCCAGCGCCTCCGCCGGCGGCTGGAGGGCCAGTTCGAGGAGGTGGGCGAAGACGTCGCTGCGGACGCTGATCTTGTCGTCGGGGATCGGCAGGCCGCCCTGGGCGATGTGGAAGACGCCGGCAGTGGTGCGCCGGTCGTTGACCGGGTTGTGCAGCACCCCGTTCGCCAGCCGATAACTGTGCACGTAGGGGGAGGTGAAGGAGTCACCGTCCTGGGGCAGCGACAGGCCGCGGGCCAGACCGGCCTGGTCGAGGACCAGGGTGTTCACCGGCAGCCGCGGCCGGACCGGGGCGCCGGCCAGGTAGTCGTCGAGGAAGGACTGGATCCGGGCATCGACCGGACAGAGCCGATCGGTGAGTCGGCGGCCGAGCTCCCGCTGCCGGGCCAACAAGGGCGCGACGAGGCGGGCCTCCGCACCCCCGGCACTGCCCTCGGCCACCGGGAGGCCGAGCAGGGCCAGGCGCACGTTGATCGCGGCATGCACGTCAGAAGTCACCATGTGGCCATTCTTGCCGCGCCGGGAGACGCCGGTAGGGGCCCCCGCGGCCACGGTCCGACGATGGCCGAGTAGAATACGCCACCGTTGGCCGGCTGTCCGGCCGTTCGCAGGATTTCCTCGGTGCCGGCCCTCCGGTCCGCGTGTCAGGGGGTTGGTCAGCCGAGCAGCGTACGGTCGCTGAGCGCCTCGGCGGCCCCGCGTACCTTGCCGAACTCGTTGAGCAGGTCCGGCACGGTGGCCTTGGCCTTCTCCCCGGCGTCGATCTCGAAGATCACCTCGCCCTCGTGCATCATGATCAGCCGGTTGCCGAGCTGCAGCGCCTGCTCCATGTTGTGGGTGACCATCAGCGCGGTCAGCCCGTGCCGCTTGACCGCCTCCCCGGTGAGCCGGGTGACCAACGCGGCGCGCTGCGGGTCGAGGGCGGCGGTGTGCTCGTCCAGGAGCAGGATCTCGGGCTCGCTGAAGGTGGCCATCAGCAGCGACAACGCCTGCCGCTGGCCACCGGAGAGCATTCCGACCCGGACACCGAGCCGGTCCTCCAGGCCGAGCTCGAGGGTGGCGAGTTCGGCCCGGAACCGCTCCCGTTTCCCGGCCGAGACGCCGCGGCCGAGCCCACGACGCCGGCCCCGGGCCAGCGCCATCGCCAGGTTCTGCTCGATGGTCATGTGCGGCGAGGTGCCGGCCATCGGGTCCTGGAAGACCCGGCTGATGTAGCGGGCGCGCTGGAAGTCGGCGAACCGGGAGACCTCGCGGCCGTCGATCCGGATGCTGCCCGCCTCCGGGCGGTGCACCCCGGCGATGACGTTGAGCAGGGTCGACTTGCCGGCCCCGTTGGAGCCGATGATGGTGACGAAGTCGCCCTCGCGCAGGGTGAGCGACACCGCTTTCAGGGCCACCCGCTCGTTCACGGTGTGCGGGTAGAAGACCTTGGTGACGTTCGTCAGCTCGAGCTTGGGCTGCGGGGTGGTCATCGCGCGCGCTCCTGTCCGGCATCGCCCGGCGTCGTGGCGCCCGGTCCGTACGGCTCGGTCAGCCGCTGCAGCCGCTCCTGTCGTCGGGCCCCGATCCGCCGGACCACGTCCCAGCGCGGCAGCAGCAGTGCGATCACGACGAGGACCGCGGAGATCAGCTTCATGTCGTTGGGATTGAAGCCGATCATCAGGGCGAGCTGGATGACCAGCCGGTAGACGACCGAGCCGACGACCACCGCCGCGGCGGCGACGAGGACCGTACGCTGCCCGAAGATCGCCTGGCCGATGATCACCGACGCCAGCCCGGCGACGATCAGGCCGATGCCCATGCCGATGTCGGCGAAGCCCTGGTACTGGGCGATCAGCGCGCCGCAGAGGGCGACCAACCCGTTGGACAGCGACAGTCCGATGATCTTCATCCCGTCGGTGTTCACCCCCAGGGAACGGATCATCGCCTGGTTGTCGCCGGTGGCCTGCATGGCGAGACCGAAGTCCGTCGACAGCAGCCAGACCAGCAGGGCGGTCAGCAGCACCGCGACGCCCAGGAAGATCGCCACCGAGACCGGGGTGCCGAGCACCTTGGCCTCCCGCAGCGGGGTGATGATCGTGTCCGCGCGCAGCAGCGGGACGTTCGCCCGGCCCATGATCCGCAGGTTGATCGAGTACAGCGCGATCTGGGTCAGGATGCCGGCCAGCAGCGGGTTGATCCCGCCCTTGGCGTGCAGCACTCCGGTGATTCCCCCGGCGACCAGGCCGACGACGAAGGCTGCCGCGGTGGCCAGCCAGGGGTCCACCCCGGCGACGATCAGCGCGGCGGTGGTCGCCGCGCCGCTGGTGAACGACCCGTCGACGGTCAGGTCGGCGAAGTCGAGGATCCGGAAGGAGATATAGACCCCCAACGCCATCACGGCGAAGATCAACCCCAGGTCCAGGGCGACGATCATCCGCCCTCCTCCTTCTCGTCCGGGAACGCTGTCAGTAGGGAACGGTGTCAGTAGGTCTGTGCGGCCTGCGCGGCCAGGTCGTCGGGGATGGTGACCCCCATCCGCCCGGCGGCGGTCTTGTTGATGATGAGCTGGACGTCGGACTGCGACTCCACCGGCATGGTGGCCGGCTTGGCGCCCGCGGTGAGGATCTTCACCGCCATCTGGCCGGTCTGGTAGCCGAGCTTGGAGTAGTCGATGCCGTACGTCGCGACGGTGCCGCGCTGGACGGAGTCACCCTCACCGGCGATCACCGGGATCTTCTGGCTCTCACCGACCTGGATCACCGATTCCAGCGCCGAGACCACGACATTGTCGGTCGGGACGTAGATGGCGTCCACCCCGGCGAGCGACTGGGCGCCCTGCTGCACCTCGGAGGAGTTGGAGACCGCGGCCTCCTTGACGGTGAGGCCCTCCTTGGCGGCGGCCTCTCGGGCCAGCTTCACCTGGACCGTGGAGTTGACCTCGCCGGAGCTGTAGATGATGCCCACGGTCTTCGCCTGCGGCTTGAGCTGCTTGACCAGACCGATCTGCTTGGCGACCGGATTGAGGTCGGTGGTGCCGGTGACGTTGCCGCCGGGCGCGTCGAGGGACTTCACCAGCTGCGCGGAGACCGGGTCGGTGACCGCGGTGAAGAGGATCGGGGTGTCGGTGATCGCCTGGGCCGCGGCCTGGGAGGTCGGGGTGGCGATGGCGAGGACCAGGTCCTCCTTGTCGGCAGCGAACTTGGTGGCGATCGAGGTCGCGGTCGCCTGGTCGCCCTGGGCGTTCTGCTCGTCGTAGTCGACCTTCAGACCGGCGTCGGCGAGGGCCTTCTTGAAGCCCTCGCGCGAGGCGTCGAGCGAGGGGTGCGAGACGATCTGGGTGATGCCGATCCTGTACGTCCTGCTGGCCGACGACTGGGCGCCGGCACCCGAGCCGGCGGAGTTGCCACAGGCGGCGAGGAACATCGCGGCGGCGGCGAGCGCGCCGACCACCCCGAGACGGGCTGACTTCATCGGTTGAGTCCTTCCTCTCCGGCGCGCCTTCGCACCGACCGTGTCCACTGCCGGCTCATTCTGCCTCGTCCATGACCCCGGAACCGGTCGGTAAGACGGTCCCGAAGGTACCAATCGGGTGACGAGTGACCCGTCCACGGCCCGCTGACGACGCGGGTACGTGCCACAGGTCGAACCGAACCCACCGGCTAGGTATTGACTCGACTGAATGTATGTATAAGCTTATCGACAGTTACCACTCCACCTCCCGGAGGCATCCAGATATGGCCACCACCGCCGCCCAGCCGCGCACCCCCGCCCGGATCGACCCGCGCGGCCCGCGCTTCGGCGCCATCATCACCTCGGTCCTGCTCGCCCTCACCCTGGTGCTCGGCCCGACCTGGGGGCTGATCCCGCTGGCGATCCAGACGCTCGCCTTCATCGGCGGGGCCGTCTTCGGCCTCTCCCGGCAACCATGGGGCTGGATCTACAAGACCTGGGTCCGTCCGCGGCTGGCACCGCCCACCGAGCTGGAGGACGAGGCGCCGCCGCGCTTCGCCCAGGTCGTCGGCCTGGTCTTCGCCGTGCTGGCCCTGATCGGTGGACTGGCCGGCGTCACGCTGTTGTTCTGGATCGCCGCCGCGTTCGCCCTCATCGCCGCCTTCCTCAACGCGGCGTTCGACTTCTGCCTCGGCTGCGAGGCGTACCTGCTGATCCAGCGGCTGCGCGCCCGTACGCCCCACCCGTCCGCCTGATCCTCCGCAGTCCCTCCCCGACAGGATTCTCCTTGTGACCGGCATCGTCATCCTTCTCGTCGCCCTGGCGGCGGCCACTGCCTTCGGCCTCCACCGCCGGGCCACCGACGGCCGCTCCCGCGCCACGGACGGCTCCCGGGCCCCGCACCTCACCCGCGACGACCTCGGCGCGGACCTCGGCACGGCGCGGACCTTCGTCCAGTTCTCCTCCTCGGTGTGCACACCGTGCCGGCGGACCCGGACGCTGCTGGAGTCGGTCACCGCGGAGCGTCCGGACGTGGCGTACGTCGACCTGGATGCCGAGAGCCGGCTCGACCTCGCCGACCGGTTCGGTGTCCTGCGGACCCCGACCGTGCTGGTCCTCGACCCCGACGGCGCGGTCGCCCACCGGATCGTCGGCCAGCCGCGACGCGCGGACGTCCTGGCCCTCCTCGAGCCCTCCCCCGAACCGCCGGTCGGTGCCCCGACCGGGGCGACCGTCCGGTAGCCACCCGTGATGGTGAGCCGGCGCCCCAGCCCGATGGCGATGTCCTGTCCGCGGAAGCGAATGCCGTGGGCGTGTTGACACACGCCCACGCACCGCTCGAGCACCCCGATCCCGGGGCAGCTCCTGACGCTTCCCGGAAGGACCACCGGACTTGTCCGCCCCTGCTCTGCTCACGACCACTGCTCTGCTCACGACCGATCACCGCCCCTCTGCTCCGGTCCCGACCTGGTCCGGCCCACTCGACCCGGTCCACCACGAGGTCCGGGCAGACGCCGAGGACCTGCCCGAACGGCTGAGTCGCTACCTCGGCGGCCTGTGCTCCCCCACGATCCAGGAGATCCGGCTGGCCGACGGCCGACGGGTCCGCACCGACCTGGTCCGGCTCAACCCGACCATCGACGCCTATTCCCTCGACCTGGACGGCCTCGCACCCACGCCGGTCTCGCGCTACGCCCCGTCCCGGCGGGCCGACACCGCGGTCCGCCGAACGGCGCCCGAGCTGGGCCGGATCGTGGCAGACTCCTATCCCGTGGTGCCGCTAGGGGAGCTGAGCCGCCGGGTCCGGGCCGCGGGATACCCGCTCGGCCGGGCTGATCTGCGCGAGCACGAAGCGATCGCGGCCACCCAGGCGGCGCTGTGGCACATCACCAACGGGGCGGACCTCGACGTACGGCCCCGGAGCGTCCCGCTGCGACTGGCAGCCGGACCGGTGGACGGGCTCCGGACGCCGCTCGACCCGACCGCACCGTCCTGGGCCGGCAGCGTCAGCGCCGAGCGGCCGCTGTCGGTGGAGATCACCTTCGACGGGCGCCCCCAGGTGGGCAGCTACCACGTCGGCCTGGTCGGGACCTCGGGCCGCGCCCCGCTGACCCTGCGCCTCGAACGCTCCCACGACGGCCTGCGCTGGCAGCCGGTGGCCGGCAGCGAACGGACCGTGACGCCGGCCGCGACCCGGACCCCCGCGGCGGGACGACGCACCGATGTCGACACCGTGCTGGGGGTGGGGGCGACGCTGGCCGACGGGATCGGCCAGGGGTTCCCGCACTACCGACTGGTGGTGTCGACCCCCGCCACCGCCCCGGTCCCGGTCGGGCTGGAGAGCCTCCGCTTCACCCTGACCGGCACCCCGACGTACGTGAATCCCGAGGGCGTCGTCCAGCTCTACCGCTACCTGCTCGACCGGGTGGCCGTCCCGGCCGACGGTGCCGACCTCCCCGCGGCCCGGACCCGGCTGGTGCCCGCCGGGGCCGCGGCCGTCCCGCCGCCGGTGCCCGGGGCAGTCGGCCCGTTTGTCCTGGTCGGGCCGGGACCGTCCCATCGGGTCACCTTCGAGCTGCCCGACGACCCGACCGCGACGGTGCTCGACGTCTGGGGCCGCCCGCTCACCGAGGGCATCCGGGCCTCCGAGCTCTTCTTCGTACGATTCACCGAGCACCCGTCCCCGGAGGGCCGACTGGTCGTGCACGCCACGGCGTCCCACGGCTGCGCCCCCCGGGTCCTGATCGGCTCCCGGACCCACGGCGGGCCGGAGGAGTTCACTCCCCTGCTGCACGGCGCCCGCGCGGTCCGCCGGGACTCCTGGACGTTCCGACTCGAGACCCTCGGTGCGGTGCGTCTCCCGGCCCCGAGCGGCGGACCACGGACCGGGGCGGCCGCCCGCACCGCCTGACCGCGCCGGCCGTCCCCGCGGCCGCCCCGGCCGACCCAGAATTCCTATCAAGTCACCAGGAAAACCCTTACCCAGAGAACACGGAGGAGACATGTCCGAACCCCGCACCGAGTCCCAGGCACTCGGAGACCTCGCTGCCCGGCAACTCGCCAACGCGACCAAGTCGGTCCCGCAGCTCTCCACGATCACCCCTCGCTGGCTGCTGCATCTGCTGTCCTGGGCCCCGGTCGAGGCGGGCATCTACCGACTCAACCGAGTGGTGAACCCGGAGCGGGTCACCGTCGACGTCGGCCAGATCGACGACCACCAGCTGCCGAACACGTTCGTGGACTACGAGACCCACCCGCGCGAGGTCACCCTGCGGCCGATCTCGACCATCGTCGACGTCCAGACCCGCGTCTCCGACCTGTACTCCAGCCCGCACGACCAGGTGGCCCAGCAGCTGCGGCTGACGATCGAGACGATCAAGGAGCGCCAGGAGTCGGAGCTGATCAACAACCCCGAGTACGGCCTGCTCTCCCAGGTCACGCCCGACCAGCGGATCTCGACCCGGACCGGCGCCCCCACCCCCGACGACCTGGACAGCCTGATCACGAAGGTGTGGAAGTCCCCCAGCTTCTTCCTCACCCACCCGGCGGCGGTGGCCGCGTTCGGTCGTGAGGCGACGTTCCGCGGTGTGCCGCCGGTCACCGTCAGCCTGTACGGCTCGCAGTTCATCACCTGGCGCGGGATCCCGATCATCCCCTCCGACAAGGTGCCGCTGGAGGACGGGAAGACCTCGTTCATCCTGGTCCGCACCGGCGAGGAGCAGCAGGGGGTGATCGGCCTGTTCCAGCCCGGCCTGGTCGGCGAGCAGAGCCCCGGCCTGTCGGTCCGCTTCACCGGGATCAACCGGCAGGCCATCGCCTCCTACCTGATCTCCCTCTACACCTCGCTGGCGGTGCTGACCGACGACGCGCTCGGCGTCCTCGACAACGTCGCGGTGGATGTCTTCCATGAGTACGAGTGATCCGATCGCGGCCGTCGGACCCGTCGACACCGCTCCGCCGATCTCGCCGGAGGTGATCCAGGGCCTGGCCACGAAGTTCCTCGCCGAGAGCTGGGGGGTGGCACCGACCGGGGCATCCCCGACCGGCGTCGTGCCGACCGGGGTACCGCCGCTCGTCGGCAGCGGCGCCCTGCCGGGCCCCGACTCACCGCCGCAGCTGGTCCCCCCGGCCCCTCGCGGGGAGTTCCTCCGGCCGGCGCCGGTGGAGTTCGTGTCCGTCGCGCCCGAGCCCCTGGAGCCCGAGCCCCTGGAGCCCGGGCCGATCGCCCCGGGCGGCCTGGGTGACGTCGACCGGCTGCTCGACCCCGGTGTGCTCCCGGTGTCCGGCATCGGCTGGAGTGACCGGCCCTACACCGGCACGATCGACCCGGAGCCGGCGGGGGATGCCCCGGTGTACGGCTTCCTGACCCGGCCGCGGCCGGCCGACCCGGCCGTCGCGCCGGAGCCGGCGGGTCCGGTCCCGGCCTCGGGGCCGGCCGATCCGTTCGGCCAGCCGGTCCCCGCGCTGCCGGACCGGGCGGCCGGTGAGGAGATCTTCGACGTCACCTCGCTGCGCCGGGAGTTCCCGATCCTCGCCGAGGAGGTCAACGGCCGTCCGCTGATCTGGTTGGACAACGCCGCCACCACGCAGAAGCCGCGGGTGGTGATCGACCGGCTGGTGCACTTCTACGAGCACGAGAACTCCAACATCCACCGGGCCGCGCACACCCTCGCGGCCCGGGCCACCGATGCGTACGAGGAGGCGCGGGAGACCGTACGACGGTTTGTCGGCGCCGCCCGCGACGAGGAGATCGTGTTCGTCCGCGGGACGACCGAGGCGATCAACCTCGTCGCCGAGTCGTGGGGCGCCCACAACCTCCGGGAGGGCGACGAGATCCTCATCACCCACCTGGAGCACCACGCCAACATCGTGCCGTGGCAGATCATCGCCCGCCGCACCGGTGCGCGGATCCGGGTCGCCCCGGTCGACGACCACGGCGACCTGCTGCTGGACCGGTTCGCCGATCTGCTCGGACCGCGCACCAAACTCGTCGCGGTGACGGCCGTCTCCAACGCACTGGGGACGGTCACCCCGGTCGAGCAGCTCGTCGACCTGGCGCATCGCGCCGGGGCGCGGGTGCTGGTCGACGGCGCCCAGTCGGCGCCGCACCTGCCGGTGGACGTCCGCACGCTGGGAGCGGACTTCTTCGTGTTCTCCGGCCACAAGGTCTACGGGCCGACCGGCATCGGCGTGCTCTATCTCTCCGAGCAGGTGTGGGACGAGACCCCCGCCTGGCAGGGCGGCGGCAACATGATCGCCGACGTCACCCTGGAGCGGTCGATCTACCGCGAACCGCCGCACCGCTACGAGGCCGGCACCGGCAACATCGCCGACGCCGTCGGGCTGGCCACGGCGCTGCGGTTCGTCGAGCGGATCGGTCTGCCGCGGATCGCGGCCTGGGAGGAGCGTCTGCTGGCCCACGCCACGCCCCGGCTGGCGGCCGTCCCCGGCGTCCGCATCGTGGGGACGGCACCGCACAAGGCGAGCGTGCTGTCCTTCGTCCTGGCCGGCCACGACCCGCTGGCGGTCGGCCGGGCGCTGGATGCCGAGGGCATCGCGGTGCGGGCCGGGCATCACTGCGCCCAGCCGATCCTGCGGCGATTGGGGCTGGAGGCGACTGTACGGCCGTCCTTCGCCTTCTACAACACCCTGGAGGAGGCCGACGCCCTGGTGGCGGCGGTCCGCCGGATCGCGGAGTCGTCGCCACGGCGATGAGCTGAGCGGGACCGTACGCTGCGGTGCCCCGGGAGCCTGGGCTTCCGGGGCACCGCTCCGTCCTGCGGGCACCGCTCCGTTCGCCGGGGGCACCGCTCAGTCCGGCAGGTCGGCGTCCAGGATCCGCAGGTCGAGTTCGATGTCCAGCAGGGTCAGCGCGGTGCTCGGGTGCGGTCCCTCGCCGGGGGCCGGCTTCCGCAGCTGTCGGTGCAGCTCGCCGAGGCAGGCCACGGCCTCGGCCCGCCGCCCGACCTGGGCGGCCAGTCGCGCGTACGCCAGACCGGCCTCCAGCCCGATCGTTCCGTGTCTCCCCCGCGCGCCCCCGGCCCACCGGCACAGCCCGGACAGGCCGGTGAGGGTCTCCTGCCAGATCTCGATCGGGCGGGCGCGGCTGACCCCGTGGCCGGAGAGGGTGGGCACCAGGGTGCGGTAGATCTCCGCGGCACGCAGCGGGCCGAACCGGCTGCGCTCCCCACCGCAGCGCACCATCCACCCGGCGAACCGGGACCGGATCGGCAGGCCGGTCTCGTCGGCCGGGGACAGCCAGACGACGGCCGGTTCGAGGACCTTGCCCAGCCGACGCGGCGAGGCGCCGGTCTCGGCGTACCGCCGGGCCACGTACCACAGTGCGGTCACCTCGGCCGGGTCCCGGACCGGCTTGTCCTCCAGGACCGCGGCCAACGCCCAGCAGGCTTCCCGGGCCAGCGGATCGGCCGGATCGATCTCGTACGATCCGCCGGAGTAGTGGGCGATCAGGGTCCGCAGCCGCTCGATCAGCTCCATCACCTCCAGCGGTGACGGCTCCGGGGGCAGGTCACGGCCGAGATGTTCGCCCGCCCGGTGCGGCAGCGGCCGCCACGGATCGCGGTCCTGGCCGTGGTCGTCGTCTCGGGGCACGGGGCCTCCCGGTGCATCCGGTCCGCACCCTTACCCGCGGACCATGTCAGCCCAGTGTGCCATCCGGTCGCCGCCGGCACCACCCGCCGGCGGGCCGGGCGGCGTACGGCGGCCGTTCAGTCGGCGAGCGGGCCGAAGGGCACGCCGAGGCGGCCGAGCATCTCCTCGCCGCCGTCCGGGGCGGTCAGCACCCAGAGGCCCTTCGGGGTGCAGGTGATGGTGTGCTCCCAGTGCGCAGCCGAGCTGGCGTCGAGGGTGACGACGGTCCAGTCGTCGTCGAGCACGGCGTTGTCCGGCGACCCGAGGGTCACCATCGGCTCGACGCAGAAGGCCATCCCACGGCTGATCCGCGGCCCCTTGCCGGCCCGGCCGTAGTTCGGCACGTCCGGCGGCTGGTGCATCGCGGTGCCGATGCCGTGCCCGACGTACTCCCGGACGATGCCGTACGGGCCGGCGCCCTCGACGTACGCCTCGACGGCGGCGCCGACGTCACCGATCCGGCCGTTGAGGTGGGCGGCGGCGATCCCTGCCCACATCGCGCCCTCGGTGACGTCGCTGAGCGTCTGCCGCGCCGCGACCGGGGTGCCGATCTGGACCGTCCGGGCCGAGTCCCCGTGCCAGCCGTCCAGGATGGCGCCGCCGTCGACCGACAGGATGTCACCGTCCTGCAGCGGGTAGTCGGTGGGCATCCCGTGGACGATCACCTCGTTGACCGACAGGCAGACGACGCCCTTGAAGCCGCCCTCGCCGTGGGAGTCGGCGCCGTACTCCAGGAAGTTCGACGCCGCGCCGTGCCGGGCCAGCGTCTCGCGCCCGATCCGGTCCAGTTCGCGCAGGGTCACGCCGGGGCGGGCCTGCGCGGTGATGGTGTCGAGCAGGTCTGCGACGACCAGTCCCGCCCTCCGCATCAGCCGGAGCTGGTCGTCGGTCTTCAGCTCGATGCCGCGACTGCTGAGAAACACTCAGACCTTCTCGGCGTCGAGCGCGGCGGCGATCCGCTGCCCGACCTCGTCGACGGTGCCGAGGCCGTCCACCTCGACGACCAGCCCGCGCTCGGCGTAGCTGGCCAGCAGCGGGGCGGTCTCCTCGTCGTAGACCCGCAGCCGGGTCCGGATCGTCTCCTCGTTGTCGTCGGCCCGGCCCTCGATCTCGGCCCGCTTCAGCAGCCGGCCGACCACCTCGTCGGTGTCCGCGGTGAGCGAGACGACCGCGTCGAGCGCTACCCCGAGCTCGGTGAGCATCCCGTCGAGCGCCTCCACCTGGGCGAGGGTCCGCGGGTAGCCGTCGAGCAGGAAGCCGGTCTTGGCGTCCTCCTCGGCCAGCCGGTTGCGGACCAACCCGTTGGTGATGTCATCGCCGACGTAGCCGCCGGAGGCCATGATCTCCTTGACCTTGAGGCCCAGCGGGGTCTCGTTCTTCACGTTCGTCCGGAAGATGTCGCCGGTCGAGATCGCCGGGATGCCGTAGCGGGCGGCGATGCCCTTGGCCTGCGTGCCCTTGCCCGCTCCGGGCGGGCCCATGATCAGGAGCCTCATCGTAGGAACCCTTCGTAGTTGTGCTGCTGGAGCTTGGATTCGATCTGTTTGATGGTGTCCAGGCCGACGCCCACGATGATCAACAACGAGGTGCCGCCGAACGGGAAGTTCTGGTTGGCCTGGAAGAGGATGAACGCCACCGACGGGATCAGCGCGATCAGCGCCAGGTAGAGCGACCCGGGCGCGGTGAGTCGGCTGAGCACGTAGGAGAGGTACTTCTCCGTCGGCCGGCCGGCCCGGATGCCGGGGATGAAGCCGCCGTACTTCTTCATGTTGTCGGCGATCTCCTCGGTGTTGAAGGTGATCGCCACGTAGAAGTAGGCGAAGAAGATGATCAGCACCGCATAGGTGATGACGTACACCGGGTGCGACATCGAGCCGAAGTACTTGCTCACCCACTGGGCGGCGGCACCCGTCGGCCGGAAGGTCGAGAACAGCACCGGCAGGTAGAGCATCGACGAGGCGAAGATGACCGGGATGACGCCGGCCTGGTTCACCTTGACCGGGATGTACGTCGAGGTGCCGCCCCGCAGCTTGCCGCCGATCATCTTCTTGGCGTACTGCACACCGATCCGCCGCTGGCCCTGCTCGATGAAGACCACCGCGGCCATCACGGCGAGACCGACCAGGATCACCAGACCCATGATCACCCAGCCCTGCGAGCCGGGCCGGGACTGGCGCACCGAGGCGAGGCCGTTGGGGAACTGCGCCGCGACCGAGGTGAAGATCAGCACGGACATGCCGTTGCCGACGCCCTTCTCGGTGATCAGCTCGCCGAGCCACATCACCAGGCTGGTGCCGGCCGTCATGGTCAGGATCATCACGATGATCGGGAACAGCCCGGAGTTGTAGACCAGCCCGGTGCAGCCGGGGATCAGCTGGTCGTTGACCGCGAGGGTGACGAAGGCGGTGGACTGCATGATCGCCAGCAGGATGGTCAGGTACCGGGTGTACTGGGTGATCTTCTCCTGGCCCTGGCCGCCCTCCTTGCGCAGCGCCTCCAGCCGCGGGATCACCACGGTGAGCAGCTGCAGGATGATCGACGAGGTGATGTACGGCATCACGCCGAGGGCGAAGATCGCCAGCTTCAGCAACGCCCCGCCGGAGAACATGTTCAGCATCGAGGCGAAGCCGGCCGCCCCACCGGTGGCCATCGCCCGGCAGGTGTCGACCTGCTGGACGTTGACGTTCGGGATGGGGATCGCCGACCCGAGCCGGAAGATGATGATGATCCCCATCGTGAAGAGGATCTTGTTCCGAAGATCGGGTGTCCGGAAGGCATTGGTGAATGCGGAGAGCACCGTGCCCCTCTCTTGTACGACGACGACACGCCCGGGGCGGACCGGTCCAGGCCGGGACCACCCGCGCGGACATCACACCCACATAGGCGTGCCCAGTGACTGTATCAGTCTTGTCTGCTACCGCCCCGACGGCAAACCGGTCCCGGACGCAAGGCATCCGTACGGCGAGCAGACGGGGACCTGCCCGGGTGGACCGGCCCGTCGGCGGACCGGGGTCCCGCCCGACAACGCAACAGGGCGGCTCCCGAGGGAGCCGCCCTGTGTCAGGCGCTTCGTCTGAGGGACGCGCCCTGGTCGAGCGCGGATCAGCGGGTCGTGGCGGTGCCGCCGGCGGCCTCGATCTTCTGCTTGGCCGAGGCCGAGTACTTGTCGACGGTGACCTGCAGCGCGACCGACAACTCGCCGGCGCCGAGGATCTTCACCGGCCAGCCGTCGCGGACGGCGCCCTTGGCGACCAGGTCGTCGACGGTCACCTCGCCACCCTCCGGGTAGAGGGCGACGAGCTTCTCCAGGTTCACCACCTGGTACTCGACCCGGAACGGGTTCCGGAAGCCGCGCAGCTTCGGGACCCGCATGTGCATCGGCATCTGGCCACCCTCGAAGTTCTCGGGGGTGTTCTTGCGAGCGCCGGTGCCCTTGGTGCCACGGCCCGAGGTCTTGCCCTTCGAGCCCTCACCACGGCCGACCCGGATCCGGTCGCGCTTGGCGCCGGGGGCCGGCTGGAGATCATGCAGCTTGATCGCCATGGTCAGTCAACCTCCTCTACGGTGACCAGGTGGCGGACCGCACGGACCATGCCACGGATCGCCGGGTTGTCGGGCTGCTCGACGGACTGGCCGATCTTGCGCAGCCCGAGACCGCGCAGGGTCCGCCCCATCTGCGGCTTCTCGCCGACGACACCCTTGATCTGGGTGATCTGCAGCTTCGCCATCAGGAAGCCACCTCCTGCTTCGCCTCGTCGCGGGCCCGCAGCAGCGCGGCCGGGGCCACGTCCTGCACGGCCTTGGTGCGGCGCTTGGCGACGTCCTCGGGCTCCTCGAGCATCTTCAGCGCGGCCTCGGTGGCGTGCACCACGTTGATCGCATTCGGCGATCCGAGGGACTTGGCCAGCACGTCGGCGATGCCGGCGCACTCCAGCACGGCGCGGACGGCGCCACCGGCGATCACACCGGTACCGGGAGCGGCCGGGCGCAGCATGACCACACCGGCGGCCTTCTCGCCCTGGACCGGGTGCGGGATCGTCTTCTGGATCCGGGGGACGCGGAAGAAGTTCTTCTTCGCCTCCTCGACACCCTTGGCGATCGCCGCCGGCACCTCCTTGGCCTTGCCGTAGCCGATGCCGACGGTGCCGTCGCCGTCGCCCACCACGACCAGCGCGGTGAAGCTGAAGCGGCGGCCGCCCTTGACGACCTTGGCGACCCGGTTGATGGTCACCACGCGCTCGATGAACTGGTTCTTGTCCTCGGTGTTCCGGCCCCGACGATCGTCACGGCCGCGACGCTCGCCACGGCCGCCACTGCGGCCCTGGTTCTCACTCATCGCTTTCCTATTCCTCTCGTCGTACCGTCAGAAGTCCAGACCGGCCTCGCGCGCACCGTCGGCGAGCGCAGCGACACGACCCTGGTACTTGTAGCCGGCGCGGTCGAACACGACGTGTTCGACCCCCGCGGACTTCGCCCGCTCGGCGACGAGCGCCCCGACCCGGCGGGCCTTGGCGGACTTGTCGCCCTCCAACGCGCGAAGGTCGGCTTCCATCGTCGACGCCGACGCGACCGTACGCCCCTGGGTGTCGTCGATCACCTGCACGAACATGTGCTTGGCGGACCGGGACACCACCAGCCGGGGGCGGTCGGCGGAGCCGAAGATCTTCTTCCGGCCGCGCACCTGGCGGCGCTGCTTGGACGCCGCCTTCGGCGCGGTGTTCTTGTTGTGCGTCAGGGAGATGCCCATCGTCACTTACCTGCCTTTCCGGCCTTGCGGCGGACATGCTCGCCCTCGTACCGGACGCCCTTGCCCTTGTACGGCTCGGGCTTGCGGATCTTGCGGATGTTGGCGGCGACCTCACCGACCAGCTGCTTGTCGATGCCCTGCACCGCGAAGTGCGTCGGGTTCTCGACGGTGAAGGTGATGCCCTGCGGGGCGTTGACGATCACCGGGTGCGAGAAGCCGAGGCTGAACTCGAGCTGGGTCGGCCCCTTCGCCTGGACGCGGTAGCCGACGCCCTGGATCTCGAGCTTCTTGACGTAGCCCTGGGTCACCCCGGTGACCATGTTGTTGACCAGGGTACGGGTCAGGCCGTGCAGCGACCGGTTGAGACGCTCGTCGTTCGGACGCGCGACGACCAGCTCGCCGGTCTCGTTACGGCTGATGGTGATCGGCTCGGCGACGCGGTGCTCCAGCTCGCCCTTCGGACCCTTGACCGTGACCTGCTGGCCGTCGAGGGTGACCTCGACGCCGGACGGGACGGTGATCGGGAGCCTTCCGATTCGGGACATGTGTTATCTCCTCTCGGTCTCGTCCGTCACCACACGTAGGCGAGGACTTCCCCACCCACGCTCTTGGCCTTGGCCTCACGGTCGGTCAGCAGACCCTGCGAGGTGGAGATGATGGCGATGCCCAGGCCCCCGAGGACCTTCGGCAGGTTGGTCGACTTGGCGTAGACCCGCAGACCCGGCTTGGAGATGCGGCGGACGCCGGCGATGGAACGCTCGCGCTCCTCGCCGAACTTCAGCGTCACGGTCAGGGTCTTGCCGACCTCGCCCTCGGCGGGTTCGGTGACCGCGTAGTCGGCGATGTAGCCCTCCTGCTTGAGGATCTCGGCGATGCCCGCCTTGATCTTCGAGTGGGGCATCGACGCCTCGTCGTGGTACGCCTGGTTGGCGTTACGCAGACGCGTCAGCATGTCTGCGATCGGATCGGTCATGCTCATGGCTCAGGAAGCCTCTTTCTCACTGCGGTTTCCGGGGCGGTGCTCCGGACCTGCGGCGGTGGAAGTTGAAAATCGTGGGATGCGGTGCGGTGCCGGTGAGTGGCCCCCGTACGCGGCGCCCGCCCGCTCACCGGTCCCGGCCTGCAGCCGGGGCCCGGGGGCGGTGCACACCGCGTACGTGGGACTCACCAGGACGACTTGGTGACGCCCGGCAGCTCGCCCTTGTGCGCCATCTCGCGGAGGCACACCCGGCACAGGCCGAACTTGCGGTACACCGAGTGCGGCCGGCCGCACTTCTGGCAGCGGGTGTAGGCCCGGACGCCGAACTTCGGCTTGCGGGACTGCTTGACCTTCAGACCGGTCTTTGCCATCAGTCACTCACTTCTTCCCACGGGAGTAGCGCGGGCCCTTGGCCTTGGCCCTGGCCTTCTTCGGGTTGTCGTTGAAGGGGAAGCCGAGCTGCTTGAGCAGCGCCCGACCCTCCTCGTCATTGGCCGCCGAGGTCACGACGGTGATGTCCATGCCACGGGTGCGGTCGATCCTGTCCTGGTCGATCTCGTGGAACATCACCTGCTCGGTGAGACCGAAGGTGTAGTTGCCCTTGCCGTCGAACTGCCACTGGTTCAGCCCGCGGAAGTCGCGGATCCGCGGCAGCGCCAGGGTGAGCAGCCGGTCCAGGAACTCCCACATCCGGTCGCCCCGCAGGGTGACGTGGGCGCCGATCGCCTGGCCCTCGCGGAGCTTGAACTGGGCGATCGACTTGCGGGCGTTGGTGACCTGCGGCTTCTGACCGGTGATCGCGGTCAGGTCCTTGAGCGCACCGTCCATCACCTTGGAGTCACGGGCGGCGTCGCCGACACCCATGTTCACGGTGATCTTCACCAGACCGGGGATCAGCATCGGGTTGGCGTACCGGAACTGCTCCTGCAGTGCCGGGACGATCTCCTCGCGGTACTTGGCCCTCAGCCGGGGCGCCACGTGGGTGGTCTCGGTAGCGGTCGGCGACATCAGAACTCCTCCCCGGTGGCCTTGGCGATCCGGACGCTGCGATAGGCCTCGTACGTCGAGCCGTCGGCCCGGGTCCGGGTGACCTTCTCGCGCTTGTGGCCGATGCGGGTGACGACCTCGGCGCCGTCCTTCTTCACCACCGGCTGCACGTTCGAGACATGGATCGGCGCCTCGGACGAGACGATGCCGCCCTTCTCGACCCGGCCGCCGGACTGGCGGTCGGTGAGGTGGCGCTTGACGATGTTGACACCCTGCACGGTGACCCGCTCGCGGGTCGGGTCGACGGCGATGATCTCGCCGACGGTGCCCTTGTCCTTGCCGGAGATGACCTTGACGCGGTCACCCTTCTTCACATGGAGCTTCTTCTGGGCTGCCATCTCAGATCACCTCCGGAGCGAGCGAGATGATGCGCATGAACTTCTTGTCGCGCAGCTCACGGCCGACCGGGCCGAAGATGCGGGTGCCGCGGGGCTCCCCGTCGTTCTTCAGGATGACGGCGGCGTTCTCGTCGAACTTGATGTACGAGCCGTCGGGGCGACGGGTCTCCTTGACGGTACGGACCACGACGGCCTTGACGACCTCACCCTTCTTGACGTTGCCACCGGGGATGGCGTCCTTCACGGTGCAGACGATGGTGTCGCCGAGGCCGGCGTAGCGACGACCGGAGCCACCGAGAACACGGATGCAAAGCAACTCCTTTGCACCAGTGTTGTCGGCGACCTTCAGTCGCGACTCCTGCTGGATCATCTTCTATCTCCTGGTTGTCCCACCGGTTCCCCCGTTGCCGAGGGCCTGGTGGAACTCGATGTGGTTACTTGGCCTTCTCGACGATCTCGATGAGACGCCAACGCTTCGTACGCGAGGTGGGGCGGGTCTCCATGATCCGAACGCGGTCACCGATGCCGGCCTCGTTGTTCTCGTCGTGGGCCTTGTACCGCGCGGTCTGACGCATCACCTTGCCGTAGAGGGAGTGCTTCTTGCGCTCCTCGACGGTGACGACGATGGTCTTCTGCATCTTGTCGCTGACGACGTAGCCGGTCAGCACCTTGCGGCGACCGCGCTCACCGGCGCCGGCCTCGGTCTGGGTCTGCTCGCTCATGCGTCTGCCTTCTCATCCTTCTCGGCTCGGGTTGCCACAGCGGCCTCGTCGGCCGGGTCCGCCTTGGCCTGGTCCGGGTCGTCCACGATCCCGAGGTTGCGCTCCTGCAGCACCGTGTAGATCCGGGCGATGTCCTTGCGGACCTCCCGCAGCCGGCCGTGCGACTCGAGCTGGCCGGTCGCGTGCTGGAAGCGGAGGTTGAAGAGCTCCTTCTTCAGCTCCACGACCTTCTCGTTGAGGGCCTCACGGCTCATCTGGCGCAGATCGGCTGCGCTGGTGGTGTTCGCCATCAGTTCTCACCTGCCTCGCGCTTGATGAAGCGCGCCTTCATCGGGAGCTTGTGGATCGCCAGGCGCAGGGCCTCGCGCGCCACCTCCTCCGGAACACCGGCGAGCTCGAACATCACGGCACCGGCCTTGACGTTCGCGATCCACCACTCCGGGGTGCCCTTGCCGGATCCCATCCGGGACTCGGCGGGGTGCTTGGTCATCGGACGGTCCGGGTAGATGTTGATCCAGACCTTGCCGCCACGCTTGATGTGACGGGTCATGGCGATACGAGCGGACTCGATCTGCCGGTTGGTGACGTAGGCGTTGGACAGGGCCTGGATGCCGTAGTCACCGAAGGCAAGCTCGGTGCCACCCTTGGCCGCGCCGCGGCGCGTGGGGTGGTGCTGCTTGCGGTACTTCACTCGACGGGGAATCAGCATGGCTATCAGGCTCCTGCGGTCTCGGTCGCGGAGGCAGCCTCGCCCTGCGGGGCGTTGTGGGCTGCCGCAGCATCCTGGCGGCGACGGCCACCGCGGTCGGGGCGATCCCCGCGGCCACGGCCACCGCGCGCCGGGCGCTGGCGCTGGTTGGCGTTCTGACGGGCGGCCTTCTGGGCGGCCCGCTCGGCCCGGGTCCCGGACACGTCACCCTTGTAGATCCACACCTTCACACCGATCCGGCCGAAGGTCGTCCGGGCCTCGTAGAAGCCGTAGTCGACATCGGCACGCAGGGTGTGCAGCGGCACCCGGCCCTCGCGGTAGAACTCCGAGCGGCTCATCTCGGCGCCGCCGAGACGACCGGAGCACTGGATCCGGATGCCCTTGGCCCCGGCGCGCATCGCCGACTGCTGCGCCTTGCGCATCGCGCGGCGGAACGCCACCCGGGCGCCGAGCTGCTCGGCCACGCCCTGGGCGACCAGCTGGGCATCGGTGTCGGGGTCCTTGACCTCGAGGATGTTCAGCTGCACCTGCTTGCCGGTCAGCTTCTCCAGCTGGCCGCGGACCCGCTCCGCCTCGGCGCCGTTGCGGCCGATGACGATGCCCGGACGCGCGGCGTACAGGTAGATGGTCACCCGCTCGGAGCGGCGCTCGATCTCCACGTCGGAGATGCCGGCGCGCTCGAGGTTGGAGTGGATCCACTCGCGGATCTTGGTGTCCTCACCGACGAACTCGGCGTACTGCTTGTCGGCGTACCAGCGGCTCACGTGGTCGGTCGTGATACCGAGACGGAAGCCGTTCGGGTTGATCTTCTGACCCATGCTCAGGCCTCCTTCTTCTGGGACTCGGTGGTCGAGCGAGGCTCGACGACGACGGTGATGTGGCTGGAACGCTTCAGGATGCGGCTGGCCGACCCCTTGGCGCGGGGTCGGATCCGACGCATCGTCATGCCCTCGTCCACGAACGCCTGCGAGATGTACAGGTCGTTGCGGCGCAGGCCGTCGGTGTTCTCGGCGTTGGCGGCGGCCGAGGCCACCACCTTGGCGACCGGCTGGGCGGCGGCCTGCGGGGCGAACTTCAGGGTGTCCAGGGCGACGGTGACGTCCATCCCGCGGACCATGTCGACCACTCGGCGGACCTTCTGCGCCGACATCCGGACCTGCTTGGCGATCGCGTAGTTACCGGGGCGATCGCCGAGCAGGGCCGCGCGACGGCTCGGCCGTGCCTTGTCAGTGTTGCTCATTGGCTCTCAACTTCCTCGGTCTCAGCGACGGCGCGACTTGCGGTCGTCCTTGATGTGGCCCTTGAACGTCCGGGTGGGCGCGAACTCACCCAGCTTGTGGCCGACCATGGCGTCGGTGATGAACACCGGCACGTGCTTGCGACCGTCGTGCACCGCGATGGTGTGCCCGATCATGTCCGGCAGGATCATGGAGCGGCGCGACCAGGTCTTGATGACACTCTTGGTGCCCTTCTCGTTCTGCGCGTCCACCTTCTTCCACAGGTGGTCGTCGACGAAGGGGCCCTTCTTCAGACTGCGAGGCATGTTCTACCTTCCCTTCCTCGATCAGCGCTTCTTGCCGGACTTGCGACGCCGCACGATGTCGCGGTTGCTGGCCTTGTTCTTGTCCCGGGTACGGCCCTCGGGCTTGCCCCAGGGGGACACCGGGTGACGGCCACCGGAGGTACGACCCTCGCCACCACCGTGCGGGTGGTCGATCGGGTTCATCACCACACCGCGGACGGTGGGGCGCTTGCCCTTCCAGCGGTTGCGGCCGGCCTTGCCCCAGTCGATGTTCGACTGCTCGGCGTTGCCGACCTCACCGACGGTGGCGCGGCAGCGTACGTCGACCATCCGCATCTCGCCCGACGGCAGACGCAGGGTGGCCTTCTTGCCCTCGCGGGCGACCAGCTGCACCGACGCGCCGGCGGACCGGCCCATCTTGGCGCCGCCACCGGGGCGCAGCTCCACGGCGTGGACCGTGGTGCCGACCGGGATGGAGCGCAGCGGCAGGTTGTTGCCGGGCTTGATGTCGGCGCCCTCACCGGCCACCACCTGGGCCCCCTGCTGGAGGTCCTTCGGCGCGATGATGTAGCGCTTCTCGCCGTCGGCGTAGTGCAGCAGCGCGATCCGGGCGGTGCGGTTCGGGTCGTATTCGATGTGCGCGACCTTGGCCGGCACGCCGTCCTTGTCGTAGCGCTTGAAATCGATCAGGCGGTAGGCCTGCTTGTGCCCGCCACCGATATGGCGGGTGGTGATCCGGCCGTTGTTGTTACGGCCACCGGTCTTCGGCTTCGCGACGAGCAGCGACTTCTCCGGCGTCGACCGGGTCAGCTCGACGAAGTCGGCAACCGACGAGCCGCGGCGGCCCGGAGTTGTCGGCTTGTACTTACGGATACCCATAGGATGCGTTCCTTGTCTCAGCGAGGAGTCCCGGTCAGTCGACCGAGCCTCCGAAGATGTCGATGCGCTGGCCGTCGGCGACCGTGACGATCGCCCGCTTGGTGTCGGGGCGCTTGCCGGTGCCGAACTTGGTCCGGCGCGACTTGCCCAGGCGGTTGATCGTGTTCACCGCGATGACCTTGACCCCGAAGACCTTCTCGACCGCGATCTTGATCTCGGTCTTGTTGGCGTCCGGGTCCACCAGGAAGGTGTACTTGTTCTGGTCGATCAGGCCGTAGCTCTTCTCGGAGACCACCGGGGCGATCAGCACGTCGTGGTGGACCCGGATCTTCAGCGGCTCGTTCACTTCTGCTCCTCCTCGACCTGAGCGGCGACCTCGACGGCCTCCGGCTCGGCGTTGCGGGTGCCGACGAAGGCGTCCAGGGCAGCCTTGGTGAACACCACGTCGTCGGCGTTCAGCACGTCGTACGCGTTCAGCTGGTCGGGGACCAGCAGGTGCACGCCGACGGCGTTGCGCAGGCTCAGCCGGGTGATCTCCTCGTCGCGGGTGACCACGACGAGCACCTTGCGGGCCTCCGACACGGTGGCCAGGGCGGCGACGGCGGTCTTGGTGGACGGCTTCTCGGCCACCCCGAGGCCGGTCACGACGCGCAGGTTGCCGTCGCGGAACCGGTCGGTCAGCGAGCCGTAGAGCGCCGCGGCGATCATCTTCTTCGGGGTCCGCTGGGCGTACGAACGCGGCTGCGGGCCGTGCGCGACGCCACCACCGGTCCACTGGGGCGAACGGATCGAGCCCTGGCGGGCGCGGCCGGTGCCCTTCTGGCGCCACGGCTTCTTGCCGCCGCCGGAGACCTCACCGCGGGTCTTGACCTTGTGGGTGCCCTGACGGGCAGCGGCCAGCTGGGCGATCACGACCTGGTGGATCAGCGCGATGTTCGGCTCGACGTCGAAGATCTCGGCGGGGAGATCAGCGGTGCCGGCCTTCTTGCCCTGGGCGTCCAGGACGTCGATGGTCAGGGTGCTCATGCGGCCTTCCCTTCCGTGGCAGCCTTCTTGTTGGCGCTGCGGAGGACGACCAGGCCACCCTTGGTACCCGGGATCGCGCCCTTGACCAGGATGAGGCCCTTCTCGACGTCGACCGCGTGGACCTTGAGGTTCTGCACCGTCTTCTTGTCCACACCCATCCGGCCGGCCATCCGCAGACCGCGGAAGACGCGACCCGGGGTGGAGCAACCACCGATGGAACCCGGCGAGCGGTGCTTGCGGTGGACACCGTGGCCGGCGCCCAGACCCTTGAAGCCGTGCCGCTTCATCACACCGGCGGTGCCATGACCCCGGGTGATGCCGGTGACGTCGACGTACTCACCGTCGGCGAAGACGTCGGCGGCCAGCTCCTGGCCGACCTCGTACTCGGCGGCGTCGGTGGTGCGCAGCTCCATCAGGTGCCGGCGCGGCGTCACGCCGGCCTTCTCGAAGTGCCCGGCCATCGGCTTGGTGACCTTCGTGGGCTTGACCGCGCCGTAGCCGAGCTGGACGGCGGAGTAGCCGTCGGCCTCGGGGGTGCGGACCTGGGTCACCACACAGGGACCGGCCTGGATGACGGTCACCGGGACGATCTTGTTGTCGGCGTCCCAGACCTGGGTCATGCCGAGCTTGGTGCCCAGCAGACCCTTCACCTTGCGTTCAGTGCTCATGATTCAGACGTCCCTCAGAGCTTGATCTCGATGTCGACACCGGCGGGCAGGTCGAGCCGCATCAGCGAGTCGACCGTCTTCGGCGTCGGATCGATGATGTCGATGAGCCGCTTGTGCGTACGCATCTCGAAGTGCTCGCGGCTGTCCTTGTACTTGTGCGGCGAACGGATCACACAGAACACGTTCTTCTCCGTGGGCAGCGGCACCGGGCCGGCAACCTGGGCACCAGTCCGCGTCACCGTGTCGACGATCTTGCGCGCCGAGGAGTCGATGACCTCGTGGTCATAGGCCTTCAGCCTGATGCGGATCTTTTGTCCCGCCACAGTTCGTCCTTCTCTCGTGCTTCGGCGGCCGCTCGGGTGAGCAGTACCGGTCTCCGTCACTCCCCGCCCGCTTTGGCCGGGAGACCCGCACGATCACGACGATCGAGCGACCCACGCGGTCGGGCGTGTCGCGTATCCGGGACAGAACAGGACCCAGATCTCCCCTGGTTCCTGATCCGTGTCCCGGGTCTGACGCCTCGTACACCGGGAGTCGATACTGCGCATCACCAGATGCCGGCATCCCCGGTGTCCGAGCCGCACCCGCGAACGCGGCGGCCGGACAGCGTGTGCCATCATCCATGCCCTGGGCCCCTCGACCGGGACCGACTCCCACCTCACCCGCCGGAAAATCGGCCGGCGACTCTGCGTGGAGACCCTATGGAATGTAGATGACACCTGCTGCCCTGTCGGAGCAACCCCACTATGTTGTCATCTCTGGCCGGATCGGGCAAATTGACCTGTCCGCGGCGGCACCAGGACCGGCGGACGGCGTCCGGGGCCGCACCGCCCCCACGATAGGGTCGGAGCGTGCAGCAGCGCCCCTCCGTGCCCCAGCGGCTGGCCCTGGTCAGCGACACCGAGATCCCCGAGGACGCCGTGGCGGCGGCGCGGGCCCTGTTCCCCGGCGCCACCGGCGTACGCCACCGCGAGGAGGCCGCCTGGCGCGCGGTCTACCTCGAGGGGGAGGCCCCGGCTCCGGTCGACGTCCGCCCGGTGACCACCGCGTACGGCATCTCCGGAGCGGTCATCCATGGCCCACTGCTGGACGGCCCGGACCTGGTGGTGATGGATGTCGACTCGACCTTCATCACCAGCGAGGTGATCGAGGAGATCGCCGACGCGGCCGGATCGCGCGAGGAGGTGACCCGGGTGACCGAGCAGGCGATGCGCGGCGAGATCGACTTCGCCGAGAGCCTCGCCGCCCGGGTGGCCACCCTGGCGGGAGTGCCGGTCACCGTCCTCGACGACGTCGCCGCCCGGGTGAGCTACACCCCCGGCGCGGAGGAACTGGTCCGCACGGTGCAGCGCCGCGGCGGGCACATCGGGCTGGTCTCCGGCGGCTTCATCGAGATCGTCGCCCCACTCGCCGCCCGGCTCGGCATCGAACTGGTCCGAGCGAACCGGCTCGAGGTCGACGGGTCCGGCCGGCTCACCGGCCGCACCCTCGGCGAGGTGGTCGACCGCCGGGTCAAGGAGCGCCAGCTGGGGACGTACGCCGCGGCGGTGGGCGCCGACCCGCACCGTACGGTCGCGATGGGCGACGGCGCCAACGACCTGGCGATGATCGCCGCCGCCGCCCTCGGGGTGGCCTTCTGCGCCAAGCCGGTGGTCCGTGCCCAGGCCCCGGCACAGATCACCTTCCACCGCCTCGACGCCCTGTGCGGGCTGCTGGACATCTGAGCTGCCGGACACCCGAGACGTCCGGACCCCTGACCCACGGTCCTGGCACCGGGGGACCATCTCGCCGAGGCCGGTCGGGCCGTCGAGTACCCTGGGGGGTATGCGACGTCACCTGTATCTGATCCGCCACGGCCAGGTCGAGGCGCGCTCCCCCGCCGCGGACAGGGATCGGCCGCTGAGCGCGTTCGGCCGCCGGCAGGCCGCCGAGGCCGGGGCGCTGCTGGCCGATCGTGGGATCGGCGTGGTGATGAGTTCAACCGCCGAGCGCTGCCGGGAGACCGTCGCCGGGTTGGCCCTGCCCGGCGCGCCCCGGCTGGAGTTCCAGGAGGCGCTCTACCAGGCCGATGTCGAGACACTGCTGCAGCGGATCGGCGAGATCGAGGACGAGGTGACCGCACTGCTGGTGGTCGGCCACTCCCCCGGTCTGCCCGCGCTGGCCGCCGAGCTGGCGTACGACGCCGGCCACGGTGACGCTGACGCCCAGCGCTGCGCCTTCCCGGCCGCTTCGGTCACCGAGATCGAGCTGCCCGGCACCTGGTCAGCGCTCGCCGAGGGAGACCGCGACGGCGTCCGCCTCGTCGGCACCATGGGCTCCGACGCGACGCCCGCGGTCTGCTGAGACCGTCGGTTCAGCTGCGCGGCGCCCCCGGCTTGCCCGGCAACGGCTCCTCCGGCACATCGTGGGAGGAATGCGACTGGACGTGGACGTACACGTCGCTGCGCCGCAGCACGCCGGTGATCGCCGCCTTGACCTCCTCGGCCAGCCCCCGGGCCCGGCCGACCGTCCACTCGTCCGGGACGCACAGGAACGAGTGCACCACCGCGAGCTGTCCTTGCTGGACGGTCTGGTTGGCCAGGAAGTGCACCGGCTCACGCGCGGCGAAGGTGTCCTCCACCGCCCGGATCCGGGCGATGTCCTCAGGGTCGAGGGACGAGCTGAGCAGCAGTGTCCCGGAGCGCCGCAACAGTCCCCAGCCGGTGACCAGGATGTTGCCGCCCACCAGGATCGCGACGATCGGGTCGAGGGGTTGCCAGTGGGTCAGCGCCACCAGTCCGATGCCGATCAGGACGCCGACGGAGGTCCATACGTCGGTCATCAGGTGCTTGCCGTCCGCTTCCAGGGCGATCGACCGGTGTCGGTGGCCGGCCCGGCGCAGCACGATCGACACCGCGAGGTTGATCACCGACGCCCCGGTGGCGAGCAGCAGGCCCAGCCCGAGTTGGGCCACCGGCTGCGGGGCGATCAGCCGCTGCACCGCGGTGTAGATGATCAGCGTCGCGGCCACCAGGATCATCGATCCCTCGGCGAGGGAGGAGAAGTACTCCGCCTTGCCGTGGCCGAAGGGGTGACCCTGGTCGGCGGGCTTCGCCGCCAGCCGCAGCGCCCAGACGCCGATCAGGGCGGCGGCGAGGTTGACCATCGACTCCATCGCGTCGGACAGCAGGCCGACGGACCCGGTCAACACCGCGGCGCCCCCCTTGATCGCCATGGTGGCCAGGGCGGCGGCCACGGAGAGCCACATGAAGCGGCGGAGGATGCGCGTGTCGACGGCCTGCGCGGCGGTCACAGAGGTGCTCATGTGGTGCGAGAGTAACCGCCGCGCGGCCGTCCCGGTAGCGAGGGAAGGCTGGCGAAAGGCAGGTGAGGCTCAGGAAATCCCGGTGCCAGAGGCGGAGCGGATCAGTGCCAGAAGCGAAGCGGATCGAGCAGGTCCGCCTGCGGGTCCTCCAGCGCCCCGATCGCCGCCATCTGCTCCGCCGACAGGGTGAAGTCGAAGAGCGACAGGTTCTCCAGTTGGCGGCGCGGATCGGCGGACTTCGGAACCGCCACGAAGTCCTGCTGGACCTCCCAGCGCAGCACCACCTGGGCGGTCGTCCGCCCCAGCGTACGGGCGGCGTCCAGCACCGCCGCCGAGGCCATCAGCTCGTCGCGGTGGTCGCGCCCCAGCGGGCTCCAGGCGCCGGTGACGATCCCGTGCTCGCGGTGGATGGCGACCAGGTCACGACGCGGCCGGGTCGGGTCCAGCTCGATCTGGTTGACCTCCGGCACGTACCCGTGGGCGAACAGGTCGGTGAGGAACGGCTCGGTGAAGTTCGAGGTGCCGATCGCCCGGGTGAGACCCGCCTGCTGGACGGCCAGCATCCCCTCGAAAGCCTCCAGGTAGCGGCCCTGGTCGGGGTTCGGCCAGTGGATCAGCAGCAGGTCGACGTAGTCGAGGCCCATCCGCTCCAGTGCGGCCTCCAGGGCCGGCCGGACCAGGTCCCGGCCGTGCCACTTCCGGTTGAACTTGGTGGTGACGAACACCTCCTCCCGGGGGATCGAGGCCTGTCGCACCCCGGCCCCCACCGCCGCCTCGTTCTCGTAGTTCTCCGCGGTGTCGAGCAGCCGGTAACCGGTCTCGAGCGCGGTGACGACGGCCTCGGTGCAGGCCGCACCGGTCATCGGCCAGGTGCCGAGCCCGAGCAGCGGGATGGCACCGCCGCTGCGGAGCGGGACGGTCGGGGCGAGCTGGGGAGCAGGCATGGAGGTCTCCTCGGTCAGGGGTGTCGACGTCTCCACCCTACGCAGACTCCTTCGCCCGATACTGTGTGGGGGGATCGACGGAAGGACAACTTGTGCGCACCCCCACCTCGACCTACCGACTCCAGATCACCCGGGACTTCACCCTGCGGCAGGCCACCGCGATGGTCGGCTACCTGCGGGACCTCGGGGTGGGCGCGCTCTACCTGTCTCCCCTGCTCTCCTCCACCGCCGGGTCGGAGCACGGCTACGACTGCGTCGATCCGACCCGGATCGACCCCCAGCGCGGCGGCGAGCAGGGCTGGGCGGAACTGGTCGAGGCCGCCCACGCGGCCGGGATCGGGATCGTGGTCGACATCGTCCCCAACCATCTCGGCATCGCCGAGCCCGACCAGAACCCGAGCTGGTGGAGCGTGCTGAAGGAGGGCAGGGACTCACCGTACGCCGCCTGGTACGACATCGACTGGAGCCGCTTCCCGATCCTGCTGCCGGTGCTCGGGGAGGACCGGGACGAGAACCTCGCCCTGGTGGTGACCGAGGACGGGGCCGAGCTGGACTACTTCGGCCATCGCTACCCGGTGGCGGACGGCAGCTGGCATCCCGGGGACTCGGCGGCGGCCGTCCACGGGCGGCAGCACTACCGGCTGATCTCCTGGCGACGCGGTGACACCGACATCACCTACCGGCGCTTCTTCGCCGTCACCACCCTGGCCGGGATCCGCCAGGAGGACCCCGAGGTGTTCGCCGCCACGCACGCCCGGATCGCCCGGTGGATCGCCGACGGGCAGGTCGACGGCCTGCGGGTCGACCACCCCGACGGGCTGTGCGACCCCGGCGGCTACTTCGTCCGGCTGCGGGAGTTGGCGCCGGACGCCTGGATCGTGGGCGAGAAGATCCTGGAGCGCGGCGAGCACCTGCCGACCTGGCCGATCCAGGGCACCAGCGGGTACGACGCGATGTTCGACGCCGGGGCGGTGTTCCTCGATCCGGCCGCCGAGAAGCAGTTCTCCCGGATCTACACCTCGATCACCGGGGACCAGGTCGGCATCGCCGACCACATCCTGGAGGGCAAGCTCAACGCGGCCTACGAGCTGCTCGAAGCGGAGCGGCACCGGATCGCCCGGCTCGCCCCGGAGCTGGAGGCCGAGCCGCTGGAGTCGGCGCTGGCCGAGATCGCGGCCCGCTTCGAGGTCTATCGCTCCTACCTGCCCCAGGGAGACGGCTACCTGATCGCCGCCGAGCGGGCCGCGGCCGCGGCACGCCCCGACCTGGCCGAGGTGATCGACGCGATCGGTGACCGCCTGCACGACCCGGCCGACGAGGTGGCCCGCCGGTTCCAGCAGTTCTGCGGAGCGGTGATGGCCAAGGGCGTGGAGGACACCGCCTACTACCGCTATTCCCGGTTCATCGCGCTGAACGAGGTCGGTGGCGATCCCGGCACCTTCGGCATCGGGGTCGAGGAGTTCCACCGGCGGATGGCACACCGACAGGCCCGCTGGCCGGAGTCGATGACCTCGCTGTCCACCCATGACACGAAGCGCAGCGAGGACGTCCGGGGCCGGCTCAACGTACTGGCCGAGATCGGCGACATCTGGGGGCCGTTCGCCCAGCGGGTGGTGGAACGGATGGACATCGCCAACCGGCCGCTGGCCTACCTGCTCGCCCAGACCTTCGTCGGGGCGGCGCCGATCTCCCGGGAACGCATGCAGGCGTACGCCACCAAGGCGATGCGGGAGGCCTCGGACCAGACCAGCTGGACCGACCCGAACGAGGAGTTCGAGAAGGAGGTCCACGACGCCATCGACCGGGCCTACGACGACCCGGACACGGTGGAGCTGATGCGTACGCTGCTCGGCCTGGTCGCCCGCCCCGGCTGGTCGAACTCGCTGGGCCAGAAACTCGTCCAGCTCACCATGCCGGGGGTCCCCGACGTCTACCAGGGCACCGAGCTGTGGGACGAGTCGCTGGTGGACCCCGACAACCGCCGGCCGGTCGACTTCGCCGCCTGCGCCGGCCTGCTGCACCGCACCGAGGCCCCACCGCTGGACGCCACCGGCGCGGCGAAGCTGTGGGTCACCTCCCGGGCACTCCGGCTGCGCCGGGAGCGTCCCGAGCTGTTCACCGGCTACACCCCGGTGCACGCCGAAGGGCCGGCCGCCGAGCACCTGGTCGCCTTCGACCGCGGCGGTGCGATCACCCTGGCCACCCGGCTGCCGTACGGTCTCACCCACCAGGGCGGCTGGCGGGACACGGTGCTGCACCTCGACGGCAGCTACCGCGGACAACTGCACGGTCTGGAGTGGTCGGGTACGGTCGCCCTAGCGGAGATCCTCGCCGACTACCCGGTGGGCCTGCTGGTCCGGCAGTGAGAACGGCAGCCGGGCGAGGACCGCACGAGGACGAGAGAGGCCGACATGACCCTGCGCGTGGACATCTGGTCCGACATCGCCTGCCCGTGGTGCTACATCGGCAAGCGGCGGTTCGAGGCGGCGCTGGCCGCCTTCCCGCACCGCGCCGACGTCCGCGTCACCTGGCGGTCCTACCAGCTGGATCCCGACCTGCCGGAGCGCTACGACGGCAGTGAGGCGGAGTACCTCGCCGAGGTCAAGCGGATGCCGGCCGGACAGGTGGAGCAGATGCTGGCGGCGGTGTCGGAGCAGGCGGCCACCGTCGGCCTGACGTACGACTGGGACCGGCTGGTGCCGGCCAATTCGCTGCGCGGCCACCAACTGCTGCACCTCGCCCGACGTACGCCCGACATCGACGTCGCCGCGGTCGACGACGACCTGCTGAATGCACACTTCGTCCGCGGCGAGGCGATCAGCGATCCCGAGGTCCTGGTAGCGATCGGCATCCGGCACGGCCTGACCGAGGAGGCCGTCCGCGCCGCCCTCGACGACGATGCGATCTGCGCCGAGGTGCTGGCCGACTTCCGGACCGCGCGCTCGATCGGGGTCACCGGGGTGCCGTTCTTCGTCCTGGAGGACAAGTACGCCGTCTCCGGCGCGCAGCCCACCGAGCTGTTCGCCCAGGCCCTGCAGAAGGTCTGGGAGGAGGGCCATCCGGCCCCTCGCAACTTCATCAGCATCGACACCGGTGACGCCCCGGCCTGTGGCCCGGAGGGCTGCGCCTGATCGGCGCGCGTTCCATCGAAACACGCAGGAGGCCCGCCCTCATGGGGCGGGCCTCCTGGTGCGTCGGGTTGTGCCTGGTGGGGCGGCGTACGCCTCAGATCACTTGATGATCTTGGTGACGTTGCCGGCACCCACGGTGCGGCCACCCTCACGGATGGCGAACTTCAGGCCCTCTTCCATGGCGATCGGGTGGATCAGCTGCACCTTCATGTCGGTGTTGTCACCGGGCATCACCATGTCGACACCCTCCGGCAGCTCGATGGCGCCGGTGACGTCGGTGGTGCGGAAGTAGAACTGGGGGGAGTAGTGCGCGAAGAACGGCTTGTGACGGCCGCCCTCCTCCTTGGTCAGGATGTAGACACGACCCTCGAACTCGGTGTGCGGGGTGACCGAGCCCGGCTTGCAGACGACCATGCCGCGCTGCACGTCTTCCTTCTTGGTGCCACGGAGCAGCAGACCGACGTTCTCGCCCGCCTGGCCCTCGTCGAGCAGCTTGCGGAACATCTCGACGCCGGTGACCGTGGTGGTCTGGGTGGCGTCGTGGATGCCGACGAGCTCGACGCTCTCGTTCACCTTGATCACGCCGCGCTCGATCCGGCCGGTGACGACCGTGCCACGACCGGTGATGGTGAAGACGTCCTCCACCGGCATCAGGAACGGCTTGTCGATCTCGCGCGCCGGGGTCGGGATGTAGTCGTCAACCGCGTCCATCAGCTCTTCGATGGTCTTGACCCACTTCGGGTCGCCCTGCAGCGCCTGGTAGGCGGAGGTCTGCACGACCGGGCAGTCCTCGTCGAACTCCTGGGAAGCCAGCAGCTCGCGGACCTCCATCTCGACCAGCTCGATGAGCTCCTCGTCGTCGACCATGTCACACTTGTTCAGCGCCACGACCATGGCCGGCACGCCCACCTGGCGGGCGAGCAGCACGTGCTCGCGCGTCTGCGGCATCGGGCCGTCGGTGGCGGCCACGACCAGGATGGCGCCGTCCATCTGCGCGGCACCGGTGATCATGTTCTTCACGTAGTCGGCGTGACCGGGGCAGTCAACGTGCGCGTAGTGGCGCTTCGCGGTCTGGTACTCGATGTGAGCGATCGAGATCGTGATACCGCGCTGGCGCTCCTCGGGAGCCTTGTCGATGGAGTCGAAGGGGGACTCCTCGTTCAGGTCCGGGTACTTGTCGTGGAGCACCTTCGAGATCGCCGCGGTCAGAGTGGTCTTGCCGTGGTCGATGTGCCCGATGGTGCCGATGTTGACGTGCGGCTTGGTCCGCTCGAACTTGGCCTTTGCCACTGGGGCTCCTTCTTGATGGTCGCCTCACTGGTTGCGAGGCGCGCGTTGATTTCTACCGGTCTGACGCTTCGCCGGGTCCCCCGAGGGTGACCCGGCCAAGTTTTCTGCACCGGCGCCGCATAGTCAAACCGGAGCTATACTACTCGGTCATCGTCAGCGGCGCCGGTCAGGAGTTCAGGCGATCACTCGCCGCCGCGGGCCTTCTGGATGACCTCGTCGGACACGTTCTTCGGGGTCTCGGCGTAGGAGTCGAACTCCATCGAGTACGACGCCTGGCCCGAGGTCTTCGACCGCAGGTCGCCGACGTAGCCGAACATCTCCGACAGCGGGACCAGGGCGTGCACGACCTTGTTGCCGTGCTGGTCCTCCATCGACTGCACCTGGCCACGGCGGGCGTTCAGGTCACCGATGACGGTGCCCAGGTAGTCCTCCGGGGTGGTCACGTCGACGGCCATGATCGGCTCGAGCAGGACCGGGTTGGCCTTCCTGGCGGCCTCCTTGAAGGCCATCGAGCCGGCGATCTTGAAGGCGAGCTCGGAGGAGTCGACGTCGTGGTAGGCGCCGTCGACCAGGGTCACCTTGACGTCCTCGACCGGGTAGCCGGCCAGCACGCCGAACTGCATGGCCTCCTGGATGCCCGCGTCGACCGAGGGGATGTACTCCTTGGGGATGCGGCCACCGGTGACGGCGTTGACGAACTCGTAGCCGGAGCCCGGCTCCTGCGGCTCGAGGTCGATGATGACGCGACCGTACTGGCCCGAGCCACCCGACTGCTTCTTGTGGGTGTACTCGAACTTCTCGACCTTCTTGCGCAGCGACTCGCGATAGGCGACCTGCGGCTTGCCGATGTTGGCCTCGACGTGGAACTCGCGCTTCATCCGGTCGATCAGCACGTCGAGGTGGAGCTCGCCCATGCCGGCGATGATGGTCTGGCCGGTCTCCTCGTCGGTGTGCACCTGGAAGGTCGGGTCCTCCTCGGCGAGACGCTGGATGGCGACGCCGAGCTTCTCCTGGTCGGCCTTCGACTTCGGCTCGATCGCCTGCTCGATCACCGGGGCGGGGAAGGTCATCGACTCCAGCACGACCGGCTTGGCCGGGTCGCACAGGGTGTCACCGGTGCCGGTGTCCTTCAGGCCCATCACGGCGACGATCTGGCCGGCGCCGATCGAGGCGATCTCCTCGCGCTTGTTGGCGTGCATCTGGTAGATCTTGCCGATCCGCTCCTTCTTGCCCTTCACCGAGTTCAGCACGGTCGAGCCGGTGTCCAGGCGACCGGAGTAGACCCGGATGTAGGTCAGCCGGCCCAGGTGCGGGTCGGCGGCGATCTTGAAAGCCAGCATCGCCAGCGGCTCGGCGTCGCTGGGGTGACGCTCGATGACGACGGACTCGTCACCGGGCTTGAAGCCCTCGATCGCCGGGATATCGAGCGGCGTCGGCAGGTAGTCGACGATCGCGTCGAGCAGCGGCTGGACGCCCTTGTTCTTGAACGCGGTGCCGAGGAAGACGGCGGTGATCGCGCTGGACAGCACGGCCCGGCGGACCGCGGCCTTGAGCTCGGCGGTGGTGAACTCCTCGCCGCCGAGGTACTTCTCCATGAACTCGTCGTCGTTCTCGGCGATCACCTCCAGCAGCTCGGCACGGGCCGCCTCGGCCTTGTCGCGCTGGTCGGCCGGGATCTCCTCGATCTCGTAGTCCTCGCCCACCTTGGTCTCGCCGTGCCACACCAGGGCGCGCATCTCGACCAGGTCGATCACGCCGTAGAAGTCGCTCTCGGCACCCAGCGGCAGCTGCATCACCGCGGCGGTGGCGTTCAGCCGGGTCCGGATGGTCTCGACGGCGTGGTCGAAGTCGGCACCCGTACGGTCCATCTTGTTCACGAAGCAGATCCGCGGCACGCCGTACTTGTCGGCCTGGCGCCACACGGTCATCGACTGCGGCTCGACGCCCGCGACACCGTCGAACACGGCGACGGCACCGTCGAGGACCCGCAGCGAACGCTCCACCTCGACGGTGAAGTCGACGTGGCCGGGGGTGTCGATGATGTTGATCTGGGTCCCGTGCCAGTAGCAGGTGGTGGCCGCGGAGGTGATGGTGATGCCGCGCTCCTGCTCCTGCTCCATCCAGTCCATCGTGGCGCCACCCTCGTGCACCTCACCGATCTTGTAGTTGATTCCGGTGTAGAACAGGATGCGTTCGGTGGTGGTGGTCTTACCGGCATCAATGTGCGCCATGATCCCGATGTTGCGGACCTTGGCGAGGTCGGTTTCAATCTCGACAGCCACGAAGGGTACCTCTCGTCATGTGTGCGGTCTTCCGGCTTGACCGCACGAGGCGGGGCGACCGGTGGTCAATAAATAGGTGGCCGACGCACGCCCCGACGGCGGCGCGGCCCGATGGGCGTGCGACACGCGACCCTGCACAGGGTACGGCGCCGGGCGCCGACGATCCAACCCGGGTGGTACGCAGGCGATGCGCACCTCCACAGCGGACCATCGGCGCCCGGCGCCGTGCAGCAAGGGGTGTCACCAACGGTAATGAGCGAAAGCCTTGTTGGCCTCGGCCATCTTGTGGGTGTCCTCGCGACGCTTCACCGAAGCGCCGAGGCCGTTGGAGGCGTCGAGGATCTCGTTCATCAGCCGCTCGGCCATGGTCTTCTCGCGGCGGTCCCGGGAGAATCCGACCAGCCAACGCAGCGCCAGGGTGGTGGCGCGGGCGGGCTTGACCTCGACCGGGACCTGGTAGGTGGCGCCGCCGACCCGGCGGGACTTGACCTCGAGGGCGGGCTTCACATTGTCCAGCGCGCGCTTCAGGGTCTGGACGGGGTCGACGCCGGTCTTGGCCCGGGTGCCCTCGAGAGCGGTGTAGACGATGTTCTGGGCGACGGACTTCTTGCCGTCCACCAGCACCTTGCTGACCAGCTGGCTCACCAGGGGGGAACCGTAGACCGGGTCGGCGGGCATCGGGCGACGGGGCGCGGGACCCTTACGAGGCATTACTTCTCCTTCTTCGCACCGTAGCGGCTGCGGGCCTGCTTACGGTTCTTGACGCCCTGGGTGTCCAGCGAGCCGCGGATGATCTTGTAGCGAACGCCCGGCAGGTCCTTCACCCGACCGCCGCGCACGAGCACCATCGAGTGCTCCTGGAGGTTGTGACCCACACCCGGGATGTACGCAGTCACCTCGACACCGCTGGAGAGTCGCACCCGGGCGACCTTCCGCAGCGCAGAGTTCGGCTTCTTCGGGGTGGTGGTGTAGACGCGGGTGCAGACGCCACGGCGCTGCGGAGAGCCCTTCAGGGCAGGCGTCTTGCTCTTCGTCGCCTTGTCGGTCCGGCCCTTGCGGACCAGCTGCTGGATAGTTGGCACCGGCTGGTATCTCTTTCCGTTGGTCGGGCGCACCCGGCGGTCGGGTATGCCCTGATGTCGTACGACTCCTGTGCGGGGTCTGATGACTCCTGGCTGCGGGCCCCCTGCCGGCGAGACGTACGCACGGGTAGGACCCTCGCGCGACGTCGCCTCGTGGCGGCGGGACGACCGCATGTTCGCGGCTCTGCCGGCGGTTCCGGAAGCCTTCGGTGGCCGACACCGCGCACGGCGCGATACGTAACCTCACCCAGGTTGTTCACCACGATCGGCCCCGTGACGGCCGATCACCCCCGCGAGCGGGCGCTGCGACTGGTCCGGACAGGCCGGACACAGGTACCAAGGTTACTGGCTTCTGCCGCTGCGGTCAAAACACCGGTGCCGAGGCACCGCCGATCCTCCGCCACCGGGCCTGCCGACCGGTGGGTCGGCAGGCCCGGATCGATCGACCTCGATCAGCGGTAGCCGCCCATGTCGAAGTCGTCCAGCGGCGGGACCGAGCTGCCGGCGCCCGACATCAGGTCGTAGTCGTACGCCTCGTAGCTGGCCATCGTGTAGGCCGCCGCCTTCGCCTCCGGGGTCGGCTCGACCCGGATGTTGCGGTAGCGGTCCAGACCGGTGCCGGCCGGGATCAGCTTGCCGAGGATCACGTTCTCCTTCAGGCCCCTCAGCGAGTCCGACTTGCCGTGGATGGCGGCATCGGTCAACACCTTGGTGGTCTCCTGGAAGGACGCCGCGGACAGCCACGAGTCGGTCGCCAGCGATGCCTTGGTGATGCCCATCAGGACCGGACGGCCCTGGGCGGGCTGGCCACCCTCGGCGACGACCTTGCGGTTCTGCGCGACGTACGACGGACGATCGACCAGCTCACCGGGCAGCATCTCGGTGTCGCCCGACTCCAGCACGGTCACCCGGCGCAGCATCTGGCGGATGATGATCTCCAGGTGCTTGTCGTGGATCGGCGCGCCCTGGGTGCCGTACACCTTCTGGACCTCGTCCACCAGGTGCTGCTGCACCGCCGCCACGCCGAGGACCTCGAGCACGTCCTGCGGGTCGAGCTGGCCGTTGGTCAGCTGCTGGCCGACCGCGACGTGGTCGCCATCCTCCACCAGCAGCCGGGCCCGGCGGCCCAGCGGGACCTCGAACTCGTCGGCACCGTCGTCGGGCACCACGAACAGCTTGCGCCCACGATCGGTGGTCTCCAGCCGGATCCGGCCGGCGGCACCCGCGATGGGCGCCTTGGCCTTCGGCGACCGGGCCTCGAACAGCTCGACGACACGCGGCAGACCCTGGGTGATGTCGTCACCGGCCACACCACCGGTGTGGAAGGTACGCATCGTCAGCTGGGTGCCCGGCTCGCCGATCGACTGGGCCGCGACGATACCGACCGCCTCACCGACGTCGACGAGCTTGCCGGTCGCCAGGGAGCGGCCGTAGCACATCGCGCAGGTGCCGGAGGTGGACTCACAGGTGAGCACCGAGCGGACCTTCACATGGGTGATGCCGTTGTCGATCAGCATCTTGATGTTCACGTCGCCGAGGTCGACACCGGCCTGCAGCAGCACCTCCCCGTCGGGGCCGGTGATGTCGGTGGCCAGGCACCGGGCGTACACCGCGGTCTCGATCGTCGGGTCGGCGACCAGCACGCCGTTCTTCTCGAGCGCGATCCGCTTGGTCAGACCCGACTCGGTGCCGCAGTCCTCCTCGCGGATGATGACGTCCTGGGAGACGTCGACCAGCCGTCGGGTGAGGTAGCCGGAGTCGGCCGTCCGCAGCGCGGTGTCGGCCTGCCCCTTCCGGCCGCCGTGGGTGGAGATGAAGTACTCCAGCACGGTCAGGCCCTCGCGGAAGTTCGACTTGATCGGCGAGGGGATGATGTCGCCCTTCGGGTTGGCCACCAGGCCTCGCATGGCGGCGATCTGCCGCATCTGCGTCATGTTCCCTCGGGCACCGGAGTGCACCATCATGTAGATCGGGTTGGTGTGCGAGAAGTTCTGCTCCATCGCCTCGGTCAGCTCGGCGGTCGCCTGCTGCCACAGCTCGATCAGGTTGGACCGGCGCTCCTCGGCGGTCGACTTGCCGCGCTCGTACTGCTTGTCGATCGCGGTGGCCTTGGACTCGTAGCGGGCGATCAGCTCCGGCTTGCTGTCCGGGGTCTGGATGTCGGAGACCGACACCGTCGCACCCGACCGCGGGGCCCAGCCGAAGCCGAGGTCCTTCAGGTTGTCCAGCGCCGCGGCGACCTCGACCTTCGGGTAACGCTCGGCCAGGTCGTTGACGATCCGGCCCAACGGCTTCTTCGACACCTCGTAGTTCACGTACGGGAAATCGGCCGGCAGGGCCTCGTTGAAGATGGTCCGGCCGAGCGTGGTCGCCAGCATGATCGAGCCGTCCTCGCGCAGCTGCTGGTCGGCGTCCGGCGGGACGATGTCCCGCATCCGGATGGTCACCTTGGTGCCGAGCTTGATCTCCCCGAGGTCGAAGGCCATCCGGGCCTCGGCCGGGTCACGGAACACCCGTCCCTCCCCGATCGCGCCGGGGCGCTCCTGGGTGAGGAAGTACATGCCGATGATCATGTCCTGGGTCGGCAGGGTGACCGGACGACCGTCGGCCGGCTTGAGGATGTTGTTCGTCGACAGCATCAGGATCCGGGCCTCGGCCTGGGCCTCCGCGCTCAGCGGCAGGTGGACGGCCATCTGGTCGCCGTCGAAGTCGGCGTTGAAGGCCGTGCAGACCAGCGGGTGGAGCTGGATCGCCTTGCCCTCGATCAGCTGCGGCTCGAAGGCCTGGATGCCGAGGCGGTGCAGCGTGGGGGCGCGGTTGAGCAGCACCGGGTGCTCGGTGATCACCTCTTCGAGCACGTCCCAGACCCGCGGGTCCTTGCGCTCGACCATCCGCTTGGCCGCCTTGACGTTCTGCGCGTGGTTGAGGTCGGTCAGCCGCTTCATCACGAACGGCTTGAACAGCTCCAGGGCCATCGTCTTGGGCAGGCCGCACTGGTGCAGCTTCAGCTGCGGGCCGACCACGATGACCGAACGGCCGGAGTAGTCGACGCGCTTGCCGAGCAGGTTCTGGCGGAACCGGCCCTGCTTGCCCTTGAGCATGTCGGAGATCGACTTCAGCGGGCGGTTGCCCGGCCCGGTCACCGGACGGCCGCGGCGGCCGTTGTCGAACAACGAGTCGACGGCCTCCTGCAGCATCCGCTTCTCGTTGTTGACGATGATCTCGGGGGCGCCGAGGTCGAGCAGTCGCTTGAGGCGGTTGTTGCGGTTGATCACCCGGCGGTAGAGGTCGTTCAGGTCGGAGGTGGCGAACCGGCCACCGTCGAGCTGGACCATCGGGCGCAGGTCCGGCGGGATCACCGGGACAGCGTCGAGGACCATGCCCTCCGGCGAGTTGCCGGTCTGGATGAACGCCGACACCACCTTGAGCCGCTTGAGGGCGCGGGTCTTCCGCTGGCCCTTGCCGTTGCGGATGATCGTCCGGAGGTTCTCCGCCTCGGCATCGAGGTCGAAGTCACGGAGCCGCTGCTGGATCGCGGCGGCACCCATCGAGCCGCCGAAGTAGCGGCCGAACCGGGCCTTCATCTCCCGGTAGAGCACCTCGTCACCCTCGAGGTCCTGCACCTTGAGGCCCTTGAACCGGTCCCAGACCGCGTCCAGACGGTCGATCTCGCGCTGGCCACGGTCGCGCAGCAGCTTGACCTCCTTCTCGGCCTGGGCACGGACCTTGCGGTTCATGTCGGCCGAGCCGCCCTCGGTCTCGAGCTTCTCCAGGTCCTCCTCGAGCTTGCGCATCTTCTGCTCGATGGCGGCGTCGCGCTGCTTCTGGCGGTTCGCCTTCTCCTGGTTGATCTTCGCCTCGAGCGAGGGCAGGTCGCGGTGACGGGCCTCCTCGTCGACGTTGGTGATCATGTACGCCGCGAAGTAGATGACCTTCTCCAGGTCCTTCGGGGCGACGTCCAGCAAGTAGCCGAGCCGGCTCGGCACACCCTTGAAGTACCAGATGTGCGTCACCGGAGCGGCCAGCTCGATGTGACCCATCCGCTCGCGGCGGACGTTGGAGCGGGTGACCTCGACGCCACAGCGCTCACACACGATGCCCTTGAACCGGACCCGCTTGTACTTGCCGCAGTAGCACTCCCAGTCCCGGGTGGGACCGAAGATCTTCTCGCAGAACAGGCCGTCGCGTTCCGGCTTCAGGGTGCGGTAGTTGATGGTCTCCGGCTTCTTCACCTCGCCGTGGGACCAGCCGCGGATGTCCTCGGCCGTGGCCAGGCCGATCCGCAGTTCGTCGAAGGAATTCGCGTCGTGCACGATATATCTCTTCCTCCCGCCTCGTCAGGCGGGCTGATAGTCCTGAAAGAGTTGCTGGTGGGTGAAGGAAGTCAGCCCTGGGCCAGGGCGTCCGAGCCGGGGCGGCGACGCAGGTCGACGCCCAGCCCGTCCGGGACGCGGTAGTTCTCGTCCTCGGCGTCACGCAGGTCCTGCACGACGCCGTCCGAGGAGAGCACCTCCACGTTCAGGCACAGGGACTTCATTTCCTTGATCAGGACCTTGAAGGACTCGGGGATGCCCGGCTCGGGAATGTTCTCCCCCTTGACGATGGCCTCGTAGACCTTCACCCGGCCCGACACGTCGTCGGACTTGATGGTGAGCAGCTCCTGCAGTGCCCAGGCGGCGCCGTACGCCTCCAGGGCCCACACCTCCATCTCACCGAAACGCTGGCCGCCGAACTGCGCCTTGCCGCCCAGCGGCTGCTGGGTGATCATCGAGTACGGGCCGGTGGACCGGGCGTGGATCTTGTCGTCCACCAGGTGGTGCAGCTTCAGCATGTACATGTAGCCGACGCCGATCGGCTCCGGGAACGGCTCGCCGGAGCGGCCGTCGAACAGCCGCGCCTTGCCGGTGCCCTGCATCACCTTCAGCCCGTCGCGGTTCGGCAGGCCGTACTCCAGCAGGCCGGCGAGCTCCTTGTCGGTGGCACCGTCGAAGACCGGCGTGGCCAGGCACTGGTCGCCCTGGACCAGGCCGAGGCCGACCGAGCGCAGTCGCTCCGCCCACGGCTCGTCGACCTCGGTGACGTCCCAGCCGGACTTGGCGATCCAGCCCAGGTGCAGCTCCATCACCTGGCCGACGTTCATCCGGGAGGGGACGCCGAGCGGGTTCAGGATGATGTCGACCGGGGTGCCGTCCTCCAGGAAGGGCATGTCCTCGGCGGGGAGGATCTTGGAGATGACACCCTTGTTGCCGTGCCGGCCGGCGAGCTTGTCACCGATGGAGATCTTGCGCTTCTGGGCGACGTAGACCCGGACCATCTGGTTGACGCCGGGGGCCAGATCGTCGCCATTGTCCCGGTCGAAGACCTTGATCCCGATGATGGTGCCGGACTCGCCGTGCGGCACCTTCATCGAGGTGTCGCGGACCTCGCGGGCCTTCTCCCCGAAGATGGCGCGCAGCAGGCGCTCCTCGGAGGTCATCTCGGTCTCGCCCTTCGGGGTGACCTTGCCGACCAGGATGTCGCCGGTGGTCACCTCGGCGCCGATCCGGATGATGCCGCGCTCGTCGAGGTTGGCCAGCATCTCGTCGGAGACGTTGGGGATGTCGCGGGTGATCTCCTCGGCACCGAGCTTGGTGTCGCGGGCGTCGACCTCGTGCTCCTCGATGTGGATCGAGGTGAGCACGTCGTCCTGCACCAGACGCTGGGACAGGATGATCGCGTCCTCGTAGTTCAGGCCGTTCCACGGCATGAACGCGACCAGCAGGTTGCGGCCGAGCGACAGCTCGCCGTTGTCGGTGCACGGGCCGTCGGCCAGCGGAGTGCCGACCTCGACGCGCTGCCCGACCGCCACCAGCGGGCGCTGGTTGACACAGGTGCCGGCGTTGGACCGGACGAACTTCTCCAGCTTGTACGCCGAGAGGGTGCCGTCGTCGTTCGACACCTCGACGACGTCGCCGGTGACCGAGGTGACGCCGCCGGCCTTCTTGGCCAGGGTGACATCACCGGCGTCGACGGCGGCGCGGTACTCCATGCCGGTGCCGACGAACGGGGCCTCGGACTTGACCAGCGGCACGGCCTGGCGCTGCATGTTGGACCCCATCAGGGCCCGGGAGGCGTCGTCGTGCTCGAGGAACGGGATCAGGGCGGTGGCCACCGACACCATCTGGCGCGGCGACACGTCCATGTAGTCGATCTGCCCGCTGGGCAGGGTGTCGACGTCGCCGTGGCGCTTGCGGACCAGGATCCGCTCGTCGACGAAGGACCCGTCCTCGCGCAGCGGCGCGTTGGCCTGGGCGATGACATAGCGGTCCTCGACGTCGGCGGTCAGGTAGTCGATGTCGTTGGTGACCTTGCCCTCGACGACGCGACGGTACGGGGTCTCGATGAACCCGAAGGCGTTCACCCGGGCGAACGACGCCAGCGAGCCGATCAGACCGATGTTCGGACCTTCCGGGGTCTCGATCGGGCACATCCGGCCGTAGTGCGACGGGTGGACGTCGCGGACCTCCATGCCGGCCCGGTCACGGGACAGACCGCCGGGGCCCAGCGCGGACAGCCGGCGCTTGTGCGTCAGACCGGCCAGCGGGTTGTTCTGGTCCATGAACTGCGACAGCTGCGAGGTGCCGAAGAACTCCTTCAGCGCCGCCACCACCGGACGGATGTTGATCAGCGTCTGCGGGGTGATCGCCTCGATGTCCTGGGTGGTCATCCGGTCCCGGACGACCCGCTCCATCCGGCCCAGGCCGGTCCGCAGCTGGTTCTGGATCAACTCACCGACCGTACGCAGACGACGGTTGCCGAAGTGGTCGATGTCGTCGACCTCGACCAGGACGTCCGCGACCTCACCGTTGGCGTCGACGCCGGGCAGCGAGGTGCGGCCGTCGTGCAGCGCCACCACGTAGCGGATCGCCGAGACGATGTCCTCCCGGGTGAGCACCTGCTGGTCGAAGGCCAGCCCGACGCCGAGCTTCTTGTTGATCTTGTACCGGCCGACCTTGGCCAGGTCATAGCGCTTCGGGTTGAAGTAGTAGTTCTCCAGCAGGTTGTTCGCCGCCTCGATAGTCGGCGGCTCACCCGGGCGCAGCTTGCGGTAGATGTCCAGCAGGGCGTCGTCCCGGCCGGTGGTGTGGTCCTTCTCCAGGGTGTGGCGGATCGACTCGTACTGGCCGAACTCCTCCAGGATCTGCTCGTTGGTCCAGCCCAGGGCCTTGAGCAGCACCGTCACCGACTGCTTGCGCTTGCGGTCGAGACGTACGCCGACCTGGTCGCGCTTGTCGACCTCGAACTCCAGCCACGCGCCGCGCGAGGGGATGATCTTGCAGGTGTAGATGTCCTTGTCGGACGTCTTGTCCGGGGTCTTCTCGAAGTAGACGCCCGGGGACCGGACCAGCTGCGACACGACGACGCGCTCGGACCCGTTGATGATGAAGGTGCCCTTCTCCGTGATCAGCGGGAAGTCACCCATGAACACCGTCTGGGACTTGATCTCACCGGTGTCGTTGTTCATGAACTCCGCGGTGACGAACAGCGGAGCGGAGTAGGTGGCGTCCTTCTCCTTGCACTCGTCGACCGAGTTCTTCGGATCCTCGAAACGGTGGTCGCGGAACGACAGTGACATCGTCTCGGAGAAGTCCTCGATGGGCGAGATCTCCTCGAAGATCTCCTCCAGGCCGGACTTCGTGTTGATATCGGTGCGGCCCTGCTCCTGGGCCTCCTCCACCGACGCCTTCCAGGCGTCGTTACCGACCAGCCAATCGAACGACTTGATCTGAAGATCGAGCAGGTGGGGCACCTGCAAGGGTTCGTGGATCTTCGCGAACGAGATGCGTCCCGTCGTGGAGATGACGTCGGTGTTCTTCGAGGCAATGCGCGCGGCGGCCAACAGTTTGGTCCTTCCAGAACTGGCAGGCGATGTGGTGCCAGTGCCACGCAACCAGGGAAGGCACCATCCGCGCGGCCCCCTGCGAGGAAGGGGAGGACACGCGGTACGGCATCAAAGGGCGGCAGGCGACAACAGGCAAACGCCGACACTACACGACCATGGCACGAAACGCAAACCCGAAAGGATAGCCCATCTCCGGTGCGCTGGTGCCCAGCCTACTCTCCCGCGTGTCGGCCTGCCAGCCTGACGGGGTGAACACTGGGCGACCCGATGACGCATCGCCTCTCGTCCGACGCGCACCGGTTCACACCGACCCGCTCGACGGGGCCATGCTACGCCACCGGGACGCCCCCGTCCCACCACCGACCACGGCAGGCGGTCAGGCGTTGGGGGCCGCCGTGGTGCCGGCACCACGGCGACGGATCACCGGCGCCGTGGCGTACGCCGGCGCGGCGCCGTCCGCGGGCGCGGCGCGGTGCACCGGGTCGCCCTCGGCCCCGACCGGCACGAAGCCGGCCTCGGCGATCATCTGCAGGTCGGCCGCACCGGCCTGCCCCTCGGAGGTCAGGTAGTCACCGAGGAAGATCGAGTTGGCGATCTCCAGCCCCAGCGGCTGCAGGGAACGCAGCGTGTCCTCCCGGCCGCCGGCGATCCGGACCTCCGTGTCCGGGTGTACGAAGCGCACCATGGCGAGGATCCGCAGGCCGTCCAGCGGGCTCAGCATGTGGCGGCCGGCCAGCGGGGTGCCGTCGAAGGGCATCAGGAAGTTGACCGGCACCGAGTCGGACCCCATCCGGCGCAGCGCGAAGGCGACGTCGACGAGTTCCTCGGCAGTCTCCCCCATCCCCGCGATCAGCCCGGAGCAGGCCGACAGCCCGGCATGGCGGGCCTTCGCGACGGTGTCCGCCCGGTCGGCGTACGTGTGGGTGGAGCAGATGTCGTCGTAGTGCGACGCGGCGGTGTTGAGGTTGTGGTTGTACGCGTCGGTGCCGGCCGCGGCGAGCCGCTCGGCCTGGCCCTCCCTGAGCAGCCCGAGGCAGGCGCACACCTCGATGTCGGGATCGGCCTGCCGGAGGCCGTCGATGATGTCGCCGACCCGGTCGAGGTCGCGGTTCGAGGGCCCCCGGCCGGAGGCGACCAGGCAGACCCGCCGGGCGCCGGCATCCATCCCGGTCCTCGCGGCCCGGACCGCCTCCTCCGTGGACAGCCAGGAGTAGGTGAGCACGTCAGCCTCGGAGCCGAGTCGCTGCGAGCAGTAGCCGCAGTCCTCGGCACACAGGCCCGACTTGAGATTGACCAGGTAGTTGAGCTTGACCGAGTTGCCGAACCAGCGGCGGCGGAGCCGCCCGGCGGCCTGGACCAGCCCCAGCACCTCGGCATCGGGCACGTTCAGCAGGGCCAGCGCCTCTTCCTCGGTCACCGCGCCGCCGTCGAGCACGCGATCGGCGAGCGCCTGTGGCTTGACCTCGGTGGCGGGCGCGGCGGGGTCGGTGGGGTCGAGGGGAGCAGCGGTGAGCGTTTCCTGGGGTGCCATGAGATCTCCTTCGGTCGGGTCCGTGCTGGGTGAGGTCCTCCGCCGGACGCGGGCGGGTTCGACCTACACTCCTTGAACGCCGTTCACTATACGGCGTTCAAGTCCACGCGATGCGGTGGCTCCGGGGACGGGCGGCTAGGCTCGGAGGCCGGGACGGAGAGGCACACCCAGCACGGCACCGAACACGCCGCCCACGGAGAACCTCGAGGAGGGGACATGTCATTGAGCCGGGCGGACGTGCTCGCCAAGGCCGTCGAGATCCTCGACGCGTACGGGCTGGCGGACCTGACGATGCGCCGGCTGGCCACCGCCCTCCATGTCCAGCCGGGCGCCCTCTACTGGCACTACGCCAACAAGCAGGAGTTGCTCGCCGCCGTCACCGACCGCATCCTGGCCGGGGTATGCTCCCCCGGACCCGACGACACCTGGCAGCAGGCCCTGCTCGACTGGTCCGTATCACTGCGGGCCACGCTGTTGGCCCATCGGGACGGGGCCGATCTCACCTCGTCGGCAGTGGCGCTGAGCCTCGGCGCCCTGCGCCCGCAGGAGCCTCTCGTACGACTCCTCACTGCGGCCGGCCTCGGATCCGCCGATGCCGAGGCGATCGGGGAAACCGCCCTGCACCTCACCCTCGGACTGACCCTGAACGAACAGTCGCGCGCCCAGGCCGCGGCACTCGGCGTCATCGCGGGGCCGGCACCGGATGACCGCGCCCGGCTGGAGTTGGGCATCGATCTGCTGGCGCGCGGGGTGTCCGCGCGGTTCGGGATCTGAGGCCCGTCGGGACACGGGCGCACTGCGCAGCTCACGGATTCGCCACCGCTCTCGGCACGCGGCGAGGCCCCGGCAACGACTCCCCGAGCAGACCCGAGCGTCCTCGCACGCCTCCCCGGGGCCATCCGCACGGTCGTACGCCGGAGGGGCGGGCCCCTGTGGGACCCGCCCCTCCGGACGGTTCGGCTCCTCGGGACCCGCGGGCCCCGAGGTCGTGCTCACTTGACAGTGACGGTGGCGCCGGCGGCCTCGAGCTTCTCCTTGGCAGCGGCGGCGGCGTCCTTGGTGACCTTCTCCAGGACGGCCTTGGGGGCGGACTCCACGACCTCCTTGGCCTCCTTCAGGCCGAGGGAGGTGAGGGCGCGCACCTCCTTGATGACCTGGATCTTCTTGTCGCCGGCGGCCTCGAGGACGACGTCGAACTCGGTCTGCTCCTCCTCGGCGGCGGCCTCCGCAGCGGCAGCCGGGGCGGCAGCGGCCACGGCGACCGGGGCGGCAGCGGTGACCTCGAAGGTGTCCTCGAACAGCTTCACGAACTCGGAGAGCTCGATCAGCGACATTTCCTTGAAAGCGGCGATCAGCTCGTCGTTGCTCAGCTTGGCCATGATGGGTTCCTCACTTCTCGGTGTGTGATGCAGTCTGGCCGTCCGGGCCACGCCTGCGGTGGGGGTGATCCGCGCGGATCATTCGGCAGCAGGCGCTGCCTCGGCGGCCTCCGCAGCGGGTGCAGCCTCGGCGGCTGCAGCCGGTGCTGCATCGGCGGTCTCGGGCTCCGTGGTCGTCACCGCTTGTCCTGCCTGCAGGGGCGAGCCCGGCAGGACGGCCGGCGCCTCGCCGGCACCCGCGATGAGGGAGGGGTTCGCCTCGGCGGCGGTCTGCAGCGCACCGAAGGCGCGAGCAGCCGTCTGCAGCGGGGCGGCGAACAGACCGACGGCCTTGGCGAGGTTGCCCTTCATGGCGCCGGCGAGCTTGGCGAGGTAGACCTCGCGCGACTCCAGGTCGGCGAGCGCGCCGACCTGCTTGGCGTCGAGGAACTTGCCCTCCATGACGCCACCCTTGATGACCAGGAGCGGATTGTCCTTGGCAAAGTTCTTGAGGCCCTTGGCCACGGCCGCGATGTCACCCTTGATGAAGGTCAGGGCGTTCGGGCCGGTCAGGATCTCGTCCAGCATGTCGATGCCGGCCTTGTTGGCCGCCAGCTTCATGAGGGTGTTCTTTGCCACGGCGTAGGTGGCGTCCTCGCCCAGCGCGCGCCGAAGGGTCTTCAGCTGCGCCACGGAGAGGCCGCGGTACTCGGTGAGCACAACAGCGCCGGCGCTCTCGAACTGCTCCGTGAGCTGGGCGACAGCTGCTGCCTTGTCCTCCCTCGCCATGGTTCTCCTTCCACTTCTGTCGTGTGCACGTCCCGACGGGACGTACGCCTCGACCGCGGGAGGCTCCCGGCGCACCACCCTGACGGGCCCGGGGATGAAAAATGCCCCGGCGCGCAGGCGCACGGGGCACATGATGACCGGCCGCCCCAGGCGAACCTGATCGGGGCGACGGGACGACATGGAACTCGTCTCACCTGCGCGGGCCTCCTGGCGGAGCTTAGGGCGTACGACGGGCGTACGACCACCTGCGGTCTTCGGCGGCAACCACTCTAACTGACCTCTCCCGAGGAGTCCAAATCGCACCTAAAGGGGGACAGCGACCTACTCCAAGAAGTAAGGGAGAGCGAAGGGCCCCGCCACCGTACGTACGCACGGCAGCAGGGCCCTTCGCTGGAGGCCGACGATGATCAGGCGGTCGCCTCGATCCCGACCGCTGGAATCAGGCGGTCGCTTCGATTTCCGACTTGACCTTGGCCGGGTCCATCAGGACGCCCGGGCCCATCGTCGAGGACGCGGAGATCTTCTTCACGTAGCGGCCCTTGGCGGTGGTCGGCTTGAGCCGGACGATCTCGTCGACGGCGGCGAAGTAGTTCTCCAGCAGCTGGTCGATGCTGAACGAGGCCTTGCCGATGATGAACTGCAGGTTCGAGTGGCGGTCGACGCGGAACTCGATCTTGCCGCCCTTGATCTCGGTGACGGCCTTCGCGACGTCCATCGTCACGGTGCCGGTCTTCGGGTTCGGCATCAGGCCGCGCGGGCCGAGGACGCGACCGAGCCTGCCGACCTTGCCCATCATGTCCGGGGTCGCGACGACCGCGTCGAAGTCCAGGTAGCCACCCTGGATCTTCTCGATCAGTTCGTCGGCGCCGACCTCATCGGCGCCCGCGGCCGTGGCGGCCTCGGCGTTCGCACCGGTGGCGAAGACGAGGACCCGTGCCGTCTTGCCGGTGCCGTGGGGGAGGTTGACCGTGCCGCGGACCATCTGGTCGGCCTTGCGGGGATCGACGCCGAGGCGCATCGCGACCTCGATCGTCTCGTCGAACTTGGCGGAGGCGTTGTCCTTGACCAGGGTCAGGGCCTCACGCGGGGAGTACAGGGCCTGTTCGTCGCGATGGGCGGCGGCTGCCCGATATGCCTTGCTGCGCTTCATGAGCTGGTTTCCTTCAGTGCTGGTACCAGTGGTGGTGCGGACCGCGCCGGTCCTCCCACATCCGGTGGATGGAGCCCGATCCGGGTCGTCCGGACCGGAACGGGGTCAGTCCTCGACGGTGACGCCCATCGAACGGGCGGTGCCAGCGACGATCTTCATCGCGGCCTCGACGTCGTTCGCGTTGAGGTCGGGGAGCTTGGTGGTGGCGATCTCGCGAACCTGGTCGGCGGTGAGCTTGGCGACCTTGTCCGCGAGCGGGTTGGACGAGCCCTTCTTGAGCCCGGCGGCCTTCTTGATCAGTTCCGCGGCCGGCGGGGTCTTCGTGATGAAGGTGAAGGACCGGTCCTCGTAGATCGTGATCTCGACCGGGATGACGTTGCCACGCTGGGATTCCGTCGCGGCGTTGTACGCCTTGCAGAACTCCATGATGTTGACGCCGTGCGGGCCGAGGGCGGTGCCGACGGGCGGTGCCGGGTTTGCGGCGCCGGCGTTGATGGCGATCTTGACGATCGCCGCGACCTTCTTCTTGGGAGGCATGCGGTGGGTCCTTTCCGTGCATGCTCAGGGCAGTGCATGGTCAGGGGCGTACGCGGCCGTACGCCCGGCTCTTCGGTGGTCGTACGGGGTCGTGCGACCGGTTGTCGGTGACCCGCACCACGGTGGGGCCTCCGGAGGGGCTCCGCCCGGGGCGAGACCTGATGGCACGTATGCACAGGGCGTACGTGCCCGGCGGCCGGGACGGAGCGCCTGGCTGGGGCGCCCGGGTCCGGCCGGTGCGTCCGACGGGCCGCCCTGGGGGCGGGCACACGACGCACAGTGTCAAAGCATAACCCGAGAACCCCTCCGCCGCGCAATTCCGCGGGCGTGAGGGGTCCTGGTACGTTCCTCGACCGGGGCCGGCTGGCCGGCCGCCGGGTCAGGACTTCTGGATCTGCGGGAAGGTCAGGTCCACCGGGGTGTCGCGGCCCATGAACTCCACGGTGGCGATCAGCCGCTGGGTGTTCGGGTTGATCTCGGTGATGATGCCGGGAACACCGGAGAACGGTCCCTCGATCACCATGATCGAGTCGCCCACCTGGTAGTCCTGCACCTCGACCTTCTTGGCCGGACGCTTGCCCTTGCCCACCGCGGAGGCGGCGACCCGCGCCACCACCGAGGGGCGCATCATGTTCTCGACCTCGTCGAGGGTGAGCGGGGTCGGGTCGTTGGCGTTGCCGACGAAGCCGGTCACCGCCGGGGTGTGCCGGATGCAGCCCCAGGACTCGTCGGTCAGGTCCATCCGGACCAGGACGTAGCCGGGCAGGTAGACCCGGGTGACTTCCTTCTTGTTGCCGTTCTTCATCTCGACGACCGTCTCGGTGGGGACGACGGTCTCGTAGATGTAGTCCTCCATGTTGAGGGAGGTGACCCGCTGCTCGATGTTCTGCTTGACCCGGTTCTCCATCCCGGCGTACGTGTGCACCACGTACCAGTCGCCGAACTTGCTGTCCAGGTCGGCGCGCAGCTCGGCCATCGCGGCGGCGACCGCGGCGTCGGCGTCGAAGTCCATCGCCGGCGCGGCGGCGGCCGGCTCCTCCTGGTCGGCGTCGAAGTTCAGGTTGATCTCGAAGTCGTCGTCCAGGCCGCGGGCCGGCGCCGCGGGGGCGGTGACGGCGGCCTCCGGCTCGGTGGTGGCCTCGGCGTCCTCGCCGGCGGTCGCCTCCTCCGTGGTGGTCGCGCCCTCGTCGGACTCCGTGGCCACGGCCGGCTCGGCGGGAGCGGCCTGCTGCGGGGCCCGGTCGGCGCCGAAGATGTCGGCGGCGCTCAGCTCTTCGTCGGTCGGCTCCTCGGCACCGAGGCCGAAGTCCAGGTCGGGCTCGTCACCGACGGTGTCGTCCTCGAACGCGCCCAGGTCGATCTCCACCTCGGACGGGTCGAACTCGTCGTTGTCTGCCACGTTTCCCTCTCGGTCGTTGTCGTACGTCATCCGCCGAACACCTTCAGCACCACCCAGCCGAGCCCGGTGTCGAGCAGGCTGACGAACACCATGATGAACGCCACGAAAAGGAGCACGGCGATGAACGAGCCGCCCATCTCCTGCCGGGTCGGCCAGGTGACCTTCTTCAGCTCGTCGACGGACTGTCCGATGAAGGCGATCGGGCCGGACTTCTGCTCGTACGGGGGCAGTGCCGAGCGGCGGGAGGAGTCATGGCTGCGGCGCACGGGGCGTCGGCCACCCGGGCCGTCGGCGCGGGACGCGGGGGTGCGCTCCTCGGCGGCTGCGACGTCCTCGGAATCCTGCGGATCCGTCAGGTCCTCTGCCACACATCGTCCTTCGTCTCGCCAGGTCAGCGACCTGTTCGGTCTCGGTGCCCCCCGGCGGTCGAGGCATGCCTCGACAAGGCAGTGCCATCGACCGGCTCGGACGACATCACCGACTCTAGCGCCAGCGAGGACTGCTCGTCGCGCCCGGAACGCGGTCCCGGACTCGCACGGCACGAGGGACTTGAACCCCCAACCTTCGGTTTTGGAGACCGATGCTCTGCCAGTTGAGCTAGTGCCGTCCGTCGTACGGTTCCCCCGTCCGACAAGACCGGTAGTTTACGCAGATCACCACGGGGATGTCGAACCGGGCCGGCCGGATCGCCGCCGTGCGGCACGGAGCGTCCCCTGCTCAGGGACCGGAGATCCCCTCGGCAGGGACGGCCGATCCGGCCGCGGCGGGAACGACCCGATCGACGATCACCGAGGACCGCGGCCCGAGCCGCAGTCCGCCCTCCCCGACGGCAGCCCCACCGCCGGTGACCTCCCCCGTCGCCAGCAGCACGGTGCCGTCGATCCCGGTGTCGACCGGCGCCTCGCCGAGGTTGACCACCACCACGATCCGCACGCCCCGTTCGATGACCAGCAGGTCGCCGGCCGCCAGCCGCACCCGAAGGCGGTCGAGCCGCGGGTCACCGAGGTCGGGCCAGCCGCGGCGCAGCGCGATCAGGTCGCGGACCAGGGCGAGCTGGGCCGCGTACGGTTCCTGGAGCGGTTCGGCCCAGTCGAGGACCGAGTCGGTGAAGGTCTGCGGGTCCTGCGGGTCGGGGATCCGGGTGTGGTCCCAGGCCATCCGGGCGAACTCCGCTCGCCGGCCCTCGGAGACCGCCCGGGCGAGATCGGGCTCCGGGTGGGAGGAGAAGAAGGCCCAGGGTGTCGAGGCACCCCACTCCTCCCCCATGAAGAGCATCGGCGTGTACGGGGCGGTCAGTGTCAGCACCGCCGCCAGGGCGAGGGTGCGCTCGTCGACCCGGCTGCGGAGCCGGTCACCGGCGGCCCGGTTGCCGATCTGGTCGTGGTTGCCGGCGCACACCACCAGCCGCCAGCCGGGGGTCCCCGGCGGCAGCGGACGGCCGTGCGTACGCCCCCGGAAGGAGGACCAGCGGCCGTCGTGCAGGAAACCGTGGCCGATCACGTGGGCCAGCGCCTCCGGATCGGCGAAGTCGGCGTAGTAGCCGGTGTCCTCGCCGGTCAGGGTGGCAACGACCGCGTGGTGGAAATCGTCGACCCACTGTCCGGTCAGTCCGTAGCCGCCCGCCTCGCGGGGAGCGAAGAGCCGGGGGTTGTTCTGGTCGGACTCGGCGACGAGGGTGAGCGGTCGGCCGAGGAAGGCGCTGAGCGCGTCGACTTCGACGGAGAGCTCCTCGAGGATGTCGACCGCCCGGCCCGGGTCGACGAGGGCGTGGACGGCGTCCAGGCGCAGCCCGTCGACGTGGAGGTCGCGCAGCCACATCCGGGCGTTGTCGAGGAGGTACTGCTGCACCTCGTCGGAGTCCGGCCCGTCGAGGTTCACCGGATTGCCCCAGGGCGTGTCGGTGCTGGCGTCGAGGTAGGGGCCGTAGAGCGGCAGGTAGTTGCCCGACGGGCCCCAGTGGTTGTAGACGACATCCTGCAGCACCGCCAGGCCGCGGGCGTGGCAGGCGTCGACGAACGCCTGGTAGGCGCGCGGGCCGCCGTACGCCTCGTGCACGCAGAACCAGTCGACCCCGTCGTAGCCCCAGCCGTGGGGGCCGTTGAAGGCGGCCACCGGGAGCAGTTCGACGGTGTCGACGCCGAGGTCGACCAGATGGTCCAGCCGGTCGATCGCCGAGACCAGGGTGCCGGCCGGGGTGAAGGTGCCGACGTGCAGCTCGTAGATGACCGACCCGGCGAGCTGGCGGCCGGTCCAGGCGTCGTCGGTCCACCGGAACGCGGCGGGATCGTACGTCTGCGACACGTCGTGCACCCCGTACGGCTGGCGCCGCGACCGGGGATCCGGCCGCGGGGTGGGGTCGTCGTCGAGCAGGTAGCCGTAGTCCAGCTCGCCGTCCGGCGGCACCGGCACCGGCCGGACCGGGTCCCACCAGCCGTCGTCGGTCCGGACCATGTCTGTGATCAGCGCCGGGGTGACCAGCGCCGAGGCGGCCAGTGACGGGAGGGTCTCCGGCCCGTCGGCCGACCCGCGGCGCGCCGCCGGGCGGGTCCACAGCCGCACCCGCCCCGGCCGGGGCGCCCAGACGGCGAAGTCCGGACCGGTCCCGGCGAGCCGCCGCACCGCGGGACGGTCAGACCCGGACATCGTCCAGGCTGCAGTTCACCAGGTTGGGCTCGGGCACCAACGTGACGCCGTACGCCTCGCGGACACCGTCGCGGATCGCGCGGGCGAGCTCGAGCACGTCGGCGGTCGTGGCGGAGCCGCGGTTGGTGAGCGCGAGGGTGTGCTTGGTCGACAGCGTCGCCGGGGCCTCGCCGTCGGCATAGCGGGGCAGGTGCCAGCCCTTGGCGTAGCCGGCGTGTTCGATCAGCCAGGCGGCCGAGGTCTTCACCCGGCCGGGACCGGCGGCGTACCGCGGGGCGGCAGCCGGCAGTGTCGCGGCCAGCGCCTCCGGCAGCACCGGATTGGTGAAGAACGAGCCGGCGCTCCAGCTGTCGTGGTCGGCCGGGTCGACCAGCATGCCCTTGCCGGCCCGCAGTTCGAGGACCGCCTGCCGGACCTGCCGGGCCCGGGCCGGCGCGCCGAGCGCGACGCCGAGCTTGTCGGCGAGCTGCTGGTAACGCACCGCGGAGAGCAGGTCACCGAGCAGGAACTGGAAGGCGACGTCGAGGATGATCCAGCGGCCGGGCTCCTCCTTGAACCGTGAGGTGCGGTACCCGAACCCGCAGTCGGCGGGGAAGAAGGTCTTCTGTGTCCGTTCCCGGCGGTCCCAGGCGCGGACCCGGACGATGTAGTGGCCGACCTCGGTGCCGTACGCCCCCACGTTCTGGATCGGGACGGCACCGACCTGGCCGGGGATGCCGGACAGCGACTCCAGGCCGCGCCATTCGCGGGTGATCGCCTCCTGGACGAACCAGTCCCAGGACTCGCCGGCGGCGACGGTGACGTTGGCGCCGGCGCAGCAGGACTCCTCCTCCACCCAGAGGCCCTGGGTGGCGACCCGGACGACCAGCCCGTCGAACCCTTCGTCGCCGATCAGCAGGTTGGATCCGCCGCCGAGGACGAGGACCGGCTCGCCGGCGGCGTCGGCCGCGGTGACCAGGTCGATCAGGGTCCGGTCGTCGGAGGCGACCGCGTAGCGGGCCGCCGGTCCGCCCAGATGGAAGGTGGTGTGGTCGGCGAGCCGTTCAGCCACGGTCCACCTCCGCGACCGCCTGGCCGAGGACCTTGACGTCGACGCCGTCCGGCCCGGTGATCACGGCGGTGATGGTCACCGTGGCGGTCTCGTCGGTGAGGGCGGAGACCGTGGCGCCGATCCTCAGCTCGGCCCCCGCGTCGTCGTCGGGGACCGGGACCGGGCTGGTGAAGCGGCAGGAGCAGGAGCGCACCTTGGCCGGGTCGCCGACCCAGTCGGTGACGACGCGCAGGGCGGTGGCCATCGTCAGCATGCCGTGGGCGATCACCGAGGGCATGCCCACCCTGCGGGCCATCCGGTCCGACCAGTGGATCGGGTTGAAGTCCGTGGACGCCCCGGCGTAGCGCACCAGGTCGGCACGGGTGAGGGCCACGGTCAGCGGCGGGAGTTCGGTGCCGATGGTCAGCGGCGTCGGCTCGGTCGTCATCGGGTGACCTCCTCGCCGGCAGGGTTCCCGGCGGCCGACACCTTCGGCACGGCGGTGCTCCGGGCGGCCGGCGCCTTCGGCACGGCGGTGCTCCGGGCGGCCGGCGCCTTCGGCACGGCGGCCTCACGATGGTGGATCAGCTGGGCGGTCACCGTGCAGACGTGCTCGCCGGCGACGGTGCGGACGTCGACCGAGGTGGTGATGAACTCCATCGGCCCGCGCAGCCGGACCTTGTCGAGGGTGAGCACGCCGACCACCTCGTCACCGGCGCGCAGCGGCCGGTCGTAGCTGAACCGCTGCTCGCCGTGGATCATCCGCTCCAGCCGCACCTCGAGCTCCGGGTCGGCGAACATCGCCTCCCAGGCGGTCGAGGCGATCACGAAGGCGAAGGTGGGCGGGGCGATCGGGTTCGGGCCACCGTACGAGGGATTGTCGTCGCCGATCGCCCGAGCGAACTCGTGGATCTTGGCGCGGGACACCTGGTAGGGCGCCGTGGCCGGATAGGACCGGCCGGCATGCTCAGACGTGATGGCCATGGCCACACGCTACCCGTTCGGGCGGTGCCGGGGCAGGTCGGTGGGACGGGCGAGGGAACGCGACAGGGCGCCACCTCGCGGGGTGACGCCCTGTCGGGAAGGTTATGCTGGCGGAAGGCGCTCAGCGGGTCTCGCGGTGCGCGGTGTGACGGCCGCACTTCGGGCAGAACTTGGTCAGCTCCAGACGATCCGGCGTGTTGCGCCGGTTCTTCTTGGTGATGTAGTTCCGCTCCTTGCACTCGGTGCAGGCAAGCGTGATCTTCGGGCGAATATCAGCGGCCTTGGCCATGGTCGATCCTCTGTCTGTTCACGTTCACTGGTCTGAATGGTAGCGAGGGCGGGATTCGAACCCGCGACCTCACGATTATGAGTCGTGCGCTCTCACCAACTGAGCTACCCCGCCATGTTCCGGACCAGTCGCCTGGCTGGCATCCACGGGGCTTCAGCGAGGTCGTGTCGCTGACCGTGGATCCGGAGTCCGAGCCCCCAAGCAGAATCGAACTGCTGACCTTCTCCTTACCATGGAGACGCTCTGCCTACTGAGCTATAGGGGCCTGCACCCTGGTCCGGGAGGCGAGTCCCGGCACAGCTGCCGAGGAACTAACTTACACAACCCGGACCGTCTTGCCAAACCGTCGTTCGGCGGGTCCTGCAGCGGTGCAAGCCGGGACTCCGGCCGTGCGTGGCAGGTGCTGGATTCGAACCAGCGTAGGCGAAGCCGACGGTTTTACAGACCGCTCCCTTTGGCCGCTCGGGCAACCTGCCATGCCCACCACCCCGGTTCCCCGGGTTCTGCGGGCGACGGAAACCATAGCAAGGTTCCCCGGCCCAGCGCAAAACGGCGCAGCCCCCTCGCCTGGAGACGGCAGAATGGTCGGACACCGATACCGATCCCGAGGAGCGCACCGTGGCCAGTGAGAACTCGTTCGACGTCGTGAGCAAGGTCGACCACATGGAGGTGGCCAACGCCGTGAACCAGGCCGCCAAGGAGGTGCACCAGCGCTTCGACTTCAAGGGCACAGACGCCAAGGTCGTACTCAGCGGCGAAGACATCATCGAGCTCGAGGCGACCACCGAGGAGCGGGTCACCGCCGTGCTGGATGTGCTCCAGTCCAAGCTGGTCCGCCGCGGGATCAATCTCAAGTCGCTGGACGCCGGCGCCCCGCGCTCCTCCGGCAAGGTGTGGAAGATCACCGCCTCGCTGCAGGAGGGGATCAGCCAGGACAACGCGAAGAAGGTCTCCAAGCTGATCCGCGACGAGGGGCCCAAGGGGGTCAAGGCGCAGATCCAGGGCGACGAGCTGCGGGTCTCCTCCAAGAGCCGCGACGACCTCCAGACGGTCCAGGCGCTGATCAAGGCCCAGGACTACGATTTCGCCGTCCAGTTCACCAACTATCGGTAGCCACCACTGCCCCTATGCTGGGCGGGTGCTGCGTATCGCCACCTTCAACGTGAACGGGATCCGGGCCGCCGAACGACGCGGCTTCCCCACCTGGTTGGCGACCCGTACGCCCGATGTGCTGGCGGTCCAGGAGATGCGCTGCCCGGCGGGTGAGGTGCCGGACGTGTTCACCGGTTACCACCTGGTCCACGACGCCGGGGTGATCCCGGGACGCAACGGGGTGGCGATCGCGACGCGTACGCCGCCGAGTGCGGTGCGGACCGGCTTCGGCAGCAGGGAGTTCGACCGGGAGGGGCGCTACGTCGAGGTGGACCTCGACGTAGCGGCGGGCCCGAAGCTGCGGGTCGCCTCGGTCTACGTGCCCAAGGGCGGCACGCCGTATGAGGACGAGGCCTCGCTGGCGAAGATGCAGCGCAAGTTCCGGTTCCTGCGGTCGTTCTCCCGGCATCTGACCAGCAGCCGGCGGGAGGCGGCCCGGGAGGGTCGGGAGTTCGTCGTGATGGGCGACTGGAACATCGCCCCGACCGAGCTGGACATCAAGAACTGGCGTACCAACCGGCGCTCCGAGGGGTTCCTGCCGGAGGAGCGTGAGTGGATCGCCGGGGTGCAGTCGCCGCGCACCCTGGTCGATGTGGTCCGCCACCACCGCGGCGGCGTGGACGGTCCGTACTCCTGGTGGTCGTGGCGCGGCAAGGCCTTCGACAACGACGCCGGCTGGCGGATCGACTACCAGCTCGCCACCCCCGGCCTGGCCGGCGCGGCAACCGTGGCGGGCACCGACCGGGACCCGTCGTACGACACCCGGATCTCCGACCACGCGCCGGTCGTGGTCGACTACGAGCTGTGAGCGCCGCCCGACCCCGGAGGAAGGAACCCCGATGGAGCTGACCAGCCGCACCACCGACGACGTCCTGTTCGGCACCGACGGGCCGGTGGCCCGGATCGTCCTCAACCGCCCGCGGGCGATCAACGCGCTGAACCTCGCCATGGTCACCGACATCCACGACCGGCTCGACGCCTGGGCGACGGACGACGCCATCGGCGCGGTGGTGATCCAGGGCGCCGGCGAGCGCGGGCTGTGCTCGGGCGGGGATGTCCGGGCGGTCCGCCGGCATGTCCTGGACGAGGGCAACCCGGGGCCGTTCTTCGCCACCGAGTACGCCATGAACGCCGCGATCGCCGACTTCCCCAAGCCGTACGTGGCGCTGATGGACGGAATCGTGATGGGCGGCGGGGTGGGCGTGTCCGGTCACGGCTCGATCCGGCTCGCCACCGAGGACACCAGGTTGGCGATGCCGGAGACCGTCATCGGGTTCACCCCCGACGTCGGCGCCCAGTGGCTGCTGGCCCGGGCCCCCGGTCGGATCGGCGCCTGGATGGCGATGACCGGGGCGACCCTCGACGGCGCCGACGCCGTGGCCGCCGGGTTCGCCGACGCGATGGTGGCTGCCGACCGGATGGCGGAGATGGCCGCCCTCGACGGCCGCCGCGACCCGTGGTTGTACGCCCTCGCCGAGGGGGCCCCGTTCACCGGGGTGGAGCTCTCCTTCCCGGCGCTGTCCGCGCTGTACGAGGACGGTCCGTCCCGGCGCTGGATCGACGAGTGCTTCGGCACCGACGACGCGGTCACCGTCGTCGAGCGGCTGCTCGACCACCCCGACCCGGCGGCCCGCCGGGCGGGTGCCGACCTGCGGCTGCGCTGCCCGCTGTCGGTGGTGACCAGCCTGGAGGCGCTGCGGCGCGCCCGGGGGATGTCGGGGGTGCACGAGGTGCTCGGCCAGGACCTGCGGGTGGCCGAGCGGATGGCGATGCTGCCCGATTTCGCGGAAGGCGTCCGCGCCCAACTGGTGGACAAGGACCAGAGCCCGCGGTGGAGCGACGCCTCGATCGAGGACGTCGACCCGCAGGACGTGGCGGAGCTGTTCGCCGACTGAGAGCGGACGCCGCGGAGGATCAGAGCGGGGGGACCGGCGAGGCGGCGGCGAGCGGCGTACGCCACCCGGCCCGGTCGTGGCGCAGCATCAGCAGCGCGTACGGCAGCAGGGAGAGGATGCCGAGCCAGCCGGCGCCGTTGCGGAACGCCAGGTTGCTGCCGTAGTAGACGACCATGCCGACGGTGACCCAGACGGCCACCCGGACCAGCCGGGGCGACGGGCGGGTGGCGGGGAGCAGCAGGCCGCCCCACAGCAGGTACCAGCCGTGCAGCGCGGCGCCGCCGATCGCGGCGGCCAACAGGCCCCAGGAGACGAAGCGGATCGGGCGGTGCAGGGCGATCCGGGCGGCCATCCAGACGATGAACCCGACGGTGGCGACACCGAACACCGTCTCGACCGCGCCGGTGATCACCCCGCCCCATTCGTAGTAGCCCCACTGCAGGACCACCGAGTTCACCGCCTGGGCGACCAGGCTGCTGGGGGCGATGGTGGGCACCGACCCCGGCACGGTCATCGCGTGCAGCCAGCCGAACCCGAGGCCGGTCAGCAGGGACACCCCGGCGAACGAGGCGAGGGCGATCGCCGCGGTGGTGGCCGTCCGGCGGAGGATCTCTCGCCAGGCCGACCAGCGTCGGGAGGCCGCCGGCAGGGCCATGAACGCGACGGCGACCCCGGACAGCGCGGCGGGCTGCTTCGCCGCGGTGGCGACGCCGACCAGGATCGCCGCGGTGACGAACCGCCCCTGGGTCCCACACCACAGCGCGAGCACCATCAGCCCGACCATCAGCGCGTCGTTGTGGGCGCCGCCGATGAAGTGCACGATCATCAGCGGATTCGCCACGGCCAGCCAGATGCCACGATCGACGTCGAGGCCGGCGGCACCGACATGGCGGATCAGCGCGGGCAGACAGGCGGCCAGCAGCACCACGCCCAGCACCGCCGGGACGCGCATCGCCAGCGCGGCGAGGTAGGCGTGCAGCGGGCTGCCGGCGGCCGGCGCCAGCAGGTGCCCGCCGGTCGCGTCGACCAGGATCCGCTGGATCTGCAGGCTGAGCGGGCCGTACGGGGTGGGGGTGTAGAGCCACACCCGCGACACCGCGTCGGCGAAGGATCCGGGCAGCGCCGCCGGGCCCACCTGGTAGGGGTCCACCCCGCGGGAGACCAGCCAGCCCTGGGCGGCGTACGAATAGGCGTCCTGGCTGAAGACCGGCGGCGCGAACAGCAGCGGCGCCGACCACAGGGCCAGCACGGCGCGGAAGTCGTGTCGTCCGGGGGCGGTCGGCCGCAGCCGCAGCCAGGCGTCCAGCACCAGCCAGACCCCGGCGAGCGCGACGAGCGCGGCGAAAGTGGCCCCGATCGTCGTCCGGACGATCCCCAGGCCGGGCAGTGACCACAGCGGCGAGCTGTCCGGCAGGAAGGCGGGGCTGAAGGACCCGAGGACGATCAGGACGATCCCGAGCAGGCCCTGACGGACCATCGGGTCGTACCATTCGGCGCCGAGGGCGGCCACCGCGTCGGCGGCCCGTACCCGCAGCGGATAGGCGGAGCGGAGGGCGTGCGGCGACGCGAGGTCGCGCACCTGGTCACCAGCCATCCTCATCCTTTCCCGCTACACGATCCCTCCCTGCGGCATACCGCCCCTGCCAGAGTAAGCCCCTGCCCGGCGTTCCGGCCAATCCCCGCGGTGGATCCGGCCGGCGGATCAGGACCTGCCCGGTGCCAACCGATCGCGTTCGTGCACCAGGTCGCCCGCGCTCCGGGCCGGTGGCACCCGGCCGTCGCCCCAGACGAGGGCGTCGAAGGGACACTCATCGACGCAGATCCCGCAGTACATACAGACCGACCAGTCGATGGCGAACCGGTCCAGGACGTTGTGCAGCCGGGGCCGACGGGAGGTCTCCGAGCCGGGATCGGGCTCGGTGTGGGCCTGCACGGTGATGCACCAGACCGGGCACTCCCGGGCGCAGATCAGGCAGGAGGTGCAGCGGTCCTCGATCAACCGGATGCTCCCGTGCGGGCCGGTCATCGCGGTCCCCGTCCGGCCCCCCGCGCCCGACGCACCCGGGTCCCCGCCACCTCCGCCGCGAGTTCCTCGGGATCGACCGATCCGGCGGCGGGGTCACGGTCCCCCCACACCGCGGGGTCGGGCACACCCGGCGGCACCATCCGGCGGCGGGCCCGGGCGCTCTCTTCGGGGTCGTCGGCGCCCGGCCACGGCACCGCGGCGCGGGCGGCGAGCGGGTGGTCCTTGAGCAGCGGGGCCTCCGGAGCGTCCGGGGCGAGCAGCAGCCGGCGGTGGTCGCCGCCGCTGAACTCCACCGCGTAGCCCTCGCCCGCCTCCCGTTCGCACCAGCCGGCGCCGGGGAAGATGCCGGCCAGACTGGGCAGCGCACCGCCCCGGCGGGGCACGCTGGTGCGCAGCCGCAGTGCCCGGGCGTCGCGGTCGCGCAGCTGGCAGACGACGGTCACGGTCGGCGACCGGCCGATGTCGTCGGTGGCATCGAGCCAGTCGAACCGGTCGAAGCCCTCGTCCCGGGCGGCGCGGGCGGCGTCGACCCAGTCGGCCGGGTCCACCCGGCGGGTCAGGTCGGTGCTCATCGTGCCGCCACCAGCCCGGCGAGGACGTCGTCGAGGGAGCCCGGCGGGGGTGGACAGCCGGGGACGACCGCCGTCACCGGGACGAACTGCGCGATGCCGTCGGCGACGGCGTACGAATCCCAGTAGGGGCCACCCGAGTCGGCGCAGGCCCCGTACGCGACGACCTGCGGACGCCGGCCGGCGCGGTCCCCGAGCGCGTCGATCGCCTGCCGGACCACCGGCACCAGCGCATCGGGGACGGTGCCGGAGACCACCACCGCCAGCGGTGCGCCGGGGGCGTCGGCCGGGGCCACCTCACGACGGTCCGCTGCGGCGGCCTCGAACTCGAGGGTGCAGCAGGCGAGTCCGAGGTCGGCGACGAGCAGCCGGCCGTCGCCGTACCAGTCGTACACACGTGTGCCCTGTGCCATACCGGACAGCCTATCGCCGCGGGCATCCCATCCTCCGGACCACCCTGGGGCATAAGGGCTTGCCTCTACACTCATTAGCAGATCCAATAAGTGAGGCTCACCTCAAGTGAGCACTAGACTTGACCGGCGCCTCACCTCAGGAGGTGCAGTACGACGAGAAGCGAGGCAGACCGACGTGGCAGACGTCCAGATGCTCAACCGTGTGGTCATCCGGTTCGCGGGCGACTCCGGCGACGGGATGCAACTCACCGGTGACCGGTTCACGGCCGAGGCGGCGTCGTTCGGCAACGACATCTCCACCCTGCCGAACTTCCCGGCCGAGATCCGCGCTCCCCAGGGCACCATCCCCGGGGTGTCGAGCTTCCAGGTGCACTTCGCCGACTTCGACATCGTCACTCCCGGCGACACCGCCGACGTGCTGGTGGCGATGAACCCGGCGGCGCTCAAGGCGAGCATCCCCCAGCTCAAGCGTGGCGGCCTGATCATCGTCGACACCGCGGAGTTCACCAAGCGCAACCTCACCAAGGTCGGCTACGAGCGGAACCCGCTGGAGGACGGCTCGCTGGACGACTACCAGCTGCACGCCCTCGACCTGACCGGCATGACGGTGGCCGCGGTCCAGGGCTTCGGGCTGACCCGCAAGGACGCCTCCCGGGCCAAGAACATGTTCGCCCTGGGCCTGCTCAGCTGGCTGTACAACCGGGACACCGACACCACGCTGAAGTTCCTCAGCGAGAAGTTCGCCGGCAAGCCGCAGCTGCGCGATGCCAACATCACCGCCTTCCGGACCGGCTACGCGTTCGGCGAGACCACCGAGACGTTCGGGGTCACCTACCAGGTCGCCCCGGCGCCGATGCCGGCCGGCCGCTACCGGCAGATCTCCGGCAACGTGGCGCTGGCGTACGGGCTGGTCGTCGGCGCCCAGAAGGCCGGCCTGCCGCTGTTCTTCGGCGCCTACCCGATCACGCCGGCCTCCGACGTGCTGCACACGCTGTCCAAGCTCAAGCGCTTCAACGTGATGACCTTCCAGGCCGAGGACGAGATCGCCGCGGCCGGCTCGGCGCTGGGCGCCAGCTTCGCCGGGCGGCTCGGGGTGACCGCGTCCTCGGGGCCGGGCATCGCGCTGAAGTCCGAGACGATCTCACTGGCCGTGATGACCGAGCTGCCGATGGTGATCTGTGACGTGCAGCGGTCCGGCCCGTCGACCGGGATGCCGACCAAGACCGAGCAGGCCGATCTGCTGATGGCGCTCTACGGCCGCCACGGTGAGGCGCCGGTGCCGGTGATCGCCGCCCAGTCCCCCGCCGACTGCTTCGACACTGCGGTCGAGGCGGTCCGGGTCGCGGTCGAGTACCGTACGCCGGTCTTCGTGCTGACCGACGGCTACCTCGCCAACGGCGCCGAGCCGTGGCGGGTGCCGCAGCTGGCGACGATCCCGGCGATCGACCCGCACTTCGCCACCGAGCCCAACGGTACGAAGGGGCCGAACGGGAAGAAGGCCGAGTTCCTGCCGTACCTGCGCGACGAGGAGACCCTGGCCCGGCCGTGGGCGATCCCCGGCACGCCGGGTCTGGAGCACCGCCTCGGCGGCATCGAGAAGGACTCCCGCACCGGCAACATCTCCTACGACCCGGCCAACCACCAGCTGATGACCGACACCCGGCAGGCGAAGGTCGACGGCATCGCCCGGATCATCCCGCCGCTGGAGGTCGACGACCCGGGCCGGGAGAGCGGGGACGGCGCCCGGGTGCTGGTGCTCGGCTGGGGGTCGACGTACGGCCCGGCGCTGGCCGCGATCCGCCGGATGCGCAAGACCGGCACCAAGGTGGCCCACGCCCAGCTGCGCTGGCTGAACCCGTTCCCGGCGAACCTCGGCGAGGTGCTGCGGGCGTACGACCGGGTCGTGGTGCCGGAGATGAACCTGGGCCAGCTCGCCCTGCTGCTGCGGGCGAAGTACCTGGTCGACGTGCAGAGCTACTCCCGGGTCCGCGGTCTGCCGATCTCGGTCGACGAGTTCGAGGCGGACCTGTACGAGATCGTCCGTGAGGTCGAGGCCCGGGCTCTCGCCCCGGAAACCCAGACCTCGGAAGGAGCCCTCCAGTGACCACCACGAAGTACCCCACTGCCCCGGTTGCGTCGGCCACCCCGCCGGCACTGGGCCGCGGCCTCGCCCACGTGCCGCTGGCGATCGCGCCGCTCAACCGCAAGGACTTCGTCTCCGACCAGGAGGTCCGCTGGTGCCCCGGCTGCGGTGACTACGCCGTGCTGGCCGCGTTCCAGGGGTTCATGCCGGAGCTCGGGATCAAGCGTGAGAACACCGTGATCATCTCCGGCATCGGCTGCTCCTCGCGATTCCCGTACTACGTCGACGCGTACGGCATGCACTCGATCCACGGCCGGGCCCCGGCGATCGCCACCGGCGTCGCGGCCACCCGCGAGGACCTCGCCGTGTTCGTGATCACCGGCGACGGCGACGCGCTGTCGATCGGCGGCAACCACCTGCTGCACGCGCTGCGCCGCAACGTCAACATCACCATCCTGTTGTTCAACAACCGGATCTACGGCCTCACCAAGGGCCAGTACTCGCCGACCTCGGAGATGGGCAAGGTCACCAAGTCGACCCCGATGGGGTCGCTGGACCAGCCGCTCAACCCGGTCTCGCTGGCCCTCGGTGCCGAGGCGACCTTCGTCGCCCGGGCGGTCGACTCCGACCGCAAGCACCTCAGCGCGGTGCTGAAGGCGGCCGCCGCGCACCGCGGTGCCTCGCTGGTGGAGATCTACCAGAACTGCCCGATCTTCAACGACGGCGCGTTCGACGCCCTCAAGGGGGGCGAGGAGTCCGCCGAGGCGATCATCCCGCTCAGCCACGGTGAGCCGATCGTCTTCGGCGTCGACGGCCACCTGGCGGTGGTCCGGGACCGTGCGACCGGGGCGCTGCGGATCGCCGAGCGGGCCGAGGTGGCCGACGACGACATCGTCGTGCACGACGCGCACGCCGAGGACCCGTCGTACGCCTTCGCGCTCTCCCGGCTGAGCAGCGCCGGCCATCTGCAGCGCTCCCCGATCGGTGTCTTCCGCGACGTGCAACGCCCGTCCTACGACGACGAGGCGCGTGAGCAGGTGCGGACCGCCCGGGGCAACGGGGAGGACGTCGACGACGCCTCGCTGCAGGAGTTGCTCTACGGCCAGGACACCTGGGAGGTCAGCGCCTGACGGTCTGAACGCCACCTGAGCGCGCGACACGCCGCGCGCGGCACGACCGTCCGGGACGCCCCGGCACGTGCCTAGCCTTGGGTGGACATGTCCCCGTCACGGCCCCGCCGCTCGGCGCCCCGGAGGAAGTCTCGATGACCCCAGCCCACCTGTCGTTCCGTCACCGCCGCCCGGCCCCGGCCCTGGTGCCGCCGTTGCTGGTGGCTGTGGTGTCGGCGGCCATGGTGCTGTCGGCCTGCGCACCGCCGTCGCGGGAGCGGTCCGAACCGACCCCCACCCCGACCCCGACGCCGTACGTCGTGGCGGGCACCAACCACAACGCCGCGGCCCAGGCGTACGCCTATCCGGCAGCGAAGGTGCACGACTGGTTGGAGAAGGGGAAGGCCGCCGCGGACTACCCGCAACAGAAGATCGCCTTCCTCACCTTCGACGACGGCCCGAGCACCGATGCCACCCCGCTGGTGCTCGACGCGCTGCGGGCGAATAACGTGCCGGCCACCTTCTTCGTGATCGCCGGGCCCCCCGGGCTCGGTCGCAGCGGTCCGGCGCTGGTGCAGCGCGAGGTGACCGAGGGCAATGCGGTGTGCATCCACTCGTTCAGCCACGACTACCAGTACCTCTACCCGCAGCGGCGTGGGAACACCGACCACATCCTCACCGATCAGGCCAAGGCGCTGGACACGATCCGGGCCGCGCTTGGGCCCGGGTACACGCCGGGTTGCTTCCGCTACCCGGGCGGGCACATGTCATGGAAGGGCCTGGCCGACGCCGACGCGGGCCTGACCGACCGGGGACTGTCGTGGATCGACTGGAACGCGATGACCGGCGACGCCGAGGCGAAGAAGAAGGAACCGACCACCCCGGCCGAGGCGGCGGGCAACGTGCAGAAGGACATGGCGCTGGTGAAGAACCCGAACGTCGTGGTGATCCTGATGCACGACGCCCCGGGGAAGCGGATCTCCACCGAGGCGCTGCCGCAGATCGTCACCGACCTGCGCACCGCCGGCTACACCTTCGGCGTGATCGCGTGACCGACACCACCACCGTACGGCCCGGTCTGCGGCGTGGCCTGCTGGCCGGGCTGGGCGCCTATCTGTTGTGGGGCTTCTTCCCGCTGTACTGGCCGTTGCTGGCCCGGGCGGGGGCGGTGGAGATCCTCGCCCAGCGGGTCGTCTGGTCGCTGGTCTTCGCGCTGCTCGGCTGCCTGCTGCTGCGGCGGCGGTTCTGGCGGGGGCTGACCAGCCGCCGGGCCTGGGCCAGCCTGCTGGGCGCCGGGGTGCTGATCAGTGTCAACTGGGGCACCTACATCTGGGCGGTCAACAACGGTCATGTCCTGGACGCCGCCCTCGGCTACTACATCAACCCGATCCTGTCGATCCTGCTCGGCGTTCTCCTCCTGCACGAGCGACTCTCCCGGCTGCAGTGGCTCGCCGTCGGGCTCGCCGCGATCGCCGTGGTGGTGCTGACCGTCGAGGTCGGCGGGCTGCCGTGGGCCGCCCTGGTGCTGGCGGTGACCTTCGGCCTCTACGGCCTGATGAAGAAGGGCGTCCGGATCGACGCGCTGTCCGGGATGGTCGTCGAGGGCCTCGGGATCGGCGTGGTCGCCGTCGGCTTCCTCGGCTGGCTGCAGGCGACCGGGCGGGGCACGTTCACGGCGTACGGCCCGCTGCACACCACGCTGCTGGTCGTCGGCGGGCTGGTCACCCTGGTCCCACTGCTGTTCTTCGCCGACGCCGCCCAGCGGCTGCCGCTGACCGCGCTGGGCCTGTTGCAGTACCTGGCGCCCACCCTGCAGTTCCTGATCGGCTGGCTGCTGCGGGGTGAGGTGATGTCGCCGGGGCGGTGGGCCGGCTTCCTGCTGGTCTGGGTGTCGGTGGTGATCGTCAGTGCCGAGGCGCTGGTGGCGTGGCGACGATTGGGCCGGGCCGGCCGCGGCCGCCCGACTACGATCGGCTCATGACTGTTGAGGAGACCCCCGTCGTGCTGGACCTGACCGCCGTGGACGAGGCGGTCCCCGCCCGCACGGACTTCTACCGGCACGTCAACGGCAGCTGGCTGGCCCGCGCGGTGATCCCCGAGGACAAGCCGCTCACCGGCGCCTTCAGCGACCTGCGGGACCGCTCCGAGGAGGCGGTCCGCGACATCGTCACCGGCCTGGGTGTCCCCGCGGTCCACGACGGCCCGCAGACCGACGCCGACCGGATCGCCGGCCTCTACGCCGGCTTCATGGACACCGCCGCCATCGAGGCCCTCGGCACCACCCCGCTGCAGGACGAGCTGGCCGCGATCGACGCCCTCACCGATGTCCCCTCTGTGGTCACACTGCTCGGCCGCAACGCCCGCCGCGGGCTCGGCAGCCTGCTGTACGGCGGGGTCGACGCCGACCCGGGCCGGCCGGAGGCGTACGCCCTGTTCATCGGCCAGGGCGGGCTGGGCCTGCCGGACGAGGAGTACTACCGGCTCGACCAGTACGCCGACATCCGGACGGCGTACGTCGACCATGCGGAGCGGATGTTCGGGCTGGCCGGGCTGGCCGACCCGCGGGCACAGGCCGAGGCGGTGATGGACCTGGAGACGGCGATCGCCGCCTGCCACTGGGACAAGGTCCGCCGCCGCGACATGGTCGCCTCGTACAACCCGATCGAGATCGACGCGCTGGCCGATCGCGTCGCCGCGATCAACCCGGCGGTGGACCTGCGCCACTACCTCGACGCGCTCGGTGTCGACGGTGAGCAGGTCACCGGGCTGATCGAATCGCAGCCGTCCTTCCTCGACGACGTGGCGCCGCTGCTGGTGGCCGACCGGCTGCCGGCCTGGCGTTCCTGGGCCCGCTGGCGGCTGCTGGTCGGCACCGCGGCGTTCCTGCCCGAGGCGTTCACCGCGGAGAACTTCGCCTTCTACGGCACCACGCTGTCCGGCACCCCGACGATCAAGCCGCGGTGGAAGCGCGGGGTCGGTCTGGTCGAGGGCTGCGTCGGCGAGGCCGTGGGACGGCTCTACGTGGAGCGATACTTCCCGCCGGCCGCCAAGGAACGCTGCGACGAGTTGGTCGGCAACCTGCTCGAGGCCTACCGCCGCTCGATCAGCCGGCTGGACTGGATGACCGACGCGACCCGGGCGGAGGCGCTGGCCAAGCTCGCCAAGTTCACCCCGAAGATCGGCTACCCGACGAAGTGGATCGACTACACCAAGCTGTCGATCGTCCCCGACGACCTGATCGGCAACGTACGTCGCACCGCGGAGTTCGAGACCGACCGGGACCTGGCCAAGCTCGGCGGGCCGATCGACCGGGAAGAGTGGTTCATGACTCCGCAGACGGTCAACGCGTACTACCACCCGCTGCGCAACGAGATCGTCTTCCCGGCCGCCATCCTGCAGTCCCCGTTCTTCCACCCGGAGGCCGACGACGCGGTCAACTACGGCGGGATCGGGGCGGTGATCGGCCACGAGATCGGCCACGGCTTCGACGACCAGGGCTCGACCTGCGACGGCGACGGCCGGCTGCGGGACTGGTGGACCGACGAGGACCGCGCGGCGTTCACGGCCCGCACCACGGCGCTGATCGCCCAGTACGACGCGCTCTCGCCCGAGGGCGCCGACGGGCTGACGGTGAACGGGGCACTCACCATCGGGGAGAACATCGGTGATCTGGGTGGGGTGTCCATCGCGTACGACGCCTGGCGGATCGCGCTGACCGACCCGGACACCGGAGAGGTGCGAGAGCCGGAACCGATCGAGGGACTGACCGGGGAGGAGCGGTTCTTCATGAACTTCGCCCGGACCTGGCAGCAGAAGACCCGCCCGGAGACCGTCCGGCAGCGCCTGGCGACCGACCCGCACTCCCCCTCGGAGTTCCGCTGCAACCAGACCCTGCGCAACGTCGACGCCTTCCACGCGACGTACGCCACCCGGCCCGGCGACGGCATGTGGCTCGATCCCGAGGAGCGCGTCCGGATCTGGTGAGGTGCGGCGCGGGCGGCGATCGGGGGCAGGCTCGGCCAAAGCTCGACTGGGTCGGGCTCGGGCGGCTGCCAGGTTGTGGTCCACCCCGAAGGACCATTGGGCAGGCCCAGAGAAGGAGCTGTCGGCGGTGGGTACGGTCCGGGGGCCATGGCCCTCTCCGTCCCGTGTGTCCTGTTCCCGTGGTTCCAGTTCCCGTGGCACTCGGATGGTTTCGACTGTGTGTTCGATTGATTGTCTGACCCTTGGTCTAGCGTTGGGGTCATGGATGAGGACACGAGTCCCGTGTTGCCGGGGTTGCCGGGGTGGCCGGACTTCTTCCGGCCGGCGCCGGCCCGGCCGGTCGCCGATGGTGCGCCGTTGTTGGTCGATGGGCTGATGGTCACCCTCACCGGCCAGAACGGTGAGGAAGGGGACCCGGTGGCGGTGACCGCCGGGTATGGTCTGCCGGAGGATCCGGCTGATCATCTCGCCCAGTTGGCGGAGGTGGAGGCGTTGGCCCGGTTCGCCGAGATCCGCCGCCTGGCCCTGGTCGCCGACCTGGTCGAGGCGGCCGGCCCGGTCGACCGGGAACAACTCGTCTCCTTGGGGGGTGAGGGGACCCCGGCGGTGCCGGAGTTCCTCCACCTGGAGGTCGGCGGGGCACTGGAGTTGGCCCCGGACCGGGCGAGGCAGACGATCTCCGACGCCCTGGATCTGAAATGGCGCCACCCCCGACTGTGGAACCAGATGATCCACGGCCACCTCCCCGTCTGGCGCGCCGTCCAGGTCGCCCGCCGCTGCCACCACCTCCCCGCGGCCAGCGTCGTGTGGATCGACGACCGGATCGGCGACACCCTGCCCGGGATCTCCTGGGCCCGGGCCCAACGCCTGCTGGAGGGCGAGATCGCCGCCGCCGACGTGGTCGGTGTCCTGGACACCGCCGACGCCGCCCAACTCGACCAGACCCTCGCCACCATGGCCGCGGAGTTGGCCGCCGCCGGCGACACGACCGATTTGGATGCCCGCCGGGCCCGCGCCCTGGGGCTGCTCGCCCGCGGCCAACATCCCGCCCAGACCCCGATCGTGCACCTGTACGTCCACACCACCCCCGGGGCAGACCTGGCCCGGGTCGAGGGCCACGGCCCCCTCGCCCACACCGCCCTCGGCGAGCTATTGGCCGGGTGCCGGGTCCGGCTGACCCGGGTGATCAACCACGCCGAGTCGATCCCGGTCGATGCCTACGAGGTACCCGACCGGATCCGCGAACAACTGATCCTGGCCCAGCCCGTCGAAGTCGCCCCCTACGCCACCCTCACCGCCCGACACACCGACATCGACCACACGATCCCCTCGGCACGCGGCGGACCCACCACACCAGACAACCTCGGCCCACTCGGCCGGACCGCCCACCGCGCCCGCACCCACGGCGGCTACCTGTCGACCCAACCCCAACCCGGCCACTGGCACTGGACCACCCCCCGCGGCCAACACTTCCTCATCACCAACCACGGCACCATCCGCCTCCGCACATGAACCGTCGGCCCCGCACCCACCGTCAGCCGACGGCGTGACGGTGACCCATCAGGTGCAGCACCCGGTGAGCCAGGTCATCAAGAAGGGTGTAGCGCATCAGCCGACCATCCCGTTCCACTCCCACCCAGCCCTGTCGTCGCAGCACCCGGAGGGCCTGCGACGTGGTGGTGGGCGTAGTCCCGGCGGCCGCGGCGAGTTCGCCGACCGTACAACCCGGATGCAGGTGCATGTACGCCAGCAGGCTCAGCCGGGTCGGGTCACCGAGCAGGTCGAACCGTGCCGCCCAGGCGTCGATGTCGTCGGCCGGGATGGGCAGTGGCCCATCGGCCGGACGGTTCATCGCGCCCGCTCCTCGTCGACCTCCGGCGCCAGCCGGAAGCCGTGCGGCAGCTCGAGCCGGTGCGCGGCGAGCAGATCGGCGTCCCCCAGCACGTCGAGCACCGGCCCGTCGGCAACGATCCGGCCACCGTCAAGGACCGCGCACCGGGTGCACAACTGGGCCGCGTACGGCAGATCATGGGTGACCATCACGACGGTGACATCGAGGGAGTCGAGGATCTCGGCCAGCTCCCGACGCGCGGCCGGGTCCAGGTTGGAGGACGGCTCGTCGAGCACGAGGACATCGGGGTCCATCGCCAGCACCCCGGCCAGGGCGACCCGCCGCTTCTGACCGAAGGAGAGGTGGTGCGGCGTACGGTCCCGCAGACCCGCCATTCCCACCCGCTCCAGGGCGTCGGTGACCCGGTGGTCGACCTCCTCGGGCGACCAACCGAGGTTCGCCGGTCCGAAGGCGACATCGCGGCCGACGGTGGGCAGGAACAGTTGGTCGTCGGGGTCCTGGAAGACGATCCCGACCCGGCGCCGGACCTCCCTCAGCGTGTCGGGACGGACCGGCACCCCGGCCACCCGGACCTCGCCGACGCCGACGCCCCCCGACGCGGGGCCGAGAGTGCCGTTGAGGTGCAGCAGCAGGGTGGTCTTCCCCGCGCCGTTCGGCCCCACCAGGGCGATCCGCTCGCCGGCCGCCACGGTCAGGTCGACGCCGAACAGCACCTGCCGGCCGTCGGGATAGGCGAACGCCAGGCCCTCGACGACGAGAGCGGGCGGCGACGTCGGCCCGGTGCCGGGCTTCATCGCGGCACCGGCCTTCATCGCGGTCCCCCCGCTCCCAGCGGCCCCACCGACCCGGCCACGAGCACAGTCAGCAGGACGGCGCCGACCACCACCGGCAGAGCGAGTGCCCGGCCCCACTCCCCCGCCGTCGCGGCGGGCCTGCCACTCGGCGGCAGCGCGCCGCGGTACCCGCGGGACAGCATGGCGAGCTGGAGCCGCTCGCCGCGTTCGACACAGCGGACGAAAAGGTGCCCGGCCGACGCCGCCGTGGCGGCGAGCCGCCCCATCCGGCTCCGGTGATCCCCACGGGCCGCCTGGGCGATGCCCTGGCGACGCAGGTCGTCGGCGACGATGTCGAGGAAGCGGATCATGTGGGTGAGCACATCCACCAGCGCCCGCGGCAGCCGGAGCCGGCCCAGACCCTCGATGATCTCGTGCGGCGGTGTGGAGGCGGCGAGCACGAGGGCCGCCCCCACCCCGAGCGTCGCGCGGGCGAGAACCAGCGCGCCGCCGACCAGACCCGCCGCCGACAAGGACAGCGGACCGACCTGCACCCGCTCACCGGTCGCGACGATCGGCATCAGCAGCGCGAACACCAGGAATGGCAGCTCGACCCCGGCACGTCGCAGCGCCCAGCCGAACGGCACCCGGGCGATCACGGCGACGGCCACCAGCCCGGCGACGGCGAGCAGCAGCACCGGCCACGCGGCGGCCGGCGCCGCCACCACGACCAGAGCGAAGCCGACCAGGGCAATGAGCTTGGTCTCCGCAGGCAGTGACCGGACCAGGCTCGGCCGCTCCCACGGCCGGGCGATGCCGGGGGTGTGACCGGCGAGCAGCACCGGCGGCGAGGTGGGCAGGACCACCGCGGCGGTCATCGGCGCTCCTCGGTGGGCCGGGGCTGATCGTCGACCGCTCCCGCCCCACGCGGCCGACCGCGGCGGACCCCACTGACGACCAACAGGCCGAGACCGAGGGTCAGGGCGACCCCGAACAGGCCGGCCAGCGTGGTCCCGACGGCACCCAGGCCGGCGATGCCGTAGTCGGCCAATGGGGTGTGTACCAGTGGTGAGACGGCGCTGCCGGCGAAGCCGAGGGCACCCGCCACATGCTCCAGGCCGTCGGGACTGGTCGAGGCAAAGAGACTGAGCCCTCCGGCGACGACGACCGTGGCCGCCAACGCGATGACAGCAGTGCCCCGGCCCAGCCGCGGCCGCTCGGCCCGGCGCCGGACATCGGCGTCCGCGCCATCCCCCGACGCCCCACCCCCCGACGACACACCGACCCCCGATGCGGCACCGCCCACGGCCGACCGCAGCACCACGGTGCCGTCGGCGAGCGTCACCGCGGTCACCGGGGTGCCCTCGCGGCCGGCCAGCCGGACCAGGTCGGGCCGGACGGCGAGCACCGCCCCGACCACCGCCGCGGTGATCACCGCCTCCCCGACACCGATCAGCAGATGGGTGCCCACCATCGCCAGGGTGAGTGCGCCGAGCGGGATCGGCACCGCGCCCCCGATCGCGTACAGCAGGCAGAACGCGGCCGCGGCGGTGGGGACCGACACGAATGCCCCCGCCGCGCTCGCCGCGATCACCCCGCCCCGGCCGACCGGACGCCCCACCGCTCGGCCCCGCCGGCCGAGGATCGCCGTCACGCCGTATGAGACCAGGGTGGCGACGCCGACCCCGACGACACCCATCAGCAGGATGTTCGTCCCCAGCGCGGTGACGCCACCGTCGGCGAAGACCAGTGCCTGCACCACCAGGACGCAGGACATCACCAGCACCGCGGTCCACGGTCCGACCAGGGCGACCGCCAGCGCTCCGCCCAGCAGATGTCCGGAGGTGCCGGCCGCGACGGGGAAGTTGACCATCTGCGCGGCGAAGATGAAGCACGCGGTCAGGCCCGCGCGGACCGCCCCGAGCTCGCCGAGCTCACGGCGCGACCCCCGCAGGGCCAGGCCGAGGGCCACGGCCGCGAGGGCGCCGGTGGCCACGGAGGTAGGGACGCCGAGGAATCCGTCGGGGACATGCATGGCGTGAGACTATCCCGATCGGCACTGATATGTGAACGAGTGCTCAGATATTCTCGCGGGCCGGAACCCGGACCCGGCCGAAGGGCTCCCGGAGGACTCAGGCCGAGCGAGTCACCACGGTGTCGCAGAGCTCACTCAGCGCATCCTTGGCCATCCCGGCCGGCAGCCCGGCGAGGTGCCCCCGGGCGATCTCGGCACGGCGGGCGACCTCCTCGCGGGCCCGGTCGATCACCGCATGCCCCCGCAGCCGGCGCAACGCCTCGGTGAGCGCGCCGTCGTCGGACAGGTCGCCGCGGACCAGCCGGAGCAGGTCGCGGGACTCCTCGTCCCGGTAGTCGGCGAGCATCAGGGTCGGCAGGGTCGGCACGCCCTCACGCAGGTCGGTGCCGGGGGTCTTGCCGGTGCTGTCGGAGGTGATGTCGATGATGTCGTCGCTGAGCTGGAAGACCACGCCCAGCTCCTCGCCGAATCCGGCCAGGGCCGCCACCTGCTCGGCCGGCAGGCCGGCCACCATGCCGCCGAACATCGCCGAGGAGGCGATCAGCGACCCGGTCTTGTCGGCGACCACGTCGAGGTAGGCACCCACCGCGTCCTGTCCCTCGGCGGGGCCGACCGTCTCGGCGATCTGCCCCTGCACCAGCCGGGAGAAGGTCCGGGCCTGCAGCCGGACGAAGTCGACGCCGAGGTCGGCGACGATGTCCGAGGCCCTGGCGAAGAGGTAGTCGCCGACGAGAATGGCGACGCTGTTGTCCCAGATGCTGTTCGCGCTGGGGGCCCCACGCCGGATCTCCGCCTCGTCCATCACGTCGTCGTGGTAGAGGCTGGCGACGTGGGTCAGTTCCATCACCAACGCGGCCCGGGTCAGGTCCTCCGCGGACCGCGGCGTGCCCAGCGCCGAGGTGAGGACGACCAGCAGCGGCCGGAACCGCTTCCCGCCGGCGGAGATGATGTGCCGGGCGGCTTCGGTGACGAACGGCATCGAGCCGGTCGCAGCGGCCGCGAGAGCGGTCTCGATCGCATCGAGCCGCTCCCGCACGTACGCTTCGAAGGCATCCCGGGTCTGCGGGGCTGAGATGGGGGTCACAAGGCTCACATCATACCCAGACGAAGGAATTCACTCGCATTCTGGAAGAAGCCCATCGCCGGCCCGGGAACGATGCCCAGCACCACGGTGGCGACCAGGCCGAGCACCACCACGATCAGCGTCGCGGCCGAGGTGTCGGTGACCTCCGGCCCGTCGACCGGCTCGCGGAAGAACATGATCGCGATCACCCGCAGGTAGTAGACCGCGGCCACCAGGCTGAGCAGCACGCCGACCACCGCGAGCCAGCCCCAGCCGGCCTCCAGCGCGGTGGCGAAGACGGCCCACTTGCCGATGAAACCGGCGGTCAGCGGGATGCCGGCGAAGCTCAGCATGAACACCGCCATCACCGTGGCGAACACCGGGTTCTTCTTCCCGATCCCCGCCCAGCCGGACAGCTGGGTCACCTCGGCGCCGTTGTCCCGCACCATGGTGATCATCGCAAAGGCCGGGATGGTCGCCACGCCGTACGTCAGCAGGTAGAACGAGGTGGCCGACACCGAGGTCAGCCCGCTGACCCCGTTGGCCGCCTGGGCGGCAGCGGCGACGGCGACCAGGAGGTAGCCGGCGTGGGTGATCGAGGAGTACGCCAGCAGCCGCTTGATGTCGGTCTGGGCCAGACCGACGACGGCACCGATCAGCATGGTGAGGATCGCCAGCACCGCGAGGACCGGCTGCCAGTTCCAGCGCTCCGCGCCGAGGGCCACGTACAGCACCCGCAGCAGACCGCCGACGGCGGCGATCTTGGTGCAGACCGCCATGAACGCGGTGACCGGGGTGGGGGCGCCGGTGTAGACGTCCGGGACCCAGCTGGCGAACGGCACGATGCCGACCTTGAACAGCAGGCCGACGAGCATCAGCAGCAGCCCGGAGATCAGTACGCCCTCGGACAGGGTGCTCTGGCCGATCGAGGCGTCGATCACCGCCAGCTGGAAGGACCCGGCGTAGGCGAAGACCAGGGCGATGCCGAAGAGGAAGAACGCCGAGGACAGTGCGCCGAGCAGGAAGTACTTCAGCGCCGCCTCCTGGCTGAGCAGCCGGCGCCGGCGGGCCAGCCCGGAGAGCAGGTAGAGCGGCAGCGACATGATCTCCAGCGCGACGAACATCATCATCAGGTCGTCGGCGGCGAGGAACAGCATCATGCCGGTCAGCGAGAACAGCAGCAGGGTGAAGACCTCGCTGTGCTCGTGGCGCGCCTCGCCGGCGGCCTTCTCGTCGAGTGATCCGGGGATCGCCGCACCGGACGGGGTGAAGGCGCTGACCCCGCCGTACACCTCACGCTCGGCGAACAGCAGGACCGACAGCACCCCGAAGACGGTGAGGAGCATCCACAGCCCGAGCGCCGGCCGGTCGACCATCACCATCGCGGTCTGGTCCTGGGCCAGTGCCGAGGACGAGCCGTACATGGCGATCGAAGAGCCGAAGGCCACCGCCAGGACGACCAGCGACAACGCCAGCTGGGTCCCCCACCGGGCCCGCCGGGGCAGGACCGCCTCGGCCAGCAGGCTCAGCGAGGCGCCGGCAAAGACGATCACGACGGGAAGGATCGCGGTCAGCAGCCCCGCGTAGTCGATGCTGGTGTTCATCAGTTCTTGCCCTCCGGGATCTGCGGCTGGGGTTCGGAGATCCCGACGGCCTGCATCGCGGCGACCGTCTGGGCCCCTTGGGGCTCAGCCAGCTGCAGGGCAGGACGCGGGAAGAAACCGAGCACGAGGATGATCGCGAGCAGCGGGACGACGGCCACCCGCTCGCGCAGGGTGAGGTCGGCGTGGACCGTACGGGTCACCTGGTCGGTCACCGGCCCGGTCATCGTGCGCTGGTAGACCGCCATCACGTAGATCGCGGACAGCAGCAGGGCGGAGGCGGCCAGGGCGGCGATCCAGCGGTACTTGGCGAACGTGCCGGCGAGCACCATGAACTCCGAGACGAAGCTCGACAGGCCGGGCAGGGCGAGCGCCGACAGACCGGAGATCAGCAGGAAACCGGCCATCACCGGGGCGACCTTCTGCACCCCGCCGAAGGCGGCGATGTCGGCCGAGCCGCGCCGCTTGATCAGGTAGCCGACGACCAGGAACAGCGCCGCGGTGGACAGCCCGTGGTTGAACATGTAGAAGATCGAGCCGGCGATGCCGGAGGTGGTCATCGCGAAGATGCCCATCACCATGAAGCCGAAGTGGCTCACCGAGGTGAACGCCACGAACCGCATCAGGTTCCGCTGCCCGATCGCGGCGACCGCACCGTAGACGATCGAGATCAGCGCCAGCACCAGCACCAGCGGCGTCGCCCACACGCTGGCCTGCGGGAACAGGCCCAGGCAGAACCGCAGCATGCCGAAGGTGCCGATCTTGTCCAGCACCGAGACCATCAGGGTGGCGCTGCCCGGGTGGGATGCCTCCGCGGCGTCGGCCAACCAGGTGTGCACCGGCACCATCGGCGCCTTGATCGCGAAGGCGATGAAGAACCCGGTGAAGAGCCACTTGCCGACCGGGGTGTCGAACAGCCCCGCGGCGGCGGCCGGCTGCAGCGACTGCAGGGCGTACGTGGGCTGGCCGAGCCCGGCGGTGACCGCGTAGATGCCGATCACCGCGACCAGCATCACCAGTCCGCCGGCCAGCGAGAACAGCAGGAACTTCATCGCCGCGGCGTTGCGCTTCTGCCCGCCGAAGCCCCCGATCAGGAAGTACATCGGGATCAGGGTGGCCTCGAAGAAGAGGTAGAAGAGCAGCACGTCGGTGGCCAGGAAGACATACAGCGACAGGCCCTCGAGCAGCAGCGCCAGGCCGAAGAAGGTCTGTGAGGTCCAGCGGCCCTCATTGGCGTCGGGATCGTCCCAGACCGCGATCAGCACCACCGGCACCAGGATCGTCGTCAGCAGGACCATCAGCAGGCCCATCCCGTCGACGCCCAGCGAGTAGGAGGCGCCGATGGCGGGGATCCAGGACTGCTGCTCGACATACTGCAGACCCGCGCCGGGGTCGAAGCCGATCGCGACCCCGATCGCGACGACCAGCGTCACCAGTGAGAAGGCGAGCCCGACCGTACGCGCCAGCGAGCCCTTGATGAAGACCAGTGCGAGCGCACCGATCAGCGGCAGCACCGCGAGCACGGTGAGCCAGGGGAACGTCGTCATGTGATTTCTCCTCCCGTCAGGCCAGCCGGCCCAGGATCAGCACGACGGCGATGAGGACGGAGCCCGCCACCATCGTCAGCGCGTACGAACGGACATAGCCGGTCTGGACCCGCTTGAAGAGCTGGCCGACCCCCGCGAAGGCGGTCCCGGTACCGTTGGCGACCGCGTCGATCGCGTGGTCGTCGACCGCGACCACGCCCGTCACCACGCCGTTGCCGGTGTTGGTGAAGGCCGCGGCGTTGATGGTGTCCTGGTAGAGGTCGTTGCGGCCGATCCGGGTCACCACCGACACGTTCTGCGGCGCCTCGTCGGGGATGTCACCGCGGTACAGCCACCAGCCGAGGGCCACCCCCGCGGCCACCACCAGCAGGGTGATGACGGCGATCGGGCTGAAGTGGAACAGCCCCGGGACCTCCGGCACACCGTTCACCGCGGGGGCCAGGAAGCGGCCGATCCAGTTGTTGAACTCGAAGCCGCCGAACACCGACATCGCCGCAAGGATCACCAGCGGCACCCACATCACCGCCGGGGACTCGTGCGGGTGCTGGTCGGCACGCCAGCGCTTCTCGCCGAAGAAGGTCATCATCATCAGCCGGGTCATGTAGAAGCCGGTGACCCCGGCGCCGACCAGCGCCAGGATGCCGATGATCACGTTGTGCTCGAACGCCGCCTCGATGATGTGGTCCTTCGAATAGAAGCCGGCGAAGAACGGGAAGCCGATGATCGCCAGGTAGCCCATCGCGAAGGTGATGAAGGTGATCCGCATGGCGCGGGCCAGGCCGCCGTAGTGGCGCATGTTCACGTCGTCGTTCATGCCGTGCATGATCGAGCCGGCGCCGAGGAACATGTTGGCCTTGAAGAAGCCGTGGGTCAGCAGGTGGAAGATCGCGAACACGTACCCGGCCGGGCCGATCCCGGCGGCGAGCATCATGTAGCCGATCTGCGACATGGTCGAGCCGGCCAGCACCTTCTTGATGTCGTCCTTGGCCGAGCCGATCCAGGCACCGGCGAGCAGGGTGACGGTGCCGACGATCACCACCACGGTGGAGGCGGCCTCGGACATCGCGTAGATCGAGCCGGAGCGGACCACCAGGTAGACACCGGCGGTGACCATCGTCGCGGCGTGGATCAGCGCGGAGACCGGGGTCGGGCCCTCCATCGCGTCGAGCAGCCAGGCCTGCAGCGGCACCTGGGCCGACTTGGCGCAGGCGCCGACCAACAGCAGGATGCCCAGCAGGGTGGCGATCGGAGTGGTCATCTGCGGCGCCCCGGCGTTGACCACGTCGTACGAGGTGGAGCCGAACAGGGCGATCATCAGGATCAGCGCGATGGACATCCCGACGTCACCGACGCGGTTCATCACGAACGCCTTGGTGGCCGCCTTCGCGGCACTCGGCCGCTCCTGCCAGAAGCCGATCAGCAGGTAGGACGACAGGCCGACACCCTCCCAGCCCATGAACAGCAGCAGGTAGTTGTCCGCCAGCACCAGGATCAGCATCGCGGTGATGAACAGGTTCAGGTAGGCGAAGAAGCGGCGTCGGTTCGGGTCGTGCGCCATGTAGCCGATCGAGTAGATGTGGATCAGCGAGCCGACCCCGGTGACCAGCAGGGCGAACAGGATCGACAGCGGGTCGATCCGCAGCCCGAAGCTCGCCGTCCATGGGCCGGCGCTGATCCACTCGTACAGCGGGGCACTGACCACCCGCTGGTCCCCCGGCCGGGTGAGCAGCCCGACGAACAGCGTCGAGGCGATCGCGAACGACCAGATCGGCATCAGGGTGGCCAGGTAGTGGCCCCAGCGGTCGGTGAGCCGACCGAGGACGAGCAGCAGCAGGGCACCGAGCGCGGGCGCGGCGATCATCGTCCAGCCCCAGGTGAACATTCCCTCGGCCGGGACCGAGGCGGTCAGTTCAAGCGGAATCATCGGCGCGCCCCTCAGAACTTCAGCAGGTTGGCGTCATCGACCGAGGCCGAGCGACGCGTACGGAATATGGACACGATGATCGCGAGGCCGACCACGACCTCACAGGCCGCGACCACCATCACGAACAGGGCACCGACCTGACCGTCCAGGACCCCCCAGTAGTGGGAGAAGGTGACCAGCAGCAGGTTGGCACTGTTCAGCATCAGCTCGATCGACATGAACGCGACGATCGCGTTGCGCCGCAACATCACGCCGGAGGCGCCGATGACGAACAGCAGCGCCGCCAGGATGAGGTAGTTGTTCGGACTCATCGTTCTTCGGTTCCCTCCGCGGACTCGGTCCCGGCGCCCGCCACCGTGGCGGCCTCCAGCTGCTCGCGCTCGGCGCGCGCCTCCTCGAGATCATCGGCGTGCGCCTGTGCGACGGTCCGCCCGCCGACGGCGTCGTCGGAGCCGGGCGCGATCTCGCCGAGGCTCTCCCGCACCGGGTCGGCCAGGTGATCGCCCTGGAGCATCACACCGCGCAGCTTCAGGGTCCGCGACACCGACGGCTCGGCGACCGACCCGTCCGGCAGCAGGGCCGGGGCGTCGACACCGTTGTGCCGGGCGAAGACCCCGGAGGATGGCAGCCCACCGGGGTGGGCACCGGTGCGGGCGTACGCCTGCATCCGCTCCTGGGACTGTTCGGCCTGGGACTTCTTCGGCGTGGTCCGCTCCCGGTGGGCGAGCACCATCGCGCCGATGGTGGCGATCAGCAGCAGGGCGGCCGACGCCTCCAGCACCAGCACGTAGCGGTTGAACAGCAGGTAGGCGATGCCCTGGGCGTTGCCCAGCGAGTTCGCGTCGGCCAGGCCGCGCGGCGTGCCGCTGACGGCGTTGCCGACGCCGACGATGACCAGCACCAGCAGGGCGATCGCGGCCAGCGCCGCCAGCACCCGCTGCCCCTTGATCGTCTCGACGATCGAGTCGGTGGTGTCGACACCGACCAGCATCACCACGAAGAGGAACAGCATCATGATCGCGCCGGTGTAGACGATGATCTGCACCGCCAGCAGGAAGGGCGAGTCCAGCGCACCGTACTGCACGGCCAGCGCGATCATCACGAAGGCCATCAGCAGCGCCGAGTGGACCGGCTTGCGGGACAGCACGATGCCGAGGGCCGCCAGCACCATCAGCGGCGCCAGCAGCCAGAAGGCCACCGCCTGTGCGGTCACCAGGGGGATCATCGGTCGGCTCCCTTGCTCTTGTCCGCCGGCTCGAGGGCCCGGATGTCCTGCGCCGACGGCGTGCTGTAGTCGGGGTGGAACTGCTTGCGCATCTCCTTGCGCACCTCCGACCCGGAACGGATCCACGGGGTGCCCACCGGGCGGGCCTCGGACTCGTCCACGTACGTGTCCTGCTGGCCCTCCGGCATCCGGGGATCCCGGGCGCCGGTGTCGGGCAGGCCGAGGAAGTACGCCCGCTCGTCGTCGCCGAGCCGGCGCGGGTGCGGTGGCTCCTCCATGCCGGGCAGCAGCGGGGCGAGCAGCTGGTCCTTCTCCAGGATCATCGCCTCGCGGCTGGTGTCGGCCAGCTCGAACTCGTTCGTCATCGTCAGCGCCCGGGTCGGACAGGCCTCGATGCAGAAGCCGCAGAGGATGCACCGCAGGTAGTTGATCTGGTAGACGCGGCCGTACCGCTCACCCGGGGAGTAGCGCTCCTCATCGGTGTTGTCGGCGCCCTCGACGAAGATCGCGTCGGCCGGGCAGGCCCAGGCGCACAGCTCGCAGCCGACGCACTTCTCCAGACCGTCGGGCCACCGGTTCAGCTGGTGCCGCCCGTGGTAGCGCGGCATGATCATCGCCGGCCGCTCGGGGTACATCCGGGCCTGGTCGCCCTTGACCTGGGTCTTGCGGAACAGGGTGGAGAACGTCACCCCGAACCCGGCAACAGGATTCACCATCAGGAATCAGCCCTTCGCTGGGAGTCGGACGTTTCGGACAGGGCGGCACCGGCGGGCTCGTCGACCGCCGAACTGACCACGTCGACCAGGCCGGGCACCTGCTGGTCACCCATCGGCGGGACCGGATAGCCACCGGCGTACGGGTCGAACGCCGTCGGCTCCGGCTCCGGCTCCGCGGCCTGCCGCGGCCCGCCGAAGAGCAGCAGGGCGATCAGCACCGCCGCGACGACGATCGCCGCGATCCAGAAGCCCCGGCTGCCGATCCAGCCGTCGGCGACGCCGACGCGGAACACCGCGACGAGCATCGTCCAGCCCAGGGAGATCGGGATCAGCCACTTCCAGCCCAGCCGCATCAGCTGGTCGTACCGGATCCGCGGAACGGTCGCCCGGACCCACATGAACAGGAACATGAAGCAGTAGGCCTTGATCAGGAACCAGACCGGGCCCAGCCACGGGTTGTTCAGCGCCGGGATGTTGTTGAACGGCCAGATCGGCAGGTAGCCACCCATGAACAGCGTGGTGGCCACGCAGGACACCAGGAACATGTTGATGTACTCGGAGAGGAAGAACAGGGCGTAGGTCATGCCGGAGTACTCCGTCATGTAGCCCGACCCCAGCTCACCCTCGGCCTCCGGGAGGTCGAACGGCTGGCGGTTCGTCTCGGCGAACATCGAGATTACGTAGATGATGAACGACGGGATGAGGAGCAGGAAGTACCAGCCCATCGACCCCTGCCACACTGCTGAACCGAACTGCAGCGGCCGGGCCTGCGCCTGGACGATCTCGCTGGTCGACATCGTCCCCGCGTAGAGGAAGACCGACACCAGCGACAGGCCCATCGCGATCTCGTACGAGATCATCGAGGCGGTCGAGCGCAGGCCGCCGAGCAGGGCGTATGTGGAGGAGGACGACCAGCCGGCCAGCACCACGCCGTACACGGCGATCGAGGTGAGCGCCAGGTAGAGCAGCACCGCGGCAGGAGTGTCCACCAGCTGCAGCTGCGTCTGCACCCCGAACATCTTCACCGTGCCGCCGAACGGGATCAGCGAGAAGGTGCCGAAGGCGACCACCGTCATGATGAACGGCGCCAGCTTGAAGACGAACCGGTCCGCCAGCTTCGGCGTCACGTCCTCCTTGAACAGCAGCTTCAGGCCGTCACCGAGGGCCTGGATCAGGCCGAACGGGCCGGCGAAGTTCGGCCCGATGCGTTGCTGCATCCGACCGAGCGTACGTCGCTCCATCCAGACGTTGAAGATCGTCGCCAACAGGATGAACACGAACCAGATGATCACCTTGACGATCACCAACCACACCGGGTCGTGACCGAACAGGGAGAGGTCCAGCGGGATCATGCCATGCCTCCAGTCGTCGAGTCGGGGCTAGTGGTCAGGTCGGTGGGCGGGGTCCCGGCCGGGGCCGCGACGAGCCCGACTACGTCGCCCGCGGTGACGTCGAGGTGCTCGGCCACGGACAGCCCGGGGGCGTTGCGCGGCACCCAGACCACGTCGTCGACCATCGTCGCCTCGACCACCAGCGGCAGCGCCAGCTCGGCGTCGCCGGCCCGCACCGCCACCGTCTCCGGGGCGCCGATCCGGGCGGCGGTGGCCGCCGAGACCCGGGCCACCGCGGGGGGCGCGGTCGCGGCGAGGTGGGGCTCGCCGTCCTGGCCGCGGCCGGCGTCGAGCAGGGTGCGCCAGGTCGCCAGCACGAGCTGGTCGGCGCCGGGCTCGGCCGGGGCGGATGCGGGGACGGCCGGGGCGGTGACCCGCTCCCCCTCCCAGCGGCCGAGCTGGTCGAGCTCGGCCTTGGCGGCGTCGACGTCGCGGATCCCGAGGTCGGTGCCCAGCCCGTCGGCGAGGGCGACCAGGATCCGCAGGTCGTCGACCAGGGACCGTGGCGAGACCACCTGGGCGACCGGACGCGCGCGTCCCTCCCAGTCCAGGAAGGTGCCGCGGCGCTCCTCGAACAGGCTGACCGGGAACACCACGTCGGCGCGCTCGGTCACCTCGGAGAGCCGCTGCTCCAGGCTGATCACGAAACCGGCGTTCTCCAGACCACGGCGGGCGGCCGCCGGGCTGGCGAAGTCGGTCGGCTCGACGCCGCCGACCACCAAGGCCTTCAGTGCACCGTCGGCCGCGGCGGCGAGGATCGCGTCCGCGTCCAGTCCGGGCTCGGCCGGCAGGTCGGTGACCTCCCAGGCAGCCCGTACGTCGACCCGGGCGGCGGCATCGGCGACCGGACGGCCACCGGGCAGCAGGGTCGGCAGCAGGCCGGCCTCGACCGCACCGCGTTCCCCGGCCCGGCGGGGGATCCAGGCCAGCCGGGCCCCGGTCCGCTCCGCCAGCCGGAGGGCGGCACTGAGCGTGCCGGCGTCGGCGCCGGCCCGCTCGCCGACCAGGATGATCCCGGCGGCACCGAGATCGACCTCGGCTCCCAGCCCGTCGAGGCGGGCGGCCTCACCGCCCGGGACGGTGGCCAGCAGGGTGGCACCGGTCTTCGTCGCCCCGTTGCTGAGGAAGGGGGCGACGGTCCAGACCGGCAGCCCCTTCCTGCGCCAGGCCTTGCGCAGCCGCAGGAAGACGATCGGCGACTCCTCCTCGGGCTCGAACCCGACGAGCAGCACCCCGGAGGCCTGTTCCAGATCGGCGTACGTCACCGACTCCGCCAGCGAGCGACCGGCCACCGCGTGGCCGAGGAAGGCGGTCTCCTCGGCACTGTGCGGGCGGGACCGGAAGTCGACGTTGTTGGTGCCGAGCGTCACCCGGGCGAACTTCGACCAGGCGTACGCGTCCTCGACGGTGATCCGGCCGCCGGGCAGCAGGCCGACGGCCGACCCGGCCGCGCGCAGTCCGGCCACCGCGGCGTTGACCGCCTCGGGCCAGGAGGCGGGCCGCAACACGCCGTTCTCGCGGAGCAGCGGGTGGGTGAGCCGGTCGTCGCCGCGCCCGGAGGCGAAGGCGAACCGGCCCTTGTCGCAGTTCCACTCCTCGTTGACGTCCGGGTCGTCGCCGGCGTAGCGACGCATCACCTCGTTGCGGCGGTGGTCGACCCGCAGCTCGCAGCCGGCCGCGCAGTGCTCGCAGGTAGTCATCGTCGAGACCAGGTCGAACGGCCGGGCCCGGAAGCGGTAGGCGGTGCTGGTCAGCGCGCCGACCGGGCAGATCTGGATGACGTTGCCGGAGAAGTAGGAGTCGAACGGCTGCTCGCGGTAGATCGACACCTGCTCCACCGCCCCGCGCTCGGCCAGGTCGATCAGCGGGTCGCCGGCGATCTGGTCGGCGAAGCGGGTGCACCGCGAGCAGAGCACGCAGCGCTCGCGGTCGAGCAGGATCTCCGCAGAGATCGGGATCGGCTTCGGGTAGGTCCGCTTCACGTCGCCGAACCGGGTGTCGCCGTTGCCGACCATCATCGCCTGGTTCTGCAGCGGGCACTCGCCGCCCTTGTCGCAGATCGGGCAGTCGAGCGGGTGGTTGATCAGCAGGAACTCGTTGATCCCGTTCTGGGCCTTGGCGGCCACCGGCGAGGTCAGCTGGGTCTTGATCACCTGGCCCGGCATCACCGTGGTGGTGCAGGACGCCTGCGGCTTCGGCATCGGCCGGCCGCGGCCGTCGTCGGTGATCTCCACCAGACACTGCCGACAGGCGCCGATCGGGTCGAGCAGCGGGTGGTCGCAGAACCGCGGCACCGGGTGACCGATCATCTCCGCCGCGCGGATGATCAGGGTGCCCTTGGGCACCTTGACCTCGACGCCGTCGATGGTGACGGTGATCAGGTCTGCCGGGTCCATCGCCGCAATCCGGCGGGCCAGCGGGTTGCGGCTGGGGACCGGCGCCACCGGAGTCTGTTGGACGAGGGCCTGTGGGTCCTTGATCGTTTCGGTCATGCGGTGGCTCCGCTCTCGGCAGCGACGCCCGGGCGGTACCAGGCGGTCGTCTTCTGGTACGGGAACAACTCCCAGGCGGGGGTGTGCAGACCCGCCTCGAACTCGGATCGGAAGTGCTGGATCATCGACTTCACGATCGTGGCGGTGCCGTCGGCCAGTGCGCAGAACGACCGGCCGGCGATGTTGTCGGACAGGTCGAGCAGCTTCTCGACGTCACCCTCCTCGCCCTTGCCGGCCTCGAGCCGGGCGAGGATCTGCACCAGCCACCAGGAGCCCTCCCGGCACGGGGTGCACTTGCCGCAGGACTCGTGCTTGTAGAACTCGACGTAGCGGGCGCAGGCCCGGACCGCGGAGGTGGTCTCGTCGAAGCACTGCAGGGCCTTGGTGCCCAGGCCGCTGCCGGCCTTGGCCGGGCCGTCGTAGTCCAGCGGCACGTCCAGGTGCTGGTCGGTGAGGACACCGAGGGAGGAGCCGCCCGGGGTCCAGAACTTCAGTTGGTGGCCGTGCCGGATCCCGCCGGCCAGGTCGAGCAGCTGGCGCAGCGTGACGCCCATCGGGGCCTCGAACTGGCCCGGATTCGCGACGTGGCCGGACAGCGAGTAGAGGGTCATCCCCCGGGAGCTCTCCGAGCCCATCGAGGTGAACCAGTCGACGCCGTTGCCGATGATCGAGGGCACCGAAGCGATGGTCTCCACGTTGTTGATCACCGTCGGGGAGGCGTACAGGCCGGCGACGGCCGGGAACGGCGGCTTCAGCCGGGGTTGCCCGCGGCGACCCTCCAGGGAGTCCAGCAGCGCGGTCTCCTCGCCGCAGATGTAGGCGCCGGCACCGGCGTGCACGGTGACCTCGAGGTCGAAGTCGGTGCCGAGGATGCCCTTGCCGAGATAGCCGGCGGAGTACGCCTCGCGGACCGCCTGCTGCATCCGCCGGATGACGTGCAGCACCTCACCGCGGATGTAGACGAACGCGTGGTGACAGCCCACCGCGTACGAGCTGATGATGATGCCCTCCAGCAGGGTGTGCGGGGAGGCCATCACCAGTGGGATGTCCTTGCAGGTGCCCGGCTCGGACTCGTCGCAGTTGACCACGAGGTAGACCGGATTCGGGTTGCCCTTGGGCAGGAAGCTCCACTTCACCCCGGCCGGGAAGCCGGCCCCGCCGCGGCCGCGCAGGCCGGAGGCCTTGACCTGGCCGGCGATGTCGCCGGGCGCCTGCCGGAGCGCGGTGCGGAGCGCTCCGTAGCCGCCGCGACGCTCGTAGTTGGTCAGCTTCCAGGCCCGCTCGTCGCCCCAGTTGGCGCTGAGGACCGGGGTCAGCATGTCGGTCACTTGCCCTCCTCCTCGGGTGCCGCACCCGGCAGGTCGGCCGGGTCGGGGGCCTGCCAGCCGTTGCGCTCGGCGATCTTCAGGCCCAGCAGGGACTGCGGCCCGGCAGCCGGGCCCTCGTCGGCGCGGCCGTCGGGGAAGCCGGCGAGGACGCGTTCGGCCTCTCGCCAGGAGGTGATGGTGGCGCCCCGCGGGGAGACCACCACCTCGTCGTGGCGCAGCTTCTCGACCAGTTCGACCGCCTTGCGCGGGGTCATCGTGTCGAAGAACTCCCAGTTCACCATCACCACCGGCGCGTAGTCGCAGGCCGCGTTGCACTCGATGTGCTCCAGGGTGATGGCGCCGTCCTCGGTGGTCTCGTCGTTGCCGATGCCGAGGTGCTCGTGCAGCGCCGCGGCGATCTCGTCACCGCCGAGGATCGCGCACAGCGAGGTGGTGCACACCCCGATGTGGTGCTTGCCCATCGGCTTGCGCTTGTACATCGTGTAGAAGGTGGCCACGCCGTTCACCTCGGCCGGGCTGAGGCCGCTGACCCGGGCGCAGATCTCGATCGCGGCCGGGGTGATCCGGCCCTCGACACTCTGTGCCAGGTGCAGCATCGGCAGCAGCGCGGACCGCTTCTGCGGATAGCGGGAGGCGAGCTCCTCCATCTCCGCGACGGTCTCGGCCGTGATCAGGGTCTCCCCGGCGGCGTCGAAGTCGACGCCCCCGGTGTGGTCGAAGTGGCTCCGGAAACCGCTCATCGATCGACTCCTCCGATCACCATGTCGAGGCTGGCCCCGGCGACGGAGACGTCGGAGAGCATCGCGCCCTTCGCCATCGCCGGGAGGGACTGCAGATTCGCGAAGCTGGGGTCCCGGAAGTGGGCTCGGTACGGGCGGGTGCCACCGTCGGAGACGACGTGCGCGCCGAGCTCCCCCTTGGGGCTCTCCACCGGGATGTACACCTGGCCGGGCGGGACCTGGAAGCCCTCGGTGACCAGCTTGAAGTGGTGGATCAGCGACTCCATCGACTCACCCATGATGTGGCGGATGTGCTCGGTGGCATTGCCCTGGCCGTCGGGGCCGACGGTGAGCCGGGAGGGCCAGGCGATCTTCGGGTCGTCGACCATCCAGGGCTGTCCGTCCAGCTTCGCCAGCCGGTCGATCGCCTGGTCGACGATCTTCAGCGACTCGAACATCTCGTCGCGGCGGACCACGTACCGGGAGTACGCGTCACAGCCGTCGTCGGTGACGACGTCGAAGTCGTACGTCTCGTAGCCGCAGTAGGGCTGCTTCTTGCGCAGGTCCCAGTCCAGCCCGGTGGCCCGCAGCGGCGGCCCGGAGGTGCCCAGGGCGATGCAGGTGGACAGGTCGAGGAAGCCGATGCCGTTGTCCAGCCGGGCCCGGAAGATCGGGTTGTCGTCGCACAGCTGGCCGATCTCGGGCAGGTGGCCGTGCAGCCAGTCCGACATCTCCCGCAGCTTCGGGATGGCTCCGGCCGGCAGGTCGTTGGCAACCCCGCCGGGGCGGATGAAGCCGTTGTTCATCCGCAGGCCGGTGATCATCTCGATCATGTCGAAGATCACCTCGCGTTCCCGGAACGCGACGGTCATCACGGTGGTGGCGCCCATCTCGTTGCCGGTGGTGCCGATCGCCACGAGGTGGTTGATGATCCGGTTCATCTCCATCAGCAGGACCCGCATCACGGTGGCCTTCTCCGGCACGTCCGCCTCGATGCCGAGCAGCCGCTCCACCCCCAGGCAGTACGACACCTCCTGGAAGAACGGCGTCAGGTAGTCCATCCGGGTGCACAGGGTGACGCCCTGTGACCAGGTGCGGTACTCCATCGACTTCTCGATGCCGGTGTGCAGGTAGCCGACCGCGACCCGGCAGTCGGTCACCGTCTCCCCGTCGAGCTCGAGGATCAGCCGCAGCACGCCGTGCGTGGACGGGTGCTGGGGGCCCATGTTGACGACGATGGTCTCGTCACCGCGCTCGGCCTGGGCCTCGGCGATGTCCTCCCAGTCGCCACCGTCGGCGTAATAGGTCGCGTCGACGTCCGGGTCACCGGTCTGCCGGTAGGGGTCCTCGCCGACCGCGGTGGTGTCGTCGAGGATCTCCTCGTCGTGGAATTCGGTGCTGCTCATGAGTTGTAGTCCCTCCGCTCGTGGACCGGGGAGTTCGTCGCGCCGTGGAACTCGATCGGGATGCCACCCAGCGGGTAGTCCTTGCGCTGGGGGTGGCCGGGCCAGTCGTCCGGCATCTCGATCCGGGTCAGCGCCGGGTGGCCGTCGAAGATGATCCCGAAGAAGTCGTACGTCTCCCGCTCGTGCCAGTCGGCCGTCGGGTAGGTGGCGACCACCGAGGGGATGTGCGGATCGGCGTCGGGGCAGCTGACCTCGAGGCGGATCAGGCGGTTGTGGGTCATCGAGAGCAGGTGGTAGACGGCGTGCAGTTCGGCACCCCGGTCGGTCGGGTAGTGCACCCCGGACACGCTGGAGCACCACTCGAAGCGCAGCATCGGGTCGTCCCGCAGCACCCGGGCGACCTCGGCGATGTGTTCCCGGTCGACGAACAGGGTGAGCTCGCCGCGGTCCACCACGACCTTGCGGATCGCCGCGTCCGGGTCACCGGTCCCGGCCCGGAGCCGGTCGACCGCACTGTCGTACCAGCCGCCGTACGGAGGCCGGCTCGCCTGCGGCAGCTCGACGAACCAGGTCATGTCGTTGTAGCCGGAGACGTCGGCGGTGGTCGACGCGTGGAACATGCCCTGGCGTACGTCCAGGACCTCGCGCTCCTGGCCGGCGCCCTGCTCGCCCTCGGTGACGGCGGGGATGTTCGGTTCGCTCATCGCAGCAAGCCCTTCTGCTCGGCGAGGGGGGAGGCGACCAGCTGGCGGGCCTCGCGGGCGATCGCCGCGTCCCGCTCGTCGGCGCCGATCGGCGCGTTCTGCACGATGGTGCGCAGCTTCATGATGCCGTCGATCAGCATCTCCGGGCGCGGCGGACAGCCGGGGACGTAGACGTCGACCGGGACGATGTGGTCCACGCCCTGGACCAGCGCGTAGTTGTTGAACATGCCGCCGGAGGAGGCGCACACCCCCATCGACAGCACCCGCTTCGGCTCGGCCATCTGGTCGTAGATCTGGCGGACCACGGGAGCGAACTTCTGGCTCACCCGGCCCGCGACGATCATCAGGTCGGCCTGGCGCGGCGAGGCCCGGAAGACCTCCTGCCCCCAGCGGCCCGCGTCGTGCGGGGTGGCGCCGAACGACATCATCTCGATCGCGCAGCAGGCCAGGCCGAAGGTGGCCGGCCAGAAGGACGCCTTGCGCGCCCAGCCGAACAGCTGTTCGGCGGTGGTCAGCAGGATCCCCTGGGGGATCTTGTCCTCGACACCCATATCAGCACCTCACAATTCGGCTCGTGACGGACGGGGTGGTACGTGTCAGTCCCACTCGAGACCCCCGCGCCGCCACTCGTAGACGTAGGCCAGGAAGACCAGGCCGATGAAGATCAGCATCTGGACCAGCGCGAAGGACCGCAGCCCGGGCAGCTCCAGGGAGACCGCCCACGGGTAGAGGAAGACGACCTCGATGTCGAAGATGATGAACAGCATCGCGGTGATGTAGTACTTCACCGGGAACCGGCCGCCACCGATCGGCTGGGGCGTGGGCTCGATCCCACATTCGTACGAGTCGGACTTCACCCGGTTGTACCGGGACGGCCCGATGATCACCGACACCAGGGCGACGGCCGCCATGATGGCGCCCATCACCAGCATCAGGATCAACGGAAGGTACATGTTCATCGCCAGGTCCTTTCCTGTGCCGTGTCCATCCTCGCAGCCCTCTCTGTCATCTCCGTCACCACCCCGGCCCGAATGTACTCAGACAGACGGGGCGATCCTCACGAGGGTGTTGATCACGCGATCGAACGCGTCTCCGTCACGCTGGTCGGTGAGTCCGGCCAACAATTTGTGCACCAGCCGCATCAGGGTGTGGCGTGGCAGTCCGTAGTGCACGGCGATGCGCATCACCGTGGGGTTGCCGATCAGCCGGGCGAACACCGCCCCGAGGCGGTAGTACTTGCCCAGCTCGTCCTTCATCAGCAGCGGGTAGCCGGTCAGCGCCCGCTCCGCCGAGGCGGTGCCGAAGCCGCGGGACTTCGCGTCGACGATGACGCCCGCGGCAATCCGCCCGGCCTGCATCGCCGAGTCGATGCCCTCGCCGTTGAACGGGTTGACCATGCCGCCGGCGTCACCGACCAGCAACAACCCGTCCTTGTAGTGGGGCTTGCGGTTGAACGCCATCGGCAGCGCCATGCCCTTGATCGGCACCTGCAGATTCTCGGGCCGGAAGCCCCACTCCTCGGGGGTGTTCTCCAGCCAGGTCCGCATCATCGCCCGGTAGTCGGTCTTCGCGAAGGCAGGTGAGGTGTTCAGCATGCCGAGGCCGACGTTGACGGAGCCGTCCCCCATCGGGAAGGCCCAGCCGTAGCCGGGCAGCAGATTGGACTCCCCGGGCCGGCCGTCCCACAGCTCCAGCCAGGACTCCATGTACTCCCCGTCGTGGCGCGGCGAGGTGACGTACGACCGGACGGCGACCCCCATCGGCCGCCTCTCGGCGCGCCGGATGCCCATCGCCACGGCCAGCCGGGAGGAGTTACCGTCGGCGGCGACCACCACCGGGGCCCGGAAGGTGCGGCCGTCCTTGGTCCGGACGCCGACGATCCGCCCGCCGTGCAGCAGCGGCTCGGTGACGTGTGCCCCCTCGACCAGGTGGGCACCGCGGGAGACTGCGTGCCGAGCCAGCAGCTCGTCGAGTTCCGTCCGCCGCCGGGTCATGCCGTAGGGCGGGAAGTCGGCCAGCTCGGGCCAGTCGAGGGTGAACGGGCGCCCGTTGCCGCCGTAGACCCGCAGGCCACGGTTGTGCACCCAGCCGGCCTCCTCGGAGGTGTCGACGCCGAGGCGGACCAGCTCCTTGACCGCCCGGGGGGTCAGCCCGTCACCGCAGATCTTGTCGCGGGGGAAGGTGGCCTTCTCCAGCAGTGCGACATCAAGTCCCAGGCCGGCCAGGTAGGCGGCCGTGGTCGAGCCACCGGGGCCGGCGCCGACGACCACCACGTCGTGATCGGACACGCCTGTGTCGGGCCTGCCTGTACTGGGCACGGTGTGCACTTCCCCCGCGGCGCTCGCTGCTGCCTCGCTGGCGGGGGACATGGACACGCTCCTGTGGGGTCGGGAACGTCCGGGGTCGTGCACGCCGCGCAGACCGAGGACATCCGCAGTCTACGACTCCCGCCGTGCCAGAGCGAACCCTCGACATTCCACGTTTCCCCTAGCCACAGCCTTATTAGTGGAAAGATTTCCGCAATGCCTGCGTGGTGTTATTCATCTGTGACTCGCGGGTCGGTGGACTGCCGGAACCGCCCGGCCGGGTTGCGCCGACGGGCTAGAGTGCCGGGGTGATGCAGCCCGCCTCGCTCCCGCCCGTCCCCCGCCTGCGCGCGGTCACCACCCCGCTCGACGACCCGGGCCCCCTGCAGGACTTCCTCCCGGCCGCCGGGGCGAGCGCCTGGTTCCATCGCGAGGCCACCGGCGCGGGCGGCGGGGAGCCTCGCGAGGACGGCGTGATCGGGCTCGGCGTGGCCGCCCGGTGCGAGGTGGACTCGTTGGCCGAGGCCGATGCCTGGTGGCGGGCGGTGGTGGCCGCGATGCCCGACCCGGGACCGGACGATCTGCCCTCGGGGGTCGGGCCGCTGGCCTTCGGCTCCTTCACCTTCGACCGGGACCACACCGCCCGCCGCTCGGTGCTGGTGGTGCCCGCCATGGTGCTCGGCAGTCGGGACGGCCGGCACTGGATGACCCGGATCGCGCCGGCCGACCGGCCGCTGCCGGAGCCGGCACTGCCGCCCCGGGCGCCGTCCCCGGTCGGTCCCGGGGAGGTGTCCTGGTCGGATGGGGCGATGTCCGGCCCGGAGTGGGAGGAGGCGGTGGCCACCGCCGTCCGCCGGATCGACGGCGGAGGCCTGCAGAAGGTCGTCCTGGCTCGGGACGTCGTCGCCACGACCGTGGACCGGATCGACCCGCGGTGGCTGGTCGAGCGGCTCGGGCCGAGGTATCCGCGGTGCTGGACCTTCTGGGTCGACGACATGGTCGGCGCCACCCCCGAGATGCTGGTCCGGGTCGACCAGGGGCTGGTCACCTCACGGGTGCTCGCCGGCACCATCTGGCGCGGGGCGATGGGTCCGAAGCGGCGAACCGTGGGCGAGACCGGCCACCGGGGGGTGGAGGACACCCTCTCGTCCAGGGCGATCGCCGAGGTGCTCTCCCAGTCGGAGAAGAACCTCGGCGAGCATGCGCTGGCGGTCGAGTCGGTGGCCCGGGCGCTGGCACCGTACTCGACCAGCATGAACGTGCCGGAGACCCCGTACGTCCTGGAGCTGCCCAACGTGATGCACCTGGCCACCGACGTCAACGCGGCGGTCCGGCCTGGCACCACCGCGCTGGCGCTGGCCGCGGCGCTGCACCCGAGCGCCGCGGTGTGCGGCACCCCGACCGACGCCGCCCGGGCCACCATCGCCGAGATCGAGGGCCTGGACCGGGGCCGCTACTCAGGGCCGGTCGGCTGGATCGACGCGCACGGCAACGGGGAATGGGCGATCGCGCTGCGCTGTGGCCGGCTGCTCCCGGACGGGCGCTCGATCGAGCTGTTCGCCGGCTGCGGGATCGTCGCCGACTCCGAGCCGGCCAACGAGCTGGCCGAGTCGAACGCGAAGCTCGTCCCGATGCGGGATGCCCTGGAGGAGCAGCGGGACTGACGTTCCCGCGGGAACGTCAGCGGCCGCGGGCGCCGACGCGAGCAAGCCGAATCGTGAGGGTCGAACCGCGGCGCGGCTCAGCGGAACGGCAGCGCCCGGCGGTACTGGACCGGGAACCGGCTCGGCCCGCCGTCCAGGTGCGCCTGCCAGCGGGCCGGCGCGTACGGGTCGCGGAGCAGCTCCCGGGCGACCATCACGGCGTCCGCCCGGCCCTCGACCAGGACCCCCTCGGCCTGGTCGGCGTCGACGATGATCCCGACCGTGCTGACCGGGATCCCGACCACCTCCCGGATCCCCTCGGCGAATCGCACCTGGTAGCCGGGCCCGACCGTCGTCGGCCGGGACCGCGGTGAGACACCGCCGGTGGACACGTCGATCAGGTCCACCCCGTGCTCCTCCAGCAGTCCGGCGAAGCTGCGGGTCTGCTCCAGCGTCCAGCTGTCCTCCTCAATGCCGCTCTCGGCGAACCAGTCGGTGGCCGAGACCCGGTAGAGCACCGGGACGTCGGGGCCGACCTCGTCGCGGACCGCGTCGACGACGGCCAGCGGCAGCCGGACCCGGCCCTCGAAGGAGCCGCCCCAGTCGTCGGCCCGCCGGTTGGTGAGCGGGGAGCAGAACTGATGCAGCAGGTAGCCGTGGGCGCCGTGGATCTCGACGGTGTCGAAGCCCGCCTCCAGCGCGCGGCGGGCCGCGGACCGGAAGCCCTCGATCACCGAGACGATGTCGGCGGCGGTCATCGCCCGCGGGGTGGCGTGCTGTTCGTCGAAGGCGAGGGCGCTCGGGGCAACAGGGACCCAGCCACCCTGCTGCGCCGGCAGCGTGCCGACGCCGGCCCACGGCTGCCAGGTGCCGGCCTTGCGGCCGGCATGGTTCAGTTGGATGCCGACCATCGCGCCGAGCCGGTGGCACAGGTCGACGATCGGCGCGAACGCATCCGCCTGCGCGTCGTTCCACAGCCCGAGGTCCCACGGCGAGATCCGCCCCACCGGCAGCACGCCGGTCGACTCCACCATCACCAGGCCCGCTCCGCCGGCAGCCCGGGAGGCGAGATGCTGCAGGTGGAAGTCCGTCGGGCAGCCCGCCGAGGCACCGGAGGACGCCGCGGAGTACATGCACATCGGGGACATCCAGACCCGGTTCGGGAGGGTCGTACCCCGCAGGGTCAGCGGCGTGAACAGTTGCGACATGCGACGAGGGTAGACCTGAGGGCGGTCCGGCCGACGAGGACGTAGGTCCGCGGTCCGTGGCATATTGGGCCCGTGCCCCGAGGAGACGACAAGACCGACTACCGCGCGACGCTGGCGAAGCGCCGTCACGACGTGGCGATGATGTTCGACGGGGTGGCCCGCCGCTACGACCTCGCCAACGACGTCCTCTCGCTGGGGCAGGTCCGCTGGTGGCGCGACGCGACGAAGCGGGCGCTCGACCCTCGTCCGGGCCAGCTGATCCTCGACCTGGCCGCCGGCACCGGCACGTCGAGCCTCTCCTTCGCCGCATCGGGCGCGACGGTCGTCCCCACCGACCTGTCGCTGGGCATGCTGCGGGTCGGCAAGGAGCGCCACCCCGAGCTGGGCTTCATCGCCGGTGACGCGCTCCGGTTGCCGTACGCGGACGGTGCTTTCGACGCCGTCACCGCCTCGTACGGGTTGCGCAACATGGAGGACACCGTCGGCGCGCTGCGGGAGCTGCGGCGGATCACCCGGCCCGGCGGGCGGATCGTGATCTGCGAGTTCTCCACCCCGACCTGGGCGCCGTTCGCCACGCTCTACAAGGAGTACCTGATGGAGGCGCTGCCGCGGATCGCCGGCGCAGTCTCCTCCAACCCGTCCGCGTACGTCTACCTGGCGGAGTCGATCCAGGCCTGGCCGGACCAGGAGCGGCTGGCCGGCCTGTTCGCCGACGCCGGCTGGCGCGACGTCCAGTGGGAGAACCTCACCGGCGGCATCGTCGCGGTGCACCGCGCCTGGGCCTGACCCTCCGATGGCTGGTCTCGTCCTCGACGCGTACGCCGCGCGCAGTTGCGCGGTGAAGACGCACAACCTCTTCGATCCCCGGGCCCACCCGGCGACCCCGCCGGTGGACCCCTCGGTCGAGGAGACCTTCGACGACGGGCCGAGTCACGCCGACCGGGTGATCGCTGCGATCCTGGCCGCCGCCCGCCGCACCGGCAGCCCGCGGGTGGTGGACCTGCGGGACGGGGCACACGATCCCTGGGCGGAGCGGGAGGCCGCCCGCCGCACCGGCAGCCCGCGGGTGGTGGACCTGCGGGACGGGGCACACGATCCCTGGGCGGAGCGGGAGGCCGCCTGCCGGGCGGCGATGCTCGGCGGCGCCGACGTGATCATCCACGGGATCGTCCCGCTGGACCTGGCCGGGCACCGCAGCGGCCGGGCGGACCTGTGGGTGCGCGGGGCCGACACCGCCGACGGCCGGCCGGGCTACGTACCGGTGGAGATCAAAGCCCACCGGGTGCAGGAGCTGCGCCGGTCCGGCCGGGACCACACCTTCGCCGTGCCGGTCTCCGGCCTCGGCACCCCCTCCCCGCTGCGGGCCCGACCCGCCGACTCGCGAGCGATCCGGGTCACCAGTCGGGAGGGCGACCTGCTGCAGGTCGCGCACTACTGGCGGCTGCTGGAATCGGCCGGCTTCGCCGCGGCCGGCCGGCCGCTCGGCGGGATCATCGGCACCGACGACGTCCCGGGGCGCGGGATGGCGATCACCTGGGTCGACCTCGCCGAACCGATGGTGCGGACATTCTCCCGACACTCCCCGGAGGGCTGGACCCGGCGCAGTGTGCTGGAGCGCTACGACCACGAGCACGACTTCCGGGTCCGGGTCGCCCAGATCGCCCGGCAGCAGGGCCAGCCGGACCCGCCGGATCCGCTGGTGCTGCCGATCGTCAACAAGGAGTGCCCGCGCTGTGACTGGTGGGAGACCTGCCGGCCCCGGCTCGACGACCATGACCTGAGTCTGAAGATCGACAAGTCCCCGCTGGACATCCGGGAGATCTCGGTGCTGCGGCGGCTGGGGATCAACACCATCGACGACCTGGCGGTGATCGACCTCGCCGAGCTGATGCCCCGCTACCTGCCGGAGGTGCAGCACCGGCCGGGCGCCGACCGGCGGCTCGAACTCGCTGCCCACCGGGCCCGGCTGATGGCCGCCGGCAAGACCCTGGAGCGGATCACCACCGGGCCGATCGTGGTGCCGCGCGCCGACCTGGAGATCGACCTGGACATCGAGAACGCCGAGGACGACCGGGTCTACCTGTGGGGGTTCCTGGTCACCGACACCGCCTCGGGCGAGCGGTACTACCGTCACTTCAGCGCGTTCGCCGACCTGGACGACACGGGTGAGGTGCGGCTGGCGGTCGAGGCGATGGCCTGGCTGCTGGGGATGGCAGCGGGGCCGCGGACCGTCCGGGTCTATCACTACTCGGCGTACGAGGTCACCCGGCTGGGCCGGCTGGCCGAGCGCAGCGGCGATCCGGTGCTGGCCCGGGCCCATACGTTCGCCCGGGACCACTTCGTCGACCTGTTCAGCACCGTACGGGAGCACTGGTTCGGCACCCACGGGTTGGGCCTGAAGGTGGTGGCGCACGAGGGACCGGGGTTCAGTTGGCGCGACGACGACCCGGGTGGCCTGAACTCCCAGGCGTGGTTCGCCGAGGCGGTGCACGCCGACGACGACGCGGAGCGGGAGGCCTCGCGCTGCCGGGTGCTGGAGTACAACGAGGACGACGTCCGGGCCACCGCCGCGCTGCGGGAGTGGTTACCGACGGCCTGAGCCGCGCGGATTTACTCGCCTTTCGGCCATCGTGGCAGCAGGCGGGCGCTGGTTATGCTCGAAGCGCCCGCCGTGGACAGCCACCCGGCGGACCGCTGCCGAACGGAGGACGTCCCATGACCGACGCCACACCTCGGATCATTGTGCTGGCCGCGATGGGCTTCGTCGCCGCCTTCCTGCTGGGCGGCTGGCTCACCGGCACCGTGGGCGGAGCCGGCTGGGGCGTGTCCCTCGCCATGGCCGCGGCCCTCGGCATCGCCGGCGCCGGTCTCCAGTTGCTGCTGTTGGCCGTCCGCCGCCGCGAGCAACTGGAACACCCCGAAGGCTGACCGGCCCTCACCCCCGCGGGACCGCCGCTCACCCTGCGGATCGCGCCAGCTCCCGCAGCCGTGCCTCCAGGTCGCGCCGGTCGGCCCGGCTGATCGGCACCTCCAGCAGTTCGCGTCCGTGCACCGGGGCGGCCAGCGCGCCGGCCAGCGCCTCGCGGGTGATGATCCGCCGGCGGCGCCAGCCGTACGCCCCGGCCAGCGCGCCGAAGTCGACCCCGTGCGGGGTGGCGAACAGCCGCTCGAAGGCCCCCGCGTACGCCCCGGTGTCGTAGCGCGGGTCGCCCTGCTCGAGGGTGTGGAAGATCGAGCCGCCGTCGTCGTTGACCAGCACCACCCGCAGGTCCGGCGCCTGTTCGGTCGGGCCGATCAGCAGGCCGCCGGCGTCGTGGGCCAGCGAGACGTCCCCGATCAGCACGGTCACCGGCCGACCGAGGCCGAGCCCGGCCCCGGTGGCGGTGGAGAGCAGGCCGTCGATGCCGGACAGGCCGCGGTTGCCGAGCACCAGCCCCGGGTCCGCCCGGGTGGGGGCCAGATCGGCGTCGCGCATCGGCTGCGAGTTACCGAGCAGCAGCAGGTCCTCGGTGGGGACCGAGGCGACCACCGCCGCGGCGATCTCCGGGCCGGTCAGCGCGGGCTGTGTCGCCAGCAGCGCGGCCAGGTCGGCGGTGACCCGACGATCGGCAGCCTGCCAGGCCGCCAGCCAGCCCGGGTCACCGGCCGGCAGCAGCACCTCGTCGGCCACCACCGCGGCGTGCAGGCCGACGTCGCTCCAGTCCGAACCGTCGGCGACCACGACGACCTCGACATCGGGGCGGGCGAGCAGCCGCATCACCGGCCGGGACAGGGTCGGCCGGCCGTACACGACCACCCGCTCGATCCGCTCCGCCAGCGGCGTGTCGAGCAGCAGCCGGTAGCCGGACAGGGCGCTGCCGGCCCGGGCATTGGAGGCCGGCCCGGCGAGCAGCGGGACCCCCGCCTCCTCAGCGACGCGGCGGGCCCGGGCGCCGGTGGCCTGGCCGCCGCTGCCGACCAGCACCACGGTGCGCGGGCCGGGAGCCAGCTCGGTCAGCATGCCGGCGCCGAGCGGGGCGATGGCCGGTGACTCCACGTCGAGCCAGGACAGGTCGTCGTCGGCCGGGTCCGGGACGAGCGGCTCGGCGAACCGGACGTTGAGATGGCCCGGGCCGGGCAGCCGGTTCCGTACGCCGGTGGCGGCGGCCAGCACCCGGGCGACCTGGTGGCGTACGGCCCGGGCGCCGGAGTCCGCCTCCAGGTTGGCCTCGGCCCGGACGAAGGTGCCGAAGATCCCGAGCTGGTGGGTGGTCTGGTTCGCCCCGGAGTCGAGCATGCCGTTCGGTCGATCGGCCGACACGGCGATCAGCGGGACCCCGGTGTGGGCGGCCTCCATCATCGCCGGCAGCAGATTGCCGACGGCGGTGCCCGAGGTGGTCAGCACCGGCACCGGCCGGCCGGTGACCCGGGCGATGCCGTACGCCGTGAACCCCGCCACCCGCTCGTCGAGCCGGACGTGCAGCCGCAACCGGCCGGCCACCTCGGCCCGGTGGGCGGCGAGCAGCAGCGGAGTGTTGCGGGACCCCGGGGACACCACCAGGTGCTCGACACCGTTGGCGACGAGGTGGCCGATGACGGCCCTGGCAAGGACAGTGGACGGGTTCATGCGGCCTCCCTGACCGACCTGCTGGCGGCCGGCTCCGCGGCGGTGCGTGGACTCACCGGCTCAGGCTAGCCGTCTCCGCCAGCCGCCGGGCCCAGCGCGCCCGGGCGTCGGGACCGGCGGCCAGCGCCGCCAGCCGGGCCGGGCTGGGCTCCGGGCGGCGGACGTCCAGCCAGCCGTCGACGGCGACCAGCGGATCGTCCACCACGTCGTCGACGAGCAGCCGGGAGGTGTTGAGCCCGCAGGCGTACGGCAGCTCCGGCAGCGCCGCGGCCAGGGCCAGACCGGCCGCCAGGCCGACCGAGGTCTCCAGCGCGCTGGACACCACGACCGGCAGGCCGAGGCGGTCGGCGAGCTCCAGGCAGGCGCGTACGCCGCCGAGCGGCTGCACCTTGAGCACCGCGACATCGGCGGCCGCCAGGGCCACCACCCGCTCCGGGTCGCCCGAGCGGCGGATCGACTCGTCGGCGGCGATCGGCACGTCGACGCCGTCGTGGGCGAGGTGGCGGCGCAGCGCGGCGAGGTCCTCGGTGGTCGGGCAGGGCTGTTCGGCGTACTCGAGCTCGAACCGGGCCAGCGCCTTGAGGTGACGCCGGGCGGTGGGCACGTCCCAGGCGCCGTTCGCGTCGATCCGGACCCGGCCCGCCGGTCCCAGTGCGTCGCGGACCGCCTCCAGCCGGGCGATGTCGTCGGCAATGTCGGAGCGCGGGTCGGCGACCTTGACCTTCGCCGTCCGGCACCCGGAGTCCAGCACCAGCGCGTGGGCCTGCTCGGGCGCGACGACCGGGACGGTGACGTTGACCGGCACCCGGTCCCGCACCGGAGCGGGCCAGGGCTGGTCGGCGGCCTCCCGGGCGGCGGCGAGCCACGGCACCAACTCGGTGCCACGGTAGTCGAGGAACGGGCTCCACTCCGTCCAGCCCGCCGGCCCTTGCCAGAGCAGTCCCTCGCGGACCTCGATCCCCCGGAACCGGGTGCGCAGCGGGATCGAGTAGGCGTACGTCTCCATGCCTCGACCCTATGCCGGACCGACGCACTGTCCCCCGTCGTACGCTGGACGCCGTGTCGTCCACCCCACTGCGCCTGTTGCCGACCGCCGGGCTGTCCGCCGAGGAGCTGACCGCCGCTTTCGCCGGGGCGCTGGAGGGGGCGTACGTCCTCGCTCCGCTGCCGCCGGATCCGGTCGAGGCAGCGGCGGTGGAACGGATGCTCACCGCGGCCGGGCCGGGAGCGGTGCCGGACGATGTGACGCTGGTGGTCTCCACCTCGGGATCGACCGGCGCCCCGAAGGGCGTGATGCTGTCCGCGACGGCGATCCGGGCCGGTGCCGCCGCGACCGACGCGCGACTGGGCGGACCCGGCGAATGGTCCCTGGCACTCGGGGCGCACTACGTGGCCGGCGCGATGGTGGTCTGCCGAGCGCTGCTGGCCGGCACCGCGCTGCACCTGGTCCCGCCGCACCTGGCGGGCCTCTCGGCGGCGACCGTACGCCCGGGCGCGCGGCACTATCTGTCGGTCGTCCCCACCCAACTGGCCCGGCTGCGCGACGACGACGCGGCGCTGACAGCGCTGGCCGGCTTCGACGCGATCCTGCTCGGCGGGGCCGCGGCGGACCCGGAGTTGCTGGCCGGGCTCCGGGCCCGGGGCCTGCGGATCGTCACGACGTACGGGATGAGCGAGACCAGCGGCGGCTGCGTGTACGACGACCGCCCGCTGGACGGGGTCGGGGTGCGGTCCGAGGTCGCCGATGGGCGGCTGACGATCACCGGCCCGATGCTGTTCTCCGGCTACCTGGGCCGCCCCGACCTGACCGCCGAGGTGCTCCGGATCGATCCCGCCGGCCGCCGGACGCTGCTCACCGGCGATCGCGGCGAGGTCGCCGCCGACGGCACCGTAGGGGTCCTCGGCCGGCTCGACGACGTGGTGATCTCCGGCGGGCTCAACGTCGACCTGGCCGCAGTCCAGACGGCCGCCCGGCGGACCCTGGGCAGCACCGAACTGGTGGCACTGGGGGTCCCGGACCCGGTCTGGGGCACCCGGGTGGTCGTCGTGACGACCGTACGGACCTCGCTACCCGGCCTGCGGGCGGCGCTGGCTCCACTGCTGGCACACCACGCGCTGCCCCGCGGCCTGGCCCGGCTCGAGGTGCTGCCGACGACCAGTAGTGGCAAGATCGACCGGCGGGCGCTGATCGCGGCCTGGGGAACGATGGACGAGGAGCTGGCGTGACGACGATGGCTGATTGGGTCGAGGGTGCCCGGTTGCGGACCCTGCCGGCGGCGGTCAGCCCGGTCCTGGCCGGCACCGGCGCGGCCGTCGCGGCGGGGGCATTCCGGCCGGTCCAGGCGGTGCTGGCGCTGGTGGTGGCGCTGGCCCTCCAGGTCGGGGTGAACTACGCCAACGACTACTCCGACGGCATCCGTGGCACCGACTCCGCCGAGCGGGTCGGCCCGCAACGCCTCGTCGGTTCCGGGGCCGCGCCGGCAGCGACGGTGAAGCGGGCGGCGTTCGGCTGTTTCGGCCTGGCCGGGGTGGCCGGGCTGGCGCTGGTGATCCTCACCCAGCAGTGGTGGCTGCTGGCGGTCGGCGTCGCCTGCGTGCTGGCCGCCTGGTATTACACCGGCGGGAAGCACCCGTACGGCTACCTGGGTCTGGGCGAGCTCTTCGTCTTCGTGTTCTTCGGGCTGGTCGCGGTGTGCGGCACGACGTACGTGCAGGTCGGCGCGGTGACGCTGCCCAGCCTGTTCGCGGCGATCGCGATCGGCGCACTGGCCTGCGCAATCCTGGTGACCAACAACCTGCGTGACCTCGACACCGACATCATCGCCGGCAAGCACACCCTGGAGACCCGGCTCGGCGACCGCGGCAGCCGGCTGCTGTTCGTCGCGCTGTTGGTCGTGACCGTGCTCGCCGTGGTGGCCGTGGCGGCCACCTCGGGGCGCTGGTGGTCCCTGCTCGGGCTGGCGTTCGTCGTGCCGCTGGCCGGCCCCACCCGGGCGCTGCTGGCCGGGGCCACCGGCCTGCCGCTGGTGCGGGTGCTGAAGCTGACCGGCATCGCCGAGCTGATCGCCGCGGCCGGGCTGCTGGTGGGCCTGTCGATCCCGGCCTGAGGTCGGCCCGCCCCCGAAGCGTACGCCCGCCCCGCCCCGTCCCGCCTCGCCCCGGGCACCGGATCGTTCCGGGCCGGCATCGAGTCGCCTACAATTCCGGCATGATGCGCTACCTGCCCATCCTGATCGCCATCATGTTGGCGATCTACTGCATCACCGATCTGGCCCAGACCGAGCCGGTGAAGGTCAACTTCATGCCGAAGTGGATGTGGTTCGTGGCGATCGTGGTGCTCCCGTTCGTCGGCGGGTTGGCCTGGCTGATCTTCGGCCGCGGCTCCTTCGGCGGGGGCGGTGGAGGCGGCGGGGACCCACAGGATCAGGCCCCGGACAACGATCCGGAGTTCCTGCGCCGGCTCTGACGGAGCGGGTGGCCGGCGCTCCCCGCCCGATGAGCACGGTAGTAGATCCCCACTCGGTCACCGCCGATCAACTCGATCGGGAACTCCAGCCCGAACACCTCCGCCATCATGGCGGGGGTGATCAGTTCCTCGACCGGCCCCTCCCCCACCAGCCGGCCGTCACGCATCGCGACGATCCGATCCGACCACACCGACGCGAAGTTGATGTCGTGCACCACGATCACGACGGTCTTGCCCAGGTCGTCGGCAAGCCGGCGGAGCAGCCGCATCATCGCCACCCCGTGGGCCATGTCGAGGTTGTTGAGCGGTTCGTCGAGCAGGATGTACTCGGTGTCCTGGGCGAGCACCATCGCCACGTACGCGCGTTGCCGCTGGCCGCCGGAGAGCTCGTCGAGATAGCGGTCGGCCAGCCCGGTGAGGTCCAGGAACCCCAGTGCCTCGTCGATCCGGGCCAGGTCCGTCGGCCCCGGCCGGCCCCCGGAGTGCGGGAAGCGGCCCATCGACACCAGGTCGCGGACGGTGAGCCGGACCGCCAGGTGGTTCTCCTGGCGGAGGATGGCCAGCCGGCGGGCGAGTTCCCGGCTGTCGCAGCGGGCGACGTCCAGCCCGTCGACGCGGATCGTGCCGGCCTCCACCGGATGCAGTCGGGCGATGGTGGCCAGCAGGGTCGACTTTCCGGCGCCGTTCGGCCCGATCAGCGAGGTGATGCCGCCGGCCTGCAGGGTCAGGTCGACGTCGTGCACGACCCGGGTGCGGCCGTAGGAGGTGCTGACCTGGGAGATCTCGATCATGGGGACGATCCTCAGCGGGGGCGACGGGTGAGCAACAACAGGAAGGCCAGGCCGCCGAGGAACTCCACCGCGACGGCCAGCACGGAATCGAGCCCGAGGACCCGTTCCAGCAGCAGTTGGCCGGCGACCAGCACGACGAAGGCGACCCCGATCGCGGCCGGGACGGTCGTCCGGTGCCAGCCGGTGCGGACCAGCCGATAGCCGAGGTGGACGACCAGCAGACCGAAGAAGGTGGTGGGGCCGACCAGCGCGGTCGACACCGACACCAGCACAGCGGCCATCACCAGCACGACCACGGTCATCCGCCGGTGGTCGACGCCGAGGCTGATCGCCGGATCGTGCCCCAGTGACATCACGTCGAGGCGCGGGAACAGCCGCCGGGCGGCGACGGCGACCAGCCCGACGACAACGGCGGCGATGCCGAGCAGGGTGGTGTCCGCGTCGGTGAAGTCGGCGAACATGGCGTCCTGCACGACGACGAACTCGGTCGGGTCGAGGATCCGTTGGACGAACTGGGTCAGCGAGCGGAAGAACACCCCGCAGACCATGCCGATCAGCACCAGCAGGTGGATCCGCCGCGCCAGTCGGCCGATCAGCCAGCCGTACAGCCCCAGCGAGAAGCCGAGCATCACGGCGACCTCGAGCCCGAAGCGGGCCAGCGGCGGCAGCTGCCGGGTGGCACCGACGCCGAACACCGCCACCCCGAGGGTCTGGACGAACAGGTAGAGGGCATCGAAGCCCATCACCGAGGGGGTGAGGATCCGGTTGTGGGTGGCGGTCTGGAACAGCACGGTGGACAGCGCGATCGCGGTGCCGACGACACCGAGGGTGGCCAGCGTGGTCGCGCGCCGGGTCAGCGCGTACCCGATGTTGCCGTGCAGGCCGAGGAGCAGGTAGCCGGCGGCCGCCGCCAGGGCGAGCAGGGCTAGCAGCATCAGCCGGGACCGATCACCCACCGGTCGGGACGGGTCGCCGAGCGCGGGTCGTACGCTGCCGGTCGCGCTGTCCGGTGCGGGGGCGGCCCGACCGACGAGCGACGCGGCGGGTGGCCCGGCGGGGCGGGTCGGGCTCATCGGGCCCGCACCACCTGGCGACCGAGCAGGGCCAGGAACAGCCCGGCACCGACCACCCCGACCACGGTCCCCAGCGGGATCTCGGCCGGCGCGACGACGGTCCGGGCCACCAGGTCGGACAGCAGGACGAACGCCATCCCGCCCAGCGCGGTCCAGACCAACGATCGGCGGGCGTGGTCGCCCACCCACAGTGCGACGAGGTTGGGCACCACCAGACCGATGAACGGCACCGCGCCGACGGTGACCACCACGACCGCAGTGACGACGGACACGATCGCCAGGCCGAGGCCCATCACCGCCCGGTAGTCGAGGCCCAGGCTGGTGGTGACGTCCTCGCCGAGCCCGGCGACGGTGAACCGGTCCGCGGCCAGATAGGCCAGCAGGGTGACCGCACCGGCCGCCCAGAGCAGTTCGTAACGGCCGGCGATGACGACCGAGAAGTCGGCGGTGAGCCAGGAGGTGAGCGACTGCATGAGGTCGGTGCGCAGCGCGACGAAGGTCGTGGCGGCACTGACCACCCCACCCAGCATCAGACCGACCAGCGGCACCAGCAGCGTCTCCCGGGTCGGCAGCCCGCGGATGATCCGCAGGAACACGGCGGAGCCGACCAGCGCGGCGGCGGAGGCGGCGGCCATCCGGACGATCAGCGGGGCGTCCGGCACGACCAGGGTGGCGGCCACGATGCCCAGCCCGGCGAACTCGGTGGTGCCGGCGGTGGACGGTTCGGTGAACCGGTTGCGGGCCAACAGCTGCATGATCGTGCCGGCGACGGCCATCGCCGCCCCGGCCAGCAGCAGCGCGACCGTCCGCGGCACCCGGCTCTGCACCAGCAGCATCTGCTGGGTCTCGTCGTGCAGCACCGTCGCGGGATGCAGCTGCCCGACGCCGACGAACAGGCTGATCCCGGTCAGGCCGGCGACGAGCAGCACGCCGAGGGTGAGCAGGCCGGCGGAGGCCGCGCGGCCCCGCCGGGGGCGTACGCCCGCCACCGGGCCGGCGGACGGGCCGGCGGGGTCGGTGACCTGACGTACGTCCCGCGACGGGGCGAGGGTGCGGGCGCTCATCACCCCGCGACGGCCGTCCGGACGTCGTCGATCATCGAGCGGGTGGTGTTCAGGCCGTTGCCGATGACGTACCACTCGACGCCGTCGAGCGGCACGATGTGGCCCTCTCGGCCGGCGGTGGTGCGGTTGACCAGATCGGTGTCGAGCACCTGCGCGGCGGGGGTGCCGCTCTGGCCGATCGCCTTGTCGCGGTCGATGACGAAGATCCAGTCGGGGTCGGCGGTGGCGATGAACTCGTACGACACCACCTGGCCGTGGGCGTCGACCTTCAGGTCGGGGGCGGCGGCCGGCATCCCCAGGTCGTCGTGGATCAGGCCGAAGCGGGAGCCGGGGCCGAAGGCGGAGATCTTGCCGCCGGAGACCATCAGGACCAGCGCGTCGCCCTTGCCGGCGACCGCGCCGCGGGTGTCCTGGATCAGGGTGTCGATCCCGGCGAGCCGGTCGGCGGCCTCCCGCTGCTTGCCGAAGAGCTCGCCGAGGATGGTGGTCTGCTGCTCGAGGGCGTCGAGGTGGCTGGTCGTCGTCGGGGTGAGGTCGACGGTGGGGGCGATCTCGGTGAGCTTGTCGTACTGTCCGGTGGCGCGGGCGCCGACGACGATCACGTCGGGGTCCCCGGCGGCGACCTGCTCGAGCTTGAGTTCCTGGGGAGTGCCGAGGTCCTCGGCGCCGGTGAACTTCTGCTTCAGGTCGTCGGGGATCCGGGTCAGCGTCGCCCCGGCCACCGGCACCTCGAGGGCGGCGAGGGTGTCGAGGGCGGCCCAGTCGGCGACGTACGCCGTCGTCGGCCGGGTCGGGACGGTCACCGTCCCTCGGGTGTCGGTGAGCTGGCGGGTCGCGGTCGACTGATCGGCACTGCCGGTGGTCGAGCAGGCCGCGACGGTGGTCAGGGCGGTCAGCGCGGCGGCGGCGATGGCGATCCGGCGAAGGGGGCGCATGGGTCTCCTCGGGAGTGGGGCCGAAGCCCGTGGGCAAGTGAGGGTGACCTTACTGAGAGGACACTGAGTAAGGCAAGCCTTGCCTAAATAGACGCGGTGGGTGTGCCGACCCGCGGGACTTCCCCTGGGCTCCCCTGTCGCGGCGACTCGGCCTGGCCGGCTACTCCGCGGCCGGGGCCTCCGCGGGGGCCCCGGCCGGGGCCGCCGCCATCAGTGCCGAGGCGGTCGCGTCGTCGGGTGCCTCCGATGCGGCACGCTGTGCCTCCGCCTCGCGGCGGTAGCGATCCTTCTCGCGTTCCAGAGTGGTGGCGTCCCAGCCGAGCAGCGGGGCGACGATGTCGCCGACCTCGTCCAGCGCGGCGCAGCCCCCGTCGGGCAGCTCGTACGCCAGCCGGACCCGCCGGCGCAGCACATCGGCCAGGTGCAGGGCGCCTTCGTGGGTCACCGCGAAGGCGGCCTCGGCCCGCAGGTAGGTCGGGGCGGCTGTCAGCGGGCGACCGAGCCCGGGGTCCTCCCGGATCAGATCGGCGATGGTCGTCAGCTCCGACCCGTAGCGGGAGAGCAGGTGCTCGGTGCGGTGCCGGTCCCACCCCATCCGGCGGGCGACCGGGCCGGCCTGCGCCCGGGTGGCCTCGTAGCCGACCGCGCCGACCAACTGGATCCGCCGGGTGATCGAGGGCTGCGCCCGGGTCCGTTCGGGGCCGAGGGCGAAGTCGACCGCGTCCTCGGCCATCCTGCGGTAGGTGGTGAGCTTGCCGCCGGCGATCGCCGAGAGGCCGGGGGCGATCCGGGCGACGGTGTGTTCGCGGGAGACCTTGGCGGAGTCGCCGGGGGTGGCGGCGAGCGGTTGGAGCAGCGGCCTCAGGCCGGCGTACGACGCGAGGATGTCGTCGCGGGTCAGCCGGGAGCGGAGCACGGCGTTGGCCTGGTCGAGGATGTAGTCGATGTCGGCCGCGGTGGCCACAGGGGTCTCGGGCTGTTCGGTCCAGGCGGTGTCGGTGGTGCCGATCACCCAGTGGTCGGGCCACGGGATGATGAACAGCACCGACGTCGAGGTGCGCAGGAACAGGCCGGTGCGGCCCCGGATCCGCTCCTTCGGCACGACGATGTGCACCCCCTTGGAGGCCAGCACCCTGAGACCCCGGGCCGTGGGGCCGGCCAGCCGCTCGGTCTGCTCGGTCCACACGCCGGTGGCGTTGATGATGTGCCGGGCCCGTACGGTGATCTCGCGGTCGGCCTCCAGGTCGTGCAGGACGGCCCCGGTGACCACCCCGTGCTGGCGGACGAAGTCGACCACCCGGGTCCGCGGGGCGGCCAGGGCGCCGTACGACACGGCGGTGCGGACCAGGTCGATCACCAGCCGGGCGTCGTCCACCCGGGCGTCGTAGAAGCGGATCGCGCCGGTCAGCCGCCCGGGCCGGATGTCGGGGAAGATGCCGAGCGCGCCGGCCTTGTCGTAGTGCCGCTGGATCGGCACCCGGCCGCCGTGGAACCGGGCGATCAGGTCGTACAGGCCGACGCCGAGGGCGCTGTAGCCGCGCTCGACGAGGGGGACCCGGAGCGGCCAGAGGAACGGCTGGGCGTGGACCAGATGCGGGGCGATGGTGTCCAGCAGCAGGCCACGCTCGGCGAGGGCCTCGGAGACCAGATGCAGGTCGAGCTGATAGAGGTAGCGGAGCCCGCCGTGGACGAGGCGGGAGGACCGCGACGAGGTACCGGCCGCCCAGTCCTGCATCTCGACCAGGCCGGTGCGCAGGCCGCGGGTGACGGCGTCAAGGGCGATGCCGGCGCCGGTGACGCCGCCACCGACGACCAGCAGGTCGAGGCCGCCGTCGTCGGCCATCTCTGCCAGGGCGCGTGATCGGGACTGTGCGGTGAGCGTGGACTCCTTCACGGGCACCACTATGCCAGCGCCCGGTCAGGCTCCGGGCGGGGTCGGCCCGACGGCTCGGCCGGCCGCAGCCCGGGTCTCAGAGCACGGCCAGCGCGTGCACGATGCCGACCACCACGGCCACCGCGGCGGTGCCGTAGCCGGTGGCCAGGATCGTCTGGACCGCCCGGGACCGGACGCTGTCCGACCCGGTCCCACTGAGCGCCAGGTGACCGGCCACGATCCCGGGCGCCGGTCCGAGGATGAGCGCCCAGACCACCCCACCCGACAGGGTCGCGGCACCACCGGGCCCGACCAGCAGGACGATGATCGCGCCGATCGCCGCCACCAGGGAGAGCCCGACCAGGACACCTGCCGCGACGGTCCACGACCCCGTCCCGGGGCGCGCACCGCTCGCCGTCGGGAGCTCGGCGTCCTGTTCGAGCCGGGCCCGGGAGTGCCGGTAGCTGTAGCCGAAGTACAGGGTGAGGCCGACCAGCAGCCACACCACGAAGCGCAGCCAGGTCTCGACGGCCAGATTGGCCATCAGCCACAGGCACAGCACGCCGGAGATGATCGGCAGGGTCGGCGACCACGGCACGGTGAACCCGCGCTTGAGGTCGGGGTAGCGGCGCCGCAGCACCGGCACGGAGAAGCTCACCAGCACGAACGCCGACAGGGTGCCGATGTTGATCATCTCCGACAGCTGGTTGACGTCGGCCAGGGCGGCGATCGCCGCGACGACCACACCGCTCAGGATCTGCAGCCGGGCCGGCGTGCCGCGGCTCGAGGTGTGCGACAGGCCGCGCGGCAGCAGCCCGTCGCGGCTCATTGCGAAGACCACCCGGGCCAGGCCCAGCAGCAGCACCATGATGACGGTCGTCAGGCCGATCAGGATGCCGATGGTGATGATCGTGCCGACCCAGTTCGCGCCGACCAGGCGGAACGCGGTGGCCAGCGAGGGCTCCTTCTCCTTGGCCATCGCCTGGTAGCTCACCATCCCGGTGACGACGATGGTGACCGCCACGTACAGCACGGAGACCAGGGCCAGGCCGCCGAAGATGCCCCGGGGCAGGGTCCGCTGCGGGTCCTTGGCCTCCTCGGCGGTGGTGGCGACGATGTCGAAGCCGATGAAGGCGAAGAAGACCAGGGCGGCCGCGGCGAGGAGCCCGTACACGCCGTAGCGGGTCGGCGCGGCACCGGAGAGGAAGGCGAACAGGCTCTGCGTCATCACCCCGGAGGCCTGGGAGCCGGCAGTGGGCTCGGCCGGCGGCAGGAAGGGACTGAAGTTCGCGGCCTTCACGTAGAAGGCGCCGGCGACGATGATGAACAGGGTGATGCCGATCTTGATCACCGTCAGCACGCCGTTGACCCGAGAGGTGAGCTTGGTGCCGAGCACCAGCAGGACGGTGAACAGGGCGACGATGAGCACCGGCGGCCAGGAGACGCTGAGCGCGCCGAGGGGGAACTCCGTCGGCAGGTCGACGTGCAGGAACTCGAAGACGTTGCGGACGTAGATGCCCCAGTACTTGGAGATCACCGAGGCCGCCATCAGCATCTCGAGGATCAGGTCCCAGCCGATGATCCAGGCGATCAGTTCCCCCAGCGAGACGTACGAGAACGTGTACGCCGACCCCGACACCGGGATCGTCGAGGCGAACTCGGCGTAGTTCATCACCGCCAGGCCACAGACCAGGGCGGCGATGATGAACGAGATGATCACCGCGGGGCCGGCGTAGTTGGCGGCGGCCTGCGCCCCGACGGAGAAGATGCCCGCGCCGACGGCGACCGCGACGCCCATCACGGCGATGTCCCACGCCGACAGGTCGCGTCGCAGGCTCCGCTCGGGATCCGCCAGGTCCTGCTGGACCTCACCGATGGTCTTCTTCACGAAAAGACTCATGCATCCACCTCATTCTTGGGGCCGGAACGCACTACTACACCCTCCGGACTGCGGGAAAAGGCTAGCGGACGGTGCCGCCGAACCCGGTACGTCTCGCCTCGGACACACGGTCGTAACACGACAGTGACACATTGCCCCTCGGTTCGTCAGCTCCATCGCCGGCCCCGTCACCGACGTCCGCCACCGGCCCGGCCAGATCCGGACAGCTCAACCGGTCGCAGGCGCAGGGCGGAGCAGGTCGACGCCCACGAAGGCGACCCAGAGCAGGGTCAGCAGCGAGGCGAGGATGATGGCGGAGCCGATCGCCGGCAGCAGCAGCGATCCGACGACGGCGATGACGCCGACGGCCCCGGTTGCGATGCCCAGGTAGCCGGTCGGCCGACGGAACCCGGAGCGCCGCATGACCAGCCCGGTGATCAGGATGCCCACCGACAGCGTCAGGCTGTTGTAGACGAACAGCAACGTCGACCCGAGCAGCGAAGCGGGATACCGGGCGGCCGCGACGACGGCCGCCCGCTGGGCTGCGTCGGCGGTGGCGTACGCATCGCTCAGGGTCAGCACCGCGGCGTAATTGGTCCAGGTCACGGCGAGGTCGAGCACTACGAACAGCGCCACGAAGGCGACCGCCACCGTCATCGTCCGCCGGTGGGAGCCGGCCAGCCGCGCGTACGCGGAGACGGTCACCGGGATCAGCAGCAGATCGGTCAGCACCGACAGGGTGAGGATCGCCCACCACGCGCCCAGGTGCGCGCCGTGGTACTCCAGCCGGGCGAGCGGGTCGGACGGTGCAGCACCCAGCGGCACGTACAGGGCGATGATCACCACGTACGCCGCCGCGAACGCGAGCGCGGCAGCACCGCTGGACCGATCGAACCACCGGCCGGCTGCCGGCGCACCGTCGTGAGTCTCGGGGACGGCCATCTCGCCCTCATTTCGTCCGGACCGGCGGCCACCGGCGACGCGGCGCGCGTCTCAGGTTGGGTGCCCTCGTGCCCTCGGTCCGGATCCTAGGGCACCCGCGGCGGCCCGGCCAGCCCCTCCGGATCATCCGGCAGGTCGTCGCCGAACTCGCGGCGGTAGAGGTCGCGGGCGTACGCCGTCGGCAGGGGCGGGCCCGCCGACAGCCGATACGTACGCTCGCCGTCGGCCCCACGCTCGGCCCGCAGGAACACGGCCGGCGGCCGGCCCGTGGCGTGCAGGGTCTCGGCGAGGTCGTAGAGATGGGTCACCACAACGACCCGGACGCCGGCGTCGACCAACGCCCGGAAGACGTCGAGGCCGATCTGGGACGCCTCCGCCTCGTTGGTGGAGGAGAAGGACTCGTTGGACAGCACCAGCGAGCCCGGCCGGACCCGGTCGACGAGGTCGCTCATCCGGGCCAGTTCCTCGTCCAGTTTGCCGTGGCGCATCCCGGCGTCCTCTTCCCGTGCCCAGTGGGTGAGCACGCCGGTGGCCGAGGAGCATGCCAGCGAGGTGGCCGGCACGTAGCCGCCGGCGTCCGCGAGCAGCTGGGCGAGGCCGATCGCCCGGAGCAGGGTGGTCTTGCCGCCGTGGTTCGCCCCGGTGACGACCAACAGTCGGTGCCCCCGGGTGTCGACGTCGTTGGGCACCACCCCTGCTCCGGACCGCAGCACCAGGCACGGGTCGTAGAGGCCCCGGGCGCGGAACACGTCCCGGTCGGCCCGGGGGTCGGGCCGGCAGACCGCCATCCCCGCCGCGGCGAGGCGCTCCCTCAGGTTGAGCCAGCCCAGGTAGAAGGCGGTCTGGCGGCGCAGCGCCACGAAGAACGCCCGGACCTGTTCGCCGGCCTCGTCCGCGGCCCTGGCGACACTCCACAGCGCCCGGTCCCGCAGCGTACGCAGCGCGTCGAATCCGGCCTGGTCGCGTTCGGGCAGGGTGAAGACGTAGGTCGGGCCGCGCAGCGCGTAGTGCGGGAAGAACCGGCCGACCCGCTGGACGACCCGCAGCCGCAGGTCGGTGAGCTCACCGCCGGGCGACAGCCCCGCATGCATCAGCACCCCGGTCTCGCGGCCCAGCACCGCCAGCAGCTCCCGCAGGTCGGCCAGGTAGTCGTCGGGCAGCTCGTCACGGCGATCGTCCTGACGCCCATCGTTCGTCCGCGGCTCCGTGGCCTGCGCAGGGACCAGTGGTGGCCGGGGCTCGGCCTGGTGGTCGTGTTCAGCGTGATGAACCTCAGCCTGTACACCGCGATCGACCGGATCGGGCTCGCCCTGGCCGTCACCCTCGAGTTCCTCGGCCCACTCACCGTCGCCATCGCCAGCTCACGCCGCGTGCTCGACGTCGCCTGCGCCGCGCTGGCCAGTGCCGGCGTGCTGGTGCTGACCAGCCCCGGTCCCTCCACCGACGTCATCGGCATCGCCCTGGGACTGCTCGCCGCGACGGCGTGGGGCTGTTACGTCCTGCTCAACCGAACCCTCGGTCAACGGCTTCCAGGCCTGCACGGAACCGCCCTGGCCAGTCTCGTCACCGCTGCCGTCTGGACACCGATCGCGGCGGCCTGGTTCGCCGTCCACACTCCCACCGCGCCGGCCATCGTGCTTGCCCTCGCCTGCGGGCTGATGTCGTCGATCGTGCCGTACGTCGCCGACCTGCTCGCGCTGCGCCGGGTGCCTGCACAGGTCTTCGGCACCTTCACCAGCATCAACCCGGTCTGGGCGGCCCTGGCCGGGTGGATCCTGCTCCATCAGGCATTCCGGCTCCACGAGTGGATCGGCATGGGTCTGATCATCCTCAGCAACGTTGCGGTCTCCGCACGCGGACTCGCCTTGTCCCGCCGCCTTCCTCGCTGACCGAGCGTCACCGGGCGCGCACCCTCATCCGCATCACTACCCGCGCTGGTGTCCTTCGAGGGTGCCACGGGCGATGGTGTGTCCGGCGACGCACGCGTCGAGGGTCTCGATGTCGGGGAGCGCGACGTACGCGTCGATCGTCGCGTCGAGCGCGATCAGGTGGAAGCGGTAGTGGTGGGTTCCGTGGCCGGGGAGGGGACGTGGGCCGGCATATCCGATCCGCGTGCCGTCACGGGTGGGGATCCAGCGGACGGGTCCGTGGTCCGGAGTGAGGCCGCCCTCGGCGACGCCGGGCACGTCGGGTGGCAGCAGTCCGATGCTGTGGACTCCGGGCCGGTCGAAGGGGAAGTCGAGGTCCTCGAAGACCAGCAGCAGCTGCCGGGCCGCGGTCGGGATGCCGGACCAGCTCAGCTGCGGTGAGACGTTCTGCCCGCGCCCCGGCAGGGAATGCCGGTCAGCGATACGTCCCCCCTGATCGAAGGAGTCACTGGTCAGCGTGATGGTGGCGGGGGCATCCCAGCCGGGCCGGGAGAGGACGCTGTGCTTCTCGCCGGAGCGGTGGCGGCGCAGCGCCCAGCCGAGGGGCGTGAGGAGGACGTCGAGAAGCCTGGGCATGAGTGGTCCGATCCGGGTCAGGCGGTGCGTGGTGCCCGCGGGGCGGCGACAGGGAGGCGTCGGTCGAAGGAGAGCAGGACGAGGATGGTGCCGAGAGCAATGACGATCGCGCCCTGCAGGTGGAGGCCGGCGTCGGTGGCGTGGTCGCCGAAGGTGATCGTCATCAGGCTGGAGGAGAAGATCGCGCCGATGTAGCCGAACGTCCGAAGCAGCCCGGAGGCGGTGCCGATCTGCTCGGCGGGCGCCTGGAGGTAGAGGGCAGTCTGGATGGCCACATTCGTGAGGCCGTTGGCGGCGCCGAACAGCACGGACATGCCGACGAGAACGGCGACGAGCCCAGGCATGTCTGCCTGCACCACCATGAGGACCGCGCCGGCCGCGATGACGGTGAGCGCGCCGGACACCAGCGCCGGCCGCACCCATCCGCGGGTGGAGACGAGACGAGCCAGGACGACCGAGATCGCGGACAGGGGGATCATGATCACCCCCACGGATGCCGCACCGAGCCCGGCCGCCTCCCCCATCCACTGACTGACGCCGTACAGGGCGGTGTAGACGGCAAGCCCGGCGATGAGCTGACGCAGGTACGTACGCGCGAGCGCAGGGTGACGGATGAGAGTGCGGACGTCGATGAGTGGCTCGGGCACCCGGAGCTCCCGGATGACCAGGAGGGCAAGGAGGAGGACCGCTGCCGCCAGCAGTGGCCAGGACGGGTGCTGCAGGTCACCGAGGAACAGGAGCAGACAGACGGTCGCGCCGGCGAAAAGCCCGATGCCGGGGAGGTCGAGGGCGGCCAGGACGGCGCGCGGAGCTGATCGCTCGGCGGGGCGGTCATGGTCGACCCAGCGGAGCACGGCGAGGAGGGCCGACAGGGCGAGCGGCACGTTCACCGCGAACAGGGCCCGCCAGCCGAAGGCGCTGGTCAGCAGGCCGCCGAGCGGCAGCCCGAGGACCACAGTGACCTGGGCGGCAATGGAGAAGGAACCGATGACCCGGGTCGGCGCGCTCAGGCCGGCCTCGTCGGCACGGTGGCGTACGAGCGCCATCGAGGTGGGAAAAGCCGCCGACGTCCCCACGCCCAGCAGGGCCCGCGACACCAGGAGCCAGCCGAACGATGGCGCGAACGTGCCGACGACCCCACCGACGAGGACGATGGCGAGCCCGGTCAGGAAGACCCGCCGGGCGCCCAGGACGGCGCCGAGCTTGCCGAACGTGGGCTGCATGATCGCAGCGCACAGGTACAGCACCGAGACCAGCGCTGCCGCCGTTCCCGGGCCGATGGCGAAGTCGCGCGCCATGCTGGTGAGTCCTGTTGCCAGCATCGAGCTGTTGATCGGGTTCAGGGTCGACGCGAGCATCAGCGGGGCGGTGAAACGCCAGCCGAACAAGCTCCTCTCGTCACGCACGGCGTTCGACTCGCCCAGCCCATCGCGCGCGGGGCGATCCAGATCGTCGCGCGCTGCAGCATCCGTCTCCCACGATCTTCCTTGTTCCCTTGACATGCGAAATCCTTAGTATCACTAATTAACTACTGAGGTATAGTAAGCATCCATGGGAGACGGAGCAAGCGTCGACGCAGAAGCCGTTGCCGCAGAAGCCGGCGTCACAGAAGCCGGTATCGGGGCGCTCGGCGCCGAACTGCGGACGCTGGTCTCCGCCTTGTACCGCCGCTATCGCTCACACCGGCCGCCGGGTGAGCTCGGCGACGCCGCGACAAGCGTCCTGTTGCGGCTCCAGAAGAAGGGGCCGCAGACCCTCACCGCGCTCTGCGAGCACGCCGGAGTCTCTCTCGGCTCGATGAGTCAGACCATTCGCCGTCTCGAGGAGCTCCACTACGTCGATCGCTCGAAGGACCCCGCCGACGGGCGTCGCGTGTTGCTGAGCGCGACAGACACCGGGGCGACGGTCGCCGCCGACGTACGGGCCCGAATGGAGGGCTGGTTCGACGGCCAGCTAGCCGCCCTCGAGCCCGACGAACGCACACGGCTCGCTGCGGTGATCCCGATCCTCCGCAAGTTGGCAGCGAACGACTAGCCGTCGCCGGGGCCGGCGCCCGCCCTCGGCCCGGAGCAACGGAGTGCAGCCCGTCGGTGGCGCTGCAGGGGCTGCGCCGACGCGTACGGCGGCAGGGGACGCGCCCGGTAGGCACCGCATCGACCGGCCCGCCGGATCACGGTTCATGGCTCCACGACCAGCGCGACCTGGAGCGGCCCGGCCAGCATGACCTAGATCACGATCACCGCGAGCGCGAACCCGATCAGGGTGGCGAACGCGGCGGCGGCCATTGCTCCGGGCAGCAGCAGATCAAAGACCGACGCGGCCATTGGTGATCCGCCGAATTGCACGTAGGAGTCGAAACTGAATCGTCCGACCACGACGACCACTCCTATCGGTACCGAATCAACCTCTCGAGGTCCTGGGTCACGGCGCACCTCAGCCACGCGGCGGAGTTCGCCACCGTACCGCGAACCCCGCTCACCCGTAGTCTGGGCGATGTCACCGCGGCCGGCGCTTGGTCGGGTGTCGTCCCGTCTCGGAATGCGTGGCCCATCGGAGGACGCTATGACGTGGAACATTCGGCAGCGGCACCGCACCAGGTGCGTACACACCATCGTCGCCGGAGCAGCGGTGGTCGTCGCCACGGTCGCCGTAGCCGGGTGCGACCGCGCGGACGTACCCGGGCCCCCTCCAGCGGCTCCGGGGGCGGTGTCCAGCGATTCCACAGCCACCTCCGCGCCGCTGACCCCTGAGGTGGAGGCGCGGGTCAGGGAACTGATGGACCAGGGGCTGACGAGGGAAGACGCCATCAACCAGGCAGTCGCCGAGTACTGGACGCCCGAGCGCATGAGGGACGCCAAGGGCCTCTGACCACCACCGATCAGGCGGCTGCTGGTAGTTGGATGTCGAAGAGCCGTTGGACGCACTCAGTGAGCCGGAAGCCGGCGCCGGCACCGGAGGGGAAGACCCGGTCGGGTTGTGCGGCGGCGGCCGCCACAGCGGACCATACGATCTCGTCGATCTCCTCAGGGTCGGGCCGCGCCCCCGCAGTGGCCGGGCCGTCCCTGCCGATCGTGCGTCCGTCCGGCAGGGTGAACTCCCAGGCGCCGGGCCGGCCCGCCAGACTGACACCTCCTTCGTGGACGTAGGTGTGGTGGGCCTGGCACAGCAGGACCAGGTTGCTGAGATCGGTCGGGCCTCCCTGCGCCCAGGACACGATGTGGTGGGCCTTGAGCCGGCGGTGTTGGGCGCAACCGGGGAACTGGCAGGATCTGTCGCGTACCCGCAGGGCACGCCGCTGCGACGGTGAGGCCAACCGCCGGGTGCGGCCCATGGCCAGCACATCACCGTTGCGGTCGATGATCATCCCGACCACCCGCCCGTCACAGGCGTGCCGCGCCGCGGTGGCGACCTCGACCGGCCCGCCGCGCTCGACCCACGCCCGCCCGGCGCCGTGCCGCGGCCCGGCATCGCCGGACGTTCCCGCGGGAACGTCCGGGCCAGCCGCGCCGTTCACGTCGTCAGGGCCATCACCGCCGGCAGACACCTCGGCGGCACGGACGTCGGCCGCATAGACGTCGGCGGCGGCACCGACGCTGGCCAGGGATTCGGCATCCACGTGCACGACGACCAGGTGGGGATCATCGGTGTAGGTGGCGGGAACAGTTTCCAGATATCCCCGGGCCACCTCACATAACCCGGCCACCGGATCGATCACCGGTCGATCCACCTCCCGCTCAGGGCTCGGAGCACCTGGTGACTCAGACCCGACAGCGGGCTCGGCGGGCCGGAGAACGGCTGAGACGTCGGGAGCATCGGCGGTGCCAGGCGAATCAGTGGCGCCGGGCGAATCGACGAAGTCAGGAGTGTCGAGCTGCCGGTCGGTCGCAGCCTCCACCGCACCACGGAGGACGGCGGCCTCCTCCGGCAACAGGGTGACGCTGAGTCGCACCATGCCGTCATCGGTCTCCCGCCACGACAATCGGCGGCGGGCGAGGTGAGCCAGGTGAGTGCCGTCCTGAGCCCGATACCGCCGAACAGTCCGCGCCAACTGCGACGCCGTCTGCAGGCTGGCGAGCTCACACAGCTCCGCTTCCTCGACCCGGCCCGCCACCCGGGTCAACTCACGCACCTTCGAATAGGTGAACTCGCCCTCGGCGAACCGTGCCGCCACCATCGGCATCGAACGCAGCGCCCGCGCGACGCGCAGATGCTCCCGGGCCGCCCCCGGACCCATCGAACAAGCCCACGTCAACCAGTGCGCACACGAGGTGATCCCGTCGAACCAGGCCCAGCCCAGGCCGGCATCGAACTCGCCGACCAACTCCAACAGGCGGGCATCGCATCGCGCCTGTGCCGTCGCGGCGCCCTGGATGCCGACCCCGACATCCTCGGCCTGTTCCCGCGGCATCCGATCCGCGCCGACGGCGTCCGACCAGTCCCACACGACTCCCCCTATACGAACAAATATCCGATAACACCCCCAGACTGGCACGCAGGTCTGACGTTCCGGAGCGGAATCTGCAGAAGGGAACGACTGCAGAAGGGAACGACTGCAGAAGGGAAGGACTGCAGGAGGGCAGCAGGCGGAACGGACACAGAGCAGAAGGAGGAGTGACGGAGCGCACGAGCGCGACGAGGACGCGTGCCCCGCGGAACCCGTCACCCCGCGGAACCCGTCACCCCGCTGCCGACGCCTCCAGCGGGGCCACAATGTCCTCACACAACGCGTGGGTGGTCAGGGCATCGCGCGCCGACAGGACGGTGCCCGCACGCACCGCGTCCAGGAACGCCAGGACGGCCTGTTCGATGCCGCGCTGCCGCGGCACGGGCACCCAGTCCGGCCGGCGGCGCAGGGTGGGCAGGCCGTCGGGGTGGTCGATCACGTCGGCCAGGTCCCGTACGACTCGCTTGCGCCCCTGGCCGGAGACCTCGAGCACCTCCTCGGTGACGCCGGCGACGCGGTTCATCACCCCCAGGGCAGTGAACCCCTCCCCCGACAACTGCAGGACCACGTGCTCGAGCCGGCCCTCCCGTACGCGATGTCGCGTCGCCACCTCCGTGACCTCGCCGGGGACGAGGAAACGCAGCGTGTCGACGACGTGGATGAAGTCGTCGAAGACCGTCCGGCGCGCCCCGGCGGCGGGCCCGGGGCGATTCTTCTGCATCACGATGAGGTCCCGCGGGTGGTCGCGACACCCCGCGTAACCGGGGGCGAAGCGCCGGTTGAACCCCACCATCAAGGACGTGTTCCGCTGCTCGGCGAGCGCCACCAACCGGCTGCAGGTCTGCAGGTCATCGGCGAGCGGCTTGTCGACATAGGTCGGGACGCCGGCCTGCAGCAGCTGCGTCACGATCCGGGGGTGAGCCTCGGTCGGCGCGTGGATGAACGCGGCGTCCAGGCCGGCATCGAGCAACGACTCCAGATCGGCGTGGCGCTGCGGTCCGGGCAGGTGCAGACCGTCGGCTACCGCGGTGAGGGTCGACGGGGTCCGGGTCTGCACGTGGAGTTCGACGTCCGCCAGGCCGCCCAGCACGGGCAGATAGGCCTTCCGGGCGATGTCGCCCAGTCCGATGCATCCGACTCTCACCCGTTCACCCTGCCACACTGCCCCTGGCGCCACACCACCCCCGCTCTCGCGGGCCCGAACACACGTCGGGCACGAGCCCGGGTATCCCTGCCCCACCCCGCCGGGAGTCCCCTCACCCAGCCACACAGCCAATATAAGGAACCTAAGATAGGAACCATGGTCAGACCGGATCGCCGTACCACCCTGTTGGGTCCGTTGAAGCGCGCCCACCTCGCCGTACGCACCCTTGCGGACGGGACACTGCGTCCGTTCGGGCTGACCATCGCCCAGTATTCGATGCTTCGCCACCTCGCCGACAACCCGGGGATCTCCGGCGCGGAGCTCGCCCGGTTGGTGCGCATCACCCCGGCATCGGTCGCCGGGATGCTCTCCGTCCTCGAACAGGACGGCCGGGTGGAACGTACGCCCGACCCCGCGGGCGGGCGATGCCTCCTGGCTCGAACCACCCCGGCGGCCGACGAGTTGCTCGAGCAGGTGTGGCCGGCCATCCAGTGGCTCGAGGAGGAACTGTTCGAGGGGGTCCCCGACGCCGACCGCGACACCTTCCGGCGGGTCCTCGACGCGATCGTCGACCGGCAGGCCGAACTGCTCGCGCCACGACGGCTCGGCCCACCCCCGACCGAGGTCCCGGAACCGGACACGACACCGACGGAACGAGGCCCGGGCACGAGGCCGACCACCCACGAAGACCCGGTATCGACCACCCACGAAGACCCGGTATCGACCACCCACGAAGACGAATCGACCGCCCAAGTAGAGGAACGGGGAGCCATCCGATGAGTCCCACCACGCGTATCCACGCCCTGCATCCCGAGCGCTACAAATGGGTCGCCCTGTCGAACACCACCCTGGGCGCCCTGATGGCGTCGATCAACGGCTCGATCGTGATGATCGCCATGCCGGCCATCTTCAACGGCATCCGGCTGGATCCCCTCCAGGCCGGCAACGTGAGCTATCTGCTGTGGATGCTGATGGGGTACCTGCTGGTGACCGCCGTCCTGGTGACCACCTTCGGGCGGCTCGGCGACCTGTACGGACGGGTGCGCGTCTACAACCTCGGCTTCCTCGTCTTCACCCTCGCCGCGATCGCCCTGTCGGTCGACCCGTACGTCGGCGGCGCCGGCGCGGTCTGGCTGATCCTGTGGCGGCTCGTCCAGGCCGTCGGCGGGTCGATGATCTTCGCCAACTCGACCGCGATCATCACCGACGCCTTCCCGGCCGGAAAGCGCGGGACCGCGATGGGCATCAACCAGGTGGCCGGCCTCGCCGGCACCTTCGTCGGGCTGGTGCTCGGCGGCCTGATGGCGGCCCTGCACTGGCGCTGGGTGTTCCTGGTCTCGGTCCCGGTCGGCATCATCGGCACGGTGTGGGCCTACCTCTCGCTCCGGGAGACGGGTGAGCGAGCCCGCCTCGCGGCGGGCAAGGAGTCGCTCGACGCGATCGGCAATCTCCTCTTCGCCGGCGGTCTGACCGCGCTGCTGATCGGCATCACCTACGGCATCCAGCCGTACGGCGACCGGATGGACGGCTGGGGCAACCCCTGGGTGATCGCCGGCATCGTCGGTGGCCTCGCCATCCTCGTGGCCTTCGTCTGGTACGAGAGCAGGATCCCCAACCCGATGGTGGACGTACGGTTGTTCCGGATCCGGGTGTTCGCCTTCGGCAACCTCTCGGCCTTCCTGTCGGCGGTGGCGCGGGGCGGCCTCCAGTTCATGCTGATCATCTGGCTGCAGGGCATCTGGCTGCCGCTGCACGGTTACGCGTACGAGGACACCCCGCTGTGGGCGGGCATCTACATGCTGCCGCTGACGGTCGGGTTCATCATCGCCGGACCGTTGTCGGGGATGATCTCCGACCGGCTGGGGTCGCGGATCTTCGCCCCGTTGGGTCTGACCCTGGTCGGCGTCACCTTCCTCGGGTTCCTGATGATCCCGGTGAACTTCCCCTACTGGCTCTTCGCCGTGGTGTGCTTCCTCAACGGGGTCGGTTCGGGCATGTTCGCGGCGCCCAACCGGTCCACCGTGATGAGCAGCGTACGTGCCTCCGAACGTGGCATCGCGTCGGGCATGTCGAGCACGTTCACGAACGCCGGCAGTTCGCTGTCGATCGGTGTCTTCTTCTCCCTGATGATCGCCGGCCTGGCCGGGACCCTGCCGACCGCGCTCTACGCGGGCCTCACCGCCCACAATGTCCCCGCCGGGGTCGCCACCCGGATCGCGAACCTGCCTCCCACCGGCAGCCTGTTCGCCGCCTTCCTGGGCTACAACCCGATCCGGTCGATGCTCGAGCCGACCGGGGTGCTGGACAAGCTTCCGGCCGCGGATGTCGGTGTCCTGACCGGGCAGCAGTTCTTCCCGCAGCTCATCTCGGCGCCGTTCCAGTCCGGCCTGGTGATCGTGTTCCTGGCGGCCGCCGTGATGAGCTTCGTCGGGGCGCTGGCCTCGCTCGCCCGCGGCAAGCATGTCCGGGTGATCGGGACGGCGGCCCATGTCGAGCCGGTGGCCGTCGAGGTGGGCGGCGAGCGGGACTGAGCGCACCCCCCGCCCGGCGCCGTGGGGGTCCGGCAGAGCGCCGGGAGAGTCCGCGTCACGATCCCAGCAGCGCGTCGCGGCAGCTGGCGAGCAGTGCACGGAGCCGATCGCGGTCGGCCCCGTCAAGCCGGTCGGTCATCGTCCCGACCACACCAGCGACCTCGACACGTGCCTGCACCAGCAGCGCAACGGCTGCGGGCGTGAGGATCGTGGCGCGTTCCCGGCGCGGACCGGGGGCGTCGGACCGCTCGACCAGACCACGCTTCTCGAGGCCCTGGATCAGGACGTTCATCGACTGACGGGAGACGAACGCGCGCCGGGCGAGGTCGGAGCCGGTGATGCCCGGGGTGTCCTGCAGGGCCTGCAGGCACGCGTACTGCGGCACACTCAGCGCGAGCGGACGCAGCACCTCGTCCATCCGCTGGTGCAACACGGCCTGCGTCTCCTTGATCAGCACGCCCAGTTCCTCCGGCACGGTGCGGCCACCCACCTCTTCCATGTCAACAGTTTGACACACTCTCCTAAGTGTCAGAGTATTGACACAAGTGATCCAGGAACAAGTGATCCGAGGAAGTGGAGGAAGCTCATGACAACCAGTGGCCCCGATTTCGTGTCGTTCCAGGTACGCGACCGCGAGGCGTCCGCGACGTTCTACGAGGAGACGGTCGGGCTGATCCGGCTCCCGGTACCGAACCCGGCCGCGGCCGTGTTCTCCGCCGGCGACGTCTCGTTCGCGGTGCGCGACCCGTTCCCGGGCGTGGACCTCGACGCCGTCGGCCAGCTCGGCGCAGGCATAGGCGTCTGGTTCCACAATGCCGACGCCGACGGCTTGCACGCGCGGCTGGTCGAGGCGGGTGTGCCGATCGTCCAGGAGCCGTTCGAGGGTCCCTTCGGGACCCAGTTCGCCTTCCGTGACCCCGACGGCTACGTCGTCACCATCCACTCGAAGGCCTGAGACCAGGGGCGCGGTGGGACGCCTCGGGACGAGGCTCGAGGTCGTGGGCCCCTCTGGTCGCTGCGTACGCGCGCGATTCCGGGAGAGTTCACAACCCCACCGCAACCCCGGCCCAGCGCCCGGTCGCGCTCACCGGGCTCGGCGCCGGGTCGTCCCGCCTCACCCGCCCGCCGGCCGGGGACGGAACGCCTTCCGGTACGCGCCGGGGGTGACGCCGAGGGTTTGGGCGAACTGGGCACGGAAGTTGCTCGTGGTGGAGAACCCGGTCTGGGCGGCGATCCGATCCACCGTGTGGTCGGTCGTCTCGAGCAGCTCCTGGGCGTGTCGAATGCGCACCCCCGACACCCACTGCATGGGGCTCTGCCCGGTCTCGTCCTTGAACCGACGGGCCAGCGTCCGCACACTGGTGTCCGCCGCAGCCGCGATGTCGGCGAGGGTGAGGGCCCGGTGCGCGTGCGCCTCGATCCAGGCGAGGACCGGTTCGAGGGTCGCCGTCCGATAGGTCGGGCGGTTCCGGAGGATGTACTGCGCCTGCCCGCCGGACCGGTGCAGCGGCGCGACCGCGAGGCGGGCGGCATCCGCGGCGACGGCCATCCCGTAGTCCCGCTGCACCAGGTACAGGCACAGGTCGAGCCCGGAGGCCGCACCGGCGGAGGTGAGGATGCTCCCGTTGTCGGTGTAGAGCTGATCGAGGTCCAACCGGACCGCCGGATACCGGCTGGTGAACTCGTCTGCGGTCAGCCAGTGCGTCGTCGCCTTCCGGCCGTCGAGGAGGCCCGCCTCGGCGAGCGTGAACGCCCCCACACAGATCGACGCGATCCGCGTCCCACGGTCGTACGCGGCACGGAGGGCCGCCAGGACCTCCGGAGGCGACGGCTGCAGCGGATCGTTGCGGCCCGGCACCACGACGAGGTCGGCCCACTCCAGCGCCTCCAAGCCCTCCTCGACCCGCAGTTCCAGCGGACCCGCCTGCACCGAGGTCTCCGGGCCCGCGACGAGCACGCGGTACCCCGGCCGTCCGTCCGGGAGGCGTACGCGGCCAAACGCCTCGATCGGCATGGCCATATCGAAGGCAATCGCATCGGGAAGAGCCAGCACCACCACGCAGTACACAGCGGAAGCGTACACCACATCCCGATGGCCTGATACAGGCGAAGTATGGCTGGATCGCCATTGTGTGAGCTTGCCCCAGGTCGCGACGATGAGGGAGTGAACGCCTTCCTGCTGTCGGTGCATGTCTCGCGGCGATCCTCGCCATCGGTCCGGTCGCTGTCGCCGCGCGCATGTTCCCGCCCTCCGCACGGCTCGCCCTTGCCACGCCCGACCCGAGTTGGCTCAAATTAGTGCACACCCTCGCCGGTGAGAAGGTCGAGGATCGCCTGGGCCTCGACCGGGATGGCCGGCGGGACAGTGATGGTCTGGGTGCCGGTGTTGATCACTGCTGACTGCAATGGCCGCAGGGTCAGCAGGAACTTCTTGATCGACAGTCCGGTGCGGGCCTGGATCGTGCGCCCGACGGCGAGGGCGGCGAACACGACGGTGAGGTGGGCCTCGATCGAGTCGCGGGTGCGGTGGAAGATCGGTCGGGCGGCCAGGTCGCTCTTGGCCATCCGGAACGACGCCTCGACCTGCCACAGGTCCCGGTAGGCCGCCACGACGGCCGGCCCGTCCAGCACGAAGGTTCGATGTTGGTGACGTAGCCTTTGAACCCGGCAGCGGCGCGGGCGCGTTCGACCAGGGCCCAGTCCACGCCCTTGGTGGCGCCCTCGAGCTTGATGAAGCGGTGTTTTCCGATGGGTGCTTTGCCGGTGGCGATCTTCTCGGCGCGCTCGATCTGCTTGTTCAGCGTCTGCTGGTCACGCCGGGCCCTGGTGGCGAGGTAGTGCCAGACGACCCGCCGGTCGCGGCGGTCCTTCCCGATGCCCATCGGGCGGGTGACCTCAAAGGTTTCGCCGTCTGGCAGGTAGTTGCCGTGGGCCTCGAAATGGGACTCCAACTCCGCGGGAGCCTTCGATTGCCGGGCGGCGACGATGAAGCGGAACCCGGCGTCCTCCAGCGCGTTCAGGTTCGCCGCCGACAACATGCCCGCGTCGGCCACCACGACCAAGTCGGTCACCTGGTGGCGGGCTTGGAATGCCTCGATCACGGGCAGCAGGGTGGTCGTCTCGGCTTTGTTCCCCTCGAACACGTGCAGATCGAGGGGGAAGCCGGACGGGTCGACCAACAGCCCGACGGTGATCTGCGGATCGACGCGGCGCTCCTTCGACATGCCGACCTTCCGCAGCGTGTCCTCGTTCTCAGCCTCGAAGTAGAGCGTGGTGACGTCGTACATGATCAATGCGACCGCGCCGCGGGCGCTGACGTGATTCCAGCAGGCGTGGGCGAGCTGGCCGCGGTAGTCGCGGTCGTTGATCCGGGGCAACGTCCGTTTGATCGTGCTCAACGAGGGCGCCGCCACGCCGAGTCCCTCCAGCACGCGGATGGAATCCAGTTTCGAGGTCGGTTCCACGACCCTGGCTGACACCAGCTGGCGGAAGCACTCATCGCCCAGCACGTCGAACCCCAGCCCGTCATAGACACCCGACAGGGCGTCCCACAACACTGCGGAGGCGGTCGATTCGACCACCGCTTGGCCCGGCGGGCGGCCAGCAGGCTCCCACGCGAGGTCGAGCTCGTCTTGGTCGGCGGCGAGTCGTTCACGCGCGACCTGCAGCAGCAACTCCAGTTCGGCCTCGTCGTGCGCGGAGCCGATGTGATCGATCCCGAGACGCTGCTTGCCACGCTTGTGCACGATCTGGACCGCCGTCGCTCCCGAGCCAGTCTTGACCTTCCGCACGAACGACCCCACCGTGACAGGCTACCGACCACACTTCTTAGTGCACACCCCGAGAATCAACGCCCCTAGTCAAAGCCATCTCGCCCTCGAAAATCCGGCTACGTGAACCAACTCGGGCTTGAGTCCGCGTCGCATCCTGCAGATCTCGGCACGGTGGAGCTTGTCACGCTCTTGCTGATGCTCGCGAACCTCGCCACCGTGCATCGGCCGGAGGTCTCGCACGTGCTGGGCCCCGTGCACGGGTTGGCCTACTCCATCACGATCATCGCAGCCGTCCTCGTCATCGGCGGCGGCCATCGGGTGTGGCCGCTCGCCCTGATCCCCGGCCCGAGTTCACTCATCTCGTGTCGATTCGGCAGTGAATGCTTGTCTGGCTAGGTGATTCTCCCGTCCGGGGTGGTGAAAGGGGTTACTAAGAACTCCTTGGGGGCCGGTAGTCTGCCCGGGTGGGGTCCCGGTTCGTACGGAAGGTCCGGACCGCGTCGGGAGCCGTCGCGGTTCAGATCGTCACGCGTGAGGGCCGCCAGGTCGTCGCGGTCGATCACGTCGGTTCGGCGCATACCGACGCCGAGTTGGGGTTGTTGATGGCCGCGGCCCGCGAACGGCTGGTCCCCGATGGTCAGGACATGCTGGACCTGGGGCCGGTCGAACAGGCTGGGGCGCGGCTGGGCGATGTTGCCGACTGGACCCGTCCCGCCGACACGCTGTCGGTCGAACCGACCGGTGGGCGGCCCCGCCAGACGGCCGCCGGCGGGCGGGTCTCGGGGACGGCCTCACTGCTGTTGTGGGATCTACTGGTCGAGGCCTATGGCCGGCTCGGGTTCGAGGCCTTGGCGGACGACACGTTCCGGGCGTTGGTGTGCGCGCGGATCATCGAGCCGACCTCGAAACGCGACACGCTGCGCGTGTTGGACGACATCGGTGTCGCGGCGCCGGCGTTGAACACGCTCTACCGGTGCCTGCGCCGGGTCAAGGAACGCGACTACCGCGACCGCCTGGCGCGCGCTTGCGCCGCCTACTCGGCTGCCGTCAAGGGCACCGGTGGCCTGATCCTCTACGACGTCACGACCCTCCACTTCGAGAACGACAACGAGGACGACCTGCGTCGGGTCGGGATGAGCAAGGAGCACAGGGTCGATCCGCAGGTTCAGGTCGGGCTGCTGGTCGACCCGTCCGGGTTCCCGCTCGAGGTCCACCTGTTCGACGGCAGCATCGGGGAGACCAAGACCCTGATCCCGGTCCTGAAGGCCTTCCGGGACCGTCACGGACTGGCCGAGCTCGTGGTGGTCGCCGATGCCGGGATGTTGTCGGCGGGCAACCTGAACGCCCTGGAGGACGCCGGGTACTCGTTCATCGTCGGCTCCCGGCTGACGAAGGCGCCCTATGACCTGGCCGACCACTTCGAACGTCACGGAGACTGGTTCGCCGACGGGCAGATCCTCGAATCGAGTCGGGTGATGGGGACCGGGTCGGCGGCCAGGGAACGCCGGATCGTCTACCAGTACTCGTTCAAGCGCCGTAAGCGTGACGACAAGGCGATCGATGCCCAGATCGCCCGGGCGGAGAAGATCGCCGCCGGCAAGGCGCCTGTCTCGCGGGCCCGGTTCCTGAAGGTCGCCGGTGCCGACAAGCAGCTGAACCAGGACACCATCGACCGGGCCCGCCGGCTCGCCGGCCTGAAGGGCTACGTGACGAACCTGCCGGTCGCCACGATGGACGGCCAGGCCGTCATCACGGCCTACCACGACCTGTGGCAGGTCGAGGCGTCGTTCCGGTTGACCAAGTCAGATCTGCGGGCCCGCCCGGTGTTCGTCCAGACCCGGGACACGATCGAGGCCCACCTGACCATCGTGTTCGCCGCGCTGGCGATCAGCCGTCACCTCCAACAGGCGTCCGGGGTCACCATCCGCAAACTCGTCCAGACCCTGCGCCCGATCCGGTCAGCGACCGTCACGATCAACGGCCAGCACCTCACCCTGGAGCCCGAGATCCCCGACCACGTCCAAGCCATTCTCGACAAAATCAGGGGTCACTAACCCCAATGTGTGAACTCGGGCCCGGCGTCGGCGGCCTCCTCGCGTCCCGTGCCGCGGCGCCCGAACGACTGGAACGGCAGGCACCGGACCGGCAGTAGGCCACGGGCCACGACGGGCGGACCACGTATCGAAGCTGGCGGTCCGTCAGGAGACTGCGGGCGTCAGCACCGCCCGCGCCTGGCTCGCCATCCAGACCGCCTACGACCTGGCGATCGAGACCAGCTACGGCATGCCGGAGCTGGTCGGTTCATAGCCAGGCAGAAGGGCCTGTGACGAGGTGTTCACCCTAGCCACAGGCCCTTTTAGTGGACGCAATGGAGCGTTGCGGGAACAGGCGACCTCGGGTTGAGAGGCTGATTTCCGCGTGGAATCAAGGGTCCGACGGCCTGTCCGAGCCTGCTGGTGAGCTTGACGACCCACTGATCGAGGCTGCCGCAGAGCCAAGGAGACGCGCTCGAACACAGCTGACCGACGAGGAAGCGGACGCTATGCGAACAGCCCGCGCGCAGGGTGTCAGCGTGACTGCCCTCGCCCGGCAGTTCGGCGTGCATCGCGGCACCGTCTGGGCGAAGACAAGGCCAGGGGTCAAAGACCCATTACCTGCTTCTTCTTCGCCTCAAACTCGTCTTGAGACAGGATCCCGGCATCAACGAGATCCTTCAGCTTTCTGACGGACTCGATCTGCTCGTCGAGTGACAACCCTGGTGTTGACGAGATTGGAGCCACTGGCGTGGCCGGTGCTGCGGTCATCGGGCTGATCGCTTGGGCAAGATTCATGCCGAATAGCATCCCGCCCGCGTCACCGAGTCCGTGATCCTGGACTCCTTGTGCAACCTTCTGCTGTGCGGCGACGTTTGAAGTCTGCTGCGAGATGCCCTCGAACGCCGAGATGTTCATCTTGTTCGCGGAGTACTGCTTGACAAGTTCCCGCGACTCGGGCGAGAACTCGATGCTCTCGATACCGACCTGGACCACGTCAAGCCCGTATCGAGTGATCCACGATCCGAGTGCGGAATTGTCATCGGCGATCAGTTCGGCAATGGACCCCGCCTGTGAAGGCAGCTCAGAAATACGGTGCGTTGCCGAGAGTGAGTTGACCGCAACGAGGAACGCCTGCATGAACTCGGAAGAGATCTGCTGGCGAGCCTCGGCGCTGTCAAAAGCGTAGTAGCGCGCGTTCGCCGGCAAGAAGTTCCGAACGAATGCGACGGCGTCAACGACACGAAGAGAGAAGCTCCCAAACGCCATGAGCTCCAAGTCCGCACCGTAGAACTTGTCGTGATAAACCATCGGCCCACGTGTGCCGAACTTGAGCCCACGAATTTCGCGCAAATTGACGAAGGCGAGGTACTTCTGGTCCGAGGTCTGCCCGCCGTAGCCAATGCGATCAACAGTCTGGTTCACGATCGATACGGTGAATCCGTCCCCGCTGAAGATGCTTGGTTGTCCTGCGCGGTATTCGTACCCGCCTGCTTGGGTAACCACATCCTCGATGCCCGCTTGACTGAAGATGAAGGCGGCGGTGTTCTCAGGGACAAATATCTTTGAACCGTTGGAGATGACATCGACCGAACCCTTGAAGTTCGTCCCGCGTCCGTTGTTGGTCTGCTGATAGACGCCCGGAGCGACCACCGTGTACTCGGTGAAGTGCCCGGCGGTGATAATGTCCTTCCACTGATCCGCGAAAGTGCCGCCGAGAGCGCCGGTGAACGCCTGAATGATTCCCATCGGTGATTCCTTCTACTTGGCGTTCACAGCTGCTGCGCAGAGCCGCAGTATTCGCAGGTGATCGTTTGCCCCTGGACGCCAGTCACCGGGGCACCGCAGCCGCGGCACTTTCCCGCGACCTTCACCGGGGTCTCGGACTTGGTGCCGAGCTTGGACTTGAACACGCCGAGCGTGTCCTTCAGAACGCCAGCCACCATTTCCGCGCCGGGGAGAGCCATGCCCGTGCTTTGCTGGGCAGGCGCTTCCTCGCCGGTGACGGCCTGGTGGATCTTGGCGATCCACTCGTTAAGCTTCTTCTTGCCCCCCGACTGGAATGCGAACTTCTCCTGTCCGTTCAGGAAGTAGACCTCCAGTAGGTCTGTGCCGTTCGCGGCCTTCCCGATCACGGCCTGCGCCTGCTGGTTGTAGACCTTTATCTGGTCCACGGGGAACGTCAGAACACCCTTCGAGTTTCCAAACATCCCCTTCTTGATCAGCACAAGGTTGAGATTGGTCAGCATCAACTCATCCGTGTACGCCGACCAGAAACCGCCGTGCATAACGCTCTCATCCTTGAGTAGCACCACTTCATGCGGTTGCAAGTTGTACCTTGCTGCCATCAAATCCTCGTCTCTATCTGCGTAGGCGACTGCTCGGTTCCCAGATCACGCCCCCGTGAGTGGCTGCGCCACTCACGGCCCAGCCTACTGGCGAGAGCCTGCATCTCATGGCGCGGTAGGGTCCGACTACGACCCTGTTGGCCTACTTGTGATCTTTTCGCTACGGCATTTTGGGCACTGGCCGGGCACGCCAAAGCCAGCCCGCGATACCCAGTGATGACCGCAATCGAGGCAGTCCGCGATGTACGTCTGGGGTGGCTTCGGTGGGCGACCCATGTCTGCTCCTTCCAAGGAGACGGGTAGTTTTCCTGCATAGTATGTCACAAAACCTTGCCCTCCTCCCCATGTGCATGAAGGGGCGCTCTTCCGCGTTAGTTAGGCGAGTCCGGCACGCTCAAGGAGGGCCTGGTGAAGGGCTCTGGTGTGACGGTGGAGGCTCTTGAACTTCGGCTGGTCAGGGTCGTACGCCTTGCGGGTGCGGTCTCGCACGAGGGCTGTGAGTGTCCAGACCACTGAGACCATGAGGTCGTCATCGGCCAGGACTGCGTTGATGCAGTCGCTGCGCGGGTGGGGTACCTGGATGCGGCGTTCTCGCACCTCGGTGACGATCTTCTCTACGACTTGCACCTTGACGGCGCCGTCGCGGTGGGCGCGGCGGTCTTCGTAGGCGGACTTCCGGCAGGCGGGAGAGCAGTACAGGCGCGGTCTGCCGGTCGGCTTCACTTCTTTGAGCTTGGTGCCGCACCGGGCGCAGGTGGTTGGTAGATCGACTCGACGCTCGACCCGGACGGTGCGGTCGCGACGACGCTGCTCCGCCTGCTTCCGTTCGCGGAGGCGTGCGGCCTGGTGGGCATTGATCTCGCTGAGCAGCACGATCACACGCTTCTGCTCGGCGCACGCCGTCGGGTCAGGTTCGTCTCGGTCCACGGCGGCGAGCTTCGCCAGTACACGCTTGTTGAGGGTCGGGAGCGCCACGGTGGCTTCCAGCAGCTCGGCATCGTCGCCCGATTCGAGGGCGGCGACCCAGCGGGCGTAACGACCGTTGAAGTCGGTCGCTGCGGGGTCGTAGCGTTTGGTGGCCATGTTCTACGGTACGTCTGTTTCGTCACCGACGTAAGTGTCGAATCCTCGATCTGCAAGATGCGTGTGACCTCAAAGTGTGACCTCAAAGTGGTGACGGGCGGATGGATGAAAGTGTGCATCGTGCAGCGGCCGGTGCACCTGTCTGGCATGCGAAGCGACGAGAGGAATCTGCGGCTGCGAGCGAAGCGGCGCGAAGAGCCTGACCTCGGGAAGCTGATCGAGTGGGTGCTCGGCATCGCAGAGGCCCGGCACCGCGCCTGGCTGAACGGCGATCCCGACCCCTACGGGATCCCGCCGCCTGACCACCTCACGCCTGCACCTTGCTGATCTCTTCAGTTTGTCAGGGGTGCGCGAGAGGATCGACACCAAGATGTACCCCGGTGAGGAGGCCGACCATGAGCACCGCGACATTCGACACCAACACTTCCGAGCGACCCGCCGACGCACCGGTGCTGCTCGCCGTGTCCTACCTGCGGGTGTCTACGCGGGAGCAGGCCGAGCGTGGTGGTACCGAGGAGGGGTTCTCGATCCCCGCGCAGCGCGAGGCCAACGCGCGGAAGGCCGACGAGATGGGTGCGCGGATCGTACGGGAGTTCATCGACGCCGGGGAATCGGCGCGCTCGGCGGATCGTGACGGGTTGCAGGACATGCTGGCGTTCATCGCCGCAACCAGGGTGCAGTTCTGCATCGTTCACAAGCTCGATCGGCTCGCCCGCAACCGGGCCGACGACGTGAAGATTCACGAAGCCCTCATCAATGCCGGGGTCACGCTCGTCTCCGCCGCCGAGAGCATTGACCAGACGCCTTCGGGGATGCTCGTTCACGGCATCATGTCGTCCATTGCGGAGTTCTACAGCCGTAACCTTGCGACCGAGGTCACCAAGGGGTTGAGGCAGAAGGTCGCCCAGGGCGGCACCCCGATGCGAGCACCCATCGGCTACCTCAACGTCCGCCGCACCGACGACCAAGGCCGCGAGATACGCACCGTCGAGGTTGATCCCGAACGAGCCCCGCTCATCACGTGGGCGTTCGAGCAATACGCAGACGGCGAGACCTCCGTCACCGGACTCCTGCGCGACCTCACCGCGCGAGGGCTGCTCACCGTGCCGACGCCGAAGCGTCCATCCGGGCCGCTGGGAAAGAACGCCCTCTACCGCGTGCTGACGAACCCGTACTACGCCGGAGTCATCCGCTACAAGGGCGCGCTCCACCCTGGAGCGCACGAGCCCATCGTGGAACCCGCGCTCTTCGATCAGGTGCAATCTCTGCTGAAGGCGCGCAACGCGCACGCAACCCGGCACGTCCAGCACGCCCACCACCTCAAAGGGCTGCTGCACTGTGGCGCTTGCGGGTCGCGGATGCTGCTCGACTTCGCCACCAACCCGAGAGGCACTACCTACGCCTACTTCGTCTGCTCCGGCCGCGCGTCCAAGAAGACCACTTGCACGCGGCGGGCGGTGCCCGTCCAGGTCGCAGAACGCCTGGTCGCGAACTCCTACGCCTCCATCACGATCAGCGAAGACGACTACCGACACCTCGCCGCCGAGGTCGACGCCGCGTTCAACAAGCGCAGCGCGGGCAAGGATCAGGAGTTCGCAGACCTCACCGCGAACCGGGCGCGCCTGGAAGCCGAGAGCGACAAGCTCCTCGCCGCGCACTTCGCCGACGCCATCGACCTGCCTACGCTCAAGCGGCACCAAGACCGCATCCGCGCCGGGCTCGCCGACATCGAGTACCGCCTGCGCGTGCATGATGAGCAACACGTCCGTGGGCGCGCGTTTCTGCACGACAGCCTGCGACTCCTGACCAACGCCCTCCACGCCTACGCTCACTCCGACGACGGGAGCAGGAGACTCGCGAACCAAGCGTTCTACACGCGGTTGGAGATCACTGAGGACGAGCAACTACGCCCGCGCCTCGCAGAACCGTTCGCGACCATCGTGCGTGAGACGACCGGAGTCAAGGAAGCCAAACGGGAACACTCAACATCTTCCGATGTCGCGTGTTCCCGTAAGACACTTTGGGTGGGCCCTGTGGGAATCGAACCCACAACCCGCGGATTAAAAGTCCGCTGCTCTGCCAATTGAGCTAAGGACCCGAGTCAGCTCCCTAGCTTAGCGACAGCCCGCCCGCTCCGATTGCCGTGGACACTCCCTCGGCCCGCACCATCCACAGCCGACGCGGGTATCCCGCTGTCGGAACCCCCGGGGCGTCAGCCGGCATCCTCCGCCATGATCTCGGCCGCCGGCCGCCCGGAGAGCAGCAACCGGCCCATCCGTTCGATCGCGGGCTGGGCGTGCCGGTAGAAGCCGTAGTAGCCCTCGCACAGATAGTTCAGGCCGGGCTCCCCGTCGGCCGTGGTGGCGAACCGGTCCTTGGGGCAGCCGCCGTGGCAGGCCCAGCGCACCGGGCACTCCCGGCACTGGGTCGGCAGGCCGGTGCGCTTCGACCGGCCGAACTCCCGCTGCCGGGGCTGCGTCACCAGGTCGGCGAGCCGGGTGTCCGCCACGTTGCCCAGCAGGTAGTCGGGTTCCACGTAGTGGTCGCAGGCGTACACGTCGCCGTTGTGCTCGACCGCGATGGCGGTGCCACATTCCGGCGAGTGCACGCACAGCGAGTGCCGGCCGAACAGGTTACCGAGCGCGACGTCGAAGTCCTGCACGAAGACGGTGCCCACGTCGTGTGCCAGCCACTCGTCGAAGACCGACGACAGGAACGCCCCGTACGCCCGCGGCTCGACACTGCGGGAGGTGACGGCGTCGCCGGTCTGGCGGTAGAGCAGTCGGGACCGCTCGCCGTCGACCCGCCAACCGCGCTCGGCCACCTCGAGCTGGTCGGCGGGGACACGTTCGACGATCGGGATGAACTGCACGAACCGCGCCCCGAGGTCGTCACGGAAGTGGCGGTAGACCTCCACCGGGTGGTCCTGGTTGGCGTGGTGGACCGTGCAGAGCACGTTCGTCTCCACCCCGTGACGCTGCAGGGTCCGCCAGCCGCGGAGGACCTGGGCGTGCGTGCCGCGTCCCGCCTTGTTGACGCGGTAGTGGTCGTGGAGCCGGGCGGGTCCGTCGATGCTCAGGCCGACGAGGACGTGGTGTTCGGCGAGGAACTCGCCCCAGTCGTCGTCCAACAGCGTGCCGTTGGTCTGCAGGGCGAAGGACACCTGCTGCCCGGGGCGGGCAAGCTCACCCACCAGGGCCACCGCCCGCCGGTAGAAGGGAAGGCCGCGCAGCGTCGGCTCACCGCCCTGCCAGGCGATCTCGACCGGCCCGTCGGGCTGTGAATCGAGCAGGTTGCGCAGGTACACCTCCAGCCCGGCCTCGCTCATCCGTTGGGAGTCGTGGTCGTACAGCAGTTCCTTGGAGAGGAAGAAGCAGTAGGTGCAGTCCAGGTTGCAGGCCGCGCCGGTCGGCTTGGCCAGCACCGAGAACGACACCCGGCGGCCACCGGTGGCGGTGCCGGCGCCACCGGTCACGGCGTTGCCACCGGTCAGGGCGTTGTCATCGCTCACGTCGGTCCCCGCCACTCACGTCGGCCCCATCATCAGTCCAGCCTGTAGACGCGCCCGGTCTGCACGCCGTCCACGGACTTCTTGAACGCCGCGCCCACGAGCTCCGCCGACACCGGCGGGAAACCGGGGAACGGAGCGAAGTACTCGGGCGCGGTCGCCAGCACGGTGGGGCTGACAGCGTTGAGGCGGATGCCCCGCGGAAGCTCCGTCGCCGCGGCGATCACGTACGACTCCAGCGCGCCGTTGGCCAGCGCCGCGGCCGCCCCCGTCGCGACCGGCTCGCGGGCCAGGATGCCGGTGGTCAGGGTGATCGATCCGCCGTCCCGGAGGTGCGGGAGGCCGAGCCGGACGATGTCGAGCTGCGGCAGCACCTTGCCGCGGAACGCCGCGAGATAGTCGTCACGTCCGAGGTCACCGAGCGGCTTGAAGGGGACGTCACCGAGGCAGGCGACGATCGCGTCCACGGTCCCGACGGCGGCGAAGACCGCCTCGACGCTGGCCGGATCGGTGGCATCCACCCGCGGGGTCGTACGCCGGCCGACGCTGATGATCTCGTGGTCGGGTTCGAGGGCCCGACGCGCCGCCGTGCCGACGTGACCGCCACCTCCGAAGACGATCACCCGCTGCATGTCCCCTCCTCCGTCCCGGGCTCGCCCGATCGGGCGTCTGCCCGCCATCATGCCCCGGACCGCCCAAACCCGACCGGATCCGGTCGGCCGGGGGACGACGAGGACGGGAGGTCGCCGGGTCAGGCGGCGACCGAGACCTCTTCCGCGAGCAGCACCCGGATCCGGCGCTCCAGGTCGTCAGCGACCTCGCGGACGAACTCGAGCCCCTCACCGCCGAGCGACGGGACCTCCCAGTTCACCCACACCTTGCCGGCGAAGTCGTAGAACTCCGGCACCCCGAGGGTGACCACCACGTCGGCGGCCCCCACCAGGCTGGAGGTGAACGGCATCGGGTACGGGTACTTCAGCGCGATCCCCCGCTCGGCCAGCACGGTGATGACATCGCTGGACAGGCCGCCCCGCGGGTGGAGGCCGGCGCACCGTACGTTCACCTTGCCGCCGGCCATCTGCCGGGTGAGCGCGGCGGCCATGTGGGACCGGGCGCTGTTGTGCTCGGAGACGAAGAGGATCTCCGGCAGTGCCTTGGCGACCCGGCCCTCCGCCTGGGCCTTGGCGAGCAACTCCTCCTTGGCCATCCGCGAGACGAGGAGCGGCAGGAAGTCGGTCACCGTGGCCTGCTTCTCCAGGTGCACCCGGGAGATGGCGACCGCTTCCCGCACCTCGTCGGGGGTGAAGACACCCTCGTAGTGGTCGGCGAGCTGCGCCGTGTCGTACGCGTAGCGCTCCTCGAGCTCCTCTGCGGTCAACATGATGACCTCCTCCTTCCACGCAGGTGATGCGTGTCGTGGGCACGTTGTGGGGCGTCCGGTTACGCCCTCAACACAACAAGAATACCCCCGTTGGACACTTTTTGTTAACCTTCTGTTCACTTTGGCGTGTCAGGTCTCCGCGGAACGCCCGGGCAACTGACATGCCTGTCATTTCCCCTAGTCAAATCAAGGTCAACTGAAGCTTGAGAGTTCACCGGAGACGACCCGGCCCCTAGGGTCGGCTACGGAGGTCGTCGTACGCGTGTGGGACACCCTGTCGGGGAAGGGCAGGGGATCCGGGGAAGCACCCGCGACGACGACCCCTTCGGGCACCGGTCTCGGCGCCCGCGCGTCACGGCGACTCGGGAAGGTCGTCGGGAGGGGAAGACGACATGGGCTTCTTGACACGCGCCCTCGGGCGGACGGTGGCCACGGCGACGTTGGCAGGCCTCGTCACCGCGTCGGGCATGGTCTTCGGACCACTCTCGCAGTCGGCGCAGGGCGACCGGTTGACCGCGATCACCGGAGTGAACCTGAGGTCGGGCCCCGGCCTCTCCTACCCCGTCGTCGGCGGCCTGAGCACCGGGCAGCGGATCACCGCACTGGGCCACTCGGCCGACGGCTGGACCCCGGTGGACCTCAACGGCCGGCGGGTCTACGTCGCCAGCCGCTATGTCAGCGGTGACACCGACGGCAGCACGCCGGTCTCGACCGGTTCGGCGGGGACGGCCGTGACGACCGTCAACCTCAACGTCCGCACCGGCCCGTCCACCTCATACGCCGTCGTCACCACCCTGGGCAAGGGCACCACGGTCACCCTGACCGGAACGACCTCCGGGGCGTGGACCCAGATCTCCCGCGACGGCCACTCCTACTGGGTGTCGAGCGTCTATCTCGGCTCCGGTTCCTCCGGCGGGTCGACCGGGGGGTCGTCCGGGTCGGGCACCGGGGCCGCGTACACGACGACCGCCCTCAACGTACGCACCGGCCCGTCCACCTCGTACGCCGTCGTCACCACCCTGGTGCGCGGCACCAAGGTGACAACCACAGGGACGGAACAGAACGGCTGGACCCAGGTGCTGTACAACGGGGCGACGCGGTGGGTCTCCAGCAGCTATCTCACCACTGCCGGGGCGTCCGCCACCGAGCCGGCCCCCTCCGTGGTGACCGGCTCGGGGACGATGTACGCGACCACCTCGGTGAACGTCCGCACCGGCCCGTCGACCTCGTACGCCGTGGTCACCACCCTGGAGCAGGGCCAGCAGGTCAGCACCACCGGCAAGACCTCCAACGGCTGGACCGAGGTCGTCTGGCAGGGCGCCGCCCGCTGGATGTCGAGCCAGTACCTCAGCAGCAGCAACCCGGGCACGTCGACCACCGTCGACCCGGCGAACGTGTCGTCGTCGATCATCTCGTCCGCGCTGCCCGGTTCGGTCGGGCTCTCCGGGCTCGTCCCGTCGGCCAAGAAGGTCGTCAACGTCGTCGAGACGCAGTGGCCGGTGGTCGGTCCCTATTACGGCGTGCGGGTCGAGCCGGGTTCCGACCACAACGACGGCCACGCGGTGGACTGCATGATCCCGAACTGGTCGGGCGCCAACAAGGTCATCGGAGACCAGATCGCCGCCTATCTCCAGGCCCACGCGAGCGAACTCGGCATCAGCTACATCATCTGGCGCCAGCACATCTGGTCGGTCGCCCGGTCCTCGGAGGGCTGGCGGCTGATGGCTGACCGGGGCTCGACCACCGCGAACCACTACGACCACGTGCACGTCAGCGTGAACTGACGAGGTCCGGCGGAGCTGCGACGAGGGCGGTAACAGCAGCGCCTCGATGGTGCCCGGATTGTTGCTGCCTAGATGCAGAACAGGTTCCCCTCGGGGTCGGACAGGACCGTCCAGTTCCCGTTGCTGTCGCCGCGGTGCTCGACCAGCCAGCCGCCGAGTCGTACGACCGCCTCGATCGTCCGTTCCCGGTCCACCGCCGCGCAGTCGAGGTGGATCCAGCCGGGGTCTCGGCTCGCACGGTTGACCTGCTGGAACAGCAACCGGATGCCGGTCGCCGGCTTGACCAGCACGAACCCGTTACCGGAATCGGCCGGAGTGCCGCCGACGAGCTGCGACCAGAACGCCGCGAGGGCCCAGGGGTCGCCCGAGTTGATCGTCACGGTGTGGACCTTCATGAGCGCATCCATGCCGTCCACGATAGGGAGCGGCTCTGACGTCGAGGATCAACGACGGATCGCCTCCGGCGGTCGGCTGGGCTATGCTGTTCGTCGGCCCTCCGCCCGTACGGTCCGGAGCGCCGTGGTGCTCAGCACCGGGTCCCCTTCGTCTAGTGGCCTAGGACACCGCCCTTTCAAGGCGGCAGCGCGGGTTCGAATCCCGTAGGGGATGCCACGGCTCACCACCTGGTCTGAGCCATCCCCCCTGGGACAGCTCAGAGGATCTCGACTCCGTCCCCGTCTCGGCCACGGAACGCCGGAGTACCGTGGCCGAGACGTCGACGTCATCACCTTCCCCTGGCGGGACAGGCCCGTGGTGCTGGAGGCAGGGAACGTGAGCAGAAGGTGGGGCTGGTTCGCGGCGCTCATCGGCGTGATCTGCGTCGGCTTCGTCATCCGCCTGCTCTTCTTCCCCCAGCCGCGGACGGTGCGCAGCGACATCCTGCAGGGCATCCTCATCGGCTACGGGCTGGCTTTCGTCACCGCCCAGCTCTACGCGAGGCTCAAGGCGACCAGGGTCAACGGCTGGATCACCGTGTTCGGGCTGGGCGAGCCGGGCACCGGCATGCTGCTGCGCGCCGCGTACGCCCAGCTCTTCCCAGGCCCGGTCAACACGGCCGCCGAGGCGGTGTACTGGTGGACGAACACGGACGGCGCGGGCCGTACGCTTACCGGCCGGCGCGACTACGTCCTGCACTTCCCGGCCGGCGGTCTCCCGCCGAACAACGCGTTCTGGTCGCTGACGATGGGCGACGCCAAGAACCGTTTCGTGCCGAACCCGATCAACCGGTACGCCGTGAGCGACCGGTCCGGGCTCGTCCCGAACGCCGACGGCTCGGTCGATGTCCACCTCCAGCGCACTGCACCGGCGGGTCGGGAAGCCAATTGGTTGCCCGCGCCCGCGGGCCGGTTCATCCTCTGGCTGCGGGTGTACGAGCCGGGCCCGACCATTCTGGACGGCAGCTACCGGGTGCCGCCTCTCCTCACCGTGGGCTGGCTCGATCTCTCCGAGGGGGCGCAGGTCCTGCAGGTGCCGGACATGGCCGGCCGTTACTACGCCGTGCAGTTCACCGACCCGGTGACGAACACCAACTTCGCCTATGTCGGCAAGCGCACCACCGGCGCCGAGGCCGGGGACTACCTCCTCACCGGCCCCGGCTGGACGGGGCAGGTGCCGGACGGGATGAAGCAGATCGCCGCACCGAACCGGTCGGTGCTCGTCATCGGCCGGGTGCTCGTCCACGACGACAGCGATCTCAGCACCGCCTATCGCCTCTCGACGCAGCTGTGGGTGACACCGCCGCCGTGACTCCGCCGCGGCAGGGGCTGTCAGGTCAGTGGCCGGCGCTCCGCTCGGCGACAGCCACGAGTTCGGCCGCGATCCCGCGCGGGGGCTGTCCGGTCCGCCACACCGCCAGCAGCGGGCGGACCAGATCGAGGCCGGTGATCGGGACGACCACCAGTTCGCCCGCCCGGACCGGATCGGCGACGACGAGATCGCTGAGGACGCCGGCGGCCACCCCGGCCTGGATGCTGGCCCGGACGCCGGCGTTGCTGTTCAGAACGACCGCGGCCGGCGCCAGCGTCCGCGGAGCGAGGGCGTGTTCCAGGACCGCCCGGGTGCCCGAGCCGACCTCGCGGCTGACCAACGGGGTGGCGGCCAGCTCGTCGGGATCCACCCCGGCGCGGCCGTGCCAGGCATGGTCGGGGGCGACGACCAGCACGAGGCGGTCCCTGGTGACCGGGTGGTGGGTCAGACCCGGCGTCGGACTGGGATCCTCGACGAACCCCAGATCGACCGTCCCCTCAAGTACGAGCCTGGTCACCTCGGCCGAGTTCTCCACCCGGAGCCGGATCCGGTCGTCCGGGTTCCGGCGCCGCAGTTCGGCCAGCCAGCCGGGGAACAGGTGCTCGGCGATGGTCATCGACGCCGCCACGTCGAGCTGTCCCAGCCCGGCCGATTCCAGCGAACGCAGCGCCAGCGTCAGTGCCTCGGCCTGCCGCAGCAGCGGCCGGGCCCAGGCGACCACCGCCTGCCCGGCCTCGGTCGGCTCGCTGCCCCGGGGCGTACGCCGGAACAGCACCACCCGCAGCTCACGTTCGAACCGCCGCACCGTCCGGCTGGCGTTGGGGCCGGCCATGCCGACCGCCCGGGCACCGGCGCCGACACTGCCGTGGTCGGCGATCGCGACGAGCAGCTCGAGCACCTCGAGGCTCGGATAGCTGGTCACCTGAGGATGATGTCACGGCCGGACGAGTCGTTCCCGAGCCCTGCCGCGGCCGGACGACATCGCCTCCGGGCGGCGAGAGCCATCAGGCCGCGAGCCCACGGGTCGCGATGCCGCGGAGGGAGGCGACGGTGCACAGCGCCACCGTGCCGCACAGCACCAGGGTGCCCACTTCGCCGGCGAGGGTCAGCACCGTACGGCCGGTCCCCTGCCCCAGCAGGGTCGCCCCCAGCGCCAGCGTCCCGATCGGGAAGGTGAGGGCCCACCATCCGGGGCTGAACGGCATCCGGCCGACGAAGCCCCGTGCGGTCACCACGATCGCCCACCCGACCAGCGGCAGGCCGATGCCGAGCATCGCGAAGCCGTAGCCGTTCGCGGCCTGGTGGACGACCGCGGCCGCCTGCCCGGCCAGCATCGGCCTGGCCTGAGCGGCGATCGACTGGGCCGCCGCGGTGGACTGGCCGACCATCCCCAGCGGGATCCAGGCCGACGGCGCGGCCGCGAGCGCGATCGGGGCGATCCGCCAGTGGTGGTGGTAGGCGACCGCGAAGACGATGGTGCCGACACACAGCGACAGGAAGAAGCAGCCGACCGTCGCCAGCAGCAGCCAGATCCGGCCCTGACCGGCGAGGTGCGGCACCAGCCCGGCGCCGGTCGTCGCGGCGACCATCGGCCCCACCACGGCGAGCCCCCAGACGGTCGTCGGCGCCCCGCAGTCACGACCCACCAGCCGAGCCCCGAACCCGAGCGCGGCCAGCACGCCGACCAGCGTCCCGATCGCCCAGAGCACGGCGTCGACCGTCCAGGCGGTCCGGGTGAGGCCGGGCCACCACGCCGGCACCACGGTGGCGGTGCACGACCCGACGGCGAGGACACCCATCGACACGGTGCCCCACATCGGCACCTTGTCGATATCGCGCAGGGTCTCGGTCAGCGCACCGCGATCACCGATGATCCGACCGAGGAATCCGCCGGTGAGCACGACCAGGATCGTCCAGCACATCACCAGCGGCACCACGGACGCCGGGTGGCCCCACGGCAGGCGCCCGGCGGAGGTCTGCAGCAGGGTGCCGAGGATGCCGGTGCCCATCACCGCCGGATACCAGGCCGGGCCGAGCGGCGGCAGCGGCGCTGCGGGACGGGGGCCGGAGCCTGCCGTGCGCGGAGCGGGGCCGGCCAGGAGAGTCGTCATGGAGCCCATCGTCATGGAGCCCATCGTCGGGCGCATCGCAAGGGACCGACCAGTCCCCAGGTCGGCAGGCACCCCTATCAGTTGGATAGGGGGAGGCCGTTCCCTGACACGTCGGTCCCGACGCCGCGGCTCCGGGCGCGGGCTCGCTAGCCGTCGATCGCCCGCCGACCCGACGCCACGGGCGGGGCGAGGAACGGGATCCGCGGCATCACCCAGTCGACCCCGATCACCCGGACCGCCGGCGCGACCGACAGCGACCAGACGATCGACGCGGCCACGTCGGTCGGGAAGTGCACCGCGTCGATCGACAGCGACACCGCCACCACGAGCACCAGCACGACGCCGACGACGACCCACAGGCCGAACCAGCGGGTGCCCCGCAGCAGGTAGGCCACCGCCATCACGAAGGCGACGATGAAGACGGTGTGCCCGCTGGGGAACGAGGCGTCGGTCTGGACCGGTGTGAACGGGTGCGGCATCAGCGCCACGTCGGGCCGGGGCCGGCCGACGATCAGCTTGACCACGGCCGACGGGATCCAGGTGACCGCCACCAGGCCGCCGAAGGCGACGGCCGCACGCAGGTTCTTGCCGACCAGCCAGATCAGCGCACAGATCACCGCGGTGATGATGATCGCGGGGACCGGGCTGATCACGTGGTAGACGGCCGAGGTCACCGTGCCGAGGGCACCGGAGTGCAGGCCGTTCAGCGCGACGGACAGCGGGAGGTCGACCGGACGGGCGGTCAGTGCGAACCCCGCCCCGGTGATCACCAGGATCGCCGCGGCCGCGAGCAGGATGAGCGTCAGCGGGTGGGCCGAGCGGCGGAAGATGCCGTCCTCCGCGAGAGCCCCGTGAGGCGCCGGCAGCCGATGGTGTAGGACAGACATTGCAGGATTCGCGCTTTCTCTCGCCGGACGGGTCTCCATCATCCCCTCCGCGGGGCGGAATCCCGGTGGCGACCGTGAGCGCTTCCTGAGCCCCGGCTAAAGGATGGCTGAGCGGCGGGCGTCTCCTCCCCGTCTTTTCCTTCTCGAGCTGTGCCCTCCCGGCCGGGTCAGTGCCCGCGCCCGGTCGCCCACGCGGCGGCCTAGGCTCAGGATCGTGCGTACGACCACCGAAGCCCTGCCCGGCCTGACCCTCACCAGCCTCACCCTCGACGTCCCCCTCGACCATGCGGACCCTGCGGCGGGGACGATCGAGATCTTCGCCCGGGTGGTGACCGGGGAGGGCGGGGAGGACCGGCCGTATCTGGTCTTCCTCCAGGGCGGCCCCGGCAACGAGGCCCCGCGGCCGACGCTCGTGCCGGCCGGGCCGTCCTGGCTGCCGCGGGCCCTGGAGGAGTTCCGGGTGGTGCTGCTCGACCAGCGCGGCACCGGGCGCTCCACCCCGGTCTCCGCCACGGTGGCCCGCCGGGAGGGCCGGGTGGAGGCCCGGGTCGCCGCGCCACTCGCCGGTCTGGGCGTGGCCGACCAAGCGGCCTACCTCACGCATCTGCGCGCCGACGAGATCGTCCACGACTGCGAGGCGGTGCGGGAGGCGCTCGGCGTGCCGCGGTGGACCGTGCTGGGCCAGTCCTTCGGCGGCTTCACCGCCCTGCACTACCTGTCCTCGCATCCCGGATCGCTGGCCGGAGCCCTCCTCACCGGCGGACTCAGCGCCGTCGGCCATCCGATCGAGGACATCTACGCGACCACCTGGCGGACGATGATCCGCAAGTCGGAGGAGCACTACCGCCGCTTCCCGGGCGACCGGGACCGGGTCCGTCGGCTCAGTGCCCTGTGCGCGCAGGGCGGGATCAGTCTGCCCAACGGCGACCCGGTCTCCGCCGATCGTTTCCGGACGGTCGGCCTGCGGCTGGGCATGCAGGGCGGCTCGGAGCAGCTCCACTACCTGTTGGGGCTGGATCCCGGGTCCGCGGCGTTCGCCCACGACCTGGCGGCGTTGCTCCCCTTCACCGGCCGCAATCCGCTCTACGCCGTGCTGCACGAGTCCAGCTACGCCGACGGGGTGGCCACCCGCTGGGCGGCGGAGCGGACGATGCCCGACCAGGTCCGCGAGGACGTCACGCTACTGGGTGGCGAGCACCTGCACCGCTCATTGTTCGCCGAGGACACCGAGCTGGCGGCGTTCGCCGAGGTGGCCGACCTGGTCGCCGAGCACGCGTGGAACCGGCTCTACCTCCTCGAGCAACTCGCCCGGGCCGAGGTCCCGGTCGCTGCGGCCGTCTACCAGCACGACGCGTACGTGCCGCTGGAGTACTCCCTGGAGACCGCCGCGCTGCTGCCGGACTGCCGCACCTGGGTGACCAGCGAGTACGAGCACAACGGTCTGCGGATGGACCCGGCGGTGCTCGACCACCTGATCGGCCTGCTCAGGGGACGCCGCTGGCAGTAGCGCCGAGCCGACCCGGCTCGCGGCGTACGCCACCCGGCCGGCCCGGTGGCGTACCGGCGGTGGCTCGGCCAGACTGGCGGTGGTGGCATCATCGCCGCTCTCCCGTGAGAGGAACCGCCATGCCGCAGTACCTGCTGTCCGTCCACCACGCCGCCGAGATCGCCCCGGTCCCGGACACACCGTTCGAGCAGATCCGGGCCGAGGTGGCGGCCTTCAACGACGAACTGCTGGCCCAGCACCGGCTGGTCTTCGCCGGCGGGCTGCTGCCGGCCGCCGAGGCCACAGTGGTCGATGCCACCGGGCCGAGGGTGACCATGCACCGCGGCAGCTACCTGCCGGGGGCCGAACAGCTCGGCGGCTTCTGGGTGGTCCGGGCGGACACCCTCACCGAGGCACTCGAACTCGCCGAACGGGCCTCCGCGGCCTGCCGGCTGACGGTCGAGGTACGCCCGTTCCAGGACGAGGGCTGAACCGGGAGGTCTTGGCCACCTCGCTTCCGGCCCTGATCCCCGGGGGGAATCTCAGGGGCTCTCATCCTCCGGGGCGATCCTCGGGAGCCGCCCGCGGCCTGATGTCTCCCGGGCCCCGTCCGCGGCACGGTGGGTTCATGTCCTCAGTGCCGCATCCCCCATCCGCCGCGCCCGGCGCCGTCACCTCCGCCGCACCCGGCGCCACCGTCCGACCCTGCCTCGTCGCAGAGGACGTCGCGAAGTCGTACGGCTCGACGGTCGCGCTGGCCGGAACGAGCCTGACCATCGACCCGGGCGAGGCGGTCGCCGTGATGGGTCCGTCCGGCTCCGGCAAGACGACCCTCCTGCACTGCCTGTCCGGCATCGTCTCCCCCACCGCCGGGGCGATCCGGCTCGACGCGGGCTCGGGCGCCGTCCGGGTCGATCAGCTCGATGCCGCCGGGCGGGCCAAGCTGCGGCGCGAGTCCCTCGGCTTCGTCTTCCAGCAGGGCATGCTCGTCCCCGAGCTGACCGCGGTCGAGAACGTCGCGCTGCCGCTGCTGCTCAACGGCGTGGACCGGGGCGACGCAGAGCGGCATGCGTCCCGCTGGCTGACCGCCCTCGGTCTGGACGGCTTGGACGACCGCAGGATCGGCCAACTCTCCGGTGGCCAGGCGCAGCGGGTGGCGATCGCCCGGGCACAGGTGATCGACCCGGCGATCGTGTTCGCCGACGAGCCTACCGGTGCGCTCGACTCGACCACCGCGGCCGATGTCATGGACGCCTTGATCGCCTCGACCGCGGGGCGCGGGCGCACCCTGGTCGTGGTCACCCACGACCCCGACGTCGCCCGCAGCTGCTCGCGGATCCTCACCCTGCACGACGGCCGGATCACCAGTGACGTCCGTCGTCCGGAGCGGCCTCCGCAGCGGCATCCCGCGGGGCAGCCGGAGGGGCAGCCGGCACCGGCGATCGTCGGCCACCGGCCGGCGGAGAACGGCGTACGGAGCGTACGGGGCATCGCGGACAGTGCCCGAAGCGCTGCCGACGACGCCCGGGATGGGGCGGACCGATGACCGCGGCACCGGACCCGTCGGGTCGGCCGGCACCCGTGGACCTGCTGCCTGCACCCCTGCCCGAGCCGCTGTTGTTGCCGGCGCCCCGCGGCCCGCTGCCGGTGACCTGGGCGGTGCTGGGCGTGCTGGCCCGTCCGACGCTGCGGGACCGGGCTGCCTGGGGACTGCCGGTCACCGCCTTCGCCGTCATCTCGACGATCATCCTCGATGTCGCCGGCGGCGCGGTGATGTTCTGGTCGATTCCTGGTGAGACCGCCGGGGTCTACCGGATGCTGTCCAGCCTCGCGGTGGTGTTGCTGGTGCTGCCCCTGGTCACCCTGGCGTCCTCGGCGGCCAGGCTGTCGGCCCGTCGACGGGACGACCGGCTGTCGTCGTTGCGGCTGATCGGCGCGACGTCGCCGACCCTCCGGTTGGTCACACTGGCCGAGGCGGGCGCGTATGCCCTGGCCGGCGCCCTCCTCGGCTGTCTGGGGTATGCACTGTCCCTGCCGCTGCTCGGGCTGCTGTCGTTCGACGGGCACCGGGTCGGGGCCGCCGCCCTGCTGCTCGGCCCCGGACCGCTGGCCGGGGTGGTGGCCGCCCTGGTGGTCCTGGCGCTGGCCAGTTCCGCGCTGGGCCTGCGCGCGGTCGTCATCTCCCCGCTCGGGGTGCGGATGCGCAGCACCGCCCAGCGGGTCTCCCGGGCCCGGATCGCCGCCGGGGTGGTGCTGCTCGGGGTGGCGGCGCTGGCCACGAAGCTCGCCCCGATGCTCGGGGCCCAGGCCGGCCCGGTGGTCGTAGTGGCGGTGGCACTGTTCGCCATCGCCGTCGCTCTGGGCGTCATCGACATCGTCGGCCCGCGGCTGCTCGCGGTCTTCTTCCGCAGACGACTGCGCCGCGCCCGCACGGCCGAGGCGCTGGTGGCCGCCCGGATGGTGCTGGAATCGCCGAAGCAGGCCTGGCGACAGGTGGCCGCCCTCGGTGCGGTCTGCTTCGTCGGAGTGGCCGGGGGCACCGGGGTGGCGCTGATGGAGCGGGTCTCGGCGCACGCCACGGCCGGCGATCTCGTGGTGATCCAGGACATCCGGACCGGGGTGCTGCTGACCATCGTCTTCGCCTTCGCGACCGTCGCCTGCTCGGTCGGCATCAACCAGAGCGCAGCCGTGCTCGACCGCCGCCGGGTCGAGGTCGGGCTCGACCTGATCGGGATGGACCTGGCGAGCCAGGACCGGGCGCGCCGACGGACGGTGCTGGGGCCGCTGGGGTTCGTCATGGGGGTCTCGATCGCCAGCGCGGTGGTGGTGCTGCTGCCGCTGGTCGGGGCGGCTCTGGTGCTGTCGCCGGTGACCCTGCTGATCACCGCCACGGTGATGGCGGTCGGCGTCCTGTTCGTGGTGCTCGGGCTGCGGGCCACCCGGCCGGCCCTGGCCGGAGTGCTGGCCGATGGCCTGGCCCGCACCGACTGATCTCACCGGCCACCGGTCACCCCGGGCCCGGGATCTCCGGGCTCACAGGTCCAGGGTGACCAGCTCCACCGGGTCGATGCCGGCCTCCCTCAGCTGGGTGGCGTACGGCTCGGTGGCGTACGCGAACCCGTCGCCATCGGCGTCGACCGCTCGCTGTACGCCCAGCTGCGCGCCACCGAGGTCCAGGGTGAGCCTGGCCCGGGCCCGGGAGAGCAGTCCGCTGCCGTCCGGGGCAGGGATCCGGCCGGGGTCACGGGGGTCCAGCGCGCCCAGGGCGAGCACCCCGTCGGCGCACTCCCCGGCCCGGACCGCTGCGGCGAACGACACACCGGAGTCGTCGGCCCGGTACGGCAGGACCCACTGCCCGCTGCCGCGGGCCGTGTCGGTCAGGTCGACGACGAGCACGTCGGTCACCACCCCCTCGACGGCGTCCGGGCGGGCGCGGTAGCCGGCCGCGGCGCCCGGCTGCCACTCCGTACCGGTCGCCGGGTCGGCCTCCACCAGCGGCATCACCGCCGCCCGGACCAGACCGACCCAGCGTGGGCCGAGACCCTCGGCGAGCGCTGCGGCCGGGACGACACTCCAATCGGCGGCGACCTGCAGGACCACGCCGAAATCCTCCCGGGCCAATACCAGGGCCTGCCCGGTCCGCTCGAGGGAACGGCGGATGACGAGCTCCTGGCAGAACGTCTCGAACCACGAATCCATGCCCCCATCCTGCCCTGCCGCCCGCCGGGGCCGACGGGCGGCGGTCGACGACGGGTCACGGCGCCCGCCCCACCGCGGTGGCGACGCCGACCTCACCGGGGCCGGCGTGCGCGACCGCGCGGACGTCCTCGGGGAGCCCCGGGACGTGGATCGCCACCAGCCGGAAGACCTCCACGCTGACGACGTACCGCTGCAGGTCACCCACCGCGCGGCACTCGGCCAGCACCGCCGGAGCCTCGGCGTCGACCTGTCGCCGGGCCACCGGGCAGGGATCCGTTCCCGTCGCGTACGCCACCGCGCCGGCGAGCGCCGCGCGGTCCGCGACACCCCGGACGCGGTGCAGGGCCATCGCATAGCCGCCGCCGACCGCGCCTGCCCAGGTCAGCATCAACAGGATCGCCACGGTGGCGCACAGCAGCAGGGTTCCCGAACCCTGCTGGTCCTTCGGCCGTCGGTCCCTCGCCCGGCACCAGCCCTCCGTCCGGCACCGCCTCTTCATCGTGCCCTCCCCGGCTCGAGCAACACCCGGGCCTCGGCGACGAGCACCAGGTCCTCCGGTCGTCCGGGCGGGCCGCTGGGCAGTTCCCCGCGGACCCGCACCTCACTCGCCTCCGGAGTGACGGTGAGGCGGGTGCCGGCCGGGGCATCCGTCCGGGCGGCAGCCACAGCTACCCGGTCCCCGCGAGCCGACTGGCGGGCGACCTCCGCGACGGTGTCCTCCAGCAGGAGTTGCCGCGTGAACAGATGCAGTCCCCAGGCGAACATCAGCGTCACGAGGACGACTGCGACAGTACCGACGGCCAGCTCGGCAGTGACCATGCCCCGATCGGGGTGCGGACGCCGGTCAGGGCACAGTCCCCGGTCAGGGCACAGTCCCCGGTCAGGGCACAGTCCCCGGTCAGGGCACGGGCCTCGGTCGGGGCAACCGGGACGACGATCCGCGGTGGTCATGGTGGTCCTTCCCAGGTCGGTGGTGAATCCGCGGGACGAGCCCGCGGAAGGGGATCGTGGGACGAGATGGCGGGATCGGGCCCGGCGTGGGACGCCGGGCCGCCGGTGGTGGCGCCCACCCGGGCCGCCACCACCGGTGCCTCCGCCCTGCGTCCCGGGCCGGGGACAGGGTCAGATCCCGAGTCCCTTGGCGGCCATCACGGCCTGGAAGATCGCCTTCACCAGGTCCAGCAGCAGCTGGACGAACTCCTTGTTGCGGAAGACGTTGATGAGGGCGGTGACCAGGGCGACCGCAGCGACCGTCCCCACGGCGTACTCGGCCGTGGCCATCCCCCGCTGGTCGTGGAGACGCCCGGCCAGGGCCGCGAGGCGGCCGCGACGGCGGGCCGGGGAGGGAGTGAGGTCGGTGGTCTGGTCGGGCGTGGTGGTGTCGGAGGCGGTGGTCTCGGACATGGGGGTTCCCCTTTCGTGTGCCCGCACCCCTGCGGTCCGGGCTCGGTCGGAGGGTGGGACACCGGCGGGGACACGGGGCGGCCGCGGCGGGGTGCTGTGGACGACGGTTCGGGTCGGGACAGGGCTGTGGACGAATCGGGACATCGTGGCGGGTTCGCGGCGATGTGTGCGTCCGGCTCCGGTCACCCCAGTAGCCGGGGCAGGGTGCCGGCGATGACCGGGACGATGCCGACCAGCACGAAGGCGGGCAGGTAGCAGGTCATCAGCGGCAGGACGCTGCGGACCCCGACGGTCCGCGCCGCTGCGACGACGGCCGCATGACGCTCCTTGCGGGCTCGCTCAGCGTGACGGTGCAGCAGATCGACCAGGGTCGACCCGCTCTGCACGGATCGAGCCAGGTCGCGGGCCACGAGTGACCAGGCCGGGTCGGCGGCCAGCCGCAGCCAGGCATGTCCCTCGCTGTCGCCGATGGCGATCTGCGCCAGGACACCGCCGACATCCTCGGCGAGCGGACCGCCGTATGCCCCGGCGACGGCCGCTGCCGCACCGCGGACCGGCAGCCCCGCAGCCAGACAGGAGGCCATCAGCTCCAGGGCACCGGGCAGGTCCGCCGCCAGCCGTCGTCGGCGGCGCAGGGTGGCCGGGGACACGATGCGCCCGCTGACCAGGTACGCGATCGCGGCGGCCGACCCGACCACCAGCGGCGCCACCGATCCCGCACCGGGCGCCAGGGTGAGGACTGCCACCCCGGCGATCCCGCCGGCGGTCATCGCGACCCGGGCCCGGGTCTCGGCGGTCGGGGCACCGGGCACCGGACGGGCGAACCGCTCCCACCGGGCGAGCCACCACGGCCGGCCGGCGCCGGTCCGCAGCCGACGTCGACCAGCGGGCGGCTCCGGCAGGACCAGCGCCACGGCAGCAGCCAGTGCGGCAGCGACCAGGGTGACGGTCGAGGCACCGGGATCCATTCTCAGGGCTCCCGTCCGGGCGTCCGCGCCAACGCGGTGGTCCACAGCGTTCCGAGGCTCGCGAGCGCCACGGCCACGACCGTGCAGGCCAGGCCCACCGCGGTGTGCAGCAGGAAGTCCAGCGGGCGCCCGCCGATCGAGTACCCCAGACCGATCCCCACCGCGGGCAGCACGGCCATCAGCCGGCCGGTGGCCTGGGCCGAGGCGAGTTCGCCGCGGACCAGCCGGGACACCTCCGCCTCGCGCTCCAGCGCGCCGGCCACCTGGTCGAGGGAGGGTCCCATCGGGGCGCCGCAGGCCCGCGACACCTCCCACGCCCGGGCCAGGTCGGCCAGTCCGCCACAACCGGGCCGACCGGCCTGGTGCCGCCAGGTACGGACCACGTCGTCGCCGACCAGTAGGGCAGCTGCGGCGGGGGCGAGGACAGGACAGTCCTCGGCGACCAGGTCGACCGCCCCCTCGGGAGCCCGGCCCGCCCGGACCTCGGCGGCAACCAGGCTGCAGGCCCTGGCGACCTCGGCCTCGGAACGGGCCCGCGCCAGCTCCCGCGCCCGTCCCTTGAGCAGGGACGCCGCGGTCAGGGCCGGCACCAGACCGATCGCGGCGTACGCAGCGCCCTGCGGGCCGGACGCGACCCCCACTACCAGGACGGCCAGCAGGGCACCGAGCAGCACCAGGACGGCCCGACGGCGCCCGCCCGCGGCCCGGTGGATGGCCGGCGCGGCCTCCGCCACCGGCTGCCCGGCCAGCCGTCCCGCTGCCCGCCCCGGCGGGACCCCGACGAGCGCCGCGACGGCCAGCGCCGCGGCCAGCGCCACCCACCCCGCCGGAGTGCTCATCGGGCCACCCGGGAGAGGAACTCCTCCCCGGCGGGACCGCGCCGGACCGTGCCGTCGCGGGGGAAGGCGAGCGCCTCCCGGACGTGCATCCCGCCGGCCTCGTCGGGGCCGAACATGCCGATCTGGGCCACCCGGCGGTGGCCGTCGTGGTCGCGGCGCAAATGGACCACCGCGTCGAGCGCCGACAGGGCCTGGGTCCGGGTCGCCTCCCGGCCGAGCCCACCGAGCGCAGCGAGCGCCTCCAGCCGGGCCGGGACGTCGGCGGCGGAGTTGGCGTGGACGGTCCCGCAGCCGCCCTCGTGGCCGGTGTTGAGCGCCGCGAGCAGGTCACAGAGCTCGGCTCCGCGCACCTCGCCGACGACCACCCGGTCGGGCCGCATCCGCAGCGCCTGGCGGACCAGGACGGCCAGCCCCAGTGCCCCGGTGCCCTCGGCGTTCGCCGGCCGGCCCTCGAGCCGTACGCAGTGGGGGTGCGGCGGGTCGAGCTCCCGGGAGTCCTCCACCACCACCAGCCGCTGGTCGTGCGGCACCAGGCCCAGCAGGGTGCCGAGCACGGTGGTCTTCCCGGTGCCCGTCCCGCCGGAGACCAAAAAGGCCAGCCGGTGCTCGATCAGTCCCTCGAGCAGTGGCACCGCGGTGCTGGGCAGCGCGCCCCGGGTGACCAGATCGGCGAGGCTGAACCGGTGCCGAGCCGGGACTCTGAGAGAAATACAGGTTCCGGGGTCGGCCACCGAGCCGAGCACGGCGTGCACCCGGGTCCCGTCGGGCAGCCGGGCGTCGACATAGGGGGCAGCGTCGTCGAGGCGGCGCCCCACCCGCGCGGCCAGCCGCAGCGCGAGGCGGCGCACCTCCTCCTCCGACCCGAACGTCAACGGCATCCGCTCCAGTCCGTGGCCGCGGTCGATCCACACCTGGTCGGGCCCGTTGACGAGGACATCGGTCACCCCGGGCAGCGCGAGCAGCGGATCGAGGACCCCGGCACCGTACGACTCGCGGTGCAGGCGCTCGACCGCGTCGTAGAGCAGGGCATCGGTGACCACCAGCCCCTCGGCCCGCATCGCCGCCGCCACGTCCTCGGTGGTCGGCGGGCGTCCCAGCCCGGCGAGGGCGGGGCGGAGTCGGTCGAGGTCCACCAGTCCACTCATCGGTCACCACCCCGCCTGCGGGAGGCCGGACCGGTCGGCCGGAGCGCGTCGAAGGTGGCGAGCAGGTCGCCGCAGGCGGCCACCCAGGCGCGGCGGGCGACCCGCCACGGCGGATCGCCGCGTTCCGCAGCGACCGGAAGCCGCGCGTCGTGGGGCAGCATCCCAGCGACCGGGAAGCCGACCGTCTCCGCCACCAACTGCCGGTCCGCCTCGCGGGTCGGGCCGCCCCCACCGCGGCGCGCGGCGATCGCCGGCTCGAGACCGTCCTCGCCGCAGTGCAGTGCGATCTGGCGGGCCGAAGCGAGCTGTCGGACGCCCGGACCCGCGACGACGAGGACCGTGCCGGCGCGGGCCAGGTGCCGGTCCCACGGTGGTCGCGGGGACACGTCGAGCACCACCAGGTCGTACGTCGCCCGGGCCGCGGCGAGAACGCTGTCGACGGCCCGGTCGTCGGGGAGTCGATCGCCGGGCGTACGGCCCATCGTGATGACGTCGACGCCGCCGCCCCCGGGCAGGCGGCCGGCCAGCGACCCCACCCCGCCGTGGGCACGGGCCAGGTCGTCCCACCGCCAGCCGGGTGAGCGCTCAGCGCCCAGCAGCAGGTCGATCCCGCCCGCCCACGGATCGAGGTCGACGAGCACCGGCCGGTGGCCGTCGAGCGCGGCTGCGCCGGCCAGCCCGGCGGCCGTGGTGGAGGCTCCGGCGCCGCCACCGCCGGAGACGACGGCGAGGGTACGAGCCCCCTCGCGGGGTGGCGGCCCACCCAGGGCCCGGCCGAGCACCGGGGTGTCCCGGGGAACGACGACGAGGCTCGCCCCCAACGGCCCGGACCATCGGCACAGCTCGTCGACATCGGTCTCGGCCCCGAGCAGATGCACACCGTCACGGGCGGGCAGCCCCAGCTCCGCCACGGCCGGTGCCGCGTCGACGGTGATCAGGACGGCGTCGGTGGCACTCCACCGGGCCGGCAGCTGCGTCGGTGGAAGCGAGTCAGGTGGCGGCGTGGTGAGGGCGGCGGTGACGGACTCCACCGCCCGCAGCAGGTCGGTCCGCTCGCCGACCAGCACGCTCGTCGCCACCGGGACGCCCCGGGACGGTATCGGCAGCCGACGGGCCGGTGCGGTCGGGCCGGACGGGGTGGTCCGGGTGGCCGGGCCGCGGTCGGTCCCGGGAGTCGCGGCACGGGCGCGACGAGGCAGCACATCCATGTCCCGAGAGTGGGTCGGCCGCCTCTCGGATGGGGGCCGGAGCGGCTGATCTGTGGATGACCCGGCCCGGACGACCCGTCTGTGGACAACCCTCCGCCCCACAGGTGGTCGATCACCGACCCCCTGGGTGAGTCGAATCACAGCCGGAGTCTTCCCTGACCACCTGCCCTACTGGTATGAATAGAGCAAGGTTCACACCCCACACAGCAGCCAGGCACCCACGTATCGATCGACCGTCTTCGAGGGCGTAGCAGTCGGCTCCCCGCCGATGGGCACGACACGGCAGTGCGCCTGATCACCTGGACTGAGGTGTCCTGTGGGATCCGCCCCCGGGCGGGTCCCACAGCACGTTCCGGGTCGATCCCATCCGGTCCCCGTACAGTGGGCGCATGGCTTCCCCCCGCACCCACCATCCGGCTGCGGCCATGGCCTGGCTGCTGCCGGATGCCGGTTCCCGGGTCCTCGATCTCTGCACCGGGAAGGGCGCTTTCACGGTGGACCTGGTCCGGTGCGGACACCGGGTGTTCGGCATCACGGCCGACCCACGGGTCGCCCAGCTGGTGTCCGGCCGAGCCGGGGGGGCGACGGTCGTCCGGGCCGCCGCCGACCGGCTCCCGTTCCGGCCGCGGTGGTTCGACGTGGTGACGATCGCGGGCCAGCGGGCCCGCCCGGCCGCGGCCTTCCCGGAAGCCGTCCGGGTGCTGCGCCCCGGCGGTCACCTGGGGGTGCTGCGGACGACGCGGGACGACACCGTGCCGTGGGTCCGTCGGTTGGCCGGACTGCTGCAGGCGTACGACCCGACGGCGATGACGACCACGGTGTCCGGGCCCTCCGAGGAGGAGATCCTCGCCAGCGGCTGGTTCGTCTCCGCCGAGTCCCGGTCGTTCCGCCATTGGGTGCCGGTCGACCGCGCCGGCCTGCTGGCGATGGTCGAGTCCCGGCCGCGGATCCGGCAGCTGCCCGAGCCCGACCGGACGGCTCTGCTCGCCGGCGTCGGCGGCCTGTTCGACGACATCGCCCGCGGACACGAGCTGATGCTGCCGTACCGGGTGGAGTGCCGGAAGGCCTGGCCCGACCCGGAGCGGCAGGCGCTGGAGCCGTCCATCACGATCGGCATCCACCTGCGCTGGTGATCCGCCCGGTCAGATCCCGGTGGCGGGTTCGTCGGTGATCCCCCGCCGGGGGCGGTCCGGGTCGGCCCGGGGATCGGGGTCGCCGAACGCCTCCACCGGGACCGGCTGGAGCCGGCGAGCCAGCCGGCTCTCGTGACGGACCGCCCGGCTCTCGCCGACCCGTTCGACCATCGTGTAGAGCACCGGCACGAGGATCAGGGTGAGCAGCGTCGACGAGACCAGGCCACCGATCACGACGATCGCCAGGGGCTTGGAGATGAACACGCCGCCACCACTGAGGCCGAGCCCCATCGGCGCCATCGCGAGGATCGTCGCGAGCGCGGTCATCACGATCGGTCGCAACCGGTGCCGGGCCCCCTCGCGGACCGCGTCGTCGATCGCGCGGCCGCGATCCCGGTACTGGTTGATCAGGTCGATGAGCACGATCGCGTTGGTCACCACGATGCCGACCAGCATCAACGCACCGATCATCGACGGCACCCCGAGCGGGGTGTTCGTCACGACCAGCGCCGCGACCGCGCCGATCGCCGCGAAGGGGATGGACACCAGCAGGATCAGCGGCTGGATGAGCGACTTGAAGGTGGCCACCATCACCACGTACACGATCGCGACGGCCACCAGCAGCGCGAGGCCCAGCTGGCTGAAGGCCTTCTGCTGGTCGGCGCTGACACCGCCGACGGTGACGGTGACGCCGGCCGGCACGCTCACCGTGGCGATCGTCGCGGTGACCGCCCGGGTGACGGCGCCCAGGTCGGCCCCGGCCGGGGCGACGGACACGGTCGCGCTGCGCCGTCCCTGATCCCGGGCGATGGAGGTGGCCACGTCGGCCTGGCGTACGTCGGCGATGTCCCGCAGATGCACTGTCGTCGGCACCGCCGCCGCGGCGGCTGCCTGGGAAGCCGCGGCCGTGCCGGCGCCGGCGGAGGCCGAGGCGGAGGCAGAGGGCGCCGCCGACGGCGTCTTGACCACCGTCGCCGGCACCTGGAGGTCGCGCAGCGCGTCGAGCCCGACGGGCGCGTCACGGACGCTGATCATCACGTCCTTGGTGACCCCGTCGGTCTCGACCTGGGCCACCTGCTGGGGTGCCAGGGCGGCCTTGACGGTCGCCGCGACGGTCCGTTCGTCGACGCCCTTCTCGGCCGCCTTCGTACGATCCAGATCCACCACCACGGTGGGCCGGTCCGCGGCGAGCGTGTCGGTGACCCCGGCCGATCCGTCGACACCGGTCAGCGCCTCGTGGACGGCGGTGGTGGCCATTCGCAGCCGCTCGGTGTCGGGAGCGGACACCTTGACATCGATGGTGCTGGTGCCGTAGCCGGCCTGCGCGGCCACCGCCACCTCCCCGACATCCTGCAGCGGGTCGACCGCGTCGCGGACCCGCTGTTGCACCGCCACCTGGTCGGCCGCCGGGTCGGTGGTGACCGAGAAGGTCGCCTGGTCGGACCCGCCGCCGGTGAACATCGCCTCCGCCCCGGCACCACCGATAGTGGTCTGCACCGTCTCGACACCGGTGACGCCGCGGAGCGCCGCCTCCACGATGCCGGCCTGGCGGTCCTGCTCGGCCAGGGACAGCGCCGGCCGGAACTTCTGCGTCACGGTCAGGGTGTTCTGGCCGGTGTCGCCGAGGAAGTCGGTCTGCAGCCGCGGCACCATGACGCCGGAGAGGCCGAGCAGGACGACCGCGACGAGCACGGTCACCCAGGGGTGACGGACCGCGGCGGTCAGCGAGGGCAGGTAGAGCCGCTGCATCGGCGTACGCCGCGGCCGGCCGGTGGCGTCGTCCAGGGCGGTGACGTGGCTGCGGGAGCGCTCCGGCAGGAACCAGTACGCCAGCACCGGCACGATGGTCAGCGCCACCAGCAGGGACGACAGCAGGGCGAGCGAGCTGGTGATGGCGAACGGGCGGAACAGCTCGCCGACCTGCCCGCCGACCAGTGCCAGCGGCAGGAAGACCGCCACCGTGGTGAGCGTCGACGCGGTGATCGCCGTGGCGACCTCCCGGACACCGGTGAGCACGGCGTCGGTCCGGCGTTGTCCCTCACCCAGATGGCGCTGGATGTTCTCGATCACCACGATCGAGTCGTCCACCACCCGGCCGATGGCCATGGTCAGGGCGCCGAGGGTGAGCATGTTCAGCGAGTAGCCGGCCGACCCCATCCCGATCAGCGCCATCAGCACCGACACCGGGATCGACACCGCGGTCACCAGCGTGGGCCGGATCGAGGCGAGGAACAGCAGGATGACGACGACCGCCATCAGCAGGCCCAGGCCGCCCTCGACGAGCAGGTTGTGGATCGATTCGGAGATGAACGGCGCCTGGTCGAACACCACGGTGGTGTGCGCACCATGGCCCAGCGCGGCGTCCAGCCCGGCCAGCTTGTCGCGGATCTGGCCTGAGATGGCGACACTGTTGCCGTCCGGGGTCTTGGTGACCGACAGCGACAGGCTCTCCCGGCCATTGGTCCGGGCCAGCGAGGTGGCCGCCGCCTCCCGGTCGGTGACCGTGGCGACCTGGTCGATGCGTACGGCCTGCCCGGTCGCGCTGGTCAGGGTGACCGCCGCGACATCGGCCGCGGTCACGTACCGCTCCCCCACCGTGACGGTGAGGTCCTGGTTGCCGTCGCGCAGCGCACCGCCCGCGGCCGGGGTGCCGGAGGTCCCGATCGCCTGCTGCACCTGGGCGACGGTAACGCCCTTGTCCGACAGCTTCTTGTCGTCGACCGCAACCAGCACCTGGGGGACGGGGGCGCCGGCGACGCTCACCGCGCGGACGCCGTCGACCTTCTCCAGCTCCGGCACGACCAGTGTCCGGACCCGCTCGGCCAGCTGTCCGGCGGTGGTGTCGTCGGCGACGGCGAGTTGAAGCACCGGGACGTCGTCGATGCTGCCGGTGAACACCTGGGTGGTGACCCCATCCGGCAACACCCCCTCGATCCGCGAGATCGCCGCCTTGGCGTCCTGCTGGACCGAGGACATGTTCGACCCGTAGCGCATCTGCAGGGTCACCGTGGCGGACCCGGCGGTGGACACCGAGGAACTCGTGTCCAGCCCCTGCAGCGACGCGACGGCCTGTTCGATCGGGATCGTCACCCGTTGTTCGACCACTGCGGGCGACGCCCCGGGGTAGGAGGCGTAGACGACGGCCACCGGCACCGAGATCCGCGGGATCAGCTCCTGGCGCAGCGAGCCGGTGCTGACCACACCGAAGATCAGGACGAAGACCGTGACCAGAGCGACCAGGGCCCTGTTTCGCATGCTCAACCCGGCCAGTCGGCCCATGTGATTCCCCTCCCGTGGTCGCGGCCATTCTTCCAGAACGCGCAAACGACACTCACGAGGCACTACGCTCATGGACCAGGGACGCCGAGGACCGGCGCTCCGCCGTCCACCGCCGCGTCGTCGAGCCGATCCGACGGCGTGTCGGCCGGTGTCGTCGGTCCGCCGCCCGCCCGTACCACCTCGCCCGTCCGCCCCAGCACGCAGGAGCTACCCCATGGCCGAACAGATCAGCGACCTCCTGAAGAACATCACCGACGATGTGAAGACCATCGTCAGGGGCGAGATCGACCTCGCCAAGGCGGAGATCATGCCCAAGGCGAAGAACCTCGGGATCGGTGGCGGGCTGTTCGCCGCGGCAGGGGTGATGGCCGTCTTCGCCCTCACCCACCTGATGACCGCCGCCGGATTCGGCCTGGCGGTGGCCTACTCCGGCGGCGAGTTCTCCGCCGGGCCGGCCTGGGGCTTCCTGACCATCGGTGGGGCCTTCCTCATCCTCGCAGCCGTCACCGCGCTGATCGGCCTGAGTCGGGTCCGGCGGGCGACCCGCAACGGGATGGCACCGGCCGCGGCGATCGAGCAGGCGACGACGACGGTGGACTCCGCCAAGGCCGCCCTGGTCCGTGGCCGGGAACAGGCGGAGGCGGACGCCGCGGCACGTCGGCAGCAGAAGTCGGTCGAGACCTGGGTGGGCGCCGACACCCTCTGACTGCTGAGCGGGCGGACGAGCGGGCTTTCCCCTCAGCGGGCCGGGTCGTGGTCCCGGCCGAAGCGCAGCGGGACCGGGCGGATCCGGTCGTGGTCCCAGGGGACGGTCCAGCCGGCCAGGTCGATGAGCGCGTCGACCAGGTGGGCGGTCAGCCCCCAGATGAAAAGGTCGTCGATCAGGAACGCCGGCCCGCGCCGGCCGCCGGGGTAGCGCACCGTGGCCCGGTTGGCCGGGTCGACCAGTCGACGCACCTCGATCTGGTGCAGCGCGGCGATCTCCCCGGGGTCGTTGACCTCGACCGGGTGCGGGGTGTGCCACCAGGCGACCACGGTGGCGACGTCGAAGCCGCTGGCCGAGACATGGGCGGTGGGCAGCACGCCGAGCACCCGGAACGAGTCGGGACGGACAGCGGCTTCCTCCCCGGCCTCCCGCTGCGCGGTGCCGACCGGCCCCTCGTCGCCCTCGGCCCAGGATCCGCCGGGGAATGCGATCTGGCCGGCATGACGGCGCAGGTGCGCCGACTTCTCCACGAACAGCAGCCGGGGCGCCGGCGGCCGGGTGTCGAACAGGGCGAGCACCGCAGCCCGGCGGCCGCCCTGCGGCGCCCGGTCGATCAGCACCCGCTGCTGGGTCTCCGGCGCACCCAACGTCACCCGGAGCGTACGCAGCACCGACGGGATCGGCTGCCGGGCGGCGGGCCGCTCGTCGAGTTCCACGTCCCGCTCGCCGAGGTCACGCGGGTACCCGGTGAGCGGCCGGGGACGTTCCGGACTGTCTGACGCATCGTCGAGGAAATCCGGTCCCTCGACGTCGGGAATCTGCTCCGGCATGACCGCCACTGTACGCAGTCCTCCGTCCGCGCGGCTCAGGCCGCGACAGTGTCACGTGGACGACGTGCGGGCCCGGGGCGGCGCGGCGCCGTCGAGGGAGGGTTCGCTCGTCTCGCGTTCCCGGGCGAACCGGCCCAGGATGCTGGTGCGGAGCGTCTCCAACGCAAGATCGATGGTGCCGGCACGTTCCTCGGTGAGCCGGCGCGCAGTCTTGACGAAGTGCAGAAGCTGAGGTGGGTTAGGCACGTGCCGAAGGTCGTCTCCGTACTTCCTGTGTTCCGCGAGGCGTTGGGCGGCCACGACGCCGGGCCAGGCCCGCGCTCCGACAGTGGCGCCGTCGCCGGGCAACCTCAGGCGAACGATATTGCCGAGATCGAGTGCTGAGTCGACCACCACGACCATGCCGGTGTCGGAGCCGGCCGGGCCGGGCCGGTCGGGCGAATCGAAGTCCACCTGACCATCGTCCGCCCGAACGCGCACCGCGACGACCTCGCGTCGTTCTCGATCAAGGAGAACGACCGCCGAGCCGTTCGGACCGCGAGTGAAGTGGGCGGGCGCCGGGAGAATGTCGAGCCATGGTCGGGTCTTGGCCAGCTCGAGCAGCAGGATCATCAGGTCGTACTCTGCGAGGCTCTCGCCCTGGAAGCGGCGGAACCCCTTGGCATGCTCGGTCGCCGCGTACGGCCCGGCGTACATCTTCGGGTTGTTCTCGCGCGCCTGCATCATCACCATGGCCTCCATGGCGCGCCAGAACTGGAGTCCGGTGATCTGCTGCGGGCTGAGGTCACGCCCCTCCAGGATGCGCTGCCAGAACGGCAGGGCGGTCAGCATGAGATGGATCCACGCGAACTCACGCACCGCGACGTAGCGATCGGGCAGTCCCTCACCGGCCGCTTCCACTGCGCGGATATGGGTGTCCGCGAGCCCGGATCCCGCGTAGTCGGTGAGATCTTCGCCGGCGCCGGCGTACCGACGTTTCAGCCGGGCCGACGACACACCCCTGAGTACAGCGCTCAGTGCGGCGGCATACGCGTCCTGGTAGCGCCTGACCGGCCTCAGGAGCATGTCTCGTGGACGCCCGAAGGCGGGCCAGGGCGTCCACGTCGCGAACTCCTGGGCGAACAGATCGAACGGGACGGCGGGCTGGGTCTCTGCTTCCTGTCGCTTCGACGGCCCGACTGCGCGATCCTCACCACCGACCGTGTGGCCGTGGGTGCCGGGTGCCTGGTCGGTGCCCCCCACCACGATCCCGCGAGCGGCCTGCTTGCTCTTGGTCAGGATGGTGAGCTGATAGACGAGTCGAGACTTCACCCGAGGATGGTTGGCGAAGTAGTGAAACCCGCCTTCGGTCCGCAGGAAGCGGTCGACGAAGGCGTCGCCGTCGAACAGCCTCACCAGCACCCGGGTCTTGGGAGGCGCGTGTGTGTGTTTGCTTCCGGCACCGCGGTACCCGTACTCGTTCACCGGCGTTGCGCCACCTGGTTGACGGGCCATGACTGTCCCCCTCAGGACAGCGGGGTGTAGGTGAGCCGGTCACGCTCACGACGGAGCGAATCGAACGTCACCGCCAGCCCATGCGGCAGGCCGACTTCGCGACTGTACCGGCGGGGCACCTCGCTCACCCTCCGGACAAGGTCCTCCGAAAAGCGCCCGTTCTCCCCCAGTTCACGTGAGAGAACGTCGACGCCGAAAACCGGATGCCGACGGTCGTCGCCCCACGAGCCCGCACCAGCCGGCGGGGTGAGAAGACGCAGCGAGCCTGGGCGTGCCAGGCCCGCGACCCCCAGCCGGGACGCGATGACCCGGGTCGCCTCCTGGTCGAGGACGAAGAAGGAGGCACATCCCCACGAGTCCCGCGTCAAGGAGTTGATGATGGCACGCCAACGCTCGATCGGGACCCCTGGGACGACTGGCGCGAGGGCGATGCACGTGACGCGGCGGTCGCTCTCGATGATGTCGGCGAGCCAGTCCGCCTCGGCCGGTTCGAGGGCCACCGGGTCGGAAAAGACCGGAACCGCGCCGTCAGTCGCCGCGACTGCCCGCAAGGTGTCCCGAACGAGTCGAGCCGTAGCAGGCTCGGCGGGCTCGCCGTCGGGCCCGACGCCATCTCCCTCGAACACCAGCATCTGCCGGGCATCGAACGGGTCCGCGGATGCACACAAGCGCGTGGTCCAGACACCGGCATCATTGCTCTCGACGTACTCGAGAAGGAGGGAATGCACCCCGCCGACGGCGTGGTCCTCCACGACGGTCAACGTGGAGTGCGGACCGAGGACGTAGACGCCAGATCGGTCCCACTCGATCCTCCCGACCGTTTTGCGACGATCTCGGGACAGTTTGTCCACCCAGGCTCGGAACTGCACGTCGGCAACGGCCGTGGCGTCGCTGTCGACATCCAGGTGCAGCACCGCGCGGTACCCGGCCACCATCGAGCTCTCCCCTCCCCCGCGGGCAGTCCGTCTATCCTTTCACAACCGCGGTGCCGGTCACAGATCACCACTCAGCCGATGGCCAGCTGGTCGCGCAGCAGTCCCCGCAGCTGGTCAGCGGAGGTGAGCGCCCCGGCGTGCCGATACACGATCCGCCCGTCGGCGTCGACGAACAGCGTCTGCGGGATCCCCACCACGCCGATCCGCCCCGCGAATGCGCGGTCAGGGTCCGCCACCTGGGCGTACGTCCACCCCTGGCCGGCCGCGAACTCCAGCGCGGCGGCGGGATCGGGGTCCGCCACGTCCACCCCGACGAACCGCACCGATCCCCCGGACTGCTGCGACGCCTCGGCGAGGAACGGCGCCTCGGTCCGACAGGGACCGCACCAGGTGGCCCAGAGGTTGACCACCATCGGGGTGCCCCGCAGCGCTGACAGGTCCACTGAGCCCGAGCCGTCCAGGCAGGTCTGCAGGAGGGACGGCAACTGATCGGCTCCGGCGGTGCTGGCGACCGCAGCGCCGCCTGCGGTCGGCGCCGGGCACGGCGCGATGCCCAGTGATTCACGTCGACCGACCAGGTCGGGGGGCGGACTTGAGGGACTGGCGGATCCGTCGGCGCCTGCCGACGCGGCGGCGCTGCCGGACGACGGGGCGACCGGCTGCACCGGCTGGGTGGCGGCGCACCCCGTCACCAGCAGAAGCCACCCCACGACAACAGCCGGCAGCGCCCGGCGCCACGCCGCAGTCCGTCCGCCGCGACCGATCGACCTCATCGGCGCGGTTCCCGGACCAGCGCCGCAGCCTTCACCGGGTCGGTCTCCCCCTCGCCGTACGCCGGGCACAGCGCAGCCACCGGACAGGCCCCACACGCCGGGCGGCGGGCGTGGCAGCGGCGCCGGCCGTGCCAGATCAGGTGGTGGCAGAGCATCACCCAGTCCGCCGGCGGGAACAGCGCCCCGACCTCGGCCTCGACCTTGTCCGGATCGGTCTGGGTGGTCCAGCCGAACCGCCGGGCGAGCCGCCCGAAGTGGGTGTCCACGGTGATCCCGGGGATGCCGAAGGCGTTGCCGAGCACGACGTTGGCGGTCTTGCGGCCCACCCCGGGCAGAGTGACCAGCTCCGGCAGCGTCCGTGGCACCACACCACCGAAGTCGTCCAACAGCCGACGGCCCAGCTGCAGCAGCGCCTCGCTCTTGGCCCGGTAGAAGCCGAGCGGACGCAGCACCTCCTCCAGCTCCGTACGGTCGGCGCCGGCCAATGCCGCGGGATCAGGCCAGCGGCGGAACAGCTCCGGCGTGACGGAGTTGACCCGTACGTCGGTGGTCTGGGCGGACAGGATGGTCGCCACCAGCAGCTGCCAGGGCGAGCCGAAGTCCAGCTCCGCCCGGGCGTCGGGATAGGTCTGGGCGAGGATCCGGTCGATCCGGCGGGCACGCCGGACCAGCGCCGTCCTGGTCTCCCGCCCCTCGCGAGCGTCACGCGCCGTCACCCCAGCAGGGTAGCCGCCCGGGGCGTTCCCGGGGTCGCCGTTCGCGACGGCTCGATGTGACAGGGGCCTCGTCCGGTGCGACACGCTCACGCCGAACGGCTAGTCTAGGGCCGTAACCACGGCCAGTGCAGGAGGAAAAGTGGATCCGGACGTGCTCAAGCAGGCACCCCTCTTCCGGGGGCTGGACCGCGAGGCGACCAACGCCCTGGCCCACTCGATGTCCAGCATCCGCCTGAGCCGGGGAGCCGTCCTCTTCCACGAGGGCGACAGCGGCAACCAGCTCTACATCGTCGTGTCGGGCAAGATCAAGCTCGGCCGCACCGGCGCGACCGGCAGGGAGAACCTGATGGAGGTGCTCGGACCGGGGCAGATGTTCGGCGAACTGTCCGTCTTCGACCCCGGGCCGCGATCGACCACGGCGACCGCGGTCACCGCCGCGGAACTGCGCTGTCTGGAGCACGACGATCTGGTCAAGTGGCTGAAGGACTATCCGCAGGTGGCCCAGGGCATCATGGCCCAGCTGGCCCGACGGCTGCGGCACGCCAACGACTCGGTCAGTGACCTGGTCTTCTCCGACGTGCCGGGCCGAGTCGCCAAGGCCTTGGTGGACCTGTCCGGCCGGTTCGGCGAGCAGCGCCCCGAGGGCATCCTGGTGCACCACGACCTGACCCAGGAGGAACTGGCCCAGCTGGTCGGCGCCTCCCGGGAGACGGTGAACAAGGCGCTGGCCGACTTCGCCGCCCGCGGCTGGATCCGACTGGAGCCGCGCTCCGTCACCATCCTCGACGTGGACCGGATCTCCCGGCGCGCCCGCTAGTCTGACGCCATGACCAAGTGGGAGTACGTGACCGTCCCGGTGCTGACACACGCGACCAAGCAGATCCTCGACAACTGGGGCGTCGACGGCTGGGAACTGGTCCAGGTCGTCCCCGGTCCCAACCCGGAGAGCCTGGTCGCCTACCTCAAGCGGCCGCTGGAGGACACCAAGTGACCCCGACCAGCCGACTGGCCGAGCTCGGCCTCACCCTGCCCGCCGTCGCGACCCCGGTCGGGGCGTACGTCCCGGCGCGGCGCGAGGGCTCCCGGGTGACCACCTCCGGCCAGCTGCCGCTGGTCGCCGGCGCCCTGCCGCTGACCGGCAAGCTCGGCGCGGGGGTCACCCCGGAACAGGGCCACGACCTGGCCCGGACCGCCGCCCTCAACGCCCTGGCCGCCGCCGCGGACGCCGCCGGCGGCCTCGACGCCATCGCCGGGATCTCCCGGGTCTGCGTGTACGTCGCCAGCGACCCCGGGTTCACCGGCCAGGCCGGGGTCGCCAACGGAGCCAGTGAGCTGCTCGGCGCCGTCTTCGGCGCGGCCGGCCGGCACGTCCGCAGTGCCGTCGGCGTGGCCGTACTCCCGCTCGACGCTCCCGTCGAGGTCGAACTGACCGTCACCCTCGCCTGACGACCGCGCCGACACCCGGCGCGAGGAGGATCCACCGTGACCGAGCCCCAGCGCATCCTGGTGCCCAATCCTGGCGCGATGACGCTGGAGGGCACGAACACCTGGATCATCCCGGGCCGCGACGGCACGCCCGCCGTGGTGATCGACCCGGGCCCCTCCGACTTCGGCCATCTCGACCGGGTCCGGCGAGCCTGCCCCGACGGCATCTCGGAGATCTGGATCACCCACGGGCATGCCGACCACGTCGGCGGCGCGATGCGGCTGGCCGAATGGACCGGCTGCCCGATCCGGGCGTACGACCCCACCATCGCGATGACCGATCCGCTGAGGGACGGCGAACGCGGCCAGGTCGGCGGAAGCGCGGTGATCTGCGTCACCCTGCCCGGTCACACCCGTGACTCGATCGGCTTCATCGTGTTCCTGGACGACGGGCCGGTGATGTTCTGCGGGGACACCATCCTGGGCCGCGGCACCACCCAGATCAGTTGGCCGGACGGCAACCTCGCCCTCTACCTCGCCACCCTGGACAAGATGGAGCGACTCACCGAGCTCTACGGGATCCGTCGCCTGATGCCCGGCCACGGCCCGATCGTCACCGACCCGATCGCCCGGATCCGCGCCTACCGTGAGCACCGTCAGCAGCGCCTGGACCAGATCCGGGTGGCCTACCAGGCCGGCCACACGTCGGTGCCGGCGCTGGTCGACGCGGTGTACGGGGACCTGGTGGGACCGACCCACCAGGCCGCCGCCCTCACTGTCAAGGCGCAACTGGAGTATCTCGAACTGCTCTGAGCTCGAGCTGCTCCGTGTTCGAGTTGCTCCGGGGTGGCGTACGCCCCGCGCTGCGGTGCCGTACGCCCGGGCGCGCCCTACGGTCAGACCGCCGCGGCCGCCCGCCGGGGTGCCGGGTGATGTGCCGCGCCGGGGACCTTCCCGTCATGTGCCCGCAGGATGTCGGCCCACTCCCGGATCTCGGGGTTCTCGCGGAGGATCTTGCGGCGCTCGCGCTCGGTCAGACCGCCCCACATCCCCCAGTTGATCCGGTTGTCCAGGGCCTCGGCCAGGCATTCCACCCGTACCGGGCACCCCATGCAGATACCCCGTGCCTTGCGCTGGGCGGCTCCCTCAGCGAAGAGCTCGTCGAAACGGCCCCCGCAGTTCGCGTGTACTGCCCAGTCTTCACCGACAAGTGCGGTCACGATGACCCCGCCTTTCGATCCGTCGTTGGAGCGGTGCGGCTCATTGCTCGCCCGAGGATCTCCCCTGATCCCCGGTGTCCCACACCTGGCCGATCGGTCCCCGCGACGGGCGGCGCCTGTTTGCCGTCCGCCCGGTGAAGTGGACCAATCACCCAGGTGGTGTTACTCGGTCATCGTAGCCCGAAGCGGTTCCGCGGTGCACCCTGGCTCACCCGGCGTACTCTGCTCCCCGCGGGAGAGCCTCGTCACGTCCGGCCCACGCCGGCGGATCACGTCCGGATCGCGTCAGCGGGCCGAGCCCCCGGGTTCGCCGACCCGGCGAGGCCCGCGGTCCGTGCCGCTTCCCCCGATCCGTCGGCGCGGACCATTGGGTCGAGTCCCCCTGTCACGTAGGCTCGGGATCGTGTCGGAAGATCCTCGCCCCGGTGGCAGCACGCAGGCGGTCCTGACCCTCTTGGTCGTGAGCGTCCTGATTGGCGTGCTCGCAGCCGGCTTCGTCATGCCCGGGGTCGGCGTCGCCACGTCGACGCTGAAGGCCGCCGCGGCCGGGCTGCAGGACCTCCCGGCCAACCTTGAGACCCCGCCCCAGGCCGAGCGTTCCACTCTGCTGATGGCGGACGGCACCACATTGGCCACCTTCTACGACGAGAACCGCGTCTACGTGCCGCTGTCGGAGATCGCGCCGGTGATGCGCCAGGCGCAGCTCGACATCGAGGACCACCGCTTCTACCAGCACGGCGCGATCGACGTTCAGGGCACCCTGCGTGCCTTCCTGCGCAACAGCGCCGGCGGCGCCACCCAGGGCGGTTCCTCGATCACCCAGCAGTATGTCAAGGGGGTGCAGATCGAGACCGCGCTGGCGAACGGCAACGAAGAGGGCGTCAAGCAGGCCCAGGAGAAGTCGTACGGCCGCAAGATCCAGGAGATGCGGTACGCGATCGCTCTGGAGAAGCGGCTGTCGAAGGACCAGATCCTGGAGCGCTATCTCAACATCGCCTACTACGGTGACGGAGCCTATGGCGTGGAGGCCGCCGCCCACCACTATTTCAACACGTCGGCGAAGGACCTCACCCTGGCCCAGGCGGCCATGCTCGCCGGTCTGGTGCAGAACCCGGACGCGTACAACCCGCGGCTGCACTCACAGACCGCCCTGGAGCGTCGCAATGTGGTGCTGGACCGGATGGCCGAACTCGACCCGACCCTGAAGGACCAGGTCGACCAGGCGAAGGCGACCGACTTCGACGCGTCCAAGGTCAGCGCGACCCGCAACGGCTGCGCCTCGAGCCCCTACCCGTTCGTCTGTGAGTACGCCCGCCACGAGCTGCTGAACTCCCCCGCCCTCGGCGAGACCGTCGAGGACCGCCAGCGGATGCTCAACCGCGGCGGTCTCACCATCCGCACCACCATCGATCCGCGGGTGCAGGAGGCCACCCAGAAGTCGGTCTCCAGCGTGGTGTCCGATCGGGACCCGGCCCTCGGCACGATGGTGATGATCAAACCGGGCACCGGCGAGATCCAGGCGATGGCGCAGAGCCGCCCGTCGATGGGCAACGGGACCGGCGAGACCTTCTACAACTACAACGCCACCCAGGCGATGGGCGGCGCCGAGGGCTACCAGGCGGGGTCGACGTTCAAGATCTTCACCCTGGCGGCCGCGTTCGAGAAGGGGATCCCGATCGACAAGACCTACCCGGCCGACTCCCCGATGAGCTTCCAGGGCACTACTTTCACCTCGTGCAGTGGGCCGTTCGTCCTGCGCGAGCCGTGGACGGTGTCGAACTCGACCCGGTCGGCCGCGTCGATGGATCTGCAAACCGCCACCGACTGGTCGGTCAACACCTACTACGTCCAGCTGATCCGCGACACCGGCATCTGCAACGCCACGAAGATGGCCCAGAAGGTCGGGGTGCAGATGGCCACCGGCGGCGACATCGTCCAGCTGATGAACCGTAACCCGTCGTTCGTGCTGGGCGTCGCCGAGATCGCGCCGGTGTCGATGGCCGAGGCGATGGCGACCTTCGCCTCCGGCGGGATCCACTGCGACGCGGTGATCATCGGCTCGATGACCACCGCCGACGGCAAGCCGCTGGCCACCCCGAGCGCGAACTGCCAGCGCACCGTCGACGCCGGTGTCGCCGCGGCGGTCAACAAGGTGCTCACCGGGGTGTCGGCCAACGGCACCGGCAAACCGGCCCGGGTCGACGGCTACCAGGACCAGGCCGGCAAGACCGGCACCACCGACAGCAACCAGACGGTGTGGTTCGTCGGGTACACCCCGGAGCTGGCCGGCGCCTCGATGATCGCCATCGACAAGACCAACTCGTACTGGAACACCCACACCAAGACTCTGAAGGGCGTCCGGCTGCCGGTCTCCGGCACCGTGCTGACCGGCTCCGGGTCGGGCGACGCCGGCCGGATCTACAAGTCCGCGATGACCGCGGGGCTGCAGGGTAAACCGGCGACCTCGTTCGGCCAGGTGAAGGCGGAGTTCCAGCCCGGCCAGATGGTCGCCCTGCCCCAGGGGGTCGACCAGATGACCCCGGACGACGCCCGCAAGGCCCTCGAGGCCGCCGGCTTCCAGGTCGACCAGACCTACCTCTACAACTCCGCGCCGTACGGCACCTTCCTCGGCGTCTCACCGAAGGACCAGGCGCCCCAGTCCTCCACCGTCTACCTGACCTTCTCCGCCGGGCCGGCACCGCAGGGCGACAACCAGACCCAGGCCTCCCCCACGCCGACACCGAGCGGGGGCAACTGACATGCCCGGAGGCCGGGCGGGGGGCCGCATCGCCGGCCGTACGCTCCTCGGCGCCACCGCCGTGGCGGCCGGCTGCGTGGCGTACGGACACTTCGTCGAACTGAACGCGTTCCGGCTGCGGCGCTTCAACCGGCGGCTGCTCCGGGCCGGGACCGCACCGCTGCGGATCCTGCACCTGTCCGACATCCACCTGCTGCCGGCACACCGCAAGAAGCAGGCCTGGATCTCGCTGCTCGCCGGGCTGGAGCCCGATCTGGTGGTCAGCACCGGCGACAGCCTGTCGTCCGACTCCGCGCTCGACCACCTCGAGGCGGCGCTGGGGCGGCTGCTGGACAAGCCGGGGGTGTTCGTCTTCGGCTCGAACGACTACTACCGGCCGACGCTGAAGAACCCCCTCGACTACCTGGTCAAGGGCCCCAGCTCCTCCGACACCCGACGCGCGGAGCTCGACACCGAGGCGCTGCGAACCCTCTTCACCGACCGGGGCTGGCTGGACCTGGACAACGCTGCGGCCACCCTGGACGTCCAGGGTCACCACATCGAGGTCCGCGGCACCGACGACCCGCACATCCGGCGCGACGACTACGCCGCCGTGGCCGGGCCGGCCGATCCGGCGGCCGACCTGCACATCGGGGTGATGCACGCCCCGTATGCCCGGGTGCTCGACGCGATGACCGCCGACGGCATGGATCTGCTGCTGGCCGGGCACACTCACGGCGGGCAGGTCTGCGTGCCCCTGTATGGGGCGCTGGTGACCAACTGTGACTTGGACCGCCGGCGGGTGAAGGGCCTGTCGACCCACACCGTGCAGGGGCGTACGGCGTCCCTGCACGTCTCCGCCGGACTCGGCACCTCGCCGTTCGCCCCGTACCGATTCGCCTGCCGGCCGGAGGCGACGCTGCTCACCCTGCTGCCCCGGACACGGTGAGCAGCCGGTCTCGACCCCTGCCTCGGCACGGTGAGCGGCCCGTTTCGGACACGGCGTGAGGCCGTCCACCCGCGCCCCTCGATTTCTCTCCCGGGGACCGGTGCGCTACAGTTCTCTAGTGCCCGCGAGGGCATCGGCCGCCCGGCAGGGCGGACGGGGTGTGGCGCAGCTTGGTAGCGCGCTTCGTTCGGGACGAAGAGGCCGCAGGTTCAAATCCTGTCACCCCGACCAGATGGTCCATGTTGGAACAAACGACCTCAGAACGAGGTCCAAGGTCCGACAGGACAAATGAAGATTCACGAAGGACGTCCTCCACAGGGCGTCCTTCTTTCATGTTTTCGATCACGTTCGAGGGGCGCGAGCGATCCCCTTCGGACAATTCATTGGCCGTTCGGTAGAGACTGGCAACCGGCTCGCGAAGCTCATGCTCGACCTGGACACGGCCGCTGTCGTCGAGGTCGAGTCGCAGGCGATGGAAGAAGCCGCGGTTGAGCTGGGGCCGTACATCGGGGGCTGCTTGCCCGTAGAAGTCTTGTGGATGCTCAGCCAGTGTGATCCAGGTCTTGGTGAGTTCCAGTCCTTCGGTGAGGTGATCTTCGGTTCGAGCGATCCGGCCTTCGATACTGCGGCGTTTGAGCTGGATGTCGTTCAGCAGCCGTTGCACCTTGTCCTCGGCGGACAGGCCGTTCATAAGGGCGTGGAGCAGCCGATCGGCCTGCTCGTCTAGGTTCGCCAACTCCCGGGTCAGGTTGGTGACCAAATCGTGCTGGATGTGCTGTTGGGCATCCATGGCCTCTTCGAGAGCGGCACGGAGGTTATCGCCGTAGCGAGCTGGCAGAGGGAGCGTGGTGTAGTGACGCTCGATGGCGTCTTCGACGGCCTCCACCCGGAGGAAGGGCAAGTCGCAGACGTGTTGGTAGCGTCCCACGCAGAAGAAGTAGGCATACTGGCCGCCTTTGGCTTCCATGTAGATGAGCCTGTTCTCTCGTCCGGCTTCATGGCAGCGGTCACACCACAGGATGCCCTTGAGGTAGTGGTGATGGACCTGCATATGCATGCCGATCCCCGACCGGGCGTCGAGGACGTCCTGGACACGGTCGAAGAGCTCTTGGTCGACGAGGGCTTCATGGCGGCCTTCGTAGAGCTGGTCGTCGTAGTAGATCCACCCGGCGTAGTAGGGATCGCCCAGGACGCGCTCGACGGTGTCGCGGGTGATCGGACGTGGGGCGAGGTGCCGGCCGGTGGGCCGTGCTTCGAGTCCTTGATCCTGCATGGCCTCGGTGAGCTGCGGGATGGTGTACTCCCCCGTGGCGTAGAGCTCGAACATGAGCCTGACTAGCGGCGCTCGTTCGTTGTCTATACCGATGCTGTTGACCAGGTGGCCGTCGATGGTGATGCGGGTGTTGAGGTAGCCGATCGGGGCGCGGGTGATGGTGCCGCCGTTCTTTGCCTTGTGTGCCATCTTGAGCTTCACGTCCTGGCCATTGAGGCGGTACTGCAGCTCGTTCATCGCATCGGTGATGGTGGCCATGGCGTCGCCTTCGAAGCTGTCGCCGAAGTCCTCCTTGGTGGAGATGAGCTTGACGCCGAGCATGCGCAGGTTGCGCCGGGTGAGCATGGCGTCCTCGACGTTGCGGAAAGCACGTGAGCGGCTGTAAACGATGATCGCGCCGACCTCGGGATGCTCGGAGACGTAGGCCAACATCTGGCGGAAGACCGGGCGCTTCTCCATCGTCTGGGCGCTGCGGCCCGGTTCGACGAACTCCTTGGCAACGACCAGCCCGAGCTCGTTGGCCTTGGCCATCGTCTCTTCGCGTTGGACGGCGATCGAGTTGCCGTCCTTGCTGATGTCGCGTGCGGTGTACGTCTGGCTGGCGGTCGACACCCGAAGATAGAGGACGCAGTTGCGCTTCTCATCCTCTGCCGCGGGTCGCTTCTTCTGTCGGTAGCTACTCATGATGAGTTCTCCTTTTATGGTGGTGACGGGTACAAGAACCACCCCTTGTAGTGAGTGGCTTCCTGGAGATTGTTCCTGTTGAGTGGTCTCGACCCCGATGGAGATACATGCAGCCGTTTCACATCTTCATGTTTACGGTTTTCTACATCCCTATTATATGAAATTATGGGACGCAATTGAAATAGGGGGAATGTTTGGCAACGTAAGGTTCTCCCTATTCCTTGCATGCGTCCTCGGTGCTGGTCGGGGTAGTTGCCCGGATGAGGTTGAGCGGCTCGTGGTGAGCAGCTCAAGTCCTCATCCGGGTGTTGGGGTGGAGGGGCGCCCTACGAGGACGTCTTGGGTGTGCCAGTACGAGGCTTGGGCTTGCTCGTGCCGAACATGGCGCTGAGGGCGGCAGCAGCTTCGCGGGCTTCCCGTTCGATCTCGGCCTGCAGGTCGTCGGCTTTGGCGGCGATCCGGGGATCGGCGGCCATGGTCTCAATCTGGTTCTCGACGCCGGTGCGGATGGCGTCGGTGACGGAGATGCCAGCCAGGCGGGCCAGCATGGTGAGCTTGGCGTGCTGGTCGTCTTCCAGGCGGATGGCGAGTGTCTTCATGACGGGTTCCTCCTTCCTCGGGATTTCGCTTCGGGACTCGTACGGGTCCCGGGCCCATCTCCTCGGGATGGTGCAGCCGGCGATCCAGGAGGATCACGGGTCGGCTGCGGTCTCCCGACGAGCTGGGGCCTTGCTGGAAGGGGGTCAGGCGATGTCGAAGATGACGACGCGGCCGTCGGGGAGGTCTTCGATGTCGATGCTGCCGCTGGCCACGGCGTCGCGTGCCCAGGCGTCGTAGTCGATGGAGACGTAGGGGCGCAGGTCCTCGGGGATCGCCTTGTCGAGCAGGCCGGGGATGCCCTCGTCGTCGAGGAGTTGTTCGGCCCACTGCACGGCGCTGTCGTAGGTGCCCAGGTAGCTGTCCTCGAAGGCGGCCATCATGGCCGGGTCACCGTCGTGGAGTTCGGCCCAGACGGCGAACGGGTCGCCATGCTCGGCGATGCCCTTCGCGATGACACTGACGTCGTCGAGCCGTTCGTATTCGCCGACCCGGTAGCTACCGAACTCGTCGTAGTCGAAGATGGCGTATTCCTCAGCGCCGGGTTCGCGGCTGGTGGCCAGGATCTCCTGTGCTGCGGCGTGCAGGTCTTCGGGGTCCTGGGTGGCGTCGATCCAGGCGCCGTGGAGCAGTCCGGCGTTGTAGTCAGCGAGTGAGGCGATCCAGATGCGCGGGTGGCGGCGGGCCTCGTGTTCGCGCTCGGCGTCGTCGGGCTGTGGTTCGTGGTTGTCGGTCATGATGGTCCTCCTTTCAGAGGTGCTGAGTTGTTGTTGGCACGAGCAGCCGTGATGCGCTGCTGGGCCATGGCGATGTAGCGGGGATTGAGCTCAATGCCGAGCCAGTCGCGGCCCGCGGCTTCGGCGACGACGGCGGTGGTGCCCGAGCCGAGGAACGGATCCAGTACCAGTCCGGACTCGGGTGGGCTGTCGCAGCCGCAGGTGGGCCGCTCAGGCTGACGCTCGGCCGTGTCGTCGTGGCGGACGACGGCGTGCGCGTACGGGGCGCGGCAGCGACTGCAGCGCAGTCGGGGGCAGCCTGCCTGGATCATCGGCTGGACGAGCGCCTCGGGAAACGTGGCGAAGTGGGCGCCGCGGAAGTGGCTCGGGGAGAGCTGCCACACGTCACCGGGGTTCTTGCCGAGTGGGTGACCGACCGCGCCACGGGCCTTCAGGGCCGCGAGCCCGTCGTCCCCGTCTCCGTTGGGGCCGAGCCACCCGGGCCGAGTGCGCTTCGGATACCCCGGCCGTCCCGGCTGACGCGGACGCCTTTTGCTTGTGGGCGGCGGCGTGCGGTGCGGCTGGCGGATCGCGTCGAGATCGAAGTGGTAGCGGGGACCGGCAGCGAGGAGGTAGATGACCTCGTGGGTGGTCGAGAGACGGTCGGCCACGCTCGTCGGGATCGGGTTCGTCTTGGCCCAGATGATCTTGTTCCGCAGCGTCCAGCCGTCGGCGATCAGGGCGAGCATCAGGCGTTCAGGAGCGCCGAGCAGACTCTTACGCGCCGCGCCGTCCTTGGGGCGGAGGCTGTAGCTGTCGCCGAGGTTGAGCCAGAGAGTGCCGGTCGGGGCGAGGACCCGGCGCATCGCGGCGACGCAGGCCCGCAGGGTCGCCACGTAGTCCTCAACCGTGTCTTCCAGGCCGAACTGGCCGTCCGCGTCGTAGTTGCGGAGCCGGAAATACGGCGGGCTGGTAATGATCTGGTCGACCCACCCGGCGGGCAGCTCGCCGAGACGCTGGACGGCGTCGCCCTGGAGGATCTGGTTGCGTGGCCCACTCATGCCACTACTCCGGTCAGGGTGAGACGCAGTTGGTCTTCGGTGCAGACGTGGAACATCCCCTCGGGGTGGCGAAGGGCGCGTAGCCGCTCGCGCAGTTGGGCGGTGCGGGTGTCGGCCTTGGCGCCGAGCATCAGCCAGCAGACGCTGGGGAAGACCTCGTGGGCGGTCTGCTCGGCCCCGGTGCGCCGGTAGGTGTCGTACTGGGCGCACTTGGTGAGGATCGTCGGGATCGACTCGGTGCCCATGTCGACCTCGAGGAACCAGCGGTCCTCGTAGTCGGTGCCGTGGATGGTGAGGGCCAGGTCAGGTTGCAGACTGTGGCATTCCCCGCCGGGGCCGGTGTAGGGGCGCCAGCAGGCCGGTTCGAGCGCGACGGTGACCTGCTCGATGTCGTCGGCGGTGGTGAGGTCGTTGAGGTCGAGGTGGGTCTCGCCGATCGCGAGGCAGTGGGCCAGGAAGCGCTCCGAGGGCTCACGGCTGCGGAAGTGCCGCCCGTCGTCGCCGGCCAGCAGCCGGGCGCCGGCCGGTGCCAACAGGTAGACGGTGCCGCTCGATCCGGCCCGGACGCCACCGATGCGGCGTGCCAGGGTGCGCAGGACGCCGCCGCTGGCGAGGCGGGCAAGGACCCGGCGGGCGGTGCGGTCGGCCGACTCGGGGCTGCCGAGGTTGGTGAAACAGAAGCCTTCGATCTGGCGGGTGGTGAGGTAGCGGTGGTCGCCGATCAGCCGCAGGATCTGCCAGTCGCGATCGGTCAGGTCGCGGCGCAGCTTGGTCAGTGCCCGCCCGCCGATCCTGCGGGGAGACGGCACCGACGAAACGTCGGTATTCGGCGCCATTGTTGTGCCCGGTGTGGGCGTGGCTTCGTCAGATGCGCTCGGTGTAGTTGAGCCGATCGGAGCAGCGGCCGGAAGGCTGCCGTCTGGGGTGGTGTCAGGGTGTGTCGTCATCATGGTTCTCCTTTCGTGGGGTTGGGGTGATGCGGCGCCGGCCGAACCGTTCGGTGCTGGCCGGAGTGCCTGCGGGCGGCGGGTGCGAACCATTGGGATCCGGCGGCCGTGCCCCGTTGATCAGGTCGGTGAGGCGGGCGTCGACCTCGGCGACGGTCCGCCCGTACGTCCGGCCCGAGGCGGTCGCGAGGTCGCGCCCGTCCGCGGTGGCCGGGGCGAGTGGTTCGGTGACCAGGGAGACGGGTGGTTGGCGGCTGCCGTGGTGGAGCAGCTGGGCGTAGGCGTGGAAGGCCGGGAGTGCGGTGAAATCCTCGGGAGCGAGCGTCCCGTCGGTGGTCGGTGCGATGACCTTCGCGTCCTCGTGCGGCAGCGTGAAGCTGACCCGGGACCGGGCGTTGGCGAGCAGCGCACTCTTGAGGCTGGTCGGCAGCTGGCCGAGATGCTGATGGGCCAGGGTGAAGCCGACCCCGAGGCCGCGGGCCTGGGCCAGGGCGTCGGACAGCGAGCCAGGCAGCCGCAGGTAGTCCTGGACCTCGTCGATGTAGATCATCACGGGATGGCGCCGGTTGGCCGGGATCGCCACGCGTTCCAGGGCGGCTTGCCACAGGAGTGCGACGACGAGCGATCCGAGGAGTTGGGCTCCGTCCGATCCGAGGGTGCCCTTGGCGAGTGAGACCAGGACGATGCGCCGGCGGGTGAAGACGTCGGCGAGGGCGAGGCGGGGTGTAATCTGGCCGAACGTGGCGCGCAGGCCGGGGCGCATCAGCAGGGGCCGGAGCTTGTTCATCAGGGGCGCGATCATCTGGGCGCGGGCAGCTTCACTCTGGGCGGAGTATCCGCTCCAGAAGGCGCCCACCCCAAGCGGGTCGGCCGGTGCGACCCGTCCAACCAGCTGATGGCGGAAGCCGTCGTTGGTCAGGAGTGCCGGGACGAGAGCCACGGGCAGACCACCCGAACGGGCCAGGGTGAGCAGGCTGGCGTGCAGGATGTCGCCGGTGCGCGGGCCCCAGGAATCAGCAAAGAGTGCATGGAGGACGGCGAGGATCGTGTCGGCGGCCAGGTCCGGCGACGGGCCACCGAGCGTGTCGATGCCCACCACCCGTTCGGCGGTCGGGTCGAGGACGACGACATCGTCACGGCGATCCTGCGGGAGGCGGGCCAGGATGTCTCCCACCAGGTCGCCCTTCGGATCGACCACGACCAGGCCGCGCCCCTCGGCTGCGTCCTGGAGCGCCAGGTTCGCCAGCAGCGTGGACTTGCCCACGCCTGTCGGCCCAATCACGTGCAGGTGGCGCAACGAATCATCGACCATGAGCCGCACCGGCGTCTTCTTGTCGACAGCGGCCAGGCCCAGTCGACGCCCCTTGGCGGGAGAGATCACGGGAGCGAGCAGACGCGGATGGGCGGCGGGAAGACCGGGTAGCTCCTCAGTGAGTGGCCAGCCGACGAGACGGGCGAGGTCATCGACCCGCAGCCGCAGCGACCACCAGCCCGGGGCGCGCGCCTCGGTGAGGGCCCGTGACCGGATGCGCCACAGCTCGACGATCACGCCGGGAACCTCCAGGCCCCGCCACGCCGCACCCACCTGTCGGATCAGCTGCGCAGCCCGCGCCTCGCTCCGGGCTCCGGCACCCACGCGTACGCTGACGCGGAAGCCATGCTGGGCAGCGTGCCGGGCGGCCTCCGCCCCGGAGGACTCGTCGGCAGACAGGCTTCGGGGAGCGAAGCGCTGACCGAGGACGATCTGGATGCGGACGACGTCGTGGCCCCGCGTCGCCGCGAGCACCCGGTAGAGGCTGCGGGTGACAGGCTCGGCCGCATCCTTACGCAACGGCAGACTCTGGGAGTGGCCGAGGCGGACCGTCGCGGCCTGCTGGAGCTTGACGGCTGGATCCGCGGTGACGTTGGAGAGGCGCAGTCCTGGTAGGTGGGCCAGCAGGGTTCGGGTGACGGCCATGACGTCTTTGCCGGCGGTGCCGACCCGCCACTGCACGTGCCCACGCCGAGCGATGACCTCCAGCGCGATCAGTGGCGCGAACGGCAGGACAGCGAGTGCAGTCAGGGCGTCACGGACCTGGTCGACGTCCACGCTCTGCTCGAAGACCAGGCCGACCCAGTTGAGATCAGGACGGGTCATGGTCGTCCTCCTCCGGGCCGCCGGCGGCCCGGCGCTGCTCGTCGAGGACCACGCGAATGACCGCCCGGGCAAGCAGCCGGTAATCCGGCTCGGCGCGAGGCTCGGAACGCACCACGATGTGCTGGTCCTTCTTCGGCCGACCGGGGCGACCCGGGCGTGCGGGCTGGCGCGGTTTCTGCCCTTTCCGGGGTGTGACGGGTTTCTCCGGCATGATTCCTCCTTCCTCTCTTGACGCGCCCGGCATTTCCTTGCCTGACTTCGCCGTAAGGTGCGGCGTACTATGCGCGCCCACCCCAAGTAATGCAAGAGGATGAGCGCGCACGTACATCACCGACCGGAATATCTGTCAAGCAAGATGACGAGCTGCGGAATAATGGCTTGTAGTTTTTACAACACGTCACAGATAGCCTTCTTGCGGTCAGAAGCGCGAGCGGTGCCGGAGAATGGCAATAACGACCGCCACCACCAGGGCCACGAGCACGCCGACGCACAGTTGCCACCAGATGCCCTGGATGATGTCCACCGCCGCGGACAGCGCCATGGCGCCGACGAGCAGGGCGAAGCACCACCCGACAATCCGCCCGATCCAGCCCCCGGGGTCAGGCCCATCACTCATCGCGGGCCTCGCCGGGAGTGCGGCGGATCTCGGCGAGTAGACCCTGGTCAAGCCCGAGGACCACGCAGCCGATGACGAACTTCTCCTGGTCGAACGGGAACCGACCGGCCAGGCCCATCAGGAGCAGCTGCCCCAGCACGTCGGCCTGGAACAGGCGGTAGGCCAATGACTCGGGCGACAGGCCGCCATGCTCCAGGACCCCGAGGTGCCACAGTGCCAGCTCTAGCTCGTCCTCCAGCGAGAACGACAGGCCGTGCTGGACGTGGGAGACGTCATGCCAGAACCGGAAGGCGAAGTTCACCTCCGGTCGGTCGTAGATCACCGTCGCGCTGTTCTCCGACGAGACCGGCAGCGGGTCCTTCGTGGTCAGCGAGCGGTCCAGTGCGCCGCGCAGCTGCTGGTAGGTCGACGGGGCCGCGACCACCGGGGCCCTGCCGAAGCCGAGACGAGCGGCCAGGTCATCCGCCTGGGCATCGACGAACGCCGACAGCTGCCGACGTGCCGCCTGCAACTCGAAGGCCGACAGCGGCGTCGAGGACTTGTCCGAGACAGCGGTGCTTGCGAGAGTGAATGTGGACATGGCGATACCACGAGCCTTTCTTTGGCGAGAGAGGGTTGAGGGGTGGAGCTGGTCTGCCCGGGTGGGCTCAGGCGCTGCGAACACCTGAGCCCACCTTGATCGAGGCAGCCGGAGGGGCCAGACGGGAGCTACGGACGGTCCGTGTTCTGGACCTGACGCGCCACCTGCAGCATCTGCTGCACCGCCTGCGCCGACGCCGCGTGGATGCGCGCTTCGGCCTGCTGAGCACGGACCAGCGCCGCCCGACGGCGCCGCTCCCGCGCGACGACCTCCATCACGACCAGAGCGGTGTACGCGACGACCAGCCCCACGAACAGGAAAGCCAGGGCGATCAACACCGTGACCACGGCACTCACCGCCCCAGTCCCCTGGTGAACGACGAGATCTCCATCGCCACCTGCAGGGCGTGCATGTCCCCGATCGCCTGTAGCCGGGACGCCGCCAACGGCACCGCCTGGGCAAGCTGCTGCTCGAACTGCGTCACCATGGCAACCCCCTGCATGCCGCGCGCGGCCACCTGATCGATCGCATCTAGGCGGGCCTGCTCGACCTGGGCCTGGGCGGTCGCCTTCAGCGTCGCGAGCTCGGTAGAGGCGCTCAGACGGGAGATCGCTCGGCCGTGGGATGTCCACGGCGCCGAACTGGTCGGCGCAAGGGCGGCGCCGCCGGTGTAGGGCTGGATTTCGGACATGTCAGTCGGTCCTTTCGGAAGATGGTCTTGCTGACAACCCGATTCCAGTCCCCGAACCCCCATCTCGTCGTGACACGAAAGTGACACCGTGGAGGCCTCCGACACGGGAAGTAGTCCCCAGGGAAGGTCGAGCGGATGGCACTCGACGAGCAAGTCCTCACCGAGCTTCGAGCACTGCGCCGCAGAGCCGACGGCGTCACGCCCACCGGCGTCGCCGACTGCGCGGTGATCTGCCACATTCTCGGAGCGGGCAATCCCGATATCGCATACACCGCTCTGCGCGACGCCATCCTGTCGCTCGATCAGACGACCGCCATTCGCGCCGCGGCCGCCTCGCTCGGGTTTGCAGCCAGCGGGTCGACCCATCTCGATCGCCTCACCGAGTTCGGCACCGCCGAGGGCTACGACCAGCGTCAGGTCCGCCGCTACAGCGACAAAGGACTCCGGCAGATCGCCTCATACCTCTCCAGCCAGTGGGTCCTCGTAGCCTCACCCAAACTCACGCTCACCCTGACGACCCCAGACGAGGATCACGTCTGGGTACACGTATCTGCCCGCCGGTACTACTTCATCGACATGCGCACCCCGGAGCTCTCCCTCTGGCAGGAGGACCAACGCACCATCCAGGCCATCGACTGGCGCCACGGCCAGTCCGACGCGTACGACACCACCGAGGGAGCGGCGCTCCTCCCTTCGACCACGCCGTTCATCGTGTCGGTGATCTGGCACGGGGAGCTCTGGCCGCTGTTCGAGTTAGACCTAGACGCACACATCAGTAGAGGGGTGCTCACGCGGTCGCTTGGGAGTCATATTCAGGTGGCTCTAGATAATGCAAGCTGACGGCTATGAAGTACTTCGCTCCGTAACCGGGACGATCTCCGGGCTGCTTGCTTGTGTTGCTCGCCCGCGAGCGGCCAGCGGGTCAAGTACGTGCCCGAGCGCACGGCCAGATCGGACAGCGACTGCCTGCGAGGGTGAGGTGAGGCCGGTGCCCGTGAGGACACCTATCGCCGTGAACATCCGTCATCGCCACGACCTGACCGACGTCAAGGTGCCGGCGGCGCTGGTGAGCGAGTCGCGGTAGTTGGTTGCCCACCGCACCGATCTGGTCGCCGATCGGGTGCGGATGGTCAACCGGCTTCGTGACGTGCTCTCGGACCACTATCTCCAGCCCCGGAGCGCGCGTTCGCCTACGCGCCGTGCTGCTGACCGACTACCAGACCCCCAGTCGTGCTCCGCAAACTCGCGCGGTTGACGACGCGGCTCGCCGGTGCAAGGTCATCGCCTCTGAACAGGTCGCCCACGATGACGCTGGAAACAGCCAACGCTCAACAACCACCCGCCCCGGCCAAGACGCCGCCAGCATCGTGGGCGACATCGCGAGCCAGCACAGTCCGCACCGCGCCACTCTCAAAGAACCACGCTTGATCTTGGGCCCCGTCGTCAATTTGTCGGATTGTAACCAAAGACCACGACAGATGCGTGGGGCCGGTCGTCGCGATCTTACCCACTCGACCGCTGACTCAGGCCGCCTTCATCCCCCGGCTCGGCCTCGGACCGACACTGAAGTCCTGGATCAGCCACCGACAGCGCTAAAGCAAGTCGAGCTGAGTCCGACGTCGGTATGCGACACCGTCGGCGTGAGGCGTGGTCACGGGACGCCCCAGCTGACAGCAGCACCACTGGCTGGCACGCATCGCCACCTGAGAAGACCTGAAGTCACCTCCTGATGGCCCGCATGACTCTCGTCGTCTGCGTGACATCTAGAGTAGAAGCCCCTACGCTTGTCACGTTGAAGACTCCCATCTTTCAATTGAGCATATGACTGTTGTGGGCACCATGCGTCAACCGGGGGTCTCCAAACAAGAGTTCGTTCGGGTGAGTAGCGGCTGTTGTTGAAGTACATTCCTGTGCTAGCCGTGAATAGGCGGTACCTTTGGGGGGTACGAGAGTGAAGCATCAAGATGATCAGGTAATGGCCGTAAGCCTGCTTGCCCTAATGCGGGAACCGGAGAGGCACATATCTCAGGTTCGCGAAGTGTGCGAAATTACAGGTCGACTGGACACCCGGGAAATAGAGATAGAATTTTCCTCAAAAGCAAGCAGTAGTAGCCTAGAGACACACCAATCCCCCGCAGTCATCGACATAGCGCACCCAAAGAAGGGAAAACTGCTCAACTTTGAAATTTTGAGCCCTCCGGAACAGGCAACTCGAATAGACCATGCGAGCCACATCTGGGTGGCGCAGTACTTGATTTACTTTCGATTCATGAGTCTAATACGACCAATCACCCTTAACGATCATTCGGATTCAGATTTTTCTGCACCTGGGGTCGATTCCACCCTCGAACACCTCCTGGACGCACTGGAAACCCTGCTCAAGATCCCCCAGGAAAATAACGTCGCCAAGGCTCGCCTGGCATTGGATAGCGTATTCAAGGTTGAAGATGGTGAGCCTGAGCTGCTTCCCGAATTGAAAATCCCTTTCACGGCGGATCGAATAAAGGGGTTGTACGCTCTCTGTGAAATGCTTACTGAGCGTTATTTGGTCCTAATTGAGGTGGAGCAACACGAAAATCGCCCCTGCCTACTCAGATACAGGCATAGCCATGCAATTGAAGAATACAATCAGCACCCAGTTCGAGCCAGAATTGGAGGACTTTCCGCTGCCTGGAATTCCGCCAAGAACTTCTTTCGAGCATTTTTTGGCGTCCCTCCGACCCACATGAGGATTCACGTGCCATGGGCCAAGCGAACCTCAGATTACAAGTTGTTTTGCGAAGCCCCTCGCGAAGTATTCATCACCCACCATAGGATACGTGCTCACAAGCGCACGCCAGAAGGAGATTCCTTCGACACGCTTCCTGGGGAAGGTGTGCTGTGGTCGAGAAACTCGAGCAGTGGGATCAATGCCCACTGCTTCATTGGAAATGGGTATCGAGAACGAGCGGATCACGCACTCCATGTCACCTTTCAGCATGTGGAGAACCTTGGCGGACCATCATTGCGACTAGTGATTGCCTCAGTGACTATGATGGTTGTCATGTGGGCCCTCTACATACTACCGTGGGCCGGTATTATCCTCCCCCCGGGCAACGCCATACAACCAGCTCTCGTGCTGGCGATACTTGCGCTGGTTCTAGCGGCCGCAGATTCGTTTCAGCAGGGAAGCGATCGAGCCCGTTTCGGTTCTCCAATTCAAATTCGTATCTTGAGCTTCATTCTTTCGCTCGCCACCCTTACCTTTGCGGTATCGCTCGTTCCCGCGAGCCCGATTCGGTGGCTCGGCCTCGTTGGATCAATTGTTGGCTCACTGATTGTCGCCGCATCCGTTTTTCGGTATGCAAGGGTCCTCGGCGCGTACAGAAGGGTCACTGAAGGCGGCGAAAGCACCGCGGACAATATGTCTTGACTCAGGGGAGTAAATTGTGACACTATTAGAGCGCATAGGTGACTTTTATCACATTGAGAGCGGAGGTGAAATGCATGGGAGAAAAGCGCAGCCAGCAGAGTCGTTCTGGCATTCACATATATATGAATCCGAAAACGGGTGGGAACGGCTAGGCTGGGAAGGGATACTCGATCCTGAAACTGTTCAGCTATCGTCCGACCTGCTCGCCATGCGGGAGAAGTACGGAGTTGACCCGAATTCTAATGAACTCATCCCTAGCGATAACGAACGACTCAGGGCCGAATTTAAGAAGAGAGTGATCCAGATCATCACCCGCCCCAAGAAGGAATACGACCTTCCTTCCGAGAACGATTCCGACGGGCAGGATTACCCAGATTCCGGGTCGATGTCAAGCTCCTCCACTGACCCGGTCTAACGACATCAGCGCCGTTCAAACACTGGACACCCGGCCACGCTAAAAGAGCGTGGGCGTATCGTCGACGAATGGGGCCGAGTGCACCTCGTCGGCCGCCCTCAGTTGGGGCGGCGTCCTGACCGGCCGGGCACCCTTCTCAATGAGTATGCGGTTACCCGGCGGTGTCTCGTCGCCGAAGTCGACCGCTATCACGGCGCGCCCGAGCTTCAGGGCACCCTCGCCCGCAGCCAAGGTCCCCCCGCGCTCACCTGCCTCGACCACGAGCAAGGCCTTCGGCAGGCCGAAAATGATCGCGTTCCTCGCCATCGCCGCGCGTGGCATCCAAGGCTGTGACGGCGGGAATTGTGAGAGGACAAGGATCCCATCCCAGTCGAAGTCGCCAGCGAACGCGCGATTGATGCGGAAGTGGTCCATGCCTTCGGCAAGCACGATGACGGTGCTGCCACCCGCGCGGAGCGCCGCAGCGTCCACTCCCGCCGCGTAGCCCAAGACGACGGTGAGTCCCATCTCCGTCGCGTACCTCCCGTAACGCGAGGCCGCGTCCAGGCCGCGGTCACTGACGTGGCGTGATCCGCAAATACCGATGCCGTCCCTGTAGAAGAGGTCTTTGGCGCCGCGAAAGAGGATAACTGGCGCAACAGGCCGTCGATCCGAAACCAGGATGCCCGGGAAGTCCTTCGTCCCGAACAGGACGACGTCGATGTGGTTCCGTCGCATCTCACGAGCCTTCTGATCCACGCAGTTCCGGGTGCCAGAGGGGAGGCCTGCGTACTCCGTCTCAAGCGCAGAGGCGCCCCCTTCGCGGAGTGCACCAGCTACTCGCGAAGGGGTCTTAAGGGTCTCGAACGCCGCGAGGGCCAGCTCCAGTTGCTCAGTCAAACGTCCTTACCTCCGTATCGTCCTCGCAGCGGTGAGCGCCAGCACCTGGGATGCTCCAGCTCGGCGGGCAGCCAGGGCCGTCGATTCCAGTGTGGTTCCGGTGTGGAAGACGTCGCCGATAAGGATGACAGTCCCTTGCATAACCTCATCGAGCTGGAAGTCGTTCCGCACATGGTGGGCGATTTCCCCCTTTTATTCTTCACGTGTTAGCCCGCTTGTCGGAACAAACCTCTTTCCGACTCTAGCCGCGACATCGCAGTCCAATCTTTCACCGAAACTCGCCCAATCCCCTTTGCTGCTAGGATGAGATGTGGCAACGACTGCCGCAGAAAGAACCGGATGAATACGAATTGTCTCGCCCAGTGCGGCCATCAGGTCTTTGCGTGCTTGGTGCGAGCTGGAACCATCTGGAAAAGCCGCATACTTCGTCCACTGAATCAATTTCCCAGCCTCGGTTAGAACCAGTTCTCCGGAGTTGCCGGGCTGCTTGTACCAGTCGAGGCTCAATGTGATATCGATGCCGGGACTGCAAGGAATCGTCAGCCACTCTGTCAGATGCTCGCAGAGGGTAATGATCTCCTGGGGTACCCCTTTGGGGAAGAAGAATGCGTGAGTCCACTTCTTACTAGACTTTGGGCCGAGTATCACGTTCTCAAGATCATTGTCGACCGATAGGCGCACCTGGCCAGCAACCTCGTCGGAACCGCAAAGAAGTAGAAGTGAATCCGAGTAGTTGCCATGGTCGCGTACTTCGAAACGCTCTAGCTTGTTCCCGCGGCCGTCAGGCAAGAAAGGAGAGATAGTGAAGGAAGCCCTCATGTCAGCCCCAATCATCCATGCTCCGTGTACGACTTCTTCGTCGAAACGCGTCCATCACTATGCCGTTTAGCCTAACCGAGCCGAGGTCGGTAAGCGAGGTTGGGCAGCATACTGGTGTCGCCCCGCAGTCGCGTGCTCGAAGCTCCTTCTGAGAGCAGAACGCGGCGGGATAAGCGCGCCACATTCACCTGAGTATGGCTGCCAGCCGCTCGCGCTTCCCTCGACCGCCCGAGGACCGGCGACGGATCTTCACCATGACCATCACACCACCCATCCACTGACACTGCGCCGAGGGTCGGGCGGCTTCACACATCGCTACCACTCCGACCTCCTGCAGGGCCGTGTCGACGTCAAGTCCGCCGACAATGTCACTCTCGCCGACATGCATGAGCGCTCCGGCGTCGGCTACTCCGCGTACGAGTAGATCTTGGGACCACGACCACGAGACCACCCCGGCAAGGGGCGGGCTTGACCAGCTCAACGCCGCGGCCTGGAGCCGCCGCCTGACAGGGTTCAGCGCGCACCTGGGGCCTGCATGATCGCGTGGGTGGATTCAAGGGACTGGGAAGCAGAGGGCAACACCGATTTGCCGAGGGTGGGCGACTAGTCCGGATGGAACCTCCTCAAAGATGGCACAGTGAGCCCCCGAGCGAACGGCCACGGCAAGAACAAAAGGGCGTATCCGCCTCCCTGTCGGACGCTGCCGTATAGTTAACTGGTCGCACTTGGGAGGGCCCCGGAAGTGAAGATCTAACCAAGATCTCCGCCTGGGACACCGCTGCGTGTCAGTCGACATCGTGTGTCGCCGGATCGCGCAGTTGTGACAGCCTCGAATCAGTGGATCCTGGCCGCTAGAATTAGGGTGATGCGGCGAGCCTTCTGGGCCTTCGCGAACACGCCGATGACGGCGATCATTGGGCTAATAGCATCACCATCAGAAATGCAACGGACCGGTTGTCGCATTGGCTCGTGACCTCTTGCGCGCCTAGGTAAGCATTCAGATCGTCGAACCGCCGATCTGTGGCCCAGAAGTCCCAGACGAGTTGGCCCCCGTGTACGACGGCGAGGCGCGGCGCTTCGAGCGTTTCTCCAGCAGGGGAGGCCGGGCGGGTTAATCCTGCAGCAGTCTCACCGGATCCACTCCCAGCTCCTCCGCCAACCGCTCCAAGCTCTGCAAGGTGAGGTTCCGTTCACCTCGCTCCAGGCCGCCCATGTAGGTGCGGTGGACGCCGAGTTGGTCGGCGAAGGCCTCTTGGCTCAGTCCGCGGGCTTGCCGGTAGGAACGTAGGTTTTGCCCCACGATCCTCTGCAAGTCCCCGACGGTCACGCCTTCGAGCGTTCCGGTCCGCTACTTGAGAGTCTACAGACTTATAAGTAGCATGCCCGAAGGATCCGGTCCTGGCCGGACGCGCGATGAAGGCGGGGGGACGCCGATGCCGACGATCGAGGCGCTGAGCGAGGCACACATTCCGGAGATCTTGAACGCCTGCTGGGACTGGGAGGAACTGGCCCAATACGGGGCGCCGTACTGGCGGCCGCGTAGCGCGGCCGAACTACGGCGGAGGATCAATCTCACGGCCGGACCACAGCCTTCGAGCGACTACACCTTCGTCCTTCGCGACGGTGAGGATCTAGTCGCCGAGTGTTCCGTGCATGCCATCGACTGGCGCAACCGTGTCGCCCACGTCGGCGTCTGCGTCTGGAACCCAGCCCATCGTCGGCGGGGCTACGGGGTCACCGCTACCCAGGCCGTCATCGACTGGGCCACCGGATACCTCGGGCTGCGTCGCCTCGAAGCCTGGGTCAACGCGGACAACCTCGCCTCGCTCCGCCTGTTCACCCGGCTTGGCTTCGTCAACGAGGGAATCCTTCGTGAGCGCTATTTCTTTAACGGGAAGCGCTGCGACGTCCACATTCTTGGATTATTGACCGAAAATACGTGAGCGGCATTGAGGTTCTGTCGCTATTCTCGTACAATAGCGACAGTAACATGGCCCACAAACATCGATCATCTCCCTTACGTAGACTCCGCAAAGCAAAAGCGGCCTTGCTGGCGGTCGGTCTGACGCTCGCCGGTATCTTGTTCATCATGGCCAACGCCTGGCTGAGTACGCTCAATCTTGGCGCCTGGGGCTGGCTGCACGCCCTCCCGCTTGGCGAACTGGGCGGCACACTCTTCGGCGCGGGACTGCTCGGCACCCTCTTCGAGTACAGCTTCCGGCGCGATCAAGAGGAGGAGACTGTCGCGCAGTTTCGCGACATCATCAAGGAGCAGGCGCCGACCATGCGGGATGCGGTCGTCGAGGGCTTCGCCATCCACCCAGAGGACCTGCGCCGCGTCGCCAACCCGGAGCTGCTCGACGACATCGCCGCCAACGTCATGAGCCTGCGCCTTGGCGACGAGCAGTTCGCCCGCGAGCTCTATGCCGACATCCGTGACCAAGCGATCCGCGCCGCCGAGCGCTGGCACGACGTCGACGTAAAAGTTCGGCTCTCTACTGCAGTAGAGAGGAGCACCGAAGGTGCTCCTCTGTTTGACGTTACTGTGGAATGGGAATACACCACGATCCCGAGCGCGCCGACCCGCCGCTTCGCCTGTGTCGCTGATCGGGCGGAGTATGACGAGCTTCGCGAAGACGTCCCGGCGACCTCGGTTTGGCTGATGACACCCCGGCCGGGCATGGACGCCAGCAGCCGGGACTTCTACGAGCTGCTCGATCTGAGCGTCGACGGCGTGCCGCAAACGATTCGCCGCACATCACGCAAGACCGGCCAGACTTACTCCGTCCGACTGGACGCCAACGCCATGTCCGGACACCCGGTCCGCATCCGGCAGGTCTTCCGTACCGTTACGCCCACGTGGGGACACCGGCTGTTCTTCGAGCTACCCCAACCAGGCAAGAACCTGTCGCTCAGTCTCGACTACACCGACACCGCCATCGCACAGATCCGGGTGAGCGACACCGTCGCGACCGCCCGCTCGGCGCGCGTAACCCGGACACCGGCCGCCGTTCCGGGGAAGGTCATCTCCGTCGAGGTACCCGGCTGGCTCATGCCGAAATCCGGCTTCGCCTTCACCTGGACGCTGGAGACGGAACTGCCCCGCGACGCTGAACGCCGCGAGGCAGCCTGATAGACCTTTGGTCGTTCTTACTCTCCGCCGCTCATCGTGCCCTCCCCCATCAGGTGACTCTGACAACCTGATGCTACTTATAAGTCTGTAGACTCTCAAGTAGCGGACCGGAACGCTCGAAGGCGTGACCGTCGGGGACTTGCAGAGGATCGTGGGGCAAAACCTACGTTCCTACCGGCAAGCCCGCGGACTGAGCCAAGAGGCCTTCGCCGACCAACTCGGCGTCCACCGCACCTACATGGGCGGCCTGGAGCGAGGTGAACGGAACCTCACCTTGCAGAGCTTGGAGCGGTTGGCGGAGGAGCTGGGAGTGGATCCGAGAGAGCTGCTACAAGACGCCTAGACCTGTCGTCATCGATTTCTGACGGTGCCAATCGATGACAGAGCGCGCGGAGGTGCCTGAGCACCCTTCCTTCGTCCCCGGGGGCGTACGTCACGGTTAGGGGACTGTCCACGGTGGGCGTGACATCAGGCCTCCCCCTGAAACCCTGTGACGGGCACACCGATCAGCTTGCGCGCGCTCGGTTAGTAGCCGCTGATACGTTGAGAATCGTCGCCCATGGAATCGATGCCGGGGCACTCGGTGGGCAACTCTTGGTGCGAAGGAGTAGACGAACGGAGATGGCTGGAGCGACCAAGGAAGCACAGCGCGCCGAGCTCCACAAGACGATCTGGCGGATCGCGAACGACCTACGAGGCAGCGTCGACGGCTGGGACTTCAAGAGCTACGTGCTGGGCATGCTGTTCTACCGGTTCATCTCTGAGAACCTGACCGCATACCTCAACAAGAGCGAGCGCGAAGCCGGTGACACTGACTTCGACTACGCCGGTCTCGGCGACTCGGATGCGGAGTACGGCCGCAAGGACACCGTGGCGGAGAAGGGCTTCTACATCCTGCCCTCGGAGCTGTTCGTCAATATACGCGAGCGTGCCCCGCGTGACGAGGACCTCAACGAAAGGCTTGAGCGGTTCTTCAACAACATCGAGCGATCCGCCTTCGGCACCGACTCCGAAGATGATCTGAAGGGCCTGTTCGACGACCTCGACGTCAAGTCCGCCAAGCTCGACGCCACAATCGCCAAGCGCAACGAGAAGCTCGTCAAACTCCTCGACGCCGTCGGCGACCTCGACCTGGGCAACTTCTCCGACCACACCATAGACACCTTCGGCGAATCCTACGAGTACCTCATGCGGATGTATGCCTCTGCCGCCGGCAAGTCCGGTGGTGAGTACACGCCCCAGGAGGTCTCCGAACTGCAGAACTACTACAAGGATCTGTCGCTGCGGCTCAAGCAGCGCGAGGTCGACCTGGTCATCGTCGTCAACATGTTCCTGGCCGGCTTCGACGCCACCACCCTGAACACGCTCTTCGCCGAAAAGAACCTGCGCGCCCACGGGCTGATCCAGGCGTACTCACGCACCAACCGCATCCTCAACTCAGTCAAGACGTACGGCAACATCGTGTCGTTCCGTGACCTCGAGGACGAGACGAACGATGCCATCGCGCTGTTCGGGAACAAGGATGCCGGTGGCATCGTGCTGCTCAAGCCGTGCGGCGAGTACTACAGCGAGTACGCCGACAGGGTCGCCGAGCTGCTCGACACCTGCCCGGTTGGAGCCCCGATCGTCGGGGAGGAGGCAAAGAAGGCGTTCATCGTCCTGTTCGGGGCCATCCTGCGGCTGCAGAACATCCTGACCTCGTTCGACGACTTCGCCGGCGACGAGATCCTGACCGAGCGACAGGCCCAGGACGACCGCAGCCGCTACCTCGACCTGTACGCGGAGTTCCGCAGCGAGACCGATGCGGATAAGGAGTCGATCAACGACGACGACGTCTTCGAGATCGAGCTTATAAAGCAGGTCGAGATCAACGTCGACTACATCCTCATGCTCGTCCAGAAGTACCGCGATGAGCGAGGCAACGGCCAAGATAAGGAGATCCGCGCCGAGATAGCCGGGCCGTCGACGCCAGCCCGAGCCTGCGCAACAAGAAGGACCTCATCGAAGCCCTCATCGACTCCGTATCCGCGAGCGGCGAGATCGACGAGGAGTGGCGAGCCTTCATCGCTGTCCGTCGTGAGGCTGAGCTGGACACGATCATCGAGTCCGAGGGCCTTCGGCCGGACGCGCCCCGAGCCTTCATCGAGATGGCCTTCCGCGATGGCGCTATCCAGGTCACGGGGACAGCGATCACCAAGGTGCTCCCGCCATAGCGACGCTTCTCGTCCCAGGGCGGCCACGCGGAGAAGAAGCAGCGGGTGTTGGCGAAGCTGGGTTCCTTCTTTGAGCGGTTCTTTGGGCTTTCAGGGGTCAAAAATGATGATTTGTGATTGGTGATAAAGAGTGCTAGTCAAGAACATAACATCCATCAAGAATCACCGGATCTTCTCAAACTGGAAGCCTGGGGAGGACTTTGAAGGATTTCGTGACATCAACCTGATTTACGCCGACAACGGGTCCGGCAAGTCCACTCTCTGTGAGCTATTCGCTCCGGCCTATTCGGAAAGCGCTTGGGCCTCTGGGGTCTCTTTCACACTGAAGGAGGTGCAAGACGGTCAGGCGCGGTTGCTGAGCGACTCCAAAGATCCATTCTTCGGGAATGTGGCCCTCTTTAATCGTCGTTATGTGCGTGAGGTGATCGATTTCGACTCCGGCGAAGCGGTAGCCCTAATGGCCCTCGGAAAGAAGGATGTGGATCGAGAAAGGAAGCTGAAAGAATACCGAATCCGCCTCCAAGAACTGACTGGTAAATTGCTCCCTGAGGGTCAGTGGAAAGCTGTCAAGGACTCGAAGGAGCCAGATAAGATCAAGAAGCGTATCGGCCAACAGGTGACGGCACGACTTTCAACCGTAAAAGGCTACGAAGCGCGCTCCTATAATGCCACTCGGGTTCAGAAGAACTTGACCAAGGCAATGTCGAAGAGTGATCGGCACGCATTCAACCTAGAGGCGAACACTCAGATCGTTCAATCGTCCCCTAAGCCTTTGCGTCCAGAGTCAGGTGCAAGTCTCGTCTGGCCAGCTATTAACCTAGAGCTTGTAGCGGAGGTCTTGCATCGAGTCCCAACAGCCTCCCCCATTCCACATCTTACTCAAAACCCCGAGCTCGCACAGTGGGTAAGTCGGGGCATGTCGCTCCATGAAGGGCAACAGAATTGCCAATTCTGTCTTGCGCCTCTTACGGCCGAGCGCCTTTCGAAACTTCAGCGCCACTTCGATGAAAGCACCCGCAGACTCGAAAGCGACATTAAGGACCTCCAAAGCGGAGTCTCCCAGGCCCAACAGGCATGCGCGAATATGTCATCTTGGCCGGATCCAGAATTGATCTATAACCACCTAAGAGAAGACTACACGGCTGCCTTGGCTTCCTATGCCGAGGTCGCAAGACAGACGTCATCCGCCCTCGCCACTGTCGCCCTCTCGTTGGATCGAAAGTCGAAGAACGTATTTGAGGAAGTCGATCCACCGCAGCTTCAAGCCCCTCTAATAGTCCCGCCATCACCTACCTGCATCCTAGAGATACTGAAGAAACACAATCTGGTCACAGAGGATCTAGCCGGGCAGCGCCTAATGGCCGCTGATCTGGTAGAGGCGTATCTCATCGGCGAGTCGGCCCAAGAGCTGTTTGAGGCAACGAAGGTGGCCGAGGAAAGCGCCAAGGCGGTCAGCGGGCTTCAACGGCAAGTCGAAGCCATGCGCGGGAAGATTGCAGAATTGGAGCATGAGGAGCTCGATCCAGGGCCGCCCGCGAGTTGGCTTACCGACCGCCTACACCGTCTACTTGGACGAACAGAACTCGAGGTTCGCCCGACGAACTCGAACCTGTACGCATTGCTACGTCACGGCGAACCTGCCACAAATCTGAGCGAAGGTGAAAAGACAGCCATCTCGCTTCTCTACTTCCTCAAATCTCTCACAAACGGAGGAAAAGAACGAAGCAACCTCACTATTGTCATCGACGACCCAGTCTCAAGTCTCGATGACGGGCTAACGGTCGGCATCTCGAGTCTTCTCTGGGCGGAGCTTATTCAGCCGGAGGTATGTGGTTGCGGCGAAGAGCGCCCATGCACGTGCTCAGAGGCGAAGAACTGGCGACGGGCCTGCGGTCAAGTCTTTCTATTCACCCACAGTTTCGAACTCTTCCGCCTCTGGACTAATCAACTGGATCGGCTCCCGAGTTCGTACCACGGCAATCCCAATCATGGTATGACTTACCGTATATTGGAGTTGCGCGCCCAAGCACACTCAACGCCAGAAGGAGCGCTTTCGCGACGCCCCAAATGGATAGAGTGGGACGCCTCCATGGGCAACAAGACCGTACGCACAAAGCTACGGTCAGAGTACCACTACCTCTTTTGGAAGGCAGCGGACATTCTGACTTCCAGCCAAGTGGGCCCTATCCGTCCTGAGGATGAGGCAGACCTAGCTGCGATCGCCCCAAACGTTTGCCGTCGCCTTTTGGAAGGCTTCTTTAGCTATCGATATCCTCAGGAGATGGGCAACTTTAGAGATCAGATGAAACTTGCGATCGATCAGTTGGACAATGGGGCTAGCCGTACACGCATGGTCTGGTACCTCCATCAGTACTCCCATAATGAGTATGTCGATACGAACAGGGGCTTCCGCAGGGGGGAAGCGTCCGTGATCGTAAGGTCCGTCTATGGCCTAATCAACAGGATCGACCCTGAACATTTTGACGCAATGTGTGAGGCGCTTAAGCTGGACAGCGCGAAGCTTCTTGAGGCAATAGATGAAGCTGATCTGGGCTCCGTTCGAGAGCTGCCACTCGAGTCCCGCGGAACTACGAAGAAACTACTCCCCGGCGCACTCGACAGCGGCCGTTCATCTGCGTAGTCACGCTAGAAGACGTTAGTCAATGTCTAGCGCGACTCACTGTTCTGTTGGCAGGGAGTCAGTACTGAAGTAACTTGACACTTGAGACTCCGTCGCGATCACCTTATCTTGGTGGTTGGTTGCCGGCTACTCCCTTGCCGGACTTGCGTGGTCAGCGTCGTTCTCGTTGAAGTTGAGCGTCTCCGGGGTTGTTGCGGGTGCCCGCGTGGTAATGGTGAGGAACGCGGTAAGCGCTTCGCGCTGTTCGGCCGTGAAGTCAACGAGCAGGCTGGTGGTGGCGAGGAGTAGGTCTACGACCAGGGTGTCGCTGCGTGTGACGCCGGTCCCGGTCCGTTGGGCGAAGTCGACCGTGATGCGTCCGCTAGGTGTGGAAACCGTGGCGCGGTCGACTTGGGCGTCGGGAAGCCCGCTGGTGGCGGCCTGCACAAAGTCCGTGTCCGTGGTTCCGCTGTCGTCACTGAGACTGATGTGCCTGTCGCCGACGCTGGCGTTGACAGCCGCGACGTGCGCGGTTGCCGTCCGATCCAGGAACTCGGTCACCGACAGGCCGCCTGCGGAGGGCGAGAGTCGCGGCTTTAAGTCTTCCTTCTTGCGGGTCACGAACGCATGGAAACCCGGCCCTCGCAGGGTAAGGGCGGGCGGTGCGTCACGGACGGGCAGGTCGACGGCCCAGCTGAGGTCGAGGGGCTCCTCGTTGTCGTACATGCTCATATCGAGGACCAAGCACGCGCGGGCGCGGAGAACGTCCAGATTGGCGTTCACTAGGTGCTGGAAGTTGTTGAGTCCTGCGGCGTCCGCGTGTGCGAGGGCGACAAGTTGGTCGAGGGTGAGAGCGCGTCCGACGCCGCGCCAGAACGCAGGATTGGCGGTATCCATGTACTGGAGTAGGTAGATCAGCGACAGGTTGCTTACCTCGGCGGCCAAGTCTGGGTCGCCGGGATACTGGTCAATGCCCGAGCCGCCACCTTCCCAGACGGCCTGCACGACCCGGTTCAACCGGCGGGCCTGCCCACCGGCGAAGTGGTCGCCGATGGCTGTCAGTGCCAGCCGTGTCGCCTCCACCTGCCCGCGAGAAGCCGCCGTGAATCCGGTATCGAAGCTGTCTGCGAGCCGGTTCGCTTCGGCCTTGCCTACGAGCGCGCCACGTCCACCATGCGCTAGGGAGTTTCGGAGCATCCGGTCTGTGGCTGCCGGCGTCACCCGCGCGGACAGTTCGTCCACTGCCGCAGGGGTAGTCAGGAGAATGTCAGCGGCCCGAGTCCGTTCATCCAATCGGTTCTCCTGTACCCCTTCGATCGGAGGGGTGGACAGGCCGAACATGAGCGGATCCTTCCGGTCCAACAACTCGATGTCCTCGCCTAGTTCTGGCAGGTTGTCGGTGAACCGCAGGAAGACAGGTCGCTCCGCCTTGCCCCATGACAAGACGATGTCCGGCGCAAATGTGTGGTTGAAGTAGCTCGTTACTTTCACAGTGGCGGAGGGGTCGAACGTTGACAGGGCGTCTGCGACCGTCTCTTTCACCCGGAACTCGGACTCACGCGGATCCCGGTCGAGCAGGGCGTCTTCGACTCGCTGTTCGAGAGTCTTCACGGTGTCATCGCCTTCCTCAACTCGTGCGAGTGGATGAGTTCGAGGTGTTCGACGAATGGTACGAGGGACTCCTGCTTGTTGCTGAGGATCAGGAGCCATAACCTGTCCGAAACCGCCTTGCATGCGTCTTCGTCGACGGACGTGACAGGGTCGGTCCCGGCGGGGAAGATACGGTCGGCGTGCTCTATCACGGCAGCCCGCACCTCGGCGGTGCTGGTCAGTGTCGCCCAACGGGAAGTGCCATGCGGCGTCCACGACACCCACATGAAGTGGTCGGCGAAGTTGGGCACCTTCAAGTAGGCGACGTAGCACTTCGCCAGGAAGGCCTTGTAGTGGGCGTTCAGGTCGCCGACAGCCGAGTACTTCTTCACTTCAGCGTAGAACAGCTGGCCATCGAAGTCGCCATAGCGTAGCTTGCCGCCCAAGTCGAACGAGAACGAGTGGCCACCTTCCGGCCAGCCGAACGTAAGCTTCTGCGCGGCCCCCTTGTCCGGGTTTACCCAGCATGCGTCTACGCGCGACGTTGACTCCAGCCAGTGCTTCGCTCGCCGCGCTCCCTCACGGCCAAGATCGTGAAGAGCTTCCCCTGTCATGGGCACCATTCCCATACGCTCCACCCTACTGGTCCGCTCGGCCACTACAGCTTGAACGCGCGGACACGGCGCCCGGGACCGCGCGAGCACCAGCCCGGTGGACCCGTCGCCGAGTACACGGCACCGACCCTGCCCGCCAGCACCAGGCCAGCCACCACAGACACTTACAGGCGCTTCACGTTGCGACCACCGGTGGAAACCACCGCGCCGTTACCGACCAGTCTTCAACCGCCGCCGACAACTTGGGTCGAATCGAGATGCACCAGTCCAAGAACCTCGAGCCATTCCGGACTCACCCCGCTGCCGCGCCAGTGTCGGGACTGTCGGAATAACGGTGTGTAGGGGGCCGGCCTGATCCGAGAGGAGACGGCCAGACAGGGCCGGCGGCCCATGAGTTGGCCAAATTGGTTTTCGAGGTGAGTGATGGCCCCGCCCCCAGTGATGGTGCTGGTGGGTCCCTCGCGGCGCCTCCATCGATGCCAGCTCGCGATGAGTCCGGCTCCGCCCACGACCGCGGCCTCGCCTATCTCGGCGCTGGCTCCGAGTTCGATGTCATCCACCATCGGAATGCCTCCGTGAGGATCGCCGGCTTCCGCTACCTGTGAGGCAATGAACTGAACCGGTCGTACTCCGAGTCGCCTGGTTGCCAGATCTCCTGGATTGCGTGGCGTGGCACGTCTGACAGGTAATGGATCTCCCCGCGATGACCTTCGAGCCTCGCGAGGTGTGCCACGAAGACCTGGATAAGCTGCGGAAAGGCGAAGAACCGTGCGCGCTCAAGTGACAGTGAGACGACCACGATCGATGGCGTACCTACCGCACTCAGCTTGGGTCTGTCTACCTCGGAGGCGCCCCAGTAGATGGCCTCGCCGCCCCAGGTTGAGAGCAGGGGGCGGATACCGTTTACGTCTTCCGAGAAGGAGGAGAGTCCGACGACGGCGCATACCCTCCCGTCGCGCTCCCCGGGCGCATGCCGCAGGTGTACGCCGTTTCGTCGGAGGCGGTCGGCTTCCGACGCGGAAAATACGTCAGCGCCGACAGCATCCTCAAGTCGGCGTTCGACGTGCTGCAGTGAAAGCGAATGAAGACCTCGAGAGCGAATATCTTCCAGTTCATGTGGAAGTAGGCGCGTGGCATGGTATGCCAGCAAGGGACGTTCATCCATCAGTCTGACAAATTGCGAGTCGTTGATCGGGACAGTGACATCTGACCCGAATGTCCCCGGTGGCACCTGGACGGCAATCGCCTGGACTACTTCAAGCAGTCGCGCCGGCCAAGTGCTCACGTCGTCAGGGTTCACGGGATTCACGACTACTCTTCCGAAAGGGTTCTTGTGGGAAAGTCAAATCCTGAAAGAGAGGATCGTGGGAGCGGCAGATCACATCACCGCTCCCACGATCACCAACTCAGCGCTTGTGCTTCGTCGCGTCGGTCAGGTTCCACTGCTGCCCGGACTTCGGCGTGGGCGGCAGCGGCTTGCCCTGGACCGCGGTGATCTCGCTGCTACCGGCGTTGCCGCCGCGAGGACCGACCGGGACGTACTGTCCGGACTTGGGCGCCGGAGTACCCGGCTTGTTGGCGTTCGAAGCCATGGTTGGCTCCTTCCTTGCTCCCGTAGGAGCAGTCAGAGAACGTCACGGGATCGGGAGCTGCAAGGTTGGCCGCGCCGCTTGCGCGGGCGCCCACGTTTGCCATAGGTTCAAGGCCTACCGCCAAGTAGAGCTTGAGCCTGACTCCGGTCCACCTGACCGGTTGTCAGGCTTATGGTCGTTCTGTGAGGATCATAAGGCACCCTGCAGACATAATCACAGCAGCGTAGTTCAGGCGACGTCCAAGAAGCGCCTCAGTCAGCCGGCCAACAGCACGTGACCACCGGCCTTGGACGTCAGCGACGGTCGGAGTTGCAGTACCCGATATGGGGCATCAGGGACCGTACGGGCTCCACCCCTTCAGGAACGGTTTCAACTCTTCTGGGCGCGGCTGGGGTGGATCGGCTGCAAGGCGTTCGATGTGCAGGATCGGGTCGCGCGCATTGAGGCCGGACTCCGCTTCCGCCAGTCGTTCGATAAGCACCTGGCGGTCTTCGCCGTCGTAGCGCTCGACTACGCGCCTTGCCTCGGCAAGGAAGGCTCGATGCTGCTGGATCTCGTGCCAGTCGCTGGAGCGCCCTTTGAATCGCTCCCAGCGGGCATGAACCGCGTACGCCTCTTTGGCCGATGCCATCGCGACTTCCCACTGTCGTCGGCGCTCATCCTCCCTGCGCTTGCGTTCCCGTTCGGACGCGTCGCTGCGGAGCTTGTTGATCTCGAACGATCGAAAGACCTCGGGAAGTAGATCCTCTACTGTCCAACTCTTCGCGTCGCGGTAGTGATCTCCGCCTGGCGCCCAGGGCCCGCGCACGACCAGATCCAGCTTTCCGGTGCTAATGAACTCTCGCCCGCGCCGTTCCTGCCAGTCCGGCATCGTCTTCGGCGCGTTCCAGCTGCGGCGCGCCAGCTTCGCTCCCCCCGGCGCCGATATCTCCCGGATCTGGAGTCCGTAGACGCCGGCGGGGGTACGGAGGACGAGGTGCGCCTCGCGCACAGTGGCTAACGAGTGCTGATTCACTTCCTTGAGGCCTCGTTCTGCCGTGAAGACGTCGAGGCCTCGTTTGCCGGCCTCCGCGGCGACTGCCTGCAGGATGTGAGCGGCCCGGGTCAGGTGTTCGGCAGTGACGTACTGCCCGTCCTTGTTAGCGAGATACGCCTTGACGATCGGGTGGTAGGTGCCGACGTGCTTCAGGACCGGCACGGGCCGGGCCTGCACGCATTCGTCGAAGTGTTCGGTAAGTTCGATTGCCTTCGGACCCCGGCCCCACTCACCGACCGAAACGATCGCGAGACGCTTGCCTTTGGGCCGCAGGGAGGACCTGAGGCTGGCAGCCACCAGGCGCTCGTGCTCAGCGATGACTGCCGGATCCTCCGGGAGTACCAGCCATCCGCCTGCCTCCAGGACCTGGGTGATCAAGCGATCAGCAGCCGCCAATTCCGCTGCGACTTCGGCAGCTGGAGCGGCGGTGCGAGCCGGTCGGATGTTGACGGGGCCCGCTTTCCGCTCTGTGGTCTTGCTGCTCTTAGCGGAGGCCCTCGGGCGGGACGGTGGCTCGCCGGGACTGGAATCGGACAGCGTGCCGGAGGAGCGCCGCCGGTCTCGCTCGGCGAGGCGCTGGCGCACCGACTTTTCCTCGGTGGTCGCGTCCGGCCAGACCTTCCCGCGCGCTGTCAGTGTGGCCGTCCAGGTCGGGCCATGGCCATGGATCGTGACCAGTCCGCGATTGGCAAGTGCCCGGGCGCTCGTGCGGTGCGAGTAGTTCGTGTCATCGTCGTAGACCCCTTCAGGGCAGCCGGCCTTGATCCAGTCGAGGACGGCAATCTGCTGGGCATTGAGTGACACAGCGCTACGAACCATGGGGAACCTGTCGGGTAGCCGAGGCAGCTCACAATAACGTTGCGAGGGATCAGCCCGAGGCCCGCGAGGGCGGCCGTGAGGGAGTCCGATCACGCCAACCAGCAGCCTGTGAACAGGCTCAACCGGGCGTCGTCACGGCACCATGTCACAACCGCCACGGGGTCGCGCCATGAGCCAGCATCATCCCCCTGCTCTCACGATCGGAGCCAGAAGCTTCTGGTGCGGTGGCCGCGGGGCGACCCCCGCGTCACGCACTATCGCCAAGACGGCGGTCCTGCCGACGCCGAACCGACGGGCCGTCTCTCGGCCCGAGTGCCCCTCGCAGTAGTAGTCCACTAGGTCTGCGCGCTCCTTGGCGTCAAGCCGCTGATCGAGCTTGAACGGGACGTAGCAGCGACTCGTAGAAGCCTCGTCCCGCGACACGTCGTCCGCCAACCTCGGCGCTGACGCCGCCCTGTCCAGGTAGGAGGCCAGATTCTCCAAGAGGTACCGATTCTTCCAAGTCGAGAGGACGAGGCCGACCAGCCGAAGGGCCCTCTGACCAGCCGAAACGCTGAAATCAGAGGGCCCTTTCGCATTGCCTCTGAGGGGCGTTTGGACAGTTCTGGACACACTCTCCAGTGCAGCTGGTCGCCGTTGAGCGCTCTTGATGACGTTCGACGTCGCCGGCGCCGAGGTTCAGTGCGCCGTCCGAGACGCCGCCGCGCGCCGGGATCTCGGCGATCAGGTGCAGTCCGGGAGCGCAATCCGAGGCGCGTTCGCGGGCTCCAGACCGGCCGCAAGCCCGGCCGACTCATCGGCATGCTTGCGGCGGAGCATCCGGCCGACGGGCCTGAGGAGCGCTTCTACGGGGTGCATGGCGGTGTCCTGTCCAGAGGAGGAGTGATCGAGCCGAGCCAGCGGATCTCGCGCGAGCAAACAACACGCGCTGCCCTGACTCCGGTCCGAACATCGGTGCTACAAATCATGCGCGCGCTCGCCGCGCAGGAGCCGCTGTCCCAGCAGGCGCTCGCAACCCACGGGACGAGCAGTGCCGGCAACCAATAAGCTTGCCGACAACTCCCCCGCAGCCAAGAGGTGGCGAACAATGCAGATTGACTTCACCGGTTCGCGGCGCGCCACAGTGGGCATCGAGTGGGAACTCGCTCTCGTCGACGCACAGACCCTCGAGCTGACCCCGGCCGCCGCGCCGCTGCTCGAGGCGCTCGGCGCCGAGACGGACGGACCGGTGCGCAAGGAGTACCTCCAGAACATGATCGAGCTCGTCTCGGCCCCGCACGAACACATCGGGGACGCGGTGCAGGAGCTCGCCGGGCGGCTCGCCGAGGTCAACCGGGTGGCAAGCGCCCAGGGAGTCGCGCTGATGGGCTCGGGCTGCCACCCGTTCAGCCTCGCGAGCGACCAGAAGCCGTTCGCGACGCCTCGCTACGACGTGGTGACCGAACGCAACCAGTGGTGGGGCCGCCGGATGGCGATCTGCGGGATCCACGTGCACGTGGGGATCACCGGCAAGGCGTATGCGATGCCGGTGGTCAACGGGCTGAGTCGCTTCTACCCCTTCTTCCTCGCACTGTCCGCCTCCTCCCCCTTCTGGGAGGGTGAGGACACCGGCTACGCCTCCCAGCGCACGATGCTCTTCCAGCAGCTTCCGACGAACGGTCTGCCCTGGCAGCTGACCGAGTGGTCCCAGTTCGAGGATTTCGCCGAGGAACTCATCGACAGCGGCATGGTCTCCACCCCGAGCGAGATCCGCTGGGACGTACGGCCGTCCCCGCGTTTCGGGACGGTGGAGAACCGGACGGCGGACTCGGTGCCCACTCTGGCGGAGCTGGGGGCCATCGCCGCACTCACCCAATGCCTGACCGAGCACGTTGTGCGCGAACTCGACGAGGGACGCGAACTGGTCACGCTGGAACCCTGGTTCGTACGGGAGAACAAATGGCGTGCCGCCCGCTACGGGGTGGATGCCCAGGTCATCACTTCTGAGCGGCGCCGGCGGGTCCACCCGCTGCGTGAGTACCTGTTCGAGTGGCTGGAGCGACTCACCCCGGTGGCACGCGACCTGGGGTGCGTCGAAGAACTGTCCTTCGCCGCCGAGCTGGCCGAACGCGGCCCGTCCTACCTGCGCCAGCGCACGCTTGCCGCCGGCCACGATCTGCACGACGTGGCCCGCCAGCTCGTGGCGGAGACCGGCGCCGCCGCCCCGGGGTTCTCGCGAAGTACTGCGCACTCCGGGTGAACCGGGTCGTCGCGAGCGCGAGGTCCGCGGCGAGCCGGAGGTCATTCAGCCGTACGGTCCTCACTGTCGAGCGCGTCGACCGCCGCCGCGAGACCGTCCAGGACCTGCAGGCCCACCGCGGGCAGGCCCACCAGGCAAGCTGAAAGGACCTCATCTCGGCTCGCCCCGGCCTGTCGCGCCAGCTGCACGTGGAAACCGATCCCGCCGGCCAGGCCGGCAGCGGCCAGCACGGCCAGGTAGGCCAAGTGGCTGGTCTTCTCGTCCAGGCTCGATTCCTCGGCCTTTGCCTGCACGAACGCCATGTGGGCCTTCGCCGTCGCCGGGAACTGCTGACCGAACAGCAGGAAACCGTTGCTCACCGTCGCGCTCACTGATCTCTCCTCCGTCTCGATGGTGGACCGGCCGACCACCCATCCCGTACGACCCACGATGTCACGGCCTCCCCAGGCGCGCGGCCGCGATCATGCCGCACGGCCCGGATCGCCGCCAGGAGGCTCGGCCTGATCGTCCCGCCGGGCCGACAGGGAGCGGATCCCGCTCACCCCGAGTGCCACTACCGCCACTGCAACACCGAGCACGGCAGTGGCGGTGGCCACCCGGGCCAACCCCGTGGTGGCGGTCGCGTACAGGACACCGACGACCTCCGGCGGCACCGCGTCCGCCGGAGCCTGGGCGAGGAGCAGGAGTCGACCGATCGGGAGCACGGCGAGGACGAGGAGACCGCCCGCCGCCCCACAGACGGCGGCCACCAGCAACGCCCGTGCCCGCCGACGAGCCAGGGCGACGCCGCCCAGCAGCAGCACCACGCTTACCGCAGGGAGCCACCCGCCGGCCAGGACGAGGCCGCGGTACACCACCCGCAGCGTCCGGAGGTCCGCACCCGGCGCAACGACGATGGTCGTGTCCGGCACCGGGATCGACGAGGCCAACGGGAGACCTCTCTGCACGAGGGCACCCTTGGCCGCCTCACCGAGCGGGGCGAGCCGGATGCCGATCCCCTCCGCGGCAATCGTCACAGTGGCCTGCGGATCGCCCTGCAGCGCAGCGACCAGGGTGCGATGCGAGAGCCGGAGAGACTCTCCCCAGACCTGCGAGAAGGAGTCGGCGGAGACGATCTGCACGGTCACACTGCGGACCAGCGAACGGACGCTGTCGGCCGCGGGCAGTCCGAGCGAGCGGAGCGCCGCCGCAATGCCTGGCTGTCCCGGCACGAGATCGGCCAGGCCGCCGACCACCCGGTCGATCAGACCGTCCACGTCCGCCCGCCGCACGATCGCGTCGGTCGTCAGATCGGTGACGTACGACTGGATCTGCGGGTCTTCGGCCAGCGGGCCGAAGGTGGCGACGAAGGCGTCGGTGTCGGTCAGCAGCGGGCGTGCCCAAGCCGCGACGACGCCGAGCGGGACGAGCAGGGTGCCGACGACCAGCAGGATGGCGACGCCCGCCGAGCGGAGTCGCCCGCCGAGCGGCCACCGTGCGGCAGACTCCGACGGCGCCGCCTGATCGGGACCGGCGTGGGGCTCACTCATCCGATGCTCCTCGGGGCGGAGTTCTCCAGGGAGGACACCCGGTGGTACGGGATCAGCCTACCGGCCGACAGCACGGGGCCGAGCTTCATGTGGCGTCGATCTCGTTGCCATCATTTCGTAGATCCTATAGGATCCTTCATATTCCAGAGCGTAAGTGACCTCAACGACGAGGAGTGGCGATGGCCTTCTTGGAACATGACCCCGAAGCGTTCGCGGCAGCGGCTGCCGCGGGATTCGTGGCTGCACACGGCGACCTGGTCCAGCAGGTACCGGGCGGCGTGGTCCGGACGACCCGGAGCGGAACGGACGAGGTCGCGGTCGTCATCGGGGGAGGTTCGGGTCACTTCCCGGCGTTCGGCGGCCTGGTCGGGCCGGGCCTCGCACACGGCGCGGTGCTGGGCAACATCTTCGCCTCCCCCAGCGCACACCAGGTGGCCGATGTGGCGCGGTGCGCCGAGCAGGGCCGCGGTGTCCTCCTCAGCTATGGCAACTATGCCGGTGACGTCCTGCAGTTCAGCGCCGGTGCCGCACGACTCCGGCAGAACGGGATCCCGGTCCGGTCGGTGGCGGTCACCGACGACATCTCGTCGGCTCCGCCCGAGGAGGCATCGAAGCGACGCGGGATCGCCGGCGATCTCGTCGTGTTCAAGATCGCCGGAGCCGCCGCGGCGGCCGGCCACGACCTCGACACGGTGGCCCGGGTCGCTGATGCAGCCAACGCCGCCACCCGCTCGCTGGGCGTGGCGTTCAGCGGGTGCACGCTCCCCGGCGCCGACCAGCCGCTGTTCCGGGTCCCGGAGGGCCGGATGTCGATCGGACTGGGCATCCACGGCGAGCCGGGCCTGGAGGATGTCGATGTCCCGACCGCTCGCGGACTCGCGGAACTGTTGGTCGGCAGGCTGCTCGAGGAGGTCCCCGGTGGTGGATCCCCGCAGGGACGGCGCGTCATCGCGATCCTCAACGGGCTGGGAGCCTTCAAGTACGAGGAGCTGTACGTCGTCTTCGACGAGGTGCGCCGCGGCCTGGCGGGGAGAGGCCTGCAACTGGTCGACGCCAAGGTCGGCGAGTTCTGCACGAGCTTCGAGATGAGCGGACTCTCCCTCACCCTGTTCTGGCCCGACGAGGAACTCGAGGCCCTGTGGCGCGCTCCCGCGCGGTCCGCCGGCTATCTGCAGGGCAGCCCGACCGACGGTGCACTCCGGGCGGTCGATCTGTCCGACCGGGCGTCGAGGGAGCCCGATGGGCCCGGCTCGGACCTGCCGGAGGCGGCCGAGCAGTCCCGGGCGTACGTTCCACTGATCCGGCGGGCCCTGGAGACGCTGAGCCGGACCGTCGACGAGCATGCCGACGAGCTCGGCCGGATCGATGCCGTCGCCGGCGACGGCGACCACGGACTCGGCATGCAGCGCGGGGCACATGCCGCACTGGCGGCGGCACGGTCGGTCGGTGACGCCGGTGCCGGAGCGGGCACCACCCTGCGCCGGGCGGCCGATGCCTGGGCCGACGAGGCGGGCGGCACCTCGGGCGCCTTGTGGGGGCTGATCCTGGGCTCGGTCGCCGACGCGATCGGTAATGCCACCGCCCCCACCGCGGAGGCGGTCCGCCGCGGCGCCCGTGATGCCTGCGCCCGGGTGATGGCGCAAGGCGGCGCGCACGAGGGGGACAAGACCCTGGTCGATGCCCTGGCACCGTTCGCCGCGACCCTCGACCGGGACCCGGCGATTCCCCTGGACGTCGCCTGGACGCGGGCCGCCGAGGCGGCCCGCCAGGGGGCCGACGGCACCGCCGCGATGCTGCCGACGCTCGGTCGTGCCCGCACACACGGCGCGAAGTCCGTGGGGACACCGGATCCGGGCGCGGTCTCCTTCGCCTTGATCGTGACCGCTCTGGGTGACCTGATGGCGATCCCCACGACGGCCCACTGAGTCGTACGCCCCCTGGACCGCCCCCCGGTCGCCGACAGGGGGGCGGGGGCGGTGTTGAGTACTGACGAAAGGAAGCTTCGATGACGAACCCCTCCGATACGGCGCTGCGCCTGGTGGTCGGCAGCGATGACGCCGGCTTCGACTACAAGGAGCGGATCAAGCAGGACGCCGAGCACGACGCCCGCGTCGCCACCGTGGTGGACGTGGGTGTCGGGGCCGAGGACCACACACCGTACCCGTCCGTGGCGATCGCCGCCGCCGAGATGATCCGTCGCGGCGAGGCCGACCGGGCCATCCTGATCTGCGGCACCGGCCTGGGCGTGGCGATGGCAGCCGACAAGGTGCCCGGCGTCCGCGCCGTCACGGCCCACGACTCCTACTCCGTCGAGCGCTCCATCCTGTCCAACGACGCCCACGTCCTCTGCATGGGCGAGCGGGTGATCGGCCTGGAACTGGCCCGTCGGCTGGCCCGGGAATGGCTCGGCTACCGGTTCGACCCGGGCAGCCCGTCGAACGCCAAGGTGCAGGTGCTGCGCGACTACGAGAAAGGCGCCTGATGGCGCGCTCCCGGCCCCGGATCCTGCTGGGCACGAGCCTGAAGATGTACTTCGGCCACCAGCAGACGCTGCAGTGGGCGCAGGCCGTCGCGGAGATCCTCGCCGCCTCCCCGGCAGTCGCGGACGGACGGGTCGAGTTTTTCGTGGCCCCCGCCTTCCCGGCACTGCCCGAGACGGTGCGGATCCTCGCCCCGCATCCGGTCGCCGCCCAGGACGTGGCCGCCGCCGAACCCGGCGCGTTCACCGGCGAGGTGAGCGCGGCCGAGCTGGCCGAGATCGGCGTACGCCTCGTCGAGATCGGACACGCGGAACGACGGCGGCTGTTCGGGGAGACCGACGCGACGATCGCGACGAAATGTGCCGTGGCGCTCCGCCGCGGGCTGACGCCGGTGCTCTGCGTCGGTGAGCGGGAGCCGGAGGACGCGGCGGCCGCCCGGGTCGTCGTCGATCAGGTGGATGCCGCGCTGTCCGGGCCACTGCGCGACACCCCGGATCGGCAGGTGATCATCGCGTACGAACCGCACTGGGCGATCGGGGCCGCCGAGCCGGCACCGGCGGCGTACGTCCGAGAGGTCTGTGGGCCGGCCCGGGAACAACTGCAGGACCGCTACCCCGGTCTGGTGATGCTCTACGGCGGTAGCGCCGGGCCGGGCACCCTGACCGCACTCGGGGACGCCGTCGACGGGCTCTTCCTCGGACGGTTCGTCCACGATCCACACAATGTCGCCGCGGTCATCGACGAGGCGACATCCCTGCTCGGTCACGCCATCCGCTGACCGGCCCCAGCCACCCGGACCCGCCATCGCGACTCGTCCACCGCGACGGGTCGGTCAGCAGCGATCCAGCACCCGAACGTCACCGAGAGAAACCCAAGAGAAAAGAGGACACCATGGATACGTATACGCCAGCGAACTGGCCGATCGCGTGCAAGATGAATTTCGGCCCGCGCGCCGAGGACGGCACGCCGATCGGCGACGCCCCGGTCCGGGTCTGGGAGGACCAGCTCGCCCAGGTGGCGGCGGCCGGCTTCACCGAGATCGACCCGATGGACGACTGGATCCCGATCGCCGAGCTCTCCCCGGAGCGGTTCGAGGAGTTCCGCCGGGCGCTGGACCGGTTCGGGCTCCACGTCGCCGCGATCTCGATCGGCCGCAACAGTGTGGTCGACCGGGAGCACGGCGAGCGCAACCTCGCCACCATCCACGCCACCGTCGACCGGGCCGCCGATCTCGGGTCGACGATCGTCAACGTCGGCTTCATGCAGGCGCTCACCTCACCGCAGAAGGACGCGCTGTGGTTCTGGCTGGCCGACGGCCACCACGATGATCCTGCCCTGCGGCCGCTTGCGGTCGAGCGGGTCCGGGAGCTGGCCGACCACGCGCAGCGGCGCGGTCTGCGGGTCAGCCTGGAGATGTACGAGGACACCTATCTCGGCACGCCCGAGGGTGCGATCTCGTTCCTGAAGGACGTCGACCACCCGGCGCTGGGCATCAACCCCGACATCGGCAACCTGATCCGGCTGCACCGCCCGATGCCGAAGTACGACGTGATGTACGACCAGGTGCTGCCGTACGCGAACTATTGGCACATCAAGAACTACCTGCGCGACGAGGACCCGGCCACCGGGGCGTTCTTCTCCGCGCCGGTGCCCCTCGAGTACGGCCTGATCGACTACCGCACCGTCATCCGCCGGGCGCTGCGCCTCGGTTATGCGGGTCCGTTCATGACCGAGCACTACGGCAGCGACTGGCTGGGTGTCGGGGCCACCAACGCCCGCTACATCCGCGAGGTGCTGACACAGGCCCGCAGCCTGATCGAGGGTCGCAGCACCGGGCTCGGCGGCCAGGAAGTCGACCGGGCCCTGGCCGGCGCCGAGGCCTAACTCCAGATTTCGACTGACTTCTCTCCACAGGTACGACACCAAGCACGCACGATCGTGACAAGGAGGTCACAGATGAGCGCAGTGAATCAACTCAAAATTGACAAGGCGTCGCCCGAAGTTGTCGCAGCGGCACTGAAGAAGGTGACGACCCGCCTGATCCCGTTCCTTTTGCTGATGTACGTCATCGCGTTTCTCGATCGCACAAATTTGGGGTGGGCGCAAGCCAAGTGGCATGCCGACTACGGTATTTCGACGATGGCATACACGTTTGGGGCGACCCTGTTCTTCATCGGGTACGCCGTCTTCGAGGTGCCTTCGAATCTGATCATGCACAGAGTCGGCGCGCGTTGGTGGATGACCAGGATTATGGTGTCCTGGGGTCTGGTTGCCATCTGCTTCATGTTTGTGCGCGGAGTGGCCAGCTTCTATACTCTGAGATTCCTGCTCGGCGTCGCCGAAGCGGGGTTCTTTCCGGGCGTGATGCTCTACCTCACGTATTGGTATCCGGCGGCACGTCGCGCTTGGGCATCTGGACTCTTCTACATGGGTCTCCCTATCGCCAACATGATCGGAAACCCGCTTTCTGGGGGACTTCTGGAATTGGACGGTACGGCCCGCCTCTCCGGAGTCCAGTGGATGTTCCTGGTCGAAGGCGGGGTCGCCGTCCTCGTCGGCATCCTGTGCCCCTATTTCCTGGTGGACCGTCCCGACCGTGCTCGGTGGCTGACATCTACGGAGAAAGCTCACCTGTCACGTCAGATAGAGATCGAGGAGGCCGCCAAGGAGACAGCCAAACCGATCAGTTGGAAACAGGCGATCATTGACCCTCGAATCCTGTACTTCTGCCTCATCTACTTCTGCATCCAAGGGTCAGTCTACGGGCTGACATTCTTCCTCCCGAAGCAGGTGACCACTATGACAGGCCAGAGTGCAGGATTGATGGCGTCGCTCGTAACCGCCATCCCGTGGTCCATTGCACTCGTCGGTGTGATCATTCTTCCGCGTCTCGCGGATAAGTCGCTGAAATACAAGAGCTTCTTGGCAATCCTCATGCTGTGTTCCGGACTCGGGATCGGCGCCTCGGGCCTGTTCCTTCACTCTTCGAAGCCCGCATTGGTGGCTCTGTCGATCGCTGCAGTGGGGTTCGTCTCGGCACAGCCGATCTTCTGGCAGCTTCCGACACGTTACCTGAGCGGCGCAGCACTGGCTGGCGCCACTGGCCTGATCAATGCCATCGGGAATCTTGGAGGATGGCTCGCACCGAATCTTCGGACATGGGCTGCCGAGAAGGTATGGGGAACCACCGCTGCCCCGAATGAGGCGGCCGGACTTTTCATCCTGGGAATCGCCGGCCTGCTTGGCTTCGCTCTGGTCCTCGGCCTGAAGCTGTTTCACCAGTCCGATGCAGAAAACCGGGCAGCGGCGATCCAGAATGAAGCATCAGCAGCGGCCCACTAGACACGAATTTCCACTTCAAATCGAGGAGAATCAGAAATGACACAGAGTGTCCCTGTCCAGTTTCCCGAGGATCGCACCGCAGTAGTAAGTGGTTGTGGGGCCCCACGAGGGATCGGGAGGGTGGTAGCTCGAACGCTGCTCGAGGATGGCTGGAGCGTGGCAGTCGTCGATGTCAATGAAGCCGTGCTCGACTTCGGTGAAGAGTTGGAGCGCGAATACTCGACCGACCAGGTGAAGGCTCTTCGGTTCGACATCTCGGACGAGGAGGCGGTGGTCCAGGCTTTCAAGTCACTGGATCAGTCGATGCCTCCGGTTGTGGGTGAGGCCAACGTCGCGGGAATCGCATGCCCGAAGTCGATCTTCGAAATCGATACTGCGGAGTTCGACCGAGTCATCCAGGTGACGCTTCGCGGGACCATGCTGATGATGAAGCACGCTGCTCTTCGGATGAAGGACGTTGGATCCGGTCGAATCGTCAACTTCTCCTCCATCACCGCTCTCGATGGCGGAGGCACGTTCTCCAAGTTCGCCTACGCCACGGCCAAGGCCGGCATCATGGGGCTCACACGAGGTGGAGCGCGCGAGCTGGGACCGTTCGGGATCACGTGCAACAGCATCCTCCCCGGACCTATCGACACCGACATCATGGGGGGCAAGCTCACTGACGATCGCAAGGATGTCATGTCATCCAACATCCCCTTGGGGCGGGTCGGCCAGCCCATCGACATCGCTGAAGTTGTGGCGTTCCTGCTGAGTCAGAAGTCAGGCTTTGTCAACGGCGTCTGCATGAACGTCGACGGAGGCAAGCACATGCACTAGCTACTGTTGCCGTCGCACTGGGGCGCGCGATCCACATCGATGGGTGGTGCGCCCCTTGCTCGGCGTCGACAGGAACCCCGGCCGCCAGCAATCCTCGAGCCGCCGACGAGGTGTCCGCCCGCTACTGGCCTGAACGTACGTGACGCACATCCCTTGCCTCAGGCAGAGACCCGGGCCTCCAGCTTGGTGAGATGGATGCGCATCTTCTCCACCGCGGCGGCGGTGTCCCGTCGGCGTACGGCCTCGAGGATGGCGAAGTGCTCGGGAACGGCATCTCCGGCATCGGAGACGCCGATGCCGATGGTCTGGCGCATCCGGTGCACCCGGAACGAGAGGGCGTCGACGGCCTGGGCGATGTAGCGATTGCCGCAGTGCTTGAGGATCGCTTCGTGGAACGACCAGTCGGCCTCGAAGTATCGGCGGACGAACTCATGCTCATTCTGGCGGCCCGGCTCGAGCAATACTCGCGCAGATTGTTCGTGGCGGGCGTACGCCGCTTCAAGGTCGGGCAGGAGCGCATCGACGCGGCGCATGGCGCGTTCGATGGCCCCGGTTTCCAGCACGAGCCTCGCATCGGCGAGCTCGTACATCTGCTCTCGGGACATCGGCGGTGACACCCGGTACCCCCGTCGCACCGTACGGCGGACGAGCCCCGTCGGCTCCAGCCGGGCCAGCGCTTCGCGTACCGGTGTCGGCGAGACGCCGAGCGACTGCGCCAGACCGTCGATCGACAGCGGGGCATCCGGTTCGAGGGCACCCCAGGTAAGCATGTCGAGCAAGGCATCGTAGACGTCGTCGGGGAGCGCCTTCGCCCGGATCGGGCCCAACAGTTGGGCGGCGCCTTCCTCCGATTCCTTCACAGATTGAGTTTAACCGTCCGGAACGTCGGACCTGGATTCCGGCGTCCGGTGGAATCCATTGCCCTGCCACCTCCAGGTTATGGCACAGCGGGGGACTTGCCGCAAGGCCCAGGGGGCGGCGCACAATCGGTGAGCCCGACCGGTGAGCTCGACGCCAGGACGACCGCCGGCGACGATCACGGCCCCGCCCTACACCGCCGAGGGACTTGCCCAAAAACCGCCAAGGGAGTGGATCACATGGCCCCCGACACTCATCCGATCCTCGATGACACCCGCCCGATCTTCGACCTTCCCCCGCGGCTGGCCGACAAGGCCGCCCCGGCCCTCATCGACCTGGACGAAGCGCACTTCGCCCAGATCGCCCGGACCCTCCGGCAGCAGGTCAGCCACCTGTCGGACCGGCTGGACGCGCTGCGCCGCTCCCCCGGCGGCCGCGGCCCGCAGGCGTTGGAACGCGACCTGGAGATCCACGAACTGTCGGGCCGGCTGAGGGTGCTGCAACGGTTCGGCCCGGAGGTGTGCCTGGGCCGGATGGTCGCCGCCGATGGCCCCGAGCCGGTGTACGTGGGCCGGCTGGGGCTGGTCGACCCGGACGGCGCCCACCTGCTGCTCGACTGGCGGACCCCGGCGGCCGAGCCGTTCTTCGCGGCGACACACGGCGACCCGATGGGACTGGTGAGCCGTCGTCGGTATCGCTGGCACCGCGGACGAGTCGTCGACTACTGGGACGAGGTGTTCTCCCTGGAGGGACTCGAGGGTCGGGCCGCACTGGACGACCAGTCAGCCTTCATCGCCAGTCTGGGCGGCGCCCGTACGCCACGGATGCGGGACGTCCTCGCGACGATCCAGGCCGACCAGGACGCGATCATCCGCGCCGGCTCGCACGGCGCCCTGGTCGTGGACGGGGGCCCGGGCACCGGCAAGACCGTGGTGGCGCTGCACCGGGCGGCGTACCTCCTCTACTCCGATCCACGGCTGGAGGGGCATCGCGGCGGGGTGCTGTTCGTCGGCCCGCACCAGGCGTACCTCGACTACGTGGCCGACATCCTGCCGGACCTGGGCGAGGACGGCGTGGTGACCTGCCTGCTGCGGGAGCTGGTGCCGGAGGGTGCCACCGCCGGCGTGGAGGCCGACCCCGAGGTCGCCCGGCTGAAGGCGACCGTCGCCATGGTGTCGGCGATCGACCCGGCGGTTGCCCTGTACGAGGAGCCTCCGGGCGAGGGCATGGTGGTCGAGACCGACTGGTCCGACATCCCGCTCAGCGCCGACGACTGGGCGGAAGCCTTCGAGGCGCCCGATCCGGGCACCCCGCACAACGAGGCCTGCGACGAGGTGTGGGACGCGCTGGTGGAGATCCTGCTCGACAACAGCGAGGACGAGGACGTGCCCCGGGAGTCGTTACGGCGCTCGGTGCAGCACAACGAGGACCTGCGCGACGCCTTCCGCAAGGCCTGGCCGATCCTGCAGCCGACCGACCTCGTCGCCGACCTCTGGGCGGTCCCCGCCTACCTGCGTCACTGCGCGCCCTGGCTGGACCCGGAGCAGCGGCGTCTGCTGCGTCGCCCTGAGGGCTCCCCGTGGACGGTGTCCGACCTGCCGCTGCTGGACGCGATGCGGCAGCGGCTCGGTGATCCGGAGGCATCGCGGCGCCGGCGGCAGCGCGACGCGGCGCTGGCCGAGGACCGCGACTATATGGACCGGGTCGTCGAGGACCTGCTGGAGGCGGACGACGACCCGGAGAGCTCCTTCAACCTGCTGCGCCGGGACAGCATCCGGCAGTCCCTGGTCCACGACGACCGGCTGCCCGACGCCGCCGCGGATCCGCTGGCCGGCCCGTTCGCCCACGTCGTCGTCGACGAGGCCCAGGAGCTCACCGACGCGGAATGGCAGCTGCTGCTGCGCCGCTGCCCGTCGCGCAGCTTCACCATCGTCGGCGACCGCACCCAGGCCCGACACGGCTTCACCGAGTCTTGGCAGGACCGGCTGCAACGGGTGGGCTTCGACGTGATCAGCCGGGCCACCCTGACCATCAACTACCGGACCCCCGAAGAGGTGATGGCGGTGGCGGCACCCGTCATCCGGGCGGTGCTACCGCAGGCCGACGTCTCGACCTCCATCCGCCGCGGCGGTATCCCCGTACGCTACGGGTCGACCAGCGAACTGGAGGCGATCCTGGCCGGCTGGCTCACCGAGCACGACGAGGGCGTCGCCTGTGTGGTCGGCGACCCGACCTTCCGGGCGACCGACCGGATCCGGTCGCTGCCGCCCGGCCGGGTCAAGGGCCTGGAGTTCGACCTCGTCGTCCTCGTCGACCCGGACCGCTTCGGCACCGGCATCGAGGGCACCGTCGACCGTTACGTCGCGATGACCCGGACCACCCGGGAGCTGGTCATCCTCACCCCGCCCGCTGACCCCGCCCGGCGGCCCTGCTGAGCGACGTGGGTCTGCGGCAGCGCCGTCAGGCAACCCTCTTGGCGTACCGCTGCCGGGCGGCCTCGCCGCTGGTCCCCACCAGCCCGCCGATGGCGGCCCAGGACAAGCCCGCCCGGCGCGCCTGGCGGACGGCCTCGACGAGGTGCAGCTCCGCGGAGGAGCGCTCCTGCACAGCCCGTCGAAGGGCCAACACTGCCGCCGCGTCGACCTCATCGGCACTATTCGGCTCGTACTGCTCGAACACAGCAGCCATCTCATCAGCGTGGGCAAGGATCTCATCAACAGTTCTGGGCATAGTCATCACCTGAGGAACGATTTGCGGGCGCGCATCGCATGCACCACAACAACGGCGGTGGCGCCCTGGACATAGCCGACTTCGAGGAGGTTGGCCGCCGCGTCCGCACCGACCACCATCGTGAACCCCTCGCCGAGATCCCAGGCCCGGATCGGGTTTCGATAGGCGTGAAGGATGTCGTACACCTCCAAACCGTGTTTCAGAGCCGACGCGGCAACGATCGGCTCATCACTCACAGGCGCCAAGTTACCTTGCTGTCGCGCGTCCGGCAACCCCTCGCCGATGCCGTACGAGCGGCTGAGCTGAGAGACGCTGAGCTGAGAAACATCGTGAACCTTGGTCATGACCCCACCGTGTGTGGCGGCGGGTTGGCTCGGCCGGGAAGGCGAGTCCGCCGCGAGATCGGGTCTCCGACACGGCGCCATAAACCTTCCCTATGGCGACTGTCCTGGTACCCATACTTCACCGTATGGGCGCCGGCGAGCCCAGACCTTGCGGACCCACCTTCCTCGGATGGCCCTTCCTCAGGCGGCCTCGACGCCCAGGTAGGTCTGACGCACCCGGTCGTCGGCCAGCAGGGCCGCACCGGTGTCGGCGAAGGCCACCGACCCGACCTCCAGCACGTATCCCTGGTCGGCCAGGGCGAGGGCGGCCTGGGCGTTCTGCTCGACGAGCAGGATGGTCGTCCCGGTCGCCTTCAGGTCGGCGATCGTCCGCATGATCGTCCGGGTCATGATCGGCGACAGCCCCATCGACGGCTCATCCAGCATCAGCAGCCGCGGGCGGCTCATCAGTGCCCGGCCGATCGCCAGCATCTGCTGCTCCCCGCCGGAGAACAGTCCGGCGGCCTGCTGGCGGCGCTCCCCCAGCACCGGGAACAGCGAGTACACCTTGTCGATGTCGGCCCGGACACCGGCCGGGTCCCGCCGGGTGTAGGCGCCGAGCATCAGATTGTCCTCCACGCTCATCCGCTGGAAGAGCCGGCGCCCCTCCGGTGACTGGGCAATGCCCAACTGCACCACCTTGTGGGCCGGAAGGCTGTCGATCCGCTTCCCCTCGAAGCTGATCGAGCCGCTGACCGGTCTGATCAGTCCGGAGATGGTGCGCAGCGTGGTGGTCTTCCCCGCACCGTTGGTCCCGAGCAGGCAGACGATCTGGCCTTCGCCGACCTCGAACGAGATGCCCTTGACCGCTTCGACCCGGCCGTACGCCACCACCAGATCCTTGACCTCAAGCATGATCGTCCTCCGCTCGTTCGCTCTGGGGTTGGGTGTGCCGACTGGCCGCGTTCGGCGGCATCTCCAGCAACGGCCGGCTCGGCGGCGGCACCCTGCCGGATGGCGGAGAGTCCGGCGCCGTGTCCGCAGCCGTGGCGCCCGCAGCCGTGGCGCCCGCAGCCGCCGCGTCGGTGTCCGCCGCGGGACCCGTGTCCTCGTCGTCCTCCACCGCTGATCCGATGTAGGCCTCGATCACCCGGGGGTCGTTCTGGACGGTCGCCGGGTCCCCCGCGACCAGCACCTCGCCGCGGACCAAACAGGTGACCCGGTCGCAGAGGCTGAAGATGAACCGCATGTCGTGTTCGATCACCAGGATCGCCAGGCCGAGCCCCCTGATCCGGGTGATCAGGGCCTCCGCATCCCGGGTCTCCTGCGGGTTCATCCCGGCGGTCGGCTCGTCCAGCAGCAACAGCTTCGGATCGGTGGCCAATGCCCGGGCGATCTCCAGCCGGCGCTGGTCACCGTACGGCAGGTTACGGGCCAGCGCGTCGCCGGAGCCCGCCAGCCCGACGAACTCGAGCCACTTCAGGGCGTGTTCGCGGGTCTCGACCTCCTCGCGGCGGTGCCGTGGCAGCCGGAAGACGGCGTCGAGGGCGTTGGTCCGGGTCCGGCAGTACCGGCCGACCATCACGTTCTCCAGCGCAGTCATGTTCTGGAACAGCCGGATGTTCTGGAACGTACGGGCCACGCCGGCCATCGCTACCCGGCGGGGCTTCGGCGGCAGCACCTCTCCGTCCAGCCGCACCTCACCGGAGGTCGGCTTGTACATCCCGGTCAGGCAGTTGAAGAACGTCGTCTTGCCCGCCCCGTTGGGGCCGATCAGCCCCATGATCTCGCCGGTGTGCACGGTCAGGTCGACCTTGTTGACGGCCGTCAGACCGCCGAACTGCATGGTCACCTGCCGGGCGTCCAGCAGCGTCACCGGCTCCCCGGCCGCCGCGGCGCCGGCGGGGCCGGTCTCGAGTGTGGTGCTGGTCATCGGTGGTCCTTCCTTCGCTCGGGAACGGCCTGGGCGCCCGCCAGGGACGGCACGACGTGGTGTTCGAGGTCCTCGCCGATCTCATCGGCCAGCTCCTCGTCCTCGTCGTGGAACTCCAACTGGCGGCGCTCATCCGGCATCAGGCCCTCGGGCCGGATCCGCATCATCACCACCAGCAGGATGCCGAACATCAACAGCCGGTAGTCCTGGAAGAAGCGCAGCTTCTCCGGCAACAGCTTCAGGATCGAGGCGCCGACGAGCACTCCGCCGACGGTGCCCATGCCGCCCAGCACGATGCCGGCGACGAGGAACGCGGACTCCATGAAGATGTACTGGTCGGGGGTGACCGAGACGTCCTGGTGCGCCTTGACCGCCCCGGCGACGCCGGCCAGGAATGCGCCGCCGGCGAACGCCAGCAGCTTCAGCCCGAACACGTTGACGCCCATCGCCTCGGCGGCCCGTTCGTCCTCGCGGATGGCGACCCAGCCGCGGCCGATCCGGGAGTGGTTGAGATTGGTGAAGACCAGGATGATCAGGCCGAGCACCAGCAGCATCAGCCAGTAGTAGTTCGAGAACCGCCCGATGGTCACGCCGAGGATGTCGTGCGGCTTGCCGAAGTCGAAGCCGAAGATCGCCAGGTTCGGGATGCCGGGGATGCCGTTGGAGCCGTGAGTCAGGTTCGGGCCGTCCTGACCGTCGAGGTTGTTCATGGTGATCCGGAAGATCTCGCCGAAGGCGAGTGTGACGATGGCCAGGTAGTCACCGGAGACCCGCAGGGTGGGGGATCCGATGATCAGGCCCAGCGTCGCGGAGACTGCGCCGGAGATCAGCACCACGACGATGAACGGCGGATGCCAGTTGATCGTCGCGAAGGCGGACGTGGACAGGGTGGCGGCGGTGAAGGCGCCAGCGCCGAGGAAGGCGATGTAGCCGAGGTCGAGCAGACCCGCCAGCCCGACGACGATGTTGAGGCCCATCGCGGTCGCCGCGAAGATCAGCACCTGTGAGGCGATCGACATGTTGGCGTCCGACCCGTTCTGGGTGAACGGGAACGCGAAGGCGGTGACGAACGCCGACAGCACGAGCACCTTGCGGTTCTGCGCGGCGGCGGTGCTGAGCCAACCGAGGACGCCGCTGTCCTTGATCAGATAGATCGCCGAGCCGAGGAAGACGGCGAAGGCGATGAACGACCCGCCGTCGTCCTGTCCCAGGCCGTACGCTGCGGCGAGGAGCACCCCGGCCATGGACGCCACGATGCCGAGGATCTGCAACCAGTGCGGCGACCGCACCCACTGCAGGGTCGGGGTGACCCCCCGCGGCAGGGGCAGCGTCCCGGCGAGGGCGAGGCCGGCGCCGAAGAATGCCAGCCAACCGCCCGGCTGCACGTTGACCAGGCCGCCGAGCTCGAGCGCGATGGCGGCGAGGATCACCGCCAGGTAGACGGTGGCGCCGATCGCCGCGGCACGGGCGCCGCGGTTCCAGTTGACCCGGTCCTGCTTGCGACCGTGCAGGAAGCGCCGGGCAGGAAAGGGGGCGAGCAGCAGGACCAGCAACGTCACGCCGCCGATGAGGGAGAACAGCTGCAGCCCGGACGGCCCGCCGGTGTAGGTCATGTCGTCGAGCGCCTCGGGCGCGTACGCCCACGGCAGGTAGGGAGTGCCGATCAGCAGCAGGGCGCCGACAACGGCGGCGACCCGGCCGGCCGGCGCGAACCGCGACCAGCGCCGCTCCGGGGCACCGGGCGTCGGGGCGGGCCCGCCGCCGGTGGCCCGGGCCCGGGCGGCGGTGTCGACCGTGGTCGCGGTCTGGGCGCCGGCCGCCGCAGCGGCGAACCCGGCGTCGGAGGAGGAGGTGGTGGTCATGCCCGATCCACCACCTTCGCGCCGAGCAGGCCCTGAGGCCGGAAGACAAGGACCAGAATCAGGATCACGAAGGCCCACACGTCCTTCCACGCCGAGCCGCCGAACTGGCCCGGGATGAAGGTGGTAGCCATCGACTCGGCCACCCCCAGCACGAGCCCGCCGACGACGGCACCGTTGATGTTGCCGATGCCGCCGAGGACGGCGGCGGTGAAGGCCTTCATGCCGGCCAGGAACCCCATCTGGAAGTCGATCGCGTTGTAGCGCAGCCCGTGGGCGACACCGGCGATGGCGGCGAGCACCGCCCCGAGGCCGAAGGCGGTGATGATCGCCCGATCGACGTTGATGCCCATCAGCCGGGCGGTGTCAGGGTCCTGGCTGGTCGCCTGCATGGCCCGGCCGATGGCCGTACGGTTCACGAAGTACCACAGGAAGGCGGTGCAGACGGCCAGGGCGACAAGGGTGAAGATGGCCGAGTTCGGCACCTGCACGTCACCGATCTGCGTGGAGGCGCCGGAGATGCCCTGGATGGTCGGGAAGGCGACGTTCTGCCGCGAGTCGGGGAAGCCGGGGATCCGGCCGAAGAAGACGCGCACGATCTCCTGCAGGCTGATCGAGATGCCGATCGCGGTGATCAGCGGGGCCAGCCGCGGGGCGCCGCGCAGCGGGCGATAGGCGAGCCGCTCCATCAGCAGCGCGACGGTCACCGACACGACCACGCCGCCCAGGATCATCAGCGGCAGCACCACGCCGAGAGCCTCGCCCAGGGCCAGGTTGGTCGGACGGCCGAGCACCACCCAGGTGGTGTACGCACCGAAGGCGCCCACCATGAAGATCTCGCCGTGGGCGAAGTTGATCAGCTGGACGATGCCGTACACCACGGTGTAGCCGACGGCGATGAGCGCGTAGAGGGCGCCCAGGGACAGCCCGTTCACGAGTTGTTGGAGGAAGAGATCCATCATGTGCCTTCCCGGCGACCGGGGGTGGAGTCGCCGTACCGTGCGCCCTCCGACCGGGGGTGGTCCCGGGCCGATCGGCCCGGGACCACCCCCGGCGGGGAAACGGGGAAAGAGGTGCGAAGTACGAGAGGTGTGCCGGTCCGGCCTACTTGAACTCGCCGGTCTTGTTCGGCACCCACTTCCCGTTCTCGACCTTGTAGACCGTCAGCACGCGGGTCTTGTTGTCGCCGAACTCGTCGAACGCCACATTGCCGCTGGCCCCCTCGAAGCTGACCTTGTCGAGAGCGGCGACCGTGGGCTGGCGGGCGGCGGAGGCGTCGCTCGCGGTGGGCAGCGACACCTTGAGCGAGTTGATGATCGCATTGGCGGCGTCGTACGCGTACAGGCCGTAGGTCGAGAAGCCGCTGGAGTAGCCGGCAGCCTGGTAGTCACTGACGAACTTCTGGGCCGACGGCAGGGACTCGGCGGGGGCACCGACCGAGGTCACCAGGTCACCCTCGGTGGCCGTACCACCGTTGGTGATGTAGGCCGGGTCGTACATGCCGTCGCCGCCCATCAGCGGGATCTTCAGGCCGGCGTCCTTCATCTGCTTGGTCAGCAGCGAGCTCACCGGGTGCTCACCACCGTAGTAGAGCGCCTGCGGTGCGGTCGGCTTGATCTTGGCGATCACCGCGGCGAAGTCCTTGTCGTCCGGGTTGACCGTCTCGGCCGCGACGACCGTGCCACCGCCGGCGGTGAACGCCTTGGTGAACTCGGTGACCAGGCCCTGGCCGTACGCCTTCTTGTCGTGGACGGTCGCGACCTGCTTGATGCCCTGGTCGAGCAGGTACTGGGCGGCGAACGGGCCCTGGATGGCATCGGTGGTGCAGGTGCGGAAGTAGCTGGCGTACGTACGCTTCGGGTTGGTCGAGGCGTCCGCGCCACGGGTGAGGGTCGGGCTGGTGTTGGCCGGCGACACCAACGAGATGTTCGACGGATCGAGGATCGGCTGGATCGCCTGGCCGACCGACGAGTTCAGCGGCCCGACGACGGCGACGACGTCCTTGTCGCCGGCCAGCTTCGTCGCGGCGTTCTTGCCGACGTCGGGCGACGCCTGGTCGTCCTGGGCGTCGATCTGGATCGTCCAGCCGGGCAGCGCACCACTGGCGTTGGCCTGCTTGACGGCAAGATCGACGGAGTTCTGGATGCCGGTGCCCATCGAGGACAGGTTGCCCGACAGCGGTGCGATGACACCGATCTTGACGATTTTCGTGGCACTGGGGTTGCCGGAAGCGGTGTTCGCCCGGGTACCGCAGGCGGTGAGGCTCAGCGAGGCGATCACCAGGCCGGAGATCCCCATCGCAAGGAAGCGACGTCGTCTGGTCACAGTAGGTTCCTCCCATTTCGGGCCGACAGGCGAAGGTGGGCCTGCGGATGCCCGGAACGCTAGGAGGCGATTCATGCGTTCGTGTTACACCACCGGGTCGCTCAGATTTCTGTCCTCGCGCGCAACGCGACTGTTACCCGGCCGGAACAGGCGGCGCCGGGGAGCCGGCCCGGGCGCCGCCGCTGCGGCCTGCGCCGCTCAGCGGTGCCGGAAGACCGGGTCACGCTTCTCGACGAAGGCGGCCATCCCCTCGGTCTGGTCGGCGGAGGCGAAAGCCATGTCGAAGAGTCGTCGTTCGTGGCGTACGCCCTGCTGCAGGGTGGTCTCGAACGCGGTGTTGACGGCCTCCTTGGCCAGCAGGGTGGCGACCCGGGACCTCCGAGCGATGGTGCCGGCCATCTCGAGCGCCGCGTCGAGCAGGTTCACGGCAGGCACGATCCGGCTGATCAGCCCGGCCCGCTCGGCCTCCTCGGCGTCCATCATCCGGCCGGTCAGCACCATGTCCATCGCCTTGGCCTTGCCGACGGCGCGGGTGAGCCGCTGCGAGCCTCCCATGCCGGGCAGCACGCCGAGGTTGATCTCCGGCTGGCCGAACCGGGCGGTGTCGGAGGCGATCACCGTGTCACACATCAGCGCCAGCTCACAGCCGCCGCCGAGTGCGTAGCCGGACACCGCCGCGATGATCGGCGTACGGACCCGGGTCAGCTCCTCCCAGTCGGCGAACCAGTCGGCGAGGAACATCTCGGTCGCCGAGCGGGAGGCCATCTCCTTGATGTCGGCCCCGGCCGCGAAGGCGCGCTCCGACCCGGTGATGACGAGGCAGCCGATCGCCTCGTCGGCGTCGAAAGCGCGGGCGGCGTCCACCACCTCGCGCATCGTGGCGGCATTGAGGGCGTTCAGGGCCTTGGGCCGGTTCAGGGTGATGAGGCCCACCCGGCCCCGGGTCTCGACGAGGATGTTCTCGGGCGCGGTCATGACGGGCTCACTTCCTGGCGACGGTACTGACTGACGACGGACACGGGCACTGCCGATCCGGCAGTTCCGATCCTGCCGCAGGCCCGGTCCGCAGGACCAGCCCGCAGGCCCGGAATCAGTCGATGGCGAACTCGTACAGCCGGACCTCACCGGCGCGCTCCGGATTGCGGTTGACGTAGACGATCGACCCGACGTAGTCCTCGAAGGCGGCCGCCTTGTCCCGCGGCGCCCCGATGACCAGCTGGAAGCCGAGGCTCTGCAGCGCGTGCAGGGCGCGGCCGGTGTACTCGGAGTCGGCCTTGACGAAGCCCTCGTCCAGCACGATCGGCGCGAACCGGGGCGCCTGGTCGGTGCCGTCGCCGAGCTGGTAGCGCAGCGCGGCGCCGAGGATGAAGGCGATCAGCTCCTGCCCCTCGCCGCCCGACTTGCCCGAGACGCCGTCGTGGACGATCGGTTCGGCGTCGGGCCGGTGCTCGACGGCCCGGAACTCGACGTGCTCGCGGGCGTCGAACACCCGTCGCCGCCACGCCTCGGCGGTGGTCGACTGCTCGTCGAGCCGGGCCAGGTCGCGGCGCATCGCCACGAACAGCTGTTCGGTCACGGTCTCGTCCAGGTCGGTCGTCCCGACGGTGGTGTAGCGGGTGATCGTCGCCCGGAAGTCGTCCAGGTCGGCGGTCGGGATCGGCCGGTCCTCGATCTGCAGCCGGGAGCCGTCCCGGAACTCGACACCCGCCAGCGCCCGGTTGACCGGCAGCAGGCCGTCGCGGATCGAGCGGCGGTCCTCCTCGATCTGCACCAGCAGCGTCCGCAGGCTGCGCTGCATGTCCTCGCGGGTCTTGGCCAGCCACTCGGCCCGGGCACGGGGCAGGTCGTCGGACTCCAGGTCGGCCAGGATCGCCTCCACCGCGGGCAGCGAGGCGATCGTCTCGTCGATCTCGGCGCGCGGGTCGACCCGCAGATACTCGCGGAAGATGCCGACCAGGGCGGTCTCGGCCAGCTCCACCGCACCGGTGTGCTCGTGGGCCAGTGCCCGCAGCCGCTCGGCGCTGATCGCCAGAGTGCCGCGGGCCCGGGCGGCGTTCTCCGGCTCCGGGAAGCCGAGGCGGCCCAGCGTCGTACGGTCCGCCTCGGTCAGCGTCCCACGGGAGGCGATGTCGGACATCTCGTCCTGCAGGTCGACCAGGGCGCCCCACTCCTCGTCCAGCCCGGCGCGCTGCTCGCGGGCCCTGGCGGCGGCGGTGGTGTGGGTGACGTAGCGGTCCCGGGCCGCGGCCCGTTCGGCCTTCAGCGAGTCGAGGGTGCGGTGGCCGTGGGTGAACCGGCCGAGCAGCTCGGCGGCGTGCGCCTCGGCGGCCCGGGCGGAGGCGACGTCGATCGACGCCCAGGTCTGCTCGGACAGCCAGCGCAGCTCGCCGGCCACGTCGATGCCCTCGCGGCGCCGCTTGTCGAGGTCCTCCAGCTCGGCGTTGTAGCGGCCGATCGCGACGCGCAGCCCTTCGACCCTCTCCTCCAGGGAGGCGATGGTGGCCGCGTTGTCGAGGCCCAGCCAGGACGGCAGCTTGCGGTCGTCCTTGATCACCCGGCCCTGGGCGGCGGTCCGCATGCCGGCGACGGTGACCGCCCCGGTGTAGCCGGCGGGGCGCGGGGCGTCCAGCCCGGCGGCGTCCTCCACGCAGAGCACCGAGTAGCCACCGACCAGGTGGTCGAGCAGCCACTCGGCGTACGGCCCGGACTCGTCCAGCCGCAGCTTGGCCGGCACCGAGTCGGGCAGCACGCGCGGCGTCGCGTTGTGCGCCGGCCGGGCCGGCAACAGCACCACCCGGCCGCGCATCCGGTGGTCGTTGACGTAGCGGGTGACGGTCCGCCAGTCGTCGGGGGCGACGATGATGTTCTGCGCCAGCTGGCCGAGCACCCGGTCGACGGCGGTGGCCCACCGACGCTCCTCGGGCCGGACCTCCAGCAGTTCCCCGACATAGGGCAACCGGGCCGGGTCGATCCCGCAGGCCTCGGCGATCTCCCGGCGGGCCCGGTCGGCCTCGGCCGGCACGTTCGACCGGCGACGCTTCAGCGAGGCGATCTCGTCGGCCGTCGCGCTCAGCTCGTCGCGGGCCCGGCCGCGGGCGGAGGCGGCATCGTAGGAAGCGGTCTTCCACTCGGCGTCCTGGCCGGGCAGCCCGCGCAGCCGCTCGTGGATGGCCTGGACCAGCGTCGCGAAGGCCGGCTCGTCGGCCGGCTCCTCGAAGCCCTGCCACCGGGCCCGGTCGACGTACGCCTGCCGGGCCGCGGTGCGCTCGGCCAGGTCGGCGGCGGCCTGCTGCCGGCGCCGGACCAGATCCTCGGAGTCGCCGCCGCCCTTGGCGTAGTAGCGCTGGGTGAGCGCCTCCTCCTCGTCACGGGCGGCGATCGCCTCGGCGTCGTGCTGCTTGGCGACCGCTCCCAGCTCGGTGGCCCGGCTGCGGTTGTCGTCGATCCGGGCCGCGGCCCACTCCAGCAGGTGTTCGGCGTTCCACAGCTCCAGCGGGCTGGGACGGTCGTCGGCGTCCTCCGCCCACTCCGACGCGTCGCCGGCCCCGGCTGCGCCGTCGGGGCCCACTCCGGCCGGGCCGAGCAGCCGCCACTCGGTGGCCGAGTCGGCCATCGCGGACCGGTAGCGCTCGGCCAGCGCGGGCACCTCCCGCAGCACCTCGAAGCGGGTCCGGGCGTCCTCGAAGACGTCGTAGAGCTGGGCCGCCTCGCGATAGGTGGCCAACGCGGTCTCCCAGCGTTCCAGGGCCAGCGGCCGGTCCAGGACGAAGTCCTTGAACAGCGCGTTGATCGAGAAGATGCCCTTGGACGCCTGGGCGTTGCGGAGCAGCTCGAGGGCCCGCCGGGACGACTCGTCGCTGCGGCCGATGCCGAGCAGCCGGCACATCTCCTTCTCGAACTCCGGCTGGGAGGAGGTGACCAGGTCGCGGTTGGGGTTGAGCAGCCGCTTGAGCGCGTTGGTGTCGAGCGGCCAGGTGCGGCTGCCTCGCAGCGGCTGGTCGATCGCCTCGTTGAGCCGCGACAGGTCGAACGGCCCGCGGACCAGCAGGTAGCGGGTGGTGGTGTTGAGCTCGGCGTTCGCCGCGGCGTCCGCCCCGACCCAGACCACCCGGGCGCCGGTGATGTGCTCGTCCAGCCCGTTGGTCCAGGTGATCGCGGCGGCCGACGGGAAGGGCCGCTCCCCCGGCGGCCGCAGGTACTGGGTGCGGGTCGTCCGGCCGTCGGCGGCCAGCACGTCGTCGATCTTGCCCCGGGCGTACGAGTAGACCGTACGCTCCGACCGCTTGCCACCGTCGTCGCGGGCGGCCCGGTTGAAGGCCGGTGGATTGGGCATCATCACCGCGGACATCGCGTCGAGGATGGTCGACTTGCCCATCCCGGTGGGCCCGAGGATCGCCGTCCCGTCGCGGCGGACGTGCATGATGTGGTGGCCGCCGTAGCCGCCCCAGTTCACCACCTGGACCGCGCTGATCCGCCACTGGTCCGGGCCGTCGGCGAGCAACTCGTCCTCGGTCATGCGTCCCCTCCGTCCTCGGCTCCTGCCGGGTCAGTGTCCTCGTCCCCGTCCGACCCGGCCGGCCGCGCCCCCGCCGCCGGCTCGCCGCCCGCGAGGCCCTGCAGCTGGTCCCGGATCGCCGCCAGCCGGTCGGGTGTCACCAGGGCGACGACCGCCGGGGAGACGATCCAGGTGTCCGGGACGTCCGGGTCGGGGCGGATCAGCCCCAGCCGTTCGACCCCGCGCAGCGCCGTCTCGACATCCCGCTGGAAGCCCGCCTCGTCGGTGTCATTCGGATCGCGGAACCGGGCCAGGAAATCGGTCGCCTCGCTCGCCGTGATCGCCACCGCGGCGTCGGACGCGTCGGTGAACGCGTGCAACTGGCGCAGGTGGACCAGCAGCAGCGTCGCGTCCTTGCCGAGCGGCTTCTCCCGGCGCAGCACCACCGGCGCATCCGGGTCGTCCACCTGGCGTTTGAACGCGACCTCGTGGTCGTGGTCGATGACCAGCTCGAGGAACATGTCCGCCAGCCGGGCACGGATCCGCGGCTCGTGGTCGATCAGCCCCTCCCAGGCCGCGGCGTGCCCGCCGCGGGTGATGAACCGGGAGGTCAGCAGCGTCGCCAGCGCCCGGCGCGCCGGGTCCGGCAGCACTTCCGGGTCGGGGGCGGCGCCGAACGCGTCCTCGGCGTACGCCTCGGGACGGGAACCGAACGCGTCCTGGGTCTGCGGGTCAGTCATTGCCACCGTCCTTGATCGGGAGGGGTCGGTCGAAATGCACCAGCGGGACCAGGACGGTGCGTTCCCGGCCGCCGGGGGTGACCAGGGTGACGCGCTCGGTCGCGCCGTCCTCGACCCGGCCGTGCGCCAGCCCGAGGTCCAGCACGCCGAGCAGCACCACCAGCCGCCGGCAGGCCTCGGGAGTGGCGGCGAACACGCTCGCGCCGGTGGTCGGCCCGGCGGTGACCAGGTCGTTCACCGTGGCCGCGACCGCACGGGTCGAGGTGCCGGCCTGGATCATCATCAGCTCGCGGTCCTCCGGCAGCATCCCGGTGGGGCTGAGGGGGCGCAGCGGCTGGGCCTTCACTTCCTGGCTCGGCTGCCACAGCGCCGCCTGCGACATGTCGCGGACGTCGAGGGTGCCGACGCCCAGCACGTCGTCGATCATCGGGCGCCCGGGCCGAGCGCTCAGCGCGTCGCCCGCCTCGAGCACCTGGTCGACCAGGGTGAGCAGCCGCTGGTGACGCCCGCCCGACGACCGGGTGAGGAAGCGCCGCAGCGACGCGGTCCACCGCGTGTAGGCGGCCTCCACCTCGTGCTCCTCCTCCAGCAGGGTGGACATCAGCGTCCGCAGCGCGGCCCGGTCCCCGTCACCCAGCGCGGTGGCGGCGGCGTCCTGGTCGAGGATCAGATCGATGTCGCCCCGCAGCGACTCCGCCTCCCGGGAGACCAGCAGGTCGGAGAAGCCCCGGTAGGCGCGGCCCTCCGGGGTCTGGGCGAGCAGGTCGTGCTCGTGCAGGAACTCCTCGACGGCCGCCCCCTTCGGCGTGCCGGTGCTGGAGATGCCGGCGGCCACGGCGTGGTGGCGCCGTTCGATCATCGTGGTCAGCGCCCGGAAGTCGGCCGGCAGCGAGGCGAGCAGCCGACGCACCTCGTCGAACTGCCGGCGCATCTCCTCGTCGGTGGCGGGACGTATGTCGCCGGCCCGCAGCGCCGCACGGCGCTCCTCCAGCTCGGCGATCCGGGCGTCGATCCGGGCGATGTGGGCGGCGATGTCGGGGCTGGCCATGTCGGCCAGCCGGCGCACCGCGTCGGTGATCGAACCGAGCCGGGAGTCCGACACGGTGGACGACTCCCCCGACGTGTCGCGGACGATCTGGATCGCCCGCAGCGCATTGTCGGACAGCTCGTAGAGCAGCCGGCCGTCGTCGGCGTCACGGCTGCGGACCAGCCAGTGGTCCTGGTCGACCCACTTGCGGCAGTGTTCGGCGGGGGTCGGGCTGTCCGGCAGCCCGAGCGCCTGGAGCGCCTCGGCGACCCGCCGGTGGAACCACGCCGCGGAGACCGGCCCCTGCGCGGGCTCCAGATGCTCCGAGAACAGCGGCAGCACCCACCACGCGGTGTGCGCCGACAGCAGCTTCAGCGTCGGGCTGTCGAGCGCGCCACGGACCCGTGCCGGGTCGAGCGGTTCATCGGTCACGTGCCCTCGGTTCGTACGACAGTGCGGTGTCAGTCCCGTCCCGTCCCGGTAGGGGGCGTTCCGGTGACGGGCCATTCTCTCAGGGGAACGGCCCGGACCGAAATCCGTCGACCGTCCCCGGCGAGCGCCGGTCCGCCGGTCCCGGACTCCGGCGCGGCCCGCCGGGCCTGCCCGCCGCGGGCCGGAAGGGCCGTACCCTGGAGTCTGTCGCCGTCCGTCTCCGTCACCGTGGGGTCCCCAACAGTGTTCCGTCTGCCCGTCCGGCTCCTGGCCGCGGGGTCCAGTATCCTCGCCGCAGGATCGGTGGCGTTCGCGTACGTCACCAACCCGTTCTCCCGCTTCACGATCGTCCGCAACACCTACACGGCGCGGTTCGTCGGCGGGCGGCTGGAGACAGTGGACCACAACGACCGGCTGGTGCTGCGGCAGCATCCGCTGTGGCGGGCGCTGGCCTACTACACCTGCGCGGTGAACGTGCTGCGGACGCGCTACCTCACCAGCCCGCGGTCCGGCGCGACGACCGTGGACGGGGTGATCAGCGACATCCATGCGCTGCGGTTCGACCCCGAACGGCTGCTGCTCATCTCCGGCGACCAGTTCAGCGCGCTGTTCGTCCGCAACCTGGGGGTCTTCTACTATCCGATGCTCGACCGCGCCATCCCGGGCGACGAGTCGGACTGGCAGGCCCGCCAGCTGGTGTACCTGCAGACCGTCGGCTACGCGCTCGGGGTGTTCGCCCGGCAGCCGGAGCTGACCACCACGATCGTGGCGACCGGGCCGCGCGCGGCGACCTGCGTCGACATCTACGCCTACCCCTCCGACACCCTCTACGGCATGCTCTACGCCGTGGCCGCACTGGCCGGGATCGAGCCGGCCCGGCCGGTGGCGTACGGCGCCGACCGCCACGAACTGGCCACCGGGGAGGCCGCCGCGGACCTGATGGCCTGCTATGGGCCGGCGCTGGCCCGGCACTACGCGACCTACCGGGAGACCGTCCTCGATCCGGCGACCGGGCTGGTGCGCACCGACCGGCCGCTGTCCGGGGCCAAGGACATCACCCGCCGGGCGTCGGCCTTCTACGACAACGTGATCCTGTGGAAGACCACCCAGCTCGCCGGCCGGCTCGGTCTGGTGCCCGTCGACGAGGCGGCCCAGGCTGCGCTGAAGCGGCGGATCCTGGCGACCTTCTGGCTGCCGGAGCAGGGTCATTTCCTGGAGGACCTGTCGCCGGAGGCGATCCGCGGCGGGTACTACTCCTCGGACTGGCTGATCGTGCTCGCCACCGGCTTCCTCGACCCGGCCGACCCGGCCGAACGGGACTACTTCACCCGTTCGGTGCAGCACATCCGGGCCACCGGTGTCGCCGAGCCGCTCGCGGTGAAGTACCAGGTCGACACCCGGGCGCACCGGCAGTATCCGGTGGTCCGGCTGGCCGCACCCTCGTACGGCGGCGACTCCGTGTGGAGCTTCTGGGGGATGGAGTACATCAAGGTGCTCCTGCTGCTGCACCGCGCCACCGGCGAGGACGGCTACCTCGAGGAGGCCGGCCGGCAGCTGGCGGCGTACGGCACCGCGATGGTCCGCGACGGCGGCTTCCCGGAGGTGTACGACACCGCGGGGCGGATGCTCACCACCCCGCTCTACCGCAGCATCCGGCAGACCGGCTGGGTGATCGGCTTCGAGCAGGCCCGGGAGATGTACCGCGCCGCCGGCGGGCACTGAGGCCCTCGCGCTGGTCCCGACGGCGCGCGTTGGTCCCGAGGGGTCAGCGCGAGGCGATCGACCGCAGCGTACGCAGCACCACAGCGACCGGCGCCATCCGCGGCGTGTCCAGAGCGTCGGCCGAGGCGAGGACCTCCTCGGCACGGGCCACTGGAGCGGCGTTGGCGTCCACCCAGGCCCCGAGACGCTCGTCGACGGTCCCGTCCGGCCGCGCCTTCAGCACGACACCGGTGAGTTTGGCCCAGGTGGCGTACGTGTCAGAGCGCAGGGCGCTGCGTGCCAGCGCATCCCACCGGTCGTCGCGCGGCAGCGCCGCGATGTGGCGGAGCACCCGGTCGATCCCGAACCGTTGGGAGACCGCGAAATGCAGCGGCACCAGGGTGTCGGCGGCCACCGCACCGGCACCGGCCAGGTCGACGACGTCGAGCAGGGCGTACGCGTCGAGCAGGCCCGCCGTCGTCGCGGCGAGCTCCTCCGGCAGCCCTTCCGCCACCAGCTGGTTGCGACGCAGCACGAACCGCTCCCGCTCGTCGCCGCGGAGCAGATCCCCGATCCGCGCGGCGTGCCGGGCGACCAACGGCCGATAGCGGTCAATCTCGGCGGCGATGCCTGCCTCGCCGGGCCGTTCCAGCAGGAACCAGCGGGTCGCCCGGGCCAGCAGCCGCCGCGCCTGGTCGATCACGTCGGCCTGAGCCGTGGGTGACACCCGGCCGTCGAGGTCGTCCACCTGACGCATCACGCCGGGGATGTCGAACACCTCGCGGGCGATCAGGAACGCCCGGGCGATCGCCCCGGCATCGGCGCCGGTCTCCTCCACGACCCGCTGGACGAAGGTGATGCCGCCGAGGTTGACCAGCGAGTTGGCGATCCGATTGGTGATGATCTCGCGGCGCAGCGGGTGCCGCTCGGCGAGGTCGGCCCGTTCCGCCCGGATCCGGGCCGGGAAGTAGCCGAGCAGCTCGGCCCGGCACCAGGGGTCGTCGAGCAGCGCGGCGGCGGCGATGTCCTGCTTGAGAGCGAGCTTCACGTACGCCATCAGCACCGAGAGTTCCGGTGAGGTCAGGGCTACGCCGGGGCCGGTCCGGGCGGCGAGCTCCTCGTCTCCCGGCAGGCACTCGAGCTCCCGGTCGAGCAGCCCGCGGTCCTCGAGGGCATGCATGGTCCGTACGTACGCCTGGAGTGACCGCGACTCGCTCCGCAGCCGGAGGAAACCCAGCACCGAGTTCTGGGCATGGTTGTCGGCGAGCACCTGGCCGGCCACTTCGTCGGTCATCCCGGCGAGGACGGCGTCGCGCTCGGCCATGGTCATCCCACCGTGGCGGACCAGGTCGGTGAGCAGGATCTTCAGGTTGACCTCGTGGTCGGAGGTGTCCACGCCGGCGGAGTTGTCCACCGCGTCGGTGTTCACGTGGATCCCGCGGCGGGCCGCCTCGACCCGGCCGCGCTGGGTCATGCCGAGGTTGCCGCCCTCCCCGACGACCCGGGCGCGCAGCCGGGAGCCGTCGATCCGGATCGCGTCGTTGGCCCGGTCACCGACGTCGGCGTGGGACTCCTCCGTCGCCTTGACGTACGTGCCGATCCCGCCGAACCACAGCAGGTCGACCGGGGCCAGCAGGATCGCCCGGATCAGCTCCGCCGGTGTCACCACCTCGGCCTCGTCGGCGAGGCCCAGCGCGGCGCGCAGCTGCGGGCTCACCGGTATCTGTTTCGCCGACCGCGGCCAGACCCCGCCGCCCGCGGAGATCAGCGCCGGGGCGTACTCGGCCCAGGACGACCGCGGCAGGGCGAACAGCCGGTGCCGCTCCGCGAAGGACCGGGCGGGGTCCGGATCGGGGTCCACGAAGATGTGGCGATGGTCGAACGCGGCCACCAGCCGCAGGTGCTCCGACAGCAGCATGCCGTTGCCGAACACGTCGCCGGACATGTCACCGATCCCTGCGACGGCGATGTCCTCGCGCTGGGTGTCGACGCCCAGCTCGCGGAAGTGTCGTTTGACCGACTCCCAGGCACCGCGCGCGGTGATCCCCATCGCCTTGTGGTCGAAACCGACCGAGCCACCCGAGGCGAAGGCGTCGTCCAGCCAGAAGCCGTAGGATCGCGCCACTGCGTTGGCGAGGTCGGAGAAGGTGGCCGTGCCCTTGTCCGCGGCGACGACCAGGTAGGGGTCGTCACCGTCGTAGCGGATCACCCGGGCCGGCGGCACCACGCATCCGTCGACGAGGTTGTCGGTGAGGTCGAGGAGCGAACCGATGAACAGGCGGTAGGCGGCGACCCCTTCGTCCAGCCAGCCCTTCCGGTCGGCGCGGGGATCGGGGAGATGCTTGGCGAAGAACCCGCCCTTCGACCCGGTCGGGACGATTACGGCGTTCTTGACGATCTGCGCCTTCACCAGGCCGAGGATCTCGGTCCGGAAGTCCTCGCGCCGGTCCGACCAGCGCAGGCCGCCGCGGGCCACCGGGCCGAACCGCAGGTGCACACCTTCGACGCGGGGCGAGTAGACCCAGATCTCGACGGCGGGCACCGGATCGGGCATCCCGGGGACCCGGCCGGAGGCGATCTTGAGCGCCAGGGTCGGACGGGTCGTCCGCGGGTCATCGGGCGTCTCGCGGGCACGGCAGAACCAGTTGGTGCGCTGCGTCGCCCGGACCACGTCGAGATAACGACGCAGGACCCGGTCCTCCTCGAGGGAGTCGATCGCGTCGATCGCGGCCGTCAGGCGTGCCTCCAGGGTCTCGACCGCGCGCCCCCGCGCGGCCGCTGCGGCATCGGGACCGTACGTCTCCGGGGTGAACCGGGCGGTGAAGAGGTCGACCAGGTCATGGGCGATCTCCGGGTGGGCGACGAGCGCCGTCCGCATGAACGTACGGGAGAAGGGCGCGCCCACCTGGTGGAGGTAGGCGCCGATGCCGCGCAGCAACGCGACCTCGCGCCAGGTCAGGCCAGCGGTCAGGACAAACGCATCCAGGCTGTCGTACTCGCTGGCCCCCTGCCATTCGGCCACGATGGCATCGGCCAGCCGCTCCGCCACGTCCGGCGCATCCCACCTGACCCCGGCGGGCGCCTGGAAGCCGATGTCGTGGACCCGGACCGCGGGCCGGTCAGGCCCACTGGTGACGTAGGTGTGCTCATCGATGGCTTCCAGGCCGAGGGCGGCCAACAGCGGCAGGATCCGGCTCAGGCCGAGCACCTGGTGCGAGTACAGCTTGAGACGACCTGTCCGCGTTCCGGGAGCAGGAGGCCGGTGCAGGACGACGCCCAGCCCGCCGCGGGCCAGCCCGGCCGCGACGCGGGCATCCTCACCGGCCTCGGCACGGGCCCCGGTCTCGGGAGCCGGATCGTGGTCCAGGATCTGCAGTGCGTGGCCGGGCTCGGCGCGGTCACCTCCGGAAGACTCCATGCTGTACGTCACGTGCCGGACAGTAGCCAGGCAATAGGTCGGTCAGGTCACCTCGGTGTTGCGGCCGTGCGACGAACGGAACGGGCGGCGCCCCGGGAACGCGGCCCCCCCAGGAACGCGGCGCCAGCGCCGGGCCGCCACCACGGGATCGGGGAGCGCCGCTGCGGGCAGGAGGAGCCGCTGCGGAAGCGGGGCCACCCGGGATGGCGCTCGTGTCCGCCCACATCCTCCTCCGGGCCCGGGCCGACTTGCTCAGACCTCCGTCAGCGGCCGGTGCCGGCGTAGACCACGGCCTCGCCCTCGGCGTCCAGTCCGAACGCGGTGTGTGCGGCCCGGACGGCGGTGTCGAGGTCGTCCTGGTCGACGACGACCGAGATGCGGATCTCGGAGGTCGAGATCATCCCGATGTTGACGCCGGCCTGGGCCAGCGCCTTGAAGAACTTCGCCGTGACGCCCGGGTGCGAGCGCATACCGACGCCGATGACCGACACCTTGCCGACCTGGTCGTCGTACAGCAACTCCTGGAACTGCACGGACTCCTGGATCGACTTCAGCGTCGCGATCGCCTTGCGGGCGTCCTTCGTCGGCAGGGTGAAAGAGATGTCGGTACGGGAGGTGTCCACCCGCGACACGTTCTGGACGATGATGTCGATGTTGATGTCGGCCTCGGCCAGGGCGGTGAAGATGGCCGCGGCCCGGCCGACCTGGTCGGGGACGCCGACCACGGTGACCTTCGCATCGCCGCGCTCGTGGGCGATGCCGGTGATCAGTGCCTGTTCCATGCCTGGTCCTTTCTGGACGTCTTTCAGATCCTTGACCCACGTACCGGGCTTGTCCGTGAACGACGAGCGTACGTGCACCGGGACATGTTCGCGACGTGCGTATTCCACACAGCGCAGGTGGAGGATCTTGGCGCCGTTGGCGGCCATCTCCAGCATCTCCTCGTAGGAGATCTCCGGGATCCGCCGGGCGCTGGGGACGATCCGGGGGTCGGCGGTGAAGACGCCGTCGACATCGGAGTAGATCTCGCAGTAGGCGGCGTCGAGCGCCGCGGCGAGGGCGACGGCGGTGGTGTCGGAGGCGCCCCGGCCGAGTGTGGTGACGTCCTTGGTGTCCTGGGAGACGCCCTGGAAGCCGGCGACGATGACGATGTTGCCGAGCCCGAGCGCCTTCTCGATCCGGCCGGGGGTGATGTCGATGATCCGGGCATCGCCGTGCTTGGCGGTGGTGATGACGCCGGCCTGCGAACCGGTGTAGGAGCGGGCCTCCGCCCCAAGGTCACCCAGCGCCATCGCCAGCAGGGCGGCGGACTGGCGTTCCCCGGTGGTCAGCAGCATGTCCAGTTCGCGGGCCTTCGGCATCGGCGAGACCTGTAGGGCGAGGTCCATCAGCTCGTCGGTCGTGTCGCCCATCGCCGAGATGACGACGACGACCTCGTTGCCCGCCTGCTTGGCGGCCAGGACCCGACGAGCCACGCGCTTGATGGCCTCGGCGTCCTCCACCGACGATCCGCCGTACTTCTGGACGATGCGGGGCATGCGGCCCTCCTTTGTGCATTTTGAGTCGGGAACACGATATCGGGCCGGTCAACAGACCGGACACCGATCCGTCCTGCGCGGCCCCCTGCTTGCCGGAGGCAAGCTCGGGAGTCGTCCGCGGCGGTCCGCACTCTTCGCCGACATCCCACAGCAGGCTGGTCCTCGCAGCACGTGGGCCGTCACGCTTCGCGCGGACTGGCGGACTGTCAGACCAGGTCGCTGCCATCCTCGCGATGCTCGTCGTCCTCGCTCTCCCGGTGGTCGTCGGGATCCTCCGCGATATCGCCGTGCTCCGCGAGGAACTCCTCCACCTCAGAGCTGCTGGTCCGCACGGTCAGCCCGTCCTCGCGCGCCTGCTCCAGACCGGCACGGATCAGCCCGGTCAGCACGGCCTCGGTCGGTTGCCCGGTCCCGGCGGGGTCGACGACGGTGCGGGACATCTCGACGATCCCGCAGTTGACCTGGTAGTCGAGGAACCCGATCTCGTCCCCGTCCAGCAGGGCCTCCCAGCGGGATCGGTCCGGGTTGAAGCGGACGTGAAAGTCGGACATGCTCCTCGTCCTCTCGGGATCCTCGTGCGGTGTCGACCGGATGGTCGGGACCGGTGGGTCCGAGACCGGTGGGTCCGGGACCAAGAGCCGGCGAGATAGGGGCAGCCGAGCCGCGAGGTCAGCATGCCGCGGACCAGGCCCCTGGCCGCGCAGGCCATGCACCCCAGCGATTCCCCGATCGTACGCGACGACTCCAGGGCCGGATCAGCGCTCGACCACGACCGAGGCCAGCTCGCCGACGACCAGGTCGGCCGACGACGTGTTGGACATCGGCAGGGCACCCGACTGCCCCAGCGCTGTCCAGGAGAGCTGCCAGTGGTGGGTGGCGGTGATCGTGTAGTTGCCCGGTTTGGAGTAGACGTGACCGCAGTTCGGCGAGGGGGTCCCGGGCGGCCGGGCACCGGCAACCCAGGGCGTTGAGGCCGTGCAGGTCTCCTTCGTGCCGTCGCCCATGTCGAAGGTCGTCGACTGGTGGCGCGCGGTCATGTCCAGGGTGACTCCGGCAAGCGACACAGTCTCGCTGGTGGTGCTCGCCCCTTCACGCCACAACCATATGGGATACCCGACCGCCATCATATTCCACTGGTTAAGCGACGGCTCGGGACCGATCCGCACGGTCTGGGTCGGGAGTCGGAGGGTGGCCGCCGCTTCACGGGCGAGAACGGCGGGATCGACTGGCGGCAGCGCGGCTCCGCCCGGCTGATTTGTACCTTTCAGTGGAACCAAGTTGTTCCACAGGTAGTTCGACGGGTCACTCAATCCATAGAAGGCCCGCTGGCGCTCCAGCAGAAGCTGACGTAGCTGGGCGCCAGGGATCGACGCCGGATCAACACCGATCCCCCACCGGTCAGCGAATCCTGACTTCCCATTCGTCTTGTTGACGGTTGATACAGTCCCTTGACCCACCCATTTCGCAGACTGGCTACCCGCCAGCTTTCCCTGAGACCGAATAGATCCTGTAGCTGAATCCTTGGCTGCCACCACCCTGGTATCCAAGAAATCTGGCCGATCCTCGGCGGCCGCTGGTGTCACGGAGAAAAGAACGACTCCGACTCCTGCCACCACCGAGCGAGTCGCTCGTCTCATCAACATTCCCAGTCCTCCACTACGGTTGTATCCGCGATGCGCCGCTCCCCAGCTTCACCGGTGGCGGTCACACGCAGGCGTCCCTTGCGGCCGAGTGTCAGTTGCTCTCCTTCAGAACCGATCAGCCTCACAGCAGTGGCATCCTCACAAAGGAAGAACTCCAACCGATTCGGTTCGAAATGATGGCGACCGAAGTCCCTTACAACAACATCACCTGTTGTACTCCACCCTTTTCCATAAACGGTCCTCAAGTCACCAACCATCGCCTCAAGATAGAGGCCTGTTCCGAATCTCTCCAGCTCTGCTGTGGCAGTTGCGGTGCCGCCAGCATGTAGCAGGCGATTTCGCTCCTTGGTAAACTGTTGGTAGGCAAAGATCGCCTCTTCGTACGCCTTGGCCTCCTCGGCCTGTGCAGCGGCCAACTCCGCCGTGCACGGTGCGCCCGCCGGGTCCGGGGTGCAGGAGTAGGTCGGTGTGGGCGTGGGAGCGCTCCGGGGATCGTCGCCACAACCGGCCAGGAGCCCGGCGACACCGATCATCGTCCACGCTGATGTGATCGTGCAGATACGTCTTCTGTGCGGCACTTCTCATCCCCTTCGCCTCGCTTCGGCCAAGCTTGGCCTATGCGCGGTTCACGAGACGCGCCCGGCCCGACTTATCCACAAGGAGGCTGCCCCAGGCCCGCCCATCCACAGCTGCAGTGATCACCCCGGCACACAGACGCCCCACACACGGTCGCCCAACAGACACCGGCACGGCCATCGGGCGTTCCCGCGGGAACGCCCATGCCTGCGACGGCCTACGGGACGATGGTGGTCACCGGCGCTTCCGCCCTGGCGTTCCCGCGGGAACGTCCAGCGACACAGGCCACCACGCAGCAGCGAAGAGTGCCCGCCGCCCCGGCCGTCCGGGCGAGGCCGGCGCGCTGGGCATAATGGCCACCATGACGAGCGACCCGGGCTCCGCCGACGAGCGTCCCCTCCCCCGCATCGGCGACGCCGAGCGCCAGGCGGCGGTGGACGAGCTATCCGAGCACTTCGTGGCCGGACGGCTCGACGACGCGGAGTTCAACCAGCGCATGGACGCTGCTCTCCAGGCCCGTACGTTGGCGGACCTGACTCCACTGTTCACCGACCTGCCGACGCTGAACGCGACGGCCCCTTGGGCGCAGGGGTCCTCGGCGACACCGTCCTCCATCCCCTATGTCACCCCGGGAAGCGACTATCGCCCGGCTGTGCCCCAACAGCCCTCGGCCTCGCAACTGGAGCCCGGCTGGGCGAACGCGCTGCGTACGATCCGGCCGATCATCTGGCCCGTCGCGATCGGCCTGATCATCTTCACCCACATCCCAGCGCCGATCCTGATCTTCGCAGCCATCATCCTGACGATCCTGAGCAACCGGGCACTGGGGGCGCACCGGCAGCGCCACGGCGAGCTGCCGCCCGGCTCCGGCCCTCGGCAACTGCCGCCCGGCTCCGGTCCGGATCGCCCGGGCAACGGCGGGGGCAACGGCACCGGCCGAGGGTGACGCATCGCCGGCGGGAACGTCCCGGGGAGTGACGCCCGACCGGCCGGCCTGGAGACGACGTGCGGCCGGCGGCAGGCCCGAAGACCACCGCCGACCGTACGTCTGCCGAATCTCTTCCGGCCCACAGACCCGTCAGCCGAGCAGCCCTCAGCCCCGCCGGGCCACCGTGAACCGCAGTCCCAGCTCCTCGATCGAGAAGCCGCCGGCCGGCACCGCGCCCTCGGACATCTCAACGGCCAGCACCTCGTCGGCGATCAGTGCGGCATGCTCCCGCACCGCCGCCCCGGTCTTCGCACCGGCAGAGCCAGCCGTGGGCGCCGCACCGGCCGCGTCCCCGTCGACCGACCAGACCAGGGTGATCCGGTCGGAGACCTCGAAGCCGGAGGTCTTGCGCGCCTCCTGCACCTCGCGGATCACGTCGCGGGCCACTCCGGCCTTGACCAGCTCCGGGGTCAGTTCCAGATCCAGCGCCACCGTCTCACCCTGCTCGTTCAGCACCGACCAGCCCGCGCGGGGCCGTTCGGTGATCAGCACCTCGTCCGGGCCGACCTGGATGCCACCGTCGACGTCGACGGTCGCCCTGCCGTCGCGGGCCAGCGCGTCGTGCAGGGTGGCCGGGTCGGCGGCCGCGATCGCGGCGGCGACCTGCGGGGTCTGCTTGCCGAAGCGCTTGCCGAGGGTGCGGAAGTTGCCCTTCGCCGAGTAGTCGACCAGGTCACCGGCCGAGGCGAACGACGCGATGTCGGCCACGTTGAGCTCGTCGGCGATCTCGGCCCGCAGTGCCTCGTCGAGCCGGGCGTACGAGTCACCGGCGATCAGCAGCCGGGACAGCGGCTGACGGATCTTCACCTTGGCCTCGGCCCGGGCCCCACGACCGAGCTCGACCACCCGCCGGGCCAGGCCCATCGCCTCGTCCAGCGTCTCGTCGATCAGCGCAGCGTCGGCCACCGGCCAGGTGGTCAGGTGCACCGACGGGGCGGCGTCGCGGTCCACCGGCACGACCAGCTGTTGCCAGACGTGCTCGGTGAGGAACGGCACCATCGGCGCCATCAGCCGGGTCAGCACCTCCATCGTGTCGTGCAGGGTCAGCAGCGCCGAGTCGTCACCGCGCCAGAACCGGCGCCGCGAGCGGCGGACGTACCAGTTGGACAGGTTGTCGACGAACTCGGCGAGCAACTGGCCGGCGCGCTGGGAGTCGAACGCCTCCAGCGCTGCGGTCACGTCGCGCACCAGCGCGTTGGTCTCCGACACCAGCCACCGGTCCAGCACCGGGCGCTCGGCCAGCGGCAGCTCGACCGGGGTGCCATCAGTGTGTTCCGGGCTCCAGTCGTTCGCCTTCGCGTACAGGGCGAGGAACGAGGCCGAGTTCCAGTACGTCAATAGCACCTTGCGAACGATCTCCTGGATCGCCGTGTCCCCCACCCGGCGGGCCGCCCACGGCGAGCCGGAAGCGGCCATGAACCAGCGCACCGCGTCGGCGCCGTGGCGATCCATCAGCGGGATCGGCTCGAGGATGTTGCCCAGGTGCTTGGACATCTTCTTGCCGTCCTCGGCGAGGATGTGGCCCAGGCAGAGCACGTTGCGGTACGACGACCGGTCGAAAACCACCGTGCCGACGGCCATCAGCGAGTAGAACCAGCCGCGGGTCTGGTCGGTCGCCTCGCAGATGAAGTCGGCCGGGTAGGCGTGCGCGAACGCGTCCTGCGATCCGTCGACGTACGGGTAGCCCCACTGCGCGAACGGCATCGAGCCCGAGTCGTACCAGGCGTCGATCACCTCCGGCACCCGCCGGTAGGTCCCCGGCACGCCCGGCTTGGTGAAGGTCACCTCGTCGATGTAGGGCCGGTGCGGGTCGAGGTCGGCCAGGTCACGCCCGGCCAGCTCGCCGAGCTCGGCCAGCGACCCGATGCACACCCGGTCGCCGGTCTCGTCGTTGATCCAGATCGGCAGCGGGGTGCCCCAGTAGCGGGTCCGCGACAACGCCCAGTCGACGTTGTTGCGCAGCCAGTCACCGTAGCGGCCCCACTTGATCGTCTCCGGGTACCAGGTGGTGCCCTCGTTCTCGCGCAGCAACTCGTCCTTGACCTGGGTGGTCCGGATGTACCAGGACGGCGTCGCGTAGTACATCAGCGGCGTGTGGCAGCGCCAGCAGTGCGGGTAGGGGTGCTCGTGGTCAAGGGTGCCGAAGAGCAGGCCACGCCTCTCCAGATCGGCGAGGACGGCCTTGTCGGCGTCCTTGAAGAACATCCCGCCGACGACGTCGAGGTCGTCGTAGAAGTGCCCGTTCGGACCGATCGGGTTGACCAGCTCGATGCCGTGCCGCTTGCTGGACTGGAAGTCGTCCTCGCCGAACGCCATCGCCTGGTGCACCAGGCCGGTGCCCTCACCGGTCGCGACGTAGTCCTCGAGCACCACGAAGAAGGCGTGCCCCGGCTGGTCGACGACCTCGAACGGCCGCTGGTAGGTCCAGCCCTCCATCGTCGAGCCCGGGAACCGGTCCTGCACGGTCCAGCCCTCGCCGAGCGCGGTCGCCACGTTGTCCTCGGCGACGATCACCGTCGAGTCCCCGTCGGTGGCGGTCACGTACGTGATGTCGGGGCCGACCGCCACGGTGGTGTTGGCCAGCAGCGTCCACGGTGTCGTGGTCCAGATCACCAGGTCGGCGGTGCCGGCGTACGGCCCGGAGGTGACCGGGAACCGGACGAACGCGGTGGTGTCGACGACGTCCTCGTAGCCCTGGGCGACCTCGTGGTCGGAGAGTGTGGTGCCGTCCTTGGGGCAGTAGGGCGCGACCCGCTCGTCCTGGGAGAGCAGGCCCCGGTCGTAGACCTCCTTCAGCGACCACCAGACCGACTCGACGTAGGAGGAGTTCATCGTCCAGTAGGCGTGGTCCAGGTCGACCCAGTAGCCCATCCGGTCGGTGAGTTCGCGGAAGGCGTCGACGTGGCGGCTGACCGACTCGCGGCACTTGGCGTTGAACGCCTCGATGCCGTACGTCTCGATCTCCGGCTTGCCGTTGATGCCGAGTTCCTTCTCGACAGCGAGCTCCACCGGCAGGCCGTGGCAGTCCCAGCCGGCCTTGCGCTCGACGTAGTAGCCCTGCATCGTCCGGAACCGCGGGAAGATGTCCTTGAAGACACGCGCCTCGATGTGGTGGGTGCCGGGCATGCCGTTGGCCGTCGGCGGGCCCTCGAAGAAGGTCCACCGCCGGCCACCGCGGGTCCGCTCCTCGGACCGGGCGAACACGTCGTTCGCGGCCCAGAAGTCGAGGATCCGGTGTTCCGTCGCGGGCAGGTCGATCTGTGCCGGGACCGCGTGGTAGGCACCCTCGAAGTGCCCCTGCTCGGCCGCCGCGTTCGCCTGTGCGGCGGTGGCCTGGGCCGCCTGCTCAGCCGGGTCACACTCCACCCGCCGCGTGTCCGGGATCTCCTGGGTCATGTCCGTCCTCGTCGTTCGCTCTTCCGACCAGCCAGCCGGCGCCGGACTGGGAGAAGGGACGAGGGGACCCGCGGTACCACCCTTCTTGGTGGATCGCCGGACACTGTCCGGCTGCGATCCACCCACTTCTTTCCTGCCGCGGCCGGTTCTAGTGAGTCGTACGCGTCCCGACGGATCGGGACCGTACGGCCGTTCTTCCGGCAGCTCCGGGGTGATGGCCCCATCCATGCCGTGCGACGCAGGTCATTCTAGGCGGTCGGTCGGGGGGTCCCAAGCCACGGTCGGCGGGGGCCAAGCGGACGGTCCGGGAAGGCGCCCCCGCCCCTCTCGGTGCAGCCGCCGCCGCTTCTGCCAGACACCGCCGCGGCAGTCAGACGCCGCCCGCCAACGCGCGGCGTCTGACTGGTGCCGCCGCTTCTGCCCGAAAGCGCAGCGGCCGTGACGCGCTACCTCCCGGCCAGCAGGGTCTCGAGGACCTGGGCGAAGCCGTCCTCGTCACATCCCGGTGCGACCCGATCGGCCACGGCCAGTAGTTCGGGCTCGGCGTTGGCCACCGCGACCCCCAGGCCCGCCCAGGTGAGCATGTCCAGGTCGTTCAGTCCGTCACCGAGCGCCACGACCTGGGCGGCACCGATACCGAGATGGTCGGTGAGCCGCGCGAGCCCGTACGCCTTGCCGACGCCGGCCGCCGACACCTCCAGGAGCGGCGCGCCCGAGGACGTGGCGCGCAGCCCGGGCAACTCGAGGGCGCGGAACGCCGCGAGCAGCTCCCGGGCGGTCAGCACCGGGTGGCGGGCGACCAGCTTGATGTTCGGGGTGCCGGTCAGAGTCGTACGATCCACGACCTGCATCTGCCGCGGGTCACGGCTGTGGTCGGACCACACGCACAACTCGGCATAGCCGGCCTCGACCAGGAAGCCGTCCCCGCCGTCACGGACCGCGCAGAAGCGTACGTCGGGCACCACCTCGGTGAGCCGGACGACGAGGTCGCGCTGCGCGCGGATGCTCATCGTCGCCTCGAACAGCCGTTGCCCGGTGACCAGGTCGAGACCCAGGGCACCGTTCGAGCACACCGCCCACCCGCCGAACAGATCGGCGAGGTCGAGGAACTGGGGTGCCACGGCGACGACCCCGACCCGTTGCCGTGCGGTCACCGGCACGACCACGACCCCGGCCGCCGCGGCCGCCCGCAGTGCGGCGTCGGCCCGTGGGCTGACGGTCCGATCGGAGCGCAACAGGGTGTTGTCCAGGTCGGTCGCCACCAGCCGTACGTCCCGCGCAGGGACGGCGTCGCCCGGGAACATGGCGTCAGGCGAGGGCACGACGCCCCTCGAAGGCCCGGCCGAGGGTCACCTCGTCGGCGTACTCCAGGTCACCGCCGACCGGCAGCCCACTGGCCAGCCGCGACACGGTGAGTCCGGTCGGCAGCAGCAGCCGGCTCAGGTAGGTCGCCGTCGCCTCCCCCTCGATGGTCGGGTTGGTGGCGATGATCACCTCCTGCACCGCACCGTCGGCGAGCCGGCCGACCAGCTCGCGGATGTGCAGCTGGTCGGGGCCGACGCCGTTGACCGGACTGATGCAGCCACCGAGCACGTGGTAGCGGCCGCGGAACTCCCGGGTGCGCTCGATCGCCACCACGTCCTTCGCGTCCTCCACCACGCAGATCAGCGCCGGGTCGCGCCGCGGGTCACGGCAGATCGAACAGGTGTCGCCCTCGGACACGTTGAAGCAGGTGGTGCAGAAGTTGATCCGCTCCTTGACCTGTACGAGGGCGTCAACCAACCGCATCACGTCCTCCTTCTCGGCGGACATGACGTGGAACGCGATGCGCTGGGCGGATTTCGGCCCGATCCCGGGCAGCTGACCGAGCTCGGTGATCAGGTCCTGGATCGGGCCGTCATAGATGGCTGCCACTCAGAGACCGAGGCCCATCCCGCCGGCGAGCGGACCGAGCTTCTGCTGGGCCAGGGCGGCGGCCTGGTTGTTCGCGTCCCGCAGCGCGGCGACGATCAGGTCGCCGAGGCTCTCGGTGTCCTCCGGGTCACAGGCCTCGGGCTTGATGGTGACAGAGGTGACCTCACCGGCGCCGGTCATCAGGACGGTGACCAGCCCACCGCCGGCGGTGCCGGAGATCGAGGTGACGGCCAACTCCGCCTGCGCCTGCTGCATCTGCGCCTGCATGGCCTGCGCCTGCTGCATCAGTGCGTTCATGTCGAATCCCTGGGGCAGTCCCTCGGTCATCGGGGTCCTTTCGCCGTACGTCGCGGTGTGCGCTCCAAGCCTAGGTCCAACCGCGGACCGGTGGCCCGTACCGCCGCGACGTGGTGGACTGGGAGAGACCCGACAAGGAGATCATCATGCGCGCATGGCAGGTGCGGTCACCCGGTCCGCTGGACAGCGGCCCCCTCGAACTGGTCGAGAAGGAGACCCCGACGCCGGGCCCCGGGGAGGTGCTCGTCCGCGTCCTCACCTGCGGGGTGTGCCGCACCGACCTGCACGTCACCGAAGGCGACCTGCCGGTGCACCGTCCGTACGTCACGCCGGGTCACGAGATCGTCGGTCAGGTCGTCGGCGCGGGCCCGGGTGCCGGGCGGTTCAGCACCGGGGAGCGGGTCGGCATCCCCTGGCTGCGCCGCACCTGCGGCATCTGCCGGGCCTGCCGGTCGGGCCGGGAGAACCTCTGCGTACGCTCCGAGTACACCGGCTGGGACGCCGACGGCGGCTACGCGGAGTACACCACGGTGCCCGAGGGATTCGCCTACCGGCTGCCCGAACGGTTCGACGACGCCACCGCCGCGCCGCTGCTGTGCGCGGGGATCATCGGCTACCGGGCGCTGCGCCGGGCGAACGTCCCGCCGGGCGGGCGGCTCGGACTGTACGGGTTCGGCGGCAGCGCCCACCTGGCCGCCCAGGTGGCACTGGCCCAGGGGGCCGAGGTGCACGTGCTGACCCGTGGCGAGCAGGCCCAACGCTTCGCCCTGGAGCTGGGCTGTGCCTCGGCCGGCGACGCCCGCGAGATGCCGCCGGTGCCGCTGGACTCGGCGATCATCTTCGCCCCGGCCGGCGATATCGTGCCGTACGCCCTGGCCGCGCTGGATGCCGGCGGGACGGTGGCCTGCGCCGGCATCCACATGTCCGACATCCCCGCGCTGGACTACCACGCGGCGGTGTTCCACGAGAAGACGCTGACCAGCGTGGAGTCCAATACCCGCAGTGACGGCGAGGAGTTCCTGGTCCTGGCCGACCGTCTCGGGCTGCACCCGACCACCCACGAGTACCCGCTGGAGGAGGCGGACCGGGCGTTGCAGTACCTCGCCCGTGGCGACATCGAGGGCGCCGGGGTGCTGCGGGTGGCCGAGACGATCTGAACCCGGCCCTTCCCGTTCTGATCCCCTTTCCCGTTCTGAGCCCCGGCCCTTCCCGTTGGCCCGGCCGCCGCATAGCGTGACGGACCATGGAGGCGTTCCCCACCCTGCGGGTCCCGATCATCGCCGCTCCGATGGCCGGGGGCCCCTCGACCCCTGGCCTGGTCCGCGCGGTCGGGGAGGCCGGCGGGCTCGGCTTCCTGGCCGCCGGGTATCTCAGCCCTGCCGCGCTGGCGGACCAGATCGCCGAGGTCCGGACGGGCGGCACCACGGCGTTCGGGGTGAATCTCTTCGTTCCCGACCGCACTCCCCTCGACGCGGAGGCGGTCGCGGCGTACCGGCAGGCGCTGCTGCCGCTGGCCGCCCAGCTGGGTGTCGACGGGTTGCCGCAGGCCGCGCCGGACGACGACGCCTGGCAGGAGAAGGTCGAGCTGCTGGTGGCCGACCCGGTGCCGGTGGTCTCCTTCACCTTCGGGCTGCCGGATCGGACGACCGTGGAGCGGCTGCACGCCGCCGGCAGCTACCTGATCGGCGGTGTCACGTCGGTGACCGAGGCCCGGGAGGCGGTCCAGCGCGACCTGGACGCACTGGTCGTCCAGGGACCGGCCGCCGGGGGGCACCAATGCACCTTCCGGACGACCGATCCGGCGCCGGGGGTGCCCCTGGACGACCTCTTCGAGGCGGTGCGGGCGGCGGTGCCGGTGCCGCTCGTCGCGGCCGGTGGGCTGGCTGACGCGGCGGCCGTCCGCCGGGTGATCGAGGCGGGCGCGGCCGCCGCCCAGCTCGGGACGGCCTTCCTGCTCACCCCCGAGGCGGGGACGAACCCGACCCATCGGGCCGCGCTCACCCACCCGGGGTTCACCGAGACGGTGCTGACCCGGTGCTTCTCCGGACGTCTGGCCCGCAGTCTGCGCAACGCCTTCGTCGAGGCGTACGACGCGCTGGCCCCGGCCTGCTATCCCGGGGTGAACCAGGTCGCCGGGCCGATCCGGCGCGCGGCCGCGGCGGCCGGGGATGCCCAGCACACCAACCTGTGGGCGGGAACGGGGTGGCGCCTCGCGGCGGAGGTGCCGGCCGGTGAGGTGATCGCCCGGCTGTGGCCGGCGGCGGACTGACCCGAACACATGCGGCCGGACAGAACAAACGCGGCCGGACAGTCGCAGGCCGAACGGGCCCTCCTCGCCCCGGACCCATCGCCCCGATCAGCTGCCCATCCCGGTCTCCTGCTGTTCCTCCAGCAGCAGCTCGGCGCCGAGCACGTTGGTGAGCAGTTCAGCGGCGCTCTCGTAGCCCTCGCCGACCGTCACGTCGTCGTTCGCGTAGGCCGCAGCCTCCTCCTCCGGGGTCGGTTCCCGAGGGGGTGGCGGCGCGGCCGCCACCTGTGAGTACCGGCTGGGCCGTGACTCAGACGCACGTCGTGGCTCGGGTGACGGTCGCGGCTCGGGCGCCACCGCCGGAGCCGGACGCGGCGTCCGGGCAGTCGGCGCGGCGGGCTCCGGCACAGCCGAGGCGGTGACCGAGGGCGCCGGTGTCACGGCCTGCTCGGCCGGTCGCACCGGCGCCACAGTCCGCGCCGGGCCGGTCGTCCCCGGGCCGACGGGCTGCGGGCCGTACGGGTCGCCGTACGGATCATCTTCGGGCGGCGGTTCGTCCCAGGGGTCGTCCGGCGGCTCAAGTGGTGGTGGGACGTCGCGGTGCGGGCCGGCGTGGTGCGAACCAGCGTGGTGCGCGGCATCCCCGTCGGCCGACGGCGGCGTCGTGGGCCGACCCTCGCGGGGTCCGCGCGGCGCGTGCCGGTTGGCCTCCGGCTGTGGCGCCGCGGACCGCTGTGCTTCGGGGCGTGGCGCCTCGCTCCTCGGCGTCGTGGGCCGGGCGCGCTGCGGGTGAAGAGGCTCGGCGGCACGCCCGGGGCCCGTGGGCGCCGGACGCTGGGCGGGCTGTTGCTGGTGGGCGGGCTGTTGCTGACCGCCGCGACGGGTGTGCTGTTGGCGGGCCGCCTCCGGGTCGATCAGCGTCTCCACCTGGAGCACCGCCCCGAACACCTGTGCCACGGCCTCCAGGAACACCTCCCGCTCGCGTGGGCGTTCGAAGCTCGCCCGGGCCCCCGGAGAGCTCAGCGCGATCGTGAGCACGTTGTTGACCAGGGAGACCACCGCGGCGTTCCCCTCGAGCAGCACCTTGGTGAACCGGCGCCGCGCCCCGACCGCCTCGAGCAGATCGCCCCACCGGTCCCGGGCGTCCTGCGTGGTGAGGCCTCGGGCACCCGATCCGCTCGGCGCCGCCTGCCGCGGCGTCTCGGCCGCCGGACTCTCGACTGCCGGGCCCTCGGGTCTCGGCGCCGCAGCGGGCTCCGCCGCAGCCGCTGGGGCGGGTCGCGTCCGCTCCGGCCGCGGGGGACGTTCGGGCCGTACGGGACGGGCCGGGCCCGGGGTCGGCGCGCCCGGGGTCGCCGCAGCGGGGCCGGACGGCGCGTCGCCCCCTGCAGAGGTGGGCGCGGAACGACGCCCGCGCGGACGTGACTCGGTATCCGGCGCTGCCGCGGAGCGTGGCGGGGCGGGCGCGGTGGCCTCCGGACCTGCGCTCGGTGCCGGAGTCGTCCCGGGCGCCGGCGCGGCAGGCGCCGGGGGCCGCACGGCGTCCACCTGGGCGGAAGAGGCCCCGGCCGCCCGCGGCAGGTCTCCCATCGGGACCCCGGTGTCCAGTCCACCGAGGTTGAGCCGACGCTCGATCCGGTCCAGCCGGGCGTTGATGCCCCGCTCGGCCACGTCCGCGCCGGGCAGCAGCACCCGGGCACACATCAGCTCCAGGTGCAGCCGCGGCGCAGTCGTCCCACGCATCTGGGTCAGGCCCTCGGCGATCACGTCCGCCGCCCGGGTCAGCTCCCCCAGACCCATCGCCTTGGACTCGGCAACGTACGTCTCCCCCTGCTCGGGCGAGACGTCGACCAGTCCGCTGGACAGGGCGTCCGGGACCGCGGCGACGATGACCAGGTCGCGGAGGCGGCCGAGCAGGTCCTCGGCGAACCGCCGCGGATCCTGTCCGGCCTCGATCACCTTGTCGACGACGGAGAACACCCCGGCGCCCTCACCCGCGGCGAACGCCTCGACCATCTCGTCGAGCAGGCTCTCCGGGGTATAGCCCAACAGCCCGGTGGCGTGCTCGTACGTCACGCCCCGGTCGGACGCCCCGCCCAGCAGTTGGTCGAGCACGGACAGCGAGTCGCGGACCGAGCCGCCGCCGGCCCGGACGACCAGTGGCAGGACACCCGACTCGACCGAGATCCCCTCCTTCTCGCAGATCTCGGCGAGATAGTGGGTGAGCACCTTGGGCGGCACCAACCGGAAGGGGTAGTGGTGCGTCCGCGACCTGATGGTGCCGATCACCTTGTCCGGCTCGGTCGTGGCGAAGATGAACTTGACGTGCGGCGGCGGCTCCTCGACGAGCTTCAGCAGGGCGTTGAAGCCCTGCGTGGTCACCATGTGGGCCTCGTCGATGATGTAGATCTTGTAGCGGCTGGCGACCGGGGCGAAGAAGGCCCGCTCCCGCAGGTCACGCGCATCGTCCACACCGCCGTGGGAGGCGGCGTCGATCTCGATGACGTCGATCGACCCGGGCCCACCGGTGGCGAGGTCACGGCAGGACTGGCAGTGTCCGCAGGGTTCGGCCGCCGGGCCGTTCTCACAGTTCAGGGCCCGGGCGAGGATGCGCGCCGAGGTGGTCTTGCCGCAGCCGCGCGGGCCGGAGAAGAGGTAGGCGTGGTTCACCCGGTTGTTGGCCAGCGCGCGCTGCAGCGGCTGAGTGACGTGCTCCTGGCCCACGACCTGGGCGAAGGTGTCGGGCCGGTAGCGACGGTAGAGGGCCAAGGCCACGGCCGGCTCGGACCTGTCCGGGGTGGGCGCATCGTCTGCGGCCGAGGAGCCCCCGACGGACGACGTCGGCGACGCGGCGGCCGACTCGGACACCCCGGTGGGAGCCACGGGCGCGTCGAAGAGCCCCGCCCCCGTCTGGGGGACGACGCCCAGCTCGACGTCACCGTCAGGGTCGTACGGATCGGCGCCCTCCGGTCCGACGTCGTCGAGATCGTCGTCAGCCTCCCAGGGCTCGAGCTCGTCGTCTTCGTCCACGGTGCACACCCTATGCGGTGGCCCTGACAACGTCCGCCGGGCCGGGGTTCCTGGCCTGCGGCCTCCCCGGGAGTGGGTGCGACGGGCAGAAAAAGGGGTCCCCCGCGTACCCGACAGAGCTCACTTACCCTTGCTGCCTTCCGACCCTGGGGGAGTTGGGCGAGGTAACGCCACACGGGGGACCTCGATCCAGTGTAGGGGATGCCCGCCCCCGACCCAACTCGACAGGTGTCGCAGGCAGGTCACCCGGCGGACACAGTGAATTGGTGAAACCGAAAGGTTCCGGTAGAGTCCTCCGACGGAGGATTCGCCTAGAGGCCTATGGCGCTCGCTTGGAAAGCGGGTTGGGTTCACGCCCTCACGAGTTCGAATCTCGTATCCTCCGCCATCTCGATCCCCGCCCCGACAGGGCGGGGATCGCTGGTTACGGCAGAACCGGCCGGATGGTCAACTCTGCGATCACGCCGAACGCCCCGTGTCGGGTCCGGTCTCCCATCACGTGCGCTTCGCCGAGGGCGAGCCCCTCACTCTCGGCGAACGCTCGCGTGGCCGCCACCGGGTCGCCACCGAACTCCAGACCGAAGCTCATCCCTTCCCCGGCGGCCGCGGTGACGCCGCCGAGAGCCTTGACGTCCCGCGTCCCGTAGAGATCGACCAGCAGGACGCTCCCGAGCGGGGCCAACATCCTGAACTGTCGCAGGGTCTCCCGCACGTCGCCCTCCGACAGGTAAAGGGTGACCCCCTCCCACAGGAAGACCGCCGGACGATCCGGGTCGTAGCCTGCGGCGAGAAGCGCCTCCCCCCACCCCTGGGCGGAGAAGTCGACTCCCACGAAGGCGACCTGGGCGGTATCGATGCCGGCTCGCGCCAGGGCATCGCGCTTGGCAGCGACGGTGCCCGGCATGTCGAGTTCGAAGAACTCCATGCCGGAGCCCTTCAGCGGCCCGTACGGACGGGTGTCGAAGCCCGCGCCCAGCAGGACGAACTGGTCGACACCTGCTCTGGCCCTCTCAATCAGTGCGTCGAAGCGAACCGTGCGCGCCAGGCCGACCTGGGCGAGGTGCTCCTTCCCGGGCTCCGGGACGGCGAACAGCCCGGCTGTGCCACTGATGCGGTAGCGCAGCCAGCTCGGGAAGAGGAACGACCACATCCCCAGCACAGAACCGTTGGGCAGCGCCGAGTAGAGGCGTACGGCGGCCGCGTCCGGGCGTTGGCCGAGCTTGTCCAGCGTCCAGCGATCGCCGACCACGGACGTCGCTGTCGCCGACATCCCCATCCGCTTGCTGACCACGGACGTCTTGACGGTGAGGTAGATCGTGCCGACCAGCGCAATCGGGAGGAACAGGATCTGGACGACGACGAACACGACCAACCCGACGACATGCATGAACAGCCTCCTGGCGTGTGGGCGCCCACACCCACGCGAGCGTACTGCCGTCAGAGCGGAACTGCGGGTCACCCCGACATATCCTCTCATTTGTATTGACTAATGATACTTTGTACTGACAAACTGATTCGGTGGAGATCAACGACGACCGGCTCTATCCGGGGCGGGTGTTCATCGAGAACACCCTCGAAGCCGCCGACACCAAGGTGCACATGTCGACCCGCACCACCGTGCGCTACCTGCAACGCGCCGCGATGGCCGGCTTCCTCATCGGCCTGTTCTATGTCGCCTACCACGCGACCGTGGCGACGTTCGCCACCGTCCAGGTGGGCGGCGTCACCCTCGCCGGCTTCGGGAAGCTGCTCGGCTCGTTCGTCTTCGGCTGGGCGCTGGTGTTCATCTTCTTCACGAAGTCCGAGCTGCTCACCTCGAACATGATGGTGGCCAGCATCGCCCACTACCACCGCCGGACGACGACCCGGCGGGCCTCCTTGCTGATGCTGCTCTGCTTCGTCGGCAACGCACTGGGCGGCCTGGTGCTCGCCGTCCTGCTGAAGTTCTCCACGCTGGTCTCCGGTGCGGTCGCCACCCAGATGGCGCACGCCGTCGAGGTGAAGCTCGGGTACCTGAGCACTGCAGCGGGAGTCGGCGACCTGTTCGTCCGCGCGATCCTCTGCAACTTCGTCATCAACGTGGCGATGCTGCTGGTCTACAACGGCAACGTGAGAGATTCCATCACGATGGCGCTCACGATGGTCACCGCGGTGTTCGTCTTCGCCTTCCTCGGGCTGGAACACTCGGTGGCTAACACCGTCTTCTTCCTCGTCGTCGGACTCACCCAGGGCATCGACGTGGCCGCGGCCGCCGGCAACGTGGCGATTGCGCTGATCGGGAACTTCATCGGCGGCGGCATCCTGATCGGCGTCTACTACGCGTACGTGAACCACCCGCGGCCGCAGAAGGATGGGTCGGCCCCGGCGAAGTAGCGGCCGGGCGCCGTGTCGAAATCATCACGTTCGACAGCCTGGGTCACACCAGCGTGACCTCGCAGCCCTCGTCGCGGAACAGGGCGAGCATCTCCGGCCGGGCGTCGCGGGTGGTGACCACGTGGGTGATGTCGGCCGGGGAACCGAAGCGGAAGTTCGAGGTCCGGTTCATCTTGTCGGCGATCGTCACCAGGATCCGCCGGCCCGCCGACCGCAGGCTCTCCTGCTTGATCAACGCGTCCTCGTACAGCGTGGAGGTCAGTCCCCGAGTCGCCGACGCCGAGCAGGTGCCCAGCACGAGCACGTCGGCGCGCATGCTGCGGACCGCGTCGACGGCCTGGCTCCCGTTGAGGGCGAGGGTGTCGGTGTCGACCGGCCCACCGGGGACGATCACCCGCGCCCCCGGCGTGCTGCCCAGGGCAACCGCGGCATGCAGCGACAGCGGCAGCACGGTGAGGGGTCGTCCGGCGAGTTCCAGGGCCACCGCATAGCAGGTGGTGCCGTTGTCGATGATCACCGACTCGTAGTCGGCGATCAGCCCGGAGACCGCCGCGGCGAGCCGCAGCTTGACCTCCCGGTCCTCGGCGAACCGCAGACCGAACGGCACCGGCTGACCCTCCTTGAAGGTCCGCGCTGCACCACCGGAGGTCCGGCGCAGCGCGCCACGGGCCGCCAGCTCCGTCAGGTCACGCCGGATGGTGACAGCGGAGACGCCGGTCAGGTCGGCCAACGCCTCGACCCGGAGCGCCCCGGACTTCTCGATCGACTGGACGATCAGTTTGTGTCTGAGCGATCGTTGCACGTGATCATTCACTCACCTACGGTCGCAGTATGCCAAGGCCGAGCACCGATCCCGCCCGCGAGGGGCCCCTTTCTGTGCCCCTCCCCGACCACCGGATCGAGACGGCCACCCGGGCCCGCAACGGCGACCTGGCGGTGTTCGGCGTCAACGGCTTCATGTTCGCGACCTGGATGTCCCGGGTCCCCGACGTCAAGCAGTCGCTGGGCCTCTCGCCGGGCCAGCTCGGCCTGCTGCTGCTCGCCGTGTCGGCCGGGGCGCTGTGCGGACTGCCGATCGCGGGACGCCTGACGCAACGCTTCGGGGCGGTGCGCACCGTACGCCTCGGCATGGTGACCGCCCTGCCGGGGGTCCTGCTGGCCGCCATCGCGGTCACCGTCACAGCGCCGATCCCGGTGGTGATGGTCGGGCTCTATCTGCTCGGCCTCGGCAACGGGGTGTGGGACGTGGCGCAGAACCTCGAGGGCAGCGTCATCGAGCGGTCCCTGCGCCGGGCGATCATGCCGTGGTTCCACGCCGCCTTCAGCGGCGGCACGGTGCTGGCGGCACTGGTCGGCGCGCTGCTGGTCCGGCTGGAGGTGTCGCTGCTGGCCCACGTGGCCGCGATGGCCGTGCTGTGCGTCACCGCCATCTGGTGGGGCACCGCACGGTTCCTGCCCGGGGCCCACGCCGCTCCCGGCCACGGCGCCCCGGCTGCCGGCACCACCCCGGCGACCGACCGCCCGGCGCGACGCCCCGTACGCTCGGCCTGGACCGAGCCGCGCACCCTGCTCGTCGGCCTGATGGTGCTGGCCGCCGCGTTCACCGAGGGCACCGCCAACGACTGGCTGGCGGTCGCCTTCGTCGACGGCCACCGGGTGAGCAAGGCCCTCGGGGTGGTGGCGCTGGCGGTGTTCCTGGCCTTCATGACCGCGGGCCGGATCCTCGGCACCCGGCTGCTGGATCGTTACGGCCGCCTGCCGGTGCTGCGGATCCTCTTCGGCTCGGCGATCGTCGGCTGCCTGCTGGTGGTCCTCGGCAGCCCGCCGCTCGCCTTCGTCGGTGCCGCCGTCTGGGGCATCGGTGCGAGCCTCGGCTTCCCGGTCGGGATGTCCGCGGCCGCGGATGACCCGGCCCGAGCGGCCGCCCGGCTCAGTGTGGTGAGCACCATCGGCTACACCGCCTTCCTCGCCGGCCCGCCGCTGCTCGGCCTCCTCGGCGACCACGTCGGTGTGCTGCACGCCCTGCTCGTGGTCGGCGTCGTCTCCGCCCTTGCCATCCTCGTGGTGCCCGCTGCCCGGCAACTCCCGACCACGCCCGCCGAGCCGCTCGGCGACCGGCCGATGTAACGGCGATCACCGGGCTGGCAGACTGGGGGCCATGTGCAACAGCGTCGTGCTCGGGGTGGACATCGGCACCTCCAGTACGAAGGCCGTCGCCCTCACCCTCGACGGGCAGATCCTGGGCATCGCGACGCGTACGCATCAGGTCGACCGCAGCCACCCCGGCCGGGTCTCGATGGACGGGGAGATCTGGTGGCAGGAGTTCGTCGGCCTGTGCACCGAGCTCAGCCCGCACGCCCCGGGCGGGTTCGCTGCGATCGGGGCGTCGGGCATGGGGCCGACCCTGATGCTGTGCGACGCGGCCGGGCGCGGGGTCGCCCCCGCGGCGCTGTACGGCGTGGACACCCGGGCGGTCGAGCAGATCCGCCAGCTCGAGGACGCCTTCGGCGCCGAGGAGATCTACCGGACCGGCGACTCGTACCTGTCCACCCAGTCGGTGGGGCCGAAGTTCGCCTGGTTCCGCCAGCACGACCCCGAGGCGTACGCGGCGGCGAGGACCTTCCACATGCCGGCCAGCCTGCTGGTGCACCGGCTGACCGGCGCGTACGTCCTGGACCACCAGGCGGCCGGGCAGTGCTCCCCGCTCTACGACGCGGCCCGGCATCGCTGGATCGCCGAACGCTGCGAACTGGTCGCCCCGGGGATCACCTTCCCGCGACTGGCCTGGGCCGGCGACCGGGCCGGCGAGGTCACCCGGACGGCCGCCGCGCAGGTCCCCGGTCTGCGGGCCGGCGCCCCGGTCACCGTCGGCACCATCGATGCCTGGGCGGAGGCGCACTCGGTCGGTGCGACCGAGGTCGGCGACCTGATGCTGATGTACGGGACGACGATGTGCCTGGTCGCCACCCAGGACCACCGGGTGCGCCACCCCAGCATGTGGGGCAGCCCCGGTCTGGTCCCCGGCCGCTGGACCCTGGCCGGCGGGATGGGCACTTCCGGGGCGATCACCGCCTGGGTCCGCGACCTGTTGGGCGGATCCAGCTACGACAGCCTGACCTGCGATGCGGCCGCCTCCGGGCCGGGCGCCCGCGGCCTGCTGATGCTGCCGTACTTCGACGGCGAACGGACGCCGATCCTCGATCCGTCCGCCCGGGGCACGATCTGCGGCCTGACCGTCCGGCACACCCGCGGCGACCTGTTCCGCGCCACCCTGGAGTCCGTCGGTTACGCGGTGCGCCACCATCTGGAGACCTTCCACGAGGCCGGCATCGTGCCGCGCCGGGCGATCGCGGTCGGCGGCGGGGTGCGGTCGGCGCTGTCCGCCCAGCTGGTCAGCGACATCACCGGGCTGCCCCAGCAGCTCACCCGGATCTCGATCGGCGCCTCGTACGGGGACGCCCACCTGGCCGCCGGACTGCTCGCCGACACTCCCCCGCTGAGCGACTGGAACCCGGTCGTCCGGGTCATCGAGCCGCGGCCCGAGCCCGCCTACGACGAGCTCTATCGGCTCTACCGGCAGCTGTACGAGTCGACCCGGGACATCCAGCACGCACTGGCCGCCCGGCACAGTGCCAGTGCCGGCGAGCCGCTACCCGACCACCGCGCCACCGCGACCGCTCCGGAACGGTCCGTCACCGCCCCGGAGCGATCTGCGCCGGTCAGCCCTGCCGGGCCTGATACTCCTCGATCACCCCGATGATCGCCGGCCGCAGCTCGGCGGTGCTGATCACCCTGTCCACCGACCCGACCCGGACGGCGCGGTGGATGTCGTGGATGCCGTCGAACTCGGCCGCCACCTCGCTGATCTTCTCCGCCCGCACCGCGGCCCGGGTGTCGTCCAGCTCGAGCTGGAGCTCGGCCCGTTCGGCCGGGGACACCAGCGGCAGCCGGGCCTCCAGGTCGGCGACCCGCGGGTCGGCCGCGGTGCGCTTGTCGACGTCCCGGCCGAACACCACCGCCGCGGCGGGTGCGCCGCCGATCACCGAGGCGTACGACCCCTCCAGCGCCAGCACGGTCATGTCCTCGTTCAGCCGCTTGCTGAACACCACGAACGCCCCGCCGTGGTAGCGGGAGATGACGACGAAGACGATCGGGCCGGAGAAGTTGACGATCGCCCGGCCGATCTCCGCGCCGTACTCCAGCTGCAGGTCGCGCATCGACTCCGGCGACCCGTCGAAGCCGGACAGGTTGGCCAGCACGACCAGCGGCCGGTTGCCGGAGGCCGCGTTGAGCGCCCGGGCCACCTTCTTGCTCGACCGCGGGAACAGGGTGCCGGCGGTGTAGGTGTCCGGTCCGTCGGTGGGCGGGAACCCGGCCCGCTTCACCGGCTTGGACTCGATCCCGAGCACCGACACCGAGTGGCCGCCCAGCCGGGCGTCCACCACGACGGCGGTCTCCGCGTCGGCCATCCCGGCCCACCGTTCGACCCGGGGATGGTCCTGGTCACACACCGCCGCGATCACCGTCCGGATGTCGAACGGCTTCTTCCGGTCCCGGTTGTGCTCGGCGCTGAAGATCTCCCCCACGGTCGCGAAGTCGGTGCCGTACGGGTGCGGGTAGCCCGACACGTCCCGGTCGGCCGGATCCGTCGTCGTGGCCGCCCGCGGCCCGGACTCGCCGGGCGCGACGTACGTCCGGTCGTAGTGGCCGAGCAAGATGCCGAACGCCGAGGCGAGATCGGGCGCCCAGTACTGCGCCTGACCGTTCGGGCCCATCACCCGGTCGTAGCCGCCGATGCCGAGATTGTCCTCGGCCGACACCCCGCCGGAGAAGTCCAGCGACTGCTTGCCGGTGAGCACCATGGCCGAGTCGGGGGTCATCACCAGGATGCCCTTGGTGTGCATCAGCATCGTCGCCTCGGCGTTCCAGTACGGCTGGGCGCCGACGTTGATGCCGGCCACCACGACGTTCACGATGCCGCCGGCCTGGGTGTACTCGACGATCCGGCGCAGTGCCGCGGCGACCCAGTCCAGGTTCTCGCTGCCGGACTCCATCGAGATCCGGGCGCCCGAGCTCAGCGTGTACCACTCGATCGGGACGCCCTCGGCCTCGGCCAGGTCGACCGCCGCGATGACCCGGCGACACTCCGGCTCGGCCAGCGCCCCCAGCCCCTTGGTCGGGTCGCCGCACAGCAGGATCCGGGTCACCCCCTGCGGGTGCACCGGTGTCGGCGTGGTGACCCGCCCGACGATGATGCCGGCCCGGTTCTGGCCGTACGGACGCTCGACCGGCACCAGCCGGTCCGGCTCACCGGGGGCGACGGACGGGTCGAGGTCGAGCTCGACCAGGGTCCCGCCGTCGGCCAGCGCACCGGCCAGCTCGTACGGATAGACCAGGCCGCGCCGCTTCGCCCGCAGCACCTTGGCCGCGTAGTCGTCCAGCGGCTTGAGCGGCTCCGACGGCGGCGCCTCGACCGAGGCGGTCACCCCGCCGCCGGGCCGGGTGTGGAACCGGATGGCGAGCGGCATGGTGCCGTCGCCCGGCTGCAGGAAGGTGCCGTGGGCGACGACCTCCTCGATCCCGGTGCCGTCGCTGAGCGGGGTGATCTTGTGCCGCAGCGCCATCACGTCGCGCAGGTCGAGCTCGACCTCGGGCCAGACGTGCACCCAGACGTGGTTCATGTCGAGCCGGCCGCCCGCCGATCCCAGCGACACCTGGGTCCGGCGGATCGCTTCCAGGCAGTTCTCCACCGCCTGCTCGGCGTGCGGCAGGCCGACGAGCCGTCCCCGGTCGTCGCGGACCGAGGCCAGCTGCCGGACCTGGGCCATCGCGACCAGACGCCGGTCCGCCGGGTTGGACCGGGCGACGCAGTCGAACAGCAGGACGCCCTCGGGGGCGGGCAGCCGGGTGGTCTCGAACTCGCGCAGTCGCCACAGGTCGAGGCGGCGGAACACCATCGGGTGGACGCCGCGGACCCGCTGGTCCTCGGCCAGCACCCGGGCCCCGTCGGGGTCGGGCGTCGCGGTCGGCCGGAACGTCAGGTAGTCGACGTCGCCCTCGACGGTGCACAGGCCCACGACGATCCGGCGCAGGCTGCCGCGCCAGTCCCAGCCGGACAGCAGCGGGGCGAGCCGGGCGCCGGCAGCGGTGAGATCGACCGGCTCCGGCCAGCGGACGTACACCTCGACCGCCGCGTCGTCGCCCGGCGTACGGTCGGCCAGCCGGTCGGCGACCAGCGTCGCCAACGGCCCGCCGGGGCCGAGTTCGTCGGCCCGGCCGAGGGTCGACACCAGCACCGTCGGTCGGTCCTCCAGCAGACAGCGGGCGGTGACCACGGCCCGCCCGTCGGCGGTGCCGGGCACCACATCGGTGAGGGAGTGGTCGCCGTAGTGCCGGCGGAGGATCACCTCGAGGATCGGTTCGTGGGCCGGCACCTCCCGGGCGAGCCGTTCGGCCAGGAAGGGCGCGGTGTGCTCGGGCAGCGCGGCCAGCGCCGCGATCCGTTCGGCATAGTCAGGGGCCTGCGGATCGGCCGCCAGGGCGTCCACCTCGGCCCGGGCCCGGGCCAGGACCGCGTCGCGTTCGGCGTCCACCTGCGGCTGGTCGAACCAGCGGAACCGGACCGACCGGGCCAGGTCGCCGACCGCGGGGAACCGGCGCTGGGTGGCCCGGACCAGGCGTTCCAGCTGGGCGCGGGCAGTGCCGGCGCGCTCCGCCTCCGGGGCGGACTCGGTGATCCACCGGTCGAGGATGGCCAGCACCACCTGCACATCGGTGGACACCCGCTGCTGGGCGGTGAAGATCCGGGCGACGGCCAGTTCGAGGGCGTGGGTCCGGTCGAGCGAGTACACCCCGTAGTGGGCCAGTGCCCGGGTGAGGCGCTGGCTGAACTGGGCCGGGACACCGGCCCGGTCGACGTCGAGGCTCTGCAGGTAGCGGTGGAACTGCTCACGGTCGGAGTGGATCCGCAGCTCGGTGTTCGCCTGCTCGCCGAACGGCCGGTTGCGGCTCAGCTCGGTCAGGTCGGCGAACAGCGCGACGAGCGCGATCTCTCCGGTCAGCACATCGGCACCGGCGGCCCGGGCCTCGTCCCGGGCGGCGAGGTAGCAGCCGAGGGTCTGCGCCGCGGGGTCGATGTCGTAGCCGCGCAGCACCGCGGAAAGGTCGGCACGCAGGGCGTCGGCGACCGCGGCGGGGTCGGTCTGCGGGGCGGCCGTGGGCAGGTCGACGGTGCCGGGCTCGGACGTCGCGGCCGCCTCCTCGCCGTCGCCGACCGGCTCGAGCCGGACCAGCGGGGCCATCGTCTCGACCTGGCTGCCGGTCATCACCTGCAGTTCCTTGACCCGCGCGGTGAACGGCGCGGGCAGCACCGTCTCCATCTTCATCGACTCGAGGACGACCACCGGGGCGCCGGCCTGCACCACGTCACCGACGGCGACCGGGGTGGCGACGACCAGCGCCGGCGCCGGCGAGCGCAGCACCCCACCCTCGTCGCGGCTGACCCGGTGGGTGACGCCGTCGACCTCGATCAGCAGCACCGGCCCGTGGGTGGCGGTGACCAGACGGTGCCGCTCACCGTTGACGGTGATCCGACAGTGCACGTCGTCGAGCCGCTCCACCGCGACGTCGACGGTCCGGTCACCCACCCGGACGCGGTAGTGCTCCGGGCCGGTCTGCCAGGTGGTGAGGGTGTGCACGACGCCGCGCAGCTTGAGGTCGACCGAGCGGCCGGGCGTGGGCCGCAGCTGGGGGCGGCCGCCGTGGGCCGTCTCGAGCAGCCGGGCGACGTCGACGGCGTCCTCCTCGTCGTACGCCTCGATCGCCGCGGCGACCAACGCGATGCCGGAGTGCCGGTCGGCGACCAGGCCGCCGGCGGCGCGGGTGCGGTCGATCCAGCCGGTGTCGGCCCAGCCGCCGGAGGTCCCGCCGGTGGTGCCCCGACCGGTCACCTCGGGCCGGTCGAGCAGTTCCAGGATGAAGCTCTTGTTGGTGGCGCCGCCCTCGATGACGACGGTGGTCTCGGCCAGGGCCCGGCGGAGCCGGCCCAGCGCCTCGTCGCGGGTGTGGCCGTAGGCGATGATCTTGGCGATCATCGAGTCGAAATCGGCGGGGATGGTGTCGCCCTCGGCGACGCCGGTGTCCACCCGGATGCCGGGACCGGCCGGCAGGTCGAGGCGGCTGATCCGGCCGGGGGCGGGGGCGAAGTCCCGGTCCGGGTCCTCCGCGTTCAGCCGGGCCTCGACGGCATGGCCGGCTTCCCGGGGGCGTTCGGTGAGACGGCCACCGGCCGCGACGTGCAGCTGGGCCTTGACCAGGTCGAACTCGTTGGTGACCTCGGTGATCGGGTGCTCGACCTGCAGGCGGGTGTTGACCTCCAGGAAGGCGAACTGCCGCTCGTCGGGCTGGTAGAGGAACTCGACGGTCCCGGCGCCCCGGTAGTCGACGGCGAGGGCGAGCCGCTCGGCGGCGGCCCTGAGGTCGTCGGTCTGCTCCGTGGTGAGCAGCGGGGAGGCCGACTCCTCGATCACCTTCTGGTTGCGCCGCTGCACGGTGCAGTCCCGCACCCCGATCGCCCAGGCGGTGCCCCGGCCGTCGGCGATCACCTGCACCTCGACGTGGCGGGCGCAGGTGACGAGCTTCTCCAGGAAGACCACCCCCGAGCCGAACGCGCGCTCGGCCTCGTCGCGGGTGCGCTGGTAGGCGTCAGTGAGGTCGCCGGCGGTCTCCACCTTGCGGATGCCGCGGCCACCACCACCCGCGGTCGCCTTGAGCATCAGCGGGTAGCCGATCTGCTCGGCCGCCGCCAGGGCGTCCTCGAGCGTGTCGACCCCGCCACCGGACCACGGCGCCACCGGGACGCCGACCTGTTCGGCGATCCGCTTGCTGCCGATCTTGTCGCCGAGCTGGCGCATCGCCTCGCCGCTGGGGCCGATGAAGGTGATGCCGAGGCTCTCGACGAGGTCGGCGAAGGCGGCGTCCTCCGCGACGAAGCCCCAGCCGACCCAGACGGCGTCGGCGCGGGCGTGCGTGAGGGTCTTCGCGAGCAGGGCGTGGTTGAGGTACGGCCGGCCGCTGGCCGGGCCGATCGGGTAGGCCTCGTCCGCCTCCCTGGCGAACATCGCCGTACGTTCCGCGTCCGTGTAGAGGGCGATGGTGGTGATCGGCGGCTCGTCCCGGCGTTCGGCGTTCAGGTCACGGACGGCGTGGATCAGCCGCATGGCGGCCTCGCCGCGATTGACGACAGCGATGCGCTGGAACACAGGTATCTCCTCGTCCGCGGCGGGCCGGCCCCGCCGCTGTCGTGCACGAGACTTGCACCCGGAGGCGCCTCCCCGCGAGGTCCGCCGACGGAGTTGGGCGCGTCGTCCGGCCCAGTCCAAATCGACCGGAGATCCTTTGGTTGGTTCACACAACGGCCGCGCCGGTCGCCCCCTCGGTGGGTGCCGACGCCCGGCACGGAGGACTGGACAGGTCCACGTGCTCCGAGTCACACCGGGTCAGCCGCCGATGAAGGTCAGCCAGAGCATGGCGAGGATGCACACCACCACCAGGGCGATCACCACGTAGTAGACCGAGGTGACCGCCCGGCCGGCGACGTACTCGCCCATCAGCCGCCGGTCCCGGGCGATGCCGGCCATGTACGCCAGCAGCGGCAGCAGCAGCACCGCGTTGAGCACCTGGGTGAGCACCAGGATCGGCACCAGCGACACCCCGGGCAGCAGCACCAGCACCACCCCGATCACGGTGACGGTCGCGAAGGTGCCGTAGAACAGCGGCGCCTCCCGCGGGGTGTCGTCGAGGGCGGCCGGACGGCCCGCCACGTCGCAGACCGAGTAGGCGGTGGACAGTGGCAGGATCGACGCGGCGAGCAGCGCGGCGCCGAGCAGGCCGACGGCGAAGAGCGCCTCGGCCATCGGCCCGGCGAGGGGTTCCAGGGCGACGGCCGCGCTGGCCGCGTCGGTGATCTGGATCCCGTGGGCATACATGGTGGCGGCGCAGGCCACCACGACGAAGAAGCCGATCACGCCGGTGAGGATCGCCCCGGTGACCACGTCGATCCGCAGCAGACCGAGTTCCTTGGTGCCGAGCTTCTTGTCCACGGCGTACGACTGGATGAACGCCAGCCCCCACGGCGCGAGCGTGGTGCCGAGGGTGGCCGTGGTGATCAGGATCGAGTCCTTGGTCAGCGGCATCGCCGGCACCACCATGCCCTGCAGGGCGGCACCCCAGTCCGGCCGGGCGAGGATCCCGGCGCCGATGTAGGCGATGAACACCGCAGACAGCACGATCAGCACCCGCTCCACGCCGCGGAAGCCGCCGCGCAGCACCAGCGCCGACACCGCGATCGCGGCGATCGGCACCGAGATGTAGCGGGACAGGCCGAAGATCTCGGTGCCGGCGGCGACACCGGCGAACTCCGCGGTGGTGGTGCCGATGTTCGCCACGACCAGCGCGGCGATCGACAGCACACCGGCCCGGGCGCCGTACCGCTGCCGGATCAGGCCGGCCAGTCCCTGCCCGGTCACCACCCCGATCCGGGCGCCGAGGTCCTGGAAGAGGATCAGCGCGACGGTCGACACGACGAGGACCCAGAGCAACTGGTAGCCGTACGAGGCGCCGAGGGAGGAATAGGTGGTGATACCGGCCGGGTCGTCGTCGGACAGCCCGGCGATGAGCCCGGGCCCGACCACGGCGGCCAGCGCGGCGGCGCTCATCGCCATCCGGCGCCACCGGCCGACGCCGGCGGTGGCGGCGCCGTTCCCGATCGACTGTTCCTCGGTCGCGGTCTTCACCTTGCTCGCCATCACGCATTCCCTCCCTTGAGCCGCTGCCAGGGCCAGCGCCGCTCGATCTCGCCGAGGGCGTCGACCAGGTCGTCCGCGAGGATCCGGCCCTGCGGGCGGTTCTCCTCGTCCACCACCACGACCGAGGCCCCGATGTTGCCGCGGACCGCCTCGACCACATCGTCCAGCGGCGCGTCGACCGGCACCGTGGTGGGCCAGGGCGGTCCGACCAGTTCGGCCAGCGGCCGGGCCGGATCCTCGCCGAGCAGCTCGAGGGCGCTGACGTCGTCGACCAGCCCGCCGGCCTCGTCCACCAGCAGCACGACATCGCACTGACCGGCGTCCCCGCGGGCCGCCATCAGCAGACCGACAGCCGCCCCGACGGTGGCATCGGACCGGACGGTGATCATCGCCGAGGTCATCATGCCGCCCGCGGTGTCCTCGTCGAAGCCGAGCAGCGAGCGCAGGTCGACCTCGTCCTCCTCGGCCAGCGCGTCGAGCAACAACTCCCGCTCGTCGGTCGGCAGTTCCCGCAGTGCGTCGACGGCCTCGTCCGGCTCCATCGTGGCGAGCAGCTCGGCGGCCCGCTCGACGTCGACGTCGCCCAGCACGCTGGCGGAGTCGGCCGAGGACATCAGTTCCAGCGCGTCGGCGGCGTCCTCGGTGTCCAGGTCATCCAGCAGCTCCTGCCGCTCCGTACGTCCCAGGTCGCCGAGCAGGTCGGCGAGGTCGGCGGGTGCCAGCAGCTTGAGCTGCTCGTTCGGGACGTCGAGCTGGATGCCCTGCTCCTCCGCGACGGCCAGCGAGTGGATCCCCGCCCAGTCGAGGACGACCGACGGCGAGGGCTGCCGGCCGCGGCTGCCCGGCAGCGCCCGGCGCAGGAAGGTGGTCCAGGAGGTGTCGACCCCGACCAGCCGCCAGCCGTCCCCGACGTCGCTGAGGTAGAGGTCGGAGGCCCGCACCACCTGCACCCCGTGCAGGTCGACGAGCTGGTGGTCCACCACATCGTGGTACAGCTGGATCTCCAGCGGACGGCGGCGTACGTCCTGCAGGTCGAACTTCGCCACCTGCAGCTGCAACTGGCCCTGGACCAGGCCGGCCACATGGGAGGCGTGCAACCACACCCGTCGCGGCCCGATCCGGACGATGTAGCCGACCACCGGCGGGTGCGGGTCGCCGGCCAGCACCACGACGTCGTCGAGACGTCCCACCGGCACCCCGTCCTGTCCGCGCACCGGCCGGCCGATCAGCCCGGCGGCGGAGACCAGCAGACCGGAGACCTCACGCCGGGTCTCGGATCGTCGGCGCCCGCCCGCTGCGGCGGCGCTCATCGCGCTCAGAGGAGATTCCATTCGACTGCCTCCCTCGCTGTGCTCCGGCATCGCGTCCGACGCCGGGTCGATCATCCTCCCCGCGCCGTCCACCCACCAACCGAGGCATGGCGGGCCTTACAGTGGCCCCAGGGTGCGACCGAGCACCCGGTCGGACGCAGTCTGTGCCGTGTCTTAGGGCTGTGTCACATCTTCCTAACGGGTCGGTGGCCGCACCGACGCCCGGCACCATCGGCCGGATCCGACACGTAACGTAGGGGATGTGATTTTCAAGCGCGTGGGTGATGGACGTCCCTACCCGGACCACGGGTACGTCCAGAAGCAGTGGGCCGCCATCCCTCCGCACCAGGTGCGCCTCGACCAGCTGGTGACGACCAAGCGGACGCTGGATCTCGAGGCGCTCCTGGAGGAGGATTCCACCTTCTACGGGGACCTGTTCGCCCACGTCGTGTCGTGGCACGGGGAGCTCTACCTGGAGGACGGCCTGCACCGGGCGCTGCGCGCCGCACTCCAGCAGCGCCAGACGATGCACGCCCGGGTGCTGGAACTGGGCTAGGATCCCAGCACCTCGACACCGTACCGGGAGGAGTCTGCGATGGACGCCCAGAAGCTGTGGCGGACCATCCGCACGCCCCTCATCCTGTTGGTCCTCATCGCTGTCGTCGCCCTGGGCACCCTGTGGGCCTGGCAGCAGATCCTCAAGCCGTCGCCGAAGGCCCAGCCGGCACCCTGTGTCCCCCAGACGGTGCAGGACGGCAAGCTGTTGTCGCAGCAGGTGACGGTCACCGTGGACAACGCCGGCAGCAAACAGGGGCTGGCCGGTCAGGTCTCCCGGTCCCTGACCGCGCAGAAATTCGTCGTCACCGGCACCGGCAACTCCACCAGCATCGTCACCCAGGACGTCGTCGTGGTGGGCTACGCCGTCGACGCCCCCGAAGTGAAGCTCGTCGCCGCACAGTTCCCGAAGGCCGAGGTCCGCGCCGACACGACGATGACCGACCATCTGGTCCGGGTCATCGTCGGGGACCAGTTCGCCGGAATGAAGGACAAGGCCGCTGCCGCGATCGCGGTGGACGCCCCGTCGGTCTGTCTGCCGGCGCTGCCCTCGGCGTCCGCGTCGCCCAGCTCCTGATCCGTCCCGGCCGCCCCACGGAGCGGCCGCATAGGCTGGGCGCGAGGCCCCCCACGGAAGGATCTGGCATGACTGCTCCCGTCGCCATCGTCACCGGCGGCTCGTCCGGCATCGGTGAGCTCACCGCCCACCGGCTGAAGGAACGCGGCTACACGGTCTACGCGGCGGCCCGGCGAACCGACCGGATGAAGGGGCTGCAGCGGTCCGGCATCCACACCCGGGCGCTGGACCTCACCGTCGATCGGTCGATGCAGGACCTCGTCGACACGGTGGTGGCCGAACAGGGCCGGATCGACCTGCTGATCAACAACGCCGGGTTCGGCGCCTTCGGGGCGGTCGAGACCGTACCGCTACGCGACGCCAGGGCCCAGTTCGAGGTGAACGTCTTCGGCCTGGCCCGGATGACCCAGCTCGTCCTCCCGCAGATGCGGTCGGCGGGCACCGGCCGGGTGGTCAACGTCTCCTCGATCGCCGGCTACGTCGCCGAACCGTACGGAGCCTGGTACCACGCCTCCAAGCACGCCGTGGAGGGGCTGTCGGACTGCCTGCGGATGGAGATGAAGCCGTTCGGTGTCGATGTCATCCTGGTCGAGCCGGGCCCGGTGCGCACCGAATGGAACGCGATCGCCGCCGACTCGCTGGTGAAGTCCTCGAAGGGCACGCCGTATGCCAAGCACGCCAAGGCCACCCGCCGGGCGCTGCGGGCGATGAACTCCGGCGTCCTCGCCGTGCCGGCCTCCCGCGTCGCCGACGTGATCGTCCGCGCCGCCACCGACGACAAGCCCCGGGCCCGCTACCCCGTCGGGCGACGCGCCGCCGCGATCATCACCGCCGCGAAGTACCTGCCCACCAGGGCCGTGGACGCGGTCACCGGGCTGCTGTATTTCGCCCGCTGACGCTGTTCCGCCCTCCCCCAGAGCCCATCGGATGGTCCTCGACACCACCGGCCCTGTCCGGGTGAATCTGCGGGTGATAGGTACTCCGCCTGGCGACATCGCTGCGATGGTGGCGCTAGCGTTCCTCTCGCCCCCGCAGCATCCCCCAGAGCTCCGCGGGGACACAGTGCCCCGCTCATTGCCAGAGGCATGGGACCGGGGGGCGGTGCCCGAGCGTCGTCAGCTTGGGCGGGGCGCTGTCGTGGGCCAGCACCGATAGCTGGTTGAGCGGCGACGGGGGCAACAGCCCGAGGACAGCGTCACTGCCGCGGCCTGCTGGACCCCGAGGATATGACAAAGGCCCGAGATCCTTGGTGAATCAAAGGATCCGGGGCCTTGTCTCCCGCGGTGACGGTGGGATTTGAACCCACGGTAGGTCTCCCTACACTCGCTTTCGAGGCGAGCTCCTTCGGCCGCTCAGACACGTCACCGTCGAGAGACATTACACGAAGGTGGCCGTCGGGTGCCAATCGAGCGAACCGCCGGACGCCACGGCCGGGCGCGGGGCACCATGGCCCGGCACGACCTCAGCCACCGAGAACGAGCTCAGCCATCGACGCGCCCCGGCCCGCGCGCCGGACCCACCCCGCACGCCGGCCGGTCAGTCCCGGCGCCCCTCGAAGAAGTCCAGCAGCGGCGCGGCGCACTCCTCCGCCATGAACCCGCCGGTCACCTCGGGGCGGTGGTTGAGCCGCGGGTCACGGACGACGTCCCACAGCGACGCGACGGCACCGGCCTTGGGGTCGTACGCCCCGAAGACCAGCCGATCGAGCCGGGCGGCGACGATCGCCCCCGCACACATCGTGCACGGCTCCAGGGTGACCACCAGGGTGCACCCCTCCAGCCGCCATTCCCCCAGAGTCCGGGCGGCCACCCGGATCGCCACGATCTCGGCGTGCGCGGTCGGGTCGGCGTGCCGCTCCCGTTCGTTGTGCCCGGTGGCGAGCAGCTCACCGGCCGGCCCGAGGACGACCGCACCGATCGGCACGTCACCGTGGGCCGGGGCGAGTCGGGCCTCGTCGAGGGCACGCAGCATCGGGCCGCGCCACCCTCCGCTGGGAACCGGGGCGTTCAGTCCTCGAACTCCTCCTGGACGGTGGCCCGCACCTGCGGGCCCATCCCGATCCGGTCGGCGAGCTGGAGCAGCGCCTCGTCGCTGGCGGTGTCGAAGTCCTCGGCCAGTTGTTCGAGGTCGAAGTCCCCCACACCCAGGTCGCGCAGGATCTCGGAGTCGCCGACCGGGACGACCTCGTCCTCGTCCTCGCCCTCCGTCGGGACCTCGTCCAGGCCGAGGTAGTCGAGGATGTCGCGGGCGACCGGCCATTCGTCGGAGGCGGCACCGTCGGACAGGAAGACCTGGACGATCGCACCGCGGACCCGGACGATGACGAAGACCTCCTCGACCAGGGACAGCATGCCGATCGCCCCGGCCTCGCCCGGCAGGCGGCGCAGGTGGTTGATCATCTCGTCCAGGTCGTTGGCCATCTCGAGGTCGAGCGCGACGACCACCGGGTTACCGTCCTCACGGTACGCCGCGATGACGAAGTCGACGTCCTCGTCGGTGGCGTCGTCCAGTTCCTCGTAGTCGTCGTCATCGTCCTCGTCGGTGCCGTCGTCCTCGAGGTCGTCATCGTCGTCGAGCTCGTCCTCGGAATCGAGGTCGAGGTCGTCGAGTTCCTCGTCGTCGTAGTCAGACACGCCAACCTCCTGATCGCCCATGGCCACCCTATGCTCTCAGAGATCCAGCAACGGCGACAGTCGGACGCGGGCCGGCTCCGGCCGCACTCCGCCCCCGACCGACCCGGGGCCGGCCGACCCGGCCCGGCCCCGATGTGACACCCTGAAGGGCGTGGAACTTCATGTGGTCGATCATCCCCTGGTGGCACACAAACTGACCCTGCTGCGCGACTCCTCGACGGCCTCGCCGGTCTTCCGCCAGCTCACCGACGAGCTGGTGACCCTGCTGGCGTACGAGGCGACCCGCAACGTACGGGTCGAGGCCTGCACCGTGCAGACCCCGATCCGCGCGGCACAGGGCGTCCGGCTCTCCGCCCCCCGCCCGCTGGTGGTGCCGATCCTGCGCGCCGGGCTGGGGATGCTGGGCGGGATGACCCGGCTGCTGCCCACCGCCGAGGTCGGCTTCGTCGGGATGGCCCGCAACGAGGAGACACTGCAACCCGTCACGTACGCCGAGCGGCTCCCCGGGGACCTGTCCGGGCGGCAGTGCTACGTGCTGGACCCGATGTTGGCGACCGGCGGCTCGTTGGCCGGGACCATCCAGTTCCTGGCGAATCGGGGCGCCGACCACGTCACGGCGATCTGTCTGCTCGCTGCCCCCGAGGGCGTCGAGCACATCCGTACGGTCACCGCCGGACTGGGGGTGCCCTGTCACCTGGTCGTCGCCGCCGTGGACGAGCGGCTCAACGAGCACGGCTACATCGTGCCCGGGCTGGGGGACGCCGGCGACCGGCTCTACGGACTGGCGAACTGACCCGACGGGTCGCGGTGTCCCACACGGCCCGACCACGAACGGTTCGGTCGGGATCGGCCCGATCGAGACCGAATCGTCACCTTCTGACGGCCCTCAGTAGGCCAGAATGTGATCAAGGTCACATGTAGCTGTGACAGGTCGATCCTGTCCTCAAGGGGGACGTCATGACCATCACCATCAAGTACCTCGCTCGCCTCATCGCCCTGCTTGTCGTCGTCCAGGCCGCCGTCGCCGTCTGGGGGGTCGCCGAGGACATCCAGTTCCAGGAGGCCAACCCGGGCGTCCCGTCGCCGTTCCCGCTCGGCGCCCAGCTCCACGGCATCCTCGGGATGTACGTCATCCCGATCGCGGCCCTCGTCCTCTTCGTCCTCACGCTGATCGTCCGTCGGGCCCGGCTGTGGGCGGGGCTCGCGCTGGCGTCTGCGGTGGTCCAGGTCCTCTTCGGTCTCGGCGGCATCCTCGTCACGCCGTACCTCGGACTGCTGCACGGCATCAACGCGTTCGTCCTGGCCGGGCTCGCCATGATGGCTGCCCGGGAAGTGGACAAGACCCAGGAGGCCGCCGCCCACCCCCAGCACCGTCGTCAGAGCCAGCCGGTCAGCTGACCCAGACGGCCGACCGGCTGGCTCTGTCAGGCCTGCGCCTGCACCGTGGCGGCCTGCTTCGCGGCCATCGGCACCAGTCCGACCACACCGGCCACGATCAGCACACCCAGGATGATGTGGACGATCTCCAGGTGCACCTCCGCCAGACCGATCTGGACGATCATCAGGACCGGCAGCGAGAGGGCGTGGAAGAAGACGCCCTTCGCCCCGGTCAGCTTCGCCACCTGCCACGCGAACACCGCCGCGACGACGGCGCTCAACGTGGTCAGGTAGCCGATGCCACCGTGGACCGCGCGCAGCTGACCGGCGATCCCGGTGGCGATCAACAGCCCCAGGACGAGCTGGATCAGGGCCAGGACGGCGGTGACACCCGCCGTGACCTGCAGGCGCCGGACGGACGGGGAAGGGGAGCTCTCAGCCATGCCACCGACCCTAGCGGGACCTGCCGGAGCGACAACTCCGCCGACCGGTCCGTGCCGCGGGACGGCGTTGCCCGGTCACTCAGTAGTAGTACGGGAAAGCCGACCAGTCCGGATCGCGCTTCTCCAGGAAGGAGTCCCGGCCCTCGACCGCCTCGTCGGTCATGTACGCCAGCCGGGTCGTCTCGCCGGCGAAGATCTGCTGGCCGACCATGCCGTCATCGATGGCGTTGAAAGCGAACTTCAGCATCCGCTGGGCCGTCGGCGACTTGCCGCAGATCTTCTTCGCCCACTCCAGACCCTCGAGCTCCAGCCGGTCGTGGTCGACGACCTTGTTCACGGTGCCCATCTCGTACGCCCGTTGGGCGTCGTACGTCTCGCCCAGGAAGAAGATCTCCCGGGCCACCTTCTGGCCCACCTGACGGGCCAGATAGGCCGACCCGAAGCCACCGTCGAAGGAGCCGACGTCGGCGTCGGTCTGCTTGAACCGGGCATGCTCGCGGCTGGCCAGGGTCAGGTCACAGACCACGTGCAGGGAGTGGCCGCCGCCGGCGGCCCAGCCGTTGACCAGGGCGATGACGACCTTGGGCATGAACCGGATCAGCCGTTGCACCTCGAGGATGTGCAGCCGGCCGAGCTTGGCCGGATCGACCGTCTCGGCGGTCTCCCCCTCGGCGTACTGGTAGCCGGCCTTGCCGCGGATCCGCTGGTCACCGCCGGAGCAGAAGGCCCAGCCGCCGTCCTTGGGCGAGGGGCCGTTGCCGGTCAGCAGCACGCAGCCGATGTCCGAGCTCATCCGGGCGTGGTCGAGGGCCCGGTAGAGCTCGTCGACGGTCTGCGGCCGGAAGGCGTTGCGCACCTCCGGGCGATCGAAGGCGATCCGCACCGCGGGCACGTCCGTGGCCCGGTGGTAGGTGATGTCGGTGAAGTCCTCGAAGCCGGGCACCGGCTCCCACAGTGCGGGATCCCACGATTGCGTCATGGGCCCCAACCTAGTCCCGACACCGCCCCTGTCCCGACACCGCCCGGCGGCCCTCAGAGCGCCGCGAACGCCTCCGCGATCGGCACCTCGCCGTCCGCGAACGGGATGAACTTCCCGATCGTCGCCGGCTGGGCCAGCGCCTCGCGGACCGCCAGCGCCACGTTCCCCCGCGAGGTGGGCCGGCCGGAGCCCACGCCGGCCTCGATCCGACCGGTGGGCTCGTCGAGGGTGAGCGTGCCGGGGCCGAGGATCGTCCAGTCCAGCGCGCTGCCGCGCAGCGCGTCGTCCGCGGCGAGCTTGGCGTCGGCGTACGGGAAGAAGGAGCTGTCGGCCGGGACTCCGAGGTCGGGCACCGACCCGGCCCAGGACACCATCACGTAGCGCCGGACACCGGCCTGCTCGGCGGCCCGCATCGACCGGATCGCCGCGTCGCGGTCCACCGCGTACGTCCGGGCCGGGTTGCCGCCGCCGGCACCCGCGGACCAGACCACCGCGTCGGCACCGGTCAGCGCCGTGGCCATCGCGGCAGCATCCATCGTCTCCGCATCCGCCAGCACCGCCTCGGCGCCCGTCGCCCGGATGTCGTCGAACTGGGCCTCGTGGCGCACCCACGAGCGCACCCGATGCCCCTGGGCCACGAGCAGCGGGGCCAGCCGCAGCGCCACCTTGCCATGTCCGCCGATGATCACGATCGTCGCCATGGCCTCACGCTACCCGGCCCCGCCGACACCCGTCACCGGCACGGGTCTTCCGCTCCCACCCCTCCGGGAATATGATTGATCTGTCAACTGTTTGGAGAGTCATCACCACCGCGTGGGCATCCGACACCCCGTGGGTCATATCCGAGGAGAGATCATGCCTGCCGTGACCGCCGACACCCTGACCCTGCCGCGCCTCACCGCCGCCCGTCCGGAGGAGACCGAGCGCGCCGCGCGGACCGTGACGACCGCGCCGAGCTCGTTCGAGGGCGAGGGCTTCCCGGTCCGCCGCGCCTTCGCCGGCGTCCCGCTCGAGCTGCTCGACCCGTTCGTCCACATGGACCAGATGGGCGAGGTCGAGTACGCCCCCGGGGAAGCCCGGGGCACCGACTGGCACCCGCATCGCGGCTTCGAGACCGTGACGTACATGCTCGACGGCCGATTCCAGCACCAGGACTCGCAGGGCGGGGGCGGGATGATCTTCGACGGCGCCACCCAGTGGATGACCGCCGGCAGCGGCGTCCTGCACATCGAGACCCCGCCGGCCGAGCTGGTCGACGCCGGTGGCCTGTTCCACGGCATCCAGCTGTGGGTCAACCTGCCGGCCAGGGACAAGATGATCGCCCCGCGCTACCAGAGCCTCGATGGTGGTCGGGTGGGCCTGCTCGCTTCCGCCGACGCCGGCGCGCTGGTCCGGGTGATCGCCGGGGAGATCGACGGCCACGCCGGCCCGGGCTCCACACACAGCCCGATCACCATGGCGCACGCCACCGTCACCCCGGGTGAGCGGCTGTCGCTGCCGTGGCGCAAGGACTTCAACAGCCTGGTGTACGTCCTGGCCGGTCGCGGCACGGTCGGCGGCGACGCCCGGCCGGTGCACAAGGGCCAGCTCGCGGTGATGGGCGCCGGCGACCGGCTGACGATCGCCGCCGACGCCGTCCAGTCCGGCAAGGAGCCGGCCCTGGAGGTGCTGCTGCTCGGCGGCCGGCCGATCGGTGACCCGGTGGTGCAGTACGGCCCGTTCGTGATGAACACCCGGGCGGAGATCATGGCGGCCTTCGAGGACTTCCAGCACGGTCGGCTGGGCCAGGTGCCGGTCGACGGCCTGCGCCCCTACCACGGCCGGGGCCACTGACCCAGCCGGACCCGGCACAGCGACCCCGGTCGCGGGGCGCTGTGCCGGGGCGCGGTCAGACCAGGTTCTTCTGCTTCAGCCAGTCCTTCGCCACCTGGGCCGGGGAGGCCTTCTCGGTGCCCTGGTTGCGGGCGTTCAGGGCCAACAGGCCGTCGGTGGTGAGGGCCGCGGAGACCTTGTTGAGGGTGTCGGTGACCGTCGCGGTGCCCGCCGTGGCGCTGATCAGCGGGACGACGTTCTGCGGCATGATCAGGTTCTTCGGGTCGGCCAGGGTGACGAACCCGTTGTCCTTGATCGCCGGCGTGGTGGTGTAGATGTCGGCCAGGTCGACCTGGCCGTCCTGCAGCGCCTTGACGGTCAGCGGGCCGCCACCGTCGGAGATGGCCACGAAGCTGAGCCGGTCGGCCGGCACCCCGTAGACCGAGGTGAGGCCCTTGGGGCCGTACGGGCGCTCGGCCAGCTCCGGGTTGCCGCCCACCTTGAGGGTGCCCTGATAGCCGGCCAGGTCGGCCAGCGAGGTGATGTGGAACTTGTCGGAGAACTCCTTGGTGACGTTGTAGGAGTCCTTGTCCTCGGCGGGCGCCGGGGTCAGCACGGTGAAGCCGGCGGGGGTGGCCGCGGTGAGCGCCTTGTCGACCTCGTCGGGGGTGGTTGCGGTGGTCTTCGGGTCGAAGTACTGCAGCAGGTTGCCGGTGTACTCCGGCACCAGGTCGATCGAGCCGTCCTTGAGCGCGCCGATGTAGATGTCCCGGGCGCCGATCTGCATGTGGCGCTCGGCCTTGATGCCCTTGGCCTCCAGGGCCTGGGCGTAGATCTCGGCGATGATCTCGGACTCGGGGAAGTTCGCCGAGCCGATGCGGACGGTGCCGGCGGCCGAGGAGGCCGGGGCGCCGGAGGTGGGGTTGGAGGTGGCGCACCCGGCCAGGGCCAGGATCAGCGCCGCGGCCAGTGCCAGGAGGCGTACGGGTCGGCGGTTCATGGTGTTCCTTCCGGTGGGTTCATCTCAGTTCGTGCGAGTGGGTTTCATCTCAGTGCGAGTGGGTTTCATCTCAGTCCGCGCCGATCGAGGCGCGGACGCCGGCGGTCGTCAGACGCCGCTGGAGCAGGGTGAGCAGGCCGTCGACCAGCAGCGCGAGCACGGTCACCAGCACGGCGCCGGCGAGCATCCTCGAGTAGTCGCGGACCGGCAGGCCGTCCAGGATCAGCCGGCCCAGGCCCCCCAGCCCGAGGTAGGCGGCGATCGTCGCGGTGGCGATGACCTGCAGCGTCGCCGACCGGAAGCCACCGAGGATCATCGGGGCGGCCAGCGGCATCTCCACCCCGGTGACGATCTGGCGCTCACTCATCCCGACGGCACGGGCGCCGTCGACCACGTCCGGGTCGATCGCCTCGACCCCGGCGTACGCCCCGGCCAGGATCGGCGGGACGGCGAGCACGGCCAGCACGATCGTCGATGGCAGCAGTGCTCCGTCGATGCCGACCCCGAGCGCCACTGCCAGGAAGGTCAGCAGGCCCAGCGACGGCAGCGCGCGCAGCGCGCCGGAGATGCCGATGGCCACTCCCCGGCCACGTCCGGTGTGGCCGATCCACAGCCCGAGCGGCAGCGCGATGACACCGGCGAGCAGCACCGCCAGCACCGAGTACCACAGGTGCTGGGTGAGCCGGGTGCCGATCCCGCCGGGACCGGGCCAATGGGCCGGATCGGCGATCCAGGCCAGCGCGGCGAGGACGAAGCTCATCCGGACGCCCCCGTCCGGGTGTCGGTGGCCCGCACCCAGGGCAGCAGGACCCGGCCGCCGAGGACGAGGAGGACGTCGAAGACCACGGCGAGCAGCACGGTGCCGATGATCCCGACGGCGATCTCGGTGACGAAGCTGCGGGTGTACCCGTCGGTGAAGAAGTAGCCCAGCGACTGCACCCCGATCAGCGCGCCGACCGAGACCAGCGACAACGTCGAGGCGCTGACCACCCGCAGACCGGCGAGCAACGGCGGCCCGGCAAGCGGCAGGTCGACCCGCCAGAACCGCTGGGTCGGGCTGTGGCCCACCGCGACGGCGCTCTCCCGGACCGTCCCGTCGACCGCGTCGAAGGCCTCGGCCGCCGTTCGCACCATCAGCGCGATGCCGTAGAGGGTGAGCGCCACCACCACATTGACCGGGTCGAGGATCCGGGTGCCGAGCAGCACCGGCAGGATCACGAACAACGGCAGCGACGGCAAGGCGTAGAGGAACCCGCTGCCGGCCAGCAGCACCCGGCGGACCGCGGGGTGCCGGTGCGCCCACCAGCCGAGCGGGACGGACAGCAGCAGCGACAGGATGATCGGCGGCACCGCGATCACCACATGGTTGACCGCGAGCGACCAGATCTGGCCGGCATTGGCGAGGGCCCAGCGCATCAGTCCGCCCACCGTTCGGCGTAGCCGGTCAGCCGGCCGTCGGCGTCGATCACGGCGAGCGCGCCGTCGCGGGGCTCGGTGTGCAGCCGGCGCCGGGCTCCGCCGATGAACTCGGCGACGAACGGGTCGGCCGGGCGGGCCATGATCTGCTCGGCGGTGCCCGCCTGGGCGACCCGGGCGCCGGTGCGCAGCACGAGGATCTCGTCGCCGAGCAGGAAGGCCTCGTCCACGTCGTGGGTGACGAAGACGATGGTCTTGCCCAGGTCGGCCTGGATCCGCTGCAGCTCACGCTGCAGATCGGCGCGGACGACGGGATCGACCGCGCCGAAGGGCTCGTCCATCAACAGGATGTTGGGGTCGGAGGCGAGCGCCCGGGCCACCCCGACCCGCTGGCGCTGCCCACCGGACAGCTGCGAGGGGTAGCGACGGGCCAGGGTGCCGGCGTCCAGACCGACCAACTCGAGGAGTTCCCGGGCCCGCCGGTGGGCCGTCCGGCGGTCGACGCCGGCCAGCAGCGGCACGGTGGCCACATTGTCGGCCACCGTACGATGCGGCAGCAGGCCGGCGCTCTGCATCACATAGCCGATCCGCCGACGCAGCGCCACCGGGTCCAGGTCGGCGACGTTGTCGTCGTCGATCCACACACTCCCACTGGTCGGGTCGACCATCCGGTTGACCATCCGCAGCAGCGTCGTCTTTCCGCAGCCGGAGGAGCCGAGCAGCACCCCGACCCGGTGCGAGGGCACCTCGAGGGAGAAGTCCTCGACCGCGACGGTGCCGTCGGCGAAGCGCTTGTGGACGTGGTCGAACCGGATCATGGCTTCTCCTGTCGTTCGAATGCCGACCAGTCAAGCACAGACCGCCGACATCGAGGCCTCAGCGGTGCGGGAAGAGGGCCGCCACGGGCACCGCCGGCCGGCCGAGCACCGCCGCCACGTCGCCGGACGGCGGGCCCATCTCACCGTTGGCGATCGCCTCGTACGTCGAGACCCACGCCTCGACCTGCCAGTCCGGCGCCCCGTAACGGGACCGCGAGGCGTACGCCTGCTGGACGTCCTCCTCCTGGTAGCGGATCGGACGGCCCTGCGCCGCGGAGAGGATCCGGGCGATGTCGGCCAGCCCGAGCGCCTCCGGCCCGGTCAGGTCGTACGTTCTGCCGGCATGGGCGGCCGGCCGCAGCAGCACCGCGGTGGCCACGTCGGCGATGTCGTCCTGGGCCACGGCGGCGACCCGGCCGCTGCCGGCCGGCCCGCGGATCACCCCGCCGGTCGACTCGTCCTCGACCAGGCCGGGGAGGAAGTCGGCGTAGAGGCAGTCGCGCAGGAAGGTCCAGGCCGGGCCGGCGCCGCGCAGCGCCTGCTCGGTCTGCCAGTGTGTCCGGGCCAGCCGGAAGGTCGCCTCCGGCCCGGCGCCGAAGAACGAGGTGTAGACGATGTGCGCCACCCCGGCGGCGCGGGCCGCCGCGACGAAGGACAGGTGTTGCTGCAGCCGGTCCTCGGACTCGGTCGCGGAGATCATCAGCACCGTGTCGATGCCCCGCAGGGCCCGGCGGACCGCGGCCCCGTCCCCGTACGGTGCAACCACCGGGGTGGCCCCGGGCAGCACCGGCGCCCGGCGCACGTCACGGACCAGCAGCCGCTGCGCCACCCCGGCATCGGCCAGCCGCCGGGCGATCCTGCCTCCGAGCCGTCCTGTGGCTCCGGTCACGGCGATCATGCGCCCACGGTAGGCGCCGCGGGGTCACCACACCAGCCCCAGGGAGTCACCACACCGGCCCCGGAGACCCATCGCACCGGTCCCGAAGGGGTGGCCGAGGGTTGCCCCGGCTGGCACGATGGAAGTCATGACGACTCTCGCCTGGCATCGCCATGGCACCGCTCCCGCCGAGGGACCGATCGACCTTCTCCCGCTCGTACTGCTGCACGCTTTCCCGTTCGACGCCTCGATGTGGCATGACGTGGTGGGCGAACTCGACGACGTCCCGGTGCTCACGGTCGACGCCCCCGGTTTCGGCGGCTCCCCCGCGCTGCCCGGGGATCCGTCGCTGTCCGCGTACGCGGAGACGGTGGTGGCGGACCTGGCCGAGCTCGGGGTCGACCGGGCGGTGTTCGCCGGGATCTCGATGGGCGGCTACACGGCGCTGGCGATCGCCGCCGAGCGCCCTGCGGTGATCGCCGGACTGGGTCTGCTCGACACCAAGGCCGAGGCGGACTCCGAGCAGGCCCGGGCGAACCGGCTGGCGATGGCCGCCGCGGCGGAGGGCCCGGCCGGCAGTTCCGTCGTCCTCGGGCTGCTCGAGGCGGGCCTGAGCCCGATCACGCTGGCCAACCGGCCCGAGGTGGTCGAGGCGGTCCGCGAGGGCCTGGAGCAGGCTCCGGCGGCCGGCGTCGCCTGGGCGCAGCGGGCGATGGCAGCCCGCCCCGACCGGCTGGCCGTCCTCGGCATGATCAGTGCCCCGGCGCTGGTGCTGCGCGGCGAACACGACGCGATGACCGGCGCCGAGGAGGCCCGGCACCTGGCCGGGCACCTCGCCCGGGTCGAGCTGGTGGAGATCCCCGAGGCCGGCCACTTCACCCCCGCCGAGGCCCCGGCCGCGGTGGCCGGGGCGCTGCACGCGCTCTACCTGCAGGCGGTCCGGGAGCTCTGAGGATCAGCCGCCGCTGACACCCAGCAGGGTGCCGATGCCGTAGGTGAAGGCCATCCCGAGGCCGCCGCCGACGAGCAGCCGGACGACGGCCGGTCCCTTGCGGGCGCCGCCGAGCCGGGCACTCACCACCCCGGTCAGTGCCAGCGCGACCAGCACCACCCCGAAGGTGACCGGGATCCGGGCCATCGGGATCGGGGTGAGCAGGATCGCCAGGATCGGCAGCACCGCCCCGACGGTGAAGGCGATCGCCGACGCCAGCGCGGCCTGCCAGGGGTTGGTCAGCTGGTCTTCGTCGATGCCCAGCTCGATGTGCAGGTGGCTGCCCAGCGCGTCATGGGCGGTCAGTTCGTGGGCCACCCGGGTGGCGGTCTCCTTGGACAGGCCCTGGTGCCGGTAGAGGCCGACGAGCTCGGCGAACTCCTGCTCGGGGAAAGTCTCCAGCTCGTACGTCTCCTTGGCGATCAACGCCTTCTCGGTGTCCCGCTGGGTGGACACCGAGACGTACTCCCCCAGCGCCATCGAGACCGCACCGGAGACCAGCCCGGCGATGCCGGCGACCAGGATCGCCGAGGTCGCGCCCGGGTTGACCGCAGCCACGCCGACCACCAGGCCGGCGGTCGAGACGATGCCGTCGTTGGCGCCCAGCACGCCGGCGCGCAGCCAGTTCAGCCTGTCTGCCACGTCCGGGGTGTGCGGCTCGGGAGCGCCACCGGGATGGGCGGCCGACGGCGACCCGGCGACGACGTCCGACTCCTCCGCCGCCTCCGCCTCGGCTTCGGGACCGATCCGGGCGGCCTCGTCGGCCCGCTCGGCGTCGTCCTCGGGTCCGGTGCCGGCGGGTCCGGTGCTGCGATCCACCATGGTGGTGACCTTTCGCTCGAACGATGATGAGAGCATCTCACCGTGTCGCCGAGGGCGACGCCACCGAGGCAGCACTCACCTGCTGTCCCAACAGCGGTCCACTGGCTCGTCCTACCCGAGTTCACAGCGTGTGACTGTGAGCACACCCCCAGAAGTGGGGGTGAACCGCCCCTGAGCGCCCGGATAGGCTCGGCGACGGAGCCGGTACACGACCGGCACCACTTGGGGGAAAGATAGCGCCATGGACTGCAGGAAATGTCACCGCCCGTTGCACGACTGCCCAGACTGCAAGGGAGGAACCGCTACCGGAATGTTCGGCAAACTCACCTGCTCAACCTGTGGGTCCACCGGCCTACTCTGCCCGGTGGACGGGAAACACCACGGACGATAGGTCGGTGCCTACCGATCGCAACCGTGGACGATCGCTTCGCCAGCCGTATTGACCCGACAGGTTGGGGGGCCGCGTCAAGTCGTCGAAGCACTCAAGAACGACTATGGCGACCCCGCTACACCACTATCAGGGACCCCACTCGAACCTGCCGGGCAGGAACAGTAGTCTGCTGAAAGAATTCGATTCACCGGGAGGGCACGAAATGGGCTTGTTCGGAAAAACGACACCCAGAGGGCCGGAGGGAAACACTCTTCCGAATTGGTCCACTGACCCGATTAGCAGCCAGAGCCGCCTCGCTCAGACTCCACCCGAGTTGGTTCCGTTGGCGCACCAGTTGATCAAACGGGCCGGCCGTGGAGCGCAGTTCGTCGCGCTTGAACGACTCTTCACACTGATCGGCGCACAAACGGACGCCTACGTGTCGCAGTTCCCCCAGCTCCGGAAGTATAACTTTGAAGAGATTAGGAATGAGTTGTACACCCGCACCGACTTCGACTCCTCTATGCTCTTTTCGAGCCTGACCTACTTTGGCGCCGCGGGTATAGCCATGAATAACGGTTTGATTGAGCAGATCCCCGTCTTCATCGACGCCCTTGAGCAGGCGGCCCGCGAAGGGAATCTCGACGCTTGAACGTTTGATTGATGCTGCTTCTTTCTGAGTCACTGACCAGGAAGGATTGGCTCGTGGTCAAGACGTCCGCGACCACTGATCGTGCGGGCATCGTCGATGGCCGCGCCCTCGATGCGGAGCAGGTCCGGCGCGTACGACTGGACGGTCGGAACAAGCTCGAACAGGCACCCCGTCTCTGCCGGATCAGCGAGTTGCGCCCCGGCCGACGGGAGCTGTTGCCACGTCCCGACGCCCTCGGCGATCCAGGGCAAGTGGTTGGCGACACTCTTGGTGGTGGTATCGGTGCGCAGCCGCACCGTGACCTCACCGGCGCCGTCACCCCCGAGAACGAGCCTGAGGTGAGCCCCCGGCTCCAGGCCGGCGGCGAACTGCAGCAGCCGCGACGACGCCTGCATCGCCCGGTCCGGGGCCTGATCGTCGCGGTACGGCGTCGTCAGGGCCCACCACGACGAGCGCTCCGACGGCCCCTGGACAGGCTGTCGCTCCTTCGGCTGCACGATGACTCCCGGACGAAACCGGCGCCGTTCGTCGCTTCGTCACCCCTAGCGCACGGTCGACGGCACCCAGCCACGACGCCGCATCCACGCCCCGATGAGATAGCAGATCAGCGCGACCACCACGAACGCCACGGCCGTGGAGAATCCCCTCCCGAGACCGAGGAAGGAGAGGTAGAACTCCGCCAGCACGGCCGCGGAGGCGAACAGGTTCAGCACGATGCTCGGCAGGAGGGCCAACGCGATCGGGATACCGATCGACAAGAGCACGAGGACGGCCTGACCCCACCCGGTCAGGTCACGCAGGGTGACACCGAACGGGCCGGCGAGCAGCACCATGACCTCCAACGCCGTGTACCAGGCGAGCCCGGCCATCGCGTGCGGATCCAGCGCAAAGCGGAGCGGCAGGAGAAACCCGAAAAGCAGGCCGAGCGCCACGACCATGCCCACCAGGAGCCAGTCACCGCCGGCCGCAGCGTCCCGCACGGCCTGAGCCGACTTCACGATGGCAGCGAAGCCCCCGACCAGGGCGGCGGGCATGGCGACCAGGACGCTGCGGGACGCCCCGGCTCCGCAGGACCACGCGACGACGGCGGTCAGCAGCGTGCCGAGACCGGCGAGCTGCTCCACGGACGACCCGCTGGCGCCCCAGGACCCCACGGCCTGGATGATGTCGCTCACGGCGAAACCGGACAGCAGCGCGACTCCCCACGCGGCTTCGTCGTACATCCTCAGGGCCGACCAGGTGCGTGCAGGTCCGCCGGGTCCTCGGGCAGCGCGAAACATGAACAGGTAGAGGCCGATGAGCGCCGCCAACAGCGCCAGACTGGCCAGCAATTCGATCATCGGTCCGGTTCCCCCCACCGCAGCATGACGCCCCCTCGCTCGAGCCGCGGAACTTCCCCGGTCAGGATAGCCGCTCCCGGGTCGCGGGCAGCCCGCGCGGGATCAGTGGCTCGACCCGGCCGCCGGGATGCCTGCAGCCTCGATCCGTTTCCCCCTAGAGTGGCGCCATGAACTTCGAGAAGATCGTTTTCGGGTTCTTCATCACCCTTGCGGCGACGCTCAACTTCGGTTTCACCCTGGGCAACATCGCCGACCCGCAGCTGCACAACGTCTGGGAGCTGTCGGCGGCGATCGTGGTGAGCCTGATCGCCACCGTGCTCAAGTTCGGCGACCGGACCCAGCTCGGCGCCGTTCACCTGGCGACCAGCTTGGTCGCCGACCTGCAGCTGATCGCCTCCGCGGTGGTCTGGACGGTCTACGCCCAGGTGATGGATGCCTCGCCGCTGGGGGCCCACCAGATGTCCACGGTGGTCTCGCTGTCCGCCGGCGCCCTGCTGGCCAACCTCGTCTCGGTGGTGCTGATGATCAGCGAGTCGGTCATGCTGCGCCGCTGACCGGCCCGGTCCAGCCTTGGCGCCCGGTCCCGTGAGCACTCTGCAATGAGCACCGTTTTCTTCCTCGTCCTGCGGCGGATGCGTACGCCGCTGATCCTGGTCATCACGACCTTCTCGGTCTGCGTCTTCGGCCTGGCGATGATGCCCGGCGTCGACGCGAACGGCGATCCTGGGCCGCCGCTGTCGCTGTTCCATGCGTTCTACGTGATGACCTACACCGCGGCGACAGTCGGTTTCGGGGAGTTCCCGCCCGCCTTCTCCGACGCCCAGCGGCTGTGGATCACACTGTCGATCTTCATCGCGGTGACCAGCTGGTCGTACGCCCTGGTGACCCTGGTGGCGCTGCTGCAGGACCCGGCCTTCCGCGACGCACTGAAGACCGGCCGGTTGGCCCGCCGGGTCCAGCAGCTGCACGAGCCGTTCTACATCGTCTGCGGCTGCGGCGAGACCGGCAGCCTGGTCGCCCACGGCCTCGACGCCCTCGACTACCGGGTGGTGATCATCGACGCCGACGGCACCCGGCTGCAGGAGCAGCTGCTGCACGAGTACCACACCGACCCGATCCTCTCCGAGGCCGATGCCAGTGCCCCCGCGGTGCTGGAACGGTCCGGACTGCGGTCGGCGTGGTGCCGCGGCGTCATCGCGCTCACCGCCGACGACGACACCAACATCGCCATCACCGTCGCCGTCCGGCTGCTCCGGCCCCCGCTGCCGGTGTTGGCCCGGGTACGGACCGTACGGGCCGGCGAGCTCAACCTGGACGCCTTCGGCGCCGACCTGCTGATCAACCCGTTCGAACGGTTCGCCGGCCACCTCGCCTCGGCGGTGGCCACCCCGGAGCGCTACCACCTGCGGGAGCTGCTCACCGGACTGTCCGGGGCCCCGCGGCCGGAACGGCACCGGCCGCCCAACGGGCACTGGATCGTCTGCGGCTACGGGCGGTTCGGGCACGCGGTGACCAGTCGGCTGCGTCGCAACGGGATGAGCGTGACGATCATCGACCAGAAGCACTACGACGAGGGCACCGTCACAGTGCAGGGCACCGGTACCGAGCCCGACGAGCTACGGGAGGCCGGCATCGACCACTCGGTGGGGATCGTGGCGGGCAACAACCGCGACGTGAAGAACCTCGCCATCGCGGTCACCGCCCGGACGATGAAGCCGGACATCTTCGTCGTCACCCGGCAGAACCGGGAGGCGAACGCCCCGCTCTTCGACGCCTTCGAGGACGACTTCTGCATGGTGCCCAGCCGGATCGTGGCCGAGGAGTTCCTCTCGGTGATCACCACCCCGTTGTTGTCGGCCTTCCTGCGGACGCTGCCCGAGCACGACGAGGAGTGGTGCACCCGGGTGGCCGAGGCGCTGGAGGAGACCACCCCCGGCCGGACGCCCTTCACCTGGACCCTCCCGGTGGACCACCGCCGGGCCGAGGCGGTCCACCGGGACGTCAGCGAGGGCAACCTGGTCACCCTGCGCCACCTGCTCACCGACCCGTACGACCGGCAGCGCCGGGTCCCGGCGGTGGCGCTGATGATCCGCCGCGGGGAGCGGACGCTCACCATGCCATCGCCGGAGACCGCCGTGCAGCTCGACGACGAGATCCTGCTGGCCGGCTCCCTGTCGGCGCGCCGGCGGATCGAGCTGACCGCCGCGAACGACAACGTCCTCGACCACGTCCGCACCGGTCGGGAGGGCGCCGGCGGCTCACTGTGGCGGATGGCCCGCCGGGTCCGGCGGACTAGACGTACTTCTCGTACGCGGCGAGGTCGAGCACACCGTTCCCGGACAGACCGATGACGACCACCTCGCCGTCCTGGGCCGACGTCCGCAGGTGATCCATCGCCGCGGCGACCGCGTGGCAGGACTCCGGCGCCGGGATGATCCCCTCGGCCCGAGCGAACTCGATGCCGGCGGAGAAGGCGGTGTCCTGGTCGACGGCGGTCGCCGAGATCAGGCCGAGGTTCACCGCGTGCGACACGATCGGCGACATGCCGTGGTAACGCAGCCCGCCGGCGTGGATCGCCGGCGGCACGAAGTCCCGCCCGAGGGTGTACATCTTCAGCAGCGGCGTCATCCCGGCGACGTCACCGTAGTCGTAGCGGTACTCACCCTGGGTGAGGCTGGGACAGGCGGCCGGCTCGCAGGCCACCACCTTCGTGGTGGAGCCCTCGCGGAGGTTCTGTCCGATCAGCGGGAAGGACAGCCCGGCCAGGTTGGAGCCGCCCCCGGCACAGCCGAAGACGATGTCGGCCTGCGCCTCGCCCGCCTCCCGCAGCTGGACCAGCGCCTCCTGACCGATCACCGTCTGGTGCAGCATCACGTGGTTGAGCACCGAGCCGAGCGCGTAGTGGGCCTGCGGGTCCTCGACGGCCGACTCGACCGCCTCGGAGATCGCCATCCCCAGCGAACCGGAAGTGTCGGGGAACTTCGCCAGCAGCTCCCGGCCGGCCCTGGTGAGGTCCGACGGGGAGGAGTGGCAGGTGCCGCCGTAGGTCTCCATCTGCATCCGGCGGTACGGCTTGGTGTCGTACGACGCCCGCACCTGCCACACCTCGCACTCCAGGCCGAGCAGCGCACAGGCCATCGCCAGCGAGGCACCCCACTGGCCGGCGCCGGTCTCGGTGGTCAGCCGGGTGATGCCCTCCACGGCGTTGAAGTAGGCCTGGGCCACCGCAGAGTTCGGCTTGTGCGAGCCGGCCGGGGAGACCCCCTCGTACTTGTAGTAGACGTGGGCGCCGGTGCCGAGGACGCGCTCGAGGCGGTGCGCCCGGACCAGCGGGGAGGGCCGCCAACCGGCGTAGATCTCCCGGACCGTCTGCGGGATCTCGATCCACCGCTCGGTGGAGACCTCCTGGGCGATCAGGCTCATCGGGAACAGCGGCGCAAGATCCTCCGGGGTCAACGGCTGCCGGGTCTGCGGGTGCAGGTGCGGCGGCACCGGCTCGGGCAGATCGGCCACCAGGTTGTACCAGTGCGTCGGGACGGTCGACGGTACGGCGAAGCCCAACGGCTCCAGGGGACGCGGAGTGACGGTCTCGGTCACGGGGGATCCTTCCTCGGGTGCGGGCCGCGGCGTCGCGGCCTCGGCGCCAGCCTAATCCCGACCCGCCACGCCGGAACTCACCACACCGGTCCTCACCACATCAGCGGCCGGCCGTTGCCGGGCAGGCCCCACTCCGTGGCCGGCACGGTCCGCACCGCTTCCAGCCCGAGCCAGCCGGCGAGCAGGTCGAGCTCACCGCGCAGCGCCGGGCGGACGATCCGCGGCTCCACCCCGTCCTCCAGCCAGCCGGACCGGACCACCAGCTCGCCCGCCTGCCGGTCCGCCTTGAGATCGACCCGCGCGACCAAACGCTCCCCCATCAGGAACGGGTAGACGTAGTAGCCGTAGCGCCGCCGCGGCCCCGGGACGTAGATCTCCAACCCGTAGTCGAAGCCGAACAGCCCGCGCAGCCGGCGCCGTTCGAAGACCAGCGAGTCGAACGGGCTGAGCAGCGCCACCGCCTCGACCCGGCGCGGCCGGCGGGCCGCGTGCCACAGCCAGGCCTGCCGGGTCCAGCCGGGCACCGCGACCGGGGTCAGCTCCCCGGTGTGCTCCAGGGCGGCGATCGCCACCGCGGTCTCGCCACGGTCCAGCCGGAAGTAGTCGGCCAGGCAGCCGAGTGTGCCGATGCCGAGCGCGGCGGCCGCGCGGCGGACCAGCGCCAGCACCGCCGCCGGCTCCTCGGGGGTCGCCGCACTCGCCACGACCGGCGGCAGCACCCGGTCCGGCAGGTCGAACACCCGCTCGAACTGCGGCGTACGTCGCGCCACGGAGGTCCGCCCCGACCAGAGCAGCCACTCGGTCGCGGTCTTGACCGCCGACCAGTTCCAGCCCCACTCCGCCGACCGGTCGCCCGGCACCGGCAGATCCTCGACCAGCCGCTCCTCCAGCTGGCGGGCGGTGCCGGGGAGCCGGCCCACCTCGGCCAGCACGGTGGCCACCAGGTCCGGATGGTCCCGGACGACCCGCCGCATGCTCCCCCAGGCCTCCGACTCCGCCCGGGCCATCCGGAACCGCAGGGCGGGCTCGAGACGGATGTCGACCAGGCTCGCGGCATGGGCCCAGTACTCGAAGAGGCGGCGGGGCGACCGGCCGGCCGCCCGGTCCAGCAACCCGGTGTCGTAGGGGCCGAGCCGGGAGAAGAGCGGCAGGTAGTGCGCCCGCTGCACCACGTTGACCGAGTCGATCTGGAACTGGGCGACCCGGTCGACGGTGCGCTGCAGGTGGCGCATCGTCACCCGGCCGGGCACCGGTCTGGCCTCGGCGAAGCCCTGCGCGGCGAGCGCGATCCGCCGGGCGGCGCCGAGGGTGAGGATGGCCGAAGGCCCCCGGTCGGATGACCGGGGGCCTTCGGAAGCTGGGGACCGAGAGGTCAGTGGATCACGGAAATGTTGGCCGCCTGCTTGCCCTTGGGGCCGTCGACGGTCTCGAACTCGACCCGGTCGCCCTCGTTGAGCGAACGGTAGCCGGTGGAGTTGATGGCGGAGAAGTGTGCGAAAACGTCGGGGGAGCCGTCCTCAGGTGCGATGAAGCCGAAGCCCTTCTCGGCGTTGAACCACTTGACGGTACCGGTGCTCATGTAAATCTATGTCCTTCAGATGGGAGGTTGTACTGGGCGCCATCGTAGTGCCCGTGGGGGTGATGCTGGTGAGACGCCTTCCCAGAAAGACCGGTCCACCCTGGCTGGGTGTCCTGCTTGTCCAGATTCTGCGAACCGCAACAACTGTGATTCACAGTACAACCAAGGAGGTCCCGAACCTAATCCCCGTGCAACAGTGGTGTCATGACACCGTTCCGCGGCTTCGATCCGGTCGCTCCGGAGTTCTATCGCGGCCTGGCGGCGGACAACTCCCGCACGTACTGGCAGGCCCACCGGGACACGTACGAACAGGCCGTCCGGGCGCCGATGGAGGCCCTGCTCGCCGAGGTCGCCGACCCCTTCGGCGACGCGAAGGTCTTCCGGCCCCACCGGGACGTCCGGTTCAGCAACGACAAGTCCCCGTACAAGACCCATCTCGGGGCGTTCGTCCGGACCGCCCCGGCCACCGGCTGGTATCTGGAGCTCGCCGCAGACGGCCTGCTCACCGGCGCCGGCTTCTACCATGCCTCGGCCGACGGGCTCGCTGCCTTCCGGGAGCGGATCGACGAGGAGGGCGACCGGTTGGCCTCGATCGTCGCCACGCTGCGCGAGGACGGCTGGCAGATCGGCGGGGAGTGCCTGAAAAAGGCGCCCAGGGGCTGGACCGCGGACCATCCGCAGATCGACCTGCTGCGCCACAAGAGCCTGTCGGCCTTCCGGGGGATCGAGGACGAGGTGCTGTTCTCGGAAGCTCTGGTCGGGCGGGTGCGCGACGACTGGGAAGCCCTGCGGCCGCTGGTCGAGTGGCTGTCGCCCGTGCTGGCGGGGACGGGAGAGCGGCGCCGGCGCTGACCGGGGCGCTCAGATCCGGGTGATGGTCGCCCCGGTGGGCCGCCCGTCGGCGTACGGGATGACCGCGTGGAACGGCCGCGGATCCTCGTCGAAGAGCAGCGGCAGAAAGTACCGGTCCCCTTCCCAGATGTCCAGCCCGATCAGGTCGGCCACCGGGATCCAGGCCAGGTCGCCCTCCACGTTGCGCTCCGGCGGCTCGCCCTCGAACGCGGTGACCAGGAAGACCAGCCCGAAGACGTGGCCGTCCGGCCCGGAGAACCCTGGCCAGTTCAGCGTCCCGCGCAGCGTCATCGCCGTCGGGACGATCCCGGCCTCCTCGCGCAACTCGCGGATGATCCCGGTCGCCGCGTCCTCGCCCTGCTCGAGCTTGCCGCCCAGCCCGTTCCACTTGCCGTACTGCTCGTCGGTGTCCCGGGCGATCCGGTGGCACATCAGCACCCGGCCGCCACGGACGACATAGGCCAGGGTGGTGAGGACGGGAGCGTACGGCACCTGACGAGCGTACGGCACCGGCGACCCCGGCTCCGGACCCCGTAGTAATCCTTCGTAGGATGGCGGCTGTCGGAGCGGCACCGAGACGAGGAGACGATGTGGACCAGTCGCAGCGCCTGATCGGGGTGGGCGTGGGACCGGGTGATCCCGAACTCGTCACCGTCAAGGCGGTCCGCCTGCTGGCCGAGGCCGATGTGGTGCTGGTGCCGCGGACCGAGCATGCCGCCGGGACCGCCGGCCGAGCCGACCGGATCGTCGCCGCCGCCTGTCCGGCGGCCGCCGACCGGATCGTCGCGGTGCCGTTCAGCATGCGCGAGCGCAGCGGCGTCGGGCCCCGACGGCGGGCCGCCTGGGCCGAATCGACTGACGCCGCGGTCCGGGCCTTCCGAGACGGCGCACGGACGGTCTGCTTCGCCACCGTCGGCGATCCCAGCGTGTACTCGACGTTCAGCTACCTGGCCGCCGAGGTGACCCGTGAGGTGCCCGAGGTGCGGATCGAGGTCGTCCCGGGGATCACCGCGATGCAGGCGCTGGCCGGGGCGGCGCGTACGCCGCTGGTCGAGGGCCGCGAGGTGCTGGCCCTGGTGCCGGTTACCGGTGGGGTGGAGGTGCTCACCGCGGCTCTCGGCACGGCCGACACCGTGGTGGCGTACAAGGCCGGCCGTCGGCTGCCGGAGGTGCTCGACGCGATCGCCGCGGTCCGCCCCGAGCACGCGGTGCTGGTCGGCACCGACGTCGGGCTGCCCGACGAGCGGCTGGTCGACGGCCGGGACCCGGCCGCCCGCGCCGAGGCGCCGTACTTCAGCACCGTGCTGGTCACCCCGCCCCGCCCGACGACCGGGGGCCGGCTGTGACCGGCGGGGCCAGGGACGGCGAGGGCCGGGTGGTGTTCGTCGGCGCCGGCCCCGGCGCGGCGGACCTGATCACCGTCCGTGGCGCCGCGGTCGTCGCCCGGGCCGACATCGTGGTCTGGGCCTCCAGCCTGGTGCATCCCGACATCGTCGCCGGGGCCCGTCCTGACGCCGAGCTGGTCGACTCGGCCGCCCTCCCGCTGGAGGCGCTGCGGCCGGTCCTCGAACGCGCCCGCGACCAGGGCCTGCTGGTCGCCCGGGTGCACACCGGCGACCCGTCGATCTACGGAGCGATGGGCGAGCAGCGCGCGCTGTGCGACAGCATCGGCATCGCCCACGAGACGATCCCCGGGGTGTCGGCATTCTCCGCCGCGGCGGCCCGGGCCGAGGTCGAGATCACCGTCCCGGAGGTGGCGCAGTCGCTGATCCTCACCCGGCTGGAGGGCGGCCGGACGCCGATGCCGGACCGGGAGACCGTACGCTCCTTCGCCGAGCACGGCACCACGATGGCGCTCTACCTCTCGGCAGCCCGCAACCGGGTGCTCCAGGAGGAGCTGCTGGCCGGTGGTTACCCGGCGGATACGCCGTGCATCGTCGGCTACCGGGTGACCTGGCCCGACGAGCTGCTGCTGCGCTGCGAGCTGGCAGACCTGTCCGCGACGATGCGCGAGCACAAGCTGTGGAAGCACACCGTGGTGCTGGTCGGCGCCGCGCTCGCCGAGGGCGCCAGCGGCACCCGCAGCCACCTCTACCATCCCGGGTTCCGGCACGCCTACCGGGCCGCCGATCCGGCCGCCGTCGGGACCCCGAAGGAGACCCACGGATGACCCGGGACATTGCCGTCGCGCACATCGGCCAGGTGACCAACAGCCCGGCGACCCGCCGGCAGGCGGATCGGATCGACCAGGTGCTGGGCCGGGACACGCTCCGCTTCGACGGCCCCGCCTCGACCGGCCTGCCGGCCGCCTGGCAGTCCTGCGACCTGATCGTCAGCCACCTGGCGCTGGGCGCGACCACCCGGATCATCGCCCCGCTGCTGGTGTCCAAGGCCCAGGACCCCGGGGTCGTGGTGGTCGACGAGGCCGGGCGGTTCGCGGTGCCGCTGGTCGGCGGCCACTCCGGGGCGGCCAACGCGCTGGCCCGGGTGCTCGCCGAGGGCCTGGGCGCCACCGCTGTGCTCACCACCGCCACCGACGCGCTCGGCCTGCCCGCGCTGGACACCCTGGGCTGGCCCTGGTCCGGTGACCTGGCCAGAGTGACCCGGGCGATCCTCGACGGCCGGCCGGTGCGGCTGGATCGGACCAGCCCCTGGCCACTGCCGCCGCTGCCGGACAATGTCAGCGAGGACTGCGCCGCCCCCCAGGCCCAGGTCGTCGTCACCGACCTCGCGGCAGGCCCCGTCGCCGGACCGGGCCTGCCCCGGGTGGTGGTGCACCCGCAGTCCCTGGTGGCCGGGATGGGCTGCAACCGCGGCACCTCGGCACAGCGGCTGGCCACCCTGCTGACCGAGACCCTGGAGGAGGCCGGCCTGTCCCCCGACAGCCTGGCCGCCCTGGTGAGCGCGGACATCAAGGCCGCCGAGCCCGGTCTGGTGGCGCTGGCCACCGCCCTCGGCGTCCCGCTGGTGACGTACGCCGCCGACACGCTGGCCGGCCAGCCGGTGCCCAGCCCGAGCGCGGTGGTCGACGGCCACGTCGGCACCCCGAGTGTGGCCGAGGCCTCGGTGCTGGCCCACGGCGCGGAGCTGGTGATCGGCAAGCGCCGCACCCCGGAGGCGACCTGCGCCATCGGCCGGCTCCCGCCGCGGGGGCGGCTCAGCGTCGTCGGGCTGGGGCCCGGCGCCCGCGACCTGGTCACTCCACGGGCCCGGGAGGCGGTCACCTCCGCCGCGGTGGTGGTCGGCTACGCACCGTACGTGGAGCAGATCCGCGACCTGCTCAGCCCCGGCACGCAGGTGTACTCCTCCGGGATGGGCACCGAGGAGGCCCGGACCTGCTACGCGATCGCCCGGGCCCGGGAGGGCCGCCGGGTGGCGCTGGTCTGCTCCGGCGACCCGGCGCTCTACGCGATGGCCAGCCCGGTGCTGGAGCAGGGCACCGACGGCATCGATGTGGACATCGTGCCCGGGGTGACCGCGAGCCTGGCCGTCTCGGCGATCCTCGGCGCCCCGCTGGGCCACGACCACGTCACCCTCTCGCTGTCGGACCTGCACACCGACTGGCCGACCATCGAGCGGCGCCTGCACGCCGCCGCGGAGGGCGACTTCGTGGTGGTGCTCTACAACCCCCGCAGCCGCACCCGGACGACCCAACTGCCCCGGGCGCTGGAGATCCTCGGCGCCCACCGCCCGCCGGACACCCCGGTGGCCGCCGTACACGAGGCCTGCCGGCCCGACCAGCGGACCTACCTGGCGACGCTGGCCACGTTCGACCCGACCCGGGTGGACATGAACTCCCTCGTCGTCGTCGGCTCGTCGACCACCCGCTACACCACCAGCGGGGCCGGTCGCCGGGTGATGGTGACCCCCCGCGACTACACCTGGATGCACGCATGACCGAGGCACGCCCGACCATCGAGAGGGTCCGGCAGGCCGCCCGGGCCGCCCACCCACCGCTCGTCATCGCCGCCCACGGCACCCGTGACCCGGAGGGCGCCGCCGCGGCTCGGGCCCTCACCGCGCTGGTCCGCGCCGTCCTCCCGGACGTGACGGTCGGCCTCGGCTTCGTCGAGCTCACCGAGCCCGGCATTGCCGAGGCGGTCGCCGCCGCGGCTGCCGGGGCCGAGCGCGGCGCGGTGGTCGTGGTGCCGCTGATGCTGGGCAAGGGCGGGCACGTCCGTCGCGACATCCCCGAGGCGATCGAGGCCGGCCGGGCCCGGGTGCCGGGCAGCACGGTGGCGTACGCCCCCCACCTCGGCCCCGATCCGGCGCTGCGGACGATCACCCTGCAACGGATCCGGGCGGTGCTCGGCGACTGGTCGGCGGCCTCGACCACGGTCGTGCTGGTCGGCCGGGGCTGCAGCATCGGTGAGACGAACGCCGAGCATGCCGCCCTGGCCCGGCTGGTGCAGGAGGAGGGCGGCTTCGCGCAGGTGCTGCCGGCCTACCTCCAGGTGACCGGACCGGACCTGGCGCAGGCCCTCGACCAGGTCGTCCGGCTCGGCGCGGAGCGGATCGTGGTGGCACCGAACTTCCTCTTCCCCGGGTCGATGCGCCGCTGGACCCACGAGCAGACGGCGGCCTGGCGCGATCGGCACCCGGGTACCCCCGACGTCCGGGTGGCCGAGGTGGTCGGGCCGTGCCCGGAACTGGCCGCGGTGGTGGTCGATCGCTACCGGGCGGGCGCCCGGCGGCTGGACGACGGCGGCGCGACGCCGGTCTACCTCAGTGGTCTGGTGCTGCGCGGGCGGGATGTCCTCGTCGTTGGTGGTGGCCGGGTCGCGCAGCGCCGGATCGTGGCACTGCTGGATGCCGGCGCCCGGGTGCGGGTGGTGTCCCCGACCCTCACCCCGGTCCTCTCCGCCCTGGAGGCGTCCGGCCGGATCAGCTGGTCGGCCCGGGCGTACGCCGCCGGCGATGTCGCCGACGCCTGGTACGTCCTGGCCCTCACCGATGATCCCGCGGTGAACACCCGGGTCGCCGCCGAAGCCGAGACCCGGCACGTCTTCTGCGTCCGCGGCGACCACGCGGCCGGCGGCAGCGCCTGGACCCCGGCCACCGGCCGCAGCGGAGGCATGCTGCTCGGGGTGATCGGCCGGCGGGAGCCGCGGCGCACCGCCGCGGTCCGGGACGCCCTGGTCGAGGCGGTCCGCACCCTCGCCGACCGGTGACCGGTCCCGCATCGCCGGTCCAGGGGGCCATGGCCGGTCCGGGTGGCCGGCCCGCGGCCGGCCGGTTACCGGTCCGTGGCGATCGCGTTGACGGCGGCCGCAGCGACGGCGCTGCCGCCCCGGCGGCCCAGCAGGGTGAGGTATTCCAGCCCCCACGGATTGCCGGCCAGCGCCTCCTTGGCGCGGTCCGCCCCGACGAAGCCGACCGGGATGCCGACGATCGCCGCCGGCCGCGGGCCACCCTCGCCGATCACCTCGAGCAGCCGGAACAGCGCGGTCGGGGCGTTGCCGATGGCGACCACGGCACCGGCCAGCCGGTCGGCCCACAGGTCGATCGCGGCGGCGGCCTTCGTGGTGCCCAGCCGCCGGGCCAGCGCAGGCAGCTCCGGGTCGGCCAGCCGGCAGATCACCTCGGTGCCGGCGGGAAGCCGGGAGCGGATGATTCCGTGCGCCACCATGGTGGAGTCACACAGGATCGGGGCGTCGGCCGCCAGGGCGGCACGGCAGGCGGTGACCACGCCGGGTGACCAGCGCAGGTCGTCGACGATGTCGGGTTGGGCGGAGGCATGGACCATCCGGACGGCCACCCGGGCAATGTCCTCGGGCAGCTGATCGAGTCGGGTCTCGCGCCGGATGATCGCGAAGGACTCCCGATAGATCTCTGCCCCGTCCCGCAGATAGTCGTACGGGGGCACGATCGGCGAAGTCTGGTCCATGACCCGACTATAACGACGCCGCGTAGTAGCTTGCCCGCCGGGCCGATGGATACAACGAAGCCCCCCGGTCTCGATGACCGGAGGGCTTCAGTGGCGCGCCCGGAGGGATTCGAACCCCCAACCTTCTGATCCGTAGTCAGATGCTCTATCCGTTAAGCTACGGGCGCATACGCCCCAAGTGCTCCTTGCGACGAGTAAGAACTCTAGACCCTCGCCGGTGAGATACCAAATCAGCCCGCAGGCATGGTACCAGTGGTCCACTGGTAAGCACCACCAGGCCGGAGAATGGCACGGCCCGCCTCGGATCGACCCGCGCCAGCACGTCGATCGGAACATCTTGTGATCTGTTTCACATGAGCATTTGTGTCTCCACTCTTGTAATACCAGTTGGGGCAGTGGCCTAGAATCACTCCAACATCCCGGAGGCATCCTCCCTAGTCCCAGCCGGTTCACCGAACTCAACGAGGAGCACATCGTGTCCGTTGACACCACCCAGGCACCCACGACCCACAAGGCCCTTCTGGAATGGGTCTCCGAGGTCGCGGCACTGACCGAACCCGACTCGATCTACTGGTGCGACGGTTCCCAGGAGGAGTACGACCGCCTGGGCGCCGAGCTCGTGGCCGCCGGCACCGCGATCCGGCTGTCCGAGGAGAAGAAGAAGGACTCCTACTACTTCGCCTCCGACCCCGACGACGTGGCCCGGGTCGAGGATCGTACGTTCATCTGCTCGGAGCAGGAGATCGACGCCGGCCCGACCAACAACTGGCGTGACCCGGCCACGATGAAGGCCACCCTCACCGACCTCTACCGCGGCGCGATGCACGGCCGGACGATGTACGTCATCCCGTTCTGCATGGGCCCGATCGACGCCGAGGACCCGAAGTACGGCGTGGAGATCTCCGACTCGGCGTACGTCGCCATGTCGATGCGAGTCATGACCCGGATGGGCGCCGCCCCGCTGGAGGCGATGACCGCCGGCGGCGACAAGGAGTTCGTCCCCTGTCTGCACTCGGTCGGCTACCCGCTGGACGAGGGCGTCGAGGACGTCGCCTGGCCGTGCAACCCGGACAAGTACATCGTGCACTTCCCCGAGGAGCGCGCGATCTGGTCGTACGGCTCCGGCTACGGCGGCAACGCGCTGCTCGGCAAGAAGTGCTACTCGCTGCGGATCGCCTCGGTGATGGCCCGCGACGAGGGCTGGCTGGCCGAGCACATGCTGATCCTCAAGCTCACCTCACCGCAGGGCAAGGTCTACCACATCGCCGGTGCCTTCCCGTCCGCCTGCGGCAAGACCAACCTGGCGATGATCGAGCCGACCCTGCCCGGCTGGAAGGCCGAGACCCTCGGCGACGACATCAACTGGATGCGGTTCGACGCCGACGGCTACCTGCGCGGCGTCAACCCGGAGAACGGCTTCTTCGGCGTCGCCCCGGGCACCGGCTACTCCACCAACCCGAACGCGATGCGCACCATCGAGGCGGGCAACTCGATCTTCACCAACGTCGCCCGTACGCTCGACGGCGACGTGTGGTGGGAGGGGATGACCGACGAGAAGCCGGCCGAGCTGATCGACTGGAAGGGGCAGCCGTGGACCCCGGCGGCGGGCACCAAGGCCGCCCACCCGAACAGCCGCTTCACCACGCCGATCGCCCAGTGCCCGATCCTCTCCGACGAGTGGAACGACCCGCAGGGCGTCCGGATCGACGCGATCCTCTTCGGTGGCCGTCGCGCCACCACCGTCCCGCTGGTGACCGAGAGCGTGGACTGGGAACACGGCGTCTTCCTCGGCGCCACCTGCTCCTCGGAGACCACCGCCGCCGCCAAGGGTGCGGTCGGCGTCGTCCGGCGTGACCCGATGGCGATGCTGCCGTTCATCGGCTACAACGCCGGCGACTACATCCAGCACTGGCTGGACATGCCCACGCTGCACGAGACCCCGCACCTGCCGAAGGTGTTCTACGTCAACTGGTTCCGCAAGTCCGCCGACGGCCGGTTCCTCTGGCCCGGCTTCGGGGAGAACAGCCGCGTCCTCGCCTGGATCGTCGGCCGGCTCGAGGGTACCGCCGAGGCGGTCGAGACCCCGATCGGCTACGTCCCGACCCTGGAGGCGATCGACCGCACCGGCATCGAGGACGAGGTCGACGACGCCACCCTGGCCGAGGTGCTCACCGTGGACGTCGAGGACTGGAGCCGGGAGATCCCGCTGATCGAGGAGTGGTTCACCAAGCTCGGGGAGCGGTTCCCGCAGCAGCTGTGGGGCCGGCTGGACCGGCTCAAGGCCGCCCTCAACGCCTGAGCACCGCGACCAGCAGGTCGATCCGCTCGAGCAGGCTGGACAGCAGGACGTGTTCGTCGGCGGCGTGCGCCCCGCCGCCACGCGGCCCGAAGCCGTCCACCGTCGGCACTCCCAGGGCGCCGATCAGGTTCGTGTCGCCCGCCCCCGCCGCGGGGCGGGCGCCGACCGGCCGGCCCAGCGCCGCCGCCGTCGCCCCGATCGAGGCGGCCAGGGCTCGGTCCGCGGGGCCGGCGGCCCAGGCCGGGCGGTGACTCGCCAGCTCCATCGCGAGCCGGGCACCGGGCCGGACCGGCCGTAGGCCGCGCAGCCGATCCAGCACCTCCCGCTCGGTGCCGGCGTCGAGGAAGCGCAGGCCCAGCTCGCACTCCGCCCGGTCGGGCACGACATTGGCCCGGCCGCCGCCGGAGATCGTCCCGGCGTTGCAGAGCACCTCGCCCGCCCCACCGGCCGTCCCGACGATCCGCCGGACCTCGATCAGTTGGTCGACGAGTTCGTCGATCGCGGACACCCCGGCGGCGGGGTCCAGGGCGGCGTGCGCGGCCTTCCCCTGCACCGAGAGCCGGACCCGGCTGCTGCCGCGACGGCCGACCTTGAGCGCTCCGTCCGGGTGCGGGGACTCGAACCCGATCGCCGCCGCCACCCCGTCCAGGCCGGCGCGGATCAGCTCCTGCGAGGTCGGTGAGCCGACCTCCTCGTCACTGACGATGACGATCCGGACCGGCCGGTGCGCCGTCCCCCGCAGCCGTTCCAGCGCGGCGAGCATCACCACCAGCCCGCTCTTCATGTCGTAGACACCGGGCCCCCGGACGACGTCCCCGGCCACCGACCAGGGCACCCGACCGGCCAGCGTGCCCACCGGCCAGACCGTGTCGGAGTGTCCGACCAACAGCACCGGCTCCCCCACCCCGTCGCCGGCCACTTCCAGGCGCAGGTGCGTGCCCGCCGGGCCGGGGATCGTCTCCACCCTCGCCCCCGCCTGGTGGAACCACCCGCCCAGCAGGTCAGCGATCGCCGCACTGGCCACCGGGTCGAGGGACGGGGTCTCCAGCGTCACCAGGCGACGCAGTCGCTCCACCACCCCGGCGGTCTCCGTCGCTCTCCCGATGCCCACGACAACTCCCCGCTCTGATTGCAGATACGTTACATATCCTCGGGCTGAGATGTGACAGCACTGCTACAAATATGCGACAGGGCGCGTAACATACGATTCGTAAGATCGGTCGATGTGAAGAGGGTCGATGCAGCCGGACCAGCCCCCGGCGGCCTGCTCGGCGGGCCGCTGTCCTCCTACGATGATCTGTCGCGGGCCAGCGACCTCTACCACCGTGTCTTCCGGTACGGCGTGGACGGGCCCGCGCTCAACACCAATCTGCTCGGCGCACTGCGCCGCAACGGCGGGTCGACCGTGGGCGTGAAGACCCCGGAGGGCCGCCTGGTCGGCTTCGCGTACGGGTTCCCCGGCACCGACGGGTCGGCGCGCTACCACTATTCGCAGGCCGCGGTGGTCGACCCGGAGTTCCAGGGCCGCCACGTCGGCCGGCTGCTCAAGCTGCACCAGCGCGAGATCGCCCTCGACTGGGGCGAGCACCGGATGCGGTGGAGCTTCGACCCGCTACTGGCCCGCAACGCGCACTTCAACTTCGACTCCCTCGGCGCGGTCGGGATCGCGCTGCAGGAGGACTACTACGGCCAGGCCGACACCGACCGGGTCATCGTCGAGTGGGATCTGGATCGCGACCCCCGGACGTTGTGGCACCGGCCGACCGCCCCGCCGCCCGGCCGGCTCGGCCCGGCGGACTGGGGCCGGCCGATCCCCGGCGCGGCCGGCGTCTGGCTGCCGATCGCCGGGACGCTGCTGGCCGGGGATCCGGAGTCGGCGGAGATCCACGCCCAGCGGCCCCGGGTCCGCGCCGCGCTCGGTGAGCTCTTCGCGGCCGGCTATGTCGCGACCAGCTGCGTACGCCTCGACGCACTGACCGCGGCCTACCTGTTCCGCCGAGGAAGGACCACCGATGGCTGAGACCACCCGGCCCGCACCGACGGCCGGACCCGACCGGGCCGATCCCGAGGGCCACGCGCTCAACCGGCAGCTGCGGACCCCGCCGGACCGGTACGGCCAGCGGCTGGGCACCACCCTCTCCGCGGAGGCGCTGCAGCAGAACGTGATGGCCGCCGAGACCGCCTCCCTCGCCGGCACTTTCGCGGCGCTGGCCCGCACCGGCTCGGTGCCCCGGGCGGCGCAGCTCCTGCTGGGGTCACGGCGCCGGTTCGTGATGGGCGAGGGCAAGTCGGCCGCGTACGCCGCCCTGCTCAACGCCGACCTGGCCGCCACCCTCTCCAACGTCTTCCTGGTCGACGGGCACGCCCTGGCGCCGCTCACCGTGCTGTCCGACGTCCGGGCCAGCGACGTGCTGGTGCTCTTCTCGCTGCGCCGCTACCGCCGCGAGACGATCGCCCTGGGGCGACTGTTCCGCCGGGCCGGTGGGCACCTGGTGGTGGTCACCGACAGCCCGGAGGCGCCGGCGGCCCGCGACGCGTCGGTGCTCATCGTCGTCGACACCGGATCCGCCTCGTACGCCGACAGTCCGACCGCGGTGGCGGCGGTCTGTCAGCTGCTCAGCGCCCTCACCGCGGCGGCGTCGAAGGGCTCCGCCCGCCGGTTGCGGCGGCGTGACGTGCTGACCTCGCGGCTCGCGCTCTACGACGACCCGTCCCCTGACGACCCACCCCGCGACGACCCCGAGACCCCCGCCGAGGAGGAGCGATGAGGATCACCCGGATCCGGCTGTACGAGGTGCGGCTGCCGCTGGTCCACCGGTTCCGCACCAGCTCCCACAGCAAGGCCTCGCTGGACCACATCCTGGTCGAGCTGACCGACGAGGCCGGGGCGGTCGGCTGGGGCGAGATCGCCTCGCCCGCCGGGCCGTTCTACTGCTCGGAGACCACCGGGACGGCCTGGGCCGTCGCGGTCGACTTCCTCGTTCCGCGGGTCCTCGGGGCGGTCTGGGACCGGCCGGAGGACGCCGAACAGAGCTGGGCGGCGATCCGTGGCCATGAGTTCGCCAAGGCCGGCTTCGCCGGGGCCGGCTGGGACCTCTGGTCCCGGCAGCAGGGGGTGGCGCTGGCCGCCGCGCTGGGCGGCACCCGGGCGCGGGTCCGGGCCGGGGTCTCGCTGGGGATCGAGCCGACGATCGACGACCTGCTCACCCAGGTGGCCCGGCAGGTGGCGCACGGCTACCACCGGGTGAAGCTGAAGATCGGCCCGGACTGGCTGCTGGAACCGGTCCGGGCGGTCCGCACGGCCCATCCCGATCTCGACCTGCACGTGGACGCCAACGCCGCGTTCCGCCCCGACGAGGAGACCATCGGCCGGCTGGCGGCCCTCGACGCGTACGGCCTGACGATGATCGAGCAGCCCTTCGGGGTCCGTGACTTCCTCGGCCACGCCCGGCTCCAGGAGCGGATCGCCACCCCGGTCTGCCTGGACGAGTCGGTCACCGACCTCGACGACCTGCGGACGATGATCGCCCTGCGCGCCGGCCGGGTGCTGAACATCAAGGTGTCCCGGATGGGCGGCCTGACCCGGGCCCGGCAGGCCCACGACCTGGCGGCGGCGGCCGGCATCCCGGTCTGGTGCGGCGGGATGCACGAGTTCGGGATCGGCCGGGCGGCCAATGTCGCACTCTCCTCGCTGGCCGGCTTCTCGCTGCCCTCCGACGTCTCCGGCTCCGACAAGTACTACGCCCGCGACATCGTCACCCCGCCGGTCGTCGCCCGCGACGGGTGGGTCGAGGTGCCCACCGGACCGGGCATCGGCCACGACGTCGACCGACAATGGATCCAGACCAACCTGCTGCGGGCGTACGACACCGCCGGCAGCCCCCGACCGACCCCGACCCCGATCCCCCGCCGACCCGAGGAGCGCGATCTCCGATGACCACCCCCGTCCTGTTCTTCGTCGACGACCTCGCCGAGGGCGTCCCCACCCCCGGACAGTCGTTCCACCGGGCCGACCCGGCCGCACCGCAGCTCACCGTGCTGGACCTGTCGGTGACCCGCGGTGACGGCATCTTCGAGACCGCCGGGGTGCTGCAGGGGCACGTCCAGGCGCTCGACGCGCACCTGCGCCGGTTCGCCCGGTCGGCGCGGATCCTCGACCTGCCGGCGCCCCGGCTCGACGTCTGGCGCGCCACGATCCTGGCGGCCGTCGCCGCGTACGGCGCGGCGGGACGGGCGTACGTGAAGTTCATCATGACCCGCGGGATCGAGGGCACCGGGGTGCCGATCGGCTGGGCGTACGTCGCCAAGGCCGACGACTTCACCGCCGCGCGCCGCGACGGCATCCGGGTGGTCACCCTCGACCGGGGCTACCGCCAGGACGTCGCCCAGACCTCGCCGTGGCTGCTCCAGGGCGCCAAGACGCTGTCCTACGCGGTGAACAAGGCGGTGCTGCGGGAGGCGGCCCGGCGCGGCGCCGACGACGTGATCTTCACCAGCAGCGACGGTTACGCGCTGGAGGGCCCCACCTCGACGGTGCTGGCCCGCTTCGGCGGCACGTACGCCACCCCCGACACCGACCAGGGGATCCTCGCCGGCACCACCCAGGCCCGGGCCTTCACCCACCTCGAGCAGGCCGGGCATCCCTGCGAGTACCGCCGGATCACCACCACGGAACTGGCGGCGGCGGACGCCCTGTGGCTGCTGTCGAGCACCCGGCTGGCCGCCCCGGTGCGGGCTCTGGACGGCCGGGCGGTGGTCGTCGACGCCGAGACCACCGCCCGGCTGCTCGCGGCGCTGGAGTCCGCCGAGGAGTGACCCCAGGGAGCGCCCGGCCGTCGGGCCGGTGTCCCGGTCGGCTCAGGCCCCGGTGTCCATCGTCGACAGGTCGCCGACGTCCTCACCGAGGGCCTGGGCCTTCAGCACCCGGCGCAGGATCTTGCCCGACCGGGTCTTCGGCAGCGAGTCGACGAAGTCGATCACGTCGGGCTTGGCGATCGGGCTGAGGTGCTGGGCGACGTGGCGGCGGATGTCCTCGGCCAGTTCCGGGGAGCCCTTCAGGCCGGCCCGGAGGATGGCGAAGGCGTGGATCGCCTGGCCCTTCACCTCGTGCGGCAGGCCGATCGCGGCCGACTCGATCACGTTGGGGTGGGAGTTCATCGCGGCCTCGACCTCGGCGGTGCCGATCCGGTGGCCGGAGACCTTGATCACGTCGTCGGTCCGCCCGACGATCCAGATGTAGCCGTCCTCATCGATCCGGGCCGAGTCGCCGGTGAGGTAGGCACCCGGGTACTTCGACCAGTAGGTGTCGAGGTAGCGCTTCTCGTCCTTGTAGAGCGTCCGCAGCATCGCCGGCCACGGGTGCTTGAGCACCAGCATCCCCTCGGTGCCGGTGGGCACCTCGTGGCCCTCGTCGTCGAGGATCGCCACCTCCTGGCCGAAGAACGGCTTGCCGGCCGAGCCGGGCTTGAGCGGCAGTGCCGGGGTGGGGGTGATCTGGAACATGCCGGTCTCGGTCTGCCACCAGGTGTCCATGATCGGGCAGGCGCCCTTGCCGATCACGTCGTGGAACCAGTGCCAGGCCTCCGGGTTGATCGGCTCACCGACCGAGCCGAGCACTCGCAGTGAGGACAGGTCGTGGCGGGCGGGCCAGGCGTCGCCGAAGCGCATCAGCGAGCGGATCGCCGTCGGGGCGGTGTAGAAGATCGAGATGCCGTAGTACTCGATCAGCTGCCACCAGCGGTTCGGGTACGGGAAGGTCGGCCCGCCCTCGAACATGAACGAGGTGGCCCCGTTGAGCAGCGGCCCGTAGAGACCGTACGTGTGGCCGGTGACCCAGCCCGGGTCGGCGGTGCACCAGTAGCGGTCCTCGTCGCTGACGTCGAAGACGTACTTCGTGGTGGCGTACGCGCCGACCTGGTAGCCGCCATGGGTGTGCACGATCGCCTTCGGATGGCCGGTGGACCCGGAGGTGTAGAGCAGGAACAGCGGGTCCTCGGCATCCACCGCGACGGTCTCGCACCGACCGTTGGCGATCGGCAGCGAGGTGAGGTCGTGGTACCAGTGGTCCCGCAGCGGGTCCATCACCACCTCGGAGCCGGTCCGCCGCACCACGATGACGTTCTCCACCGTCGGGGAGAACCGGATCGCCTCGTCGACGATCGCCTTCATCGGGAACACCGACCCGTTCACCCAGGACCCGTCGGCGGTGATCAGCAGCTTGGACGCCGAGTTGTCGATCCGCTCCCGCAGCGCGTCGGCGGAGTAGCCGCCGAACACCACCGAGTGCACCGCGCCGATCTTGGCGCAGGCGAGCATCGCGAACCAGATCTCCGGGATCCGCGGCAGGTAGATGGTGACGATGTCGCCCTTGACCACGCCCATCGCCTTCAGCACGTTGGCCATCCGGTTGACCTGCCGGTTCAGCGCGTGGAACGAGAAGGTCCGCGGGTCGCCGCCGTTCTCCGGCACCCAGATCAGTGCCAGTTTGTTCTTCCGCGGCCCGTCCAGGTGCCGGTCGACGGCGTTGGCGACGATGTTGGTCCGGCCGCCGGTGAACCACCGGAAGAACGGTGCCCCGGAATCGTCGAGCACCCGGTCCCAGGGCTGGGACCAGTCGAGTTCGGCGGCCTCCGCGGCCCAGAATCCCAGCGGATCCTGACCGGCCTGGGCGGAGAACGCAGCATGGTCGGGGACATGGGTGCCGGCCAGGACGGCATCGGACGGGCGGACGAACTCTCCAGGGGCGGCGGCCACGGTGACTCCTTCGTCAACGGCGTACGACCCTCGGGCCCGATGCCCGGGGTTCCCGTACGCGGAACGGGGAGCACTCTAGTGTGTCCCGGGTCACCCGGAAAGACATTTCCGTTCCGGGTGGACCGGGACACCTCACAAGGGCGGAGGCGGCGGGATTTGAACCCGCGATGGGATTGAGGTCCCAAACCCGCTTAGCAGGCGGGCGCCATAGACCGGACTAGGCGACGCCTCCGAGCACGAGGAGCCGCGAGGCCCCGAGTACCGAGGGTTCATGCTACAGATTCCGCCCCGGGCGGTCCAACCGGAACGCACCGACTGCCCGGCCGTGGTCGCCGCGCCAGGATCGTCGACCCGGCGGCAATACCGGCTATACTCAGGCCATGGTAAAGGTCATGGTGTCGTTCCCCGATGAGGTGCTGAGGGCCATTGACGCCGAGGCGGATCGGCGCGGGACCACCCGCAGTGCGCTGCTGCGCACATTCGCAGAGGACGCACTGCACCAGCGCAGCATCCGCCGTGCGGCGCGGATGGAGGAGATCGCTGCGGCGGGTGATCACGCCCGCGGGCACGGCGGTCGTGTCGCGGAGGTCCTCAAGGCGAATCGGCCCGAACGGTGAACCTGTGGCTGCTCGATGCCAGTGTCCTCCTGGCGAGTGAGGATTCCGACGATCAGCATCACCGCGACGCCGTCCGGTTGCTCAACCGTGACGACCCGCTGGCCACCCTCGACCTCGCGTACTACGAGGTGGCGAATGTCGCGGTCCGGGCCTGGCGCGACCCGGCGGCCGCCGATCGGCTCCGCGCCCGGGTGGCGGCGCTCGCCGATGACGGCGGACTCGAGCGGGCCGACCCGGCGCTGCTGGCGAGCGCGACGGCCATCGCCGGCGATCACGGCATCTCGGTCTACGACGCGGCGTACGTGGCGGCGGCTCGCCGTGCCGGAGCCGTGCTGGTCAGCTGCGACGTCCGCGATCTGGTGTCCCGAGGACTCGCCCGTGTCCCTGCCGAGGTCATCGGGACGTGAGGTCGGGTTACCAGAGCTCCAGCTGAACGGCGCGTTACATTGGGGGAAACTCATTCTTGACGGCTCGGAGCATCCATGGACCCCCAGCACGACCGGCTGCGCGCCGACTCCTTCGCCGGCGCCACCGGATGGACCGTCCTGACCACCGTCGTTCCCGGGGTCGGACTCATCCGTGCGGGCCATCGTGCCCTCGGCAACCTCGTCATCGCCTTGGTCGTCGGCGCCGCGGCGGCGCTCGGGGTGGTCATCGCGGTGCATCGTGAGTGGGCGCTGGCGCTGGTCGTCAACCCGGCCTTCCTGCGCGTCGCCGGGGCGGGGCTGGGGGTCGTCGGGCTGGCCTGGGTGGGAACGATCGTCGCGGTGCACCTGCGTGTCCGGCCGCTCCCGGTGCGCCGGTGGCAGCGCTGGGCGGGGTTCCTGATGGTCGTGGTGCTCACCTTCGCCGTCGCGGCGCCGTCCGCGGTCGGCGTCCGCTACGCCTGGTCGCAGGCGGACCTGGTCCGGGCCGTGTTCGGTGGCAACACCGCCCAGATGGCGGGTACCGTCCCCCAGGTGTGGAAGGAGAAGGGCCGGCTCAACATCCTGCTGCTCGGCGGTGACTCCGGACCGGACCGGACCGGGATGCGCACCGACACGGTGATGGTCGCCTCGATCGACACCACCACCGGCGACACCGTGCTCTTCGGGCTGCCCCGCAACACCGCCCGGATGCCCTTCCCGGCCGGGCCGCTGCGCGAGGCCTATCCGGACGGGTGGTACGACGGCTACAACGCCGACGACCCGCTGTACTTCCTCAACGCCCTCTACGAGTTCGTCCCAGAGCAGCACCCCGGCCTCTTCCCGGACACGACGCATGCCGGCGGTGACGCGATGAAAGCGGCGGTCGGTGAGGCAATGGGCATCCCGATCGACTACTACGCGGTCGTCGACCTGGCCGGTTTCGAGCGGCTGATCGACGCCATGGGTGGGGTCACGGTCAACATCAACAGCTACATCCCGATGGGCGGCAGCACCGACGCGCACGTGCCGCCCAAGCAGTGGCTCTCCCCCGGCCCCTCCCAGCACCTCGACGGCAACCAGGCGCTCTGGTACGCCCGCGGCCGGTACGGCTCCGACGACTTCCAGCGGATGAGCCGGCAGCGCTGTGTGATCAGCGCCCTCGCCGACCAGGCCAACGTCCCCAACCTGCTGAGCCGCTACGAAGCCATCGCCCGCGAGTTCCAGGGAGTGGTGCTCACCGACATCCCGCAGGAGGACCTGCCGTCGGTGCTCAACCTCGCCCTGCTGATGCGGTCGGCGAACATCCGGTCGATCGTCTTCACCAACGGCGTGGCCGGGTTCCGCTCGGCGCACCCCGACTTCGCGCTGATGAAGACCCAGGTGCAGGAGGCGATCAAGGAGTCGTACGCCAAGACGCCGGCCACCACCCCCGCCGCTCCGGCCGCGCCGACCACCCCGACACCGACCCCCACGCCCACCCCGACCCGCAGCTCCCGGACCACCGCGACGCCGACACCGACCCCCTCGCCGTCCCCGTCCGAGACCAGTGTCAATGTCCGCTCGGTGTGTGCGTACGACCCGGTGGCCGCCGAGGAGGCCACCGCGAACCCGCCGTACTGGGTGAAGTGACCGGGCGCGCACGGTGATCGCGGCGCTGAGGTCCTGGTTCGTCCGTCACCCGATGGTCGGCGATGGCCTGATCGCCGCGCTGCTCTTCCCGCCCACCCTGGGGTCGACGCTGGCCCTGCACCATTCCGGGCCCCAGTGGCCGTACGTGGTGTGGTCGGTGGCGTACGTCCTGCCGCTGGTGATCCGCCGGACCCATCCGCAGTGGGCGGCGCTGGCCCTGTTCCCGGCCCATCTGGTCCAGCTCGCGGTGGCCGACCTGCCGTCCTTCGCCAACGTCACCGTGCCGATCGTGCTGCACTCGGTCGCCACCCGGACCGCTCCGCGCCGGGCCCGGCTCTGGCTGCTGATCGCCGCGGCCGCGTCGGTCGCCGCCGGGATCGACTGGGGGATGTCCCGCGACTTCCGTCCGGTGATGACCAGCGTCGGCGACGCGATCGCCGCCTTCGTGGTCTGCGCCGCGGCCTGGTTCATGGGCCGGCTCGGCGCCGAGCGCCGGCGCACCGAGCTGGCGCTGCGGCGGCGGGCCGCCGGCGAGGAACGGACCCGGATCGCCCGGGAGATGCACGACGTGGTGGCCCACTCGCTGTCCGTCATCGTCGTCCAGGCCGACGGCGGCGCCTATCTGGCCCGGCTCCACGGGCAGGACGCGAGCACCCTGGAGACGGTCGCCGCGACCGCCCGGACCGCCCTGACGGAGACCCGCCGACTGGTCGGGGTGCTCCGGGACGGCACCGGAGGACCGGTCGACTGGGAGCCGGAGGCCTCGCTGGAGGGCATCCCGGCGCTGGTCGCCGCCACCCGGGAGACCGGCCTGCCGGTGACGTACGCCGAACGGGGCGACCCGCAGGCGCACCCGCCGCTCGGGGCGGGGGCGGAGCTGACCGGCTACCGGATCGTCCAGGAGGCGCTGACCAACGTGCTCCGCCACGCCGGGCCCGATGCCACCGCCGAGGTCACCCTGACCCACCGGTCCGACGGCCTGCGGATCGCCGTGGTCAACACCGGCCGCCGCCCCAGCCCCGACGGGCGGGGCCGGTCCACCGCGGACGGCAGTGGCCATGGCCTGATCGGGATGCAGGAACGGGTCGCCGCCTACGATGGGGAGCTGGTGGCCGGTCCGCGTCCCGACGGGTTCGAGGTGATCGCCACCCTGCCCGCCGAGGAGTCCCGCCCGTGACCGCACCCGTCCACGTCCTGCTGGTCGACGACCAGGCCCTGGTCCGGGCCGGGTTCCGGATGGTGCTGGACGCCCAGCCCGATATCACCGTCGTCGGGGAGGCGGGCGACGGGGTGGAGGCGGTCGCACTGGCCGGCCGGCTGGCGCCGGACATCGTGCTGATCGACATCCGGATGCCGCGCCTCGATGGGGTCGAGGCGACCCGCCGGATCCTCGCCACGGACCCGGCGGCCCGGGTGATCGTGCTCACCACCTTCGACCTCGACGAGTACGTGTACGCCGCCCTCGGCGCCGGCGCGTCGGGCTTCCTGCTCAAGGACGCCGGGCCGGAGGAACTGCTCGCCGCGATCCGGGCGGTGCACTCCGGCGACGCGGTGGTCGCCCCGTCGGCGACCCGGCGGCTGTTGGACCGGCTGCGACCGCAGCTGGCCGACAATATCGACCTGCGCACCCCCGACGAGCGGCTGGCGGCGCTGACCGCCCGGGAGCGGGAGGTGCTCGGGGCGGTCGGCCGCGGGCTGACGAACGCCGAGATCGCCGACGAGCTGTTCCTCTCCGAGGCCACCGTGAAGACCCACATCGGCCACATCCTCGCCAAGCTCGCGCTGCGGGACCGGGTGCAGATGGTCGTCCTGGCGTACGACGCGGGACTGGTCCGGCCGCGCCCCTAGGGTGCCCGGGGCTGATCCGGCCGCGACCCTGGGGAGGGTCCCCCGGGGCGTCCCCTACGACCCCGGGCGTATCCCCCGATCCGGCCCGCGGACCGATGTCGGTGGGCCGGGCGGCGAGCAGAGTGGGGGCCATGACCACGATCACCGCGCCACCACGCGCCGCCGTCCGGACCGCCGACCTGACCCGGATCTACGGATCCGGCGACACCGCCGTACGAGCCCTGGACGGGGTCAGCGTGGAGTTCCCCGCCGGCAGGTTCACCGCGATCATGGGGCCGTCCGGGTCCGGCAAGTCCACCCTGATGCACTGCGCTGCCGGCCTCGACGCGGTCACCTCGGGACATGCCTGGATCGGCGACACCGACATCACCACGCTCAACGACCATGACCTGACGGTGCTGCGCCGTGACCGGGTGGGGTTCGTCTTCCAGGCGTTCAACCTGCTGCCCACCCTCGACGCGCGGGCGAACATCCTGCTGCCGCTGCGGCTGGCCCGGCGCCGCCCGGACCGGGACTGGTTCGACCGGCTGGTCGAGGTGCTCGGGCTGGCCGACCGGCTCGATCACCGCCCGGCCGAGCTCTCCGGCGGCCAGCAGCAGCGGGTCGCGGTGGCCCGTGCCCTGGTCACCCGGCCCGAGGTGGTCTTCGCCGACGAGCCGACCGGGGCGCTGGACTCGGTGGCCGGCGCGGACCTGATGGGTTTCCTGCGCCGCAGCGTCGACGAGTTCGGCCAGACGATCGTGATGGTCACCCACGACGCGCAGGCGGCCTCGTACGCCGACCGGATCGTCCGGCTCGCCGACGGGCGGATCGTCGCCGACGAGGAGCGCTGACGATGCTGCGCGAACCACGCCGGCTGGTGGCGGCCTTCGTCACCGTCGTCCTCGGCATCACCTTCGTGGCCCTCAGCATGTTGCTCGGCGACGGGCTGCGGGCCACCATGCGGGACCGGGCCGCGGCGAGCGTCGGCACCGCCGCCACGGTGCTCACCGTGCCCAGCTCCGACAACAAGGCGACCGGACTGCCGCCCGCCGGGCTGGACGCGATCCGCCGGCTGCCCGGCGTGACCGGGGTGCGCGGCGCGGCCCGGGCGACCACTGTCCAGCAGGTCGAGGGCCGCGAGGAGACCCTGGTCTTCTCCACCCTCCCGCAGCCCGAGGAGTATCGGCTGGAGGCCGGTGCCCTGCCGGCCCGGACCGGCGAGATCGCCGTGGATGCCACCACCGCCCGGGTCCGTCAGCTGACCGTCGGCCAGGACATCGTGGTCACCCCGTTCACCGACGCCGGCCCGACCGCGCTGCGGGTGGTCGGCATCGTCGCGGTCCCGAACGATCCACTGGCCGGCTCCTCGACCGCCTACGCGGTCCCCGACCAGGTCTTCGCGGTGAGCACCACCCCGGGCTACGACGAGGTCTTCGTCGACGGCGCGGATCCCGCCGCCCTCCGCGATGCCGTCGCCGCCGTGCCGGCGGTCCGCGACGCCCGGCTCACCGTCCGCACCGGCCAGGCCGAGATCGACCAGCGGATCCAGGACTACACCCACGGGCTGGCCGAACTGCAGGGCCTGATCCTCGGTTTCGCGGTGATCGCCCTGGTCGCCGCCGCACTGGTGATCACCAACACCTTCACCATCGTGGTGGCCCAGCGGACCCGGGCGCTGGCCCTGCTGCGCTGTGTCGGGGCGACCCGGCGGCAGGTGTTCCGCGACGTGCTCGGTGAGGCGCTGCTGGTCGGCGGCCTCGGCTCGCTCGGCGGCGTCCTGCTCGGCGGCGTCCTCGCCGCGCTGGCTGTCCGGCTGTCCCGCGGCACCACGATGGAACTGGTCGCGTTCACCCCGTCCTGGTGGAGCCTGGTGGTGCCGCTGGTCGCCGGGATCGTCCTCACCGTGGCCTGTGCCCTGGCCCCGGCCCGCGCCGCGACCCGGGTGTCGCCGATGGCCGCGCTGCGGCCGCTGGAGCCGGCCGCCCTGCGTTCCCGCGGCGGGCTGCTCCGGGCGATCCTCGGCGCGGTGGCGACCGCCGGTGGCGCCGCCCTGCTGGTGTACGGTGCGGTCGGCCACGCCCTGGTGCCCGGGCTGGCCGGCGGCGCGCTCTCCCTGGTGGGCGTCGTGATGCTGGGTCGGTGGCTGGTACCTGCCTGCGCCGCCGGGCTGTCCCGGCTGACTGGCCGGCTCGGCGGGCTGACCGGCGAACTGGCTGCGGAGAACGCCCGGCGCAACCCGCTGCGGGCCGCCGCCACCGCCTCCGCGCTGGTGATCGGCACCACCCTGGTCGCCCTGATGCTGGTCGGCGCCGCCTCCGGCAACCGCACCGCGACCGCCGAGCTGGACCGGGCCTTCCCGGTCGACGCGATCGCCCAGCCGGCCGCCACGATGTCCACCGCCACGTACGACCGGATGGCGCACACCACCGGTGTAGCCGCCGCGGCCCGGGTGCCCACGGCGGAGCTGAAGGCAGCCAGCGGCGGCCGGGACCGGACGATCACCGCGGTGGCACTGTCCCCGGACGCCGAGCGGGTGCTGCGCGACGACCGGGTGGCCGCCGGGCTGCGCGACGACACCATCGTCGCGTCGCCGGAGTCCGGCCTGGTCGACGGGCAGCGGGTCACCCTGCGCGGCCCGGCCGGGGAGGTGACGGTGACCGCGGTGGTCGCCGGCGACCGGCTGAACTCGGTGGTCACCCCCGCCACCCTGCACCGGATCGCGCCGGACGCCACCGCTGCGGTCTGGCTGCGGTTCGCCCCGGGCAGCGATCCGGCCCAGGTGGTCGAGGACGTCAGCCGGGCCGCCGGCACCGAGGCCCAGGTGGCCGGCGCCGCCGCGCAACGGGAGCAGGTCACCGGGATGGTGGACACCATGCTCGCGGTGGTGATCGGCCTGCTCGCGGTGGCCGTGGTCATCGCGGTGATCGGCATCGGCAACACGCTCAGCCTGTCGGTGCTGGAGCGGACCCGGGAGAGCGGGCTGCTGCGCGCCCTGGGGCTGACCCGCGGCCAGTTGCGCGGGATGCTCGGCTGGGAGGCGGTGGTGCTGGCGGTGATCGGCACCCTGCTCGGGATCGGCCTGGGGATCGGCTACGGCGTCGCCGGGGCGTACGCCCTGCTCGGCGGCATCAGCACCGTGCTGATCGTCATCCCCTGGGGCCGGTTGCTGGCGGTGGCCGCCGTCGCGGTCGCCGCCGGCTGGCTGGCCTCGGTGGTGCCGGGGTCCGCCGCGGCCCGGGTCAGCCCGGCCCAGGCCCTGGCCGAGGAGTGATCGGATGACCCCGCGGCGACGTCTCAGTCGAGCCGGCCGTACGCCGCCCGCATCCGCTCGGTGACCTCGGCCGCCAGCCGGTCGAGCTCCGCACCCCGCGCCGGGTCCAGCAACGGGACCCGGTCGGGGTGCGCCTCGTCCTCACGGGGATAGAGCCGCAGCTGGTCCTCGGTCACGGTGGCCCGGCTGATCTCGGTCCAGCTCCGCTCGCTGGTCCGGCCCAGGGCAGACAGCCGATAGCCGTCGTCGTCGAGGGTGATCCGGACCCGGCCGCGGAACGCGACGATCAGCGCGAGGGTCAGTTGCACGGCGCCGAGCAGCACCAGCACGGTCGCGATGACAGTCATCACGACGTGCCAGTGCAGCCCGGTCGCCGCCACCAACAGCACCCCGCCCACGATCAGCAGGCCGGCGGCGATGCCGAAGGCACGGGCGGGCAGGACTGCGTCCAGGCGGTAGCTGTTCACGCGGCGAGAGTGGGATTCGAACCCACGGAACGGTCACCCGCTCGGCCGCTTTCAAGGCGGCTGCACTAGTCCACTATGCGATCTCGCCAATGAGGATCACTCTCGATCCTAGCGAAGCCTGTGTGCGAGGCTGGGACCATGTTCATGCGCGCGATTCTCGCCCCCGAGCCGGGCGGACCCGAGGCCCTGCAGATCGTCGAGGTGGAGCGGCCCGTCCCCGGCCCCGGGGAGGTGCTGGTGCGGGTCGTCGCCGCCGGGGTGAACCGGGCGGACATCCTGCAGCGCCAGGGGCACTACCCGCCGCCGCCCGGCCATCCGGACACCATCGGGCTGGAGGTCTCCGGCGTGGTGGCGGAGCTCGGCGAAGGCGTCACCGGCTGGCAGCCCGGCCAGGAGTGCCTGGTGCTGCTGGCCTCCGGCGGGTACGCCGAGTACGTCGTCGCCCCGGCCGGCCAGCTGGTCCCGGCGCCCCCGGAGATGGACCTGGTCGACGCCGCCGGGATCCTCGAGGTCGCCGCGACGGTGGTGTCCAACCTGGACCTGGCCCGGCTGGCGCCCGGCGAGACCTTCCTGGTGCACGGCGGGGCGGGTGGCATCGGGTCGTTCGCCATCCCGTACGCCAAGGGCCTGGGCTGCACCGTGCTGACCACCGCCGGCTCCGCGGAGAACCTCGACTACTGCCGCGCCCTCGGCGCGGACCACGCCCTCGACTACCACGAGGACTGGGTGTCCGCGGTGAAGGAGCTCACCGATCGTCACGGCGCCGACGTCATCCTCGACATCATGGGCGCCAAGTACCTGCCGCTGAACGTCCGGGCACTGGCCGTCGGCGGCCGGCAGGTGACGATCGGCCTGCAGGGCGGGCGCAAGGGCGAACTCGACCTCGGCCTGCTGCTCAACAAGCGGGCCAGCATCCACGCCACGTCGCTGCGCTTCCGGCCGCCCGCCGAGAAGGCGGCAATCTGTGCCCGGGTGGCGAAGGTGGTCTGGCCGATGCTGGCCGAGGGGATCATCCGGCCGCTGCGTACCCAGCGGGTGCCGTTCGACGAGGTCCGCCGGGCACACGAGCTGATGGACGCCCCGGGGCATCGCGGCAAGATCGTCCTGGTCCGCTAGTCCGGCTTCCTGCCTCCGGGCTTCCCGGTGCCCCGGGTGTCCGGCGCCACGACGCCTCCTAGACTCGACCCATGAGCGAGCAACGGCAGGACGGTACCCCCGGCGGCACGAACGAGCAGCAGGTCCTCGCCGGTCGTACGGACGACGGCCGGGTGTATGTCGTCGGCCCCGAGGAGATGGCGGTGGCGGGTGACCGTACCGACCGCCCCGCGGGGCAGGACGGCTCGGTCACCGACCAGGTCGAGGAACCGGCCAAGGTGATGCGGATCGCCACGATGATCCAGCGGCTGTTGGACGAGGAACGGGCGGCTCCGTTGGACGAGGCCAGCCGGCAGCGGCTGGCGGAGCTGCATGCGACGTCGGTGACGGAGCTCAAGGACGGTCTCAGCCCGACCCTGGCCGACGAGCTGGAGCGACTGGCCCGGCCGTTCACCCCGGCGCACACCCCGTCCGACGACGAGCTGCGGATCGCCCAGGCGCAGCTCGTCGGCTGGCTGGAGGGACTCTTCCAGGGCATCCAGACCGCCCTGGTCGCCCAGCAGATGGCCGCCCGGGCCCAGCTCGAGCGGGGCCGCCGGGAACTCCCCACCCAGCAGAATCCCCTCACCCCGCCGCATCCGATGCCGGGCCAGGGCCCGGGGCAGGGCGGCATGTACCTCTGATCCCGCGGTAACCCGGCGTTCACCTTCCCGCCCCCGACCTTTCACCCGGTCAGGGAACCATCCCCAGGTGTCCGGACGTCCAACCGTACGGACAACACCACACTGATACGTCACACGAGTAGGGGATGACCGTGAGCGTTTCTGTCACCGAGGCCGGGTGCACCGCGCACCCAGAGCTGTACCAGCATCCGTTGCTGGAGGACGACCCGGGTCGGTCGGCCACGGCCGAGCAACGTCGGGAACGGTCGGCGATGGCCCGCCGGGCGACGGCGATCTGCGCGGGGTGCTGCGCACTGCAGGACTGCCTCTACCGGGCGGTGGTGGAACACGACGTGGCCGGTTTCGTGGCCGGCACCACCGAGCCGCAGCGGCGCCGGATGCGGGTGCTCCTCGAGCTGTCCGTCGGCCCGGACGACCTCGACTCGCTCACCGGTGTGTCCGCCTCCCCGCACCAGGTCAACCATGCCGAGATCGTCCGGCTGCGGGCGCAGAACCCGCACATGTCGCTGGAGACCATCGCGCAGCGGCTCGGCTGCTCCCTGTCGACCGTCAAGCGGCACCTGCGTCGGGCCCGGGCCGAGGCCGCCGGCGTCTCGCAGGCGCCCCGGCCGGGCGGGGAGCTCACCCCGCCGAGCCGCGACGAGGTGATGACGGCCCGGGCGGTCGTGGTGCACAGCGACGGGTCCCGTCCCGCCGCCCCGGAGGGGAAGGCCTCGCTGGCCGCCGCCTGAGCGGCCGACCGCTCCGGCCCCGGATTCAGTCCAGGTCGAACCACCGGGACAGTTCGGCGAGGGTGCCGCCCTCGTCGAACGTCCCGGTGACCGCGTCGGCGGCGAGCCGGACCTCCAGCGGGGCGTCGCCGAGGGCCACGCCCCGACCGGCCCAGCGCAGCATCTCGATGTCGTTGCGGCCGTCGCCGAGGGCCAGCACATCGGCCGGGTCGATCCCGCGGCGGGCACAGACATCGGCCAGTGCCATCGCCTTGTGCACGCCCTCAGGGGCGATGTCGAGCCAGGCGCTCCAGCCGATGTAGTACGAGACGCCGTGCAGACCGAGCCGTTCGGCCAGGTCGAGGAAGTCCTCGGGTGAGCTGCCGGGGTCACGGACGATCACCCGGGTGACCGGCCGGGAGGCGAGGTCGTCCACCCCGACCACCTCCATCGTGCCGGACAGGTCGCCGGGCGGGAACGGGGCGTTGAGCCGGTAGCCTCGGCCGACCTCCTCGACCGCGATCAGCGCCTGCGGAGCCATCCGCTGCACCCGCTCGATCACGTCGGCCGGGTCGAAGGTGACCATCCGGAGCACGTCCATCGGCGGGTAGCGGACCACCACCGCCCCGTTCGAGCAGACGTACGGCCCCTCCGGCAGGTCCAGCCGGTCGGCCAGGTCGCGGGTGTCGTGCCAGGACCGGCCGGTGGACAGCACCACCCGGGTGCCCTGCGCCGCGATCCGCCGGATGGCGTCGCCGAGCGGCGCGGGCAGCACCGAGTCGTGGTCGACGATCGTGCCGTCGATGTCGAGGGCCACCAGGCGTGGCCGCCAGCTCCCGGGCACCCGCAGGACTCAGCCCTGGAGGGGCCGCAGGACGTCGCGCCCGAGGTAGGGCCGCAGGGCCGTCGGCACCCGGACCGATCCGTCGGCCTGCTGGTGGTTCTCCAGCAGCATGACGATGATCCGGGTCACCGCGCACAGCGTACCGTTGAGGGTCGCCAGCGGCGCGGTGCCGTCCTCGAACCGGCCGCGGATGTTGAGCCGGCGGGCCTGGAAGTCGGTGCAGTTGGACGTCGAGGTGACCTCACGGTAGGTCTGCTGGGTGGGCAGCCAGGCCTCGCAGTCGAACTTCCTCGCGGCCGACAGCCCGAGGTCGCCGGAGGCCACATCGATCACCCGGAACGGCAGCTCCAGTGCCTCGAGGAACTCCTTCTCGAAGCCGAGCAGCCGGTGGTGCTCCCGCTCGGCGTCGTCGGGGTCGCAGTAGACGAACATCTCGACCTTGTCGAACCAGTGCACCCGGAAGATGCCGCGGGTGTCCTTGCCGTACGATCCGGCCTCGCGCCGGTAGGACGGGCTGTAGCCGACGTAGTGCTTCGGCAGCGACTCGACGATCTCGTCCATGTGGTAGCCGGCCAGCGGCACCTCGGCGGTGCCGACCAGGTACATGTCGTCGCGCTCCAGCCGGTAGACGTCCTCGGCGGCCTGGCCGAGGAAGCCGGTGCCCTCCATCGCGGCCGGCTTCACCAGCGCCGGCGGGATGATCGGGGTGAAGCCCCAGTCCAGCGCCTTGCGCATCGCCAGGTTGATCAGCGCCAGTTCCAGTTCGGCGCCCGCCCCGGTGAGGTAGTAGAACCGGGAGCCGGACACCTTTGCGCCGCGCTCCATGTCGATCGCGCCGAGGATCTCCCCGAGTTCGAGGTGGTCGCGCGGGGTGAATCCCTCGGCCGCGAAGTCGCGGGGGGTGCCGATCGCCTCGATCACCACGAAGTCGTCCTCGCCGCCGGTCGGCACGCCGGGGGCGATCAGGTTGCCCAGGCCGCGCAGCCGGTCGGTGAAGACGGCGTCGGCCTCCTTGCTCGTGGCTTCCAGTTCCTTCACCTCGGCGGCGAGCACCTTGGTGTGCTCCAGCAGCTCCTGCTTCTCCGCCCCCTTGGCCCGGCCGACCAGCTTGCCGAGGTCCTTCTGCTCGGCGCGTCGGGTCTCGTACGCGGTGATCGCGGTGCGGCGCTTCTCGTCCAGGGCGAGCAGGTCGTCGACGGCGGACGCGGACTCCCCGCGGGCCCTCTGCGAGGCGCGTACGCGGTCGGGGTCGGAGCGCAGCAGCTTGGGATCAATCACGATGGTCAGCCTAGCCGCCCTCCGCGGCGGCGGGGACGCCTAGGATCGTTCCATGTCCCGGCCCCTTCCCCGCCATCTTCGCCGGTGGCTGCCGCCGGCGCTGCTGCTGGCGTACGTGGTGTGGACCGCAGCGGCGGCGTCCGGGCTGCTCGGCCCGCTCGACCGGGCGCTGCTGCTCGACCCGCCGCTGGACCGCGCCGGCGGCCCGTTCCAGGTGCTGGCCTCGATCGGCGTGGTCGGCGCCCCGGTGGTGCTCTACACCGGCCTGGCGGTGCTGGCCTGGTGGGCCTACCGGCGTCGGCTGCGGGAGCTCACCTGGGCGATCCTGCTCGCCGTCGCGCTGTCCTGGGCCGGCGTCGAGGTCGCGAAGGTGGTGCTGCGGATGCCGCGCCCGGCCACCGCCCCCGACATCCTCGGGGTGAGCGGCTGGGGCTACCCGTCCGCGCACCTGGCCGCCGTGATGACGGCGGTGGTGATGATCACCGCGACGATGATGACCACCCGGCAGTCGCACGCCACCACCCGCGGCTGGTGGGTCGGCGGCGCGGTGCTGGTGCTGTTCTACGGCCTGGACCGGTGGGGCCTGGGCGCGCACTGGTTCTCCGACATCGTCGGCGGCGCCCTGTGGGGGGCGTTGTCGGCCGGCTGGGCGCTGCTGCTGACCCGGGTGCACGTGCACGCCGACCCGGCCCCCACCGATCGGGACGCCGGGACCACGGAGACCGAGGAGCAGCCCCGGGCGGCGGTGATCTACAACCCGACGAAGGTGCTCGACGTGCCCACCTTCGTCCGCCATGTCGAGTTCGAGCTCACCGGCCGCGGCTGGCGGCGGGCGATCTGGCTGCCGACCACCGAGGACGATCCCGGGATCGAGATGACGGCGATCGCGGTCCGCAAGGGGGTCGACCTGGTGATCGGTGCCGGCGGCGACGGGACCGTACGGGTGATCGCGGCCGGCCTGGCGGGCACCGGCATCCCGCTGGCCGTCGTCCCGGCGGGCACCGGCAACCTGCTCGCCCGCAACCTGGCGATCCCGCTCGACGAGGTCCGGGCCCTGGAGACTGCCTTCGAGGGCGAGGACCGGACCATCGACCTGATCCGGATGCAGGCCGACGACGGCGAACCGGACCACTTCTGCGTGATGGCCGGGATCGGCATCGACGCGGCGATCGTCGGGGAGGCCGCCACGGAGCTGAAGCGGGCGATCGGCAACGGGGCGTACGTGCTGTCGGCCGCCCGGCACGCCAACCACCCGGCGCTGGACACCCGGATCTCGCTGGACGGGGAGCCGGCGCTGCGCACCCGGGCCCATCTGGTGCTGATCGGCAACGTCGGCCTGCTCCAGGGCGGCATCCAGCTGATGCCGGACGCCCGCGCCGACGACGGGCTGCTCGACCTGGTGGTCGCCTCCCCGCGCGGGATCCGCGACTGGCTGAGCGTCTTCACCCGGGTGCTGACCCGCGGCGACCGCACCGACGAGCGGCTGCGCCGGCTGACCGGGCGGAGCGTCGAGATCGTCGTGGACCACCCGGACCGCTACGAGCTGGACGGCGACCCGCAGGGCACCTGCACCCGGCTCACCGCCGAGGTGGTGCCGGGGGCACTGGTGCTCAGGGTGCCCAGGTGAGGCTGTCGAGGATCCGCTGGACGTCGGCGGGGGCGGTCTGGTCGTCCTTGGGCCAGGACCAGTTCAGCGCCACCAGCGTGCCGCCGGTCTCGACGTAGTACTGGTGCAGCACCAGGCCCTCGGCCTCGGCCTGCAGCCCGGTCAGTTGCTTGCCGCCCACGGTCACCGCCGGGGCGTCGGTGGCTCCCGGCATCGCCGCCTTGGCCTGTTGCACCAGGGTCTCGCGGGTCCGGCCGCTGGCGTCGAGGTAGACGCTGAACGACACCCCGGAGCTCAGCCCGTCCCTGGCGAGGTAGGCGTCGATCTGGCCGGAGGTGTCGGACGACCCGAGATCCGTCCAGCCCTGCGGGACCACCAGTGAGTAGAGCGGGCGCTGCAGGGTGCCACCGGGTGCGACCGCCGTCGGGGTGGGCGTCGCCGGGGTCACCGGTGTCGTCCCTGCGGCGCACCCAGCCAGCAGCGTGCCACCGGTGAGCACCGTGCCGGCCACCGCGGCCGCGGCGGCCACCCGGAAGGTCCTCGACATGGCCGCAGCCTACCGCTGTCCCGGGCGGCCGCGGCTCTCGCCGCCCGGGTGGCGCAGCCCGTCCAGCCACTGCCGGGCGGCGGCGTACGCCTCGTTGGTCTGCCCCTCGTCGAGGATCGGCGCCTGCCGGTCCGCCCGCGGGTAGGAGCCGAGGAAGGTCACCTTGGCGCACACCCGGTGCAGCCCGGTGAGCGTCTCCTGCATCCGCGGGTCGTCGATGTGACCCTCCGCGTCGATCGAGAAGCAGTAGCTGCCCAGCGCCTGTTTGGTCGGCCGGGACTCGATCCGGGTCATGTTCACCCCGTGTCCGGCGATCTGTTCCAGGATGCCGAGCAGCGACCCCGACCGGTCGACCCGCATGTAGGCGACCAGGGTGGTCTTGTCGGCGCCGGTCGCCGGCGACGGGGTGGCCGGCCGGGTGACGACGACGAACCGGGTCACCGCGTCCTCGTTGTCGGCGATGCCGTCGGCGAGGATCTCCAGACCGTTCATCTCCCCCGCCACCCGGGCACAGATCGCCGCGTCGTGGGGGGAATCCGGGTCGGCCACCTCGACCGCCGCCCCGGCCGTCGAGGGGCCCTCGGTGACGACGGCGCGGGGCAGGTGCCGGGCCACCCACAGCCGGGTCTGCGCGGCGGCGTGCGGGTGGGTGAGCACGGCGCGTACGTCGCCGAGCGCGGTGCCGGGGCGTACGCACAGCGCGAACTCCACCGGCAGCAGCACCTCCCGGCGGATCATCAGCGGCTGCGAGTCGTCGGCCAGGTAGTCCAGGGTGGCGCTGACCCCGCCCTCCAGGGAGTTCTCGATCGGGACGAAGGCGGCGTCGATCTCCCCGGCACGGACCGCGTCCAGCGCGGCGACCACGGACCGGAACGGGGTCAGCACATCCTCGTCGGCGGCGATCAGCAGCAGCGCCTGGTGGGTGAAGGTCCCGGCCGGGCCGAAATATCCGTAGGTCAGAGGAGGCACCCGGTCAGCCTAACGGCGGTCGGCCCCGGTGCACGAGCGCGTCCCGATAGGAGCCGACGGTGGCCAGCGCACCGCACCAGCGTTCCCGCAGCGTCGGGGCCGGGCCGGTCCGGTCCGCCCGGCGGCGCAGCGCGTCCTGGTGCCACCACCAGGCGATCACGGCGAGCACCGCCCACTGGACGGCCGGGGAGAAGGTGTCCCGGATCCGTGCGGCGACCGCGCTGAGGCTCTCCCCGTAGTCCAAGCCGCGGCCGGGGATGTAGGACAGCGAGAGGAAGACCCCGCGCCAGATGAACAGCCCGTCGAGCCAGCTGGGGCCGATCAGCACCAGCGGTGCCCAGGCGATCAGGTCGTACCAGGACAGGGTGTAGAGCGAGGTGGTGAGCCAGCCGACCGACAGCAGCAGGGCGGTGCGGACCGCGACGGTGATCGGGTCCCGGTCGGGCGCCACCCCCTCGGGGGTGCCGGCGATCGGATGCCAGGGCAGCACCCGGGACAGCATCCAGGCGACGATCGCGGTGCCGGCGACGGAGAAGAGATTGAGCACCCCGGTCGCCGCCGGGACGGTGAGGTAATAGGTCAGCACGGTGTAGAACGGCTGGGCCCACGACCCGACCGAGACGTAGGCGGTGTTGCGCAGCGCGGCGAACAGTGCCCCGGGCGCGAACAGCCCGTAGAGCAGCCCCATCGACAGTGCGGTGCCGGCCACCAGCCCGGCCAGCTTGCGCGGTTGGCGCCGGTAGCCCCACACCATCGCCACCCCGTACAGGCCGATGCTGAGCTTGCAGGCGCCGGCCAGGCCGATCATCACCCCGGCCCCGACCGAGGTCCGGCGCATCAGCATGATGCCGAGCATGGCGAACATCACCGACCAGCCCTCGTTGTGCGCGCCGGCGGTGATCGCCCAGATCAGCAGCGGGTTGGCGATGGTGAGCAGTGCGGCCCGGCCCTTGAGCTGCTCGTCGCCGTGGGCGAGCCAGACCACCACCGCGCTGGTGACCAGGAACGGGACGAACGCGGACAGCTGCAACCAGAAGACGATGTCGTGCATGTTGACCCCGCCGAACCGGTTGGCCAGCAGCTGCACCCAGGTCATGATCGGCCCATACACGCTGGGGGTGTCCTGCCAGGGCCGTTCGGTCCACCGCAGCACCGGGTCGAACTGGCTGCGGAACACCGCCGCCGGGGTGATGTCGTACGGATTCATCCCGAGGGCCTGCAGCCGGCCGTAGGCCGCGTACATCAGCACGTCCGCGGAGGTCAGCGGTGGCACCGTCAACGTCGCCAGGTTGAGCACCACGCCGAAGGTGAACACCCGCCAGACCTTGGGTGTCCAGCCGTCACGGAGCGCCCGGACCGCGATCGACAGACCGACGCCGCCGATGATCACCGCGGCGAACAACACCCCGGAGACCACCCACTCCCCCGGGACGGGGATCAGCCCGGACGGCAGGTAGTACGGCGGCAGCAGGGACGTCCGCGGGCCCAGGGTCAGCGTCACCGCCGACGGGCCGAGCGCGCCGATCGCCACGGTCAGCACCGTGGCGAGCAGGATCAGCCCCAGGCCGACCCGCGGGCTGTTCCGCCAGGTCAGTCCGGCCGGCGGCAACCAGGACGTACGCATCACTGGCCCAGGCTAGCCGTGGGCAGGCACCCGGTCCGCCAGTCGGGCGGCATCACCCAGGCGGGCTGCGGCAGTTCCACGGCTCGACGCAGCCGGACCAGGTAGTCCTCCCGGGAGATCTCGGTCACCCCGAGGGTGGCCAGGTGGTCGGTGCGCCACTGCACGTCGAGCAGCCGCTGCTCGGGCCGACCGCCGGCCCGCAGCATCGCCACCAGACCCATCAGGGCCACCTTGGAGGCGTCCCGGCCGGCCTGCGGGTCGTGGAACATCGACTCGCCGGCGAACAGCCCGCCGTAGCCGACCCCGTAGAGGCCGCCGACCAGCCGGCCGTCCGGCGTCCGGGTCTCCACCGAGTGCGCCCGGCCGGCCCGGTGCAGCTCGGTGTAGATCGCCACCACGTCGGGGTCGATCCAGCCGCCGTCGCGGTCCTGGCCGGCGCAGGCGGCGAGCACGGCGTCGAAGTCCCGGTCGACGGTCACCTGGTAATGCCGGGCGCTCTTCCGCAGCGACCGGGGCACCCGGAGCGCGTCCAGCGGGAGGATCCCGCGCCGCACCGGGGAGAACCAGCCGATCCAGTCGTCCACCGGCATCGGGAACATCGCGTTGACGTAGGCGCGCATCACCAACGGGGCGTCCATCCCGAGGGTCAGCGCGACGAGGTCCTGGCCGACCCACTGCCCCGGTCCCGGCAGCGGGGCAGGGTCGAGATAGGGGCGGGCCATGCAGCCATTATCGGGCTACGGTGACGATGGGTGACTTCCCGGACCGGCCGGCGGCCCGCCACGACGTACGCTGGCCCCATGGTGGACGAGCAGACCGGCACCTCCGGCGAGGTGTCCCGCAACGCGGCCCGGGTGGCGGCCGGTTCGACCCTGCGCCGCATCCTCGATCTCGCCATCGACGGCTCGACCTCGCTGCCGGGCGCGAAGTCGGTGGCCGCCAAGCACCTGCAGAAGCACCCACGCCCTGACGAGGCGATCGACGCGGTGATCACCTCGCACATCGCGCTGGCCTCCACCTCGGGGTTCCTCAGCAATGTCGGTGGCCTGGTGGTCACCGCGATCAGCCTGCCGATCAATCTGGTCGGACTGGCCGTGCTGCAGACCCGGATGGTCGCGGCGATCGCGCACCTGCGCGGCTACGACATCGAGGACACCCGGGTGCGGACCGCGATCCTGATGTGCCTGATGGGCGGCGAGGAGGTCTCCCGCCTGGTCGGGAAGGGCAAGCTGCCCGGGACCCCGCTGCTGGTCGCCACCGCTCCGGTGGCGAACCCGGCCCTCTACGAGGTGGTGTCGGAGAAGGTCGTCACCGCCCTGCTCACCACCCACGGCGGCAAGTCCGTCGGGGTGCTCGCCACCAAGCGGATCCCGATCATCGGCGGCGGGATCGGCGCGGTCTTCGACGGTGTCGCCACCCGGCAGATCGGCGCGTTCGCCCGCGGCGAACTGGTGCAGCGCCGGGCGATCGGCGGCTGACCCCGCCGCACCCGGCGGTCAGCACCGGCCGGCGGCCAGCGTTCCAGCCCTGACCGGCTCCCGCCGGTCAGCGTTCCAGCACCGCCCAGCCGTGCGGCTCGATCTCCAGCAGGTCCTCACCGCTGTGGGCGATCACCGTGCCGCCCGGCATCGGCCGGGGCCCGTCGTCGACGTTGAGCGCGACCGCGATCTCCTGACGGCCCTCGCCCGACCCGCTGGTGCAGCCCAGGACGATCGTCTCGTTGGTCACCGCGATCACCTCGACGTCGGCCCGGACCAGCCAGGGATGGCGGCGCCGCACCCCGATCAGCGCCTGCTGCCGGGCCAGGATCGGACGTCCCAGCAGGGAGAGGTTCTCCGGCAGCGGCGGCATCGCCGGCCGGATCTGGTCGTCACCGCCCGGCCGGTCCTCCTTGATCCCCACAAACCCCTGCTCGTCGCCGTAGTAGATCGACGGGATGCCGGGCAGCACGCAGAGCAGCACCATGGCATGGCCGAGGTGGCGGTCGTCGTTCAGGGTGCTGCGGATCCGGGACACGTCGTGGTTGCCGATGAAGGTCTGCGGGACGAAGGTCCGCAGGAAGTCCCGGTGCCGTTCCAGTGCGTGGGCCAGCTCCCAGAAGTTCGCGTCGTTGAGCGAGGACCAGATCGCCTTCCACAGCTCGTACTGGGTGACGCTGTGCACCCCGGAGCGGCGGACGAAGTCGGGCAGGTCGCCGTGGATCACCTCGCCGACCAGCCAGGCCTCCGGGAAGTCGGCCCGCACCCGCGCAGTGATCGGCGCCCAGGCCTCCGGCCCCGGGGCGTACGCCGCGTCCAGCCGCCACCCGTCGATGCCGAACCGCAGCCAGTGCTCCATCACGCCGACGACGTAGTCGCGAACGGCCGGGGTGGACAGGTCCAGCTCCGGCAGGTCGAGGTTGCCCTCGAAGCAGCGGACGTAGCCGTCGACCCAGCGCACCCAGGACCCGTCCGGGGTGCCGGGGCCGGCCGCCTCGGCCCGGACGACGATCGGATGGGTCCGCGCCAGGTGGTTGAAGACACCGTCCAGGACCACCCGGATGCCGCGCCGGTGGGCCTCGTCGACCAGCCGGCGCAGGTCCCCCTCGTCCCCCAGCCGCGGGTCCACCCGATAGTGGTCGACGGTGTCGTAGCCGTGCGAGACGGAGGCGAAGACCGGCCCCAGCAGCAGACCGTTGCAGCCGATGGAGACCAGGTAGTCCAGCCATCCGATCAGGTGGTTCAGGCGATGGTGGACGGCATCGCCGGCGACCGACGTACGCTCGGCCCCGGTGAACCCGAGGGGGTAGCAGTGCCACCACACGGCGTAGTCGACCCAGGCTGGCTGGCTCACGGTCATGGCCCCCAGCCTAGCCACGTGGAAGTCCTCACATTATGGAACGGCCACACACATCGTGGACGGCACGGCGGCAGAATGGCGGCAATCGACACCGGTGGCCAGGAGAAGTGTGGGAGCGGCGCATCGGTGCACGTCCTCCATCGCCGGCGCCCCCCTCTGGCGCGTCGGCTCAAAGTGCCGTCCGTCGATCGACCCACGAGGTCGGGGCCGCTTTGCTAGGGTCCACGGTGGGCAGCAATGACTACAAGGGAGTAATGGATGACCACACCAGTTCTCACCGCGGGTGACGGCCAGCAGATCGAGCTTCCGTTCGTGCCGGCCGTGAACGGCGACAACGGGTACGACATCAGCAAACTGCGTGCCCGGACCGGGAACGTCACCCTGGACGAGGCCTTCGGCAACACCGCCTCGTGCCGGTCGGAGATCACCTTCATCAATGGCGAGGAGGGCATCCTCCGCTACCGCGGCTACCCGATCGAGCAGCTGGCCGAGCAGTGCACCTTCGTGGAGGTGATGTGGCTGGTGCTCTACGGCGAGCTGCCCACCCGTGAGCAGCTGGAGAAGTTCGAGGACGAGCTCGTCCACAACATGTTCCTCGACGAGCGGATGCGCGACCTGTTCCGTTGCTTCCCCCGTCGTTCGCACCCGATGCCGGTCCTCTCGGCCGGCATCTGTGCGCTGTCGACCTTCAACCGCAATCATGTCGGGCTCGGCGCCGAGGACGTGGAGATCGCCACCCGCAAGCTGCTCGCCCAGGTGCCGACCCTGGCGGCGTACGCGTACAAGAACTCGAAGGGCGAGCCCTTCCTCTACCCGAAGTACGACCTGTCGTACGTGGAGAACTTCATCCGGATGGCGTTCGGCACCCCGGCCGAGGACTACCAGTTCGACGAGGCGGTCACCCGCGGCCTGGACGTGCTGCTGCTGCTGCACGCCGACCACGAGCAGAACTGCTCCACCTCGACCGTACGGATGGTCGGCTCCTCGCAGGCCAACATGTACGTCTCCGTCGCCTCCGGCGTGAACGCCCTGTCCGGCCCGCTGCACGGCGGCGCCAACCAGGCCGTGCTGGAGATGCTGGAGGCCATCCGCCGGTCCGGCATCCAGCCCAAGGACTACCTGCAGCAGGTCAAGGACAAGAAGGCCGGCATCAAGCTGATGGGCTTCGGCCACCGGGTCTACAAGAACTTCGACCCGCGCGCCGCGATCATCAAGCGCTACGCCGACGAGATCCTCAACACCTCGCCGAACGGCGACAAGGAGCTGCTGTCGATCGCCAAGGAGCTGGAGGAGACCGCGCTGGCCGACGACTACTTCGTGTCGCGCAAGCTCTACCCCAACGTCGACTTCTACTCCGGCCTGATCTACGAGGCGATGGGCTTCCCGGTCGAGATGTTCACTGCGCTGTTCGCGGTCGGCCGGCTGCCCGGCTGGATCGCCCAGTGGCGGGAGCACAACGCCGACCCCAAGGCCCGGATCTCTCGTCCGCGCCAGATCTACATCGGCCACGACAAGCGCGAGGTCGTCCCGATGGACCAGCGCTGATCCACCCGGCCTGAACCGCTCCGCTCGGCGCTGACCGAGCGACAGGGCCCCGGACCGCCACGGCGGTGTCCGGGGCCCTCGTCATCCGGGCCGCTCCGATCCGGGTCTCGTCCCGATCCGGGTCTCGTCCCGATCCGGGTCTCGTCCGGAAGAACATGTCATCGCTTCCCCCCAGAAGCGATGACACTCTGATCCTCCCCGCCGGCCCCGGCCGGCGCCACCCCCGGCGACAGATCCGTACGATCCCGTACACCCCGTACGGCACCGGGCCCCGGCGTACGCCCTTGTCAGATGCCTCTCGGCCGGAAACCGGCGACGGCCTCCAGCCACCGGACGACGGCGACCGCGCCCGGGTCGGGATAGCCCTGGGCGCGCTCCCCGAGGTAGCTGGCCCGGCCCCGCCGGGCCACCGCCCCGACCGTCGCCGCGGCCCCCCGACGGGCCGCTTCGACCACCGCGTCCGGCCCCTCGTCCCAAACCTCGGCGGCCGGGGCGAGGGCGTCGAGCATGGTGCCGTCCCCGGGCGCCGCAGCCCCCAGGTCGGCGATGCCCGCGACCGCCGCGGCGAGCGCGCCACCCCAGTCGGCGCCCCGCTCGAGCGCCTCGGCGGCCCGCAGCAGTCCCATCGCGTACAGCGCGCCGGAGCTGCCGCCGACCTCCCGCCGGACGATGGCGGACAGGTGCCGCAGCAGGTGGTTCGCGTCCCCCTCGACCGGGTCGTCGAACCAGCCGTACGCCCCGCGGGCCAGCGCCTGGCCGAGGTCGCCGTCGCCGACCTGCTGGTCGAGCCGGGTCAGTTCGGTCTCGCTGTCGAGGACGGCCTGGCAGGCGACGTCGAGGGCGGCCCGGATCCCGGCGTCGGGCGTGCCGAGGTCGCCCTCGCCCGCCGCCGGCATCGGCACCGCGACGGTGACCAGGGTGGGTGGTGTGTCGACCCCGCGGCCCGGCCAGGCGAGCGCCGCGGTCGGCGCGTCGAAGGCCGCCAGCACCTGTTCGGCGTGCTCCTCCAGCGCCAGTAGGGTGACCGAGACCCCGGCCATGTCCAGGCTGGTCATCACCTCCCCGCGGTAGAGCCGGGTCACCTCGATCCGTCGCAGCTCCAGTTCCCGGACCACCGCCCGGGTGGCGATGGACAGCTCGATCGGCGGGGTGGCGCCGGCGCCACCGACCAGGGCCACCACCCGGGCGCCGGCCCGGATGCCCCGCTCGGTCGCGATCCGGGACAGCATGATGTGGATCAGCTTGTCCGCATCGGTCGCCCGGATCCGGCGGACGCCCGGCTCGCCGTGGATGCCGAGCCCGAGCTCGACCTCGTCGGCACGCAGCTCGAAGCTGGGCGACGGCAGCCCCGGCACGGTGCAGGCGGACAGCCCGGCGTTGACGGTGCCGAGCCGGTCGGCGACCGCCTGGGCGAGGGACCGCACCTCCTCCAGCGGACGGCCCTGCTCGGCCAGCGCGCCGGCGACCTTCTCGACCAGGACGGTGCCGGCGAGTCCTCGGCGACCGGCGTGGTCCTCGGTCTCGGCCAGGGCGACGTCGTCGGCGACGAAGACCGCCGCCACCCGGTAGCCGTCGGCGCGGGCGAGTTCGGCCCCGAGCTGGAAGTTGAGTCGGTCGCCGGTGTAGTTCTTCACCACCAGCAGGCAGCCCGCCGCGCCGGTGACCGCACGGATCGCCTGGTGGACGGCGTCGGCTCCGGGCGAGGAGAAGATGCCGCCGGTGACCGCCGCGGTCAGCATCCCACGACCGACGAATCCGGCATCCGACGGGTCGTGTCCGCCGCCGCCCCCGGTGATCACGGCCACCGGGACCGACCGGTCCCCCGGACCGTCGGTGCGCCGGTCGGCGCGGATGACGGTCGTACGGTCCTCCAACAGACCCAGCCCCGGCTGCACCAGGACCAGGCCCTCGAGGGCCTCCTGCACGACATCGGACGGGTCGTTGAGCAGTTTTGCGGACATGTCCCAGTGAAACACAATCAGCGCGCGACGATCAGCCACTCTCCTCTCACCCGTCGGCTGACCCGGGTGCGCTGGACCTCGGCGACCGCGCCGACCGCCCGTGCCACCTCATCGGCGATCGACCCGGCCCGGTCGTCCTCCTCGGCCCGGCCGGTCGGGTCGATGCTGAACCGGACCACCACCCAGGGCAGCCCGTCCTCCATCACCAGGTCGGGCTTGTCCAGGTGAGCCAGCCGCCCGGCGGCCGCGGCGGCCGTCGTCAACACCTCGCCCGGGCAATGCCCGGCGCGGACCTCGGTGACCTGCAGGGCGACGCGGTAGGACGGCATGGCATCGACAGTAGACCGGGGGTCGGACATCCGACCGGATGCGGTCAGATGTCCGATTGAGTGTCAGAGGCCTCCTCTACCTTGGAGGCATGAACGAGGAGACCACACCACCGCTGCCGGGCCTGCCCGACGGACCCGGCCTGTTCCGGCGCCCGCCGGCCCGGCCGGTTGCCGACGGTGCGTCCCTGCTCGCCGATGGGCTGATGGTGACGCTCGCCGACCCGGATCATCCCGAGGGTGACGGGGGTGATCCGGTCGCGGTGACCGCCGGCTACGGCCTGCCCGAAGACCCCGCGGACCATCTCGACCAACTCGCCGAAATCGAGGCCCTGGCCCGGTTCGCCGAGATCCGCCGCCTGGCCCTGGTCGCCGACCTCGTCGAAGCCACCGCACCGGTCGACCGCGAACAGCTTGTCCCCCTGGGAGGTGAAGGAGCCCCGGCGGTGCCGGAGTTCCTGCACCTGGAGGTCGGCGGCGCGCTCGGGATCGCGCCGGACCGGGCGAGGCTGGTGATCTCCGACGCGCTGGATCTGAAATGGCGCCACCCCAAGCTGTGGAACCAGATGGTTCACGGCCGCCTCCCCGTCTGGCGGGCGGTCCAGGTCGCCAGACGCTGTCACCCGCTGTCGGCGGTCGCGGCCGTGTGGATCGATGATCGGATCGGGGACCGCATCCCCGGTCTGTCCTGGGCTCGCGCGCAGCGATTGCTGGACGGGGAGATCGCCGCCGCCGATCCGGCCACCGCCGACCGGCAGGAACGGGCCCGGCACCGGCGTCGTCTCGACCTGTATCCCCGTCAGGGAACGGGTGGGGCGTGCGACGTGTTCGGGGTGTTGGATGCCGCCGACGCCACTCAGCTCGACCAGACCCTCGCGGCGATGGCCGCCGACCTCGCCGCCGGCGGCGACGAGTCGGACCTGGACAATCGCCGGGCCCGTGCGCTGGGCCTGCTGGCCCGTGGCCGGCATCCCGGCCAGACTCCGGTCGTGCACCTGTATGTCCACACCACCCCGGAGGCGGACGTGGCCCGGGTGGAAGGGCGCGGCCCGCTGGCCCGGACCGCCCTGGGGCAGTTGCTCGCCGGCTGCCGGGTCCGCCTCACCCGGGTCATCGACCACGCCGACTCGGTCCCGGTCGACGCCTACGAGGTGCCTGATCGGATGCGGGAACAGTTGCTGGCCGCCCAGCCGGTAGAGGTCGTGCCCTACGGCAGTCTCTCTGCCCGGCAGGCCGACGCGGACCACACGATCCCGTGGGCGCGGGGCGGGCCGACCGCGATCCCCAACCTGGGTCCGTTGGGCCGGACCGCGCATCGGGCCCGGACCCACGGCGGCTATCAGCTCACCCAGCCCCGGCCCGGGCAGTGGCACTGGCAGACCCCGCGCGGCCAGCACTTCCTCGTCACCAACCAGGGCACCACCCGCCTCCGAACATGAGGCGGGTGGACCGGACCGGAGGACAATGAGCGGGTGCCCCGTCCCACCCCCGCCGACCTCGCCGCCGCGGCGGGGCGGACGATTCCCGACATCCTGCCCGACCCGCTGAGACTGCTGGTGGTGGGCATCAACCCGAGCCTGTGGTCGGGCGCCACCGGCGCTCATTTCGCCCGCCCCGGCAACCGGTTCTGGCCGGCTCTCTTCGCGGCCGGGATCACCGACTACCCGATCGACTGCACCGCTGGCATGCGGCCGGCCGATCGCGCCGCGGTGGCGGCCCTCGGCCTGGGCATCACCAACCTGGTGGCCCGGGCCACCGCCCGGGCCGACGAGCTGACCGCCGAGGAGCTCCGCGCCGGGGCGGCCCGGCTGGAGCGTACGGTCACCGCCCACCACCCCCGGGTGGTGGCGGTCGTCGGGATCTCGGCCTACCGCACCGGGTTCCGCCGGCCGAAGGCCCGCCCGGGCCGCCAGCCCGAGGACCTCGACGGCACCCCGTTGTGGGTGCTGCCCAATCCGTCCGGCCTCAACGCGCACGAGACCGTCACCAGCCTGGCTGCGGCGTACGGTGCCGCCGCCGACGCCGCCGGGATCCCGCGGGCCGGCGGAACCACCGCCGCCAGACCCCTCAGCGGGTGACCCGGTAGCGGACGAACGACGGCACCAGCAGCGCCGCCAGCACCACCCCGGCGATCACCGCCACCCCGCCACCGGCGGTTGCAGCAACCGTGCCCAGCACCGCGGCGGCCCCGCCGTGCAGGGTGTCCGCCAGCCGTGGCCCGCCGGCCACCACAACGATGAAGATGCCCTGCAGCCGGCCGCGCACCTCGTCGCTGGCGGCCTCCTGCAGGATGGTCTGCCGGAACGCTGCCGAGGCCATGTCCGCCGCACCGCCCACCGCGAGCAAGCCGAGTGCGGGCAGCAACAGCCCCACCCCGGCGAACAGCCCGAAGCCGAGCATCGCCGCGCCCCAGGCGACAATGCACAGCACCACCGCCAGCCCCTGCCTGGTGACCCGGGAGATCCAGCCGGAGAAGATGCCGCCCAGCAGCGCCCCGGCGGGAATCGCGGCGAACAACAGGGCGAAAGCGGTGCCGCCCTCGGCCGGGCCCCCGAAGGACTCGTGGGCAAGCTGCGGGAACAGTGCCCGGGGCATCCCGAAGACCATCGCGATCAGGTCCACCAGGAAGGACATCATCAGCACCGGCTGGCCGCGCAGGTAGCCCAGCCCCTCGACCACCGAGCGCAGCCCCGGCACCCCCTGGCGCTCCCCGGCAGTCGGCGGCAGCGCGGGCAGCCGGACCGCCGCCCACAGCGTGGCGAAGAGCAGCACGGTGTCGGCCAGATACAGCCAGGAGAAGCCGAGCACCGGGATCAGCGCCCCGCCCACCAGCGGACCGGCGATCGCGCCGAACTGCATCACGGTCATGTTGAGTGAGTTGGCCGCCGGCAGCTGCCCAGCGGGCAGCAGCCGCGGCAGGATCGAGGTCCGGGTCGGCTGGTTGACCGCGAAGAAGGCCTGCTGGACCGCGAAGATCCCCAGGATCAGCCAGACGTTGCCGGTGCCGAGGGCCGACTGGGCCCAGAACAGTGCAGAGGTGGCGATCAGGCCGACGGTGGACAGCACCATCAGCCGGCGCCGGTCCATCGCGTCGGCCAATGCCCCACCCCACAGGCCGAAGACCACCAGCGGCACCAGACCGAAGAGGCCGGTCAGGCCCACGTAGGCGGAGCTGCCGGTGAGCGCATAGATCTGCGCCGGCACCGCGACGACGGTGAGCTGGGCACCGATGACGGTGATGATATTGGCGATCCACAGCCGTCGGAAGTGGTCGTCGTGGAGGGGGCGGGTGTCGGCGAACATCTGTCGTACGCCCATGCCCGCCCTCTCCGAAGATGATCGGAGCGGGCGCCAGGACTCGAACCTGAACCTCCACACCGGAAGTGTGGCGCCCCACCCTTGGGCCTCACCCGCATCGCGTTCGTTGACGCCCAGCCGACTGTACTCCACCCTCAGCGACCCGAGAACTCCCGTTCCGCGACCCGCGGCACGTAGGCTGACCGGGTGCCGCCGCGTTCCCCGCTTCCCCTCCGCCACGGCCTGTCGGCCGCCTGGGTGCGGACACCGGATGCGGACCGGCCGGCACCCTGGCCGACGATGCGGGCATTCCTGGTGGACCGACTGGCGACGGACGCGCCGGTCGAGGCGATGCTCGCCGCGGGGCGCTTCGTGATCGATGACGGGACGCCGCTCAGCGGTGCCGAGGCGTACGCCCCGCACACCTTCGTCTGGTTCCATCGGGACCTGCGCGACGAGCCGGTGGTGCCCTTCGAGATCCGGGTGCTGCACCGCGACGAGCGGATCGTCGTGGTCGACAAGCCGCACTTCCTGTCCTCCATCCCGCGCGGGCGTCACGTCACCCAGTCGGTGGTCGTCCGGCTGCGCGACGCCCTCGGCCTGCCCGAGCTGTCCCCCGCGCACCGGCTCGACCGGTTGACCGGCGGGGTGCTGCTGCTCACCACCGAACGCCGCTGGCGGGCGCCGTACCAACAGCTCTTCGAGCAGCGGCTGGTGACCAAGACCTACACCGCCCTCGCCATGGTCCGTCCCGAGCTCACCTTTCCCCGCGAGGTGGCGAACCACCTGCACAAGCGCCGCGGGGTGTGGCAAACCGACGTGCTGGCGGATCGGGAGCCGAACAGTCGGACCGTCGTCGACCTGGTCGAACAGCGCGGGGCGTACGGGCGCTACCTGCTCACCCCCACCACCGGGAAGACGCACCAACTGCGGGTCCACCTGACCGGGCTCGGCATCCCGATCCTCGGCGACCCGCTGTACCCGGAGGTCCGTGAGGTGGACATCGACGACTTCTCCACTCCGCTGGAGCTAGTCGCCCGGACACTGGCCTTCACCGACCCGATCAGCGGGGACCCGCGGACCTTCACCAGCCGGCTCGCGCACCACTGGCCGGACGAGGCGGCGTGAGAGACTGACCGGCATGTCCTGCCCGGTCCACATCCTCTTCCACTCCCCCCGCATCCCGCACAACACCGGCGCCACCATCCGGCTGGCCGCCATCACCGGGGCACCGCTGCACCTGGCCGGACCGCTGGGCTTCTCGATGGACGACACCCATCTGCGGCGGGCGGGCCTGGACTACCACGACATGGCGCACGTCACCGTGCACGAGGACCTCGAGGCGGCGTACGCGGCGCTGCTGCCGGCCCGGGTCTTCGCATTCACCTCGCACGCGACCGTACGCCACACCGACATCACCTACCGGGAGGGCGACGTGCTGCTGTTCGGCCCGGAGCCGACCGGCCTGGATCCCGCGGTGCTGGCCGATGGCCGGGTGACCGAGCAGATCCGGATCCCGATGCGGCCGGGCAACCGGTCGCTGAACCTGTCCAACGCCACCGCGATCGCGACGTACGAGGCGTGGCGGCAGTTCGGCTTCCCCGGAGCCGTCTGAACGACAATACCCCCAGGGGTAATCGGCTAGGGTGGTGTCATGCCCCTGTCACCCTGCGCCGTCTCCGTCCCGCTGATGCTGGGCCTGGTGGTCGGCGTCACCGTGCACCCGGTCGCCGGCATCATGCTGGGGATCGCCGTGCTCGCCTGGAACGTCATCCGGGCCCGGCGGAGCCAGGAGTGCACCACCTGTGCCTGGCCCCGACGCCCGCAGTGAGACGGCTCGCTACTCACACCCCGCACCAACGCGACGACGGACACCCCATCACCCGATGGACCGGCCTCCCCTGATCAGCACACCTAAGATCGACTCCATGGGACACGACCACGACCACGGCCTCGCCCCTCGGCGCCGGTTGATGGTGGCCCTGGCGATCACCGCGACGGTGCTGGTGGCCGAGGTGGTCGGTGCGGCGCTGACCCGCAGCCTGTCGCTGCTCACCGACGCTGCCCACATGCTCACCGACGTGGCCGGCCTGACGATGGCGCTGGTCGCCGCCCGGCTGGCGACCCGGCCGCCGGATGAGCGCCGCACCTGGGGGTTCCGGCGCGCCGAGGTGATCTCCGCCCAGTGGCAGGCCGCGATCCTGCTGGCGGTCGGGGTGTACGCGCTGATCGACGGCGTCCGGCGGTTGCTGCAGCCACCGGAGGTGCCCTCCGGCGCCCTGCTGATCTTCGGCGTCATCGGCTTGGTCGGGAACCTGGTGTCGCTCGCCGTCCTGCTCGGCCACCGCGACGTCAACCTCAACCTCCGCACGGCCTTCCTGGAGGTCGTCAACGACGCGCTCGGGTCGGTCGCGGTGATCGTCTCGGCGGTGCTGATCGGGACGCTCGGCTGGCTGCGCGCCGACGCGGTCGCCGCGATGGTCATCGCCGTGCTGATCATCCCCCGGACACTGGCTCTGCTCCGCTTCTCGACCACGGTGCTGCTGGAGTGGACGCCAAAGGGCCTCGACCTGGCCGAGGTGCGTCGGCACCTGTTGGCGGTCGACCACGTCCTCGAGGTGCACGACCTGCACGCGAGCACGATCGCCACCGGCCTGCCGGTGCTCAGCGCCCATGTGGTGGTCGAGGAGGAGTGCTTCCGCACCGGCACCGCACCCCATCTGCTGGACACTCTGCAGAGCTGTGTGGCCGGGCATTTCCCGGTGTCGGTGGAGCATTCGACGTTCCAACTCGAGCCACCGGGGCACCGCGATCACGAGGACATGCCGGGAGTGTAGGCTTGCCACGCAACACGCGGTACCCGAGGAAGCCGGTGGGAATCCGGCACGGTCGCGCCACTGTGAGTCCAAGTCAGGAACTCGGCCCGCGTTCACCCACGACTGGGACGCGCCATCCCGGAGAGGACACCATGAGCGATCCGTTCCGCTGCTCGGCCACCGACAGCCCCGCTCACGACCGCACCGCCTGACGCGCCCATACCAGACGTGGCGGCGTGCCCGGGCCGTGATGTTCGGTCCGATTCCACTCACTCGTATCCACAGGGCCTTCTGCGGATCCGGGCGCGCCTCCACCCCTCGGAGGATCGATGACCATCACCTCACTCACCATCACCCCACCCGACACCGAGGTGTACGCCGCCGCGCTCGCCCACTGCGACACGCTGGCGATGCCGACCGGCGCCCTGCACGGCCTCGTCGAACTCGGCTGCTGGATCGCCGCGGCGCAGGGCCAGGTGCCGCCCGCCCCACTGGACAACATCCGCACCGTCGTCTTCGCCGGTGACCACGGCGTCGCCGCGGACGGGGTGTCGGTCTACCCCACCGCGATCACCGTCGGCATGGTCCACGGCATCCTGGCCGGCAAGGCCGGGATCAGCGTGATCGCCCGGCAGTACGGCATCCACGTACGCCTCCTGGACATCGGGGTGGACGCCGACCTGGATGTTCCCGCGGCGGTGACCGCCCACAAGGTCCGCCGCGGCTCGGGCAACATCCGGGTCGAGGACGCGCTGACCCGCGCCGAGGCCGAGCAGGCACTCGCCGAGGGGGAGGCCGTCGCCGCCGAGGAGATCGCCGCCGGGGCCCAGCTGCTGATCGCCGGCGATCTGGGCATCGGCAACACCACCCCGTCCGCCGCGCTGATCGCCGCCACGTACGGTGTGCCGGCGGCCGAGGTGACCGGCATCGGCACCGGACTCGACGAGGCCGGTCGGCTGCGGAAGGCGGCGGTGATCGACGAGGCGATCGCCCGCTGCGGCGACCGGCTCGCCGACCCGATCGAACGGCTGGCCTGCCTGGGGTCCGCGGACATCGCCGCGGCCACCGGCTACATGATCGCGGCGGCCCGGGCCGGGGTGCCGGTACTGGTCGACGGTGTGATCGCCGGCGCCGAGGCGACGATGGCGGAGTCCATCGCCCCGGGCGCCAAGACCTGGATGCGGGCCGGCCACCGCTCCCCCGAGCCCGGGCTGTCGTACGCCATCGAGCGGCTGGGGCTGCGACCGATCCTCGATCTGGGCCTGCGCCTCGGCGAGGGGACCGGAGCGGCCTCCGCGGTCCCGCTGGTGCGGTCCGGGATCGCGCTGATGCGGGAGATGGCGACGCTGGCTGATGTCAGCTGAGCCCGGGCCGGCCGACGGCTGGCGACTGGCTCTCGGCACCCTCACCCGGATCCCTGCCGGGCCGATCGCCCAGGTCACCCGGCCGATCGCCCGGACGGCGATGACCGTCGGTTCGGTGGTGATGGTGCCGGTCGCGCTGGCAGCAGGTCTGGCCGGCTGGGGAGCGGTACGGCTCGGCGCTCCCGGCCTGGTCGGGGGCCTGCTGGTCGTCGGGATCGTCGCCCAGCTCACCCGGGCCATGCACTGGGACGGGCTGGCCGACACCGCCGACGGACTCGGCTCCTCCTGGGACCGCGACCGGGCGCTCGAGATCATGCGCACCGGCGACGTCGGCCCGATGGGGGCCGGCACGCTGGTCGTGGTGCTGGGCCTGCAGGCGGCGTCGTACGGCGCGCTGCTGGCGGGCCCGCTGGGCTGGCTGCTGGTCGCGGCGCTGGTCTGCGCCTCGCGGGCGGCGCTCGTGCTGGGCTGCCTGCGCGGCGTGCCGGCGGCCCGGCCCGAGGGGCTCGGGCAGGCGGTCGCCGGGTCGGTGCCGTGGTACGGCGCGGTGGTCGTCTGGCTGGTCTGGGCGGCGGCGCTGGCCGGAGTCGCGGTGGTGACCGGGGCGACCTGGTGGGCCGGTGTGATCGCCACAGCCGGCGGGCCGCTGGCCGCCGGGGTGCTGCTGTGGTGGTGTGTCCGCCGGCTCGGCGGCATCACCGGCGATGTCCTCGGCGCCACCGTCGAGGCGGCCGCGGCCGGGCTCGCCGTGGCAGCGGTGATCGCGTGGTGAGCTGCTCCCGGGCTCTCGGGCTGGCCCTCGGGTTCGGGCTGGACCGGTTGCTCGGCGATCCCCGCCGGGGGCACCCGGTGGCGGCGTTCGGCCGGGTGGCCGGCCGACTGGAGCGGCGTACGTACGCCGACTCGGTGGCCGCGGGGGCTGAACACGTGGGGCTGCTGGTGGGAGCGGCGACGCTCGCGGCCGCGCTGGTGCAGCGGTCGGTCCGCCACCGGCCCGTCGCCGACGTCGTCTGGACGGCGCTGGTCACCTGGACCGTGCTCGGCGGCCGGTCACTGGAGCGGGAGGCCTCGGCGGTCGCCGGCCACCTCGAGCGGGAGGATCTGTCCGCCGCACGGGAACAGGTCAGCCATCTGGTCGGCCGGGATCCGTGGGCGCTGGACGCGGCCGGCGTCACCCGGGCCGCGATCGAGTCGCTGGCCGAGAACACCTCCGACGCCGTGGTCGCCCCGCTGGTCTGGGGCGCGCTCGCCGGCGCGCCGGGGATGGTGGCCCATCGGGCGATCAACACCCTCGACGCGATGATCGGCTACCGCAACGACCGCTACGAGCGGTTCGGGAAGGTGGCCGCCCGGCTCGACGACGCGGTCAACTGGCTGCCGGCCCGGCTCGGCGCCGCGCTCGCCGCGGGGACCTCGGCCGGGGCCTGGCGGGCGATCCGCGAGGACACCGCGGCGCACCCCAGCCCGAACGGCGGGCAGATCGAGGCCGCCTTCGCCGGCGCGCTGGGGATCCGCCTCGGTGGGTCGAACGCCTACGGCGGCATTGTGGAGGACCGCGGTGAGCTGGGGGACGGTCGCCGGGCGGAGCCGCGGGATGTGGCTCGAGCGGTCCGGCTCGCCCGCCGGGTGCAGCTCGGGACCCTGGCGGTGGCGGTGGCCGTCACGGTGGCCGGCGCCGGCAGTGGCCCGGCAGCCGATCGGGGCCCGGCGAACCACCGTTGACTACCCTGATCGCATGGCCGATCCTCGCGTACGCCCCGCCGGGCCCTCCGACGTCCCCGCGATCCTCGACCAGGCCCCGACGAGGGGACGGTCCTGATGGGCACCTGGCTGGTGCTGTTGATCACCCTGCCGCTGGTCGGTTGGCTGGCCACGATCGCCATCGGCGCCCCGCGACGTGAACACCGTCGCCTGACGGCGCTCCGCTCCGGCGCTACGGCGCGGGGATGGACCTACACCGACGACGCCTCCCGGCTGCGCCCACCGCCACCGAGACTGCGGGAGTGGCAGCGGCGGCTGCGGTTCCGGGAGGGTTTCGCCGGCAGCTATCACGGTCAGGAGTTCTGTGTCGCGCACGTCGTCCACGAGGCGGATCCCGCGCGGCACGGGCGCCGGACCCACGCGACGATCTGCTGGATCCGGCTGCCGTTCCCGCTCAACGAGGTGCGGATCGTGCCGATCGACCTGCTCGAGGAACGCCGTCGCGCGGTCGGCGGCACCGTCCACCACACCGGACACGCCGACTTCGACGGCCGGTTCGCGATCCTCACCGACGACGAGCTGCTCGGCCGGATGACCGTCGGCCCCGCGGTCCGTACGTTGCTGATGGCCACCCAGCTGCCCTGGAGCGTGACCCTCCAGGGCATCACGGTGGTCGCCGAGCGTCTGGACCGGGTGCCGCAAACCACCGAGGACGCGCTCAACGGGGTCGCCATCGCCGCGGCGGTGGCCCACGCCCTCACCGGCCGGCCGCGGCCCACCGGCCGGCCGCGACGCTGATCCCGGGTCGCCGGGGCGCGGGACACCCGCCCGGCGACCCAGGACCGCCAACGGTCACATCATTCGCTCGCCGACGCGACCCGCTCGACCGGGGGGCGCTCGGCACGACGCACTGTCCGCCGGACGAACGCTCGGATCTCGGCGGCCCGTGTCATCAGCACGACCACCAGGATCAGGATGACGCCGAGGACGAGTTGCCAGCTGTTCTTCAGCACGCCGGACAGGAAGAACGAGCTGATCTGGATCGTCAGGACTCCGACCAGCGGCCCGAAGAAGCTGCCCGGACGCCCGACCGCGACCCAGATCAGCACCATCGCCGACTGTCCCACGGCGGCCTGCGCCGGAGCGACGAATCCGATCGACCCGACATAGAGCGCGCCGGCGAATCCGGCCAGTGCGGCCGAGGCGCCGAAGCCCAGGCTGCGGGTCAGATTCGCCCGGTACCCCAGCGCGTCCAGGCGCAGCGGCGAATCACCCGACCCCAGCCAGCGGCGGCCCCACGACGACCCACGGAACCACCAGTAGACGCCGTACGCCACGACCAGGAAGAGCAGGTTGAAGTAGTACTTGCCCATCCCGTCCCCGGCGATCCGGGTGAGCCAGGTGTCCGCTACGAACGAGGGGATGTTGGAGAGCCCGTTGCTCGCTCCCAGGAACGACACCCCGACGAGGCTCGTCGTCATGATCACACCGAGTCCGAGTGTCATCAGCGGCACATAGACCTCGGGCGACGGCAGCCGGAACAGGACCAGTCCCAGCACCAGCCCGAAGAGGCCGACGACCACGGCGGGGAGGAGGAGCGCCAGGACGGACACGCCCAGGATCCGCACCGCAGCCAGCGCCTCGAACACCCCCCGCCAGACGTCTCCGGGCCCCGCACCGACGTTCGTCGCCTGCAGATAGCTCAGTGTGCCCGCGGCCGAGTCTCCGGGTCCGCCGACGATCAGTGCCGCCAGATAGGCCCCGGCGGTGAAGAACGCGGCATGCCCGAAGGACACCACCCCGTTGAGGCCCCAGAGGAGATCGGCGCTCAGGGCCAGCAGCACCAGCGGGAGGTACAGCGCCACGAGTCCGGATCCGTACCCGCCGAGCGCTGCCGGTGCGAGCAGGAACGCCAGCAGGACCAGGCCGGCCGTCAGCGGTTTCGGGGTGGCCGTGGGGCCGAAACGATGTGTGCCGCCCCCACGGAGACCCGGCAGGAGGTCGGAAAGCTTCTTCATGTCCATTTCTCCCATCACACCCGGACCGCACTGAGCTCGGTTCGACGGACGGCGACGATGGCCAGGGCCGCCACCCAGATGATGATCGTGGCGACGACATCATTCGACACCGCGGCAACCCCGGCCAGCCCCACCCCGAGCGCCGCCGACCACAGGGCGGTCGAGCGGACATCCCCCAGCCTCGCCAGTACGACGACCAGGAAGGAGTTCGCCAGGTAGGTGACCCCCATCGTGGGCGACACATTGGCCAGTGGTGCGGCCAGGGCGCCGCCGAACCCGGCAAGGGCACAGCCCAGGGCGAAGGTCCACCGGTTGGTCCGCTTGGACCGGATCCCGAGCGTCGAGGCGACCTGACGGTCCGCCGTGACCAACCTGACCGTGAGCCCGTACTTCGTCCGGGCCAGGACCAGCCCGAGGCCTATCGTCGTGACGACGGCGACACCGATCAGTACGAGCCGCCACACCGAGAAGCTCTGCCCGAAGCCGATCGGGACCGAGGCGGTGATCGGCTGCTCGGATCGTTGGAGGTTCGGGCCGAAGACGAGCAGGACGACGCTCTGCAGGACCATGCCGATGCCGAAGGTCCCGAGCATCGACGCCACCGGGTTGTTGTAGAAATACCTCACCACGACCACGTCGACGAGGAGCCCCAGCGCACCGGCGACAAGGACTGCGGCAGGGATCGACAGCCACGACATGCCGACCGTCGACACGACGACGGAGGCGTAGGCGCCGACCATCACGAACTCACCGTGGGCGAGGTTCACGATCCCCATCACCCCGTAGATGATCATCAGTCCGAGGGCACCCAGCAGCAGGACGGACCCGATCCCGAGCCCCTGGAACAGCACCTGAAGAACGATCGACACGATGTCCTCCTCACCTTCCCCGGAGCATCCGGGTCACTTGACCCGGACCGGACAGGTGGGCGGGTTCGGCACCACCGAGGCCGGGAAGGGGTCCGCCTTCACCTGGCCGAAGTCCTGCACGACGTCGAACTGTCCCGAGGCGTTGACCTTGCCGAGCAGTGAGGTCATGGTCGTGTTGTTGTTCGACTCGACCGTCACCGTCCCTTGTGGCCCCTCGACGCTCGTACCCGGGAAGACCTTCTTCAGATGGTCGGTGGAGAGGTCACCACCAGCGGACTCGACGGCCTTCTTGAACATGTAGACGGTGCTGTAGGCGGCAGCCATCTCACGATCGGTGAACTGCCCGCTGCCGTACTTCGCCTTGATCGCCTTGACGAAGGCGTCGTTCGTGGGCGAATCGATCGACTGGAAGTACGACGAAGCGGTGTAGCTGCCCACCGCATTGTCGGCACCCATGCCGGCGATCTCCGCCTCGGACGTGATCGACGAGACCAGCGGCCGCTGCTGGAAGTCCAGGCCGCCGGCGTGGTACTGCTTGTAGAAGGCCGGGATCGACCCGGCGACCAGGGACGAGAACACGACATCGGCATTGCTGTTCTTGATCTTGGAGACGGCGGTGCCGAACTCGGTGCTGCCGAGGGGGAAGTAGTCATCCGCGACGACTTCGCCGCCGTTCTGCTCGATCAGCTTCTTCGCGATGGCGTTCACGGTGTGCGGGTAGATGTAGTCCGACCCGACCAGGTAGACCTTCTTGCCGAGGTGCTGCAACATCCACGGGATGGTCTGCTCCAGCGTCTGGGACGGCGTGATGCCGGTGTAGATGACGTTCGGGCTGCACTCCAACCCCTCGGTCACCACCGCGTAGAGGAGCAGGGAATTGGACTGCTCGAACTTGGGCAACACCGCGAGGCGGCTGGCCGAGGTGTACATCCCGAGGGTGGCCACGACATGGTCGTCCTCGATCAGTTTGTTGGCCTTCTCGACCGCCTTGGCATTGTCCGAGGCGTAGTCCTCCACCACCGGTTCGATCTTCTTGCCGTTGATGCCACCCGCGGCGTTGATCTCGTCGACGGCCAGCAGCGCGGCGTCATGCATCGGCGTCTCGACCGTGGCCAGGTCGCCGGTCAGCGAGTAGAGGAGGCCGAGCTTGATGGTGTTCCCGTCCGCGGCGGCCCGCTGATTCGCGCCGCCGGAGCACGCCGTGGTCGTCATCGCCAGTGCCCCGGCGAGGGCGACCCCCGCGAGAAGCCTGCGATGTACCCGGATGGATGGTCGGACGCGGCCGGAGACGGGTGCTCCGTTGCCGTGGGAGATGTTCATGATGTCGTTCCTTTCGTTGGGTGGTGGGTGATCCGGTCAGCGGATCGGCCTGTGCTGTGGTGAGGACTCACAGCTGTTCGGCGTAGGAGTCGAGTCGTCCGTCCGAGGTCTCTCCCCGGGCGACGATCTGCCCCGATCGGATGGTCAGGTAGCGATCGCAGGAGGAGGCGATCACGTGATGGTGCTGCTCGGCGAGCAGGATCGAGACGCCGAGACCACGGAGTTCGCCGAGGACGCGGACGATCTCCGCGATGAGCAGCGGGGACAGCCCTTCGGTCGGCTCGTCGAGGATGAGAACCTTCGGTCGCCGCAGCAGGGCCCGGGCGATGGCCACCTGTTGCTGTTGTCCGCCGGACAGCAGGCCCGCCTTCCGTTTCGACAGCTCCCGCAGTCCTGGGAACAGCTCGTCGACATCGATCCGAGGTCCACCGCCTCCGGGCGCCAGGAGCGCCGTCCGCAGGTTCTCCTCGACGGTCATGTCGGCGATCAGTCGCCGGCCCTGGGGCACCAGCGCCATCCCGGAGCGGGCCCGGCCAGAGCCCGGCGTTCCCCTCACCGTGTCACCGAAGAGGTCGATGTCGCCGCGGGTGCGGAGAAGACCGACGATCCCCTCGATCAGCGACGTCTTGCCCGCCCCGTTGTGGCCCAGGATGCCCAGCGACTCGCCCGGGTCGATCGCGAGGGCGACGTCGCGGACCACCCGGATGTCCTCACGGAACACGCTGAGGTCGCGCACCCGCAGGGCTGCCCCGGCGATCACCGTGGTGGCTGTCATCGCATGGGTGGCCGTCATCGCACGGCCCGGCTCTCGATCGCCTCGCCCAGGTAGGCGGAGATCACCCGGGGGTGCGTGCTGACCTCGTCGTAGCTGCCGGTCAGTTCGAGCCGACCCTCCTGCAGGAACGAGACACGGTCCGCGACGAGGCGGACGAACTGGAGATCATGCTCGACGATGAGGTACGCAGCGTCACCCTTGCGGGACCTGATCTGCTCCGCCAGTCTGATCCGCTCCTCCGCCGGCATCCCCGCCGTGGGCTCGTCCAGCACCACCAGGACGGGTCTGGTCATGTGGACCATGTCGAGTTCCAACTGTTGGCGTTCCCCGTGGCTGATCTCCTTGCCCCAGGCCCTTCCCGCGTCGGCGTACGGCACCCGGAGCGCTTCGCCCCGCCCGCCCGCGACCCGGAGGTTGTCCGCCGCCGAGAGTCGGGGAAACACCCTGGGCACCTGGAACTTGCGACCGACCCCACGCTTCGCCCGCTTCCAGGGCGGGCCGTCCAGACGCCGACCGCACAGGCGGATCTCGCCGGTCGCCACCGGCGCGTGGCCGGTGATGGCATTCGCCAGAGTGGTCTTCCCGGCACCGTTCGGGCCGACAAGGACGTGGACCTCTCCCCTCCGCACCGTCATGTCCACTCCGTGCAGCACCTTGACCGCGCCGAATGAGACGGTCACCCCTGAGCAGACCAGGACATCCGATTCCATGATTCTCCATTTCACCCGGTCGAACTATTTCCTTCCACTTGGAAGCATATGATGGACCTGGCGACATTGATACCGATTGAAAGTATCTTCACGTGACCGTAACCGGCAACACCCGCTGCCGGGAGGCCCGGTCAGGACTGGCCGGGCCCCTCCTCGGCGCGCAGTTCGGACTCGAGCCGGGACACCAGGGCCAGACCCCGCCGAGAGGCATAGACCGCGATCTGCCGGCGGTCGTCGTGGACCACCTCGCGGTACACCAGCGCCTGCTGCACCAAGGTGTCGACGTGCCGGGTCAACGTCGCATTGCTGCTCCGGGTACGCTCGGCGATCTCCGACATGATCAGACCGTTCTGTCGCGCGAGGGCGACGAGCACCAACCACCCTTCGAGGGAGAGCCCGGCGCCCGCAAGGACCGACCGAACGGCATCCGCCGCTCGCCGGCCACCGACGATGGCATCACTCAGCCGGCGCTGGACCGACCCGGCTCCCGGTGTCACCTCCGCACCTGGCAAGCCGCTCTCCCTCGTCACAGGTCGACTGTAACCGGTCACCCGACGGCCCGGCCGCCGGACACCGACACGCGCCACGCCGACCGACGCCCAACCTGGAACGGGTCCGTCACGGCCCTGCAACGCCGCGAGGATAGCGTCCTACCGGAGCACACCAGACGGTCGCGGTGGGCACTGATCCCGATAGGGGCGACACATGCAGCAGATGGCGATACGGATCGGGGTCATCATCCCGTTCCAGCACGCGGCCGGGATGTTCGGCGCGGCCGCCGAGGCGGCTTCGGAGTTCGCCGCCCAGCAGATCAACGCAACCGACGGCATCCTCGGGCGAGAGGTCGCCCTGGAGTTCATCGACGGCGGCGCCGACCCCCGGGAGGTGATGACCGCCGTCGACCGCGGGATCCGCGACGGCCGACTCGACGCCGTGACCGGCTGGCACGACAGCTCCCTGCGCAACCGGCTGGTGCCACTGATCGCCGGCAGAGTCCCGTACGTCTATTCCGCCGTCTACGAGGGCAACGAGACCCGCAGGGGTACGTACTGTCTCGGCGAGACGCCGGCATCCCAGCTGATGCCGGCGCTGCGGAGGTTGGCCGCGAGCCACCGTGCGCGACGCTGGTTGGTGGTCGGGGACGACTATGTCTGGCCCCGCCAGACCTACCGGACACTCGAGGCGCTGAGAGTCGGCTCCGACATCGATCTGCTCGGGGCGGTCTTCTTCGGCGACCAGACCAGCCCTGCCCTCGACCGGCAGAAGCGGCTCCTGGACATCCTGCCCACGGTCCACTGTGACGGGATCCTGCTGCTCAAGCTCGGACACAACGCGGTCGAGTTCAACCGCGGGTTCGCCGCCAGAGGCCTGCATCGGACCACCACCCGGCTCAGCCCGCTGATGGAGGAGAGCATGCTGATGGCCAGCGGCATTGACGGCACCCGGAACCTCTTCTCCACCGGCGGCTTCTTCCGCACCCTCCACACCGCCGGCTCCGCCGGCCTGCTGTCCGCGTACTCGTCGGCCGAGGGGGGCGTTGCGCCACCCCTCACCGCTCCGGCAGAGTCCTGCTACGACAGCATCTGGGCGGTCAAGGCGATCGCCGAGCGGGCCGGCAGTCCACGGGTCCCGGACACGGATCGGGTGATCGACGGGCTGCACCTGGAGACCCCCCGCGGACTCCTGTCGTTCGAGGGCAACCAAGCAGACCAGAACCTCCACCTGGCCGAGGCGGACGGCTACGACTTCGAGGTCGTGGCGACCTGGCGCGGGGCCGCCTGACCCCACCCGCGAGACCAGACCCCGGCGCCCGTCCACACGTCACGAGCAGACATCCCGCAAGTGTTTCCATTCAGAAACATCTCCGCAACAAACAGGCGTAATAGTTATTTCCATACGGAACAATCTTCACCAAGAAGGGCTCAGACATGCGGCACGGTGATATCAGCTCGTCTCCCGACACGGTCGGCGTGGCCGTGGTGAACTACCCCATTCCCCGGCTTCACACCACGGCCGAAGTCCTGGCGAACGCCTCGGCCATCGCCGACCTGGTCAAGGGCGTGAAGTCCGGGCTTCCCGGCATGGACCTGATCGTGTTCCCGGAGTACTCCACCTTCGGCATCATGTACGACACCGAGGAGATGTACGCGACCGCCACGACGGTCCCCGGGCCGGAGACCGAGATCTTCTCTGCGGCGTGCCGTGAAGCCAAGGTCTGGGGTGTCTTCTCCCTCACCGGGGAGCGGCACGAGGACCACCCGAACAAGCCGCCGTACAACACCGTCGTCCTGATCGACGACACCGGCACCATCGTGCAGAAGTACCGCAAGGTGCTCCCCTGGAACCCGATCGAGGGGTGGTACCCGGGTGACGGCACCCACGTCTCCGTAGGCCCGAAGGGCATCAGGATGTCCCTGATCATCTGCGACGACGGCAACTATCCCGAGATCTGGCGCGACTGTGCGATGAAGGGGGCCGAGCTGGTGGTCCGTTGCCAGGGGTACATGTACCCGTCCAAGGACCAGCAGGTGCTGATGGCGAAGGCGATGGCGTGGGCGAACAACGTCTACGTGGCGGTGGCCAACTGCGCCGGCTTCGACGGGGTCTACACCTACTTCGGCCATTCAGCGGTCATCGGCTTCGACGGTCGGACGCTCGGCGAGACCGGGGAGGAGCCGTACGGCATCCAGTTCGCGCAGCTCTCGATCCCCGAGATCCGGGACGCCCGGGCGAACGACCAGGCGCAGAACCACCTCTTCAAGCTCCTCCACCGCGGTTACACCGGCGTCTGGAACGCCGGCGACGGGGACAAGGGCATCGCCGACTGTCCGTTCGACTTCTACCGGACGTGGGTGACCGATGCCCATCGTGCCCAGGAGCAGGTGGAGGCGATCACCCGGTCGACCATCGGCGTGGCGGACTGCCCCGTGTACGACCTGCCCTCCGAGCAGGTGATGGAAGCCTGACGTACCTAACTCCGGACCGAGGAGCTCGTCGTGGACAGCCGGACCGCCGTCGTCGAGCGGCAGCTGAGAGCACGGATCGCCGGTCAGGATCATGCGATCCAGGCGCTGGTGGACACCGTGACGGTCCTGCAGTCGGGGCTCGGCCGGCCCGGGCGCCCGCTCGTCTCGATGCTGTTCGTCGGGCCGACGGGAGTGGGAAAGACCGAGACCGCCAGGGCGCTCGCCTCCGCCCTGCGCTCGGGCCCGGACGACTACTGCCGGGTCGACATGAGCGGCTTCGCCCAGGAGCACTACGTGGCGAGCATCAGCGGTGCGCCCCCCGGCTACGCCGGCAGCAGGGAAGGCCACACGGTCTTCGACGCCGCACGGATCGAATCGACCCCGGGCGTGCCCGGCATCGTCCTCTTCGACGAGGTCGAGAAGGCCCACCCCACGGTGTTGCGCTCCCTGCTGCACATCCTGGACAACGGGCTGTTGCGGCTCGCGAGCGGCACCCGGGAACTCGACTTCCGCAACTGCATCGTCATCCTGACCGCCAATCTCGGCGTCCGCGAGGCGGACCGGACCCACCGCCGGACGTTCCGGAGATTCCGGGAGCTCGCCCGGGACCTCCGGAACGGACAGCTGGCCCGCGGCTCCGACGACGTCGCCTCCTTGGCCGGCCAACTGAGCTACCCGCCCGGGATGGCCGGCGCGGAACTCGGGGTGTACGCGAGATCGGTGACCCGGTTCTTCGATCCGGAGTTCCTCAACAGACTGGACCACGTCATCCTGTTCGACCGGGTCGACCGGACTACCGCAGCGACCGTGGCCGCCCGGGAGGTCCACGCCTACGTCGACCAGGCACAGCAACGGGGCATCCGGATCGATGTCCGTCCCGAGGTGATCGACCACCTCACCGACCTCGGCTTCAACCCGACGTACGGGATCCGGGCCCTCCACCGCACCCTCAGGTCCGAGCTGACGTTGCCGATCGCCCGCTTCCTCGAAGCGACCGGCGGCACCACTCCCGATCAGCCCCGCACCATCGAGGTCGCCCTCGTCGACGGCGAGGTGCACTGTCGCCGAGCTCCCCCACGACCCCCCAGCCCCCGATCCCACCCGAGACACGAAGAGGAGAACACACAATGACCATCCCACGCCCGACCACTGACCAGATCACCGAAGCCGCCGGCAGGCAGGGCTACCACCTCACGGCCGACGAGGTCGGAGCGTTCCAGCGCATGGCTGCCGCAACGCTCGACTCGTACGACCGGATCGACGCTCTCTACGACACGACCGTCACGGTGCCGGAAGTGGACCGGCCGGTGGGCAAGGCCGCCCCGGAGGACGATCCCCACGGCGCCTGGGCAGCCACCACGGTGATCCCGCCGACCGGCCGCGGGCCGCTCGACGGCAAGACCATCGCCATCAAGGACAACGTCTCGGTGGCCGGCCTGCCGCTGATGAACGGTTCGTACAGCCTCGAGGGTTTCGTCGCCCAGGAGGACGCCACGGTCGTCACCCGTCTGCTCGCAGCCGGCGGGACCATCGTCGGGAAGTCCGTCTGTGAGGACCTGTGCCTCTCCGGCGCCAGCTTCACCTCCAAGCCCGCCCCGGTGACGAATCCCTGGGATCCCACCCGGTCGGCGGGCGGTTCGTCCAGCGGCAGCGCGGTGCTGCTGGCCACCGGCCAGGTCGACATCGCCATCGGCTGCGACCAGGGCGGATCGATCCGGATGCCCTCGGCGTGGAGCGGTGTGGTCGGCCACAAGCCGACGCACACCCTGGTGCCCTACACCGGAGCGTTCCCGATCGAACGCACGATCGACCACATCGGCCCGATGGCCCGTTCCGTCACGGACGTCGCCGTCACCCTGGGGGTGATCGCCGGACGTGACGGACTCGACCCGCGCCAGCTCGACGGGCATGCCCCGCAGGACTATGTCGGATCGCTCGGACTCGGTGTCGAGGGACTGCGGATCGGCCTGCTCCGGGAGGGCTTCGGCATCCCCGGGGTGTCGGACCCGGGCGTGGACCGGACCGTGCGCGAAGCGGCCGAGGCGCTCCGGGAGGCGGGCGCCAGTGTCGGCGAGGTGAGTGTGCCCTGGCACCGCGACGTCGCCCTCGATCTGTGGAACGTGATCGCGACCGACGGCGCCACCTACCAGATGCTCAACGGCAGTGGGTACGGGCTGAACGTCGACGGCTACTACGATCCGGCCATCATGGAGTACTTCGGTCGCCAGCGGTTCGAGCAGGCGGACCGGCTCGCAGACACGGTGCGCTCCCTCGCGGTGACCGGCGAATACACCCTGAGGACCACCGGAGGCGCCGTGTACGCCCGGGCCCGGCGCCTGGTGCCCTACCTCATCGACGCCTATGACCGGGCGCTCACCGCCTACGACGTCCTGGTGCTGCCGACCATCCCCTTCCTCCCGGCCCCGCTCGTCGATCCCTCGGCCGAGCCGGAGGAATACGCCGGGAAGGCACTCGACATGGTGGGCAACACCGCGCCGTTCGACATCTCGGGTCACCCCGCCACCTCGGTGCCCGCGGGACTGTCCGACGGCCTGCCGGTCGGCATGATGATCGTCGCACCGCGGTTCGACGATGCCCTGGGGCTCCGGGTGGCGGCGGCCTGGGAACGGATCCGCGGCGAGTTCCCGTCGCCGCTGACCGCCTCTGCGCACGCCTGACGCGGGGCACCGCCAGGTCATCGGCGCGGGTGCCCTCCGCTCACGGGCGGAGGGCACCCGCCTCACAGGTCCGCCGGCAGCGCCTCCCGGACCTGCTTGCGCAGCACCTTGCCGAGCATCGACCGTGGCAGCTCCCCCTCGGCGGTGATCACCCGGCGGGGCACCTTGTAGGCGGCGAGCAGCCCCCGGCAGTGGGTCCGGACGGCGTCCTCGTCGATCCGGGCGCCGGGCTCGGGCTCGACCACCGCGATGACGGTCTCGGAGCCGTCCGGGCGCCGTCTGCCGACCACCGCGACGTCCTTCACCCCCGGGATCGCCCGGATCACCTCCTCGACCTCGGAGGGGGCGACATTGAACCCACCGGTGATGATCAGCTCCTTGGCCCGGTCGACGATGGTGGTATAGCCGTCGGCGTCGACCACGACGATGTCGCCGGTCCGCAGCCAGCCGTCGGGCAACAGGGTCTTCGCGGTCTCCTCGGGGTTGTTCCAGTAGCCCTGGAACACCTGCGGGCCCTTGAGCAGCAGTTCGCCGCGCTCCCCCTGCGCCACCTCGCGGGTCGGGTCGTCGGGGTCGACCACCTTCATCAGGGTGGAGGGGAACGGCACCCCGATGGTGCCGGTGCGCCGGGTCGGCCAGAACGGGTTGCCGAGCGCCACCGGCGAGGACTCGGTCATCCCGTACCCCTCGACGAGCAGCCCGCCGGAGACCGACTCCCACAGCTCGACGATCGGATCGGTCAGCGCCATCGCCCCGGAGATGCAGAACTTCGCCGACGCCAGCGACACCCCACGCTCGATCGCCGCCCGCGCGGTCCGTTCGTAGATCGGCGGGACGGCGCAGTAGACCGTCGGCGGGAACCGCTTCGCCGCCTTCAGCACCAGGTCGACGTCGAACTTCGGGAACAGCACCAGGTTCGCCTGCCGCAGCACGCCGTAGGTCAGGTAGAGGGTCATCCCGAAGGCGTGGAACATCGGCAGCACCGCGTAGAAGTTCTCCGTGCGGTACTGCGCGTCCTTCATCCAGGCCTTGCCCTGCAGGGCATTGGCGTAGAGGTTGAAGTGGGTGAGCATCGCCCCCTTCGGGTGCCCGGTGGTGCCCGAGGTGTACTGGATCACCGCGAGGTCCTGCACCGTGGGCCGCGGCACCTCCGGGTCGACCGGCTGATCCGCCAGCAGTGCCCGCCACCGCATCGTCCCGCGGGTCGGCGCGGTCAGCGCGGCGCGGGTCCGGCGCAGCGAGCCCACCGGCAGCCGCAGGGCGGCCCGCATCGCCACCGGGAACTCTTCCACCAGGTTCACCGCGATGATGACGTCCGGGCGGAGCTCGGCCGGGAACTCCTGCAGCTTGCCCACCGCGACGTCCCAGGCGATCGCCACCCGGGCGCCGTGGTCGGCGAACAGCTCGTCCAGTTCGTGGGCGGTGTAGAGCGGATTGTGCTCCACCACGACGGCGCCCAGCCGCAGCGCCGCGTAGAACGCGACGACGTGCTGGGGACAGTTCGGCAGCATCAGGGCGACCCGGTCGCCGGCGCGTACGCCCAGCCGGCGCAGCCCCTCGGCAGCACGGAGGACCTGCTCGCCGAGGGCGGCGTACGTGGTGGTGCGGCCGAAGAAGGTCATCGCCACGGCCGCACCGCCCTCGGCCACCGAGCGTTCGAACATCTCCACCAACGAGGTGGTCGGCAACTCGATCTCGGCGGGGACCCCGGGCTGGTAGGCGGCGACCCAGGGGGGCGTGGCGGACGGCGTGGAAGACACGGAGGACGCGGTCATGCGATCAGGTTACGCGGCCGTAGGTGGGCCGCGCCGGAGGTCAGCGCTTGCGGCCCTTCACCCGTCCCCAGGGCCGGCCGGTCCAGGCCAGATAGCCGCCGGTGGCGCCGAGGACCGCCCACATGCCGCCGAGGACCGGGCCGGCGAACCGGCCCAACCGGTCGGTGTTCGCGACCAGGATGTTGGAGCCGCCCGCGATCATCGCGGCCACCACCATGCCGAGCACCAGCCGGTCGGTCATCCCCTCGACCCGGGTGACCAGTGGGTCGAACTCCTCGGCCCGCAGGTTGATGTCCACCCCGTCCTTGTCCAGCCGCTCCACCAGCCGGCGGGCGTACGAGGGCAGTTCGGTGCTGAACATCACCGCGTCGAGGGTCGCCTCGCGGGCCCGGCCGGCCCAGTAGCGCGGGTCGAGGCGCTGCAGCAGCAGCCGCTCGGCGAACGGGTTCAGCGCGTCGGAGAGGGCGAACGTCGGGTCGAGGCGGCGGCCCAGCCCGTCCACGATGGTCAGCATCCGGACCAGCAGGACGATGTCCGCCGGCAACGCCAGCCGCTGGTTGCGGACGATCCGGAACAGGTACATCCCGACGTCGACCATCCGCACGTCGGTGAGCCGGCGCCCCTCCATCGCGGCGAGCAGCCCGGAGACCTCGCGGCGCAGCGCCGAGCGGTCCAGCCGGCCGCGCGGCGGGGCCAGGGCGACCAGTGCCTCGGCGACGACGTTGGCGTCGTTGCGGTACATCCCGACGATGATCGCCGCGAACTGGCGGGTCATCGTCGCGGTCATCCGGCCGACCATGCCGAAGTCGATCACACCGATGGTGCCGTCCGGCTCGATCAGCAGGTTGCCCGAGTGCGGATCGGCGTGGAACTTCCCCATCTCGAAGACCATCCGCAGCAGCATCTCGCAGCTGCGCAGGGCCAGCGAGTGCCGGTCGACGCCCTCGGCGTCGAGGGCGGTGACGTTGTCGACCCGGATCCCGGTCAGCCGCTCCATCGTCAGCACCCGGGTGGAGCTGGTGTCCCAGTGGATCCAGGGGATGTGGATCCGCTTGTCGCCGGCGAAGTAGGTGCCGAACTCCTCGCAGGCGTGCGCCTCGATGGTGTAGTCCATCTCGGCCCGCAGCGCCCGGCTGAACTCCTCCACCAGACCGGTGACCCCGATGTCGGAGAAGAAGCCCGAGTTGCGCTCCAGGTGTCGGGCGATGTTGCCGAGGATCTCCAGGTCCTCGGTGACCTTGTCCACCACGCCCGGCTTGCGCACCTTCACCACCACGTCGCGGCCGTCCTTCAGCACCGCGGCATGCACCTGGCCGATCGAGGCGGTCGCGATCGCCACCTCGTCGAAGGAAGCGAACAGCTCCCCGACGTCGGCGCCGAGGTCGGCCCGCACCACGGCCCGGATGTCGGAGACCGGGATCGGCGGTTCGCTGTCGGTCAGCGTGCCCAGCGCGTCACAGTAGGCGTCCGGCAGCAGGTCGCGGCGCATCGACAGCGCCTGGCCGAACTTCACGTACGTGGTGCCAAGGTCCCGGAAGGTCTGGACGAGGATCTCCGGGCGGATGTCGTCGTCCTCGCGCGGATTGACGTAGCCGTGTCCCAGCGAGGGCAGCCAACGGCCCAGACCGGCCTGGTAGGCCGTGGCGTAGAGGCCGTTGCGGGAGAGCACCTGGGCGATCTCGCGGTACCTCTGGAGGTGACCGGGCATGGGACCACCGTACATGGCACCCGAGGTGGAACGATGGCAGCCATGCGGGTGGATCGACGGTCGGCACTGGCGCTGGGCGGCGGTGTGCTGGCCGTGGGAGCCCTGACGGCCGGCGGGATCGCCGTCCGCAGCCCGTACGCCCCGCCGCCGCAGCTGCCGGCGGGCAGTTGGGATCCCGGACCGGCCGCCGGGACGTACGACCTCGGCGGGCACCGGGTGGAGCTGGGCGGGCCCGGAGTGCCGCGGAACCGACGGTTCCGGGTGCTGCGCGCCGGGACACCGGTGTGGTGGGCGCGGGCCGGCGTGATCGGCGCCGGCCGCGGGACGCTGGAGTGGACCGACGTCACCGGGCATTTCAGCGACCGGCGTCGGCTCGACCGGATCTGGACCGACGCTCGGTGCGAGAGCGCCGAGGCCCTCGGTACCGACACGCTGCGGCTCACCGGCCGGTTCGGCGTCCGACCTGGCGAGGGGCCGGACTGGCAGCTGACCCTGGGCTCCCGCGGGGACGTGCTCGAGGTGGACCTCGAGGTGCCGGACGCGGACCTGGTGCTGCTCCGCTCCGACCTGGCGGTCGACGAGGGGGTGCACGGCCTGGGCGCCCAGGCCACCGGCTTCGACCTGCGCGGCCGCGACGTCGTGCTGGTCACCCGGGAGCAGGGGGTGGGCCGTGGCAAGCAGCCGGTGACCGTGCTGGCCGAGAAGACCCAGGGTGCCGGCGGGTCACCGACCACCACGTACGCCCCGATGCCCACCCTGGTCACTGCGGGCCTGCGGGGACTGGACTGGAGCCAGGACCGGGTGGCCGAGGTCGACCTGCGCGACCGGCTGGAGGTGTCGGTCTGGGACCGCCGGCTCACCGCCCGCTGGCGGACCGCCCCGACCCCGCGGGAGCTGGTCCGGGCACCCCACGACACCGTCCCGGGCTGGACCGGCACCGGCGCGATCCTCGGCCTGCAGGGCGGGTCGGCCGAGGTGCGCCGCAAGCTCGCTGCCCTCGACGGCGCGGCGATCTCCGGGGTGTGGCTGCAGGACTGGGTCGGCCAACGCAGTACCGGTTTCGGCAGCCGGCTGTGGTGGACCTGGGAGCTGGACCGGCGCCTCTACCCGGACTGGGACCAGTTGGTCGACGAGCTCGGGCAGCGCGGCATCCGGGTGCTCACCTACATCAACCCGTTCGTCGTCGACGCCGGGGAGAAGCCCGGCGGGGTGCGCCGCGACCTCTACCACGAGGCGCTGCAACGCGGCTTCCTGGTCGGTCACCCCGACGGCGGGCCGTACATCCTCGACCAGGACGGGTTCGGTGCGGCGATGGTGGACCTGACCAACCCGGCGGCGTACGCCTGGTTCGGTGAGGTGATCGCCGCGATGCCGCGGACCGGCGGGTGGATGGCCGACTTCGGCGAGTCGCTGCCCTTCGACGCGGTGCTGCACGACGGCGACCCGCGCGAGCTGCACAACCGGTGGCCGCTGCTGTGGGAGCAGCTCAACGCGTCGGTGCGGGGCGCCGACGAGTTCGTCTTCCACCGCTCGGCCTGGCGCGGCTCGCGGGCCGCGCACTGGGCCGGTGACCAGCTGACCTCCTGGGACGCGTACGACGGGATGGCCTCCGCCCTGCTCGGCATGCTGGCCGGCGGCGTGAGCGGGCTGCCGCTGATGCATGCCGACGCCGGCGGCTACACCTCACTGCCCCAGCGGGTGGTGCGGGCCCGCCGGGACGCCGAGCTGCTGCTGCGCTGGAGCGAGTGGTGCGTGTGGTCGCCGGTGCTGCGGACCCACGAGAGCAACCGGCCGGCGGAGAACGCCCAGGTCTGGGACCAGCCGGCCGCCCCGGCCTTCGCCCAGCAGACCCGGGTGTTCCGGGAGCTGGCCGGCTACCGAGCCGAGGTGGTCGCGGACGACCTGCCGGCGATCCGGCACTGCTGGGTCGAGGTGCCCGGCTCCGCGGCCGCCGGCCGCGACGACCAGTACTTCTTCGGGCCCAGCTTCCTGGTCGCCCCGGTGCTGCAGCCCGGTGCAGGCGGCCGCGAGGTGTCGCTGCCGCCGGGCCGGTGGGTGCTGGTGTGGACCGGAGAGGAGTACCCGGGCGACCGGGTGGTCCGGGTCCGGTCCCTGATCGGCCAGCCGCCGGTCTTTCACCGGGTCGAGGACGCCGGGGCCGCGGCGATCTCGCGCCGCATCCGGGCGCTCTGAGCCACCACGAACCACACGGCGCTGATCATGGTGGGGACGCGCGACAGGCTTCCGGAACTGGGTCCACTCCCACCCGCACGAGTTCCAGCTGGTCGCAGACGAGGCGTCGGTCGACGAGACCTGGACAGCCGAGAAGCGGCGACCCGGTTACCGGCGAGACCGGGTCACCCGATAGCTCAGCGGAAGTGGATGACCAGCTCCCCGGTGAACCGGAGCCGGGTCTGCCCCGGTTCACCCCCAGTAGACTGGGCGCATGGACACCAAGGTGCGATGGACGGCGGCCGCGGCCGGCCTCGTCCTGTTGGGTGGCGGGCTGATCGCCGCCACCAGCGCGCAGGCCGCCCCCGACCTGCCGCAGCGGTCGGCCGAACAGTTGCTCGTCGACGTCCAGTCCCCCACCACCCGTACGCTCAGCGGCACCGTGCAGACCAGCACCGATCTCGGCCTGCCCACCCTGCCGACCAGCACCGGCACGGACGCCTCCGGCCTCACCGGGCTGCTCACCGGCAACCACACAGTGCGGGTCTGGCTGGACGGTGAGGACCGCGGCCGCGTCTCGGTGATCGGTGACAACACCGAGACCTCGGTGATCCGCAACGGCTCCGACGTCTGGACGTACGCCAGCGCCGACCGGACCGCCACCCACACCCGGCTCACCGCCCCGGCGAACGCAACGCCCGCACCGACCCCCGGCGCCACCCCGACCACCCCGCAGCAGGCGGCCCAGCAGCTGCTGGCCGCGGTCCAGCCCAGCACCGCGGTGACCACCACCGGCACCGGCCGGGTCGCCGGGCGCGCCGCGTACGAACTCGTCCTCACCCCCGCGGCGACCGAGAAGACACTGGTCCGTTCGGCCCGGGTGGCGATCGACGCGCAGACCCACGTGGTGCTCCAGGTCACCGTCGACGCCGTCGGCGCGCAGGACCACGCGGTGCAGGTCGGCTTCACCTCGATCGACTACGCCGCACCCGACGCGAAGCTCTTCACCTTCACCGCACCGGCCGGCACGACGGTGACCGAGCAGCCGGCGCCCACCGCCGCCCCGGACAAGGCGGCCACCGGCACCAGCTCCACCGACCGGCCGAAGGTCGTCGGCGACGGCTGGGACACCGTTGTGGTGCAGAAGGTCGACAGCCTGCCCACCGGCTCCGCCGACGCCTCGGACCAGGCCAAGCAGGCCCAGCAGCTGATCGACGCGCTGCCGAGGGTGAGCGGTTCGTGGGGCAGCGGCCGACTGTTCCAGGGCACCCTGTTCTCCGCCGTGCTCACCGAGGACGGCCGGGTGGCCGTCGGGGCGGTGCCCGCCGACCAGCTGTACGCCGCCCTCGGCTGACCCGGTGTCGGAGGACACCCCGGCCGCGATCCGCACCCGCGAGCTGACCAAGGAGTTCGGCCGCCACCGGGTGGTCGACTCGATCGACCTGGCGGTGCCCGACGGTGCGGTGTACGGGTTCCTGGGCCCCAACGGCTCGGGCAAGACCACCACGATCCGGATGCTGCTCGGCCTGGCCCGCCCCACCGGCGGCAAGATCTCCGTCCTCGGCGTCCCGGTGCCCGACCGGGCACCCGACGTGCTGGGCCGGGTCGGCGCCCTGGTCGAGGGCCCGGCTTTCCACCCGCAGCTCACCGGCCGGGCCAACCTGGCCCGGCTCGACGCCGCCGACGCCGGTAGCGATCCCCGGACGGCGGCCGACCGGATCGACGCCGCGCTGCGCCGGGTCGGTCTGCACCAGGCCCGGGACAAGCGCTACCGGGTCTACTCCCTCGGCATGAAGCAGCGGCTCGGCATCGCCGCCGGCCTGTTGGTCCCCCGTGATCTGCTGATCCTCGACGAACCGACCAACGGGCTCGACCCGCAGGGCACCCGGGAGGTCCGGCACCTGATCGGTTCGCTGGCCGCCGAGGGCATCACCGTGCTGGTGTCCAGCCATCTGCTGTCCGAGATCGAACAGGTGTGCACCCATCTCGGGGTGATGCGGGACGGCCGACTGGTCGCCCAGGGGCCGATCGACGAGCTCCGGGCCCGCGGCCGGGCCACCCTGCGGCTGGTCACCACCGACCCGGACCGGGCCGGCGAGGTGCTGCGCCGGCTCGGCGCCGAGGATGTCGACCGCACCGGAGAGACGGTCACCGCCTCCGCCGACGGCCTCGAGCCGGAGGCCGTCGTCGCCGCGCTGGTCCGCGGCGGGGTGGGCGTCCGGGAGTTCGGCGTCCGGGCGGCCTCGCTGGAGGACGTCTTCATCGGTCTGACCGGGGAGGGCTTCGATGTCAGCGGCTGAGGCGGCACCCAGGGCCGGCCTCGGCGCGTGCTGGCGGCTGCTCGGCTCGGAACTGCGGCTCACCCTCGGGCGCCGGCGCAACCAGTTCGGACTGCTGGTGCTCGCCGCGCTGCCGGTGATGATCGCAGTCACGATCCGGATCTCCGGTTCCGGCGGCGGGCACGGGCCGGACTTCTTCAGCGCGATCACCTCGAACGGGATCTTCGTCGCGCTGGCCGCGCTCTCGGTGGAGCTCACCCTGTTCCTGCCACTCGCCATCGCCGTGCTGGCCGGCGACGCGATCGCCGGGGAGGCCGGCCTGGGCACTCTGCGTTACCTGCTCACCGTCCCGGTGCCACGCACCCGGCTGCTGCTGACGAAGTACGCGGCGCTGGCGATCGGCGCCGTGGAGGGTGTCGTCGTGGTGGCCGCCGCCGGCGTGGTCGCCGGCGGCCTGGCCTTCGGCCTGCCGCCGATGACGACACTGTCCGGCACCACCATCCCGATGGCCGAGGCCACCGGCCGGCTGGTGCTGGCCGTCCTCTACGTGTCCGCCGGGCTGGCTGCCCTCGCCGCGGTCGGGCTGTTCATCTCCACCCTCACCGAGCAGCCGATCGTGGCCATGGTGGCGACCACCGGGGTGGCCGCACTGATGTGGATCCTCGACGCGATCCCACAGCTCGGCTGGCTGCACCCGTGGCTGCTGGTGCATCACTGGCTGGCGTTCGGCGACCTCTTCCGTGACCCGGTGTTCACCGACGGCATCGTCCGGGGGCTGTGGCTGGCCCTGGGCTACACCGTGGTCTTCCTGGTCGCCGCCCGGACCGTCTTCGTCCACCGCGACGTGACGAGCTGACCCGACGCGCTAGGGCGCGATCACCACCACCTGGCCGGTGGCGGCCTGGCAGCGGATCACCTCACCGCGCCGGCAGCTGAGGGCCAGGTCCGTACGGGACCCCGGGTCGTACGCCGTCACGTCGAACTGCAGCTCGGCCGAGGTGACCGTGCGGACACTGTCGCGGGTGGCGACGGCGAGTTGACAGCTCGCGCCGCCCGCCACGCCCAGCCCCTTCTCGCAGGTCCGGGCTGCGCCCGGGAGCCGGTCGGCGTACGAACCGACGAGGACCCCGAGCAGCAGCACGACGAAGATCAGCAGGGCGACGGCGAACGGCCAGAGCTTCCTCACCCGGCGAGGATAGCGGCGACCGCCTCCCGGCCCTGGACGGGACCCTTGGCGGACACCGCGGCCTCCGCGGCCCGGCGGCACTGGTCCAGGGTCACCGCGGACAGCTGGGCGCCGACCGCCGGCAGCGCCGGCGCCGCAGCGGACAGCGAGGTGACTCCCAGACCGATCAGCACACAGGCCAGCTGCGGGTCGGCGGCCGCCTCCCCGCAGACCCCGACCGCCTTGCCCCGGCGCTTGCCCGCCTCGGCGGTGAGCCGGACCAGCTTCAGCACCCCCGGCTGCCAGGGGTCGGTCAGCCCGGCCAGGTAGGGCGACATCCGGTCGGCCGCCATCGTGTACTGGGACAGGTCGTTGGTGCCGATCGAGAAGAACTCGACGTACTCCAGCACCTGGTCGGCGACCAGCGCGATCGCCGGCACCTCGACCATGATGCCCGGGTAGAGGCCGCGCTCCCGGCACAGCCCGGCGAACCACTCCGCCTCCTGCACGGTGGAGACCATCGGCGCCATCACCCAGGCGTCGACATCGGTGCCCCGGGCCGCGGCCGCGATGGCGTCCAGCTGGCGGGTGAGGATCTCCGGCTTGTCCAGGGCGATCCGCATCCCACGGACACCGAGCGAGGGGTTCTCCTCGTGCGGCATGTTGGCGAAGGCGAGCGGCTTGTCCGAGCCGGCGTCGAGGGTGCGGACGACGACCTTCTTGCCCCGGAAGGCCTCGAAGACCTCGGCATAGACCTGGGTCTGCTCCTCCAGGCCCGGCTCGACCTGCGCGGTGAGGAAGGCCAGCTCGGTGCGGAACAGGCCGACTCCCTCGGCGATCCCGGGGGCCGCGGCCTTCCGGGCGGCGGCACCGTCCTGGACGTTGGCGAGCAGCTGGACCCGATGGCCGTCGAGGGTCCGGGCCGGGCCGCGCCAGGCGCGGATCCGCTCCGCCTTCACGGTCGCCTCCTCGACCCGGCGCTGTGCCTCGCGCTCGTCCGGGTGTGGGACGATCTCGCCGGTGTCGCCGTCGACCAGCAGCGGGGTGCCGTCGCCGATCTCGGCCAGCCGCGCGCCGACCGCGACGATGCACGGGATGCCCAGCTGGCGGGCGATGATCGCGGTGTGGCTGGTCTTGCCGCCCAGCTGGGTGACCAGGCCGGCGATCACCTCGGGCCGCAGCCCCGCGGTGTCGGCCGGGGCGAGGTCGTCGGCCAGCAGCACCACCGGGGAGGCCGGATCGGGGACGCCCGGCTCGGGCTCGCCGCGCAGTTCGGCGATCACCCGGTCGCGGACGTCCTTCAGGTCGGTGGTCCGCTCGGCCATCAGGCCGCCGATCTTCTCGAACTTGGCGACGAAGGTGTCGGTGGCCTGCACCGCGGCCCAGTCGGCCGGGGCGCCCTGGTCGATCAGCTTGTTGACGGTCCGCTGCCAGCCCTTGTCGGTGGCCAGCGCCGCGGTCGCGGCGAGCACCTCGGAGGCGTGGCCGGTGACCATGCCGGCCCGGCCGGACAGCCGGCTGCCGACGACGGCGGCGGCCGCCGCGAACCGGTCCTTCTCCCCCTGACGGCCCTCCTCGGGCACCGCGGCGCCCTGGGTCGGCAGGGCCGGACGGGGGCGCACCCACTGGGCCGGGGCGAAACCGACGCCCCCCACGACGCCGAGGCCCGCCAGGAGGTCGGGCTCACCCGGGATTTTGGCCGGGAACTGCGCAGTGGTCATCTCTACCTCTTCCTCGAAGCGTACGGGCACAACGGTACGCGAAGTGTGTTGACATTCCAACACGATCGGGCATACTTGTGACCAGTCGGGCACCCAAACGGGCATAAACACAGGACCGTGTTTCGTTGGACGACACGATACCCGACCGGTCAGCGGTCACCGAGGAGGACAACGATGTACGCCGAGGAACGTCGCTCCGCGATCGTCGACGAGGCCCGCAACGAGGGTCGGGTCCGCGTCGTCGACCTGGCCGCCCGGTTCGAGGTGGCCCCGGAGACGATCCGCCGCGACCTGGACGTGCTGGAGGCCGACGGGGTGGTCAAGCGGGTGCACGGCGGGGCGATCCCGGTGATCGGGTTCGACGGCCGCGAGACCACCCTGCCGGAGCGGGAGATCGCCAACGCCGGGGCCAAGCGGGCGATGGCCGAGGCCGCCCTGGCGTACGTCCCGCACCAGGACGGCACGATCATCCTCGACGCCGGCTCATCCACCGGGGCGCTGGCCGCGCTGCTGGTCGCCCCGGGCATCACCTTCAACAACCTGTCCATCGTCACCGACTCGGTGCCTGCCGCGATGACGCTGTCCGCCGTCCCCCAGCACACCGTGCACATCCTCGGCGGGTCGGTCCGCGGGGTCACCCAGTCGACGGTCGGCGCCACCGCCCTGGAGACACTGCGCCGACTCCGGGTCGACATCGCCTTCGTCGGCACCAACGGGATCTCCGGCACCTTCGGCCTGACCACCCCCGACGCCGCCGAGGCGGCGGTCAAGCGCGCCATGGTCGCCGCCGCCCGGCGCACCGTCGCGCTGGCCGACCGCTCCAAGTTCGGCCACGACTTCTTCATCAGTTTCGCCGCCCTGTCCGACATCGATGTCCTCATCACCGACGGGAAGCCGCCGGCCTCCCTCGCCTCCGCCCTGTCCGCCCACGAGACCGAGGTCGTGATCGTATGATCGTCACCTTCACCGCCAACCCGAGCATCGACCGGACGGCCGAGCTCGACGAGCCCCTGCTGCGCGGCGGGGTGAACCGCATCCGCGCGCTCCACGACGGCCCCGGCGGCAAGGGGGTCAATGTCTCCCGGGCGCTGCACCTCGCCGAGGTTCCCTCCGTCGCCGTTCTCCCCTCCCCGAGCGCCCACCCGATCGTCGCCGCGCTGCGCGAGGCCGGGGTGGCGCACCGGCCGATCCCGGTGACCGGCCGGGTCCGGACCAACATCACCCTGTCGGAGGACGACGGCACCACCACGAAGATCAACGAACCGGGCAGCCCGCTGGACCCCGACGGGCTGGCCGTGCTCCGCGACACCCTGGTGGACCTGGCCCGGGACGCCGCCTGGGTCGCCCTGTGCGGCTCACTGCCGCCCGGTCCCCGGGCCGACTGGTACGCCGACCTGGTGGACGCGCTGCGCCCGACCGGGGCCCGGATCGCCGTCGACACTTCCGACGCCCCGCTGGAGGCACTCGCCGCCCGGCTGCCCGGATCGGCCCCGGACCTGCTCAAACCCAACGCGTTCGAGCTGGGCCAGCTCACCGGCACCGACGGCGACCGGCTGGAGCGGGCCGCCGAACACGGCGACTTCGGCCCGACCGTGCGGGCCGCCCGCGCCGTCGTCGACCAGGGCGTCAGGTACGTCCTGGCCACCCTCGGCGCCGCCGGAGCGGTCCTCGCCTCGGCCGACGGCGCCTGGACGGCCACCCCGCCGGCGATCGTGCCGATCAGCACGGTCGGCGCCGGCGACTCCTCGCTGGCCGGCTTCCTGCTCGCCCATGTCCGCGGCGACGCTCCGGCCGACTGCCTGCGCCATGCGGTGGCGTACGGGTCCGCGGCCACCGCGCTGCCCGGCACCACCGTCCCCCGACCCGACCAGACCGACCCCGACGGCGCCACCGTCGCCGCCTACCCCGCTAAGGATTCCCAGCATGTCTGACCTCATCACCCCGGAGCTGGTGACCCTCGACGCCGACCTCGGCGCCACCAAGGAGGACGTCATCCGCTCCCTCGCCGCCCTGGTCGCGGCCACCGGCCGAGCCACCTCGGCGGACGGCCTCGCCGCCGACGCATTGGACCGGGAAGCGAAGGCCGCCACCGGGCTGCCCGGCGGCATCGCCATCCCGCACTGCCGCTCCGCCCACGTCGTCACCGGCTCGCTGGCCTTCGCCCGGCTGCGGCCGCCGGTCGACTTCGGCGACAAGGACAGCGACGCCGACCTGGTCTTCCTGATCGCCGCCGCCGAGGGCGAGGGCCAGGAACACCTCAAGCTGCTCTCCCGGCTCGCCCGGGCCCTGGTCCGGAAGGACTTCGTGGCGGCGCTGCGGGCCGCCCGGACGGCTGAGGAGGTTGTCGGCCTGGTCGACGGGGTGGTCAACCCGCCCGCCAAGGACACCGCCGCGTCGGCCGCCGCCACCACCACCGAGACCGCCGCGGCCGGGCCGCGCCGGCTGGTCGCGGTGACCGGCTGCCCCACCGGCATCGCCCACACCTACATGGCCGCCGACTCGCTCAGCCAGGCCGCCGCCGAGCTGGGGTTCGACCTGCAGGTCGAGACCCAGGGCTCCTCGAGCTTCACCCCGCTGCCGCGGGAGACGATCGAGCAGGCCGATGCGGTGATCTTCGCGACCGACGTCAATGTCCGGGACCGGGAGCGGTTCGCCGGCAAGCCCGGCACCGAGTCCGGCGTCAAGGCCGGCATCTCCGACCCGAAGGGGCTGATCGCCAGGGCACTCGCCGCGGCCGACGACCCGAACGGTCACCGGATCGCCGGCGGCGGGGGCACCGAGGGCGGCGGTGAGGACACCGGCCAGCTCGGCTGGGGCAAGCGGATCCAGCAGGCGCTGATGACCGGTGTCTCGTACATGATCCCGTTCGTCGCCGCCGGCGGTCTGCTGATCGCCCTCGGCTTCCTGCTCGGCGGGTACGGGATCGGGATCGGCACCACCGCCAAGGACATCATCACCAACAACTCGCTGGCGAACCTCCCGCCGGGCGGCCTGCTGGAGTACCTCGGTGTGGTGCTGTTCACCATCGGCGGGGTGGCGTTCAACTTCCTGGTCCCGGCCCTCTCCGGCTACATCGCGTACGCCCTCGCCGGCCGCCCCGGCATCGCCCCCGGCTTCGTCGGCGGCGCCATCTCGGTCGCCGTCGGCGCCGGCTTCATCGGCGGCCTGGTCACCGGCCTGGTGGCCGGCCTGATCGCGATGTGGATCGGCTCCTACAAGGCGCCCCGCTGGTTGGCCGGCCTGATGCCGGTGGTGATCATCCCGCTGCTGACCACCCTGATCACCGGCGCGCTGATGTACCTGCTGCTCGGCCGCCCGCTGGCGATGCTCACCACCGCCCTGCAGAACTGGCTCACCGGGATGTCCGCCGGCGGCTCGATCGTGCTCGGCATCGTCCTCGGCCTGATGATGTGCTTCGACCTGGGCGGCCCGGTCAACAAGGCGGCCTACCTCTTCGCCACCGCCGGCCTGTCCTCAGGCACCGAGGCCTCGATGATGATCATGGCGGCCGTGATGGCCTCCGGCATGGTCCCGCCGCTCGCGATGGCACTGGCCACCACCGTCCGCAAGAAGCTCTTCACCGAGGTCGAGCGGGAGAACGGCCGGGCGGCCTGGCTGCTGGGGGCGTCGTTCATCTCCGAGGGCGCCATCCCGTTCGCCGCCGCCGACCCGCTGCGGGTGATCCCCTCGATGATGGCCGGCGGTGCGCTCACCGGCGCGCTGTCGATGGCCTTCCACGTCACCCTGCGGGCGCCCCACGGCGGCATCTTCGTGTTCTTCGCGATCCAGCCGATCTGGGGCTTCCTGGTGGCCCTCGCCGCCGGCACCGCACTCGGCGCCTTCCTGGTGATCGTGCTCAAGACGGCCGCCCGCGGGAAGACCGTCGAGGGCACCGAGCCGGCCACCCCCGCAGCCGTCGGCGCCTGACGCCCGATATCCTGTACCGCACCCGATCACGAAGGAGGATCCCATGCCGTCCACCAAGGTCATCGTCGGCTCCGCCGTGGGCCTGCACGCCCGCCCCGCCTCGATCATCGCCGAGGCCGCCTCGGCCTACGACGACGAGATCCTGATCTCGCTCGCCGACGATCCGGACGAGGAGCCCGCCGATGCGAGCTCGTCCCTGCTGATCATGGCGCTCGGCGCCTCGAAGGGTCGGGAGGTCATCGTCGAGTCGGAGAACGAGGAGGCGATGCAGAAGATCGCCGAGCTGGTCGCCCAGGATCTCGACGCCTGACAGCGGCTCAGCAGCCGGATACCGGCGTCACGCCGGGGTCCGGCATCGGGCGCATCCCCTCCGTGGTGGATGCGCCCGATGCCGTCCAGGCGCCGGAGAGCAGCACCGTCCCCTGCTCGTCGCGGAACACGGCCGTCGGGCCGGCGAACGGCTGGGTCTCCAACCGGTCGTCGGCCGGGGCACGCGAGGTCACCGGGACGGTCGGCACCGCCGACCCGAGGGTCGCGGTGCCCGCGGTGGCCAGCGCCGGCACCAGCCCCGAGCCGGTGACCAGCAGCCCGCGCAGCGGGGTCGACAACGGCAGCGCCGGACGGGCGACCCGGGCCAGGTCGGGGGCGTCGGTCGGCAGCGAGAGGGTGACCAGCGAGCCGCGCTGACCGGCTCCGTCGGCGCCGACCCAGCCCTGGGTGCCGGCCGGATCGATCCGCTGGCCGGCGTGGGTCCAGGTCGCCGCGGGGGTGCACCCGGCGTCGCCGACGGTGAGGTCGTCGGCAGTGATCGCGGTGGTCGGGTCGAGCTGCACCCCCAGGTGCCACCCGGTGACCCCGGCGGGACTCGTGGTGACCAGGGTGACCAGACCGGCACGCCAGGCGTTCGGGGCCCAGCGGTCCACCCCGGCCGGCACGTCGGAGGGCTGCTCGTCGCCGTAGAGACGCACCGGGGTGTTGCCCACCATCGCCACCCGGTAGTCGGTGCGACCGGTGTCCGAGAGCCCCCGGTCGGCGGTGCTGCGGTACTCGTGCCCGACGACGAGCTGGCCGTCGGCCACCTGCAGGTCCAGCGGACCGTACGCCGCCGCGACGATGCCGAGGTCGACCGGCTGGGTGCCGTCGAAGCCGAGCAGATGCCAGCCGGTGGCGGTCGCATCGCCGATCGAGCACTGCAGCCGGACGATGAGGTAGTCCCGGGCCGGGGTGCCGAGCCGGACCCGGCGGGAGTCGACCACCTCGGCGTGCGAGGGCACCGTGCCGGTCCTGGTCACCACACCGGTCTGCCGGCCCCAGGCCATCGGGGTGTCCAGGCCGGGCTTGTCCCAGTCACAGCCGCCGCGGTAGACGAAGTTGCGATAGGCGATGTCGGAGAGCCGGGGGGCGGCGGCCGCGGCGTTCTGCGGGGCGCTGCACCCGGCCACCAGTCCGCACACGGCCAAGCCGCTCGCCACCGCCCGCCATCCTCGCCACCGCATGGGGGTCAGCCTACCGAGGTCCCGGAACGTGCAGGATGGGACACATGTCGGATTACCTCCCCTCGCCCGGCCGGTTGCTCGCCCGGCTCAACCCGGTGCTGGTCCGCTGGGGCGTGCTCGCGCTGCATGCCGAACTGCTGGCGGACGGGTCGCCCCGCACCTCCCCGTGGACGCTGTTGCAGGACGGACTCTCCGCGGCACCCGAGGAGGGCTGCTGGGCCACCCTCGTCGACGCCGAGGCCGACCGGGCCCGGCACTACGTGCTGTCGGCGTACGCCCCCGGGGTCGGTGAGCCCGGCTCCGAGCGGGCCGGCTGGCACCTGGCGGGCGCCCCGTCCTGGGTCGCGGCCGACCCGGCCCGCCGCTACTCGCTGATCGCCTGGACCCAGGACGGCCGATGGGAGAGCACCCCGCAGCGGACCGGCCGGCTCGACCCGCGCCGGCCCTGGGCCGACCCGGCGGCCGACCCCTCGCTGCAGAGCCTCGGCTCCGACGAGGCGACCGTCGAAGCACTCGCCACCCTGCTGTGGCGGTCCGCCGACGCCTGGTCGTACGATCCCGGACGGACCTGGGCGGCGGAACTGCTGCCGCTGGCCGCGGTCGCCTGGAACGCCATCGTCGACCCGGAGATCGCCCTCGACCCCGGCCTGCTGGCCGACCACCTGGTGGCCCTCTCCGGGCACCTGCGCCGCACCCCGGTCCCCCGGGTCGCCGCGGAACGGACCGCCCGGCTGACCTACCAGCTGTGGGGACACCTGGCCGGCGACGCCCCGCTGGGGGTGGTCTCCCTCACCGTGCCGCCGGCGCCGTACGACACCACCCGGCGGGCCCTGGAGCGGGCCGATGTGCTGCCGGTGGAGCACGCCGAGCACGCCGCCGCACCCGCCCGCCCCGACCCGACCGACCCGGAGCTGGCCCAGGCGGTCCGCCGGACCCTGGCCTGGGGGGTGGCGGCGCTGCGCGACGCGGCGGCGGGCACCCCGCGGGAACGGCGCCGGCTCGATCTGGACGAGCACGGGCCGGTGGCGTACGCCCCGGACGGACGGATCGTCCGGCTGACCGCGCTGGACCCCGCCCACCTGGTGCTGTCGGTGCACCGGCCGGCATCGGCGGCCGGGCCTGGCCTGTTCGGGCGGCTGTTCGGCCGCCGTCCCGTGGAACCGGCCGGGGACGGGACGGACGGGCAACGCTCGCTGTCCCCGTCACCCGGCTGGGTACCGGCGGAGGAGATCCGGCAGGCCGATGGGGAGCTCCTCGACCTGGACTGGTGCGTCCGCGGCCGGTGGGACTACCGGCGGTGGAGCGGCGACTCGGCCGGCGGGTTCGGCATGCCCGGCGCGCGGGAGGCCCTGGCCGGCGTGCAACCGGTGGACCCGGCCGACCTCGACGCCACCCTGGCCGAGCTGCACCCGGTGAGCTCGACGGCGCTGGCCGAGGTCACCGCGATGCGGGCCGCCCTCGACGCGTTCCTGTCCGGTTCCGGGCCCCTGGCGCTGGGTGGACCGGCGGTGTGATAGCGGCGGCCGATGCTGGTAGCGTCGCCCGCGTGTCCTCCAGTATCCTCCCGCCGGGCCCCTGATGCCCGGCCCGGTCAGTCTGGTGGCCACCGCCCTCAACGGTGAGCTGCCAGGGGCCGCGGCCGTCCGCGACGTCGATCTCGAACTCGTCTCGGGCCGGCTCACTGTCGTCACCGCGGCCGAGGAACGGACCCGCCGCACCCTGCTCCGGCTGTTGAGCAGCGCCTGCAGCCTCACCTCGGGGCAGCTGGTCTACCGTGACCGGCACGGGGCGACGGATCTCGCCCAGGCCTGCGCCCGCGACGTCGCCGCGGTCCGCCACCGCGGGATCGTCTGCAGCCTCACCCTCCGCGCCCCGCACCCGGCCCTCAGCTGCGCCCACGCCGTCGCCGAGCTGGCCCACCGTACCGTCGACGAGGCCGCCACCGAACTGGCCGCGCTCGGCCACGGTCACGCCGTGGATGCCCGGGTCGGCGACACCCGCGGGTCCGATCGCAGCGTGCTGCCGATCGCCGCCGCCCTGCTGCACCCCGCGCCGGTGGTGCTGGTCGACCTGACCAACCACACCACTGCCGAGGTCCGTGACCGCGCCTCGGCCCGGGCGCGGCGGGGCGGGGCCGTGCTCGCGGTGACCGACTCCCTGATCGACGGGCTTCCGGCGGGCGCCCGCACCCGACTGCTGACGGCCGAGGGCCGCCTGCTCTAGAGGAGTCCCCCGATGCCCCGACCCGCCCCCGCCGCCCTGCTGCTGGCTCTGGCCCTGCCGCTGGCCGGCTGCGCCACCGGCTCGCACAGCCTGCTGGCCACCCCCAGCCCTCAGACGCCCCCGCCGGCAACCATGGTGCACCTGGCCGATGTCCGGACCGGGATGTGCCTCGACGCCGATCGGCTGCCGGGCACCGGCAGGGTGGCCTACCTGGAGGTGCTCGGCTGTGCGGTCGACCACACCGCCGAGGTGGTCGCCGTCCTCGACGGGAACGATCCGGCGGCCCGGGGCGACGCCCCGTGCAGCGACGCGTTCCAGGCATACGTCGGCAGCGTCCCGGACCACAGCGACACCGCCGTCCGGGTGCTCACCGCCTCGGCGGATGCCTGGGACCGGTCCGGGCCGGCCCCGACCGTCTGCCTGGCCGTCTCCCCCACCCCGGTCACCGGCTCGGTCCGCGGCACCGGCCGCTGACCCCCCGGCAGGGGCTCAGACGGTCAGCCGGAGCAGGGAGGTCGCCGTCACCCCGGTGATCATCTCCTGCACCGGGCCGAACTGGCAGGCCTCCACCACCCCGATCGGGTCGGCGTCGCCCAGCGGCGCCGGGTAGTCGCTGCCCATCAGCACCTGCGCGGGACCGGCGAACTCGACCAGCTGCTGCAGCTGGAGCGGGTCGAAGGTGGCCGTGTCGTAGAACAGCCGACGCAGCTGGTCGAGCGGCGAGTGGCGCAGCGCGGGCCCCTCGCCGAGACGTTCCCAGCCGCGCTGCAGCAGACCCCGCACCGACGGCAGGGCGCCCCCGCCGTAGGCCAGGCAGAGCGGGACGTCGTACGTCTCCAGGACGCCGGCGTGCAGCAGCGCCGCCACCCCGGTCGCCAGGTCGACCGCCGCGGCCAGCGTGCCGGCCTGCCCAGGGGCCGCCACCGGGTGCAGCAGCGTGAACGCCCGGTGCTGCACCAGCAGCTCCCACAGGGGGGTGTGCACCGGGTCGGTCAGGTCCCGTCCCAGCCCGCGGGTGGCGAGGACCACCCCGGCCATCCCGAGGTCGTCGAGGCAGCGCCGCACCTCCTCGGTGGCATCGGCCAGACCGACCGGGACGGCGGCCAGCGCCACCAGCCGGTCCGGTGCCTGCGCGACGAACCCGGCGAGCGCCTCGTTGCTCCGCCGGGCCAGCTCCCGGACGAAGCCGGCGTCCGGGGACGCCGGGGTGCGCAGGTGCGGGGAGACCGACACCGCGTGCACCTCGACCCCGGCCTCGTCCATGAAGGCCAGCCGCGCCTCGACGTCGTACGCCTCGCGGGGGACGTCGTCGGGCTCGGCGAGGCCCTGCTCGGCCAGCCACTGCAACAGCGGCTGCGGCAGCGCATGGGTGTGGACGTCGACCTGGCGGAGTGCTGGGTAGCCCGGGCTCATGGTCCCACGGTAGGACCGCGTCGTCGTTCCGGCAGGGGTTTTCCGACCATCACAGGGCTTGAACCCATCCCGAAGTTCCCCTAATGTCTCTTCTGCAAGCACGTCTCAGGAGTCCCATGTCGCATCTCGCCCCCGCCTCGCGCCCCGTCGCCGCCCTCGCGGCGATGTCGTGTCGTGCGTGTCGGTGCGAGCGAATGCTGTCGCGCTGAGACCGCCGGTCCCCAGCGCCCGGCGCCTCGGCGCGTCCCCGGACGACCTCTTCCCGTACCTCTGCTTGTCCTCAGGAGTTCTCCCATGTCCGTCTCCACGATCACGCACGCCCCCACCCGGCCCTCCACCTCCGCCACCGACCTGCCGGTCCTCGACCTCGGCCGGCTCGCGCCCGACGAACTGCGCGCCGCCGCCCACGACATCGGCGCCTTCTACCTGATCGGCCACGGCATCCGGCCCGCGCTGCCGGCCCAGGTCCTCGACCAGGCCCGGCTGTTCTTCGCGCTGCCCACCCGGGTCAAGGCCACCGTCGACACCGCCCGCTCCGAGCAGTTCCGCGGCTGGACCAGCTTCGGCCAGGGGGCCGCGGCGGGCTGGCGCGAACAGTTCGACGTCGGCGCGGAACTGCCGACGATCCCGCCCCGGCGCCGGACCCGCCCCGGCGACTCGCTGGTCGGCCCCAACCAGTGGCCGACCCGGCTGCCCGCCCTGCGGGACCGCGCACTGCGGTTCCAGGACCGGGCGACGGAGGTAGCCCGGGCGCTGCTGCGGCAGCTGGCCGTCGGGCTGGAACAGGACGCCGCGGTGTTCGACCGGGCATTCGCCGGGGACCCGGCGACCTGGACCTCGGTCGCCCGGGAACTCGGCGACGACGCGGCCAGCCACCCGATCGAATCCCACACCGACGGCGGGGCGCTGACGCTGCGCTGGCTCGACTCCTGGAGCGAGGGTGACCAGATCCTCGTCGACCACCGGTGGCGTCCGGCCGACCGGGTGCGCGGCGCCTTCCTGGTGACCGTCGGCGAACTGCTCGCCGACCTCACCGACGGCTACCTGCGGGCGGCGCCCCACCGGCTGCTGCCGGCGGTCCGGGAACGGGTCAGCCTCAGCTACACCTACGACGCACCGTACGGTGAGGTGCCGGGCCGGTTGGACCTCCCGGAGCACCTCACCGTGGCGGAGTGGCCGCTGGCCGGCTGAGCCGGCCGGCGGTACGCGGGGGCGGTCAGGCGAACCGCTCCCGGAGCTGCTCCTCGATCTCCTCCAGCGAGGAGGTCTTCGTCTCGGGCACGACGAACGTGTAGAAGAGCAGCGCGACCACATTGATGGCGCCGAACACGCCGTACGTCCAGGCCGCGCCGAGACCGGCGATCATCACCGGGAAGGCGAAGGTGACGATGGCGTTCATGATCCACAGCGCACCCACGGCCACGCCCTGGGCGACGCCGCGGATCCGGGCCGGGAAGATCTCCGAGACCAGGATCCAGTTGACCGTGCCGGACTGCTTGATGAAGACGAACACCGAGACCAGCGCGACGACCACCCAGGGCAGCGCGGCCGGGATGGTGGAGGCGATGCTGCCGTCGGCGGTCATGTGCGGGGCGATGCCGAGACCGAAGACCAGCGCCAGCGAGAACAGCGACAGCGTCACGCCGGTCTCCTGGTACATGCCGACGTGCCGGCGCATGAACTTGCCCACCAGCAGGAAGCCGACCGCCGAGCCGATGCAGGAGGCGATGCCGGTGACGACGTTCAGGGTGATGGAGTTCGCCGAGGAGAAGCCGGCGGCGTGCAGGATCTTCGGCAGGTAGTACATCGCCGTGTTGATGCCGGTCAGCTGGTCGAAGAAGCCCAGGAAGCAGCCGATGACGATGATCCGGCGGGTCCAGCGGGTGTTCCACGCCTGCCGCAGGGTCCACTTCTCCTGTTGCTGCTCGAGGCGGTGCACCTCGACCATCTGCTCGATCTCGCCGGCGACGTCGTCGCGGGGGTCGTTGCGGACCCGCTTCAGCGCCCCGATCGCCTGGACGTAGTGGCCGTTGGCGGCGTACCAGCGCGAGGACTCCGGCATCATCCGCATGCCGATCCACAGCGCGATCGCCGGGATGGTGGCGAGCACCAGCATGTAGCGCCACACCGAACCGTTGCCACCGGAGACCACCAGCCCGGCGATGCTGCTGACGGCGTCCCACGGCGCCCACTGGCCCGCGGCGAAGGCGCCGGACGGGTCGGCGGCGACCAACACCCGCGGCCCGCCGTTGGCCGAGGACAGCACGGCGTTCATCGTGTAGGCGAGCAACTGGCCGGTGACGATCATGAACTGGTCGACCGCGATCAACGGTCCGCGGATCCGCTTCGGGGCGGTCTCCGACAGGTAGATCGGGACGGTGGAGGAGGCCCCGCCGACCGCCCAGCCGAGGACGAACCGGAACGGGTAGAGCAGCCAGACGTTCGGGGCCAGTGTGCAGCCGACCGTGCCGACGATGAAGATCACCGCCAGCATCAGGATGTTGTGCCGCCGCCCGTAGCGGTCGGAGAGCCGGCCGCCGATGATCGCACCGAAGGCCGCGCCGACCGCCAGGATGCCGCCGACCATGCCCTCCTCGACCGAGTTGAGGTGCAGGCCACCGGCGATCCGGGGCAGATACATGTAGGGCAGCGCGCCGGCGATGACGCCGGTGTCGTACCCGAACAGCAGCGATCCGAAGGTCGCCACCGTCGCGAGCAGGGCGATCGAGCGCCGCGTGCCCGAGGCCGGGGTGGTCCGTACCAGCTCCCGGATGTCGCCCGGAGTGGGATCCGACGGCAGGGAACTGAGGGGATCGGATGTGGTCGCCATGGGGGCAACTCCTTCGTACGCTCGTCGTTGAGGAGGAGCGCGCCGGACGTCACCCTTTGGCGCGCTCCAATATTGTCAAAGTACCCATCCGTTCATCATTTGTCCATACATTTCGACGAGCGATCTCATTCCCGAGTGCTGGACTGCCGGACCACCAGCGACAACGGCACCACGATGTCCACCGCCTCGTCCCGGCCGGCCAGTCGCTCGCCGATCAACCCGACAGCCCGGCGGGCCATCTCCTCGGTCCCTTGGTCGATGCTGGTCAGCGAGACTCCGGGGTAGCCGGCGATGGTGGTGTTGTCGAACCCCGCCACCCCCGCATCCCGCCCGGGTGCCAGGCCGTACGCCGCAAGCACCCCGAGGACCTCGAGAGCGGTCAGGTCGTTGTGGCAGCACAGCGCCAGCCCGGGTCCATGCTCGCGCAACACCGGGCCGACCGCGGCAGCCACCCCGTCCGCACCGACCGGGACGATCAACGGCATCCGGCCGTGCTCGACCATCGCCGCGCGATAGCCCATCATCCGGGCACTGGAGGAGTCCCCCGGCACGCCCCGGTCGTAGCCGACATAGACGACCGGATCATAGCCACGGTCCAACAGGTGCCGGGTCAGCCGGTGCGCCCCGGCCCGGTCGTCGGTGTGCACCAGATCCACCGAGGTGGGCCCGAGATTCCGGGTGACCAGCACGGTCGGCACCTGGCGGCCGACCACGGCGAGCTCGGCGTCGGTGGCCAGCGGCGAGATCAGCACCAGCCCGTCGACGTTCATCTGGAGGAACCTCCCGACGGCGACCGCCTCCTCGCGCGGATCGTCACCGACCGGGGCGATGAAGGGGATCAGGCCGTCGTCCTCGAACCGGCGGCGCAGCGCCTCGACGATGTCGGCATGGAAGGGGTTGCCGAGATCGGAGAGCACGATGCCGACGAACCCGGTCCGGTGCGCCGCCAGTGCCCGGGCCGCGACATTGGGCCGGTAACCGAGCTGCTGCATCGCCTGCCGGACGACGGCCCGGCTGCGGTCGGACACCCGCGGATCGTCGAGCACCACCAGGGACACCGTCTGGCGTGAGACGCCCGCCAGGCGCGCGACGTCCGCCTGGGTCGGACGCGATCCGGCCACTCCGGCCCCCTTCCCCCTCCGCCGCACGTACTGACAATTGCACGTGGGAACAGCTTACCGGCCAGCAGCAGGTGACTTTTGTCACCCGAAGACCTCTTTTGACTGTACAAACTGCATCGAGGCGGGTTAGCCTTTTGGCACGCTCCAAATAGGAGCTCTTCAACGACGAGGAGATGTGAGGACGATGACCTCCACCACGACGCCCACGGCGACCTCCAAGGCGCGCAACACCGACGACCCCCGGTACTCCAAGCTGGCGATCGGTGTCTGCCCCGACCAGTGGGGGGTCTGGTTCCCCCAGGACCCGAAGCAGATGGACCCCCGCCAGGCCATGCAGGAGATGGCCGAGGCCGGTTTCGAGATCCTCGAGACGGGCCCGTACGGCTACTTCCCCACCGACCCCAAGGAACTCGACCGCTGGACCAAGGAGTTCGGCCTGAAGGTCGTCGGCGGCACCGGCTGGGGCATCCTGCACAAGAAGGAGGCCTGGGCCGACACCGAGAAGACCTTCCGGGCCATCGCCGAGACCCACGCCGCCGTCGGCGCCGAGTACATCGTGCACCTGCCTCCGCTGTACCGCGACGACAAGACCTGGCAGTTCACCGACGACCGGGTGCTGTCCCCGGAGGCCTGGAAGCTCTACGTCGACAACGCCAACCGGCTCGGCCAGATCCTGCTCGACGAGTACAGCCTGAAGATGGTGCTGCACCCGCACGGTGACTCGCACATCGAGACCCCCGAGGAGATCGCCCGGATCTTCGAGGCGACCGACCCGACGTACGTCAACCTCTGCCTCGACTCCGGTCACATCGTCTACGGCGGCGGCGACCCGGTGGAACTGGTCCGCCAGTACCCCGAGCGGATCACCTACGTGCACATCAAGGCCTTCGACGAGGCGATCACCAAGGAGGCCCACGAGAAGGACTGGCCGTTCGGCGAGGCCGTCACCAAGGGCGCCTCGGTCTGCCCGCCCGCCGGCCTGCCGGAGATGCACGCCTTCGTCGACGCCCTCGCCGGCCTGGACAAGGACCTCTACTGCATCTGTGAGCAGGACTGCTACCCCTGCGCCCCGGACTTCCCGAAGCAGAACGCCATCAACATGCGCAACTACCTGGCCGACTGCGGCCTGGGCCTGAAGTGAGCCCGGGAACGGGACAGGAAGGATCGGGACAATGACCGTACGGATCGGACTCATCGGCGCCGGCGGCATGGGCCGCGCCCACGTCGAGCGGATCGAGAACGAGCTGGCCGGCGGCACGGTCGTCGCCGTCGCCGACATCAACCTCGACGGTGCGAAGGCGGTGGCCGAGCCGCTGGGCGCCAAGGCCTACGCGACCGGCGCGGAGCTGATCGCCGACCCCGAGGTGGACGCCGTCCTGATCGCCACCTTCGGCAAGGTGCACGCCCCCGACGTGCTGGCCGCCGTCGAGGCGGGCAAGTACGTGCTCTGCGAGAAGCCGCTGACCACCACCGCCGAGGACGGCCTCAAGGTCCTCGAGGCCGAGCAGCGGGCCGGCAAGAAGCTGGTCACCGTCGGCTTCATGCGGCGCTTCGACGCCGGCTACGGCGAGATGCGCAAGGCCCTCGTCGACGGCGAGCTCGGCTACGCCACCCTGGTGCACTGCCGGCACCGCAACCCCACCGTCCCGGAGGGGTACACCACCCGGAACATGATCGACGACACCGCCATCCACGAGATCGACACCTGCCGGTTCCTGCTCGGTGAGGAGATCACCTCGGTCCGGATCGACACCCCGCGGGCCACCTCGCGCCGGTTCGCGCACCTGCAGGACCCGCTGGTGCTGGTGGCGAAGACCGAGTCGGGCGTCCTCATCGACGACGAGGTCAACGTCAACATCCAGTTCGGCTACGCGATCGAGTGCGAGCTGGTGCTGGAGGCGGGCACCATCCGGCTCAGCGACCAGCACCACACCATCACCCGCGACGCGGTGGGCGAGCACCACGCGATCTGCTCCAGCCACATCGACCGGTTCCACGCCGCCTTCAACCAGGAGGTCCAGCAGTGGATCCGCGCGGTCGAGCGCGGCGAGCACACCGGCTCGACCTCCTGGGACGGCTACGCCGCCACCTGTGTGGTCGACGCGGCGATCGAGTCGCTGGAGAGCGGCGGCGTCGAGGTCGCGGTGCAGATGATCGACAGGCCGGCCTTCTACGCCTGACCCTCAGCCCTGCGGATCACTCCACGAACCACCCCCGGCGGCCTCCCCGACACCAGGCCGCCGGGGGTTTCGCCGTCCCCGCACCCGGCGAGCGACTAGGCTCGGTGCCAGCCTGAGAAGGAGCTGGCATGGTCGAGCCGTCGCCGTACCGCGTCGCCATCGTCGGAGCGGGCCCGGCCGGGCTGTTCACCGCCCAGCATCTGGTCCGCCAGCAGCAGGTGCCGGTCCTGATCGACATCTTCGACCGGCTGCCCACCCCGTTCGGCCTGCTGCGCTACGGCGTGGCACCGGACCACACCAGCATCCGCTCCGTCGCCCGGGCCCTGGCGCACACCTTCGACTCCACCCGGGTCCGTTTCCTGGGCACCGTGGAACTCGGCCGTGACCTCACCCGCCGGGGTCTGGTCGAGGCGTACGACGCGGTGGTGTACGCCGTCGGCGCGTCCGGCGACCTGATGCTGCGGGTGCCCGGCGAGGAGCTGCCGGGCAGCGGCTCGGCCCGCCAGTTCGTCGCCTGGTACGGCGGCCACCCGGACGCCGCCCCGCAGTCGCTGCACGGGGTCCGCTCGGTGGCCTGCGTCGGGGTCGGCAACGTGGCCGTCGACGTGGCGCGGATCCTGGCCAAGGACCCGGCCCAGCTCGCCGCGACCGACATGCCGGAGACCGTGCTGGCCGAGCTGACCGCCTCCGCGGTCACCGACATCTGGATCATCGGCAGGCGCGGCCCGCAGTACGCCAGCTACACCACCCGGGAGCTGCGGGAGCTGCTGACCACCCCCGGCCTGGCAGTGACGATCGAGGACGGCGCCGGCGAGGTCGCCGGCACCGCGGACGACAACACGGCCGAGCAGGCCGGCCTCGACCGGCGGACCCGGGCGAACATCGAGGCGCTGCGGGAGGCCGCCGCCCGTCCGGACCCGGTCCCGGTCCGGCGCCGGCTGCACTTCCTCTTCTGGCACCGCCCGGTCGCCCTGCACGGCGCCGCACGGGTCGAGCGGCTGGAACTGGAGCGCACCACCCTCGGCCCGGACGGGGCGGTGATCCCCGCCGGCGCGGTACCGGGCGGCGGGACCCGGACCATCCCGGTCGACCTGGTGCTGCGGGCGATCGGCTACCGCAGCACCAGGCTGCCCGACGTGCCGTTCGATGATGCCCGGGGGGTGATCCCGAACCGCGAGGGCCGGGTGCTCGACACCGACGGCCGGGCGCTGCCCGGGGAGTACGTCACCGGCTGGATCAAGCGCGGGGCCACCGGCGTGATCGGCACGAACAAGGCGGACGCCGCCCAGACCGTCGCCCACCTGCTCGAGGACCTGCCGACCCTCCCCCGGCATCCCGCCGATCCGCTGGTGGAGCTACGGCTGCACGGCGTGGACCCCACGACATACGACGACTGGCTGGCGATCGACGCCGCCGAGATCGCCCGGGGAGCGGCGCTCGGCCGGCCGCGGGTGAAGATCAACGCCTGGGCCGAGCTGATGCGGCTGTGCCGCTCCGGCGACCCGGACGCTTGCCCTGACAGCACTTTGTACTAACATATTGAGTGCAAGCAGAACACAGCACAACGACCGTGCCGGATCACCACGGTCGTTGGTCCGGACGGTCGCCACCTCCTGACAGGAGAAATGTCATGTCGACCGTCACCTTCCCCGCCATCACCCGCACCGCCGTCGAGCCGGACGGTCGCCTCGCCGCTGCGGGCTTCCGCTACGCCATCCGGACCACCCTGCTGATCGCCGTCCTGCTGCTCTGCGCCGCCCTCGTGGTGGTCGGCGTGGCAGTCTCGGCGCCGCTGGTGGCCGTGGCCGCCGGCCTCGTGGCCAGCGCCGCCACGACCACCTACGCCTTCTCCCTGCTGCCCCGCTGACGCCGTCCGCGGGCGGGCACCGGGTCGGCGCTCACAGCGAGTCGATGCTCACAGCGACAGGTCGACCACGGCCCGCCCGCGGATCTCGCCGCGCTTCAGCGCCGCGTAGCCCTCACCGGCGTCCTCGAGGCGGTAGCGCCGGCTCACCAGTCCGCGGTAGTCGATCACGCCCTCGGTGGCGAGTCGCACCACCTCGGGCAGGTCCTGGCGGGTCCGGGCACCGTACGATCCGATGATCGACTGGGACCGGCGGACCGTCCGGTTGATCTCCACCCCGGCGGTCTGCACCCCTGCACCCAGGCCGATCGGCACCATCCGGCCGCCGTCGGCCAGCACATCGAGGGCGGTCGTCCAGGTCTGCGGACGACCCAGCGCCTCGAAGGCGACATCCACCCCGCGCCCGCCGGTCACCGCCAGCACCGCGGCCCGGACGTCGGGCGTGGTGGCCGAGTTCACCGCGTCGGTCGCCCCGAGCGCCACGGCGTCCGCCAGCTTCTCGTCGGAGACGTCGATCGCAACGATCCGGCGGGCCCCGAAGGACTTCGCGATCGGGATGATCGTCGATCCGACGCCACCGGTCGCCACCACCGCCACGGTCTCCCCGTGGCGCAGGTCGGCACCCCGGCGCACCGCGCCGTACGCGGTCATCGCGGCACAGCCGATGATCGCACCGGGCACCACGTCGTAGTCGTCCGGCACCGGGGCGACCGAGGTCGAGGGGATCACCGCGTACTCGGCCAGACCGCCCATGGAGTACATCGCGATCGGGTCGCCGTCGAGGGTGGCCAGCCGGGTGGTGCCGTCGTAGAGCTTGCCCTGCAGCCGGTTGAGGTCGAAGAACGGGCCGCACAGGTCGTCGCGCCCGGCGGCGCAGGCGGCGCACTGGCCGCACGGCATCAGGAACGCGCCGGCGACCCGTTGCCCCACCGCCAGACCGGTGTGCTCGTTGCCGGGCCCGACCTCGACGATCTCGCCGGAGACCTCGTGGCCGAGCACGGCCGGCAGCGGGAAGGCGATCGCCCCGCCGAGCACGTGCAGGTCGGAATGGCACAGGCCGCAGGCGGCGACCTTGATCAGCACCTCACCGACCTTCGGGTGGGGCGTCCGGATCTCCTCGACCCGGAGGCCCCGCTCCGGATCGCGCAGGACCGCAGCCCTCATCGTTGACGGGATATGTGCAGACATTGCGATGGATACCTCCGTTGGTTCGGCGCCTTGCCGGGCCCACAACCCACGGTGGACCCGACACCAGATTACAGACATTTCCCCGCCATGTGAAGGATTTGTCCTGACAAATATCGTCGTCCTGACACTGCCGTCAGGCGAGGAACTCTTCCCGCAGCCGGGCCAGCATCCGGCGGTTGATCTCGTCGGCCCGCTCGTGCCAGCCGAAGACACACACCGACAGCACGCCGTCGAAGCCGATCTCCTTCAGAGTGGCGACCACCCGGTCGAAGGGGACCTCGCCCAGGCCCAACTCGTTGTGCTGGTGGACCCGGGCATCGGCACCCGGCGGGTTGATGATGTAGCGGTTGCCGTCGTTGGCGCGGTGGTTGAAGGCGTCGGCGACGTGCACCTCCCGCAGCTTGGGGGCGCTGGAGCGGATCATCCGCTCGACGTCCCCGGCCCCGTCGGACAGGTGGAAGGTGTGCGGGCAGCAGAACTCGTAGCCGATCCAGTCCCGATTGGCGCCCCGGATCACGCTGTACGCCTGGTCGTGCAGCTCGACGAAGTCGTACGGGTGGGCCTCCATGTTGAGCCGGATCCCGTACCGCTCGAAGTCGGGGCCGAGCTCCTCGATCGAGCGGTACCACTGGTGCTCGCACTCCCGCGGGGTGTTCGGGTTCCCGGAAAATTCCGAGGTGATCTCCCGGACGTCCAGCTGGTCGGCCAGCTCCAGCAGCCGGCGCCAGTTGCGCACCTGGGCGGTGCGCTCCTGCTCGTCGACGCTGGACCAGTTGAAGACCGGATTGAGCGTACGGACCCGCACCCCGGTCTCCCGGGACGCCCGGCGCAGGCCGGCGACGAAGTCGTCGTCGGCCTTCGGGTAGTGGTGCCAGAAGTGGAACTCCTCGTTGGGGGACAGCTCGACGTGCTCGAAGCCGAGCTCGGCCGCCTTGCGCAGGGTGTCCGCGGTGGACATCGTCCGGTAGTACATGTTCGGGTCGAGCGCGATGTCGACCATGGTGCCTCCTGGCTGGTGGGTCGGGTGGTGGATCAGCTGTCGTAGGTGGTGAGGCCGTCGACCCGGGGCACGTCGTGCCACCGACCGTCGGCACCGGAGGCCACCGCGGCCTCGTCGACCTCGGCGGCGGCCCAGCCGTCGGCAACCGAGGGAGCCAGTTGCTCACCGGTGGCATACGAGCGCAGGAACAGAGCGGCCTGGATGGTCTTCATGTCGTCGAAACCCGTCGGGACGCCGGCACCGGGCTGGAAGCGGTGGAACTCCGGGAAGTCCGGACCCGCCATCACCCGGGTGTAGCCCTGGAGCTCCTGGTCGCGGCCGAGGCAGACCTCGAGGTCGTTGAGGTGTTCGAAGTTCCACCGCAGCGAGCCCTCGGTGCCGTACACCTCGATCACGTACTCGGCCCGCGGGCCGACGCTGACCCGGGAGGCCTCCAGGGTGCCGACCACCCCGTCGTCGAGGCGGATCAACGCGGCCGCCCAGTCCTCGTTCTCGACCGGGCCCTTGCGGTCGGAGACCTCCCAGCCGGTGTGCCCCACGCCGGCCCTGGTCGGGATGGGCCGCTCGGGGATGAAGGTCCGGGAGACCGCGGAGACCGCGGCGATCCGGCCGACGAGGTACTGGACCAGGTCGGCGCCGTGGCTCAGCAGGTCGCCGATCACCCCGGAGCCGCCGCGGGCCCGCTCGTAGCGCCAGGTCAGCGGGCCCTCCGGGGAGGACGCGTAGTCGGCGATCAGCCAGGCACGGACGTTGGTGATCCGGCCCAGCCGGCCGGAGCGGATCAGCGTCCGGGCCCGCTCGACCGCCGGGGTGTGGCGGTAGTTGAACCCGACCGCGGTGACCAGGCCGGCCCGCTGGGCGGCCAGGGCGATCTCCCGCGACTCCGCCGCGCAGACCCCCATCGGCTTCTCGATCCAGAACGCCTTGCCGGCCGCCACGGCGGCGAGCGCCATCTCGTGGTGCAGGAAGTTCGGGGCGCAGATCGACACCACGTCGACGTCGGGGTCCGCCAGCACCTCCCGGTAGTCCGGGGTGGCGCGCTGGAAGCCCATCACCCCGACGGCGGCGAGCCGGGCCGTCACCTCGCCGTCGGCGGCGGACACCAGCCGCGGCCCCACCCCCAGGTCGGGGAAGTACTCGGTGACCCCGCGGTAGGCCCGGGCATGGACCCGCCCCATCCACCCCAGACCGATCACCCCCACGCCGACGCGGGCCCTGCTGCTGATCCCCGCGTCCGACACGTCAGGACTCCCGCTCGAAGGAGGTGGTGGCGGCGTGCACCGTGTCACCGGGCCACCGCTCGGTCACCGCCTTGGCCCGGGTGCAGAACCGCACGCCCTCGGGCCCGTGGATGTGGGTGTCGCCGAGCAGCGAGTCCTTCCAGCCGCCGAAGGAGTAGTACGCCACCGGGGTCGGGATCGGCACGTTGACGCCGACCATGCCCGCCTCGACGTCGAGGACGAACCGGCGGGCCGCTCCCCCGTCGCGGGTGAAGATCGCCGCACCGTTGCCGAACGGCTGGGCGTTCACCAGTGCGATCGCCTCCTCGTACGTCGCCGCCTCACCGATCGTCAGCACCGGGCCGAAGATCTCCTCGGTGTAGACCGGGGCGTCCAGCGGCACCTTGGCGATCACCGTGGGGGCCAGGAAGTGGCCGCCCTCGAAGCCCGCGACCGTGGCGCCCCGGCCGTCCAGGACGATCTCGGCGCCGCGCTGTTCGGCGTCGTCGATCAGCCCGGTGATCCGCTCCTTGGCCTTGGCGGAGATCACCGGGCCGAGGTCGGTCTCCGCCGCGAAGCCGGAGCCCACCACGTACGCCCCGGCGTGCTCGCGGACCTTCCGGGCCAGCTCCTCGGCGATCCCGCCGACGGCGATCACCGCGGGCAGCGCCATGCAGCGCTCGCCGGCGGCACCGAAGGCAGCCGCGGCGATGTGCTGGGCGGCGTGGTCGAGGTCGGCGTCCGGCAGCACGATGGCGTGGTTGTTCGCACCACCGAGGGCCTGGACCCGCTTGCCGTGCCGGGTCGCCGTCTCCTGGACGATCTCGGCCACCGGGGTGGAGCCGACGAACGAGACCGCGTCGATCCCGTCATGCTCCAGCAGCGCGGTCACCACGTGCCGGTCCCCGGCGACGACGTTGAAGACGCCGTCGGGCAGGCCGGCCTCCTTGTACAGCCGGGCGATGATCATCGACGCCGTCGGCGCCGGGGACGGCGGCTTCAGCACGAAGGCGTTGCCGGTGGCGATGGCGATCGGGTGCATCCACATCGGCACCATCACCGGGAAGTTGAACGGGCCGATGCCGGCGACCACGCCGACCGGCTGGCGCAGGGTGTGCACGTCGACGCCGGTGGAGACGTCGTAGGAGATCTCGCCCTTCAACGCTGCGGCGATGTTGCAGGCGAAGTCGAGGGTCTCCCGGCCGCGCTGGATCTCGCCGATGGCGTCGGAGAACGTCTTGCCGTGCTCGTTCACGATGGACGTGGCGATCTCGTCGGAGTGGTCGAGGACCAGCTGCCGCATCCGGAACATGATGTCCATCCGCTTGGCCAGCGACACCTTGCGCCAGCTGAGCTGGGCGCGCCGGGCCACCCGGACGGCGTGGTCGACGTCGGCCGGGGAGGCCTCGAGCAGCTCGGCCTCGGTCTGGCCGGTCGCGGGGTTCTCGACCGGGACCCGGCGGACGGGCTCGCCGTGGTACGGGGCGCCGTCGATCCACTGTTCGATCGTCTTCATGGGATACTCCTTCGTTTCCTTCGGTTCAGAGATAGTGACGCTGGAGCTGCTTGGCGGCGACGTACTCCTGGTACGCCTGCTGGGTGGACTCGAGTCGCGAGACCTGGGAGACGGCGACGTCCCACCAGGACGAGGCCGGCGGGTTGGGCCCGTAGAGGTCCGTCTCGATGTGGATCATCACCGCCCGGTCGCCGGCCACCGCCTCGCGGTAGGCGACCCGGAACTCGTCGATGGTGTGCACGCGCAGCACCTGCAGACCCCAGGACTCCGCGTTCGCGGCGATGTCGACCGGCAGGTAGGGCCCGTCCTCGGTGTGCTTGTGCCCGCCGCCGGCCCGGTAGCGGGTGCCGAAGCGCTGCGAGCCACGCGACTCCGACAGGGCGCCGATCGAGGCGAAGCCGTGGTTCTGGAGCAGCACGAAGATGACCTTCAGGCCCTCCTGGACGATGGTCGCCAGCTCCATCGGCAGCATCTGGTAGGTGCCGTCACCGACGATCGCCACCACCTCGGAGTCGGGCAGCGCCAGCTTGACACCCATCGCGGCCGGGATCTCGTAGCCCATGCAGGAGAAGGCGTACTCGACGTGGTACTGCACCGGGGTGCGGGCCTGCCACAGCGCCTGGAGGTCGCCCGGCATCGAGCCGGCGGCGTTGATCACCACATCGTTGTCGCCGAGCAGCTCGTTGAGGGCGCCGAACACCTCGGTCTGGGCGGGCAGCGGCCCGTGGCCGAGGTGGTAGCACTGCTCGGTCGCCTGCGCCCAGGCCGCCTTCTCGGCGGCGATCTCGGCGGCGTACGCCTCGTCGACCCGGTGACCCGCCAGGGCTGCGGTGAGCGCGGTGAGCGCCTCCCGGGCGTCGGCCACCACCATCTCACCGGAGTTCTTCGCGGCGTCGAAGGCGAGCACGTTGATGTTGACGAACCGGACGTCGGGGTGCTTGAACTGGGTGTGCGAGGCGGTGGTGAAGTCGGAGTAGCGGGTGCCGATGCCGATCACCAGGTCGGCCTTGTCGGCGAGGTGGTTGCCGGAGTCGCCGCCGGTCGATCCGACCCCGCCGACGGCGCAGGGGTGGTCGAAGTTGATCGCACCCTTGCCGGCCTGGGTGTCACCGACCGGGATGCCGGTGGCCGCGGCGAAGGCCCGCAGCTGCTCGGCCGCCTCGGAGTAGATCACCCCGCCGCCGGCGATCACCAGCGGGCGCCGGGCGGCCCGGATCAGCGCGGCGGCCCGCTCCAGCGCGGCCGGCTCGGGCACCGGGCGACGGACGTGCCAGACCCGCCGGTCGAACAGCCCGACCGGGAAGTCGTACGCCTCGGCCTGGACGTCCTGGGGCAGCGCGATCACGCAGGCCCCGGTGTCGGCCGGGTCGGTGAGCACCCGCATCGCGTTCAGCAGCGAGGGGAGCAGCTGCTCGGGGCGGTTGATCCGGTCGAAGAAGCGCGACACCGGCCGGAAGCAGTCGTTGACCGAGATGTCCAGGGTGGTCGGGTCCTCGAGCTGCTGGAGCACCGGGTCGGGGTAGCGGGTGGCGAACTGGTCGGAGGGGAACAGCAGCACCGGCAGCCGGTTGGTGGTCGCCAGCGCGGCGCCGGTGACCATGTTGAGCGAGCCGGGGCCGATCGAGGCGGTGCACATCATCGCCCGCAGCCGGTTGGTCGCCTTGGCGTACGCCGCCGCCGCGTGCACCATGCCCTGCTCGTTGCGGGGCATGTAGTACGGCATGGCGCCGCCGTCCGGCTCCGGGTCGATCTCGTTCTGCAGCAGCGCCTGGCCGATCCCGGCGACGTTGCCGTGCCCGAAGATGCCGAAGGCACCGGTGACGAACCGCTCCTCGACCCCGTCCCGCTCGACGTACTGGTTGACCAGGAAGCGGATGATGGCCTGTCCGACGGTGAGTCGTACGGTCCGGTTGACAACAGTGTCCATGGTCACTCCTCGGGGTTCAGGGGGGTCATCGGCAGCCGGGGATCGACCTCACCGGTCTGCCATTCCTGGCGCAGCCAGGTGTAATGCGGGTCGTCGGTCATCAGCCAGGTCGAGTCCTCGGCCGGGCCGGCCATCACGTTGAGGTAGTAGAGGTCGTAGCCGGGGGCGGCGACCGAGGGACCGTGGTAGCCGTACGGCATGATCACGATGTCGCGGCTGTGCACCTCGGCACAGACGTCGATCGGCTTGCCCGGCGAGGGGTAGATCCGCTGCAGGGCCATCCCGGTGGTGCCGTTCGCGGCCGGGCGGACCTCGTAGTAGTAGATCTCCTCCAGGATCCGCTCCACCTCGGTGTGCTCGTCGTGCTTGTGCGGCGGGTACGAGGACCAGTTGCCGCCCGGGGTGAGCACCTCGCAGGCGAGCAGGTGGGAGGTCGGCACGGCGTTGCCGAGCGCGTAGTTGTTCACCTGGCGGGAGCAGTCGCCGGTGCCGCGCAGCTGGCTGACCACCTCGCCCACCGGGCAGTAGCGCACCGGCAGGTCGGCGGTGGCCTTCGCCGCCGGCAGCGCGAACCGGCCGCCCTCCGCACTCGACACCACCACGGTGGTGTGCCGCGGCAGGTAGAGGTAGTCGGTGACGGCGGTCCACACCTCGGGGCGGCCGGCGAGGTCGTACGACTCCCCGCCCACCTCCACCCGGCAGCCGCCGGACAGCGGCAGCACCAGCAGTTCGGCCTCCCCGGTGGAGACCTCCTGACGGCCGCCGGCGGGCAGCGCCAGGACCCGCAGCGAGCACCAGTCCCAGCCGGCGCGCTCCACGGTGAGGTCTGTCTCGTACGCCTCGTGGGCGGTCTCCCCGGCCCGGATGACGTACCGGTCGTTGTCGCTCACAGCAACCCCACCGCCTTGTCGACCGCGCCGGCGACATCACCGTCCGGCGGGAAGAGCAGCGAGCGGCCGATCACCAGGCCGCGGACGTTCGGCAGGGACAGCGCGGTGGCCCAGCCCGACAGCGCGGCCTCCGGGTCGTCCGGCACCTCGCCGCCGAGGATCAACGACGGCAGCGTGGTGGCCTCCATCACCCGTTCCATCTCGTCGACGCAGGGCAGCTTCAGCCAGGTGTACGCCGAGGTACGACCGAGCGCCGAGGAGATCGCCATCGACCGGATCACCGCGTCGGGGGTCAGGTCGTTGACCACCCGCCCGTCCCGGCGGGTGGAGATGAACGGCTCGACCATCGCGGTCAGGCCGCGGTCGGCCAGCTCGTCGATGGCGTGCGCCGAGGAGGTCAGGGTGGCGGCGCTGCCGGCGTCGGTGTAGTCGATCCGCAGCAGCATCTTGCCGCCGTCGAGCCCGCCCTCGCCGATGCCGCGGGCGTCGTAGCAGTTGAACCGGTCGTCCATCTCGAAGGACGCACCCTGCAGGCCGACCCGGTTCATCGTGCCCCAGACCAGCTTGCCGTCCAGGGCGCCGAGCAGGGCCAGGTCCTCGATGATGTCGGCCGAACCGAGGAAGCCGTTCACCCCGGGGCGGCCGAGCGCCTCGACGCAGCGGGCGAGCACCTCCTCCCGAGAGGCCATCGCCATCGGGTCCGCGCCGGCGCCGAGCGCGCCGCGGGCCGGGTGGTCGCAGGCGATGATCATCAGCTTCGCGCCGCCCTGCGGCAGCGCACCGCGGGGCCGCTCGGCCAGTGCCCGGCGGACCGCCAGCGGGTCGTGGAAGCGGATCTCGGTGAGCTTCTCGATCAGTGTCATGACAGGACCTCGACCTTCGGGGCGGATGCGGGATTGGCGGCCATCAGGTCGAGGACCTCCTGCTCGGTGGCCATCGCGGTGGAGCACTCCAGCCGGGAGGCGACGATCGCGCCGGCGGTGGACGCGAAGGAGACCGCCCGGGCGAGATCCCAGCCCTCCAGCAGGGCGTGGCAGAGTGCACCCCCGAAGGAGTCACCGGCGCCCAGGCCGTTGCAGACCTCCACCGGGGTGACCGGCACGACCACCCGCTGGTCGCGGGTCTTGGCCAGGGTGCCCCGCGGGCCCTGTTTGACGATGGCGATCTCGACGCCGCGTTCCAGCAGGGCGTCGGCCGCCCGCTCGGGCTCGGTCTCGCCGACGGCGATCCGGCACTCCTCCTTGTTGCCCACGGCGATGTCGACCAGGCCGAGCATCCGCTCGACCTCCGCGTGCGCCAGTTCCTCGCTCGCCCAGAACATCGGTCGGTAGTCCAGGTCGAGGATGGTCAGCGGGGTCCGGCCGCGCAGGTCCATCGCCCGGTGGTGGGCGGCCCTGGTCGGCTCGACCGACAGGCCGGTGACCGACATCCAGAAGATCTTCGCCTCCCGGACGGCGGCCTCGGGGATGTCCTCGGGCCGGATGTTCAGGTCGGGGGCGGAGGGCGATCGGTAGAAGTAGAGCGGGAAGTCGTCGGGGGGGAAGATCTCACAGAACGTGACCGGGGTGTTGTAGTCGTGGTTGGTGACCACGTAGCGGGGATCGACCCCCAGCCGGGCCATCTCCTGGCGGACGAACCGGCCGAACGGGTCGTCACCGACGCCGGTGACCACCGCGGCGCTGTGACCCATCCGAGCAGCGGCGACGGCGACGTTCGTCGGTGAGCCGCCGAGGAACTTCCCGAACGACGCCACCTCCTCCAGTCCGACGCCGATCTGCAACGGGTAGATGTCCACACCACTCCGACCGATGGTGAGGACGTCAGGGACTGTTGACATTGACGTGTCCACTGCTGCCTGCCTCTCCTTTGGGACTGTCCTCAGTCTGCCCGATGGAACGAACAAGGTCAACACTTTGTCCGCACAAAGACCCAATCTTGTCATCAACCGCTAGAGTGGGGCCTAGCAATACCCTGGAACGCCGTACGGACAAGGACGACCATGAGCGACTACTACGAGCCGACCATCGTCATCGACCGCGATTCCGACGAGCCGCTGTACAGGCAGATCGCCGAGCCGATCGAGCAGGCGATCCTCTCCGGCGAGCTGCCGTCGGGCGCCCGGATCGAGGACGAGATCTCGATGGCCCAGCGCCTCGACGTCTCCCGCCCGACCGCGCGCCGAGCGATGCAGGAGCTGGTCAACCGCGGGCTGCTGACCCGCCGGCGCGGGGTCGGCACGACGGTCACCCCACCCCAGGTGCACCGGCCGATCGAGCTCACCTCGCTCTACGACGACCTGACCCGGGAGGGCTTCACGCCGACCACGAAGGTGTTGGCGTACGACGTGCACGAGGCCGACGAGGAGGAGTCCGACCGGCTGGCGGTCGAGCCCGGCACCGGCGTGGTCCGGATCGCCCGGCTCCGCTCGGCGGACAACCGGCCGCTCGCGGTGCTGACCAACCTGATCCCGATCGACCTGGCCCCCTCCTGGACCGACCTCAACGAGCACGGGCTCTACCGGTGCTTCAACGAGCACGGCATCCACATCGCCAGCGCCAAACAGGTGATCGGCGCCCGGGCGGCGACGGCGGAGGAGGCAGAGCTGCTGACCGAGGAGGTCGGCGCGCCGCTGCTCACCATGAGCCGGACCGCGTACGACAGCGCCGGACGGGTGGTGGAGTACGGCAACCACGTCTACCGGCCCACGCTGTACTCCTTCGACCTGACCCTGGTCGCGCGCTGAGCCCGATTGTCGCATTCCGAAACGTTTTGTTCTGACATTTGGTTGACAGTGCTCCGGCCTGTCTGTTGAATCGAACTGGCTTCCTGAGGCCGGCAGTGAAGCCGGTCCGCCGGTGATGAGGAACAGGCATGACTGCACTGCGTTTCGCTCTGATCGGGGCCGGCCGTATCGGCCAGGTCCACGCCCGAACCATCGCGGCCCATCCCGCGGCGACCCTGACCCTGGTCTGCGACCCGGTGGTCGCCGCCGGGCAGGCGGTCGCCGCGACGTACGGTGCCCGCGCCTGCACCGACGCGGCCGAGGTGTTCGCGGCCGAGGACGTCGACGCGGTGGTGATCGGCTCCCCCACCCCGCTGCACGTGCCGCACATCCTCGCCGCGGTGCAGGCCGGCAAGCCGGCGCTGTGCGAGAAGCCGGTCGCGATGGAGCTGGCCGATGCCGAGGAGCTGCAGCGCCGGCTCGCCGAGCTGGCCGACGTCCCGGTGATGCTCGGCTTCAACCGGCGCTTCGATCCGTCCTTCGCCCGGGCCCGCGCGCTGGTCGAGGAGGGCGCGATCGGCCCGCTGGAACAGCTCACCATCATCTCCCGCGACCCGGCCGCCCCGCCGAAGGCGTACCTCGCCCAGTCCGGCGGCATCTTCAAGGACATGACCATCCACGACTTCGACACCGCCCGGTTCTTCCTCGGTGACGTCGCCGAGGTCACCGCGACCGGCCAGCACCTCGACCCGGAGCTCGCCGACACCGGTGACTTCGACGGGGCGGTGATCGTGCTGCGCTCCTCGACCGGGGCGGCGGCGACCATCATCAACTCCCGGCACTGCGCCACCGGCTACGACCAGCGTCTGGAGGCGTTCGGGCCGGACGGTGCGATCCTGGCCGAGAACCAGCGCCCGACCACCCTGCAGGTGTCCACCCGGGAGGCCTCCGACGCGAAGGCCCCGTACCTGGACTTCTTCCTGGAGCGCTACGCCGACGCCTACCGGGCCGAGCTGACCGCGTTCATCGACGCCGTCACCGCGGGCCGCCCCGTCTCCCCCACCGTCGACGACGGGGTCGAGGCACTGCGGATCGCCGAGGCGGCGGGCGAGTCCGCCCGCACCGGCGCCACCGTACGACTCTGATCCCACCCCACCCCTCACGAACCACTACTGCGAAGGAGCAGACCATGAAGATCGCCGGAGCCCCCATCACCTGGGGCGTGTGCGAGGTCCCCGGCTGGGGATACCAGATGACCCCGGAGCGGGTGCTGACCGAGATGAAGGAGATCGGCCTCACCGCCACCGAGTTCGGCCCGCAGGGCTGGCTGCCGGAGGCGCCCCAGGCCCGGGCCGAGGCGGTGGCCGGCTACGCGCTCAAGCCCGTCGGCTCGTTCTTCCTCGCCGTGATGCACGACCCGGAGCATGACCCGATCCCCGCCGTCCGCCGCGAACTGGAGGCCTTCGCCGTCGCCGGCGGCGAGTACCTGATCCTGGCCGCCGACTCCGGCCGGGACGGGTACGACGACCGCCCGGTGCTGGACGAGAAGGGCTGGCAGACGCTCTTCACCAACCTGACCCGGATCAGCGAGGTGTGCGCCGAGGCCGGCGTCACCGCCTGCATCCACCCGCACTGGGGCACGATGGTGCAGAACGTCGACGAGGTCCGTCGGGTGCTCGACCACTCCGCGGTCGGCCTGTGCCTGGACACCGGCCACCTCGCCGCCGGTGGTGCCGACGTCGCCGCGCTGGCCCGCGAGTACGCCGACCGGGTCGCCATCGTGCACGCCAAGGACGTCCACAAGGAGCTGACCGACAAGCTGCTGCCGGGCGAGCTGTCCTGGTCCGACGGGGTGAAGGGCGGCATGTTCGCCCCCATCGGGCAGGGTGACATCGACTTCGCCGGCATCGTGAAGACCCTGGACGAGGCCGGGTTCGACGGCTACTACGTCCTGGAGCAGGACATCATGCTGGACGGCGAGCCGCCGGTCGACGGCGGCCCGGTGGTCTCCGCCAGGGCCTCGCTGGAAGCGCTGCAGGCGCTGGCCTGACTCCCGGACCGGCCGCCGACGGCGGGGTGATCAGGGCTCGACGGTGACCTTGATCGCCTCGCCCTTGCGGACGATCTCGAAGGCGTCGAGCACCCGGTCCAGCGGCAGGTGCGCGGTGATCAGGTCCTTCACCGGCACCTGGCCGGAGGCGATGTAGGCCAGCGCCCGCTTGTTGTGATCGGGCGAGGACCCGTTGGCACCGTGGATGTGCAGCTGGCGGTAGTGCACCAGGTTGGAGTCCAGGGTGATCGTCGGGTTCGTCTTCGGCAGGCCGCCGAAGAAGGAGATCCGGCCGTTGCGGGCGGCCATCGCGACCGCCTGCTCCTGGGTGACGTTGGCGGGGGTGGCGGTGATCACCACATCGGCCCCCCGGCCACCGGTCAGCTCCAGCACCCTGGCGACGACGTCCTCGGTGGAGGCGTCGACGGTCACCTCCGGGTGCACGGCGTCGGCCGACATCTTCAGCCGCTCGGCGTTGATGTCGACCAGCACGATGGTGCCGGCCCGGTGCACGCCGCGGGCGATCCGGGTGTGCATGCAGCCGATCGGGCCGGCGCCGAAGACGACTACGAAGTCGCCCTCCTCGATGCCCACCTGTTCCTGGGCGTTGATGGCGCAGGCGAACGGCTCGGCCGCCGAGGCCTCGTCGTAGCCGACACCGTCAGGGATCCGGTTGAGGCCGTCGACCTTGAGCACCTGTTCGGGCACGATCATGTACTCGGCGAAGCCGCCGTCGTACTGGTAGCCGACCGAGGTCTGGTTCTGACAGACCTCCATCCAGCCCTTCCTGCACTCGTAGCACTCACCGCAGGGGACGGCCGCGATGGACTGCACCCGGTCGCCGACCCGGAAGCCGCCCCGTGCGTTCGCGCCCACCTCGACCACCTCACCGGCGACCTCGTGACCCATCGTGGTGGTCCCGGTGATGTTCGGGTGCCCGTTGTTGAAGATCTTGACGTCGGTGCCGCAGGTCGAGCAGTTCTTGACCTTGATCTTCACCTCGTTCGGTCCGCAGACGGGCTCCGGTACGTCCTCGACCCGGACGTCCTTGGGGGCGTAGAAGCGCAACGCCTTCATCTGGTTCACTCTCCTTCTTCCGGAGCCAGCAGCTCCATCACTTCATCGGGACTGGTCGCCGTACGCAGCTTCTCCGCACTGGCGGGGTCGGCGAGCACGCCGGCGAGGGCGCCGAGGATCCCCACGTGCTCATCGGTGTTGGAGGCGATCGGGATGGCCACGTAGACCGTGTGGCCGTCCCAGTCGACCCCCTCGGGGAACTGGAGGAAGCCGAGCGCGGCCTTCCGGACGTGGGCCCGGGCCTCGTTGGTCCCGTGCGGGATGGCGAAGCCGTTACCCATGAAGGTCGACACCTGCAGCTCACGGGCGAACATCGCGTCGGTGTAGGCCGGATCGGTGGCGCCGACCCCGACCAGGGTCTCGCCGCAGAGCCGGATCACCTCATCCTTGGTCCGGGTGGGCAGCCCGAGTCGGATCGCCTGAGCGGTGAGGACGTCGGAGGGCAGCTGCTTGCGCCGACGACGAGGACGGGTGGCGGTGACCGCGCCCGCCACCGCTGCCCCGGCCGCGGCGGCGCCGACCGCCGGGGCGGCTACGGCGCTGGCGACGGAGGCCGTGGCGGGAGCGGTCAGCAGGTCGGGCCCGATCGGTGCGCCGGCCTTGATCGCCCGCTCGACCGCGGCGAAGGCCGGATCGCCCATGTAGACCTTGAACGGCACGATCGCCGCGGTCGGCACCTGCCGGTGGGCCCGCTCGGCGAGACCCTCCTGGGTGAGCACCACCGTGGCGTCCGCCGGGATCTCGTTCACCGGGGTGTGGATCACGTCCACACCGTACGGCTTGAGCTGCTTCTTCATCGCGCTGGCGACCATCACGCTGGACCCCATGCCGGCGTCACAGGCGATCACCACCTGGCGTACGTCCCGACCGCTGATCGTCGGGCCGGCAGCGGCCGCCCCGGCAGCGACCACGGCCGCATCCTCCGGCGATTCGACCTCGGCCTCCTCGGCCGGCACGTCGGACTGTCGCTCCGCCTTGAGCAGCAGGAAGGCGACGAGGAAGGACACCACCGTGGCGACACCGAAGTCGGCCAGGTTGGCCGGGTAGTTGCCGCGCGGGGTGACGGCCATCCAGGCGAGGATGGACCCCGGCGAGGCCGGGGCGACCAGACCAGCGCCGAGCAGGCTGCCGACGAACACGCCGGACATGCCGCCGAGGATGGTGGCGGCGATCAGCTTCGGCTTCATCAGCACGTACGGGAAGAAGATCTCGTGGATGCCGCCGAACAGGTGGATGATGATGGCGCCGGGGACGGACCCGCGGATCAGCTTCGGGCCGGCGATCCAGTACGCCAGCAGCAGCCCGAAGCCGGGGCCGGGGTTGGACTCGACCATGAACAGGATGGAGCTGCCGGCACTCTTGGCCTGCTCGATGCCGAGCGGGGTGAGGATGCCGTGGTTGACGGCGTTGTTGAGGAAGAGCACCTTGGCCGGCTCGACCAGGATCGAGGCGAGTGGCAGCAGGTGGTTGGCGACCAGGACGGCCACGCCGGCGGCCATCCAGCCGACCAGCGTGGTGACCACCGGCTCGATCAGCAACCGGCCGACGATGGCCAGCAGCATGCCGAGGATGCCGAGCGAGAAGTTGTCGACCAGCATCTCGAAGCCGGACGGGATCCGGTCCTGGATCAGCTTGTCGAGTTGCTTCAGGATCCAGGCGGACAGCGGGCCCATGATCATGGCGCCGAGGAACATCGGGACCGAGGAACCGACGATGACGCCCATCGTCGCGATGGCGCCGATCACGGCGCCGCGCTGGCCGTGCACCGTACGGCCACCGGTGTAGCCGATCAGCAGCGGGAGCAGGTAGGTGATGATCGGGTCGACCATCTTGGCCAAGTCGGCGTTCGGCGTCCAGCCGGTGGGGATGACGAAGGCGGTCAGCAGGCCCCAGGCGATGAACGCACCGATGTTCGGCATGATCATCCCGGCGAGGAACCCACCGAACTTCTGCACCGTTGCCCGGAACCCGTGACCTTCGAGGTTCTTGTTGACGCGTGCGTCGGGGAGAGCGAAAGACATCTCAACTCCGTTGGTATGGCTGCCCGTACGGAGACGGACAGGATCGACATTGATCGTGATCACCAGACTCCGCCGCCCGTTTGTGTTTGTCAAGAGCACCCGATCACCTGCGTTTCTCACTATGTGATCTCTGAGTCGACACAAACTAACATTTATCCAACATAAACAGACACATCAGTCATCCAGTACTTTCCTTCGACGGCCCAGGATCCACCATCAGAGCGCGCCGCTACGCGGATCTCCCCACCCAGTAGGTCATCGGACAACCGGGCACTGATCGGGCATGCTCCGATCTCCATCGAGGCCAGCACCACCCGAACTCACATAAGTAATCTCGACTCAATCGATAACTCATGCTTATTTGTGTGGGTTGGCCCGCATCCCCCCACAGGGGCACCTGCCGCCGCCTAGAGTGGAGGCATCGGCTCCCCGGGCGGGGAGCCCTCCCCGCAGCGCGGGGCCAGCCCAGCACCGTGGAGTGTCTGCCATGAAGCCCACTGCCCGTTCCGCCCGTCTTCCCCGATTCGTGCCGGCGATCCTCGGCATCGCCCTGCTGCTGGCCGCCGTGGCCAGCCCGGCCTTCGCTGCCGGCCTCTTCGAGTCCGGCAGCTCCCCCACCGTCACCGACGGCCAGGTCGTCGACGGCTCGGCCTACCTCACCGGCCAGGTCGTCACCGTCAACGGCCGCATCGACGGCGACCTCTTCTGCGCCGGCACCACCGTCGTCGTCGCGGGCACCGTGACCGGTGACGTGCTCTGTGCCGGCAGCAGCGTCACGGTGACCGGCACCGTCGGCGGGTCCGTACGCCTCGCCGGCAACGCCGTGACGACCGGCGCCAGCACCGGTGGTGGGACCACCCTGGCCGGCAACACCGTGACCGTGTCGCCGGGCGCGAGGGTCGGCACCGACCTCACCGCCGCCGGCAACAGCGTCCAGGTGGCCGGCCAGGTGGCCCGCGACGCCCTACTGGGAGCCAACACCGCCACTGTCTCCGGGACCGTGGGCCGCGACGTCGACGGCGGGGTGACCACCCTGACAGTGACCCCGGGAGCCTCGATCGACGGCCACGTGCACTACACCAGCGCGCAGGACGCGACGATCGCCCCCGGCACGGTCAACGGCGACGTGGTCCGGACCACTCCTCCGCCGACCACCCGGAAGGGGCCGACGGTGGCGCAGCGGTTCGGGGCGGCGGCGTACGGCGTGATCGCGTTCGAGGTGCTGGCGCTCGCCGTCATCCTGCTGCTGCCCAGGTACGTGGCCCGGGCGACCACCGTGGTGCCGGTCCGGCGACTGGCGATCCCCGGGCTGATCGGCCTGTTGGCAGCGGTCGTGGTGCTACCGATCGTCCTGGTGACCCTGGTGTTGATCGTCGGCGCCGCGCTCGGCGCGCTGATCGTGGCCGGATTCGCCTTCGCCGCCCTGCTGGCCGGACCGCTGGCCGCGTACATCATCGGCCGGGAGGTGCTCCGCGGGAAGGGGCATCCGGTCGGCCTGATGGCGCTGGGCGCGGCGATCCTCGGGGTGGCGATGGCGCTGCCGTACGTCGGCTGGGTGTTCACCCTGGTGGCCGGCTGCGTGGGCGTGGGCCTGATCCTCTACACGCTGCGGGACCAGTACCGCACCTCTCCCCAGGAGGCTTCTCCCCAGGACGCCTAGGACGAGGGGTCCATCAGGTCACCGGGGGCCAGACCGAGCGCCCGCTCGACATCCGCGGGCGGGGCGTCGGGGTCGACGCCGGCGTCGTGCAGGTACCAGACCATCTTGGTCATCACGTTCTCCAGATGACCCCGCGCGGTGTCGGTGGAGATGCCCAGGCGACGGCCGATGGCCTCCCACTTCTCCCCGCGGGATCGCGCGGCGAGCACCTCGCTCTGCCGGGTGGTGAGTTCGGGCAGGCTGCCGCGGCGCGCCAGCAGCTCGGCGAGCCCCACCATCGAGCGGGCGATGACGGTGTCGCCGGCGGCGACCCGTAGGAACGCCTCCTCGCTCACCTCCAAGTCGTCGCTCTTGCGGGCGAAGCCGGACGCGCCGACGGACAGGCAGTGGGCCAGCACCAGCGGGCGGCGCTCGTCGGTGTAGAGACAGATCCGCGGATAGCCGCTCCCGGTCAGCGCCCGGATCGCCGCCGGGCCCTGGAGCACCCCCTCCGACTGGAGGCTGGTGGACAGCAGCAGGTCGAGCACTACCAGGTCGGCGGTCGGGTGGGCGGCCAGCAGCTCGTCCACCGAGGCGTACGTCCCGACCACGTCGAGCCGGGGGAACGCCGACTGGAACAGCCGGCGCATCAGCGCCGCGTCGTCCACCACCGCGACCGTCGGTGGGGTGTCCGACGGTTGGGTGCCGGACAGTCGGGTCAGGTCGCCGTCGGGCCGGTGATCGTCGTGCATGTGCCCTCCCCGGGGTGTGAGGTGATCGAGACCGTCAATTGATGGCGCTGCAGGGAGTCCACCACCTGCAGCGCCAGGCCGAAACCGTAGTGCTCCGGCTTGGGATCGAAGCCGACACCGTCGTCGGTCACGGTGACCTCCCACCGGTCATCCCGCCGGTCGGCGTGCACGGTGACCGTCGAGGCCCGGGCGTGCAGCTGGACGTTGTAGAGCAGCGCGATCAGCGCCTGCTTGAGGGCCCGGGCGTGGTCCCGGGCGAGCGGGGCGGTCCGGCCCAGCGCGAGCGACAGCTCGAGCGGCAGGTGCCCGAACCCGGCGGTGGCCTCCCAGACCACCTTCTCCAGCAGGATCGGCCCGTCCTCGGCGGTGCCGCGCTGCGGCCCGCGGAGCACCTCGTAGCGCAGCCGGTTCGCCTCCTCGGCGGCCTGCCGGCGCAGCGAGGGCATCAGCTCCGGCTGCAGATCGGCCCGGGCGAACGCCTCGAGCAGACCGGTGGCGTTGTGCACGTGGAAGGAGTAGCGGGCCAGTTCGAGGGCGGCGGCGGCCTCCCGGGCCTGCGCCCGGCTCTCCTCGGCCCGGCGACGGTTCTCCTCCGCCCCCGCGGCGAGGCGCCTGGTGTAGCGGCCGAACAGCGCCGCGGCGGTGGCGAACATCGGATAGTTGAGCACGTTGACCAGCACCGCGACCGGCTGGTCGGTGCCCGGCATGGTGCACGCCAGGTAGAGCAGTCCGACACCGACACCGACCAGGAAGGCACCCCGGACCGACCGCAACCAGCCCGCGACGAAGGCCACCACCTGCTCCAGGTAGCCCGGTGCCCAGTGCAGCCAGGACCCCACCTGCAGGTGCCGGGGGATCAGCTGGCTGGTCACCACCAGGGCCAGACAGCCGGTGATCAGGTCGGTCAGCCCCCAGACGGTCGAGCGCAGCTCGCGGCGGCGCAGCGCGGAGGCGACGAAGGCCACCGAGAACAGGATCGCCGCGGTGGTCACCGGCAGCACCGCGGTCGGGATCTCCGGGGAACCCAGCTGGAACCACCACACGATGGACAGCTGCGCGATCAGCCCGATCCGCAGCGCGGCGAAGACGATCACGATGCCCCGCTCGACCCGCTCCGGCTCGGTACGACCCAGCAGATGGGTGACCAGACGCGGCAGCGGGCTCCTCGGGCGGGGAATGCGCGTCATGTCGGTATTGTCCACCGCGCCGGTCGTGTCCACCGCGCTAGGCACGGACGACGCCTCTGGTGAGCCAGGCGACACCACCGATCCAGGCCGCCATCGGGAACAGCAGCAGATAACGGGCCAGCTGCCCTGTGGCCGGCAGCGCGGTGAGGAGCGTCCCGACCAGCACCGGGACCAGGCAGCAGAGAGCGAGCCGGCGGACCGCCGGCCGCACCGGGGTGCCCCGGCGGGTGCTGCCCCGGATGTCGGTCCAGCCGAGCACCAGGAAGGCCGCCCAGGCGACGAGCAGGCCCAGGTAGGCGGCGTTGTGCAGCCGGACGAGCGGGAAGGCCGCCGGGGTGTCGAGTGGTGGGACGGCGGTGAGGGCCACACAGCAGACGGCCACGGCGAGGGCGACGGCGGCACGGCGGGACGCCACCACCCGCAGCCGCGGCAGGAAGCACCCGCCGGCCGCGGCGGAGCCGAGCAGGACGCCGGTCATCAGCGGGCCGTACGGTCCCAGCAGCATCATCGAGGGCCACTGGATCCGGTTGCGGGCGACCGGCGTCCACCCGGCGGCGATGAGCCAGTCCCCGCTGGCCCAGGTCACCACCGGCAGGCCGGCGAGGATGATCGCCCCGCAGAGCAGCCCGGCGACGACGCCCAACCGATCCCGCACCGCCACCTCCGTCACCCCTCGCCGGCCGTCACTCGTCGCCGGCGGGCTCGCCCCCACGGGCCGGCCGACGGCCCCCGCGCCTGACTCCCCCCAGATCAGGCCGGGGCCATCGGCCACTGCTATGGCACCATCCGGGGCCGGGGGCGTACCACCCCAATTCTGGGGGTGGCCCGGTCCCGGCCGGCTACCGTTCCCCGAACGGATCCGTCCCACCGGCACCGGCACGCCCGGCGCGCCGCGCCCGCGAGCCGAGGTAGCTGTCGACCACCGCCGCGCCGAGGTCGTCCAGCTCGGGGGCGACCGTACGGCCGTCGGCCCGGCGGGCCATCGAGTCGACGAAACGGGCCAGCCCCGGGTCGTCCCCCAGCCGGAAGAACGTCGTCTGCGCGCCGAGCCGGCGGGAGGCGTCCAGCTCCTGCACGGTCCGGGCGATGGTCAGCGGGTGCGGCGGGTAGTCGAACCACACCTCGCCGTTCGCCTCCAGGTGCGAGGTGGGCTCGCCGTCGGTGACGATCAGCAGCACCGGCTGGGCGTCCGGATGCTTGCGGAAGAAGCGGTTGGCCAGCAGCAGGGCGTGGTGCAGGTTGGTGCCCTTCTCCCACTGGCTGTCCAGGCCGATGAGCTGCTCGATGTCCATCACCGTGGCGACCCGGCCGAACCCGACCACCTGCAGCAGGTCGCCGCGGAAGCGGGTCCGCAGCAGGTGGTGCAGGGCCAGCGCCGTACGCTTCATCGGCACCCAACGGCCGTCCATCGCCATCGAGAAGCTGGTGTCGACCAGCAGTGCGACCGCGGCCCGGGTGCGCTCCTCGGTCTCGGTGACCTCGATGTCGTCCAGGGTGATCCGCACCCCGTCGGCGACCGACCCGCCAGCGGCGACGGTGCGGACGACGGCGTTGGTGACGGTCCGGGCGGTGGCCCACGGCTCGATGTCGCCGAACTCCCACCCGCGGGACGCCCCGGTCGGTTCGCCGAGCAGGCCGGCCTTCCGGGCGTCGCGCTGGCCCTGCCGACTCGCCAACCGGGTCGCGACGTCGCGGAGCAGCTGGCGGCCCAGCTGGCGCATCGCCCGGGGGCTGAGCCGCAGATCGCCCTCGGGGGCCCGTTTCAGGTAGCCGGAGTCCCGCAGCGCCCGCTCCAGTTCGGCCAGGGCGCGGGCGTCGACGGCGGCCTCGGCACCGAGCTGGCGGGCCAGCGCGTCGAGGTCGACGTCGTCCAGCCGGGAGCCCTCGCGGGACTGGGCGAGCTGGTCGGCCAGGTTGTCGAGGTCGGCGAGATCCTGCAGCACCCCGGTGCCGTCGCCCAGGCCGAGCCCCTCCTCGCCCTGGAACCGCTGGGAGCCGGTCCAGTCCTCCCCGGGACGCAGTGACCGCAGGTTGCCGTCCATCCGGGCGAGCTGGTCCATCAGCTCCGGCGAGCCGAAGGCCTGTGCCGACAGCTGCATCAGCTCGGCCCGCTGCTCCGGACTCATCGAGTTGAGCATCCGCTGTGCCGCGGCGCTGCGGGCGGCCAGCGCGTCGAGCAGTTCCTCGATGTCCTTCGGTTGCTCGGGGAAGAACTCGCCGTGCTTCGCCATGAAGTCGTCGAAGTCCGCACGTGTGTCCTCGCCGCGGCGGTGCTTCTCCAGCAGCTCGTTGAGGTCGCGGAGCATCTCACCGACCCGCTCGCGGTCCTCCTCGGTGGCGTTCTCCAGCGCCTGCTTCATCCCGGCGAACCGCTGGTCGAGCAGCTCACGGCCGAGCAGGTCCTTGATCCGGTCGTACGCCTCGCGGGCCTCGCTGCTCTGCCAGTCGTACGAGGACAGCTCCTGGACCGCGGCGGAGGTGGCCGGCGGCAGGTCGTCCAGCTGCAGCTGACGGAACGCTCGGTCACCCTCGTCCATCATCGGGTCCCGGGCGAGCTGCTTGCGCTCGGCCAGCACCGCCTTGTCGAGCAGCTCGCGGACCTGCTGCAGGGTGCCGTCGAGGGAGTGCCGGTCGAGGAGTTCCCGGCGGCGTTGCGCGACCCGGCGGGCGAGGTCGTCGAGACCGGTCCGCTGCTGGCCGCCGGTGCCCTTGGCGCCGCGGCGGAGGTATTCGCGCATCGCCCGCTCGGGTGACCAGCCGGCCATCACGTCCTCGCCGATCGAGGCGAGGGCGTCGGCCAGGTCGACCGGCGGGGCGAGCGGGTCGCCGCCGGCGTAGCGGGTGTAGCGGCTCATCGCGGCCTCATCCCTGTCATCAGCCGTAGAGGGCTTCGCCGCCGCCGGATTCCTTGCCGATCCGGCGGGCCAGGTAGAGGCCCTCGAGGGCGAGTTCGACGCCGCCGGCAACCTCACCGGGGGTGCGGGCCCCGAGGCGTTGGGCGATCTGGTCGTAGAGGGTGGACTCGCCGAGCGCCGGCAGCCCGGTGAGGAACTCCTCAGCGGTCATCCGGACGCCGGTGGCGACCGTACGCCCCTGCTCCAGAGCGGTGACCAGCAGGCCGAGGTCGATGCCCCGGAGCCGCTCCCGGACGCAGGCGGCGATCGCGGTGCGCAGCAGGTGGGAGAGGATCTCGGTCTCCTGGCCCTCCTCGCCGGTCTCGAACTCGATCTTCCCCCGCAGCACGTCGACCACGGTGTCGAGGTCGACGCAGCGGGCCACCGCGCGGTCCTCGCCGCGGACGGTGGCGCGGTGCAGGGCGGAGGCGGCGACGGTCTCGGCGCCGGCGATGGCGAACCGGGCGCTCACCCCGGAGCGTTGGTCCACCGCGGCGGACTCGCGCAGCGAGCGGGTGAAGCGGGCGACGATCTCCAGCACCGGCTCGGGCACCTCGGCGACCAGGTGGGCCTCCTGGCGGATGACCGCCAGCTCGTCGTCGAGGGTGGTCGGGTAGTGGGTGCGGATCTCGGCGCCGAAGCGGTCCTTGAGCGGGGTGATGATCCGGCCGCGGTTGGTGTAGTCCTCGGGGTTGGCGGAGGCGACCAGCAGCACATCGAGGGGGAGGCGCAGCACGTAGCCGCGGATCTGGATGTCGCGCTCCTCCATCACGTTGAGCAGCGCAACCTGGATCCGCTCGGCCAGGTCGGGCAACTCGTTGATCGCGACGATGCCGCGGTGGCTGCGCGGGACCAGGCCGAAGTGGATGGTCTCCGGGTCGCCCAGGTGGCGGCCCTCGGCGACCTTCATCGGGTCGACGTCGCCGATCAGGTCGGCGACGCTGGTGTCGGGGGTGGCGAGCTTCTCGGCGTACCGCTCGCTGCGGTGGCGCCACTCGATCGGCAGGTCGTCGCCGAGTTCGGCGGCGCGGCGGCGCCATTCGGGGCTGATCGGTTCGTACGGATGCTCACCGAGTTCGGAGCCTGCGATCACCGGGGACCATTCGTCGAGCAGGCCGACGAGGGTCCGCAGCAGCCGCGTCTTGCCCTGGCCGCGTTCGCCGAGCAGGACGACGTCGTGGCCGGCGATGAGGGCGCGTTCCAGCTGCGGGAGCACCGTGTCCCGGAAACCGTGCAGCCCCGGCCACGGGTCCTCCCCGCGGCGGAGCTTGTCGAGCAGGTTCTCGCGGATCTCCTCACGGACGCCACGGATGCGGTGCCCGGAGGCACGGAGTTCACCGAGCGTTCGGGGGGTCGGGGCAAAGGATGAGGTGGCGGTCACATCGCCCACGCTAACCCTGCGGCGCCCGGCACAAAAGACCCCGAGTTTGCGACCGGGTTACGGCGGCCCCTCGCGCGGCCACCATGGTGGGCATGACACCGCGACACGGCCGGCTCCGGCCGCCCCGCCACCGACCGCTCCGGTCGCGGCTGGCCCTCCGGGGGCTGGCCCTCCTGGTCGCCTGCCTGGCGCTCACCGGCTGCCGCCCGGTCGACCTCCCCTCCTCCACCACCGCGTCGATCCGCATCGGAGGGGTGACCCGGACCTACCGACTGTTCGTGCCGACCGGGCTGACCGGACCGGCACCACTCGTCGTCGTGCTGCACGGCGGCTACGGCAGCGGGGCGCAGGCCGAGACGGCCTACCACTGGGACGACCGGGCCACCGCCGGCGGGTTCGTCGTGGCGTTCCCTGACGGCCTGCACCGCTCCTGGAATGCGGGCGGCGGATGCTGCGGGCAGGCCGGTCGCGACGGGGTCGACGACGTGGCTTTCCTCACCGCGCTGGTGGCCGAGGTCGGCCGCCGGGTGCCGGTCGATCCGCACCGGGTGTACGCGACCGGGATGTCGAACGGCGGCATCATGACGTACCGGCTGGCGTGCGAGACCGATCTCTTCGCGGCGGTGGCCCCGGTCGCTGCCACCCGGCTGGTGGAGTGCTCCGGCGCGGCCCCGGTCTCGGTGCTGGCGGTCCACGGCACCGCGGACCCGATCGTGCCGTACCAGGGTGGACCCGGCGGGTCGTACGGCCCGGCAGGAGCCCATGTCGACGGGCCGCCGGTGCCGGACGTGGTGGCAGAGTGGCGGACGGTCGACGGATGCGCGGAGCCGAGCGTCGCCAACACCGGCGCGGTGACCACCTCGACAGCCCCCTGCCCCGACGGCCGCAGCGTGACGTTGGTGACGGTCGCAGGCCTGGGCCATGAATGGCCGGGTAGCGCCGGGCCGGGCGATGGCGGCGCGACCGGCTCCGGCGGCGCCTCGGCCGCCGTGGACGCCACGGCGGTGATCTGGGACTTCTTCGCGGCGCATCCGGGCACGAGGTGATGGTGCCAGGACGGGTGGGCGGGTCGGTGTGCCCTGCACTTCCGGGATGGATCGTACGGGTGATCGATTGTCTGACCTCTCTCGTAGTGTTGTGGTCATGCAGGAGGAACTGTTCGAACCGCCCGATCCGGACGATGACGCGCCCGCCGATGAAGCGCCCGGCGGGGGCGATGTGCTCGGCCCGGCTGGGGTCGAGGTTGATGCCGGGCCGGTTGAGGCCGTCGAGACCACGACGGCCGATATCGTCACGTCGTTGACGCTGTCGCCGGACCGGTTGTTACCCGGCACGGTCTGTGACGCCCTCGACGAGCTCGACGCCCTGCGGACCCTGCGCGCGACCGCCGAGGCACGCCAGTTCGCGATCGTCGCCAATCTCGCCGCGACCGCCCCGCGTTCCGACCAGAGACCCCTCCCCGACCAGAAGCCCCTCCCCGGCCGGGAGGCCCTGGTCGACCTGGGCGGCGACGGCAGCCCACCGGTCCCGGAGTTCATCGTGGTGGAGATCGCCGCCCTGCTGCACACCTCCCACACCGCCGCCCGTGGCCTGGTCGCCGACGCCCTTTCCGCCCGGTGGCGCCACCCGCGGATGTGGGCCGCGGTGATGGCCGGCCGTCTCCCCGTCTGGCAGGCCCGCAAGATCGCCCAGGCCGTCCGCTGGGCCGGGCTGGACCGGGCCCGGGCCCTGCGGATCGACCGGGCCCTCGCCCCGGGCCTGGGGACGCTGTCCTGGCCCCGCCTCGAAGCCCTCCTCGAGGGCGAGATCGTCAACGCCGACCCGGTCGCCGCCGACCAGCGGGAGGAACGTGCCCGAGCCGGCCGCTATGCCCGGGTCGTCCGCGAGGAAGCCGGCCAAGCCGGGATCCGCACCCTGATCGCGCGCCTCGCGACCCCCGAGGCCGAACAGCTCGATGCGACTATCGCTCAACTCGCCCACAGCCTGCACCTGGGCGGGGACACCGACGCCCTCGACGTACGCCGCTCCCGCGCTCTGGGCATCCTCGCCGTCCCTGACCGGGCCCTCGCCCTGCTTGCCGGTGACACCGCCACCGGCAATCGGTACAAGCCTCCGGTCCGGCTCTACGTGCACGTCAACGCCGACCGCCTGGGCCCCGACGGCGTGGCCCGCCTCGAAGGCAACGGCGCCGTCCCCGTCACCTCACTGAGGGCCCTGTTGGCCGACTCCACGGTCCGGGTCACCACCGTGATCGATCACCGCGACTCCGAGCCGATCGACGCCTACGAGATCCCCGACCGGATGCGCGAACAGGTCGTCCTCGCCCATCCGTACGAGATCTTCCCCTGGGGCACCCGCCGGGCCCGCCACACGGACCTGGACCACACCATCCCCTGGCACCACGGCGGACCCACCAGCCCCACCAACCTCGGCCCCCTGGGCCGGACCGGGCACCGCGCCAAGACCCATGCCGGCTGGCGCTGCCGACAGACCGCCCCCGGCCACTGGCTCTGGCGCAGCCCCTACGGACGCGACTATGAGGTCGACAACTGGGGCACTCGGGTCTGGGTCCCGCCCGAAGCCATCCCGTCGCCCACCGAGCTCGAGGCCCTGGAGCGATTCACCAGACCACCGGCCCTGCCGCCGTCACCACCTCGACGGGAGCGCCAACGGTCACGACATCGGAGAGCCCGCGAGTCAGGGTCGGCGCGGCGGGCGAAGCATCCGGGACGCCATCAGGCGAGGACGCGGAAGACCGCGGCGATGTCCTCGGTGCCCAGTCCGTGGTCCTCGGCCCGGTCGTACAGCCCGCGCACCGCGTCGAGGATCGGGAAAGCGCCCGCGTCCCCGGTGGCCGCCTCGGCCAGCTCGAGGTCCTTGTGCAGCCCGCGCAGCTGGAAGTTGGCGGGCTGGTAGTCGTCGGCCAGCATCAGCGCGCCCTTGGCGTGGGCGTACGGGGTGTCGGACTGGCCACCGGCGATCGCCTCGAGGAAGAGCTTCTCGTCCAGACCGAGGGCGCGCAGCATGGCGAAGGCCTGCCCGGTGCCGGCGGTCAGCAGGCCGATCCAGGTGTTGCAGACGAGCTTGAGCCGGGTGCCGACACCGACCGTCGGGCCGGCGTTGACCCGCTTCTGGCTGACCAGGGCCAGCAGCGGCTCCACGGCGGCGAGCCGATCCGGATCACCACCGGTGAGCAGCACCAGGGTGCCCGACTCGGCCGGGCCCTTGGTGCCGAGCATCATCGCCTCGACCAGCGTCAGACCATGCCCGGCGGCGACCGACCTGACCCGCTCGGTGCCCTCGACGCCGATGGTCGACAGCTGCACCCAGATCGCGTCGACCGGCGCGGCGTCGGCGGCCTCGCCGAGCACGGACACGACGGCCTCGGCATCGAACAGGGTGAGCAGCACGACGTCGGCCCCGACGACCGCCGCTGCGGGGGTGCCGGCGACCGTCGCGCCGAACTCGGCCAACGGCAGGGCCCGCTCGGCCGTACGGTTCCAGACCGTCACCTCCACACCCTGGCCGAGCAGACGCTCGGCGAGCGCCCTGCCCATGATCCCGGTGCCGAGGATGACGACCTTGCCGAACCCGTTCATGCTGACCTCCTGAGACATCCCTGCGCTCGTCACCCTACGCGCGACGACGGGATGCCCAGCAGGGGCTGCGCCCGGGTCAGGCGTGCGAGGTGGGCCGCTCCGCATGGCGGTGCCGGCGCCGGCCCTGCCCGGACCCGGAACGTCGGGATCCGGAACCCTCCGGGCGCGCAGCGGCCGGCTGACCGGCGGCGGGGCGACGTTCGGCATGCTCCGGCGAGCGCGACCGGGTCGTGGTCGTACGGGCGGTTGCCGAAGGCGATCCGGCACCGGAACCCCCGGATCCACCGCGGCCCGATCCACCCCGACCACCGCGACCACGCCCGGAACGGGAGCGGCCTCGCTCGGCACCGGACGGACTCGTGGCGCCCGCCGACGCCGTGACGGCCGCCGCCTGCGGGTTCGCCAGGGCCCGGGCCTGCTCGACGCTGAGGGTCACCCGCTCCCCCGGCGCGAGGGACTCGAGCACGGACTTCTCCGGTTCGGCCACCTCCGGGGTGATGCCGGCCTTGCGCATCATCTGGCGGACCTCCTGGCGCTGGTCGGGGGTCACCAGGGTGACCACCGTGCCGGAGTGCCCGGCCCGCGCCGTACGGCCCGAACGGTGCAGGTAGGCCTTGTGCTCGACCGGCGGGTCGGCGTGCACGACCAGGGCCACGTCGTCGACGTGGATGCCGCGGGCGGCGATGTCGGTCGCCACCAGGGTGCCGACGGTGCCCGACTCGAACGCCGCCAGATTGCGGGTGCGAGCGTTCTGCGAGAGGTTCCCGTGCAGGTCGACGGCCGGGATGCCCCGGTCGACGAGCTGCTTGGCGAGCCGCTTGGCGCCGTGTTTGGTGCGGGTGAAGAGGATCGTCCGCCCCGGGGCGGAGGCCAGATCGGCGAGCACCCGGCCGCGGGTGTCCTTGTCGACCCGCAGCACGTAGTGGTCCATCGTCGCCACCGGGGACTGCGGCGAGTCGGCCTCGTGGGTCACCGGGTCGTGCAGGTAGCGCTTCACCAGCACGTCGATGCCGTTGTCGAGGGTCGCGGAGAACAGCAGCCGCTGGCCAGTCGTGGGCGTACGGTCGAGGATCTTGCGGACCATCGGCAGGAAGCCCATGTCGGCCATGTGGTCGGCCTCGTCGAGGACGGTGATCTCGACCCCGTCGAGGTTGACCGCCCCCTGGCCCATCAGGTCGAGCAACCGGCCCGGGCAGGCGACGAGCACATCGACGCCGCGGGCCAGGGCCTGCACCTGCGGCCCCTGGCCGACGCCACCGAAGACCGTCCGGCTGGTCAGCCCGACCGCGGCTTCGAGCGGCTTGAGCGACTCCTCGATCTGGGTCGCTAGCTCACGGGTGGGGGCCAGCACCAGGGCGCGCGGCCGCTTGGGACGGGCCTTCCGCGGCGTGGCGACGAGCCGGGCCACCGTCGGCAGCAGGAAGGCGTACGTCTTGCCGGAGCCGGTGCGGCCCCGACCGAGAACGTCGCGGCCGGCCAGCGAGTCCGGCAGGGTGGCCGCCTGGATCGGGGTGGGCACGGTGATGTCACGCTCGGCGAGGACATCGGAGAGAGATGTGGGCACGCCGAGGCGCACGAAAGCTGAAGTCAAGAAAAATTCCTTCGAAGTGTCTTGCCGGGGGATCGCATCGCCCTCTGGGACAGACACGGCACATCATCGGGAGGGATCCCGGGCGCCCGGCGGCCCGGGGCAAGACTCGGCGGGCCGACACCACGAACTTACCCGGCATCCCACCCGAAAGCCAACTCCCGGGCCATCACGCGGGCCGAGCGGCCGCTGCACAACCCGCTGCCGATGATGGCCCGGCTCGAGGACATCGCTCCCGGACAGTTCGCCCGCACCTACCTCACCGAGGGCCCGGAGCAGTGGACGGTGCGCTTCACCCGGCGCTGATCCTTCCCGCGACGCCGACCGGGACCTAGGGTGAGCGCATGACCAGCCCTGCGTCCGATCCGGCCGCCGAGACCGACCCGCTCGCCGAGACCGATCCGCTCGCCGAGACCTACGACGTCATCGTCCTCGGCGGCGGCCCCGCCGGGGAGAACGCCGCCGACTACGCCGTCCGCGGCAGTTCCCGCACCGCCGCGATCATCGAGGCCGAACTCCTCGGCGGCGAGTGCTCCTATTGGGCCTGCATACCGAGCAAGGCCCTGCTCCGCCCGCTCGACGTGGCCGAGACGGCGGCAAACCTCGCCCCGCTGTCGGTCCCCACCCTGGACCGCGACGCACTGCTCGCCCGGCGCGACGACTGGGTCGCCCACTATGACGACAGCGGTCAGGTCCGCTGGGCCGAGAGCGCCGGCCTGACCATGGTCCGCGGCCACGGCCGACTGGTCGGGGAACGGACCCTCGAAGTGGTCGACGCCGGCGGTGCGGTGCAGCGGCTGACGGCCCGCACCGCGGTCGTCCTGGCGACCGGATCGGCACCGGTGATCCCGGACACCCTGGCGTCCGTACGCCCCTGGACGACCCGGGACGTCACCGGCGTGGTCGAGGTGCCCGGACGCCTGGCGATCGTCGGCGGCGGGGTGGCGGCCTGCGAGGCGGCCCGCTGGATGACGGCGCTGGGCTCCCACGTCACCCTGCTGGTCCGCGGCGAGCGGCTGCTGGGCCGGCTCGAGGACTTCGCCGGGGAGGAGGTTGCCGAGGGACTGCGGTCCGCCGGGGTGACCGTACGGTTCGGTACCTCGGTGACCCGGGCCGTCCGGGACCGGGTCGAGCACGACCCGGCCGAACACCACCCGGCCGAACACCACCCGGCCGACCCTCGCGCCACGGTCGGCCGGCCGCACGGCGGTCCGATCACCCTGACCCTGGACGACGGAACGGCGCCCGACGGCGAGGGCGCCGGATCGGAGGAGCTGGAGGTCGACGAACTGGTCGTCGCCGCAGGTCGGCACCCGCGCACCGACATCGGCCTCGAAGCGATCGGTCTCGACCCCGCCGATCTGCGGGGACGTACGCACGGCGGGCCGCTGCCCGAGTGGCTGTTCACCGTCGGCGACGTCAACGGCGAGGCGATGCTCACCCACTGGGGCAAGTACCAGGCCCGGGTGGTCGGGCGGCGGATCGCCGCGCTCGCCGAGGGCCGCCCAGTACCCGACGAGGTGCCGGCCCCGGTCCCCCAGGTGATCTTCAGCGCCCCCCAGGTCGCCGCGGTCGGCCTCACCTCCCGCGGAGCGGCCGAGGCCGGGCAGACGGTCCGACTCCTCGACGCCGACTACACCTCGGCCGCCGGTGCGGGCCTGCTGCGGGATGACGCCGCCGGGCATGCCCGGCTGGTGCTGGACGCCGACACCGAGGTGCTGCTGGGCGCCACCTTCGTCGGTCCCGAGGTGGCCGAGCTGCTGCACTCGGCCACCGTCGCGATCGCCGGCAGCCTGGATCTGGCCACCCTGCGCCGGGCGGTACCGAGCTACCCGACCGCCTCGGAGGTCTGGCTACGGTTGCTCGAGCAGTGAACTAGCGTTCGATCTCCACCGGGCTCACCCGGCCCACCTCGTCCGACAGCCGTTGCACCTCGTCGAGGTCGGTGCACCGCAGCACCAGCATCGACCGGCCGGCCAGCAGGAAGCTGTCACCGGCGGCGTACGTCACCGCGGACTCGCCGCGGGCATGGGTGGTGTCGAGCATGCCGCCCCAGTGGGCGCCCAGCCGCCGGGACGGCAGGGTGACCAGGACGGCCTGGTCCCAGGCGTTGAACCAGAGCAGGAAGGAGTCGTCCGCCGAGGGCCGTCCCCAGGAGTCCAGCCAGGTGAGCCCGCGTCCGTTGAGGAACAGCCCGAAGCTGCGGACGAACGCGGCGTCCCGGTCGGCCTCGGTCATCTCGACGCCGTCGATCCGCAGGAAGACGACGTCGCCCGGTTCGGCGCCGGGGCCGCGCGGCAGCGAGGAGGCGTCGCGTTCGTAATACCGGCGCCGGAAGACCGGATGCTCGCGGCGGAGCCGGGCGCACCGCTCGGTGAACGCCTCCAGGTCCTCCGCCACCGCGTCGTCGCGGACCCACTCCTGCCAGGTGAGCTCGCTGTCGTGGCAGTAGGCGTTGTTGTTGCCGCCCTGGGTGCGGCCCCGTTCGTCGCCGCCGAGGAGCATCGGCACCCCCTGGGAGCAGAGCAGGGTGGCCAGCAGGTTGCGCTGCTGGCAGGCCCGGGTCGCCAAGATCTCCGGGTCGTCGGTCTCCCCCTCGGCCCCGTAGTTCGCCGACCGGTTGTCGTCGTTGCCGTCCCGGTTGTGCTCGCCGTTCGCGTCGTTGTGCTTGCGTTCGTACGACACGACGTCGCGCAGGGTGAACCCGTCGTGGGCGGTGACGAAGTTGACCGAGGCGACCGGCTGGCGCCCGGTGGAGGCGTAGATGTCGCGGGAGCCACTGATCCGGGCCACGAAGTCGTCGACCAGCGCCGGTTCGCCCCGCCAGAAGTCCCGCACCACGTCGCGGTACTGGCCGTTCCACTCCGACCACTGCGGCGGGAACGCACCGACCTGGTAGCCGGCCGGGCCGACGTCCCAGGGCTCGGCGATCAGCTTGACCTGGCCGAGCACCGGATCCTGGGCGACCAGGGCGAAGAACGCCGACAGGTGGTCCACCGCGTCCTCCTGGCGGGCCAGGGTCGGCGCCAGGTCGAAGCGGAACCCGTCGACGTGCATCTGCGTCACCCAGTAGCGCAGCGAGTCCATCACCAGCCGCAGCGACATCGGGTGGTGGGAGTTGATCGAGTTGCCGACGCCGGTGGTGTCGACGTAGCGGCGGCGGTCGGCCGGGTCGAGCCGGTAGTAGGCCGGGTTGTCGATGCCGCGCAGGGAGTACGTCGGCCCGTCGGTGCCGCCCTCGGCGGTGTGGTTGAACACGACGTCGAGGATCACCTCGATCCCGGCCTCGTGCAGCTCGCGGACCATGGTCTTGAACTCCCCGACCACGCCCTCGGGGGTGGCGGAGGCGCCGTACGCCCGATGCGGCGCGAAGAACCCGAAGGTGTTGTAGCCCCAGTAGTTGGTCAGGCTGCGCCGGAACACCCACGGCTCGGTGACCGACTGGTGCACCGGCAGCAGCTCGACCGCGGTGACGCCGATCCGGTGCAGGTGCGAGACGGTCGCCGGGTGGGCGACGCCGAGATACGTGCCGCGGATGGTCGGGCGGATCGCCGGGTGGCGCATCGTCAGCCCCTTGACGTGCGTCTCGTAGATCACCGACTCCTCGTACGGTGTCTGGGGTGGGGAGTCGTCGCGCCAGTCGAAGCCGTCCGAGACGACGATCCCGCGCATCGTGTAGGGGGCGGAGTCGCGCAGATCGGGGTAGTCGGGCCGCTCCGGGTCGTACGCCGACAGGGCCGGGTGGTCGACGACCGCCCCGTCGAACATTTTCGCGTACGGATCGGCGAGCAGCTTGGCCGGGTTGCACCACAGCCCCCGGGCCGGATCCCACGGGCCGTCGATCCGGTAGCCGTAGCGGGTGCCGGGGCCGAGACCGGACAGCCGGATGTGCCAGATGTAGCCGTCGACCTCGGTCATCCGGATCTTCGTCTCCGCCCCGTCGGGATCGAACAGGCACAGGTCGACGGCCTCGGCCACCTCGGAGAAGATCGCGAAGTTGGTGCCGAAGCCGTCGAAGCTGGCGCCGAGCGGGAACCGGTCACCGGGGGCGACGAAGTACGGCGGATGGAGCAGCATCGCGATTCACCGCCCGTCCCACAGGTCCACCGGGTGGCCGTAGCGGTGCCCGGTGATCGACACCAGCTGCTCGTGCAGGTACGGCAGCAGGGCGACCCGCCCGGCGTCGACCACCGGGCCGGCGTAGACGGCGGTGTCGATCGCCGCCAGGGACGCCGAGCCGGCGAGCACCTCGGCCAGTGCGGTCCGATCGCCGCCGAGCAGCCGGATCCGGCCGTCGGGACCGACGGTGCGCTCCGGCACCCGGTGCAGGAAGGCGGCGTCCGACTCGACGACGACCGGGATGCCCTGCTCGGCCAGCAGGTCCCGCAACGGCCCGGGCAGCGGGATCGCGGTGGAGACCCGGTGCCCCGCTCCGGCGGCGCCGGGCACGGCGAGGGCGGCGGAGAGCTCCCGGACCAGTTCCACCAGCGGCCGGCCCTCCCCCAGCCGGATCAGCACCGGGGTGGGCAGGTAGCGCAGCACGTTCCGTTCGACGCCGAGGGCCGCCGGGTCGTGGGCCCGGCCGAACTCCTCGTCGAGGGCCCGCTGGTCGAGGCCGACCGCGACCTCGAGCCGGACGGCGTCCTCCGACGGCAGCACCGTACGCCCCACCGCCAGCACCCGGCGCAGCAGCGGAGCGGTCGGTTCGGCGACCAGCTCGGTGACCGGCGCCGGGACCACCTCGCCGAACCCGTAGAGGTAGTTGGGGCCGCCGGCCTTGGCGCCGCCACCGACGGCGGACCGCTTCCAGCCGCCGAACGGTTGGCGGCGGACGATCGCGCCGGTGATCGGCCGGTTGACGTAGAGGTTGCCGGCCTGCACGTGGTCGATCCAGTAGCGCACCTCGTCGGGATCCAGCGACTGCAGGCCGGCGGTGAGGCCGTAGTCGGTGCCGTTCTGCACCTCCACCGCGGTCTCCAGGTCGGGGACGGTCAGCACGCCGAGCACCGGCCCGAAGTACTCCACCCGGTGGAACTCGCTACCGGCCGCGACCCCGGCTCGGATCCCCGGGGTCCACAGCCGGCCCCCGGGGTCGGGCAGAGGCGGGTCGGACAGAGGCGGGTCGAGCCGGCGAGGGGCGAGGATCCAGTGCTGGCCGGGCTCGAGCGTGGTCAGGCCGCGGAGCAGCTTGTCGGTCGGCGGCGTGGTGAGCGGGCCCATCCGGGTGGCCGGGTCGGTGGGCCGGCCGACGGTGAGTGAACGGGTGGCATCGATCAGCTGGTCGCGGAACCGGGTCGAGCCGGCGACGGCGCCGACCAGGATCACCAGGGAGGCGGCCGAGCACTTCTGCCCGGCGTGGCCGAAGGCCGAGGTGACGATGTCCCGGACCGCCAGGTCACGGTCGGCGGACGGGGTGACGACGATCGCGTTCTTGCCGGAGGTCTCGGCCAACAGACCGAGCTCGGGGCGCCAGCGGCGGAACACCGCGGCGGTGTCCGCCGAACCGGTCAGCACCACCCGGGCCACCCGCGGATCGGTGACCAGCCGGCGGCCCAGCCCGGCGTCGGCGGGTGCCACCAGCCGCAGCACGTCGTGCGGGACCCCGGCCCGCCAGCAGGCCTCGGCGACCAGGGCGCCGCAGCGGCGGGCGGCGGTGGCGGGCTTGAGGATCACCGCCGAGCCGGCGGCCAGCGCGGCGGCGACCCCGCCGAGCGGGATCGACAGCGGGAAGTTCCACGGCGGGGTGACCACGGTGAGGTGGACCGGTCGGAAGGTGCCGCCGACCAGGCGGTCGAGCCGCAGCGACTCCTCGGCGTAGTGGTGGGCGAAGTCCACCGCCTCGGACACCTCCGGGTCGGACTGGTCGAGGGTCTTGCCGCACTCGGCGGCGGCGACCTCCAGCAGGTCCGCCCGGGCCGCCTCCAGTTCGTCGCCGATCCGGTGCACGATCGCGGCCCGCTCCAACGGGGTCCGGGCCGCCCAGCCGGCGCCGGCCCGTTCGGTGTGCCCGATCAGCGCGTCCAGCCGGGCCGGGTCGTCGATCCGGGCCTGCTCGACGGTGGTGATCCCGAGGCGGGAGTCGGGCACCCGGGCGAGGATCCGGCGGCCCCAGGCGAGCGCGGCAGGCAGCGCGGGGTCGGTGTCGGGGGCGTTGTGGAAGCCGGTCGCGCGGCGCACACCGGTCGGCGGCGGGGGCAGCGTACGGTCCTGGCGGCGGCGCGGGCCGACCGCCTCGGGCCCCTCGGTGGCCCACCGGGCGACCGCGGCCCGGAACCGGTCCCGCTCCCGGGCCAGGCCGGCCTCCGGATCCGGGTCGCCGAGGGAGGCGAGATAGTGGCCCGGCGCGGCGTTCTCCTCCAGCCGGCGGACCAGATAGGCCAGCGCGACGTCGAACTCCTCGGGCCGGACCACCGGGACGTAGAGCCGCAGCCGGCCGACGTCGGCGCGGACCGCCGCGGCCTGGGCCGGGGCCATCCCGGCCAGCATCTCCACCTCGACCCGGTCCCGGACACCGCGCAGGCCGGCCAGCTCCCAGGCCAGAGCGAGGGTGAAGAGGTTGTGCCCGGCGATGCCGAGGTGGACCGCTCGGGTGGCCTCCGGGGTCAGCGCCCGGTCGAGCAGCCGCAGATAGTTGGCGTCGGTGGCCTCCTTCGAGCCGGTCGTCACCACCGGCCAGCCGTGCAGCACCGCGTCGACCGTCTCCATCGCCAGGTTGGCCCCCTTCACCAGCCGGACCCGGATCGGCGCCCCACCCGCGTCCACCCGGCGGGTCGCCCAGCCGGCCAGCTCCTGGTATGCCGGCAGCGCGTCGGGCAGGTAGGCCTGCAGCACCACGCCACCGGGAGAACCGGCCAGACCCGGCAGATCCAGCAGCCGGCGGAAGACCGCCAGGGTGAGGTGCAGGTCGTGGTACTCCTCCATGTCCAGGTTGAGGAACACCGGACGGGGTCGGCCGGCGGCCAGCCGGTAGAGCGGCTCGAGCCGGGTGACCGCCCGGTCGACCGCCGCGTCGAAGCCCCACGGGTTGTGCGGGCCGAGCACCGAGGAGACCTTGAGCGATGCGTACGTCACGTCGTCGCGGCGCACCAGCCGCTCGACGTCGGCCAGCCGACGGGCCGCCTCACCGTCACCGAGCACCGCCTCACCGAGCAGGTTGATGTTGAGGGCACAGCCGGTGCCGGAGAGCCGGGCCAGGGCGGCGCCGAGCCGCTCGTCGGTCGCGTCGACGACCAGGTCCCCGACCAGCGCCCGGAGCACCCGGCGGGCCAGCGGCAGCACGACGCCGGGCACCTCCGGCCCGGTCGCGCCACCGGCGGCGAGCAGCCCGCGCAGCGGGGCCGGCAGCGAGTCCGGGATCGTCGCGGTGAGCCGGTGCAGGGCGTACGCGGCGGTGCGGTCGTCCTCGGGCCGGACCACCCGGTCGACGAAGTCGAGCAGCCAGCGCGTCTCGGCCGGGTCGCCGGCGACCCGGCCGAGCAGGGTTACCGGTGCGGCGCGGTGGCCGCCGTGGGCGGCCCGCCACCAGCGTTCGGCGGTCGGGACGGCCAGCTCGGCGGCAGTCCGCAGGTCGGCGGACGGCAGGTCGGCGCCCGGGCCCTCAGCGCTCATCGCAACCCCCGGGCCCGCCCTTGGCGCGCAGGATCGCGTCCGCGGCCTGCACCAGGCCGAGGTGGCTGAACGCCTGCGGGTAGTTGCCGGTCAGCCGGCCGGCGTCGATGTCGTACTCCTCGGCCAGCAGCCCGACGTCACCGGCGTACGACACCACCTGGTCGAACAGCGCCTCCGCCTCGGCCAACCGGCCGGTGTGGGCGTACTGGTTCACCAGCCAGAAGGTGCAGAAGAGGAAGCTGCCCTCGTCGCCGGGCAGCCCGTCGGTGCCCGGCGCGGTCCGGTAGCGGCGGAGCAGGCCCCGGTCGTCGCGCAGCTCGTCCTCGATCCGGGCGACGGTCCGCAGCATCCGCGGGTCGTCCCAGGCGACGAAGCCGCACTGCGGCAGCACCAGCAGCGACGCGTCCACCTCGGTGGTCCCGTAGTGCTGGACGAAGGTGCCCAGTTCGGGGACGTAGCCCCGCTCCTCCACCTCCAGTCGCAGCTCCTCCCGCAGGCCGCGCCAGCGGGCCACCGGGCCGTGCAGCCCGTGCTCCTCGACGGCCCGTACGCCCCGGTCGAAGGCGGTCCACATCATCACCCGGGAGTGGGTGAAGAACTGCGGCTCCCCCCGCATCTCCCAGATCCCCTGGTCGGGCCGGTCGAGGTGGTCGGCGGCGAACTCCAGCAGGTGGCGCTGCAGGCCCCAGGAGAACCGGTCGTCGGGGATCCCGACCCGGCGCAGCCGGTCCAGCGCCATCATCACCTCGCCCACCACGTCGGCCTGGTACTGCCCGGCGGCGCCGTTGCCGACCCGGACCGGCCGGGAGCCGGCGTAGCCGGGCAGGTGGTCGAGTTCCAGTTCGGGACCGAGGCGTTCCCCGGCCAGCCCGTACATGATCCGCAACGTACGGTCGTCGCCGGCGATGGCGCGCAGCAGCCAGTCGCGCCACCCGTGGTGGACGGCCCCGTGGGTGGCCATCGCCTGGATGGTCAGCGCGGAGTCGCGCAGCCAGCAGTAGCGGTAGTCCCAGTTGCGGACCCCGCCGAGGTCCTCCGGCAGCGAGGTGGTCGGCGCGGCGGCGATCCCCCCGGTCTCCCGGTCGGTGAGGGCGCGCAGCACCAGCAGGGAGCGGCGGACCTCCGGCCGGCAGCCCTCCAGGGCGGTCGCCCGGCTCCAGGCCTGCCAGTCGGCAGTGGTCCGGTCCAGCTCGGTGACCGGATCGAGCCGCTGCGGCACCGGCCGGTAGCTGGGGAACCAGGTCAGGGTCCAGCACTCCCGTTCCCCGGCCCCGACGGTGAACACGCCGACGTGGTGCCGGTCGACGGCGTGCGGCAGCGGACCGTCCAGCAGCAGCGCGTCCGGCCCCGACACCGCCAGCAGCCGCTCCCCGTCGGGCCCCGGCACCCGACGCACCCACGGGATGCTGGACCCGTAGTCGAAGCGCATCACCAGGTCCAACTGCACGGTCACCCGGCCGGAGACGCCCTCCACCATCCGGATCAGGTCGGCCCGGTGCTCGTGCTCGGCCATGAAGTCGGTGCAGACCACCTCTCCGGTCGGCGTCCGCCACAGGGTCCGCAGCACGAACGTGTCCGCCACGTACGACCGCTCCACCACGACCCCGTCCACCGGCCGGATCCGCCAGTGCCCGTTGCCCGGCTCACCGAGCAGCGCGGCGAAGACCGCCGGCCCGTCGAACCGTGGCAGGCACAGCCAGTCGACGCTCCCCTCCCGGGACACCAGCGGACCCGTCCGCCGGTCGGCGAGGAGCGCGTAGTCCTCCAGTCGCGACTGCGTCATGCCCCCATCGTGCCCCGCGAACGACCGCGACGACAGGGATCCCGTGAGAACCCATCCCACCCGTCACCCACTCTCACGTGCCCTCCACGCTACGGACGCCACACGTCAGCCGGCTTTCGGCGGTGTTCCCTCTGTGTAACACCGGCTACACATCCCTGGAACGACCGGTCCCTAACGTCACCGGCATGACCACCAGCACCTTTGACCCGACCATCTGGCGGCTGGCCGATGACGACCTGATGCCGCAGGTGTCCAGTGGGCCGCTGGGGGGCGCCCGAGTGGCGGTCAAGGACCTGTTTGCCATCGCCGGCCAGCCGATCGGCGCCGGCAACCCCACTTTCCTGGCCGAGGCGCCACTGCAGGACCGCAACGCCCGGGTGGTCGACGACCTGATGCGGGCCGGTGCGACAGTGGTCGGAATCACCCGGACCGACGAGTTCGCCTTCTCTCTGGCCGGCACCAATCCCCACTACGGCACCCCGCCGAACGCGGTCTGCCCGGACCGGGTGCCCGGCGGGTCGAGCTCCGGATCGGCGGCGGCGGTCGCTCTCGGGCTGGCGGACATCGGGCTCGGCACCGACACCGGCGGGTCGATCCGGGTGCCGGCCGCCTACCAGGGGTTGTGGGGCATCCGGACCACCCACGGTGCGGTCTCCCACGAAGGTGTCCACGGGCTGGCGCCGAGCTTCGACACCGTCGGCTGGCTGACCCGCGAACCCACCCTGCTGGAGGCAGTCGGCAAGGTGCTGCTGCCGCTGGCGGCCGGCCGGACGTTCACCGCGATCCTGGTCAGCGACCAGCTGCTCGACGCGGCCGACCCGGACGTCGCCGCCGCGATCCGGGAGTTCCTCGCCGGTCCGCTCCCCCTCGACGTCCGCGGCATCCAGCCCGGCCCGGCCGACGGCACCGGCTGGCCGTTGGCCGACTGGCGGGAAGTGTTCGTGACCATCCAAGGTCACGAGGCGTGGGCCGAGCACGGCGCCTGGGTGACCGCCCATCCGGGGGCGCTCGGGTCCGCGGTGGCCGAGCGGTTCCGTCGGGCCGCCACCATCACCGACGCGCAGCGGGACCGGGCGCTGGCCGCCCGGCGGCGGATCGCCCGGACCGTACGCCGCGCCATCGGCGACGAGGTGCTGGCGGTGCCCAGCACCGCGACCGTGCCGCCACCGCGCTCCGGCGCGGACCCGGCCACCGGGCCCGCCCGGACGTCCACCCTGCAACTCACCTGCATCGCCGGGCTGTCCGGCCTGCCGGCACTGGCGATCCCGCTGCGGACGGCTGCGGGGCTGCCCTGCGGGCTGTCCCTGGTCGGCCCGGCGGGCAGCGACCGGGACCTGCTGGCGCTGGGGCGCACGATCGGGTCAGCGACCCCAGAAGACGGCGGGGCGCTTGTCGAGGAAGGCCTGTAGCCCCTCGGCGGCGTCGTCGGTGGCGGTCAGCCGCAGGACGGCCTCGAACTCTGCTGCGCTGGCTGCAGCAAGGGCTCCGTCGGCGCTGGCCCGCACCATCCGTTTGATCTCCCCGATCGCCGCGGTGGCACGGGTGGCATAGTCCAGGGCGGTGCGCCGGACTGTGTCCTCGAACTCCTCGGGAGTCACCACCAGGTCGACCAGGCCAAGACGCTCTGCCTCGCGGGCGGTCAGCCGGGAGCCGTCCATCATCAGCCGCTTGGCGAGGTGGGGGCCGACCAGCCGGGGCAGCCGTACGCTCCCGCCGGCGCCCGGGATCAGTCCGAGGGTGACCTCGGGAAAGCCGACCGTCGCGGCTTCGGCGGCGATCCTCAGGTCGCAGGCCAAGGCCAGTTCCGCCCCGCCGCCGAGGGCATGGCCGTTGAGAGCGGCGATCACCGGCTTGGGGGTGGCCTCGATCAGCTCGAGCACGGTCACCCAGCCACGCATCAGGCGCTGGGTGCCGAGGGAAAGGTCGCGCATCACCCGCAGATCCGCGCCGGCGACGAAGCACGAGCCGGTGCCGCGGATGACCAGGCAGCGGACCGCGGGGTCGTCGGCGCAGGCGGTGACGGCCGCACGGAGGTCGGCGATCAGGGCGGGATCGACGGCGTTGACCGGGGGGCGGTTGATGGTGAGGGTGCCGACGCCGCCGGCCTGCTCACAGTGGATGACGGGGTCCATCGGGGTCCTTCGGTGGGTGAGAGAGGCGTGGTCAGCGGGCGAGGTAGCCGCCGTCGACCGGGTAGTGGCCGCCGGTGCAGTACGACGCGGCCTCGGAGCAGAGGAAGGCGACCAGTGCGGCGACCTCGGCCGGGGCCGCCCAGCGGCCGAGCGGGACGACGTCGGCGACCATCGCCCGGGCCACCGGGTCGTCGGCCTGGCCGAGGTCGGGCCGAGTCAGGGTCGGGCCGGGGGCGACCGCGTTGACGGTGATCCCGTCGGCGGCGAGATCCACCGCCAGCCCACGGGTGAGGGCCAGCACTGCGCCCTTCGTGGCGGCGTACGCGGCCCGTCGGGGTGCGCCGACCGAGGCGAGCACGGAGGAGACAGTGACGATCCGGCCCCAGCCGTACGCCCGCATGCCGGGGATGACGGCTCGGCAGGCGTTCATCGCACCGAGCACGTTGGTGGCCAGCAGGTCGGCCAGTTCGTTGTCGGAGTGGTCGGTGAGCTCGCCCTTGAGCAACGAGCCGGCCGAAGCGACCAGGGCCGAGGGGTCGCCGGCACGCTCGTGGATCTGCTCGACGGCGCCGCGGACGCTGTCGGGATCGGCGATGTCGCAGCCGATCGTCAGGTGGTCCCCGCCGAGCAGGTCGGCGGCGGCCCGCAGCCGGGAACGGTCGCGCCCGCTGACGGCCACCTGCCAGCCGTCAGCGGCGAGCCGGCGCGCGGCGGCCAGGCCGATCCCCGACGTGCCGCCGGTGACCCAGGCGACCCGCCGGGTGGGTGTACGGACGGCAGGAGTGTCAGTCATCGTGGCCTGCCTTCGGTGGGTTCGGGGTGGGCCAGCGCCAGCGCGGCTCGCGGCCGTCCGCGACCCGGGCAAGGTTGTCGGCCACGCCGGCGAAGATCTGCCGGCGCGCCGTCCCCGATCCGCCGGCGACGTGCGGGCTGAGCAGGGTGTGTGGGGCCGCCCGCAGCGGATGGTCGGCGGGCAGTGGCTCGGCGCCGAACACGTCGAGGGCCGCGCCGCCGAGCCGGCCGGTCCGCAGCGCATCGGCCACGGCGTCCTCGTCGGTGACCGGGCCACGCCCGACGTTGACCAGCAGCGCGTCGGCCGGCAGCCGGGCGATCTCTCCGGCACCGAGCAGGCCCCGGGTGGCCGGGGTGAGCGGGACGGCCACCACCAGCACGTCGGAGCCGGCGAGCAGGTCGTCGAGGGGGCGCCACTCGTACGGCAGCTCGGGGCGTGGCCGACGGGAATGGTAGGAGACCGGGCAGCCGAAGGCGGCGAAGAGGCGCAGGCAGGCGGAGCCGACGGCCCCGCCGCCGAGCACCCCGACCCGGCGCTCGGACAGGTCGCGGACGTCCGCGCCGGAGGTCCAGCGCCCGGCCCGCAGGTCCTGGTCGAGCCCGGGCAGCCGGCGGCAGAGCGCTCCGGCGGCGAGCACGGACCATTCGGCGACCGACGCGGCGTTGGCGCCGGGGAGATGACAGACTTCCGCACCGGCGCGCCGCCAGGCGTCGACGTCGATCGAGTGCAGCCCGGCGCCCGGGTACTGGATCAGCCGGACCTGCCCCCCGGCCCGGGCCGCCGCGGCGTCCAGCACCAGCCGGCCGGACCAGTCGGCGATCACCGCGCCGGCCACCGCGAGGTGGCGCAGCATGGCCGCCCGGTCCTCGGCGAGCAGCACGTCGGGCGGGTGCGGCAGGTCGGTGAGGGCGGCGGTCAGGTCGGGCACGGCCGCCCGGCCGAGGACCAGGACAGGCGGCGCCATGGCGTCAGGCCCGGTCCGGGGCGGCGGCCGGCGTGATGCTGATGACGCCCATCCCGGTGAGCCAGTCCGGCACGGCCGCGTACGCTATCCGTTCGGCCGGCGCCCCGCCCAGCAGGGTCGCCATCATCAGCCAGGAGCGCAACTCCTGGGACCCGTTGCCCGCCTCCCGCTCGAGGTCCTCGGTGCGGTACGCGTAGAGCTCGGCGGTCCGACCGGCGACGAACGTGTCGATCACCGCCTCGTCCCACTCCGGGGTGATCGCCGATGTCGCCGCGCGGATGATCTGTCGTCGGCGGACGTCGTAGTCGGACCAGTTGAGCCGACCGTCCAGCCAGGCGCGGACCATGAACTCCTCGTCCTCGCCCTCCGGGGCACGCCAGTCAGGCCAGGGCAACCGGTGGGACAGACCGCCGGAGCCGATCACCACGACCCGCAGGTCCTCGGGGTAGCTCGCCACGGCGGCCCGGATCGCCTCGGCGACCTCCCGGCAGCGCGCCAGCGGTGGCAGCGGCTGGGCGAAGACGTTGACCACCAGCGGAATGATCGGGACCTCGAGCCCGGCCAGCAGGTACTGGATGGCGTGGCTCTGGCCGTGGTCGATCTGCATCCGGGCGGAGAAGGCGAGGTCGCCCCGGCCGGACCCGACGACGTCGTCGACGATGTGCCGGGCCAGCCCGGTGTGCACCGGCTGCGGGCCCTTCGGGGTGCCGGATTCACCGCTGGCGAGACACTCCCCCACGCCGAGGGTGAAGCCGGGGATCAGGTCGAGCCAGAAGCCGCGGAAGTGGTTGGAGCCGATGATCAGCGCCACGTCCGGCCGGGCCGCCTCGACCCGGCGGCGGGCCTCCGCCAGCCCGTCGCGGAAGGTGATCGCCTCCTCCCGGTGGGTGGTCTCCTCCCAGTGGGTGTTCATCAGGGTGCTGTGGGACGCTCCCACGCCCAGGACGATCTGTGCCATCAGTGCACCTCCGCGGTGTCGAGGTCGCTCGAGGCGACCTCGAGCGCGAAGCGGATCAGGAATCGGGTGAAGGCGGCAGCCTCGCGCAGGTCGACGGCGTTCATCCCCATGGCGAAGTCGACCGGGAACGGCGCATCGGTGATCTTCGGCATGCCGATCCGTACGGTCGGGATGCCGCGACTGCGCAGGATCGCCGCGTCGGTGGCGCCGGAGCCGTTGTCGGTGCGCGGGTGCTCCCGGCCGGTGACGGCCTCCCAGGCGCCGACGGCCCGGCGGACGAACCAGGAGTCGGGGTCGCTCGCCACCCCGGGGATGGCGAGGACGGGACGTACGTCGACCGTGGTGCCGAGCTCGGCGGCGATCCGGGCGACCTCGGCCTCGAGCTCGCGGCGCACCTCGCTCGGGGTGGAGCGCGGGCTGATCCGCAGGTCGACCATCAACCGGACGTTCTCCGGGGTGAAGGAGGCGGTGCGGGTCCAGCCGCCGTGGACGTTGGCCACCATGCCCTGAGGGGCGACCTGGCCGCCGGTGTGCCGGGCGGTGTAGGTGGGGAGCCAGTCCTCCAGCCGGCAGACCACCTCGGCCGCGAGCCGGACGGTGTTGTGGTACGGCAGCCGGTGCCGGGAGCCGGTGTAGGTGTGGGTGCCGTGCACGACGATCTCGAACCAGGTCAGGCCGACCTCGTCCCAGGCGACGGTCCAGCCGGGCTTGGCGATCACCGCGTAGTCGGTGTGCACACCCTGCTCGAGCAGGAAGGAGCAGCCGGCGCCCTGGCCGGTGGTGAGCCGCGGGTTGTCGACGCCCGGGCGGGCGTTGGTCGGCATCCCGCCGGCGCCGAACGCTGCGACAAGGTCGCCGTGCAGCGGGATCCCGGCGGCGGCGATCGCCTCGACCGCGGCCAGCACGCAGGCCGCGTGGCCCTTGGGGTTGGACGCGCCCAGGCCGATCACGTAATCGCCACGGACCTCGGCGCGGGCCTGCAGGTCGGGGCGCATCGCCCCGATCCACGGCAGGTCCTCGGCCGGGTCACCGGTAGTGACCGTGTCGGTCGGGGCGTACAGCATCAGCGACGGGCCGGTGCCGTCGCCGGGCAGCCGGCCCCAGGCGTTGGCCTGCCGGTCGTCCAGCGGCATCAGTTCGGCGGCCAGACCGGCAGCGGTGAGCCGGTCGACGAGGTGTTCGGCGACCGGCCGCTCGTCACCGGTGGGGCTGGGCACGTCGACCAGTCCGCTGACCAGTTCGGCCAGCCGCTCGGCGGTGACGAGATCGGCGGCCGCCCGGACCCGGTCCCGCAGCACCCCGTCGAGGCCGCGCAGGTGGGTGTCACCGTCGGCCGGGATGGAGGCGTTGCCGAAGACCGGGGCGGTCATGCCCGGTCCCCCTCACCGGGCAGGTGCTGGGCGAGGAAGCCGGAGACCATCGTGTAGTAGTCGTGCGGCCGCTCCTCCTGCAGATGGTGGGAGGCCTGGTCCATGATCCACAGCTGGCCGTGCGGGATCATGCTCGCCAGCATCAGCGGGTAGTCGGGGGTGAGGAAGCCGTCGTACATGCCCCAGGCCATCAGCACCGGCGCCTGGATCCTGCCCAGGTCACCGGCGATGTCCTGCCACTCGCCGCGCGGGTTGTCCGACCCGCCGGCCAGTGCCATCTCCTCGGGGTCGAGGCTCTGCCGGTAACGCAGCTCCAGCGTCTCCTCGGGAAGCCGGTCGCCGTCGTACCACTCCAGGCCGGTGATCAGCTCGCGCAGCTTCTCCTTCGTCGGGCCCTCGCCGCCGTAGTAGCGGTCCCGGGCACTGCGGCCGCGGTGGCCGTTCTCCGGCAGCGGGCCGAGCGGGCCGCGGAAGACCGGCATGCTGCCGGTGATGGTGACGGTCCGGACCCGCTCCGGATGGTCCGCGGCGATCTTCAGGGCCATGTGGCCGCCCCACGAGTTGCAGACGAAGTCGGCCCGCTCGATGCCCAGGTCGTCCATCAGCGCGACCAGCTTGGCCGCGTGGTGGTCCCACATCGGGCCCTCGATCTCGCCCTTGTCGGACCGGCCGTACTGCAGCAGGTCGACCAGGAGGCAGCGCCGGTCGGCGGCGAACAGCGGTGCCACCGGCCCGAAGTCGGACCAGGCGGTGCAGCCCGGGCCCCCGCCGTGCAGGAAGATCGTCGGCGTCCCCTCGCCGAGGTCGTGGTAGTGGTACGTGACGCCGGCGACGGTGGTGAAGTGGCTCGGGGGAGGCTGTGTCATGGCCCGATGGGACCGCATCGGGCCATGTCCGCACCACGATCCAGGTCCGGCCAGTGGACCCCGCCGGCGGGTCCACTGAGCAGTCCGGCGGCCTCGGGGGTGGGCGGCCCGGCTGCCTAGCATCCGGGCCATGACGCCCTCCACCCAGGAATCGACCTCACGCTTCGTCAGCGTCGGCCCGACCCGGATCCACTACCACGAGGCCGGCACCGGCCCGGTCCTGCTGTGCATCCACGGCGGCGCCCCGGGGGCGTACGGGTGGGGCAACTTCGGGCAGAACGTCGACGCCCTGGCGGCCCACCACCGGGTGCTGGTCGTCGACCTGCCGGGCTACGGCCGTTCCGACCCGTTCGGGATCGAGGGCGGCCGGTACGCGGGGCTGGCCGAGCTGTTCGCCCGGATGCTGACCGCACTGGGCATCGAGCGGGCCGACGTGGTCGGGATGGCCACCGGCGGCGCGGTGGCGATGAAGCTCGCCGTCGACCACCCCGACCGGGTGGACCGGCTGGTGCTGGTCTCCAGTGCCGGCGGGCTGCCGCTGTTCACCACCATGCCGTCCGAGGGACAGAAGGCGATCCGCGGCTACTACGCCGGCGCGGGTCCCTCCCCGGAGCGGATGGAGGCGTACCTGAAGCTGATGATGCACGACCACACGCTGATCACCGCCGACCTGGTCCGCGACCGCTACCAGGAGTCGGTCCGCCGGGCCACCTCCGACGGGCCGGCCGGGACCGTCGCCGGACACCCGGCGGCCGAGGAGCCGTGGCGGGAGGCCGACCGGATCACCGCGCCGACGCTGATCGTCTGGGGCACCCACAACCGGATCCAGGGCTACGACAACGCGCTGTTCCTGCTCCGGCGGATCCCCGGCGCCCGGCTGCACCTGTTCGCCGACACCGGCCTGTGGGTGCCGTACGAGCGGGCCGCGGAGTTCGAGGCGCTGCTCGCGATGTTCCTCGCGGAGGGCCGGTGACGGCCGGGACCGGCCGGCCCCGGGTGCTGGAGCTCGCCAGCCCGTGGACCCGCGCCGCCGGCCGGATGCTGGTCGGGCTCGGCTGGGACGTGGTGCTGGTGGAGCCCCCGGGCGGCAGTCCCGAGCGGGCGGTCCGCGACGGCATCCCGTTCACCCACTGGCACGCCGGCAAGTCCTCGGTCCTGCTCGACCCGGCGGCCGACCCGGCCCGGTGGCATACGCTCACGGGCGGCGCCGACGTCATCCTGCACACCGACGGCCTGCCCGCCGGGGTGCCCACCCGGGTCGCCACAGTCCGGATCACCCCGTACGGCAGCGACGGCCCGGCCGCGCGGCTGCCGGCCACCGACCTGACCGTCGCGGCCCGCGGCGGGATGCTCGCCCAGGTCGGCACCCCCGACTCACCGCCGCTGCGGCTGCCGCAGGACCAGGCCCAGCAGTTGGCCGGGGCGTACGGCGCGATCGCCGCGGTGCTCTGCCTCGCGGCGGGCCGGTGGGACCCGGCCCCGGTGCTGGAGGTGTCGGCGCTCGAGGCGGTCGCCGGGTGCCTGGAGACCGGGGCACTTACCGCGATCCACGCCGACCGGGTCGACCCCCGGCCGGGTCGGCAACACCCACTGGTGCTGCACGGGCTGTTCCGGACCGCCGACGGGTACCTCGGCGGCGGGCTCGGCGGCAGCCCGCGGATGTGGGACGACCTGCTCGACTGGCTCGCCGAGGAGGGCCTCGACTCCGGCCTGGCCGACCCACGCTGGGCCACCGCCGAAGCGCGGGCGGCCGATCGCACGGCACTCTTCACCGCCCTCGACGATCTGCTGGCCGGGGTCGACGCGGCCGACTGGGCGGAGCGGGCCCAGGCCCGCCGGCTGCCCTGGGCGGCGGTCGATCCGCCCGACCGGCTGCGGCAGGATCCACAGCTGCTCTCCCGCGACTTCTTCCGGCCGACCTGCCTGGACGGGCGGGTCGTCCCCGACCTCGGCTTCGGCGTTCGGGTCGAGGGGGCGCCGGCCGGGCCACTGCGCCCGCCCGTTCCCGGCATCGGGCCGACGGTCACGGCGCCTCGGGCCGAGGCGGCCCGTGCCGCAGCAGGACCGGCACCGAGCCCAGCGGCGCTGCTCGCGGGGGTCCGGGTCGTCGACCTCACCTGGGTGCTGGCCGGGCCGTTCGCCACCCGGGTGCTCGCCGACCACGGCGCCGAGGTGATCAAGGTCGAATCGGTGCGCCGCCCGGACCCGACCCGGTTCAACCCCGCCATGCACCTGTCCCGGGACCGGACCGCCGGGCCGGACACCAGTGGCTACTTCAACGAGTACAACCGCAACAAGCACAGCATCGCGCTCGACACCCGCACCGACGAGGGCCGGGCGGTGCTGGCGGACCTGATCGCCTCCGCCGACGTCGTGGTGGAGAACTTCAGCGCCTCGGTGATGGCCCGGATGGGTCTCGGCTACCAGGAACTGCGCCGGCTGCGGCCGGACATCGTCTACCTGTCGATGTCCGGGATGGGCCACACCGGGCCGCGCCGGGACTGGGTGACGTACGCCGACATCGTCTCGGCCGCCTCCGGACTCACCGCGCTGACCGGCTGGGGCCCCGACGAGGTGGTCGGCGTCATCTACGGCCACGCCGACATCGTGGCCGGCCTGCACGGTGCCCTCGCCGTCGTCGCCGCCCTGGCCTGCCGCCGGGTGACCGGCCGCGGCGCCCACCTGGACCTGTCCCAGCTGGAGGCGTCCGCCGCCTCGCTCGGGACCGTGCTGCTCGATGCGGCCGCGCACCCCGAGGCGCCCCCGGTGCCGCTGGGCAACGCGGACCCGGACCTCGCCCCGCACGGAGTGCACCGCTGCCTCGGGCCGGACGCCTGGGTCGCCGTCGCCGTCCGGGACGCCGCGGACTGGGCCGCGCTCTGCCGGGTGCTCGACCGGCCGGACCTGGCGACCGACCCCGGGTACGCCACCGCGGCCGGCCGGCGGGCCGCGGCCGCCGGGATCGACGCCGCGATCGGCGCTTGGACCGGGCAGCGGTCCGCCACCGACGCCGCGGGAACGCTGCTCACCGCCGGCGTGCCGGCCGCCCCGGTGCAGGACGGCCGGGACCTGCTCACCGACGCCCAACTGGGCCACCGCGGCTTCTTCCAGCCGGTCGACCACCCGGTGGCCGGCCGGCACCTCAGCGAGGCCAGCCCGATCCGTACGCCCCACCGGGCCACCCCGATCCGGCGCCCGGCGCCGGTGCTGGGCGCCGACACGACGCGGCTGCTGACCGCGCTCGGCTACCCCGCCGAACGGGTCGCGGCGCTCGCCGCGCGGGGCGTCCTGCGCTGACCCACCGCCCCTCCACCGTCCCCCTGCACCCCGAGGAGTCCCCATGAAGGCCGCCCGACTGCACACCTTCGGCCGTCCGCCGGTCGTCGACGATGTCGAGACGCCCACCCGCCCCGAGGGCAGCACCCTGGTCCGGGTCGGCGCCGCGGCGGTGGGCCACCTCGACCTCACCGTCGCCTCCGGGACCTTCGACATCCGCCCGCCGCTGCCGCACATCGGCGGCACCGACGCGGCCGGCACCGTCGTCGCCTCCGACACGTTGCCGGTCGGGCAGCGCGTCATCGTCCGCGGCGGGGGCATCGGGCTGACCCGGCCCGGCTGCTGGGCCGAGTACGTGGTCGTGCGCGACCGCCACCTCATCCCCGAGGAGGGGGCCCTGCCGCTGCCGGTCGCCGCGACCTTCCTGGTGCCCGCCACGACGGCGTGGGTCGCCGTGCACGACGTCGCCGGGGTGCTGGCCGGCGAGCGGGTGATCGTCGGCGGCGCGGCCGGGGCGGTGGGCCGGGTGGCTGCCCAGCTGGCCGTCCTCGCCGGCGCCGAGGTGATCGGCGTCGTCGGCCGGGAGTCATCGCTGGCGCTGGTACCGGACGGAGTGACCGCGGTGACCGCCGACGGCATCCCCGACGGGCCCTGGGCCGATGCGGTGGTCGACACCACCGGCGGCGAGCCGCTGTCCCGGGCGCTGCACGCCACCGTGCGCGGTGGGCGGGCGGCGCTGATCGGCTACACCCGCTCACCCCGGCTCACCCTCGACCTGCCGAACTGGCTGCTGGCCGAAGTGCCGCTGCTGCCGGTCAGCATGATCCATCGGGCCGAGCGCCAGCGGGAACTGGTCCCCACCCTGATCGGGTTGCTGGCCGACGGGTCGATCAGCGTGCCGGTCCGGACCTTCCCGCTGGACCGCACCGCCCAGGCCTGCGCAGACCTGGCGGCCGGGCGGATCCACGGCCGGGCCGCGGTGGTCCCGGCCCGATGACCGGCGCCGCCCCGACCCCCGTCACGGCCGGCACGCTCACCGCGCTGGTCCTCGAAGGGGCCCGCCGCTGGGGGCCACGGCCGGCGATCACCGTGGCTGGGCGCACCCTGGCCTATCGGGACCTGCCCGGCCACGCTGAGCGGTACGCCACCGCCCTGGCAGGTGGTGGCGTACGACCCGGCGACCGGGTCGCGATCATCGCACCGAACAGTCCCGCCGTGATCGACGCGTTCCTCGGCTGCCTGTGGTGCGGCGCCGCCCTGGTGCCGCTGGACCCGGGGCTGCGCGGCGCCAGCCTGGACCGGGCACTGGCCACCACCCGGCCCGACCACCTGCTCCCGGACCGGCCGCTGCAGGCCACCGAGGGCCGGTCGGCCCGGCCGAGGACCGCCGACATCGCCCCGGACACCCCGGCAGCCGTACTCTTCACCTCCGGTTCGACCGGGGCCTCCAAGGCCGTGGTGTGTCCGCACTCCCAGCTGCTGGCCTGGGGCACCGCAGTCGGGGCGCACCTCGAGCTCGGGCCCGACGACGTGCTGTGGACGACGCTGCCGCTGCACCACACCAACGCCCTCAACGCTGCGGTCCAGGCCCTCACCTGGGGCGCGCACATCGTCATCGGCGAACGCTTCTCGGTGTCCAGCTACTGGCATCGGGCCGCCGAGCACGGCGCGACCGTCGGCTACCTGCTCGGCAGCCTGGTGCCGCGGCTGCTCGCCGCCCCACCGGCCGGCGACCGCGCCCACCGAATGACCCGGATGCTCGCACCCGGCGTCTCGTCGCCGGCTCGGGCCGAGCTCAAGGCCCGGTTCGGAGTACGCGCTCTGGACGGCTACGGCAGCACCGAGACCAACTACGTGATCGGCAGCCCGCTCGACCGGGCCCGCCCCGGCTGGATGGGCCGGCTGCTGCCCGGCTACCGGGCCCGGCTCGCACCGGTCGACGACGACCCCGGGCACGGCGAACTGCTGCTGGCCGAGGAGACGCCCGGGGCGTTCGCCACCGGTTACCTCGGGGAGGAACTGTACGGGCCGGACGGCTGGTTCCGCACCGGTGACCAGGTCCGGCTCGAGGGCGGCTGGTACCGCTTCGAGGCCCGGCTGACCGACGTCATCCGCCGCCACGGGGAGAACATCCAGGCCCGCGAGGTCGAGGAGATCCTCACCGCCCATCCGCTGGTCGCGCAGGCCTGCGTGATCGGCCACCGGGACGGCTCGGAGACCGACGTGCACGCCTTCCTGGTCCCCGCCCGGCCGGCCGCCGGGCCGGCCGGCTCAGCCGACGGCGAGGCCTTCGACCTCGAGGCCGTGCTCGCGTACGCCACCGCCAACCTGCCCCCGTTCGCCGTCCCCCGCTACGTGGACGTGCTCCCCGAACTGCCGGTCACGGCCTCGGAGAAACCCGACCGCCCGGCGCTGCGCGCCCGCGGCCTCGGCCCCGACACCTGGAGGTCCCGATGACCCGCATCCTCGTCCTCGCCACCGGCGGCACCATCGCCAGCCGTCCGGGCGCCGACGGCGTCGCCCCCACCCTGGCCGGCGCGGAACTCGTCGAGGCCGTCCTTGCCGACGACCCCGACCTGCGCGACACCCTGCGGGTCAGCGTCGAGGAGCCCTTCCGCCGGCCCAGCTACACCCTCGGGCCGGCCGTTATGCTGCGGCTGGCACATCGGTGCCGTACGGCGCTGGCCGAGGGCCATGATGCGGTGGTGGTGCTGCACGGCACCGACACCGTCGCCGACTCCGCCTGGCTGACCCACCTGCTGACCCTGCCGGTGACCGGCGGGCCCGCGCCCGGCGGGCCGGTGGTCTTCACCAGCGCGATGCGCCACGCGGCCGAGACGGGCGCCGACGGGCCGCGCAACCTGCTCGACGCCCTGCGTGTGGCCGGCGCCCCGGGGGCCGCCGGACGCGGCGCGATGCTGGTGGTCAACGGAGAGATCCACGCGGCCGCGCGGGTGGTGAAGTCCCACACCAGCGGTCTGCACGCCTTCGCCTCACCCGGCTCGTCACCCCTCGGCGACCTGACGGCCGGGATCGTACGCTTCACCCGTCCGGCCGCCCGTCCGTTCCCCGACCCGGGGCCGGTCGAGGAATTGGCCGAGATCGGCATGGTCCCGGCCTGGGCCGGGCACGGGGACGTGGTGATCGGGGCACTGCTGGACCGCGGGGTCCGGGGACTGGTGGTCGAGGGAACAGGGGCGGGGCACGTACACCCTGACGCGGCCGCCGGGCTCGAGCGGGCCTTCGAGTCGGGCGTTCCGGTGACGGTCACCTCCCGGGCCTCCGGACCGGTTCATCGGGCGTACGGCGGGGGCCCCGGATCGGGCCGATGGCTGGCGGCCACCCCGGCCCTCGACAGCGGCGAACTCGGCACGGCGCGGGCGCTGCTCGCCCTGGCCGTCGGCATTGCCACCCGGGGCACCGGGCCGGAACTGGCGGACTGGTGGGGCGCAGTCGTCCGGCATCAGGCCGGGCTGGAGTGAGCCCGGCCCGCCAGGTCGGCAGAAATGCCGGCGGCGGCGTGGCGCAACTGCGGGATCAGCCGCGGCTGGGCGGCGCTCAGCCGCTGCACGGTCCCGGTGACGGACAGGGCCGCGACGACATCGCGCTCTCCCATGTACACCGGCACGGCGATGCTCATGTAGCCGAGCCGGGTCTCCTCGACCTCACGCGCGAACCCGTCCGCGCGGATCCGGTCCATCTGGCGGCGCAGCACGGCGAACGATGAGGTGGTGCGACGGGTCAGCGGGGTGAGCCCACGGAAGGCGAGCGCTTCCAGCACCGTGCGGTTGGAATGGGCCAGGAGCACCTTCCCGGTCGCGGTGGCATGGGCCGGGAGACGCCCGGCGACCCGGGAGACCTCCTGCAGCGCATGCTCGCCCTCGAGCTTGTCGACGTAGATCACGTCGAGGCCGTCACGCAACGCCAGGTGGATCGTCTCCCGGGTCAGCGCCATCAGCTGGCGGATGAACGGGCGCCCCACCTCGCGGAGGGTCCGCTGGCGCGGGACGAGTTGTCCCAGCTCGAACAGCCGCAGGCCCAGCCGATAGTGGATCCCGGTCTTCTCGAGCATCCCCACGCCCACCATCTCGCCAGCCAGCCGATGGACGGTGGCCTTCGCCAGGCCGCTGTGGGCGGTCAGTTCGGTCAGGCTCTGCTGCCAGGTGTCGTCGTCGAACGTGGACAGGATGATGCCCACCTTGTCGAGCAGAGTGACGATGTCGCGCGCCGCTGCGCCCTCCTCCACGGGCTGGGCCATGTGATCACCTCCGGAGTCGTGTTGGGCCGGCCATCCCCCGGCAGGATGTCCGCCTCGATCAGTCGGGCAGCTCATCCAAGAAATCCGCGATGATGTCGGAGACCGTAGCCGGCTCTTGTTGCATGAGTGCTACGGTCCCGCCCTCGACAACGATCGGGCCCCGCACTGTCGTCGCCGACAGGGCCGCGGCCAGGTGCGGCAGCGCAGGGAGGGCGTACGGATCCGCCCCGCCCGCCAGCAGCAGCACCGGCACCCGGACCTCACCGGCCCGGTCCTCCATCCGGTAGCGGGCGCACGCCAGGTGTCCTTCGGCAGGATCGAGCCCGTGCCGCAGGGCGTCCGCCATGAACCGGTCCAGCAGGGCGATGTCGCCCGCCGGATAGTACGGCCGGCGCCCCTCCCAGAGCCGGTTCAGGTGGCCCCCGTCGGGACTGCGGTCGACGTCGTCGACGCCCCGGACACCCGCCCTGGCCCGACGGAACCCGGCGTCGGTCCACGGACACGAGGAGAGCACCAGACCGCGGATGTCGCGGCGAGCGGCGCCCAGTTCCAGGGCGACCGCGGCGCCGGTGTGGTGTCCCACGACGGCGACCCGGCCGACGTCCAGGGCGTCCAGAAAGGCGCCGACGCCCCGGGCGTACTGCTCGATGGTCTGCGGGGCGGGAAGCCGCGGACTGTTGCCGAACCCCGGCATGTCCACAGCGATCGCCCGGTGACCGCGCCGGGCGAGCAGCGGGAGGACTTCCCGGAACTCGTCCCAGGACTGCGGCGTCTGGTGCAGCAGCACGACCGGGCGGCCGCTCCCGGCCTCGGCACAGTGGATCTGGCCGAGGCCGGTGTCGACGTACGCCATTCGCACGGGCATCTCAGTGGCTCGCCGCGAGTTCGGTGTCCACCCCGACGACGCCGGTCTTCAGCGCACCGCCGGGGTTGCCGAGCGGGATGTCCCGGCCGGGCAGGACGATCTCGAAGAAGGCGCGGTTGTCCGCCTTCCACTCCGGGTCGGCCTTGCGGTCCACCGCGATCGCACCGTGCGGGCAGGCAACCTCGCAGTTGCCGCAGTCGATACACTCCGCCGGGTTGATGTAGAGCTTGCGCCCGCCCTCGTAGATGGCGTCGACCGGGCACTCCTCCATGCACGAACGGTCCTTGTGGTCGAGGCAGCCCTCGCCGATCACGTAAGCCATATCCTCAATCTCCTTCAGTCGAGTGGCCGGGGAACAGGTCGAGTCCGGGGTCGAGCAGCACGGCAGCGTTGTTGACCGCCGTCGCCGCCTCGCCGAAGCCCACCGAGATCAACCGAACCTTCCCGGGGTAGTCGGTGATGTCGCCAGCGGCATAGACCCGCGGGATCGCGGTCTCCATCCGCGTGGTGACGGGGATGCGCCGATTGACCAGACCGAGGCCCCATCCGTTCATCGCACCGAGGTCGGCGGTGAAGCCGAGCGCGGCGACGATGGACTGGGCGGGCAGCGAGAGCGGCCGGTCCTCGCCGGCGACGCTGATCTCCGCAGTGGAGACCCACCGGTCGCCGCGGACCGCGGTGACCTCGGCGTTGACCAGCATCCGGACGTTGCTGTCCCGGACCCGGTCCACAGATCCCTTGTGGGCACGGAAGCGATCACGCCGATGCACCATCGTCACCGAGCGGGCGATCGGCTCGAGGTGGAGCGCCCAGTCGAACGCACTGTCGCCACCACCGATGATCACCACGTCCTTGTCGTCATGGACGGTGAGGTCCGGGACGAAGTAGCTCACGCCTCGGCCCAGCCAATCCAGACCGGGGGTGAACGGCCGGGGCGTGAAGGTCCCGATGCCCCCGGCGAGCACGACCGCGCCGGCGTGGATCGTCCGGCCGGCGCTGGTGGTGAGGACCACCTCTCCCGTGCCGGCGGCGGAGGTCAGTCCCCGCACCTCCTCCTCGAGCCAGAACTCCGGCCCGTAGGTCTCCGCCTGCGCCGCCAGCGCGTTGACCAGGTCGCGACCGCGGACCGCGGGGTATCCGGCGATGTCGAGGATCGTCTTCTCCGGATACATCCCGACCACCTGGCCGCCGATCTCCGGCAGGGCGTCGATCACCGCGGTCCGCAGACCGCGGTGACCGGCGCAGTAGGCGGCGTACAGCCCGGCGGGGCCGGCGCCGACGACCAGCAGGTCGACATGGGAGATGGCGGGCCGGGCAGCGCGCGTCGTTGCGGTGGACATGTCCGTCTCACTCTCCTGCGTGGGCCTGGAGCCAGTGACCGAAGAGGTCGGGCTCGTGCCGGGCGATCCGCTGGATGATCGTCGAGTAGGCGAACCAGCCGACGTCCTCCCCGCCGACCGCGGCGTACGTCTCCGCAGCGGTCTGCGGGTCCAGCGGAACCGGGTCGCCGGCGGCGAGCGCCAGCAGTTCCGACTGCATCGATCGCTCCATCGAGACGAACCACCAGACAGCGCTCTCGACGGTGGTGCCGACGGTGAGATGCCCGTGGTTGGTGAGGATCACCGCCTTGTGCGGACCCAGAGCGGTGGCGATCCGCTCGCCCTCCTCCTCGAGCAGGGCGACGCCGTGGTACTCGTCGTAGATCGCCTGGTCGCCATGGAAGGCACAGGAATCCTGGGTGATCGGCGAGACCGGCCGGTGCAGCGCGGAGAACGTCTTGCCGTGCAGTCCGTGGGCGTGGACCGCTCCCATCACCTCGGGACGGGCGGCGTGGACGTGTGAGTGGATGACGAACGCGGCCCGGTTGAGCCGGCCCCGACCCCCGTCGGGCAGAATCCGTCCGGTCGCGTCCACGTGGAGCAGCTCCTCAGGCCGGACCAGGGAGAAGTGCCGACCCCACGGCGCGGTCCAGAAGGTGTTCGGATCGTACGGGTCGCGGCAGGTGATGTGTCCGGAGATGCCCTCGTCCAGCCCGAAGGCGGAGAGGATCCGGTAACCGCCGACAACGGCGTTCTTCCGGCGATCGAGCTCGTCGGCAAGGGACAGCCCGGTGGGCGGGGCGGGGATCGCCGCGAGGGTCGCGACGTCGGTCAGGTTGGTGTCGGTCATCACTTCACCCCGTAACGGTGGAACAGCCGGTTGGTGACGATCCGCAGCACCCGGTCGAAGACGAACCCGAGCGTGCCGAGCACCAGGATGCCGGCGAAGATCCAGTCGATCCGGCCGTAGTTGCGGGCCGACCAGATCAACGAGCCGAGGCCGACGTTCGCGGCCACGATCTCGGCCGAGACGATGGTCAGGAAGCTGTTGCCCATCGCCAGCCGGGCGCCGGTAACGATGCCGGGGATGGTGGAGGGCAGGATGATCGTCCGGAGCAGCTGCCAGCGGCCGGCGCCGAGGCTCTGCGCCGCCTGGATCCGCAGCGGGCTGATGCTCACCGTCGCCTGGATCGTGCTGACCACCACCATGAAGACGGAGGTGTAGAAGATCAGCGCGACCTTGCTCAGCTCGCCGATGCCGAACCAGACGATGGTCAGGGTGACGAAGGCGATCGGCGGGACGAACCGGAAGAACTCCACGTACGGGTCGAGCAGATCCCGGACGAAGGTGAGCCGGCCCATCAGGATCCCGATCGGGGCGCCGATCACCACGCCGGTCAGCCAGCCGACCAGGATGCGGCCGCTGGAGGCACCGATCGAGGCGGCCAGGGTGCCGTTCGCGGCGAGTTCGACCAGTGCCCCGACGGTCTCTGCCGGGGAGGCGATGATGCTCGGCCCGAACCACCAGGACAGGTAGGTCCAGAGGAGCAGCCCGCCGACCAGGGAAATGGTCCAGATCGCCGGGACCCGTGCCCAGGCCGGCAGCGCCCGCCGGGTGGACGTACGGGTCACGGGCGTCGTGGTCGGTCGGACCGCGGCGTCGGTGGTGGTGCTCATTTCCTCTCCTCCAGACCCTGGCCGGCCAGGCTGCGCTGCACCTCGACGCTGATGTCGGCGTGGAGCTGACCGAACAGTTCGGTGACGCCCGGGGTGTGCCGCTCCCGCGGCCGGTCGATGTCGACCGGGTAGACGCTCTTGATGCCGGCGGCCGGGCCCGCGGTCATCACGACGATCCGGTCGGCCAGCACGATCGCCTCGTCGATGTCATGGGTGACGAAGACGACGGTGCTGTTCGTCCGGCCGCAGATCCGGCTGAGCTCCTCCTGCATGACGACCCGGGTCTGGGCGTCGAGGGCACCGAACGGCTCATCCATCAGGATCAGCCGCGGCTCGTTGGCGAGCACCCGGGCGATCTGGACCCGCTGCCGCATGCCGCCGGACAGCTCACTCGGGTACTTGTGCTGGGCATGACCCAGGCCGACCATCGTCAGGTAGTGCTCGGCGATCCGGGCCTGAACGGCGGCGCTCGCGCCGTGCATCCGCGGACCATAGCCCACGTTCTCGGCGGCGGTCATCCAGTCGAACAGCACCTCGGTGCTCTGGAAGACCATCCCGGCATGGCTGTTGTTGCCGGTGACCGGCTCGTCGGCGCAGTGGATCGAGCCCTCGGCGAGCCGGATGAAGCCGGCCAGGGCGGACAGCAGGGTCGACTTGCCGCAACCGCTGGGGCCGAGCAGACAGACGAACTCCCCCGGCTCGACCTGCAGGTCGACGCCGCTGACGGCGGTGAAGTCCCCGAATCGAATCGCCGCGTCACGGACCCGGAGCGAGACGCCACGGGCCGTCACCGGCGTCTCGACGACGGTGCTCATCGGTCAGACCCCCTTGTACCAGTCGAGGACCAGCGCCTTGGACAGGTCCGGACGGGACTTGATGGCGCCGATGCTCTGGTAGAAGTCGACGATCTCGGTGGTGCTCTTCACCGACTCGGTGCCGAGGCTCTCGACGGCGAAGTCGATCTGGTCGATGGCGACCTTGGTGTCGGCCGGCTTGATCTTCACGGCCTTCTCCGTCACCGTGGCGGCCAGATCGGGATCGGCCTCGGTCTTCTTCGCGGCCTCGTCGAGGACCTTGGTGAACTTCTGAGCGGTCTCCTCGTGACCGGAGAGCCAGGCCTCGTTGGTGACCAGCCAGTGGTGGTAGGAGAAGCCGAACGCCGCCGAGTTGGCGTCCACGTGACCGATCTTCTGGTCGACCGCGGTCTGCGGCCACGGCTCCCACATCACGTAGCCGTCGATGTCACCGCGGCGCAGCAGGGCCGGCATGTCGGCCGGGGCGGCGGTGACCAGCTCGACGCTCTTGGGGTCGATGCCGTTGGCCTCGAGGTACTTGTTGGTGGCGATCTGGCTGAGGCCCTGGACATAGCCGAGTTTCTTCACGTCCTTGGGGCCGGACAACCCGTCGCGGAGGACGGCCTTGATGTACTGGCCGGACGACTCATAGCTGGCGATCGCCCGCAGCTTGTCGCTCGAGGCCATCTGGGCGGCGGTGGTGGTGTCGGAGTTGCCGGCGAGGTTGATCTCGCCGGCGTTCACGGCGTCGACGGCCTCGCCGCCGCGGCCGAACTGGACCAGCTCGACCTTCAGGCCGGCCTTGGTGAACATCCCCTCGGCATCGGCGACGAAGAAGGGGGCGTAGGCCGCGTCAATGCCCACCCCGACGCGCAGGGTCGTCTGGTCGGTGGCGGCCTGGGCCTGATCGGCGGCGGGACGGGAGCAGGCGGCCATGGAGGCCACGAGCACCAGGCCCGAGGCGGCGACGGCGGCGGTCTTGATGGGGCGGAAGGACTTCATTGCGGTCGACTCCGAATCGCTGGGGACCCGCCTTCGACGGGATTGCCGAGAAAGTTAGCCGGGCCGTCCCGGATCGGCCGCGCTCTCGGGTCCGGTCACCGAACCGCATTTGATATCGGTCATTTCCATTTCCGTCGTATGCCAAATGCGTTACGGATCACCAGGCGTTCATCACCACGCGAGGAAGGCCCAGACCGCGGTACCCAGACCGATGACCACGACGGCACCGCGCAGCACCCGGTCGGGCAGCCCGCGGGCCACCCGGGCACCCACCAGACCGCCCGCGACGGCACCCACGGCGATCCCGGCACAGAGCGCCCAGGGGATCTCGGCGCGCAGCACCAACAGGGTCGCGGCGACCAGGTTGGTGGCGGCGTTGGTGAGGTTCTTGACCGCGTTGGCGGCCTGCAGACCACTGCCCGACACGGCGAGCAGGGCGAGAGTGAGTAGGCCCTGACCGGCCCCCAGCAGGGCCCCGTACACCCCCAGCAGGACGAACAGCAGTGGCGTCAGCCGGTCCGGCAGGGCGTACGCCGATCGACCGAACGACGCGGAAATCCGGGGCTGCAGGGCCATCAGCACCGCGCCGGAGAGGATGAACCACGGCACCACTCCGGCGAACACCGCCGAGGGCATCAGCATCAGCAGGCCGGCCCCGAGCGCCCCGCCGAGGGCGGCGGCGAGCGCCAGTAGCCAGGCCCGGCGACCGGCGGTGACGAGTTCGCGGCGGTAGGCCCAGGTGCCCGAGACGGTGCCGGGCAGCAGGCCGACCGACAGCGCGATCACCGCGGCCCGCGGGTCGATGTCCCGGACCACCAGCAGCGGCAGGGCGACCAGGGCCCCCGACCCCACCGCGGTGTTGACCAGGGCTGCGGCGAGCCCAGCGACTCCCCCGACGAATTGTGCAGTGGCATCCACGTGATTCCTCCGGTGCGAGATGCAGTGAACCTGGAATTCACAGCGCGAATACCCATGGTCGGCAAGGAATTCCCGGCCAACCTCACTTCGGGTTCACTCATCGGACCCGAGGGCGGGCCAATTCCGGTCGACCCGGGCAATACTCGCCACACCCCCAGCATTCGGGAGTCATCGGAGAACAGACCACGAGGAGACCAGACATGACAGTGCACACTGACGTTCCGGCACGAGAGCGGGGGCAGACTGACGCTCCCGCGCCGGAGCGGGTAAGCCACGCCGGCGAGGCGGAGAACCGCCGCAAGGCCCGGTACCCCGGCCGCCAGACCTGGGCCGCCTGGCCCGCGTACGATGCGGCGGAACTCGGCTTCCGCGGCTACTGGTACCCGGTGGCCTGGTCCAGCAACGTTGCCGCGGGCCGCCCGGTCCAGATCACCCTCTGCGGCGAGAACATCGTCCTGGTCCGCGACTCCAAGGGCCTGCACGCCCTGTACGACCGCTGCCCGCACCGCGGCGTGCCGCTGTCCACCGGAACCCAGGAGTTCGACGGCAGCATCAGCTGCCCCTATCACGGCTGGACCTTCGACACCTCGACCGGCCGGCTCGGCGCGGTGATCACCGACGGCCCCGATTCGCCGATCTGCGGCAAGGTGTCGGTGGCGACCTATCCCGTCGAGGAGCTGCTCAACCTGGTCTGGGTCTACATGGGTGCGGACGGCGAAGAACCCACCCCGCTGCTCGACCAGATCCCCGAGGAGTTGCGGGGCGTCTCGTTCAACCTCGGCGGCCGGATCAAGGTGCGCAGGGGCGACTGGCGGCTGACCTGCGAGAACGGCTTCGACGAGGGCCACGCCAAGTTCCTGCACCGCAACGCGATCTGGCGCCGGTTCAAGTCGATGCCGGTGTGGAACGTGACCAAGCTGGAGCGGCGCGGCCGGTGGCTGTTCCGGGTGCAGACCGAGCAGCACTGGACCGCCGAGTTCCCCGGCTACGGCAGCTGGCCCCCGGAGCGGGAGAGCCGGTTCCGGATCAAGCCGTCGGCCGACGGCACCCAGTCGATCAGCAACACCGGCAACCCCAAGGCCCCGCACCCGCACATCGCCGCGCAGGACTACCCCGGCTTCGTGTCGGTGTCCATGCCTGGCGTGCTGCGGGTCGTCTACCCCGACTTCATCCACTACGAGTTCTACGTGCCGTACGACGCCGACCACCACCGCTACGTGGGTCTGATGGTCAACTTCGACTCCGGGTTCCGCAGCCTGCTGTTCAAGGCCAAGTACCTCGGCTTCGTCCGGTGGTTCTTCCACGGCCTCTTCGCCGCCCAGGACGCCTGGATGGTCGACGAGACCGACGCCCCGCCGGAGCGCCTCTACCGCCCGGACATATCCCTCACCACCTGGCGCTCGATGTGCGAGGACGCCGCCGAGGAACGCACCGCCCGCCTCAACCCCACCGCCTGACCCCCACTCGCCTCAACCTCACCCGCCCAGGAGACCGACATGACCAGGATCAGCGCCCTCATCCTCCCCGCCGTCACGGTGGCGTTCGCGATCGCGACCTACCCCACGGTCCGCAACTTCCTCGCCAACAACACCCGCACCCAGGTCCACCGGATCAACGTCTGAGCATCAGCAACGTCTGAGCATCAGCGGAAGCGGCCCCCGCCCAGGGTTGCGTTCCCCTCCGACGTCACGTAGGATCCTCGACACGAGCGGATCTCCGCTCACCAGGATTGTTACTCCGCGGAGGCAAGACCTGAAGTGCACAGCTGTGCACTTCAGGTCTTTTTTTGTGCTCGCGGGCAGAGTCAAGGAGGACTCCCGATGGGGACCGTGAACTACGCCGATCTGGCCCACCAGATCGTCGACAGGGTCGGGGGCGAGGGGAACATTGCCACCGGCACCCACTGCGCCACCCGGCTGCGCCTGACGCTGAAGGACGCTGCGAAGGCCGACACCGCCGCCGTCCAGAAGCTCCCCGGCGTGATCACCGTGATGCAGGCCGGCGGCCAGTACCAGATCGTGGTCGGCAACAACGTGCCGAAGGTCTATGAGGAGCTGACCCGCTTCACCAAGCTCGGCAGCGACGATGCCTCCGCGCCGACCGACGCCCCCAAGGGCAACCTGCTCAACCGGTTCATCCAGCTGATCAGCGCCATCATCCAGCCGATCCTGTGGCCGCTGGCCGGGGCGGGCTTGTTCAAGGCCTTCCTCTCGCTGGCGACGAACCTGCACTGGCTGGACCCGACGTCGACGACGTACGCCATCCTGAACGCCTCCTCGGACGCGATCTTCTACTTCCTGCCGATCTTCCTGGCCCTGACCGCCGCCAAGCGGTTCCGCGCCAACACCGTGACCGCGATGGCGATCGCCGGGGCACTGGTCTACCCGGCCGTCGTCGAGCTGGCCTCCGCGACCGGCCCGGTGACGTTCTTCGGGCTGCCGGTGGTGATGATGAGCTACACCAGCTCGGTGATCCCGATCATCATCGCGGTGTGGCTGCAGGGCTACCTGGAGCGGTTCCTCGGCAAGGTGCTGCCGGACGCGATCCGCAACTTCACCACTCCGCTGATCACCCTGGTGGTGATGGTGCCGCTGGTGCTGCTGACCGTCGGCCCGCTGACCACGTACGCCGCGAAGGGCATCTCCGCCGGGGTCAATGCGGTCTTCGTCTTCGCCCCGTGGCTGGGCGGCGCCATCCTGGGCGGCTTCTGGCAGGTCTTCGTGCTCTTCGGCCTGCACTGGGGCTTCGTCCCGGTGATGATGAACGATCTGGCCACCCAGGGCCACACCCTGCTCGGCGGCCCGCTGGTCGCCGCCGTCAGCGCCCAGGCCGCCGCCACCCTGGCCGTCTTCCTCCGCAGCCACAGCGCCAAGCGGCGCGAGGTCGCCGGTCCGGCCGCCCTCTCCGGCCTGCTGGCCGGCATCACCGAGCCGGCGATCTACGGCGTGAACCTGCCGCTCAAGCTCCCGTTCTACTTCGGCATCGCCGGTGGCGCCGTCGGTGGCGCGATCGCCGCGGCCGGTGGCAGCGCGAACGACGCGTTCGTGATGCCGTCCCTGCTCTCGCTGCCCGCGTACATGAACGTCGGCAACTTCACCCTCCAGCTGATCGGCACCGCGGTCGCGATCGTGATCGCCTTCGCCCTGACCCTCGCCTTCGGACCGCGCGAGGAGAAGGACGCCGAGGCCCAGGAGTCGGCGGCCGAGACCGGCACCCCGGTCGCCGCCTCGACCGGTGACGCCATCGTCACCGCCCCGGTCGCCGGCACCTCGGTCCCGCTGGCCGAGATCAACGACAAGGTCTTCGCCTCCGGCGCGATGGGCCAGGGCCTGGGCATCCTGCCGGCCGACGGCCGGGTCGTCGCCCCGGTCTCCGGCACCGTCATCGCCGCCACCAAGACCGGGCACGCCTTCGGGATCAAGTCCGACGACGGGGTCGAGGTGCTGGTGCACATCGGGATCGACACCGTGCAGATGAAGGGCGAGGGCTTTACCTCGCAGGTGACCCGCGGTCAGCGAGTGGAGCAGGGCGACGTCCTCGCCCTGGTCGACCTGGACGCGATCCAGCGGGCCGGCTTCGACCCGACCGTGGTGACCATCGTGACCAACTCCGCCAGCCTCGGCACGGTCGATGCGGTCACCGGCCGCACCCTCGCCGCCGGTGACCCCGCCCTGCTGATCATGGCCGGCGCCCCCGAGCCGGTGAACGCATGACCAGCGCACGCTTCCCCGACGGCTTCCTCTGGGGCGGCGCCACCGCCGCGAACCAGCTGGAGGGGGCGTACGACCGGGGCGGCAAGGGCCTGTCCATCCAGGACGTGATGCCGTACGGCATCGCCGCCCCGCCCACCGAGAAGCCCACCGAGGACAACCTCAAGCTGGCAGGCATCGACTTCTACCACCGCTACGCCGAGGACATCGCGCTCTTCGCCGAGATGGGGTTCACCGTCTTCCGGTTCTCCATCGCCTGGAGCCGGATCTTCCCCCGCGGCGACGAGGAGACCCCGAACGAGGAGGGCCTGGCCTTCTACGACCGGGTGCTCGACGAGCTGGAGAAGTACGGCATCGAACCGCTGGTGACGATCAGCCACTACGAGACCCCGCTGCACCTGGCGAAGGCGTACGACGGCTGGCGGTCGCGGGAGCTGATCGGCTGCTACGAGCGCTACTGCCGCACCCTCTTCGAGCGGTACGGGAAGCGAGTGAAGTACTGGCTCACCTTCAACGAGATCAACTCGATCCTGCACGCCCCGCTGATGTCCGGGGGCATCTGGACACCTAAGGAGCAGCTGGCCGACCGGGACCTCTACCAGGCGATCCACCACGAGCTGGTCGCCTCGGCGACGGTCACCGGGCTGGCACGGGAGATCATGCCGGCGGCGAAGATCGGCTGCATGGTGATCGCCATCCCGATCTACCCGCTCACCCCTGACCCCGCCGACGTACTCGCCGTGCTGGAGGCGGACCATGCCAACCTCGCCTTCGGCGATGTGCACTGCCGCGGCGCCTACCCTGGCTACTTCCTCCGGACGCTGCGGGAGAAGGGGATCGAGCTGGAGATCACCGACGCGGACCGCGAGGTGCTGCACAACACCGTCGACTTCGTCTCGTTCAGCTACTACATGAGCGTCTGCGAGACGGCCGACCCGGCCAAGAAGGTCGCCGGTGCGGGCAACATCATGGGCGGGGTGCCGAACCCCACTCTGCCCGCCTCCGAGTGGGGCTGGCAGATCGACCCCACCGGGCTGCGGATCGTCCTGAACACCTTCTGGGACCGCTGGCAGAAGCCGCTCTTCATCGTCGAGAACGGGCTGGGCGCCAAGGACGAACTGGTCGAGGTCGACGGGCGGCGTACGGTGCTCGACGACTACCGGATCGCGTACCTCAACGACCACCTGACGGCGGCCCGGGAGGCGATCGAGGACGGTGTCGACCTGCTCGGCTACACCACCTGGGGCTGCATCGACCTGGTCAGCGCCTCCACCGCCCAGCTGAGCAAGCGGTACGGTTTCATCTACGTCGACCGGAACGACGACGGCAGTGGCACTCTGGCTCGCTACCGGAAGAAGTCCTTCGACTGGTATCGCGAGCTGATCGCCAGCAATGGCGCCACCCTGGTCGACAAGACGACGGCCGGTCGCGAACCGGCCGCGCCTGCTGACCGGTCATGACAACGACCCGGTCATGACAACGACGCCGCCCGGTGCCGGGTGGGACCCGTCAACAGATGGTTCCACCCGGGCCGAGCTCGAGCTTCGCGATGTACGACGACATGCCCGCCGGGCGACCGGCCGGGCAGCCGCCGGCGTACTCGATGTTGTAGACCGGCTTGCCGGAGGCCAGGAAGCCGGTGTACGCGCCGCACTCCCCGTACTCGTTGCACTGCTCGTTGACGGCGAAGTCGACGATGCCGGCCATCTGGGACAGCTGCTCGACGTCGTTCTTCAGCCCGATCGCCAGGCCGCGCCGGTGCGCGGCGTCGGCCAGCGCGCGCTGGTAGGTGACCTGGTCGGCCTTGCTGATCGAGAAGCCGGTCTGCTGGGACCAGCCGTCGGTGTTGTCCGGGTCGACGGCGTCGAAGCCCTTCTGCTTGCACACATCCATCCGCGCCGCCATGATCGGGACGAGCGTGCCGGTCTGGCGTACGTCGAGCCATTGCTCCCCGGGCCACCCGTCGAGGCCTTGGCCCTTGACCCCCGCCGGGAACTTGGCGTTGTCACTGCGCCAGTTCTCGGCGGAGCCGGCACTCAGGTAACAGACCACGTGGACGCCGCGGGCCTTGAGCTGCCGGACCTGCGCGGCGGACGTGGTCTCCCAGTCCACGTCATAGACCTTCGCCTGCCGGCCGAGGTCGATCGTCCCGGTGTACTGGACGACGAACGTCTCACCGACCTTCGGCTGCCAGCGGCCGGCGGTCGCGGCCCCCTTGGGAGAGGCGCTCGGTGTGGCAGAGGCAGCGGGCGTGGCAGCCTTCGCCGTGGCGCTCGCGCTCGGAGTGGCGGTTTCCGCAGCGGTGCTCGGGGTCTGGGAGGCGGCCCGCCGCTGCTCGGACCTGCTGGGCCGCTCATCCGTACGCGCCGGTGCGGTGCTGGCCGCGGGGGCAGCGTCCGACTTCTGGGCGCTCCCGATGTGGGTCATCGCGACGGCGGTGCCGGACACCAGCGCGACGACGGCAACACCCGACAGCATCAGCCGGGCGCCGCGGCCGACGGTGCTCGGCCAGTCCAGCTCGACGGGATCCTCCAGCGCCCGGGCGGCACGGCGGGTCGGCCTGCCGGGGCGCACAGCCTCCCGCAGGGTGGTCCAGGGGTTGCGCGGTGTCGCTCGACGGGGATGCGTCACATCATTCACCTTCCGGTCGGGGCCGGAGACCAGCCTAAGCAACACCCCCCAAAGATCACAAATTGATCACGATATTGCGCGACGAGACCGGCCCGAGCGCACGAGAGCTGGGCTCGACGCAACGACGACGGCACCAAGCCAGGAAAGAGAGTGCGACGTGGAGGTCCTCCGCGTGTTCAACAACAACGTCGTGCTGTCGCGGGACGGGTCCGGTCGGGAGGTGATCCTGACCGGACGCGGGCTGGGCTTCCAGGCCCGGCCCGGCGACCATGTGGACGATGACCGGATCGCCCGGACCTTCGTCCCCGACGACGGCCGTGACCCCGACAATCTCGGTGCCCAGATCGCCGCGATCCCGCCGGAGCACATCACCCTGGCCGACGAGGCGCTCGCCATCGCCCGCCAGGAGCTCGACACCGAACTGCCCGCGCACGTCGTGGTGGCGCTGGCCGACCACCTCAGCTTCGCGATCAAGCGGGTGCGCTCCGGGATCGCCCTCGATTACCCGCTGCGCTCCGAGGTGTCCCACCTTTATCCCAAGGAGCTCGCCGCCGCGACCCGGATCGTGGCGTACGTCAACGCCCGGCTGGAGCTGCCGATCCCCGAGGACGAGGCCATCGCCATCGCCCTGCACCTGGTCAACGCCGGGTTCGCCACCGGGGATCTGTCGGAGACCTATCGGATCACCGGCCTGTTCCGGCAGCTCTTCGACGTCCTCGAGCAGGCGTACGGCCGCCCCTTCGACCGGGACACGGTGAGCGCCGCCCGGTTCATCACCCACCTGCGCTACTTCTTCATCCGGATGAAGAAGGGCGAGCAGCTCGCCGAGGGGCACGAGATCCTCGCCGCGGCGATCCAGCAGGCCTATCCCGAGGCGTACGCCTGCGCCCTCAAACTCACCTCGGTGCTGGAGTTGCGGCTGGGCGACGAGATCACTGACAACGAGGTGCTCTACCTGACGATGCACGTCGCCCGGCTGGCCAGCGATCCGGTCGGCTGAGGTCGCTCTGTGCACAACACGCCGCCACACCTGTGAGCATCGCAACGAATCGGTAACTCCGTTGCCACAAGGGGCTGTACGGGTGTTGTGTCAGTACTGAGCGCATTATGGGCAGGGCTCCGACGGCAACGGAGCCACCCCGGTCCTGACCCGCTGGCACCATCGGGAGTAGCAGGAAATGACCACGCAGACCTTCGACAGCATCACCAGCCGATCCACAACCTGGGAAGGGCGAGGCCACCGGGGGTTGCTCCGCGCCGGCACCGCCTTCCTCAGCATCGCCCTGATCGGCGTCGTCCTGGGCGCCGTCGCCGCGAACGCCACCCTGCTGGCCATCGGCTCCCTCACCGGGGTGGTCGGGGCCTTCCTGCTGTCCTGCCGGGAACTCACCGGCCCGCAGCGCGTCGAGCAGAGCAGCACCGAGCAGTCGGATGAACACTCGGTGAACTTCTCCTGACACACGGCACCCGCCGTCGTAGCACCCCGCATCGTCGCCGCCACTGCGGCTGTGAATGGCCAATGAACAGGGTCGGGGCACGGGACGATGGTCGATCCTGGCCCGCACCGTGTGGTCAGATGGGTACGGCTCCAGGGAGGGTCCGCCTCTCGCGCAGCGCGGCGCCCCGGCTCCTGACCTGGCGCCCCCGTACGATCCGTACGGCCAGCAGTACCAGCAGTAACGGAGCCCACGACCTCCGAGCAGCCCCCACTGCTCGAGCCAGGAAGCAGGAAGCATGTCGATCCCGACACTCGACCAGCAGTCCGCCAGCCCTCTCGTTCCGTCCTCCACCGCATCGTCCTCGGCGGAGCATCCGCCGGCCTCGCCGGGCAGGATCGTCTGGGTCCGGGTGGCCGGCCTGGTGATCGGTGCCTCCGCCGCCCTCGCTGCGATCGGACTCGCCTCCGGCACCACCGCCGCCACCGTCACCGGTGTCGCGCTGGGGGTCGCCACCTCGTTCGTGCTGGCCAGCCGCGAGATGGGCGACAACCGCGTCGCCGGCGCCGACCAGTAAGGCCGGTCGACCGGCGGTCACCGACCACGGACAGCACCAGGGGGCGTACGCCCGGCTCCGCGCCGGCGTACGCCCCCTGTGATCGTCCCGGGCTCGGTCTCCCGGGTCAGTGGCCGCGCCCCTCGGCAGCGGCCCCCTCCGGGACGAGCATCGGCCGCAGCCGGGCCCACACGACGAAGATGATGCCGACGACGAGCAGGGCCAGGCCGGCCCAGAGGTTGGCGTTGACCCCGCCGGTCTTGTCGAGGCCCTTGTCGGCGAACAGGCCCATCAGCAGCAGGATCAGGCCGTAGATCCCGAGCAGCAGACCGATGACATTGCGGATGTCGAACAGCCCGGCCTGGTGCCTGGGGGAGGTTTCGGTGGTCACCATGGTGGCTCCTCAGAATCAGAAGGCGATGTTCAGGATGATGGCGATGACCAGGGCTACTCCCGCGAGCGGGACCGGCCGACTGATCCATGGCATCGTGTCGAGCGCCGGGTCGTGGAAGTGGGACTTCGGGGTCTCGGAGTAGACGAAGCCGACCAACTCGGATGATGGCTTCGGCTTCGTGCCCAGCGACACCAGCACACTGACCAGCACGTCCATGACGAACCCGGCCGAGGCGGCGACGAAGGCGGTGCCCTGCCCGGGCAGGTGGATCACCCCGCCGAGGCTGAGCAGCCAGACGAAGACCGCGGACAGGGTGCCGACGATCAGACCGACCCAACCGGCGGTGGGGGTCATCCGCTTCCAGAACATGCCGACGATGAAGGTGGCGAACAGCGGCGCGTTGAAGAACCCGAACAGGGTCTGCAGGTAGTCCATGATGTTCGAGAACTGGCCGGCGATCAGCGCGGTGAAGATGGCGATGATCGTGGCGGCCAGGGTGGCGTACCGGCCGACGGTGACGTAGTAGTGGTCGGGCTTGTCCTTGGCCACGTACGTCTGCCACAGGTCCACCGACAGCACCGTGTTGAAAGCGGAGATGTTGGCGGCCATGCCGGCCATGAACGCGGCGAGCAGGCCGGTGATGGCCAGCCCGAGCAGGCCGTTCGGCAGCAGGTCCCGCATCATGTAGAGCAGCGAGTCGTTGAACTGCACACCGAGCCCGGAGGCCCCGCCGGCGATGTGCGCGCCGTTCTTGACCTGGCCGATCTCGCTCACCAGCACCGCGGCGAGCATGCCCGGCAGGATGGTGATGAAGGGCACGAACATCTTCGGGAAGGCGCCGATGATCGGCGTCTTGCGGGCCGCGGTCATCGACTCCGAGGCCATTGCCCGCTGCACCTCGACGAAGTTCGTCGTCCAGTAGCCGAAGGACAGCACGAAGCCGAGGCCGAAGACGATGCCGATCACCGACAGCACCGGCGAGTGGAAGCCGGACAGTGCCTGGCCGGGCCAGGAGTGCAGCTGCTCGGCGGCCGGGGCGACGTTGGCGCTCGCCGGGGCGGCGGCCGCGGCGGCGGTGATCTTCTCCTTCAGGCCGGACCAGCCGCCGACCCGGTGCAGGCCGATCAGGGTGAGCGGCAGCAGCGAGGCCACGATCACGAAGAACTGCAGCACCTCGTTGTAGATGGCGGCGCTCAGGCCGCCGAAGGTGATGTAGGCCAGCACGATGACGGCGGCCACCAGCAGGGCGACCCACAGCGGCCAGCCGAGCAGGGCGTGCACGATGCTGCCCAGCAGGTAGAGGTTGATGCCGGCGATCAGCAGCTGCGCCAGGGCGAACGACAGCGAGTTGACCAGGTGAGCGCCGGTGCCGAAGCGCTTGCGCATGAACTCGGGGACCGATCGCACCTTGGAGCCGTAGTAGAAGGGCATCATCACGACACCCAGGAACAGCATCGCCGGGATGGCGCCGACCCAGAAGTAGTGGACGGTCGGCAGGCCGATCTGGGCGCCGTTGGCCGACATGCCCATGATCTCCACCGCACCCAGGTTGGCGGAGATGAAGGCGAGGCCGGTCACCCACGCGGGGAGGGACCGGCCGGACAGGAAGAATCCGATGGCATCCGAGGCCTGTCGGCGTGCGATCAGGCCGATGCCGAGTACTGCCACGAAGTAGATCCCGATGATCAGGTAGTCCACGACGTTGGCTTGGATGAGTGTTGCCATCCTCGTTGATGTCCTCTCAGACGGTTGCCGCCGCACCCGCGCCGGGCTCTCCCGGGCGCCGAATGTTAACGTCAACATTGTCGCAATGGAACGATGTTGACAAAGTTCTCGGATGCTGTCAACCGACTTGCGTGGCGGCGATGTTTACGTCACCATTGCAGCCAGTACGGGGCATTGACGCCCAGGGGTCGCGATCCCGACGCGAGCCGGGCACCGGAACGACGGCCCCGGACCGGAAGGAACTGACAATGACGACGGGCACCCCCACCACGACGACGGGCATCCCCAGCTGGTCCGGCGAGGAGGGCGTACGACGCGCCCGTGACCTCTTCAGCCAGACGTACGGCCAGGAGGTCGGCGGCGCCCGCGCCACCCCGCCCGACGGGGTCTGGGCGGCCCCCGGCCGGGTCAACCTGATCGGCGAGCACGTCGACTACAACGGCGGCCCCTGCCTGCCGATCGCGCTGCCGCACCGGACGTACGTCGCGCTCCGCCGACGACCCGACCGGATGGTCCGGCTCGCCTCCGACGACGCCGAGCCCACCCGCTGGGAGGGCACCCTGGACGACATCCGTCCCGGCGGGGACATCCCGTCCTGGGTCGGCTACGCCGCCGGGCCCGCCTGGACGCTGGGGCAGCAGGGCGCCTGGCTGGGTGGCTTCGACGCCGCCGTGGTGTCCTGCGTGCCGTGGGGCGCAGGCCTGTCCTCCTCCGCGGCGATCGAGTGCGCGATGGCGCTCGCCCTCGACGAGACCCACAGCCTGGGCCTGGCCGGCGATCCGGCCGGGCGGGCGACACTGGCCGCGGCCTGTGTCCGGGCCGAGAACGAAGTGGTCGGCGCACCGACCGGCGGGATGGACCAGGCCGCGGCGCTGTTCACCCGGGAGGGCCAGGCCCTGCTGCTCGACACCCTGGACGGTTCCGTCGACCAGGTGCCGTTCGACCTCGGCCGGGTCGGGCTGGCCCTGCTGGTGATCGACACCCGGGCCAAGCACACCCTGGTCGACGGACAGTACGCCGCCCGCCGGGCCACCTGCGAGGCGGTGGCAACCCGCGAGGGGGTGCCGACGCTGCGCCAGTTGCCGGACCCGCAGGCCACGCTGGCCCGGCTCACCGACCCGGTCGAGCAGCGCCGGGTGCGCCACGTCGTCACCGAGATCGACCGGGTCGGCCGGTTCGTCGCGCTGCTCCGCGCCGGCCGCTACGACGCCCTCGGGCCGGTGCTGGACGCCTCGCACACCTCGCTGCGCGACGACTACGAGGTGAGCTGTGCGGAACTCGACGTCGCCGTGGAGACCGCCCGCACCGCGGGAGCACTGGGCGCCCGGATGACCGGCGGCGGCTTCGGCGGCTCGGCGATCGCCCTGACCCCGACCGACCGGGTCGACGCGGTTGCCGCCGCAGTGACCGACGCGTACGCCCGGCGCGACTGGAACCCACCGCGGTTCCTCGTCGCGCTGGCCTCCGCGGCGGGCGGCCGGGTGGACGGAGCACACCGATGAGCGCCGCGGGACTGCGGCACGCCACCGAGCGGATGCGCCGAGCCGGCCTGCCCGACCTGGCCGTCGAGGTGTTCGCCCGCTACTACGCCCAGCTCGAGGAGGGCCGCACCGGCCTGATCCCCGAGGACACCATCGACCCGGTGCTCGACGTCACCGACATCGCCGAGGTCGAGGTCTCCCCCGAACAGCAGCGCGAGGCGCTGGCCCACACGGTGCTGATCAAGCTCAACGGCGGGCTGGGCACCTCGATGGGGATGGACCGGGCAAAGTCGCTGCTGCCGGTGCGCGACGGGCTGAGCTTCCTGGACATCATCGCCGGGCAGATCCGGCACACCCGTACGACCAGCGGGGTGGACCTGCCGCTGCTGCTGATGGACAGCTTCCGCACCCGGGACGACTCGCTGGCCGCGCTGGCGGCCTATCCGGACCTGGCCCATGACGGGCTGCCGCTGGACTTCGTCCAGCACCGGGAGCCGAAGCTGCTGGTCGACTCGCTGGAGCCGGTCGACTGGCCGGCGGATCCCGCGCTGGAGTGGTGTCCGCCCGGCCACGGCGACATCTACGTCGCGCTGCTCACCACCGGGCTGCTCGACGCGCTGATCGACCGCGGCTACCGCTACGCCAACACCTCCAACGCCGACAACCTCGGCGCCGCCCCCGACGGCCGGATCGCCGGCTGGTTCGCGGCGAGCGGGGCGCCGTACGCCCCGGAGGTGTGCCGGCGCACGCCCGCCGACCGCAAGGGCGGCCACCTCGGCCGGCGCAAGGCAGACGGCCGGATGATCCTCCGCGACACCGCGCAGACGCCCGCCGACGACATGCGCTGGTTCACCGACGAGCACCGGCACCCGTACTTCCACACCAACAACCTGTGGTTCGACCTGGTCGCGCTGCGCGACGCGCTGGCCGCCCGGGGCGGGGTGCCCGGGTTGCCGCTGATCCGCAACCGCAAGCACGTCGACCCGACCGCCCCCTCCTCGCCGGAGGTGTACCAGATCGAGTGTGCGCTGGGTGCGGTGGTGGAGCTCTTCGACGACCCGGCGCCGGTGCTGGTGGAACGGGCCCGGTTTCTGCCGGTGAAGACCACCGACGACCTGCTGCTGCTGCGCTCCGACGCGTACGACCTGGGCGCCGACTTCCGGCTGCGGCTGGTGCCCGAGCGGGCCTGCCTGGTCCGCCTCGACCCCCGCCACTACAGGCGGATCGCCGACTTCGACGCCCGGTTCCCCGCCGGCGTGCCCTCGGTGCGCCGGGCCGACCGGCTCACCGTGGACGGCGACTGGACCTTCGGCGCGGGCGTCGTCGCCACCGGGGACGTCCACCTGCCCGATCCGGGCACCCCACACACCGTCCCCGACGGGACGGACCTGGCCAGGTACGCCGCCGCCCTGGATGCCGGCAGCGCCGCGGGCGGAGAGATGAGCGACCGATGACCCCGACCGGCCCGACCGGCCGCCAGTTCGCCATCAGCCACGGCGACCAGCAGGCGGTGATCACCGAGCGCGGCGCCGCGCTGCGGTCCTACCGGGTCGGCGAGCGCGACGTGGTGGTGCCGTTCGGGGCGGACGAGCTGCCCCCCGCGATGCACGGCGCGATCCTGTTGCCCTGGCCCAACCGGCTCGCCGACGGGCGCTACCGGTTCGACGGGACGACCCACCAGCTGCCGATCAATGAGCCGGACCGTCGGGTCGCCAACCACGGCCTGGCGCACACCCTCGACTGGCGGCCGGTCGGTCACTCCGACAACCACGTCGAGCTGGCCTTGACCCTGCTCCCCCGCCCCGGCTACCCGTACCGCCTCGACGTGCACGTGCACTACCGGCTCGCCGCAGACGGCCTGACCGTACGGCTGACCGCCATCAACACCGGCGAGGCCAGGGCACCGTACGGGGTCGGCTTCCACCCGTGGCTGTCACCGGGCCGGGCCCGGGTCGACGACTGCATCCTCCGGGTGGACGCCGGCCGTTGGCTGCGCACCGACGACCGGCTGCTGCCGGTGGCGACCGAGGCGCTGCCGGCAGAGAAGGACTTCTCCACCGCCCGGACGATCGGCACCGCCTCCCTGGATGACGGCTTCGCCTCCGCCACCTACCGTGACGGCCGGTCCTGGGTGCGGCTGACCGCTCCGGACGGCGCGACGGCCGCCGCCTGGATGCGTCCGCCGCTGGCCTACTGGCAGGTCTGCACCGGCGACTTCCCGGAGACCGGCCGCTACCAGCGCACCGGGGTGGCGGCGGAGCCGATGTCCTGCCCGGCCAATGCGTTCGTCACCGGCCAGGACCTGGCGGTGATCGCGCCCGGGGCCACCCACACGGTGAGCTGGGGGCTGTGCCTGGAGGGCGGGTCCGGGAGGGCGGCAGTATGACCGGTCCGCGGGCCGGCCGTCCCGCGGCCTCCGGACCGGCGGTCTCGATGGCGGACGTGGCCCGGCTCGCCGAGGTGTCGTCACAGACCGTGTCCCGGGTCGCCCGGGGGGAAGCATCGGTCCGGCCGGAGACCGCCGCGCGAGTACGGGCCGCGATGCGCCAGCTCGGCTACCTGCCGAACCGGGCGGCCCGGGCGCTGCGGTACGGGTCGTTCCGGACGATCGGCGTGGTCGGCCACCGGCTGTCCCGGACCGGCGAGGCGCACATCACCGAAGCGGTGATCGAGGCGCTGCGCGACGAGGACTATGCGGTGATGCTGATCGACACCCCGACCTCCAGTGCGGAGGACTTCTTCGACGCGTTCACCAAGCTGGGACAGTCGGTCGACGGCATGGTCGTGCTGAGCCTGGAGACGCCGCAGCCGGCCCGGGTGGAGCTGCCGGCCCGGGTGCCGATCGTGGTCGGTGACTTCCGCTACGCGGACAGCCACACCGCGGTCGGCACCGACCAGGCCGCCGGCACCCGCCAGGCGGTCGACCACCTGCTCGGGCTCGGCCACCGGACCATCCACCATGTGTCCGGCCCGACCAGTTCGGTCCAGGCGACCGCGCGCGAGGCGGCCTGGGAGCAGACCCTGCGAGAGGCGGGCCGACCGGTCCCCCCGGTGCTGCGCGGCGACTGGACCCCCCGCTCCGGCTATGCCGCCGGCCTGGCGCTGGCGGCGGACCCGTCGGTGACGGCGGTGTTCTGCGCCAATGACGAGATGGCCCAGGGGACGCTGCGGGCCCTGCACGAGGCGGGTCGGCGGGTGCCGGCGGACGTGTCGGTGGTCGGCTTCGACGACCTGATGGCGGAGTGGCTGTGGCCACCGCTGACCACGGTGGCCCAAGACTTCGGCACCATCGGGCGGGAACTGGTGGCGGCGCTGATCGAACAGTTGGCAGAGCATCCGGCCGGGGCGACCCGGCGGATCCTGGTGCCGACCCGGCTGGTGGTCCGGGCGAGCTCCGGGCCGCCGTCCTGAGCGGTCCGGAGCCGAGGTGGATCCGGTGCCGGACTATCCTGCGCTCCATGACCACCCCCGCCGAAGGAAACCTGACCTGGACACCCACCAGCACCGCGGCCCCGGCAGGCTCCGACCTGGGCGCTGATCCGCTCGAACTGCTCGCCACCCCCACCGCCGACGTGATCGCGGATTACCCGTCGGCGAGGGTCGCCCCGATCGACCCGACCCTGGCGGACACCGCCGAGTTCTGTGCGACGTACGGGTCCGCGCCGTCGCATTCGGCGAACTGTGTCATCGTCGCCGGCAAGCGCGGCGGGCTCGTGTCGTACGCCGCGGTCCTGGTGCTCTCCACCGACCGGGCGGACATCAACGGCGTCGTCCGCCGCCACCTCGGCGCCCGCAAATTGAGCTTCGCGCCCCAGGACGAGGCGGTGGCGCTGACCGGGATGGAGTACGGCGGCATCACGCCGATCGGTCTGCCGGCGGAGTGGCCACTGCTGGTCGACGCGACGGTGCTGAAGCGCGACCAGGTCGTCATCGGGTCCGGCATCCGGGGCAGCAAGCTCCTCGTCGAACCGCACGACCTGTTGGCCCGTCCGGGCGCCGAGGTGCTCGCACTGACCCTGGGGGCCTGACCGTCCGGCGCGCGTGCCCGGACCGGACAGCCCTGGTTCACCGGCTCGGCCGGCGTCGCTCAGACGACGTCGGCTCAGCCGGCGTCCGGCGCGATCGAGCTGATGTCGTCGGGTACGTCGGCCGAGCAGCCCACCAGTTCCTCCAGCGAGATGTACTCCAGCACCGCCTCGTGGGTGGCGGCCAGCACCACGGGTGCCACGATCCCGGCCCGGAAGGCCTGGACCCACCGGGTGGCGACGACGCACCAGGCGTCACCGGGACGCAGGCCGGGGAACCCGTGGGCGGGGGCCGGGTCGATCAGGTTGTTGCCGATGGTCCGCTGGAACTCCAGGAACTCCCGGGTCATCAGCGCGCAGACGGTGTGGCTGCCGAGATCCTCCGGAGAGGTGGCGCAGTAGCCGTCGCGGAAGAAGCCGGTGACCGGATCAGTGCCGCAGGGATGGAGAGGTTCGCCGAGAACGTTGCGGGCGTCCATGCGGCCACCCTAGGGCCGTGGGGGCCACCGCCGCCAGAGTCAATCGGCGGTCCGCTCGACGCGGAGGTGGGCGGCGCGGGCCCGGCCGAAGGCGTACAGCGCCAGCTCGGTGGGGCGGCCGGTGACCGTCACCAGCTCGGGGCCCTTGCCCACCACGATCTGCCGACCGCTGCGCTCGTCCAACAAGACGGTGCGGACCTGCCGCGACCGCAGTTGGAGCCGGGCCAGGCCGACCAGCCGGGACATGATCTCGGCGTCGTCGGCCTCGGTCTGTTCCCGCCCCGGGACGTCGAAACTCTCGCCGCGGCGCAGGTCCTCGTGGTGGATGAGGTATTCCAGCGTGTTGATCAGCTCGTCCGCCGGCCGCAACACCGCCGGGGGCCCCTTGCGGACCCGGGCGACCAGGTCCGGATAGGTGTGCAGCCGCCGGGCCCGGGCGATCCGGGCGTCGGTGAGCCACCCGAGCAGCGCCGGCACCGCGATACCGGCACCGGCCAGCGGGTCGGTGTCGCGGACCCACAGGTGCGCAGCGAGGTCGTACGCCACCCAGCCCTCGCAGAGCACCGGGGTGTGCGGGTCGACCTCGAGGAACAGGTCGCACAGGGCGTGACGTTCACGCTGTGCCAGGGAGCGGGGGTCCATGGTGGTCCTCTCCGGAGGGGCTGCCTCCAGAGTAGAGGGCGATCGTCCACCAGGCGTTGTGGGTCATCGCGAGGAAGCTCGCGCCGAGCATCGGGGCGATCTGCCTGGCCCGCTACGAGGGGCGCCCGGCGTTGCGGCTCACCCGGCACGGTCGGCGTACGGTCAACCGGCTGCTCCGCGACCTCACCCCGGTGCGGATGAGCGGCGAGACGCCGACGCCACCGCGCCACGGCGGGAGCAGATGATCGCCGAGCTGCGGCGGTTCGCCCGGGCGCTGGGCAATCCGCTGGAGAACCCGCGCTAGCTCAGTGCCAGACACAGCCCGGGTCACCACCGCGGGCCGGGCCGGTACGGCGTGCCCGGCTCGTTCGGCGCGGCGTAGCTGGTGAGCGGCTCCGGGCCGGCGAGCACCCGGCGCTTCACGATCAGGTGGCGGTTCTCGTCCGGCTCGACCCGCCAGCCGACCAGCTGGATCTGCCCGCCGACGATCTCGATGCCGGTGATGTAGGCCGGGAAGGTGCAGCAGCCGGTGTTGAAGTAGGGCACCCCGTCGCGGGGGAACTTCTGCCGGTGGGTGTGACCGCAGATCAGCGCGGTCTGGTGTTCCAGGATCCACTTGCGGTAGTTCCGCTCCACCTTGTGCCGCTTGAACATGTTGCGCACCGGGCTGGACGGGCTGCGGACGCCGAACGCGTGCATGTACTTCCAGAACACCCGGAAGGTCCACATCGTGAGGCGCCAGATCTGGTCGTTGGCGAAGTCACCCTGGTGCCCGTGCACGACGAGGATCTCCTGGCCGGTGTCGCGGTGCCGCAGCAGCAGCGACTCGATCGGGCGCAGCCCGGGCATGAACGGGGTGGGCCGGCCGAGGTCGTCCGGGATCGTGTCGAAACAGGCCCGGGCGTACGCCGGATCGCTGAGCTGCAGGTTGTGGTTGCCGTAGAGGTAGATCAGTCGGCCGTCGTTGTAGAACCGGCGCAGCCGGTGATAGGGCGATCCGTTGGCCCACAGCACGTGCCGGAACTCCCGGTTCTCCCACAGCTCGTCGCCGTCACCGACTTCGACGTACGTGTAGCCCTCGGCGTGATACCACTCCAGGGCGCCGACATAGATGTTCTTGTTCTTGAGGAACTCGTCGGCCATGCTGCCGTCACCGCGGTGGACGTCGCTGAGGAAGACAAAGCGGGACTCGTCGTCGAACTCCTCGACCCGCGCGTTGTGGTAGGCCTCGGTCAGCCGGCCGTTGGTCTGCATGGGCATCCCTCGCTGTCTGGGCGGTCAGGCGCCGATGGCGGCGCTCATCAGATGACCGCGGGCTCAGCCTAAGCCTTGTCACGATCGGACGTCCCGTCAGGCTCCGAGGCACCCGGCGAGTCCCAGCGTCGGGGACTGTCACAGCCACTCCTTAGACTGACGTCGACAGCGTCAGGCCGGCGAGCACAGGGGGAAGCGTGGCCGAGCAGGATCCGACCGTCCTGGAGTACGAGCAGGGTGTCAACGACACCTATCTGGAGAATCTGAAGCGACGCAGTGGCGGTTACCAGATCGACGATGATGTCCGCTGGATTCCCCGGATCACCGTCGGTCCGCTGATCGGACGGGTCCGGATGCGCTACGACGGCGAGGAGGCCGACGACGAGTTCTACGTCGCCGAGACCGGGGCCGATGTCGACGGCATCGAGGTGATCAGCTGGGCGGCGCCCGCGGCCGCAGCGTTCTACGGTCATCGATTCGCCGACGGGTCCGGCCCGAAGGTCCGCCGCCGCTTCACCAAGGGCGGCCGGGACACCCTGGCGGCGTACGAGGACGAGTGGATCATCGCCCCGGACGGCCCCGAGTTCAGCACTCCGGCCCGCCTAGCCGTCGCGGTCCCGGAGGCAGTGCCCGTGCCCGCGGCGGAGCCCGAGGCAGCGCCGGTGCCGGCCTCCGAACCTGCTGTCGTCCCCGGCACCGAGCAGGAGCTCCGCAAGCCCCGGACGTCGCTCAAGGCGCTGCTGCGTACGCTGCAGCCGGAGCAGTACGACCTGGTCGCCGCCTCCCCCACCGCCTCGCTGACGATCCAGGGCTACGCCGGCACCGGCAAGACGGTCGTCGCGACCCACCGGGCCGCCTGGCTCACCCACACCGACCGCCCCGAGCCGCTGGGACAGGTCGCGCTGATCGGGCCGACCGAGACCTGGGGCCGGCACATCCACCCGGTGGTCGACGAACTCGCCGCCCCCGGCACGGTGACCATCACCTCGCTGCCGGAGGTGATGCGGGCGATCATCGGCGCCCCGGAACGCCACGCGTCCAGCGACGATTTCATCGACGCCTACTCGGCCCCGCTCGGCACCACGCTGCGCAGACTGGTCGCCAAGCACCGCAAGACCGGTCCGGGGCTCACCCCCGAGCGGGCGTACGAGGTGTTCCTGCGCACCAACGACCTGTCGATCCCGGCCGCCCGCCGGGCAGACTTCCGCGAGTGGCGCAACGGGCTGCCCACGACGTACGCCGATGCTCTCGGCGAGCGGCAGCTGTGGCCGCTGCTGGCCTACCTCGCCGTCCTGTTGACGCCGCAAAGGACGTACGACCACATCATCATCGACGAGGCACAGGACCTGCGGCCGCTGGAGTGGCTGATCCTCGCCCAGCTCAACAGCGGTGCCTGGACGCTGGTCGGCGACACCCACCAGCGGCGCACCAGCCACACCCCGAGCGGCTGGAAGGCCATCCGTAAGCTGCTCGGCCTGGATACCTGGGACGAGGAGGTGCTGCTCGGCGGCTACCGCACCACCCGGGCGATCATCGACTTCGCCGCCTGCCTGCTGGAGGGCTCGGCCGGGCACCGGGCGTACGACGTGCTGGGCGAGGGCGATGCCCCCACCGTGCTGCGAGCCGACGCAGCCGAGGGCCCCGACGGACTGGCGGAACTGGCTCTGCAGCAGGCCGACCGGCTGTCCGCCGACCACCCGAAGGGCAAGGTCGCGGTGATCACCCCGCTGGTCGACGTGATCGGGGCGTACGCCGCAACGCACGGCTGGACCGAGGGCGAGGACCACTACTGGACCGACCGGAACGGCCGACGTTTCACCCTGCTGACCTCGGAGGAGGCCCGGGGCCTGGAGTTCGACGCGGTAGTCGTGGCCGAACCGTCGGCCTTCAAGGCGCTGCCCGGCGACAACGGCCCGCTCTACACCGCGCTGACCCGGGCGAACCTGGAGCTGGTCGTCGTCCATCAGCGGGTGCTGCCCCCGGCCATGGTCTGGTACCTGGGCCGGCACCCCGCCGCCCGATGACCACCATCCGCCACGTACGGTCCTACACCGCCGTCCCGACTCGTTGCCGAAGGAGCGCCGTCGCGGCATGACGCACGTCATCTCGATCCTCAACATGAAGGGTGGGGTGGGCAAGACCACCACCACGGTGATGCTGGGCGAGTTCCTCGCCGGGCCCGGCAATCGGAAGGTGTTGCTGGTCGACATGGACCCGCAGGTCAGCCTCTCGATCGCCGTACTGGGCGAGCAGCAGTGGAGCCTGGTCAAGGATGCCGGCCGTACGGTGGCTACCCTGTTCGACGACGCGCTCAACACCGGCCACCGGCCGCCATGCTTCAACGTCGACACCGCGATCCACACCAACGCCTCGAATGTCGCGACGGTCACTGACCTCGACCTGCTCCCCGGCTCGCACGAGGTCATCGCGCTGCAGGCGGAGCTGATGGCACTGAGTATGGCCACCCACCGTTCGGTGGACGTGTGGAGCATCCTGGAGGCCGGTCTGGCGCCGGTTCTCCACCGCTACGACTATGTGCTGATCGACTGCCCGCCGAGTCTCGAGATCATGTCGAAGAATGCGCTGCGGATGTCCGAGGCGTACGTCATCCCCACCATTCCGGACACCATGTCCACCTATGGCATCCCGCTGGTCCAGCAACAGGTGCGCGACTTCGCCCAGGAGGAGGGGATCGCGCCACCGCGGGAGCTCGGGGTGGTTGTCACCAAATACCGGAAGATCGCCGTGCATCACAACACGATGGCGATGCTGAAGAATCGGCCGAGTGCTCCTCGGCTGTTCGATCCCCCTGTTCCGGAGGCAGGCCAGATCGCCGCCGCGGCGGAGTACCACGAGTACCCGACGCTGAAGACGAAGTACGGGACGGACCATTACCGGGGGCTGTGGGAGCTGACCGAAGACTTCCGCCAGCGTGTCGAGGAGGACGAATGAGCACGACAGTGATCCCCGCAACGGACGATGTCAGCGCGGCGGCCGCTGCGCTGCAGGCGTTGCGGAACACCGCGGGCGGCGAGGTGCTGGCCCGGCAACTGTCCCGGCTGATCGTGGTGATCGCCGATGAGGCCGCCCGGACCAAGCGGTTCCGCGGCGATCTGCTGGCCGCGCTGGCCGTGGAACCGGAAGCCGAGGCCGGGCCCACGGGCCCGCTGACACCCCGCCGGCTGGAACGGCTGACCAAGGCCGAGCTCAAGAAGCTGATCGACCGCGACGGGATGGATCCGGATCGGAGGATCAAGTCCCGCTCCACCAAGGCTGAGATGGTCGACCTCGTTCTGGCCTTCCAGGCCGCGCAGGCCCAGGCCGAGCCGGCACCGGCGGAGATCGTCGCCGACGACACCGCCTCAAGCGAGGCGGTGCCCACAACGCCGCCGCTGCCACCGGCCAACCCGCCGAAGCGCCGCCGGCAGCCCAGCCCTCTCGACCCCTACGCCGTCGCGGCCTCCGACGGGGTGGACGGGCTCCGTGACCGACTGCAGCGACTCGACATCGAGCAGCTCAAGGACGTCGTCGCCGAATACGGCATGAACTACGACGGGCGGGCGATGACCTGGAAGGATCACCACCGGTTCGTGGAGCGGATCGTCGAGAAGACCGACTTCGGGGCGGCGCAGGGCAGCGCCTTCCGGTCCGGGCGGACGTCCCCCTGACAGACTCCGCAGCGGACCGCGCTGATCCGGGCCCACTGAGCCCTTGCCCGGAGCAGCGATCCCGCGGGATCCTGACGGTACGCCGGGCGCTCACCACGATCCGTTCCCGCCGCCCGGGCCATCGAGGCAGGAGCGAATATGCCCGATCAGACCGCCGCGGGGACCTCCCCCGACGACGAGACGCCCCCGACGGCGGATGCGCAGCAGTACGGCACCACCCGGCTGGAGGCCTTCAGCGACGGTGTGTTCGCCATCGCCATCACCCTGCTGGTGCTGGAGATCTCCGTCCCGGCGGGCTCGGAGGACCACCTGCTGCAGGCGGTCCTCGACCAGTGGCCCTCCTACCTGGGCTACCTCGTCTCCTTCGCCACCATCGGGGCGATCTGGCTGGGACACAACGCGATCACCCACTACCTCGACCACACCGACGTGTGGCTGCTGCGGCTCAACCTGCTGCTGCTGTTCGCCGTGGCCTTTCTGCCGTTCCCGACCCGGCTGATGGCCGAGTCGATGGCCGTGACCTCCGCCGAACGCGTCGCGGCCACCCTCTACGGGGTGACCCTGCTGGCCTGCGTGCTGCTGCTGTCCGCGCTGTGGCTGCACGCCCGCCGAGCGGACCTCCTCAGCACCAGTGCCAGGAGCCTCGAGATCGCGACTCTGACCCGCCGGCTGACGCCCGGGGTGGCCGGCTACGTGGTGATGATCCTGGTGGGACTGTTGGCGCCGCTGGCCGCGGTGGTGGGCTACCTGCTGGTGTCCCTGTTCCTGCTGATTCCGCTGCGGCGGGACGCCCGCGGGGACGGTGGCCGAGGGCGGCTGCCACGGCGGGCTCGGTGAACACGCCGCTGATGGCCCCGGTGGTGCGCGGGTGGGCCGCTTCAAGCTCTGTCATGTGTGTTCTCGGTTGTCCTTGTCCGGAAGTCGAGCTTCCACCTAAGGCCACGTGAGTACGTGTCGCGCTCCGACCGACGGTGACGGCTTCACACGAGATCAGCACGGATCTCGTTACCATGGCCTATCAGCCGCCGCCGTTGTCCGGCTCCACCCGGCCCGTGCGCCGTGGTGGCCGCGATGGGGTGCCATGACCACCATCGGTTCGTGGACCGGATCGTTGAGAGGGCCGACTTCGGTGCGACGCAGGGCAACGCGTTCCGGTCAGGGAGGTAACGAGCCATGGCAGGGGATGAGCCCCTTCACGAGGGCATGTATGACGCGCTTCTGACGACCGCCCTCCAACGTCGACTCAACGTCAGCCAGCTCGAAGCCGAACTCATCAAGCTCTCCGACGCAGATCTGCCGGCTCGCCTGGCAGATCACGTCGAGCGGGCACTCATCCGCCAGCTCGCCGACAGGCGCTCGGACGACCAGGTCTCCCTCGTCAACGATCTGCTCGACCACCTGGGCTCGAAGGAGGACGCGGTCGCTACCGAACCTCGGCTGCTCACCGCACTGCTCCACACTCCCGGCCCGGGAACGCCACCGCGCTACACCGGGCAGCCCCGGACGCCGCTGTCGGAAGCCGCCTTGATGACCAATGGCACTGGCGAACCGTCGCTCGGCGCCGAGCTGACCTCGGAATTGGCCAGCGCCGACGAAGTCCTCCTGCTCTCAGCCTTCATCAAGTGGTCCGGGCTTCGGACGATGAGGAAAGCGCTCGCGGACGCCGCGGGGCGGGGCATCCCCTTCCGCGTGATCACCACAACCTACATGGGCGCAACAGAGCGCGGCGCTATCGACCGACTCATCCACGATTACGGCGCCCAGGTGAAGGTCTCGTACGAGACGCGACGGACTCGCCTTCACGCGAAGGCCTGGCTCTTCCGGCGGGGGACCGAATTCGACACCGCGTACGTCGGCTCGTCGAACCTGTCGGCTCCAGCACTCCTGGACGGGCTGGAGTGGAATGTCCGACTCTCATCGCACGCCACCCCTCAGTTACTACGGAAGTTCGACGCTACCTTCGCGCATTACTGGAATGACACATCCTTCGAGTCGTACGACCCCGATCGCGACGCTGAGCAGCTTGACGAGGCTCTCGCCGTTGCGGGCGGGAAGCGTCCCGCCAGCGGCCAGGTCGTCAGCGTCTCCGGACTCCAGGTGCGGCCCTTCCCCTATCAGGAGGAAATGCTCGAGGCCCTGGAAACCGAGCGGGAGGTGCATGACCGGCATCGCAATCTCGTCGTCGCGGCCACCGGCACCGGCAAGACCGTCGTGGCCGCGCTGGACTACCGCAACCTCTGTGAGACCTTGAGCCAGGGCACGTATCGCCCATCCCTGCTCTTCGTGGCACACCGCAAGGAGATCCTGACTCAGTCGCTGCGGACGTTCCGCGAGGTGCTCGCTGACGGGAGCTTCGGCGAGCTGTGGGTCGATGGGCAGAAGCCCCGCGAATGGCGGTACGTCTTCGCCTCGATCCAGTCGCTCACAGCCACCGACATCGATCAGATCGAGTCCACCGCCTTCGACGTGGTCATCGTTGACGAGTTCCACCACGCGAAAGCTGCCAGCTACGACAAGCTGCTCCAGCGGTTGGCGCCACGCGAGCTGATTGGCCTCACCGCGACTCCAGAACGGGCTGATGGACGCGACGTCCGGGACTACTTCGACGGCCACACCTCAGTGGAGATGCGACTCTGGGAAGCACTCGACGCCGAGCTGCTGAGCCCGTTTCACTACTTCGCAATCGCCGACAACACTGACCTCACCGCCTTGTCCTGGCGGCGCGGGGCGTACGACGTGGGTGAGCTCGACCGCCTCTACACCGGCAATGAGGCCAGGGCTCGGCTCATCCTGGAACAGATTCGCGACCTCATCGACGACCCCCTCGGCATGCGAGCAATCGGCTTCTGCGTCGGTATCGGTCACGCCGCGTGGATGGCCCAAGTATTCAACCATGCCGGAATCCCGGCGAAAGCCGTCGCGGGAAACATCACCTCGACAGACCGCGATCAAGCCCTCCTGGACCTGCGGGAGCGCCGGATCAACGTCCTTTTCGCCGTAGACATGTTCAACGAGGGCGTCGACCTACCCGATATCGACACCATACTCTTCCTCCGCCCGACTGAGTCGGCGACCATCTTCCTCCAACAGCTGGGCCGAGGTCTGCGGCGTACAAAGGACAAGGCCGTACTCACGGCACTCGACTTCGTCGGCCACCAACGCAAGGAATTTCGCTTCGACCAGCGGTTCCGAGCCATCACGGGATCCGGCAAGGCCCAGCTGGAACGCGACATCAGGGACGGGTTCCCCTACCTGCCGGCCGGCTGCCAGATCGTCCTCGACCGGACCACCCAGGACAGCGTCCTCGAGAGCCTGCGCCGCCAGATCGGCGGGCGCTGGTCGGAGATCGTCGTCGAACTGCGCCGCATTGGCGACGTGTCGCTCGGAACATTCCTTGAGCAATCGCAGATCCCCCTGGCCGAGATTATCGGGAAACAGGGGCGAAGCTGGACCCGCGCCCGCCGGGAGGCTGGCTTTCCCGTGGCACCGGCCGGGCCTCAGGAGAAGTCGCTCCTCGAGCGCGTCAGTGCCTTCGTGCACGTCGATGATCCGAACCGGACCGACGCCTACCGCCGACTACTCTCGGATGACGTCGCGCCCTACGAGGAACTCTCCGAAGCCGACCAGCGGTGGGCTCGCATGCTCTACTTCACCCTCTGGCCGGGCCAAAACGCCTGGCCATCATACGACGCAGGCCTGCAGGCACTGGCAGCAGAGACCACTGTACGAGCCGACATCTCGACGATCATTGAGCTCGGCCTCGCCCATGCCGAGCATCGGACGCGCCCACTTGATGGCGTTCTGGCAGCCACTGGCTTACGCTCGCATGCCCGATACACGCGGGAGGAACTCGCCGCAGCTCTGGGCTACGCCACGCTCCAGCGCACGCCGAACATCCTGCGCCAGGGCGTCTTCTACGCGCCTGACTTCACCACGGACGGTCTGCTGGTGACGCTCCAGAAGAGTGCCCGAGAATACTCGCCGACGACGATGTACCGGGACTATGCAATCAGTCCAGAGCTCTTCCACTGGGAGAGCCAAGCCCAGACTCGGGTCGCGTCACCGACGGGGCAGCGCTACATCAACCAACGAACGGGCGGCAACCACATCCTGCTCTTCACCCGCGCCAGCAAATCCTGGGAGTACGGCAGAGGCGTCCCGTACATGCTGCTGGGCGAAGTCGACTACGTCGACCATCGTGGCGAGCAGCCAATTGCTATCACCTGGCACCTGCGGCACCCCATGCCTGCGGACGAGTTCCGGATAGCAGGCGTAGCAGCCAGCTAACCATCAACTCCACCGTGACGGTTTCTACCGTTCGCACGGGTCGTTTGAGCTGAGGTTCTTGACGGTATGACACCGCAATCCCGTCCCAAGATCACTCCATTTGGGCCTTCGACGCGGACCCCTCAAGAGGAGTGAGGTTAGCCCAATGACCCCAAAGGCGACGAGGTCGAGTTCCAGTGACCTGCCGCGGCACGGGCTGCGACAGGCTACGAGGGATTGATGCTTCAGGAGTCCGCGCCGGTGAGCTCCTCCAGCACATCCTCGGCAGTTGTGGCGTCGCGGAGCCTCTCCACGGCCTCCACGTCGACGAAGACTCCAGCGATATTAGCGAGTAACTCGAGGTGTTGATCGTCGACACCCGCAATGCCCAGCACGAACTCGACTCGCTTTCCGCCTCCCCAGTCGATGCCCTGGGGGTAGCGCACGAATGACAACGCTGTGGAGCGGATGAGCTTCTTGGCCGCGCTGGTCCCGTGCGGGATGGACAGCAGGCTGCCCATGTACGTGGAGATCGTGCGTTCCCGATCATGCATGGCTGTCACATAGCCTTCGTCAACAGCACCGGCTGCGACCAACAGCCGCCCTGCTTCGTCGATGGCGGAGTCCTTGTCGCGGGCCCGGCCGTCCAGGACGATGGAACCCGCCTGGAGGACCTGCCTGCCGGAAAAGGTGATACTCATCGGACAGCTTCCTGTGCCGATTCGAGCAGGTCTTCTGGCGTTGGTTCGAGCGCAGTCCTCAGGATGTGCTCGGCCTCGGCGTTCCACAGCCCCCGGTGGGCGTCGCAGGCCATGGCGAGGTCGGCGAACAACTGATCAGTGGCTCCGAGCGTGGCGAAGTCTGTGATCGCCGTCAGTGGCATATCGATATGGGGATAGATCATCCGCTTGCCGCCCGGCATGTCGTGCAGCCCACGTATCGCCTCCGGCACGGCGTTCAGCCCGCCGATGTGGGTAACCATCATCGAGGGGTTGATGGCGCCACGTGCTGACAAGTCGAGGCTCTCCTGCATGTCCGAGGTTGCCCCGCCCGAGGTGCCCACCACGTGGGTGGACTCGTAGTGGACGTTGTAGAAGTTGAGGCGGGCGCTGAAGTCAGGATCGGTCGGCCCGGAGAAGAAGTTCAGGCACCCGTCCGTGGCAAGGATCCGATCGGCGGTCTCCACCAGCTGGGGCACCGGAGCAAAGACAAACACGTCGTCGAAGCCGTTTCCCCCGCTGATCCCTCGCAAGTCGGCCACCGCATCGGAGGTCGCCGTGTTGAGGTAGACCAGTCGGGTGCCGTTCGGCGCCGATTCGGGCGGGAGAAGCAGCGCGGTACGGTCGAGCCGGTCCTGATCGATGTCGGCGACGACCACGAGGCTGGGACGGTAAGGGCCAGCCAGTGCGTACTGGATCGCGCCCAGCCCCATAGGACCGGCCGCCCCCAGGAGGGCCAGCCAGCCTCCAGGCCGGATGCCCATCTCGTGGCGGTACACGTACTGCGTGGTGTGGAAATTGGCGTGGAAGGCACCGATCAAACACATCATCGGTTCGGCCAGCGATGCGTTGGCGAAGTAGTTCGAGTCGTACGGCAGCACACAACCGTGGTCGATGGCCACTTTCGGGATGATCGTGTAGGTAGCGTCGCCGCCGTAATAGGGGTAGCTATAGCCCGGCGACTCTCCGGTCGGCAGGCCGAGCGCCGGCTGGATGGCGACATGCTCGCCGACTTGGAACTGGTCGGCCACGGCCGCGCCGACCTCGACGATGACTCCGGCAAACTCGTGGCCGGTCATGGTGGGGTGCTCCGCCACGTCATCGGGCACCCGCTTATGGCCGGGGCCGAGGACGACAGCTTTGTATGTCGACATGCACATGCTGCTACTGACCACTCGCAGCAGAAGCTCTTCGGGGCCGATGGGTGGGAGATCGAGCTCATCGACGCTCACTTCGCCGCGTCCATGGATACGTGCTGCGTGGATGCGCACGTCACACCTCCTTAGCCACCGGGGTGACGCTGGCGAGCAGCTCCTCCAGGTGGGGGTCGTTGAGATAGTTCTGGATGGTGACCAGTCGGGCATCCGGCTTGGCCTTGCGAGCACGCCCGGCGAGGTCCTGGTGGACGACGACTACGTCGGCGTCGCCGGGGATGTCCTCGATGGCCACGTGGGTGACCTCGATGTCGCCGGACCCCTGCTTCTTGAGGTTCTTGCTGAAAATGCTGGCTCCCATCGCGCTGCTGCCCATGCCGGCATCGCAGGCGAACACGACCTTGCGAATCACCGCGACGGGAACGGACGTGTTCGGCTCCTCTGATGTGAGAAAGTTCGCGGCAGTGGCCTCAGTTTCGGTGGTCTTGAGGACTCCCGACAGAACGTCCTTGCCGGCGTTCTTCATGGACGTCGACCGGGCCTGGAAGTCCGCGAGGTCGTTGCCGGTCTTGCGGTGGGAGGAGCGACGCTGGTCGAAACGCAGAATCAGCGAGTTGACGACGAAGCTGACAGTGCCGGCCACGAGGACTGCCGCGATGATCGCGGAGTAGTCGCCACGAGGGGTCAGCAGCAAGTAGGAGATGATCGAGCCCGGGCTCGGGCCGGCCACAAGCCCGCCCCCCAAGAGCTGGAGGGTGGCGATACCGAAGCCCGAGCCGAGGATCATGCCGATCAGGGTGAGCGGCTTCATCAGCACGTACGGGAAGTAGATCTCGTGGATGCCGCCGAGGAAGTGGATGATGATCGCGCCGGGGGCGGAGTCACGCAGTTCCTTGGTCTCGCCAAACTTCCAGAAGGCGCACAGCAGCCCAAGGCCGGCGCCGGGGTTGGAGGCCACGCAGAACAGAATCGACTTGCCGGCCTCGGCCGCCTGCTGCATGCCCAACGGATAGTAGATGCCCTGATCGATGACGTTGTTGAGGAACAACACTTTCGCGGGTTCGTTGAGCACGGCAAGGACTGGCAGGAAGCCGGTACTAATGAGAGCTCCGACCGCGACGGTCAGTGCCTTGTTGAGTGCGAGGACCGCGGGTCCGACGGCCACGTACGACAAGAGGCACAATCCCAGCCCAATAAGGCCCAGCGAGAAGTTGTCGACGATCATCTCGAAGCCGGGCCTAATGCGGTCCTTGGTGAACCGGTCGAACTGCTTGAGAATCCAGGCGCTGAACGGACCCATGATCATCGCGCCGAGGAACATTGGGATATCAGCGCCGACGATCAGGCCGACGGTCCCGATGACGCCGATCACGCCGCCGCGTTTGCCGTGGATGAGTGTGCCGCCGGTATAGGCAAGCAGCGATGGAAGGATGTAGTGGATGATCGGAGTGTTGAGCTGGGCGAGGTAGTCGTTAGGCAGCCATCCTGTGGGGATGAACAGCGCGGTGAGAAAGCCCCAGGCGATGAAGGCCCCCATGTTGGGGATGACCATCGCCGTCAGGAATCCTCCGAACGCTTGCACACGGGCTCGCGCGTTGGGGGCGTTGGAACTCATGAAGTGACTTCTTCCAGGTGTCCGTCAGGCCGCAAGGTCAACGTCACGTCGACGTTGCGGGCGCTGTGATCCAAGTACCGAATGATGTTGGGGAGGTCGCTGGCCTCATAGAAGGTTTCGGCGTCATGCAGAGAGATCCCGCCGGCTTGCTTGCGGGCGATCAATCGTTCGCGCAGGAGTGGGGGCCCCGCATCGATGAAAATCGTGAGACTGGCGAGTGCTCTCAAGTCGCGCCAGCCGGGCTCCTCCAGCAGGAGCCAGTTGCCCTCGACCAGCACACGCCCTGCGGTGACGGCCGTACGGTCGTCGACAGGTTCGTGGAGCCGTCGGTCGTAGCCCGGCCACGCCACGTCCTCGGTTGCCGATCGCGTTATGCAAGTCCGGAGTCGGTCCAGATCGAATGACTCCGGAGCGCCCTTGACGTCGACCAACCGGACGTCTTTTCCATTCACATGTGCCGTGTGCCGAGCCAGGTAGTCATTCATGTGGTGGAAGCCGTCTATCCCGACGACTGCCAAGTCGAGGCCGCGGAACGCGGCGGCGTGGCGCAGCAGCTCAGCCAGGGTCGACTTGCCGCACCCCGGCGGTCCGGCCAGGAAGGCGAAAGAGCGCGCCGCACCGGGGTGCGGGGACATTGAGCCCAGCAGCGGCAAGAGCCGGTCCTCGACAACGACGGGACTCAGCACGGCATCCACCGCCAGTCCATTCACCACGATGTGCTTACGCATCTCTACATCCATCTGCTCAGATGAGCACCTCTGCTCACACCATGAACGCTACGATTACCTCAGACAGCCGTCAAGAAAAGGGCGACAATGTCGCTCATTTGAGCGAGGGGACTGGGATGGATGACGAGATCACCGGGCTGATCACACGGATCGCACACCTCTACTACGACGACGACGTGCCGAAATCCGCGATTGCCCAACAACTCGGCATCTCAAGGTTCAAGGTGGCAAGGCTCCTACAGCAGGGTCGGGACGAAGGCATCATCACCATCGAGATCCGCCCGGGGACCACCTATCTGCGCCAGGTCTCCCACGACCTGGCCAGACATCTCGGTCTCTCGGCTTGCCTAGTTGTCCCGGGGGGAGGCAGTGAAGCCCTGGAGCGCGACCGCATCGCGCAGATGACGGCCAACCTGGTGCAGTCGATCCTCAGACCCAACGACAGTTTCGGATTCTCCTGGGGCAGGACGATGCTGGCTGTCAGTCAGCACCTGACCGATCTACCGCCCTCCACGATCGCCCAGCTGACCGGCACGGTCGGAAACGACCTGAGCCAGTCCCCCCTCGAGATCCTGCGCGGCGTTGCCGGGACGTCGACGGTCAACGCCCATCCGATCTTCGCGCCGCTCTTCGCTGGCACGGTTGAGAGTGCCGCAGTGTTGCGCGCCGACCCAGCTATCGCGGCGAACCTCGCACGGTTCCGGGACCTCTCCGTCGCGGTAATGTCCATTGGGTCGTGGAGCCCCCCGATCACACAGCTGCGCGAGTATCTATCCCCCGCGGACACTGCGATCCTCGACGCCGCCGGGGCCCGAGCTGAGATGCTGGGGTTGTTCCTCGATGAGCAGGGCAGGGTGATCGATGGCGACCTGAACGCGCGGCGCATCGCCGCCACTCCGGATGATCTCCTGACCATCCCGTATGTGATCGCCGCCGCCGGGGACCCCGCCAAGGCCCCCGCGATCCGAGCCGTCGCCAGCTCCGGGCTCGTCACGACACTCATCACCGACGACCGAACCGCGCTGCGACTCAGCGAGCTGCCACCCATCCACACGAAGGCCCACACCCGTCACCAACGAAGACGGTCGGCCCACACGTCGTGACCGCAGCACGCAGGGTGCGACTCCCCAGCTAGGCCGACCCACACAAGTTGTTCAGTTCTCCTGCACGGCAGCCTGCGGATCCCGCGCAATTCATCGCCTGGCCACGTCGCCCAGGATCCGCCCGAATGTCGCCTCACCGACGATCGGGATCCCGTAGTCCCGGGCCTTCCGGGCCTTGCCGCTGAGGGAGTCCGGGTCGGCCGCGACCACCAGTTTGGTGCGCTTGGTGACCGCGCCGACCTCGAGGCCCACTTGTTCGGCGAGGGCGATCCATTCCTCCCGTGGCCGCTGCATGTCCCCGGTGAAGACGACCCGGTCGCCCGGCTCCAGGCGGAACTCGGGTCGGGACGCCGTCTCGGCGCAGCCGTGATCGTGGATCTCGGCCAGTGCCGCATCCGCGTCCTCGGCGGTCAGTCCGAGCATCTGCGCGATCGCCCGGATGCTCTCGTGCTCGGCCGGCGTCACGACCCCGTCGGCCCAGGCCGCTGCCGCGACCGACGCGAGGTACGTACTGTTCGCCTCCCGCACCTGCTCTGCAGTCAGGCCGAGGTCCTCGGCGACCTGCAGCAGCAGGCACTCCTCATGCACGCTGAGTGACCCGTCGAGCAGCGCCCGATCCAGCACGTCCAAGTACGGGTCGACGTCCGGGTTCTGTGACCGCGGCAGCCGTGCGGTCAGCCGGTCGATCCATGCCCCGGCACGGCGTCGCCCGCAAGCGCCCCGCTGCACCAGGGGGACCGGCCCGTGCACCGGCGCCGGGGGCCATGCGTACGCGCGGGTCTCCCGTACGGTCCGGTCCCAGCGCGGCTCCACGGCAACGTGGTGCACGTAGACACCCAGCAGTTCGGCCGTCGCGTGCGCGTCCCCGAGTGCAGAGTGCGCGTTGGCGAGCGTCACCCCCGCCGCCGCGCAGCACGACTCGAGCCGACGCGGCACCTGCGGCAGAACGGTCCGCGCCCACTCCATCGTGCAGAGCCCGCACAGGGGCTCGGGCAGGTCGTAGCCCGCCCGCCGCAGTTCGATGGTGAGGAAGTTCAGGTCGAAGCGCGCGTTGTGCGCGACGACCGTACGACCCGCGAAGTCCTCCACCACCAAAGGAGCGAGGTCGGCGAACGTCGGCGCGTCCAGGACGTCACCCGCAGCGATGCCGTGGATGCTGACCGGCCCGACGTCCCGGAGCGGATTGACCAGGGTCGACCACTCCCCCAGCAGTCGCCCCTCGTCGTCGACGTGCACGGCCGCGATCTCGACGATCCGGTCCGTACCTGTCGGGTTGAAGCCGGTCGTCTCCAGATCGACCACCACATACCCGCCGTCCACAGCGCCTCCCCTGACGTCCGTGGGACAGACGTTAATGGTTCGATCGCGCACGGCTGGCCCACTGCGGCCGTCATCACATCGCGCACCCCGTGGTACCAGGCTTCCCCTCCGGGCGGCTGAAGGTCCGGTGGACTCCAGCCGCCCGGAACCGGAGCTTCACACATAACTCTCAACATCTCTCAACCCTGGTGAAGCTGGGTGTTATGTCAGCGTGAAGCTGTCCCCTGCCTGGTCCAGGACGGTCGTCGGGTGCCTCAAGCCAGATGTCCGATGGATTAGCCTTGGCCCCACCCGTGGATCCACATCCTGACCCACGACCTCCTCGACGGACGGAGCTCTCCGCCATGCATGGCCCCACCGCCCGCACGCTGCCCGACGGGGCGATCGTCCGCACGGCGACTCCCTCCGACGTACCGGCCATCCTGGACCGCATCCGCGACCTCGCGGTCTACGAGCATAAGCCGGACGCCGTCGAGAACACCGAGGAGCGGCTGCACGGCGTGCTGTTCGGCGAGCGGCCGAGCGTCTTCGCCCATGTTGTCGATCGGGACGGCGTGATCGCCGGGATCGCGATCTGGTTCCTCAACTATTCGACCTGGACGGGCACGAACGGGATCTTCCTCGAGGACCTGTTCGTCGCCGAGTCGGAACGTGGTCGCGGCTACGGTCTGGCGCTGATGAGGGAGCTCGCGGCGATCGCGGTCGAGCGCGGCTACGCCCGCGTTGAGTGGTCCGTGCTCGACTGGAACGCCCCCTCGATCGCGTTCTACCGCACGATCGGCGCGGTCGGCATGGACGACTGGACCGGTCAGCGGCTCACCGGCGACGCTCTCCGTGCCCTTGGCGGGCGATGACTGCAGGTCGTGGGGAACGCGCAGCCCCCAGCCCGTGCGACTACCTCGCACCCTGTGCCTCGTCGTCAAGCAGGCGCTGAACGAGAGCCTCACACCGCTGTCGCGCTACCCTCGTCACAGGAGGTGATCCACGAGTCGTACGACACGGTGCCGCTGGCAGACATCTATGCTGTGCTTGCGTACTACCTCCACCACCGGACCGAGGTCGAGTCCTACCTCTCCGAGCGGGAGCGGCAGGACGCGACGACCCGAGCACGGATCGAGGCCGAGTATCCGACCGCCGGGTTGCGCGCGAAGCTTCTGGCCCGTCTGGGCACGTGAGCGTCCGCTTCCTGGCCGACGAGGACTTCAACCGCGCCATCGTCAACGGCCTCCTCAGGCTCGCGCCGGAAACTGACATCGTGCGCGTACAGGACGTCGGCCTGCGCACCCTGGACGACCCCACGATCCTGGCGTGGGCGGCGCGGGAGGGCGCGTGATGCTGAGCCACGACGCCGCTACGATGCCGGACTTCGCTCACAACCGCATGCCGCCGGGCTGCCGATGGCCGGAGTATTCATCGCGTCGGCCACAATGCCCGTCGGGATGGTCATCGCTGACCTCGTGGTCGTCACGCAGGTCAGTGTCAACGCCGACTGGGAGGGACGCGTCAGCTACTTGCCGCTGTAGCGATCGGCCGAGATGAGAAGCCAACTCTCACGATGACGGCCGCCCCGTACCGGGGCTCGACGCCGTCAGGATCCAGGTGGCCCTGGCGGACACCTGGGACGTACGGGCATCAGTTCGGCAACCAGCGACCGTCCGCGCCCCTGGCGGCCCTCGGTCGCCGGCATCCTGACCTGGAGCGCCGCCGTGGTCGCGTACTACTTCTACCTTCTCCTGCAACTGGTATTGCTCAGGCATCCGACCCGGCCGGAGATGCACATCAGCAGCGCCGGACGAGACCCGTACTACCTCGACAATCTGGTCAGCGTCTTTGTCGGTGAGGTACTCATCGGCGGAATCGCCGAATGGCTCGGGGTGGCGATCATCGGAGGTGGGATTGTCGGCCGACTGGTCGCCATTGCTTACCATCGGGCTCGAGGACCAACTACAGGCGGACCTATCGCCACGTCACGCCTGCGCCGCACCCGGACCAACCTCCGGAGTCCGCCGCGCCCAGGCTCCGGCCGACTCACTGGACAGCGCAAGCAGCGCGATGCACTGCACCGACGCCGTGAACAGTGTCCAGTCGAGCCCGAGGGCCGCGCTGCCGTCGAGGTAGTCGATCGCCACCAGCGTGATCTCCAGGGTGAGGAGCACAATGAGCGCAGCGCGAGATCGGCGTCCACCACGCAACGCCAGCCATGACGTCCCGAGCTGACTCAGCGTGAAGGCCACGAACGCGCCCACCAGCACTGTCGGGACCTGCTCCTGCCCGGACCCGGCGGCGATGAGCCCCTGCACCTCACCGGCACCGAAGAAGCCGACCAGCTTCACGGCGCTGACCAGCACGACCAGCGCGAACGCCACCACGGCCGCCAGCGGCGCACGCCCGATCGTCGCGCCCGCCGACGCCGGACCTGCAGCGTCCGGCCTGGTCGGCGGCACCGACGCGTCCACAGCGGAAACATCGAGGATGGGGAGGTCGCCGTCGGTGATGAAGTGGTCGCCGCCGCCGTTTCGCGCGTGGTATCCGGTGGTGAAGTTGCGCAGCGTGCGGACCGTCACGGCGGGGTTTGTCCGGCACACCGACGAGATCACGTAGTCCCGCTCGACATCGGTGTTCTCGTTGATCCGATGGGTGACCTGCAGGGTGAAGAACGACAGCCTGACGTTCATGTCGTACGTGCCCGCACCGAGCCAGTCGGCCCTGGCACCGCCGGGCAGGAACCATCCTGGCGGACAATGCCAGAAGCGCACGTGGTGGCGCTGTGTGGGGTTGCCCGCGACTTCCTGCTCATAGGCGATATCGTGCCGGCGGCGAAAGAGCATGAGAGACGACACCGGCGCCGTCGGATAGCTGCGGCGGGTGAGAGTCGACAGGATCATCCGCCAGCTGGACGCGCCGGTGATCTCATCCGCGCGGCGCCAGCCGGCCCACGTCATCACCTGATCGAGTTGCTCGGCGGAGCCGTCCACGCCCAGGTTGACCGGGTCACCGAGCAGACCGTCCGCGGTGCGGGTGCGGCCGAAGAAATAGTCGGGAACGTAGAGGTCCGAGAGCATCCGATGCAGCCGGGGCAGAACAGCATAGGCCGTGATCGCCCAGACCGGAATGACCCAGACCGGCGCCCACGGGGTGCGGAACCCTTGGATCGCGATGACGACCGCCATCCACGCCGCAACCACCGTGCCGACGAGGAAGGCGATCTGGTCGAACAACCTCGTCGGCAACAACGGTTGCTGCAGCTGAAATGCCCACAGGCGCCGCGGCGCTGGATCCTTCGTCACCTCATCGGTGCCATCTGCGAGTCCGTCAGTCGCGTTCCTGCCAGGTGCAGATACAGGCCTCGTTGCCTTCGGCGTCGGCCAGCACCCACCAGGCGGGGGCGTACTGTGCGGTGACCAGCCGGCCGCCGGCGGCGAGGGCGGCCTGAAGGCGGCGCTCGGCCTCGTCGTGGGGGACGTCGACGTCGAGATGGATCCGGTTGCGCTGGGTGCGGGGCTGATCCATCTGCTGGAACCAGACCAGCGGCGCCAGCCGATCGGGGTCGACGATCTCGTTGTCACCGGCCTCTCGGTAGCCGAGCACGGCCAGCCAGAACGGGCGGATCCTCGCCACATCCATGGCGTCGATGGCGACGTCAGCCACGGTCAGCGCGGCCGGATCGGTGCGAAATCCCGCGTCGTCGACCAGGGTGCTGACCGCCCGGGCGAAGCGTACGTCCCGGTCGGTCAGCTGCCCGACGTCGTGGCTGACGACGCTCAGGTGCACCCGGGAGTAGCGGATGTCGATGTCGGGGTGGTGGTTGTGCTGCTCGGCCAGGGCCCCGACCCGATGGACGAGGTCGAGGGCAGCGGGGAAAGAGCCGCACTCGACCATCACGTGGAGCGCGCCCGAGATCACCCGCCAGCCGGGAACGGCCTCGGTCACCTGACGCGGTGTCACCGTCTCACTCATGGCGTCAGTCTAGTCGTGAGGCGAGTCACAGTGACTCGCGAGAGGGCTCCCGGCCCCACCTACCGTTGAAGCATGAAGGTCTCCACCGGTCCGACGCGGATCCCCGACACCGTGCCCCGGCCCATGCTGGTCGTCGCCCGGGCTCCTCTGCGATCCGGACACCACCGCCCCGGATCGGTGCGTGGCATCGTCACGCTGGCGGATTCCCGTCCTGGCTGGGTCACTGCGGCCCGGCTGGTCACCGCGCCCGGTTCGTTCCCTGTCGTCGGCCGGGACCACCGGCGAGACCTGGACACCATCGACCGGGTCACCACATCATGGCCCGACCGGGAACGGCTGGACACCCTCCAGCGCGCGGGCCAGGACCCACGATGGGCCCGGTGGACCGCCGACGGCATGCGGGAACGTCACGAGGACGACCGCCGCGGGTAGCCGACCCGCGCGTGGCACCGGACGAGGAGACCGGAGCCCGGACCTCAGCGCGGACGTCGCTGTGCGAGCAGCAGACCGGCCACCTGCTCGGGCGCCAGGTCGTCCGGGAGCTCCGGCACCGCGTCGGCGCCCTGTGGCGACCACAACAGCAGGAACGACGCACGCTCCTGCGGAGTGGCGCCCCCGTGGCCGCCCTGGTCGAGGTGCCCGTGGTCGGTGAGCACCGCCACCAGCCAGCGCTCGTCACGCTCCGCCGAGCGCTGCTCCACACACGACACCAACGAACCGATCCGCGCATCGGTGGCGCGCACCGCGTCGCGGTACTCGCTGCCCATCAGGCCGTACAGGTGGCCGGCCTCGTCGATGGAGGAGAAATAGGCGAACGACAGGTTGGGGGCATCCGACCGTGACAGGGCCGCCCGGGTGTAGTCGTGCACCTGCCCGTCGGCCCACGCGTAGCCGAAGGTCTCGCCGTCCCGGACGATCACCCGGTGCAGGTCCGCCTTCTGCTGTTCGGTCCGCTGCTGGATCACCGGTCCCAGGCCGATCGGCGAGACCAGCGGCGGCCAGCCCGCGGCCGCGAAGGTACGGGTGGACTGGTCCTGGTAGTAGGCCCGGGACAGCAGGTCGGGGTGGGCGAAGAGCCGGTGTCCGACGAAGGTGTTGTCGAGCACGCCGTGTTCGGCGATGGTGGTGCCGGTCAGCAGGGTCGACCAGCCCGGACCCGAGATCGTCGGCACGGCCATTTCCAGCTCGGTGCTCCGGCCCCGGGCGTACAGCCGGGACAGGCTTGACGCCACACCGTCCTCCAGGGCGATCGACAGCCGCAGGCCGTCGATGCCCAGGACCAGGATGTTGGTGCGCGGATCAGACATCAGACCTGGGCCGCCGCCCGCACCACGACCGGCATCGGCAGCAGCGTCACCCGAGCGCTGGCACCGCGCTCCAGATCCAGGTCGGCCGCGTGCTGCATGGTGAGCAGTTGACCGTCTGCCGCCCGCAGCAGCGTCCGTCGGATCGAGCCGAGGAAGGTGCTCGTCTCCACCACGACCGGTACCGAGGGCTCGCCGTCACTCGCCAGCCGGACATGCTCGGGCCGTACGAACGCCTCGGCGTCCCCGTCGGGGACCTCACCGATCACCGGCAGGTCCTGGTCCCAGATCCGCGCCCGGCCACCGGTCACCCGGGCCCGCAGCAGGCTCGACAGGCCGACGAAGGCCGCCACCACCGGGGTGGCCGGGGTGAGGTAGAGCTCCTCGGGGGTACCGATCTGCTCGATCCGTCCGGCGTCCATCACCGCCACCCGGTCGGAGATGGCCAGTGCCTCCTCCTGGTCGTGGGTGACGAAGACCGTGGTGATGCCGAGCTCGGCCTGGATCCGCCGGATCTCCATCCGCAGTTGCACGCGCACCCGGGCGTCCAGCGCCGACAACGGCTCGTCCAGCAGCAGCACCTTCGGTGAGGTGACCAGTGCCCGGGCCAACGCCACCCGCTGCTGCTGCCCGCCGGACAGCTCGTGCGGGTAGCGCTGGGACAGGTGTCCCAGACCGACCAGTTCCAGGGCGTCCGCGGCCAGCGAACGGGCCCGCGCCGCGGGCACCTTGCGCATCGCCAGGCCGAACTCGGTGTTGGCCTGCACGGTGAGGTGCGGGAACAGCGAGTACGACTGGAACACCATGCCGATGTCGCGGCGGTTGGTGGGCACGTCCGAGACGTCGGTGTCGTTCATCCGGATCACGCCGGAGGTCAGGTCCTCCAGCCCGGCGATCAGCCGCAGGGCGGTCGTCTTGCCGCACCCCGACGGCCCCAGCAGGGAGACGAACTCACCCGCCCTGATGTGCAGGTCGAGCCCGTGCAACACCCGCGTGCTGCCGAAGTCCTTCACCACCGCGTCCAGGATGACGTCGGTGGCGGTGCGGGCGGCGAGGTCGCCGGTGGGGCGATCGTCCGCGGCCTGCCCGTCGGTCCTCTGGAGGGTCATGCCCGTTCCCTTCTGTGCAGGCGGCGGGTGCCGGCGCGTCCGGTCCTCCCGATCAGCAGGAGCAGTACGAAGCAGAACGCCAGCGCGAGCAGCGAGAACACCACCGCGATGTAGGCGTCCTGCCGGTTGACCAGCACCAGGGAGGTCTGCAGGTTCTGCCGGTTGAGCAGCGAGGCGATGGTGAACTCGCCGAGCACCACGGCCACCGAGATCAGGGAGGCCGCGAGCAGCCCGTTCCGCAGGTTCGGGGCCAGCACCCGCCAGACGACCTGGAACCAGGACGCGCCCAGGGAGCGGGCCGCCTCGGCGAGGGTGGACAGGTTGGTCGCATCGATGGCCGCCTGGATCGACCGGAACGCGAACGGCAGCGTCAGGATGCCGTACGCGAACGCCAGCGTCCAGGCGCCGGTGCCCAGGCTCCGGCCGATCACCAGGTAGATCGGTGTCAGCCCGACGACCAGCACGATCGCCGGGATGGTGATCGGCAACAACGCGACGAACTCGAACGGACGCCGCAGCCGCGGGAATCTCAGGTTGATCAAGATCATCGTCGGCGCCAACAGGAACAGCACCAGCGCGACGGTGACAACCATCAGGATCAGCGAGTTGGTCAGGCCGACCCGGATCGGGGCGTACGCCGCCGCCTTCGCCGGGTCGAACAGGCTCGCCCAGTGGACCAGCGAATGCCCGGTCCCGTCGCGGAAGGTGTACTCCAGCGTCGTCAGCATCGGGATCACGAAGAACGCGCCGACGACCACCGCGATGACGGCCCGGGTCACCCGGCGGGGATAGAGCGTCGCCCGGGTCATGACCGCCACCGTTCGGCCCGGCGCTGGATCGCGGCATACCCGGCCATCACCAGCGCCATCAGCACGATCATTCCCAGTGCGAGTGACCCGGCCAGGTTTGACCGGCCCAGCACGGTCTCACTGGTCAGCGCCGCCCGGATCTGCAGCGGCACGATCTGGGAGCCCTGGCTGGCGAGCGCGGCGGCCGTGGCGTACGCGGAGAACGAGTTGGCGAACAGCAACAGGTAGCTGGCCGCGAACGACGGGGCCAGGATCGGCAGGCCGATCCGCGTCCAGAAGGTGCGCGCGTTCCCGCCGAGGGTGAGGTTCGCCTCGGCCCACTGGGGGCGCAGGCCGTCGAGGGCCGGGCTGAAGGTGATCACCATCAGCGGCACCTGGAAGTAGATGTACGGCAGGATGAGGCCGGGCAGGGCGTAGAGCCAGTTGCTGGCGGCGTAGATGTCGATCCCGATCCCGAGCAGCCACTGGGTGATCAGCGCGTTGCGCCCCATGGTGGCGATGAAGACGAAGGCCAGCATCACCCCGCCGAACTGCGCCAGGGTACCGGAGGCCGCGTCGACGACCGTACGCACCGGGTGGGTCGGCGGCACGCCCAGCAGGGCGTAGCAGACCGCCGCCCCCGCGATCGCCCCCACCGCCGCGGTGAGCAGCGACAACCAGACGCTGTTCCAGAACGTCTTCAGGATCACCGGATCGGCAAGCGCGGTGACGTTGTCCCAGGTGAAGCGTCCCTGCCCATCGAGGAATCCGGTGGAGACCGCCAGCACGGTGGGCAGGATCAGGAAGAGCAGCAGGTAGATGCCGAAGGGCCCCAGGCCCAGGGCGCCGAGCAGGCCGCGGCGACGGCGCGTCCGGGGCGCAGCGTGACGCTGCGCCCCGGACGGCCGAGTGGCCTCGAGCGTGGTGGTGCTCAACTGATCGCCGCTGCCCACTTCTGGCCGAGCAGGGTGCCGGCGGCCTTGCTCTGCGCGTCGGTCGGGACCACCGTGGTGGCCGGGGCCGCCGGGAGGGCCGCCGCCTTGGTCTTGTCGATGGTGCCGGCGGTGGTCATCGCCTCCATCCGGACGGGGCGGGCCCCGCCGGCGAGGAAGAGGTTCTGGACCTCGTCGGAGTAGAGGAACTCCTGCCACAGCCGCGCCGCGGCCGGGTGCGGAGCGTCGACGTTGATCGCCTGGTTGTAGTAGCCGGCGTAGCCCTGGCCGGGGAAGACGACCGTCTTCCAGGACGGCTTGTCCTTGACGTGGGCCGCGTTGAGGTAGTCCCAGTCGAAGACGACCGGGGTCTCGCCGCTCGCCACGGTGGCGGTGGTCACGTCCACCTTGAGCAGGTTGCCGGCCTTCTGCAGCTGCGCGAAGTAGTCGATGCCCGGAGTGAAGTCGTCGAGCGTGCCACCGTTCTGGACCGTCGCCATCCCGACGGCCGCGAACGCCGCGCCGGCCTGGGTGGGATCACCGTTGATCGCGACAGCGCCCTTGTAGGCGGGCTTGAGCAGATCCTGGATCGAGGTCGGCTCGGGGAACTTCGCCGAGTCGTAGCCGACCGACATGTAGCCGCCGTAGTCACCGACGAACAGGCCGGAGGACTCCTTCAGCTGGGCCGGGATGTCGTTCCAGGTCTGCACCTTGTAGGGCGCGAACGAGGCGGTGTTGGCCAGAGCGACGGACAGGCCGAGGTCGAAGGTGTCCGGCGCAGTGTCCAGACCCTTGTTCGTCTTCGCGGCCTGGATCTCCTCGGCGCTGGAGACGTCCGGGGACTGCTCGTTGACCTTGATCTCCGGGTACTTCGCCCTGAAGGCATCGATGACGGCGCCGTAGTTGGCCCAGTCACGCGGGAGGGCGATGACGTTGAGCGCGCCCTCCTTCTTGGCCGCGGCCTCCAGGTCGGCGAAGGTGCCGAAGTCGGCGACGCTGGTGGCGGCCGCCGACTTCTTGGTGTCGCTCTGGGCGGAGCCACCGCCGCAGGCCGTCAGGCCGAGGGTTGCAACAAGGGCCATGGCGACCGCGGCGGTCGCCTGCCGAAAGAGTCGGCGGTGGTGCATGGGTCCTCCACATCAAGGGGCATGCCGGTGGCATACGTGGCGTACGACACCGTAGGGAGGGTCGGTGAACACCACGACCTGCTCAGATGAACACCGCAGGGCCGGCCGGTGGCAGCTGGATGTCAGGTCAGGAGCCCCGCGGTCGCTGTTGCGGCGGCTGCCCACGGTTGCGGAGTGCGCGACTCAGCCGCCGCCGTTCCGGTCAGCGGCGGCCTGCCAACGCGCGGCACCTGGCTGAAGTCGCAGCGGCTGTACGAAAGCGCGGCGGCTGCGGCACACTGACCTCATGACAACGAGTGCCGGGATGACAAGGAGTGCCTGGACCGGATCCGCCTGACGTACGAACGCCTCGGACGGCCGATCGGCGACAAGGCCGACTTCCTGAAGCGAGCGATCGAGGATGGCATCGTCCAGCCGCCCGAGCCCCGATGGCCTGCTCAATCGCGGCATCACCACCGTCATCGTCGTCGGGACGCTGCGGGCGTACGTCGCCTGCCTGCTCAGCCTCCCGACCCACACCGGGGTGTACCGGCCCGGATTCCTCCCGGTCAGCCTCGCCATGATCGGTGCCACCATCGGGTAGGACGGTCAAGCCGCCCCTCGCCGACGCGATTGGCGTGCTCCTCCACCGCCTGCTGCACGCCCGTACGGTCGAGCGGATCGTCATCAACGCCCACCCACAGACCTCTCCGCCGGCGGAGACCACCCTGCTCGGTACAGTGGCGCCGGTCACCGAGGCGGATGTCACCCGGGCGACGTCCCCCACCGGGCTGCGTACGACGGCAGACTACCTGGGCGACCTGCTGCTGATCGAGATCCACTACTGGCAGAGGTGACCCGATCCCGGCCGACCCTGCCTGCCGCCGGCACCCTCACCGCGATCACGTCGTCCGTTCGGTTGGGTACAGAAAGGCCGCGGCCCCACCGGGGTCGCGGCCTCTCTCAGACGAGAGACTTCAGTGCTGGTGCGCCGGACGGTGCTGCTGCCGCGCGTCCATGGCCGGCTTGAAGGCCGCGGCCGTGACGACAGCTGCGATGATGCCCGCGATCCACGACGTCCAGGCCGCGGATGCGAAGGTCATCGCCGAGTACGACGCGTACAGACCGACCCAGGGGGACACGAACAGCAGGACGCCGACGGCGCACTGCGCGTATTCGAGCCACGGGGTGCCGGGCATGGACAGGTTGAGGACACCTGTGACGATGAGGAGGCCGCCGAACACGAGCATCAGCGTCATGGACGTCACCGTGGTGGTCGTCCAGATGAGCGCTGCCAGGACGGTGAACAGGCCGGCCGCCAGAGCGACGTAGTCCTCCCAACGCGTCCACCTCTTCATGGGGATGATCTCCTTCCGATTCTCTCCCCTCGGACTCCCCGAGGGGATCCGGTCAGTGGTGGTGGTCGGTGCATGCGCGCCGACTCGCGACGCCCCTGGCTGCTTCCAGTACATGCGCACTACCGCCGGTTTTCCAGAGCCCGGAGGTCACGAATCGGACAACGCGCCTCGTCGTACCGTCGTGCCCGCCGTCGCACCGCGCCACCCCTCCCTTCCCCCCAAAGGTCAGAGGGGCACTCAGATGAGCACCCCGGGACGGTGGCCGGTTCAGGCCCCGCGGGGAGCGGGCCCGATACTCCACAGGGCGTCGATCGGCACCGCGGTGATGCGCTCGCCGACAGCTTGGGAACGCCCACCGGTATAGAGGACGACTCCGGCGACAAACCTGTCGCCCAACCGGTCACGCAGCATCCCCAGCCCGGAGAGATCCTTGGACTGGACGGTGGCGGCCGCTTTGACCTCGATGCCGACAACCCGGCTGTCCGGAGTCTCGAGCACGATGTCCACCTCGGCGCCGCGACTGTCGCGGTAGTGACAGAGCCTGGTGCGCTGTTCGCTCCAGCCCGCCTGCCGGAGTAGCTCACCGACCACGAACCCCTCGAGCAGGCCCCCGGCCGGGCTGTTCGGCCTGGTCGGCCCCAGCGCAGCCGGCGTGACGCCGAGTAGTGCGGCAGCCAGACCGGTGTCGACCACGAACACCTTCGGCTGTTTCACTTCCCGGGCAGTGAGCTTGGCCGCCCAGGCCGGCACGGTGTGGATCAGATACAGCGTCTCCAGCAGCTTTGTGTACGGATCGAGGGTGCTGCGCGGAATGCCCGCATCACTGGCGAGGGCGCTCCACACCATCCCCGATCCAGCGCGGGCCGCGATCAGCCGCAGGACTCGGGGGAGGTCAGCGATCCTCCTCAGTCCGGAGACATCGACCGCATCCCGGTTGACGATCTGCTCGAGATAGGCGTTGTACCAGTCGTCCCGGCGCCGGCCGGCAGACCTGGCGAGTGCCTCGGGATAGCCTCCCGCGGAGGCGCGCTCCAGATAGTCCTGCCGGCCCAGCACACTGGTGTGATCCGGCCGCAGGTCGCCACCGAACACGACATCGATGAACGATGCACGGCTGCCCTCCAACTCACCCTGACTGAACGAGTGCAGCACCAGGGACTGAGCGCGACCGGCCAGCGATTCGTGGGTGGCCGACAGATCGAGCAGGTTCGCCGACCCAGTGACAAGGAATCGCCCAGCACGCCGGTCACGATCGACCGCAGCCTTCAGGGCGATGACCAGCTCGGGGACGCGCTGAGCCTCGTCGATCACCAACAGTCTGTCAGGAGCCTGCGCCACGAACCCGGCCGGATCACTCGCGGCGAAGGCTCGTGCACCCGGATCGTCCAGGCTCACCACCACACCGTCCCGCTGCTCGGCGACCTGTTCAACCAACGTCGATTTGCCCACCTGCCGCGCCCCCTGGAGCACGACGATGCGGGTGTCATCCAGGGCCTCCACCAGTCGCGGGAGGATGAACCGTTCACGCAGGTCCGAGCTGGTCACGCAGGTAGCGTACCGTCAACTCGGCGTTTCACCAGAGCTGACTCGGCAATCTGCCACCAAAAACTCGGCGTTTCACCACCCCCAACTCGGCGATCTGCCACCATCCCACCGAACAGACAAATGCCGCCGGGCACTCGGCCCGACGGCACTCGACCGCAGATCAGAACAGTTCGGTCGGCACCGCGAAGTCGACGACCACCCGGTGCAACTCCTCGTCCTGCAGGCCCTCCCCGAGGCCGCCCATACACAGGTTGCGGTACTCGTACATCGCGCCGGCCTCGGCGTACTCGACCTTGTCGACGGCCGCCAGCGGCGAGTCGTCGGAGCGCACCATGATGCCGTGCTTGGACCACAGCACGATCTGGTGGGCGCGCAGGCCGGCGATGTTGTTCTCCATCAGTTCCCGGCTGCCCGGGACCATGAAGTCGAGCACACCGATGCCGGCGGGCAGCTGCACGATGGTCTCCGGTTCCCAGCGCAGGATCGCCTTGTTGAAGGCCGCGGTGGAGCGCAGCGCCGGGACATGGGAGAGGCTGACCAGATAGGGCGGCTGGGCGTGGATCACGGCCTGGAAGTCCACGCCGCGCTCAGCGACCTGGTCGGCGTGCACCGCCAGGTGGGAGTTGAACTCCGAGGTGGGCCGGGCGTACGCGCGGTCGTCGGCGTAGTGCAGGGTGCCGGTCGACCCGCCGGGCTGCACGGTGACCGCGGCGACGTTGGCGGTCGGGGACGCCGCCACGTCGCGCAGCCGGCAGCCGGAGCCGGTGACCAGCACGGTCCGGCCGGCCAGCGTCGGCACGGTCCAGGGCAGGTCGATGGTCTCGGTGTGCGGGAACAGCTCGTCCAGGGCGATCGGGGCGGCGGTGCAGACGGAGATGTTGCCGGCGCCGGCCTCGCAGGCGCCCATCTGGTCGAGGCGCCGGCCGGCCGCCCCCATGGAGGCCAGGAGCTCGTGGACGGTGGTGTGCCCGTGGACGGTGGTGGGAGTGGACATGGCGGTGTTTCCTTCGGATCGGTGTACTGAGGGGGTCGATGGGGTGGGCGGTGCCGGTCAGGTACGAGGGACGCGCCCGTCGGCGGTGTGCCAGGCGTGCGCGGTGCAGGGCCGGTAGCGGACGGTCGGGAAGGAGCGGCGGATCACTCCGCGCAGTGCGGTCAGGTCCGCCGGGGCGGCCCCGATCGCGCGCAGTTGGATGAGCATGTTGCCGAGGCCGGTCCCCTCTGCGGGGCCCGCCTCGACCGGCAGGCCGGTGGCGTCAGCGGTGAGCTGGCACAGCAGCGCGTTCTGTGAGCCACCGCCGACCAGGTGCACCGTACGGATCTCCCGGCCGGACAGCCGGGTGGCGTCCTCCAGCGCCCGGGCGTACGCCAGGGCGAGGGAGTCGGTGACGCAGCGGAGGTACTCGCCACGGGTGCGCGGGACGGGTTCGCCGGTATCGCGGCACATCTCGGCGATCCGGACCGGCATCTCGCCCGGTGCGAGCAGCCGGGCGTCGTTCATGTCGATCAGGCTACGCAGCGGCTGCGCCCGGCCGGCCTCGGGCACCAGGGTGTCCCAGCCGAGGTCGGTCTGGCCCAGGTAGCGCCAGTAGTTGATGCACTCGGTCACCACCCACAGGCCCATCACGTTCTTGAGGTAGCGGACGGTGCCGTCCACCCCCAGTTCGTTGGTGAAGTTGGCCCGCCGACTCTCCTCGCTGCACACCGGCGCGTCGAGCTCCACCCCGACCAGCGACCAGGTGCCACAGGAGATATAGCCGAAGGTCCCCTCCTCGGCCGGGACCGCAACCACCGCCGAGGCCGTGTCGTGGCTACCCACGGCGACCAGCGGGGTCGGCGCCCCGGCCGGCGTGGCCAGCGCCAACTGCGGGACGTCGACCGGGCCCAACGGCGTGCCGGGCTCGACCAGGTCGGGCAACAGGGCGGCACCCTCGATCCCCCAGCCGTCGTACAGGGCGGTGAGGATCTCCCCCGACCAGCTCCGGGACGCCACGTCCAGCAGGCCGGTGGTGGACGCGTTGGTGACCTCGGCCACCTCCCGGCCGGTCAGCCAGAAGCCGAACAGATCGGGCATCAGCAGCAGCCGATCGGCCAGGCCCGAGGCGGCTTGCGTACGGTCCGCGATCAGCTGGAACACGGTGTTGAACGGCTGCACCTGCAGCCCGTTCACCGCGTAGAGCCGGTCGGCGGGGAACCGTTCGAAGAACCGCTCCGGCACCCCGTCGGTGCGGGCCGACCGGTAGCTGGTCGGGTTGCCCAGCAGGTGTCCGGTCCGGTCCAGCAGGCCGTAGTCCACCCCCCAGGTGTCGATCCCGACGGCGTCGACCGGGGCGCAGCGACCGGCCGTCCGCAGGCCGGCCTGGATGCCCTGCCACAGTGCCAGCACGTCCCACTGGAGGTCGGCCCCGGAGCGGGTGCGCACCCGGATCGCCCCGTTGGGGAAGCGGACCGCCTCCTCGATCGTCAGTCGGCCGTCCCGGTAGTGGCCGGTCAGTACGCGACCGCTGGTGGCCCCCAGGTCGACGGCTGCCACGGTGGTCATCGGGTCATTCCTCTCTGCCCGGCGGAGGGCTCAGGCGCCCCAGCCGGCCTGCTGGCCGCCGACCCGCGCGGCGGTGATGGCGTCCAGGTAGCCGGAGGCCAGGAACGCGCCCATCGGGTCGGGATCCAGCCCCTGCGACTCCCGCAGCTCGGCGAGCAGCGGCCGGACGTCGGTGTTGTAGGCATCCAGCAGGACGGCATTCGCGCCGAGCACGTCGCAGTTCCGCTGGGCCGCGGCCAGGGCGCCCCGGTCGACCAACAAGGCCTTGGCGGTGGCCTCCTGCACATTGAGGATCGAGCGGATCTCGCCGGGGATCTTCGCCTCCAGGTTGTGGCACTGGTCGAGCACGAACGCAACGCCGGAGTCCGGTGCCAGCGCGCCGGCGCTGACGATCTCGTTCATGATCCGGAACAGCTGGAACGGGTCGGCGGCCCCCACAATCAGGTCGTCGTCGGCATAGAACCGGGAGTTGAAGTCGAACGCCCCCAGTCGGCCGACCCGGAGCAGTTGGGCGACGATGAACTCGATGTTGGTGCCGGGCGCGTGGTGGCCGGTGTCCAGCACGACCATCGCCTGCTCGCCCAGGTCGAGGCAGTGCAGCAGGCTGGTGCCCCAGTCCGGGACATCGGTGTGGTAGAAGGCCGGCTCGAAGAACTTGTACTCCAGCAGCAGCCGCTGGTCGGGCGCCAGCGCCGCATAGATCTCGTGCAGGCCCTCGGCGAGCCGCTCCTGGCGGCCGCGGATCGAGTCCTGGCCCGGGTAGTTGGTGCCGTCGGCGAGCCAGATCTTCAGGTCACGGGAGCCGGTGGCGGACATGATCTCGATGCAGTGCTTGTGGGCGTCGACGGCCTTACGGCGCACCGCCGGGTCGGGACTGCACAGCGAGCCGAACTTGTAGTCCTCGTCCTGGAAGACGTTGGAGTTGATCGCGCCGAGGGTCACCCCCAGGTCGGCGGCGTGCCGCTTCAGGTCGGCGTAGTCGTCGACCTCGTCCCAAGGGATGTGCAGGGAGACCCGGCTCGCCGCGCCGGTGTAGGCCTGCACCTGGGCGGCGTCGGCGAGCTTCTCGTACGGGGTGCGGGGGGTGCCCGGGGTGGCGAAGACGCGGAAGCGGGTGCCCGAGTTGCCGAAGGCCCAGGACGGCAGTTCGATGTCCTGCGTCTCCAGCAGGGAGCGCGCCTCGGGGGTGAGGGAGGCCAGGGTCGGGGTGGTCATGGTTGTCGGTCCTTTCCGGAGCGGGGAGTCAGAGCAGGAAGAAGTACTGCTGGAGGAGCTGGTCGGTGCCGCCGTCGGGCTGCTCGAAGTACTGGGCCATCTCGGCCTGCCAGCGGGCGTTCACCTCGGTGTCGGCCATCGCCCGGCGGGCGGCGTCGACGTCGTCGGATTCGAAGTAGCCGACCACCAGGCCGGTGGCGGGCTCGACGAACAGCGAGTAGTGGCGCCAGCCGCTGGCGGCGAGGGCACGGAGCATGTCGGGCCAGACGTGCTGGTGGACCTCGAGGTACTCGGCCAGCTTCTCCGGGCGGACCCGGAGCAGGAAGCAGCTGCGCCGGTCCGACCGGGCCGGGGTGGAGCCGAGCAGGCGTTCCACCGCGGGGCCGGTCTCGGCGGGCCGGGCGGCGTCGGTGTGCGGCAGGGTCACTTCGCGGCCGCCGTACCGGAGGAGGTGACGGTGGAGCCCTGCTGGGCACCGACGACCGAGACCGGCTCGCCGTAGCGTTCGATCTCGATCTGCTCCAGGGACTTGCCCTGGGTCCGGGGGGTCCAGATGGTGCCGATCAGCAGGTTGACGACCAGGAAGCCGATCAGGATCAGGCCGTCGATGATCAGACCGTTGGGCCCCTTGAGGATCACCGGGAAGATCAACGAGATCAGCCCGCTGGCCAGCCGGACGGTGAAGAACACGATGCCCTGGGCACCGGCGCGGTACGGGGTGGCGAACAGCTCCGGGGACCACACGGCGTAGAACGCCTGGGCCGAGGGACCGGCACTGAGGCCCCAGACGATGACGTACGCGAACGCGGTGAAGGCCGCGGTGGGCGATCCGAACACCAGCACCACCCAGGACACGACGGCGAGGGCTGCACCGACGAAGAAGTGCCACCGGTAGGGGATCCGGTCGACCAGGCTCATGAAGATGATCGTGGCGACGATGACCACGGCCCAGGACAGCATCGAGAACAGGTCGGCCGCGAGGGTGCCGTAGCCCATCGAGGTGAGGATGGTGGGCAGGAAGATGCCGTTCTGGCTGGCGGCCAGGTTCCAGAAGGTGTAGATCGCCGCCAGGAACAGCAACGCGGTGATGTTGGCCTTGCGGGTGAACAACCCACGGAAGGAGGCGAACATCGACGGCGGCTTGGCGGTGGCACCACCCTTGGCCTCGGTCCACTTCGCCGACTCGTCCAGGCCCTGCCGGATGTACCAGGTGACCAGGGAGATGACGACCAGGTGGGCGAAGATGATCCGGGAGCCGAGCAGCCCCATCGGGGCGAGGGCGGCGGCCAGGCCGAAGCCGATGAACGGGCCGAAGGACCAGGCCAGCTGGGTCATCGAGACGTGTCGGCCGCGTTCGGATGTCGGGGCGAACTCGGCGATGTAGGTCCAGCCGGCGGGGACACTGGCCCCCACCGCCAGGCCGATGATCACGAAGCCGACGAACAGCATCGGCAGGTTCGCCGCGAAGGTGACGATCAGGCCGCCCAGGGCGTAGACCAGCAGGTCGTAGGTGTAGATGAACTTCCGGCCGTACTTGTCGCACAGCGGGCCACCGATCAGGGCACCGATGGCGGCGCCGAAGGCGTTCGAGCTGAACGCCGCCAGCAGGCCGGCGATCCGGCCGTTGTCCCCCGGGAAGTAGGCCGCTCCCCAGAAGCCCAGGGAGGTGGCGATGGCGATGATGGAGCCCGAGTCGATGTAGTTCGACATCGAGACCGCGACGGTTGCTTTCCACCCCGTGATGTGGCGAGGTTTCATACTGAGAGCCTCCTTGCTCTGTGATGTACGTCGGGGGTGTGGAGATCCGGGGACCCGACAGGGCCTGCGAAGGACCCACCGTCGGGTGACACTCGAACCACGCATTGAATCGTTTCAGATAGCTATGACGGTAGCCTGAAACGATTCAATGCGCAATGCCCGCCGGCCTGGAGATCGCGCGACGTACGTCTCCGACCCCGGTGTCGTCGGACACACCGGATCGCCCGCCGAGTAGGCTCGGTGACGCCCATCCGCGGCGCCCGGGAGTCCCGTGGCGCCCGTTCCGACCGGAGGTCACCCGTGAGCCGTCGCCCGAACATCCGGGACGTGGCCGAGGCCGCGGGGGTCTCGGTGGGGACGGTCTCGCACACGCTCAACCATCCCGAACGCGTCTCGCCGGAAACGCGGGAGCGGATCACCCGGGCGATCGACGACCTCGGCTTCGTCCGCAACGCCACCGCCCACCAGCTGCGCCGCGGCTCCTCCCCCACCGTGGGCGTGGGCGTCACCGAGATCTCCAACCCGTTCTTCGCCGAGGCCGCCGAGGCGATGGAGCGGCGGATCCGGGACGAGGAGTGCCTGATGATGCTGGCGAGCACGCACGGCGACCGGGACACCGAGGCCCGGCTGCTGCGGCACTACCGGGAGCAGAACGTCCGGGGTGTCCTGCTCACCCCGGCCGGTGACGACATCTCCGCCGCCGAGGCCCTGGTCGACGCCGGGATCCCGGTGGTGCTGTTCGACGTCCACAGCAGCTCGGACCGGGTGTCCTCGGTCGCCTCCGACGACGTCGACGGCGCCGCCTCCGCGGTCGGGCACCTGCTGGACCTGGGCCATCGCCGGATCGGCTTCCTCAACGGTCCGCTGGAGATCCACCAGGCCCGCGACCGGCTCGCCGGGGTCCGCGAGGCGTACGCCCGGCGTGGCCTCTCCCCCGACCGGGACGGCCTGCGGGTGGTCCACCTGCCCCGGTTCGACATCGACGCCGGCGCCGCCGGGATGGCCCGGCTGCTGCGCTCGGAGGACGTGCCGTGCACCGCCGTCTTCTGTGCCAACGACCTGATGGCGGTCGGCGCCTACCGGGTGCTGCGCCAGCACGGCGTCGCCGTGCCCGACCGGGTGTCGGTGGTGGGGTACGACGACATCACCCTGGCGGCCCAGCTGAACGTCCCGCTGACCACGGTGCGCCAGCCGATGGAGCGGATCGGCTGGACGGCGGCCGATCTGCTGTTCCGCCACGAGGAGCGGACGACGCACCTGCTGTTCCAGCCGGAGTTGATCATCCGGGCTAGCACCGCGGCCCCGGCGACGGAGTGACGGCACCCCGGCTCAGCGCCCCGAAGTATGACCTGGCGTACGGATCGGGCGGCCGCCCTCCACGATGCGCCGCCGCCGGCTGATCGTCCCGACGGCGGCCATCACCAGGGCCAGCGCCCCCACGATCCAAGCAGACACGGCCAAGCCGTTGAGACCGGCGAAACCGCCGATCCACGGCGAGGCGATGATGAAGGCGCCCGCGAGCGCCACCATCCCCTCGGCGAACGCCCCGGCCCGCTCCCGGAGCTCCGACCATGCGCCGAAGACGATCAGCACGATCCCGAAGGGCACCAGCCAGATCGCCCGAGGCTGATGGGTCTGCATCCACAGCGGGGACAGGACCAGATACAGACCGGCCAGGATGCTGACCCAGTCCTCCCAGTGCCGCCGTGCCACCGTCCCCCAGGGAACGTGCACGGCCGGTTGACGTGAACTCATGGCGAGCCTCCCAGTGTGCCTGCAGGGGCGTCGCGAGGGACCACGGCGACCCTCGAAGAGTTCTCTCCAGTTTAGTCGGCGGACCTTTGCGTCCCCTCGGTCCGGGGGTCGCCGACGACCGCCGCCGCGACGGCGAACTCGAGGTCACCGTCACCGGGGCCGGCGAGCCCGTCCTGGTCATCCCGACGGCCGTCGACCCGTACGAGCTGGCCCCGCTGGCCGGGCTGATCGCCGACACCGGCCGCTACCGGGTGGTCCAGTACCGCCGCCGGGGTTCCGGCGGGAGCAGCCCGGCCGACCGGCCGGGCACGGTCGCCGGCGAGGCGGCGGACGCCGCGGCCCTGCTGGAGGCCCTCGGGGTCGTCCGCGCCCACCTCGTCGGGGCGTCCTACAGCGCCGCGATCGCGCTGCGGCTGGCCACCGACCGGCCTGACCTGGTGCACACCCTCGCGGTTCACGAGCCGCCCCCCACGTTCGTGCCGCGGGCCGCCGAGTTCTTCACCGCCTGCCACGAGTTGCTCCGCGACCGCGCCGCGTACGGTGCCCGGGCGACGCTGGAGGCGTTCGAGGCCCGGATGGACGGGCCGACCTGGCGTACGGATCGTGACCGGCTCGCCCCGGGGTCCGTCGCGGCGATCGGCCGGGAGGCGGAGCTGTTCTTCGACCACGACATCCCGGCGCTGCTGTCCTGGCGGTTCGACGCCGAGCTGGCCGGCCGGATCCGTTGCCCGGTGCTGTCCCTGGGCGGCACCGCGAGCGGCCCCTGGTTCGCCGAGGTGCACACCGTCCTCGCCCGGTGGCTGCCGCAGGCCCGGACCGTGGTGCTCCCCGGCGCCGACCACTCGATGGCCCTCCACCGCGCTCCGGAGGTCGCCGATCTGGTCACGGCGTTCCTCGCCGAGCATCCGCTGCCGTGACACCCCGGGCGTTCAGGACGGCAGCGGGTGAGCCTCCCGCTCGGCGATGATCGCCGACTGCAGCGCATCGCGGGTCTCACGGTAGGCGGGGAATCGATCGTACGGGTAGGCCTCCGCCGCGGCCCGGCCGACGGCGGTGATGTCCTCGTCGGAGAGCTGCTGGCCGATGTCCGCGGCCAGCCCCTTGCCGATGTGCTCCAACAGATGGCCGAGCCCGCCGGGACCGCCACCCAGGTGGAAGGCCAGCAGCGGGCCGACCGCCGCCCACCGGATCCCCAGCGAGTGGGTGACGATGTCGTCCAGGTCCCGGACGTCCACCACGCCGGCGCGCACCAGCCGGATCGCCTCCATCACCAATGCCATCTGCAGCCGGTTCGCCACGAACCCGGCCGACTCCCGATGCAGCTGCACAGGGTGCTTGCCGACCTCGCGGTAGAAGGCCAGCGCCCGGTCGATCCGCTGCTGCGGCGTGCCGGACGCGGCCGAGACCTCGATCAGCGGCAGCACGTGCGGTGGATTGAACGGGTGGCCGATGACCAGCCGCGACGGGTCCGTCATGGCCGCGGCCTGGTCACTGGCGACGATGCCCGAGCTGGACGACAGCAGCAGCGCCTCCGCCGGTGTGGCGGCCTCCACCCGCGCCCACAGGTCGCGCTTGAAGTCAACGGTTTCCGGTCCTGCCTCCTGCACCGCGCGGACGCCGGTCACGGCCTCCTCGACCGTCGCGGCCACCTGCACCCGGGCCCTGGCGCGGGCCGGATCGTCCACCAGCCCGGGTACCTGGGGCAGCCACTCGGCGAGGGCGGCATCGAGCACCTCCGCGAGGTCGGGCCGTGGGTCCTGGACGGCCACGGAGAATCCGTGCGCCGCGAACAGCGTCACCCACGACTGCCCGATCACCCCCGCTCCAATGACCGCAACCGCCCCGCGGGACACCGTCTGCTGATCCTGTATCGATGGGTTCACCGACATGTCGGCCTCTTTCCGGGAGGACCCCTCCCGGGCTTCATCGTAGGCCGCGGCCAGTAGCGCGATCGTGGTCCGAGGTCAGTGGCGTGCGGTCCGTCGTCAGGCGGCCCGAGCGGCGTGTTTCGCGGCCTTCCGCTTGTCCAGCCACCGATCGACGACGTACGCCATCAGCACCCAGCCGCCCAGTGCCGTCACCAACCAGACCAACAGCGCCGTCACCAACCAGGTCGAGAACCCGGTGATGACGAGACCGCCGGACACCAGGGTGGCGACGACCAGCGCGAGCAGGGTGGAGACGATGCCGATGCCGCCGAGGATCGCACTGGCGTACCGCCGGGCCAGGTTGAAAACGAACGGCGCCAGGATCGCCTGGGCGATGGTGAAGACGACGACGGCGATGAGGAAACCACCGACGCGCAGGGTGACCCCGGGGATGAGCCATCCGGCCAGCAACAGGGCGACCGCCGAACCGACGAGATTCGCGGCGACATTGGCCAGCAGTCTGATCATTCGTGTCCTCCCCGAGCGGGACGCGGTCGGTCAACAGGACGGTGATGCCAGTGGCAGCCTATCAGCCGAGTGCGCCAACCGGCAGCTGGCAGCTGCCGCCGCGCCAGTCAGCCGCGGCCCGCCGACGCCCGGCGTCCGGCTGCAAGCGCGGTGGCTGGCCGCAAGCGCGGTGGCTGGCCGCAAGCGCGGCGTCGACCTGCTGCCCAGGCAACTGCAGCCCTGATCCGGTCCCACCCGGTGCTTCAAACAGCCGATTTGCGCTGACCTTATGAGATGTATAACGTACCGTGTAGTAGCGAGATCAACCGCTCCCGACACGACATCGTGTCCGACGAACCGCTGGCCGGTTCCGGTGATCATGAGAGGAATGCCCGTCATGGCCGATCAGGTCGTCCGTGCCCACCGAGCTTCGCACCGCTGTCCGCGGTGGCGGATGTGGCCGGCTCCCTGTTCGATGCACGGATGATCCTCACCCGCTGACCTGATTTCCGTCCACCCGTCGATTCCGTCGTACGGGTCGCGTTTCCACGACGTCTCGACCCCGTTGCCGATCGGAATCATGGTGGGGCGCTTTTTGTCGACCTCTCGTGCACCTTCGTCGACCCTGCGCTCGCCTTCGTCGATTTCTTGTCACCCTTCGTCAACCCCCGACCCCCATTCGTCGACCTCTTTCGTCGACTCTCGAGAAGGACTCCCGATGTCAGATTCCGACAGCACCCACGACTCCCCGACCGACCACCCGAGCACTCCCGGACAGACGCCGGCCGCCCCGGGACCCGCGGCGGGCGACGGCCCGACCGTGCTGCCGTCCGGCGCCGTCCTCGACACCTCCGCCACGGCCGAGCACCGCCCCCCGCGGACGGTGAGCCGGCGCAGCTTCGTCACCGGGATCGCCGCCGGGGCCCTCGGCGGGCTCATCATCGGCGGTGGCGTCGGGGCCGCGATCGGTCGCGCCACCCGGGGCACCGCCACCGCCGCGAACCGGCCACTGAGCATCATCTTCGGCGGCGACGTCTGTGACGCCCCCGCCATCGTCGCCAAGGAGAAGGGCTTCTTCGCCGAGGCCGGCCTCGACGTCACCCTGCACCGTACGGTCGGCGACGAGGACATCAAGGCAGCCGTCGGCTCCGGCCAGTACGATGCCTCGTCGGGCATCTTCTACTCCTGGCTGAAGCCGATCGAACAGGGCCAGAACGTCAAGTTCGTCGCCGGCCTGCACAGCGGCTGCCTGCGGCTGATCGTGCCCACCTCGGCCGGCATCACCGATCCGGCCCAGCTCAAGGGCAAGACGATCGGCATCCCGAGCCTCGCCTCGAGCGCCACGATGTTCTTCTCCATGGACCTGCTGGACGCCGGGATCAACCCGCTGCCCGAGGCCAAGCAGGTGAACTGGAAGGTGCTCGACTCCTCCCTGCTCGCCGACGCCCTCAAGCAGGGTCAGGTCGACGCCATCGCCACCTCCGACCCGATCGCCTACCTGCCGGTGCTGAACGGCTACGGCACCGAGCTGGCCAGCAACATGACCGGCATGAACGCGCAGGCCTACTGCTGCTGCACCGCGCTCAACGGCGACCTGGTGGCCAAGGAGGAGCCGCTGGCCCGCAAGCTGATCGAGGCCTGGGCCCGCGGATCGCGCTACGTGGCCGGCCACGAGGCGGAGGTCGCCGCCCTCGAGGTGGACAAGAAGTACGTGGCCGGTGACGCCGCGACGATCGAATCGCTGCTGAAGACCTACGGGTGGGAGCCGTCGGTGACCAAGCTGAAGGCCGCCCTGCTGCCGGGCATCGAGAAGTTCAAGAAGACCGGTTTCCTCGATTCCTCCGCCGATCCGCAGAAGCTCGCCGACCAGGCCTTCACCACCCTCGGCATCACCTGGTGAGGACCATGACGACATCCACCACCGGACAGCGTACGCCACCGACCACCGCCGACCGGGATCTCGCCCTGTCCCGCGACCCCGGGATCCGGGCCGCCCTCACCCGCCGGCACCGCCCCCGCACCGCCGACCACCGGCTCGTCGCGGTGGCGGTCGGGGCGTGGCTGCTCACCACGGCCGGCATCGTACTGGTCCCCGACACCGGCGCCTTCCTGGTCAAGGGGCAGCTGCCGCTGGCCGTGCTGGCCGGGACCATCACGGCGGTGCTGGTGGTGGTGTGGGCGGTGAGTGCCCGCCCGCAGACCCGGCGGGGCCTGCGGGCCTCGCGGTGGCTGGGCGCCTGGTCGGCCTGGTGGATCGCGCTGGCTGTGGTGGTCGCCGCCTGGGACGGACTCACCGCCAAGTCCGGGGTGCTCCGCCCGCCGTACGTCCCGCCGCCGGGCCAGCTGTTCACCGAGGCGTGGGCGGACCGGGTGCTGCTGGGCCAGTCGGTCGCCAACTCCGCGGTGCTGCTGGTGCTCGGGCTGGTGATCGGCGGGATCTCCGGCCTGCTGACCGGCCTGTGGATGGGCTGGTCGCGGCGGGCCGGCTACTGGCTCAACCCGATCGTGAAGTACATCGGGCCGGTGCCGACCCTGGCCTGGATCCCGATCGTCTTCATCGCCTTCCCGAACACCTTCTGGGCGGCGGTCTTCCTGGTCTCGCTCACCGTCTGGTTCCCGATGACGGTGCTGACCAGCGCCGGGATCCGGTCGGTGCCGAAGAGCTACTTCGACGTCTGCCAGACCCTCGGCGCCGGGGCGCGGTTCCTGGTGCTCAAGGTGTCCCTGCCGGCGGCGCTGCCGAACATCTTCACCGGCATCTTCATGGCGCTGCCGACCGCCTTCGTCACCCTCACCATCGCCGAGACCCTCGGCGTCAACTCCGGCCTCGGCTGGTACATCAACTGGAAGAAGGGCTGGAGCGCCTACCCGGCCATGTACGCCGCGATCGTGGTCATGGTGCTGCTCTGCGGCAGCCTGCTCACCCTCCAACTCGCCGTCCGCAACCGCGTGCTGGCCTGGCAGAAGGACCTGACCCGATGGTGACCGGCCCCACTCCGCTGCCCGCATCCCCGGGGAAGGAGCGGGTCGCCGGCGCGGTCGACCTGATCGACATCACCCAGGCGTTCCTCGTCCACGGCGAGCCACTGCCGGTGCTCGACCACGTCGATCTGTCGGTCGCGCCGGGCCAGTTCGTCAGCCTGGTCGGGCCCTCCGGGTCGGGCAAGTCAACCCTGCTGCGACTGGTCGCCGGACTCGACCGGCCGGTCACCGGGACGATCTACGTCGACGGCCGCCGGGTGACCGGGCCCGACCCCTCCCGCGGCCTCGTCTTCCAGGACCCGACGCTGCTGCCCTGGCTCACCGTCGCCCGCAACGTCGCCCTCGGGCCGACGATCCAGGGCGGCAAGGACGACCCCGGGTGGCGCGCCCGGATCGATGCGATGATCGCGATGGTCGGGCTGGACGACTTCCGCGACGCGCTGCCCGCGGAGCTGTCCGGCGGGATGGCGCAGCGGGCCTCGCTGGCCCGGGCGCTGGTCACCGAGCCGGAGATCCTGCTGTTGGACGAGCCGCTCGGCAAGCTCGACGCCCTCACCCGCGCCGCGCTGCAGACCGAACTGGCCCGGCTGTGGCAGCACCAGGGGTTCACCGCGATCATGGTCACCCACGACGTCGAGGAGGCACTGCTGCTCTCCGACCGGGTGGTGGTGTTCTCACCACGACCGGCCCGGGTGGTGGCCGACATCGCGGTGGACCTCGACCGGCCCCGCACCCAGGACGATCCGGACTTCCGGGCGCTGCGCCGGCGGATCCTCGACCTGCTGGCCTGACCGGAAGGCTCCCGGGGTCCACCGATCGGTGGACCCCCGAACCCACCGTTGTCCCGCTCGTGGCGCGCCGCGCCGATCGGGACGATGGAGTCATGACCACCGCAGACCCCATCGCCGTCGTCCAGGACCTGACCAAGCGCTACGGCTCCTTCACCGCCCTGCACGGGGTGTCCTTCGAGATCGCCCGCGGCGAGGTGCTGTCGCTGCTCGGCCCCAACGGCGCCGGGAAGAGCACCACGCTGGAGATCATGGAGGGCTACCGGGACCGGACTACCGGCCGGGTGCAGGTGCTGGGCGAGGACCCCGGGACGGCCGGCCGGGCCTGGCGGGCCCGCCTCGGCATCGTCGGGCAGTCCACCGGGGCGGCCGAATCCGCCACGGTCCGGGAACTCGTCGGCCACTTCGCAACCTTCTACCCCCACCCACGCGACGTGGCGGCGACGATCGAGGCGGTCGGCCTCGCCGACAAGGCCCGGGCCCGGATCGCGTCCCTCTCCGGCGGGCAGCGGCGCCGCCTCGACGTGGCCCTCGGCATCATCGGCCGGCCCGAGCTGCTCTTCCTCGATGAGCCGACCACCGGCTTCGACCCGGAGGCGCGCCGCCGCTTCTGGGAGCTGATCGAACAGCTGCGCGACGAGGGCACCACCATCCTGCTGACCACCCACTACCTCGACGAGGCGGCCCACTTGAGCGACCGCGCGGTGGTCATCGCCGCCGGGCGGGTGGTCGCCGAGGGACCGATCGACCGGCTCGGCGGGGAGGAGGCACGGACGCCGATCGTCCGCTGGTCCGAGGGCCCGACCGTACGCTCCGTCCGCACCGACGAGCCGGCCCGGATCGTCGCCGGCCTGCACCGCACCGAGGGCGAACCGACCGGCCTGGAGGTGATCCGCCCCAGCCTGGAGGACATCTACCTCGGCATCATCGCCCGGGCCGAGGACGCCCACGCCGAGGACGCCACCGCGACCGACGACCACCACGCCGACGGCCGGTCCATCGATACCGACCCTGCCCGGCCGGTCGGCATCCCGGCCTGATCCGTCGAGCCGGCAGGCCGGTACACCGGCCAGGCCCGCCGTTCAGCCCGTACGTCACCCACCGCCCGTACGTCCCCACCCAGGAGCGCCCCATGCACACCCTCACCGTCGGCACCGGCCGGATCGCCTTCGAGACTCGCGGTTACTTCCGCCGCGGCGACCAGGTCTTCTTCACCTTCCTCTTCCCGGTGCTGATGCTGACCATCTTCGCCACCGCCTTCAGCTCGATGGACTTCGGTCCCGGCGTCACCGCCGCCGGCTACTACCTGCCCGGGATGCTCGCCGCGGGGATCCTGCTCAGCGGAGTGCAGAACCTCGGCATCGACATCGCCAACGAGCGCCACGACGGCACCCTCAAGCGGCTCGCCGGCACGCCGCTGGCACCGGCCTCCTACTTCATCGGCAAGCTCGGCCAGGTGTTCGTCACCGGGGTGGCGCAGGCGGCGCTGCTGCTGGTCGTCGCCCGGGTTGTCTTCGACGTGGGCCTGCCCACCGACCCGGCCCGCTGGGGCACCTTCGCCTGGGTGCTCGGGCTCGGCCTGGTGACCTGCGCACTGCTGGGCATCGCGGTCGCCCAACTGCCCCGCAGCGGCAAGAGCGCCGGCGCGGTGATCACCCCGGTCGTCCTCGTCCTGCAGTTCATCTCCGGGGTGTACCTGCCGTACTCCCAGCTGCCCGGCTGGCTGCAGCAGACCGCCGCCGTGTTCCCGCTCAAGTGGATGGCCCAGGGGATGCGACAGGTCTTCCTGCCCGACTCCTTCGCCGCCGCCGAGGTGGGCGGCAGCTGGGCGCTGGCCTCCGTCGCGCTGGCCCTCGCACTGTGGCTGCTGCTGGGCTTCGTCGCCGCACTGGCCGTCTTCCGCTGGATCCGGAAGGATTGAGGCATGAGCGCGCGGCTTCCGGGAGGGTGGTGGACGGCGTTGCTGGCCGGGGTGTCGGCCGTCCTCGCGGCCTTCCTCCTGCTCACCGACGGCGTCACCCCGCAGGCCCGGACGGTCGGGGTCATCACCCTGGCCGCCCACCTGCTGGTGTGGGTCGTGCTCGGCCGGCACACCCTGCGCCCGGTGCGCCGCCCGCATCGCGCCGCCGGCGTCGGCGGGGCCGCGCGTACGGACGGGCGCACGGACGAGGCCGATCACGGCGCCGGCCCGCTCGCCGTCCTCTACCTCGCCGCGCTGCTGGCCACCCTGCTGGTGCTCTGCGCCGTCCACCCGACCACCGCGCTGCTGCAGGCCTTCGCCTACCCGTACGCGTGGAGCTGGTCCCGGCGCCTGGAGCAGGTGGTGGCCGCCAACGTCGGGATCGCCGTGGCCGTCGCCGCCGGTTTCCTGGTCAACCTCGGCACCGGCAGTGACGGTTGGCTCGCGGCTATCGGCAGCGCCGGCATCTCGCTGGCCTTCAGCTTCAGCATGGGCGCCTGGATCACCAGCATCGTCCGGGCGGCCGAGAAGGAGGGACGACTGCAGGCCCAGCTCGACGCCGCCCAACTGGAGCTCGCCGCAGCCCATCGGGAGGCCGGCATCGCCGCGGAACGCGAACGGTTCTCCCGGGAGCTGCACGACACCCTCACTCAGACCCTCACCGTGGTGGTGATGCTCACCGAGCGGGCCGGCACCGAATCCGCGACCGACCCCCGGGCGGCGGCCCGCACCATCGCCCTGGCCGAGGGGACCGCCCGGCAGGCGCTCACCGAGACCCGGACACTGGTCGCCGGGGGGCGCGGCCCCGGGGTCGGCGGGGAGGGCATCGTGCCGCGGATCGACCGGCTCTGCGCCCGGTTCACCGCCGAGACCGACACCCCGGTCGGCACCCGCTTCGTCGGCCCGGCCGAGACGCTGACCCGGGACGAGGAAGTCGTCCTGCTGCGCTGCGCCCAGGAAGCGCTGGCGAACGTCCGCAAGCACGCCCGGGCCTCCCGGGTCGACCTCGCGCTCACCGTCGGCCCGGCCGAGTCCACCCTGATGGTCACCGACGACGGCGTCGGCTTCGACCCCACCGCCGACCGGACCGGCGCCCGCGGCTACGGCCTGCCCGGGATGACCACCCGGCTGGCGCTGGCCGGCGGCTCACTCGGCGTCGACTCCGCCCCGGCGGAGGGCACCCGGCTGACCGTACGACTACCCCGCCACGCCGCGCCGGCGGAGGGCACCGGCAGATCGACCGCCGGGGCCGTCCCGGCCGCGGAAGGAGCGAGAGCATGAGCACGCCGATCCGAGTGGTGGTGGTCGACGACCACCCCGTCGTCCGCGAGGGGGTCAGCTCGGCACTGCGGACCGCCCCGGACATCACCGTCGTCGGCCAGGCCGCCGACGGGGCCGAGGCGGTCGCGCTGCTGGCGACGCTGGCGGCCGACGTGGTGCTGATGGACCTGCGGATGCCGGTGATGGACGGGGTGGAGGCGACCCGCCGGCTGCTCACCGCCCACCCCGGACTCCCGGTGGTGGTGCTCACCACCTACGAGTCCGATGCCGACATCCTCTCCGCGATCGAGGCCGGGGCGACCGGTTACCTGCTCAAGGCCGCGCCGATGGACGAGCTCCTCGCCGGGGTCCGGGCGGCCGTCCACGGCCAGGTGGCGCTCTCCCCCAGCGTCGCCACCGCGCTGGTCACCCGCACCCGCGAACCGGCCAGCGCGCACCTGACCCCCCGCGAGATCGACGTGCTGGAACTGGTCGCCGAGGGTCGTACGAACGGGCAGATCGCCACCGCGCTGCACATCTCCGAGGCAACGGTGAAGACCCACCTGCTGCGGATCTTCGAGAAGCTCGGCGTCAACGACCGCACCCGGGCGGTCACCCTCGCCCTGGAGAAGGGCATCCTGCGGGGGTGAGGAGCCGCCGGGCCCGGCGGGCCGCCCCGACCAGCGCGGTGAGCGCCGCCTCCACCTCGGGCCAACCGCGCGTCTTCAGCCCGCAGTCCGGGTTCACCCACAGCCGTTCGGCGCCGAGCGCGTCGATCGCCCGGGCCAACAGCCCATCCAGCTCACCCGCCGAGGGCACCCGCGGGGAGTGGATGTCCCACAGACCGGGGCCGACCTCGTTCGGGTAGCCCGCGCGGGCCAGTTCCTCGACGACCGCCATCCCGGAACGGGACGCCTCCATCGAGATGACGTCGGCGTCCATGTCGATGATCGCGCCCATGATGTCGCCGAACTCGGCGTAGCACATGTGGGTGTGGATCTGCGTGTCCGCCCGGACGCCGCCGGCGACCAGCCGGAAGGCCTCGGTCGCCCAGCCGAGGTAGCCGGCCCGGTCGGCCTCCCGCAGCGGCAGCCCCTCCCGCAGGGCCGGTTCGTCGACCTGGATGATCGGCAGCCCGGCCGCCTCGAGGTCCACCGTCTCGTCACGCAGCGCCAGGGCGACCTGGCGGGCGGTCACCGCCTCCGGCTGGTCGTCGCGGACGAAGGACCACTGCAGGATCGTCACCGGCCCGGTCAGCATCCCCTTCAACGGCCGGTCGGTGAGCCCGGCCGCGTACGAGGCCCAGTCGACCGTCATCGGGCCGCGGCGCGCCACGTCCCCGTAGAGCACCGGCGGCTTCACGCAGCGTGAACCGTAGCTCTGCACCCAGCCATGGGCGGTGGTGGCGAAGCCGTCGAGCTGCTCGCCGAAGTACTCCACCATGTCGGTACGCTCGAACTCGCCGTGCACCAGCACATCGAGCCCCCACTCCTCCTGGCGGCGTACGCAGTCGGCGGTGGCCTCGCGCAGGCCCGCCTCGTACGTCACCCGGTCGATCTCGCCGCGGCGGTGCGCCGCCCGCAACCTCCGCAGCTGCGGGGTCTGCGGGAACGATCCGATCGTGGTGGTCGGCAGCGGCGGCAGGCCGAGCCGGGCGTGCTGGGCGGCCGCCCGCTCGGGGAAGGCCGCACCGCGCCGGGCCTGGTCGGCGGTCACCGCGGCCAGCCGCTGCTGCACCTCGGGCCGGCGGACCCGCACCGAAGTACGCCGCGCCGCCAGCACCGCGGCACTGTCCTGCAGCCCGGCCACCGCCGCCGGGTCGCCGTCGAGGGCGCGGGCGAGCAGCGAGACCTCCTCGAGGCGCTGCACGGCGAAGGACATCCACGAGGCGAGCTCGGGGTCGAGGTCCCCCTCCCGGGTCCGGTCCACCGGGACGTGGGCCAGTGAGCAGGACGGCGCGAGCTGCACCCGCTCCGCGCCGAGCCGCGCCACCGCCGGCGCCAACCGGGCGGACAGCGCCGCCAGGTCGGCCCGCCACACGTTGCGGCCGTCGACCACACCGAGGGAGAGGGCGAGCGACGCGGGCGCGGCCTCGACCAGGGCAGCCAGCTGACCGGGGTCACGGACCAGGTCGACGTGCAGCACGTCGACCGGCAGGCCGACGGCCAGCTCCAGGTTCGCACCCAGCCCGCCGAAGTACGTGGCGAGGGTGAGTCGGGCCGGGCCGGCCGCCCGGAGCCGCTGGTAGGCCCGGGCCAGGCTGGCCGTCTCCGCCGCCGACAGGTCGGTGACCAGCACCGGCTCGTCGAGCTGGACGGCGGTCGCCCCGCCGGCCACCAGATCGGCGATCCACGCCTCGTACGCCGGCAGCAGCACGTCGAGCAGCTCCGCGGTCGGGCCGCCGTCGGTGCGCTTGGACAGCCGCAGGAAGGTGACCGGGCCGATCACCACCGGGCGGGTGGTGATGCCCAGCGCGGCGGCCTCCCGGGCCATCGCTGCCGTGGTCCGGGAGCGGTACCCGAAGCGCTGGTCCGGTGCCAGCTCCGGCACCAGGTAGTGGTAGTTCGTGTCGAACCACTTGGTCAGTTCGAGCGCCGGGATCCCCTGCGCGCCGCGGGCCATGGTGAAGTAGCGCCCGAGCGCCTCCTCGTCCCAGCCGGACAGGTCGAACGGTTCCCCGAAGCGTTCGGGCACCGCCCCCACGGCGACCGCGGTGTCCAGCATCGGGTCGTACAGCGAGAAATCCCCCGAGGGGATCACCTCGATGCCGAGGGACTGCTGGAGGCGCCAGTTCCCGGCGCGCAGTCCGGCGGCCACCTCCGCGAGCCCGGCGGCGGCGAGCTCGCCGCGCCAGTGCTTCTCGAGGGCCCACTTGAGCTCCCGGTCACGGCCGATCCGGGGGAAGCCGAGGTTCGCCGCGGTGGTCATGCCCGGCCCTCCCGGGCATCGGCACGGTCGTCAGGGCAGGCAGCAGTCATGATGATTCCTCACTCTCCATCCGTCGTGGAGACTCGTCGTCGACCGCCGCAGCCGGTCTCCTGGCTCCTGGATCCGACGCCGCTCCCGCCTTCCCGGACCCGAGGGCCCAGTGGCATGAGGGAGCGACTCTCCAGTGACAGTTGCGAGGACAGCCCCGGATTCTCACCGGATTCCCGAACACTGCGACGACCTCCACAGAAGCACCCGCAGCCGCGATCGCGCAAGTCCGACCGGCCCAGCCGTCCGCCCTGGCGGAACGACCCGGTCGCCACGCGCGGATAGCACCACACCTACAGCGACACAACATCTTGGGGTGCTTGCCCTTCCCGACCACAACAGATAGCCTTCCAGTCATCACACCGGTGAAATCACACCGTGGTGATCCACACTCGGGGGAAGGACTCGCACAATGAAGATCACGGTCTACAGCCGCCCCTCCTGCGTCCAGTGCGCGGCGACGTACCGCGCGCTGGACAAGCACGGGCTCGACTACGAGGTGGTCGACCTGTCGACCGACGCCGAGGCCCTCACCGAGGTGCTCGCCCTCGGCCACCGGCAGGCGCCGGTGGTGGTCGCCGGTGACGAGCAGTGGTCCGGCTTCCGGCCGGACCGGATCAGCGCCGCCGCGGCGCGTCTGCACGCGGCCTGAAGGGCTGTCCCGATGGCACCGACTCAGCTGACCGACACCGGGCCGGAGACGATCTCCGACCCCCGGGCCGACTACCACGCCCTCAACGCGCTGCTCAACCTCTACGACGAGAACGGCCGGATCCGCTTCGAGGCGGACCGGCAGGCGGCGCGGGAATACTTCCTCCAGCACGTCAATCGCAACACCGTCTTCTTCCACTCGCTGCGGGAGAAGCTCGACCACCTGGTCGAGACGGGCTACTACGAGCCGGAGGTGCTGGAGCGCTACGACTTCGAGGACGTGAAGTCCCTGTTCAAACGGGCGTACGCGGTGAAGTTCCGCTTCCCCACCTTCCTCGGCGCGTTCAAGTACTACACGTCCTACACCCTGAAGACCTTCGACGGGCAGCGCTACCTGGAGCGGTTCGAGGACCGGGTCTGCATGGTCGCACTGACCCTGGCCGCCGGGGACCTCGCCCTCGCCGAGCAGATCGTCGACGAGATCATGGCCGGCCGGTTCCAGCCGGCCACCCCGACCTTCCTCAACGCCGGCAAGGCCCAGCGCGGTGAGCTGGTCTCCTGCTTCCTGCTGCGGGTGGAGGACAACATGGAGTCCATCGCGCGGGCGATCAACTCCTCGCTGCAGCTGTCCAAGCGCGGCGGCGGGGTCGCGTTGTCCCTGACGAACATCCGGGAGGCCGGCGCGCCGATCAAGCGGATCGCGAACCAGTCCTCCGGGGTGATCCCGGTGATGAAGCTGTTGGAGGACTCGTTCACCTACGCCAACCAGCTGGGCGCCCGGCAGGGGGCCGGGGCGGCGTACCTGCACGCCCACCACCCCGACATCCTCGCCTTCCTCGACACCAAGCGGGAGAACGCCGACGAGAAGGTGCGGATCAAGACCCTCTCCCTCGGCGTGGTGATCCCCGACATCACCTTCGAACTGGCCCGCGACAACGAGGACATGTACCTGTTCAGCCCGTACGACGTGGAGCGGGTCTACGGGGTGCCGTTCAGCGAGATCTCGGTCACCGAGAAGTACCGGGAGATGGTCGACGACCGCCGGATCACCAAGAAGAAGATCAGCGCCCGCAGGTTCTTCCAGACCCTCGCGGAGATCCAGTTCGAGTCCGGTTACCCGTACATCGTCTTCGAGGACACCGTCAACCGGGCCAACCCGATCGACGGGCGGATCACCATGTCGAACCTCTGCTCGGAGATCCTCCAGGTGTCGACCCCCTCGACCTACCACGAGGACCTGTCGTACGACCACGTCGGCAAGGACATCTCCTGCAACCTCGGCTCGCTCAACATCGCCAAGGCGATGGACTCCCCCGATCTCGGCCGGACCGTCGAGATCGCCGTCCGTGCCCTCACGGCGGTGTCCGACGGGTCGAACATCGCCTGCGCGCCCAGCGTCGAGCACGGCAACGCGCTGAGCCACGCGATCGGCCTGGGACAGATGAACCTACACGGCTACCTCGCCCGCGAGTCGATCCACTACGGCTCGGCCGAGGCGCTCGACTTCACCAACCTGTACTTCTACACGGTCACCTACCACGCGCTGGCCGCCTCCTGCCGGATCGCGACGGAGCGCGGCGAGCGGTTCGCCGGGTTCGAGCGGTCGGCGTACGCCACCGGGGAGTACTTCACGAAGTACCTCGAGGGCGACTGGCGTCCCCGCACCGAGCGGATCGCCCGGCTGTTCGCCGACGCCGGGGTGCAGCTGCCCACCACCGAGGACTGGCGGGTGCTGGCCGCCGAGGTCGCCGAGCACGGCCTGTACAACCAGAACCTCCAGGCGGTGCCGCCGACCGGATCGATCAGCTACATCAACAACTCGACCAGTTCCCTGCACCCGATCGTGTCCCGGATCGAGATCCGCAAGGAGGGCAAGATCGGCCGGGTCTACTACCCGGCGCCGTACATGACCAACGAGAACCTCGAGTACTACCGCGACGCGTACGAGATCGGTCCGGAGGCGATCATCGACACCTACGCCGAGGCGACCCGTCATGTCGACCAGGGCCTGTCGCTGACCCTGTTCTTCCCCGACACCGTCAGCACCCGCGACATCAACCGGGCGCAGATCTACGCCTGGCGCAAGGGGATCAAGACCCTGTACTACATCCGGCTCCGACAGTTGGCCCTCGAGGGGACCGAGGTCGAGGGCTGCGTCAGCTGCATGCTGTGAAGGAGGACACGACCATGAACGACCTGTCGACCCTGCCCGCCGGGATCCCGGCGATCAACTGGAACCGGATCGTCGACGAGAAGGACCAGGAGGTGTGGGACCGGCTCACCGGCAACTTCTGGCTGCCGGAGAAGGTGCCGCTGAGCAACGACATCCCCTCCTGGCGTACGCTGAGGCCGCACGAACAGCTGCTGACCACCCGGGTCTTCGCCGGGCTGACCCTGCTGGACACCATCCAGAGCACGGTGGGTGCGGTGGCGATGATCCGGGACGCCCGGACTCCGCACGAGGAGGCGGTCTACACCAACATCGCGTTCATGGAGTCGGTGCACGCCAAGAGCTACAGCTCGATCTTCTCCACCCTCAACTCCACCGAGGAGATCGACGACGCGTTCCGGTGGAGCGAGGAGAACGAGAACCTCCAGCGCAAGAGCCGGATCATCCTCTCCTACTACCGTGGCGACGACCCGGAGAAGCGCAAGGTGGCGTCGGTGATGCTGGAGTCGTTCCTCTTCTACTCCGGCTTCTACACCCCGATGTACTGGTCCAGCCACGCGAAGCTCACCAACACCGCCGACCTGATCCGGCTGATCATCCGCGACGAGGCGGTGCACGGCTACTACATCGGCTATAAGTTCCAGCAGGCGCTGGCCGAGGCCTCGCCGGCCCGGCAGGCCGAGCTCAAGGACTACGCCTTCGAGCTGCTCCAGGAGCTCTACGACAACGAGGAGGCCTACACCGAGGACCTCTACGACCCGGTCGGGCTGACCGAGGACGTGAAGATGTACCTGCGCTACAACGCCAACAAGGCGCTGCTGAACCTCGGCTACGAGCCGCTCTTCCCGAAGGCGGCGACCGCAGTGAACCCGGCGATCCTGTCCGCGCTGTCCCCGAACGCCGACGAGAACCACGACTTCTTCTCCGGGTCGGGGTCGTCGTACGTGATGGGCAAGGCGGTCGACACCGAGGATGAGGACTGGGCCTTCTGATCCGGCCGGCGGTCGAGTCACCGTCACGAGGGAGGAATCACCGTGCCGCATCGAGCGGATCCGCCACCGACGCCCCCGCCGGCACCGACACCGACACCGACCGATCCGGCCGCGGTCGCGGTCGCGGCGGCGATCGGCAAGCTGGTGCAGCTCCGGCTGCGCCGGTTCCGGCTCAACCAGTTGGCCGTCGTCGCCCTCGCCGCGACCGTCGCCTGCACGGTCTACCTGCTCGGTGCTGCCGCCCTGCGCTGGGCGCTGCCGACGGCGGCCCAGCCGTTGCACGAGGCGGCGTTCACCTCGGCGATCCTGTTCCTGGTGCCGGGCTTCCCACTGCTCACCGCGGCGCTCGACCTGGCCCGGTTCGATTTCGTCGCCGGGGTGTCACGGCTGCTCTACGCCACGATGGTCACCCTGGCGGCTGCCCTGGGAGCGTGGCTGGTCGCCCTCGGGTTCGGGCTCACGCCCGGCGAGATCCCGCCGCCACCACTGCCGACCGCTGCGCTGTGGGCGTTCCGGCTGGTGGCCGGGTTCGTCGGGGTGTTCGGCTTCGCCATCACCTTCAACACCCCGCTGCGGCCGGCGTTGGCCACCGCCGCGATCGGCACCGTCGCCAACGTGCTGCGGCTGGGCGCCGGCGACGCCGGGGCGAATCCGCTGCTGTGCGCAGCGGGAGCGACGCTGCTGGTCGGCCTGCTGGCCGCCGCGGCCAGCCAGCGCCTGCCGGCACCACGGATCATCCTGTCGGTGCCGGCGGTGCTGATCATGATCCCGGGGGCGAGCACCTACCGGGCGCTGGTGGCGATGATCAACCAGGACCCGCTGGCGGCGCTCGCCAACGGGTCGGTCAGCCTCGGCATCCTGGTCTCCCTGGCGGCCGGCCTCGTCGTCGCCCGGATGGTCACCGATCCGGCGTGGATCCAGGCGACGCCGGACTGGACCCATATGCCGACGACGCGTGCTCAACGGATGTTGCGGGCCCGTCCTCGGCCAGGGCGATCAACCAGGCCACCTTCCGGCCCAGCGCGAACCCGCTGAGATCCGGCACCCGGACCAGGTACTCGTCCTCCACCAGCATGTTGAGCAGCCGGTAGGCGGTCGCCTTCGGCATCCGGAGGTTGCGCGCCACCTGGGTCCCGGTGACCCCCGCCCCGCACCGGGCGACTTCCTCCAGGACCGCGAACGCGTTGCGGACGGCCTGCGGCTGGCGGGCCCGCAGGTCCACCCCGTCGTCGGGGTCCCGACTCATGCGTCCGGACCGTCGCCGCCGAGCACGTCCCGGGTGGTCGGCACGTCGTAGCGGCCCCACCGGCCCGGCGGCCGGCGGCGGACCACCTCCCAGCCGGCCAGCACCAGCGTGACCGGCACCAGGACGCCGATCCAGGCACCCCACCGGTCCGCCGGCTGCACCGGCCCGGCGACGAATCCCAGCCACACCGCCGCCAGCCCGATCGCCGCCCCGACCGCCCCGACCACCGGGGTGAGGGTGAGCTCGCCGATCCGGCGCAGGAACAGCGGCACCGCGACCGCGGTGAGCAGATAGGCCAGCACGTACGCCGAGGCCGCCGCCGACGTTGCGGTGGACACCACCGCCCACGGGCCGGCCACCGCGACGGCACCCGCGGCGACGACGATGATCGGCACCGCCGTCACCAGCACGGCGGTGACCGGACTGCCCTGATCGGTGGTCCGGCCGACACCGGCCGGCAGAATGCCGTCCTTGGCCAGCACCAGGAACAGCCGCGACAGCGCCGTCATCGAGGCCAGCGCGCAGGCGGCGAACCCCAGCACCCCGGCCAGGGACAGCACCGGCGTCCACCACATCCCGGTCGCCTGGAACACCGCCGCGGACCCGGCCCGGATCGCCGCGAGCACGGTCAGCAGCTGGACCACGGTGACGACCACGACGCTGGTCGACAGCACCCGCGGGATGGTGCGCAGCGGGCGGCGGGTCTCCGCCCCCACGAACGTGGCGTGGTCGAAGCCGATGAACGCCGCCACGGTGATCATCACGCCCGCGGCGAGCCCACCGGGATGCGGGACGGTGCCGGTGCCTGCGGCACCGGGCCCCGGCACGCCGGACACCGTCGGGTCGCCGAGGCCCACCGCGCCGGTCGCGGCATGGCCCCAGTCGCCCAGCAGGACGCCGAGCACTGGGATCAACAGCACCCCCAGGGCGCCCGCCTCCAGCGTCAGCATCACCCGGGAGGACAACGAGATCCGGCGCACCAGCAACGCCAGGCAGGCCAGCCCCACCGCGACAGCGACCCCGACCGGCACCGACAGGGGCACCGACAGGCCGAACGACCCGACCAGCCGGGCGAGATAGAGGCCGGTGCCGGCCAGCGCAGTCACCGCGACCAGCCCGTACGCCACGGTCAGGAAGGCGGCGGTGGCCAGCGCCATCACCCGCCCGGAGGCACGGGTGGTGTCGACCGCCTGCGCGACGAACGTGTAGAGCGCGCCCGACCCGGTCAGCCGTCGGGCGAACACCCCGACCAGCAGCGCCATCGACAACGCCAGTCCAGCGGCGAGCAACACGGCGATCCAGGCCCGGCCGCCGGTGTGCTGCAGCAGCAGTGCCGGCAGGGTGAGTCCCGCGGCGGTCGGTGCCGCGGCCGCGATCGACCCGGCCAGGGCGTCGACCGGCCGCAGCGAGCGGCGGCGCAGCCCGGCCAGCGGCGACGACGTGCCGAACTGTGGCGCCGGCGTCGGGGACGCGATCTCGTCGTGCAGGGTCCTCATGCCCGCCGAGCGTACGAAGCACGTGTGTCCCCGGTGTTACGAACCACGTGTGTCCCCGGTGCGACGTGGTGTTCCCGGTGTTACACCCGGATGAATCCGCTCACCCGATCCGCGCGGCCGGGCCGGTCTCATTTGGACGACGTGCTGGATTCACCGCACGGGGGCCGGCTGAAACACACCCCGCCGAGCATCGTCGGCATGACATCACTCGCACCGGACACGGCGACCACCACCGCCGAACATCGCCTGACAGGTTCCCTCGGGCCCGGCCCGATCGTGTTCATGGTCGTCGCCGCCGCCGCACCGCTCACCGTCATCGCCGGCGGCGCACCGCTCGGCATCCTGCTCGGCAACGGCCCCGGCTACCCGGCGATGTTCGCCGCCGTGGCCCTGGTCCTGCTGCCCTTCTCCGTCGGCCTCAGCACGATGAGCCGGCTGGTACCCAAGCCCGGCGCCTTCTTCACCTACGTCGGCTACGGGCTCGACCGCCGCTGGGGCCTGGGCGCGGCCTACCTCGCGCTGCTCACCTACACGGCCGTCCAGGTCGCCGTGTACGCGTACCTGGGCTTCAGTCTCAACATGACGATCACCGCCCTGGGCGGCCCGGAGCTGCCCTGGTGGCTCTACACCCTGGCCGTGATCGGCCTGGTCGGCTACCTCGGCTACCGCCACATTGAGCTGAGCTCCAAGGTGCTCGGCCTGCTGCTGATCGGGGAGATCCTGATCGTGCTCGCGCTGGGCGTCGCGGTGATCGCGACCGGCGGTGCCGAGGGACTGTCCCTGGCCCCGTTCGCCCCCGCCAATGTCGTCTCCGGCGCCCCGGGCGTGGGGCTGATGTTCGCCGCCGCCGGCTTCATCGGCTTCGAGTCCACCGCCATCTACCGCGACGAGGCGCGGCAGCCGGAACGGACCATCCCCCGGGCGACGTACGCCGCGGTCATCCTGATCGGCGTCTTCTACACCTTCGGCGCCTGGGTGCTGGTGATGGCCGAGGGCCCGAGCAAGGTGCTCGAGATCGCCGCCCAGGACCCCGGCGCGATGGTGATCAACGTGACCGCCGCCTACCTCGGCCCGATCGGCGGCGCCATCGTCAACGTCCTGCTGCTCACCTCGCTGTTCGCCTGCGTACTGTCCTTCCACAACGTCATCGCCCGGTACCAGCACTCGATGGCGCACGCCGGCACCCTCCCGGCGGTCCTCAAGGGCGTGCACCCGGTGCACGGCTCGCCGTCCCCCTCCTCGCTGGCCCAGACCGTCACCACCGCCGTCCTCGTCGTCGTCCTCGCGGTCGCCGGACTCGACCCGGTGCTCGCCGTCTTCACCTGGCTGTCCGGGGTCGCCACCCTCGGCGTGGTCGTGCTGATGGCACTGACCTCGCTGGCCGTGATGGTCTTCTTCGCCCGGCACCGCGACGTCGTCGGCTCGGTCTGGGAGACCCGGATCCTGCCCGCCGTCGGGCTGATCGGCCTGGTCGTGATGACCGCTCTGATCGTCGCGTACTTCCCGGTCCTGGTCGGCGGGGGCGGCGCGCTCACGGTCGGGCTGATCGCCACCGTCCCGCTGGCCCTGGCCGGCGGCTATGCGCAGGCCCTGCATCTGCGGGCCCGGAAGCCCGAGCTGTACGCCGACCTCACCGACCACATCTCCGCCTGACCCGCACGCCTGACCGCACAGGAGCAGCCATGACCACGACCGTGATCCGCACCACCGCCCCGGACTCCACCCCGACCGGCACCGTTCCGGCCCCCGCGACCGCCCCCGCCGGCACCGCCGCGCCGTCGACCGCGATCGACTTCCGTTACCTCTCCGAACAGGACATGATCGCCGCCGGGGTCACCGACATGGCCGCCTGCGTCGACACCATGGAGGAGATGTTCGCCCTGCTCGCCACCGGCGACTACCGGATGGCCGGGGCCAACAACGACTCACACGGCGCGATGGTCACCTTCCCCGACGAGTCGCCGTTCCCGACCATGCCGGCCAACACCGCCGACCGCCGGTTCATGGCGATGCCCGCCTACCTGGGCGGCTCCTTCGGCACCACCGGCGTGAAGTGGTACGGCTCCAACAAGGACAACCGGGCCAAGGGTCTGCCCCGGTCGATCCTGATGTTCACCCTGAACGACACCGACACCGGCGCCCCACTGGCCTTCATGTCGGCCAACCTGCTGTCCGCCTACCGCACCGGCGCGGTGCCCGGGGTCGGCGCCCGGCACCTGGCCCGGCCCGATGCGGAGGTCGTCGGCATCGCCGGCCCGGGCGTGATGGCCCGGACCGCGCTGCAGGCCTTCCTCGTCGCCTGCCCCGGCATCCACACCGTCAAGGTCAAGGGCCGCGGTGCGGCGAGCCTGGCCGCCTTCATCGACTGGATCGGCACCGAGCTGCCCCAGATCACCACCGTCACCGTGGTCGACGAGCTGGCGGACGTGGTGCGCGGCTCCGACATCGTCACCTACTGCACCTCCGGGGAGGAGGGTGACCCCAGTAGCTACCCACTGGTCAAGCGGGAGTGGGTCAAGCCGGGCGCCTTCCTGGTGATGCCGTCGCTGTGCGAGATCGACGAGGGCATGGAGGCCGCCGACGTCCGCAAGGTCGTCGACGCGTCCGGCCTGTACGAGGCCTGGGCCGAGGAGACGGTCGGTCCCACCCACCACTCCATCCCGATCATCGGCTGCAAGTTCACCGACATGATCGAGGACGGCCGGATGACCCGCGACCAGATGGAGGACATCGGCCGGATCGTCATCGGCGAGCTGCCCGGCCGCCGCGACGACGACGAGATCGTGCTGATGTCGGTCGGCGGCATGCCGGTCGAGGACGTCGCCTGGGGCACCACGGTCTACCGCCGGGCGCTGGAGCTGGGCATCGGCACCCCGCTGAACCTGTGGGACACCCCGGAGCTGGCATGACGGACGCCGGCCGTACGTACGGAACATCCGGATCACACACATCACACGCAACGCACGGACGGAGGACACGATGAGCAGCGACAGCACGGTGACGGACGTCGACGTGGCCGTCATCGGAGTGGGGACGATGGGGTCGATGGCGCTGTGGCGCCTCAGCCGGCGCCCCGGGCTGAGGGTGCTGGGGATCGAGCAGTACGGTCCCGCCCACACCCACGGATCGTTCAGCGGGGAGTCCCGGCTCTACCGGGCGGCGGCCAAGGAGGGCCAGCTCTACATCCCCGCCCTGCTGGAGGCCCGCCGGCTGTGGCAGGAGCTCGAGGCCGAGTCGGGCCGGAGCATCCTGCTGCCGGTCGGGGCGCTGAGCGTGGGGCCGGCGGGCCACCAGGACCTGGAGTCCACCCTCCGCTCGATCCGGGCGTACGACCTGCCGCACCGCCTCCTCGACGCCGACGGGTTGCGGGCGGAGTTCCCACAGTTCGCCGTCCGCGCCGAGGACATCGGCATCCTCGACGAACTGGGCGGCGGGCTCCGCCCGGAGGTGGCGGTGATGACCGCCACCGAGCAGGCCGTCGCCGCGGGCGCCGAGGTGCGCTACCACACCGAGGTGCTCAGCCTGGCCGAGGACGCCGACGGGGTGACCGTCACCACCAGCGCCGGAACCGTCCGGGCGGCCCGGGTGGTGGTCACCGCCGGGTCGTGGACCACCCGGGTGCTGCCGGAGCTGCACTCCCTGCTGCACGTCGAGGCGTACGCCCTGACCTGGTTCATGCCGCGCCACATCGACCGGTTCACCCCGGACCGGCTGCCGGTGTTCATGCGGGACCTGGACGGGGTGCACGCCTTCGGCGCGCCGAGCCTGGACGGCTACAGCATCAAGATGTGCCCGAAGATCGACTGGGACCCGATCGACCACCCGTCACAGCTGCCGGCCCGGATCACCCCGGAGCAGCTGGCCTGGGCCGGGGAGCAGGCCCAGCGGATGATGCCCGATCTGGTCCCGGACCCGGTCCGCTGGTCGATCCACCACGACTCGGTGACCCCGGACCACGTTCCGGTGATCGACCGGGTCGGCACCGGCCGGATCGTCGTCGCGGCCGGCATGTCCGGCAACGGGTTCAAGTTCGCGCCGGCGTACGGCGCGGTGCTGGCCGACCTGGCCACCGAGGGCGCCTCGCCGTGGCAGCACCCGATGTTCACCCTCGCCGGCCACCTGGACCGGGCGGGCGCGGCGGTCTGAACGACCGACACGGCCCAGGCCTGGCGGCCGGCGCGGCAACTACCCGCCGATCGAGGTGAGGAAGCCGAGCCCCTCGCCGGTGACCTGCACCGCTTCGCCCGCCGCGAGGAACACCGCCTCCCCACTGCGGAGGCGGTGTTCCTCGCCATCGCGGGTCAGCCGGCAGGCGCCGCGTACGGTCAGGAAGATCCGCGGGCTGTCGGTGGCCGGCAGCGTCCGGGCCGCCGCCGACGGGTCCACCCGCCACAGCGCGAAGTGCGGCGCCGGGGTCAGGTAGCGGCTCACCCCGTCGCCGACCGACTCGACCGGGACCAACGTCGGGACCGACGGCCGCGGGTCGACCACCTCGGTCAGCCCCTGCAGATCGATGTGTTTGGGGGTCAGCCCACCGCGGACGACGTTGTCCGACGAAGCCATCACCTCGACCCCGGTGCCGGACAGGTAGGCGTGCATCACCCCGGCGGGCACGTAGAGGGCCTGCAGCGGCTCCAGCCGCCGCCGGTTCATCAGCAGCGCGACGACGATCCCCGGGTCGCCGGGGTACTCCCGGCCCAGCCGGGCCACGGTGTCGCGGGCATCGGCCACCTCCCGCTCATCACCGAGCCGGGTCCGATCCGCCGCCCGGTCCGCATCCGCCGCCAGCGCAGCAACAAGCACCGGGTCCCCGTCGGTCAGCAGATCCCGGACGATCGCCACCAGATCGACATCCTCGGCGTCCAGTCGGCTCGCGAGACCGTCGGCGGCCTCTCCGCCGAGCGCCCGCAGGATCGCGGCGCTGCGCCGCGGGTCGCGGAACCCGTACAGGGCCTCGAAGGGCTCCAGCGCAACCATGATCTCCGGCTTGGGCCAGTCGTCCCTGTACGTCCGAGCCGGATCGCCGAGCGCGACGCCCGCCCCGTTCTCCCGGACGAACCCCTCGCGGGCCTGCGCGGCGGTGGGGTGCACCTGCAGCGACAGCGCCCGGGCGGCGCTCAGCAGTTTCATCAGGAACGGCAACCGATCGCCGAACACCTGCCGCGAGCGCTCCCCCAGCACCGCGGGATCGGCGGCGATCGCGGCGTCCAGGCCCACGCCGTCGACGGTCGCCGGGCCGGCGGGATGAGCTCCCAGCCAGTACTCGGCGTACGGTTCCCCGGTCGGTCTCTGCCCCAGCAGTGCCGGGATGCGGTCCGTCGTCCCCCAGACGTAGTTCTTCACGGATCCGCGCAGGTTGTGCATCGATCGGTACCTTTCCGTCGCCCGTCGGCTCTCAGATCCCGGCCAGCATACGGGAGCCGGCACCGACCCTCTGAGAGATAAATACCCCTAGGGGTATCTGCTAGACTGACGGAGAACTGACCGACGAAGGGGGATGGACCCGATGGCGACACTGCAACTGACGGCGGAGAACTTCGAGGAGACGGTGCTCGAGGAGGGCATCACGTTCGTGGACTTCTGGGCCGCCTGGTGTGGACCGTGCCGCGCCTTCGCGCCGGTGTTCGAGAAGGCGTCCGGAGTGCACCCGGAGATGCGCTTCGGCAAGGTGGACACCGAGGCCGAGCAGGGCCTGGCGATGGCCGCACAGATCTCCTCGATCCCGACACTGATGGCGTTCCGGGACGGGATCCTGGTGTTCCGCCAGGCCGGCGCCCTGCCGGCCAAGGCGTTCGACGAGCTGATCGCCGCAGTCGAGGCCCTCGACATGGCCGACATCCGGGCCCAGATCGCCGCCGAACAGGCCGAGGCCACCGAACCGGCGACCGAGTCCCCCACCCGGGCCTGAGGTCACCGTCGATGGGATCGATCACCCGGGGGTAGCCGGCGGGAGCCGTTCCCATTCCGTCATCGGCAGCAGGTCGCGGTCGAGATCCACCTCGGCCGCGGCCGCCAACACCGCCTGCACGGCCGGATCCGCCAGCGCCTCGCCCCCCTCGCACGCGGTGTAGTACTCGGCGAGGAACCGGGGCAACAGACCCGGGGTGGGCGTGCCCTGCCGGTCGAGACGGATCAGGAACATGCCGCCGACGCGTCCCGCCCCCGGTTGCAGCTCCGGCTGGACGAAGGACAGCGGCAGTAACCGGGCACCGTGACGCCCGTAGAACTGCAGCCGGGCGACCGGATCGCCCGTCGCGAGGGTCCCGGGCCACACCCGAGGGTCGTCCACCTCACCGAGCACGACCGCCCCGGGCCAGCTGTCCTCGAGTTGGCGGGCAGCATGGTCGAGCAACTGTGCCCCGATGCCGCCGCCGCGGGCCTCGGACGACACGGCGAGGTGCGTCAACAGCAGCACCCGGCCGTCGACGTACGCCTCGCACAGGTGGATGCCGAGCGGCTGTCCGCCCCTCAGCAGCACCCCGGAGGGCGCCGGGCCCTCGCCCGCGTAGAGCCGCAGTACATCACCGATGCTGACCAACTCCTCGGGACGGAACGAGGGCCGCAGCAGGGTGTCGTACACGGCGATGATCTCGGCGGTGGTGAGGGCCGCGAGCGGACGGATGTCGGACGCGCTGTCGCCCGCACCGGCAGGCGGGGTGGTGTCAGGGGAGGTCACGGTGGGTCCTTCCGGCCGAGGGCTCCCCTCCACTGTGCCAGTCCGGTCCGACAGTCTCAGCCGATCCGGACGGTCCCCGGGCCCGACGGTCTCGGGCCGGAGCGACTACCCCAGGCCGAGCAGCACCGCCTTGGCCGCGGTGAACTCCTCGGCGGTGAGCAGACTCTGCTGATGCAGGGCGGCGCGGGACATCCCCGCAGCGGGGGATGTCAGCGTGTCCGGCACATCACCGGAGACCCGGACCTCTCCACGGTCTAGGCTGACGGCACGTCAGCCAGCGGCAGGAGAGCTCCTTGGCGACAGCACCATCGTCGGAGACGCACTCGGATCCGCGGCTCAGCATTCCACCCCCGCCGGTCCATTTCCTGCCCCGCCCCAGAGTGGTGGCAGCTCTGGAACGTGCCGCGGCGAAGCCCATCGTCCTCGTCACCGGTCCGGCCGGCGCCGGCAAGACCACCGCCGTCGCGTCGTGGGTCCGGGACGGTCCGCGACCCGGCCGAGTCGCCTGGCTGTCGATGAGTCCCACCGATGCCGACCCCGCCGACTTCGCCGCCGCCCTCCGGCGGGCGGCCGGCCTCCACCCAGGCCCGGCGCCCGAGCTGCGCACCGGACTGGTGGCCGGCCTCGGCCGGGGTGGGGTGTTGGTGCTCGACGACATCCTCACCGGCGAGCGCGCACCCGCGCTGCTCGACGAGCTGCTGCGCTGGCCTCCGGACGGGGTGCACGTGGTGGTGATCAGCCGGAACGGCCCGCCCCCGGCCCTCCGCCAGCACCGGCTCGCCGGCCGACTCGGGATCCTCGGCTCGGCGGAACTGGCCTTCACCCCCGCCGAGCTGGAGCAGTTCCTCGGGCAGGAGGACATCCCGCACACCGAGGCCGCGGCCTCCCGGCTGCTCGATCTCACCGAGGGCTGGCCCGGGCCGCTGCTGCTGGCCACCCAGGAGGCCGGCTCCCACCGGACCGTCGACCCCGACCTGGTCGCGGCGCATCTCGCGGACCCCGGCTCGCTCATCGCCGGATACCTGCACCACGAGGTGCTGGCACCGCTCCCGGAAGCCGACCGGGAACTGCTGACCCGCACCTCGATCGTTGCCGAGATAGACCCCGCGCTCGCCCGTACGCTGGTGGACCGCGACGTCAGCGAAGCGTTCACCGATCTGGCGGACCGCGAGCTGCTGGTCCCCGCAGCGACCGCCGGCCGCCTCCGGCAGCGGCCGCTGGTGGCCCGGATGCTCGCCGCCCGGCTGCAGGCCGACCGGCCGGCGCTGAACCGCCGGCTGCGTCGGCTCGCCATGGTCCGGCAGGAGGAGGGCAGCGAACCGCTGGCAGCCCTCACCCAGGCGATCGAGGACGAGGACTGGATCTTCGCCGGTGAGCTCGCCCTGCGGTCGTCGGCACCGGCGATCCTGCTCGTCGACCGCGGTCAGCTGGCCCGACTGTTGGAGCGGGTCCCGCCGGAGCAGGCCTTCGGCAACCCCGAGCTGGAGATCGGCCGCGCCATCGTGGCCTTCACCCGACGGGACGCCCTCGCCGTCCGCACCTTGCTAGCCCGGGCGGAGCCGGAGCTGGCCACCCTGCCGGAGCCCCGCCGGTCGATCGCCACCCTGGCGGCCCGGGTCCTGCTGGCGTCCCAGGCGTACCGCGAGGGCGACGCCGCGCTGATGGTGCGGAGCGCCGAGGACGCCGACCGGCTGCTGTCCGGCCTCAGCGCGGCCGACACGCCGATTTGGGCGCACAACCGCGGGATCCCGCGCAGCCTGCTGGCGGTCGGCGAGGTCTGGGTCGGGCACCCCACCCGAAGCCTCGAACTGCTCCCCGCCAGCATCGTCGGCTACCCGAACGCCGAGATGGCCGGCTACGTGAAGACCTACTACACGGCCCAGTTGGCCGTCGCCGAGGCCGGTGCCGGGCTCTTCACCCGAGCGCGGGCCTCGGCGGAAATGTGCATCGCCGCCGCAGAAGGGGCCGGCGACCGGATCGGCCACGAGACCCAGGGGGCCTGGCTGGCCCTGGCGATGGCCGCGATCGCGCGGGCGGACCCGGCCGCCGCCCGGGATGCCATCGGGCGGGGGCGGGCCGCCGCCGGACCGCAGCTGCATCCGCTCATCGGCGCGTCGTTCCACCTGGTCGACGCCTGGGTTTCCCTGCAGCAGGGTGACCTGCCGGGGGCCCGGCGGCAGCTGCGCGGCGCCGACGCCGCGGTGGTCCGCCAGCCGGGGATGACCGCCGTCGCCCATGCCGCGGTCGCCACCCGGGTCGTCCTCGACCTCACTGTCGGGTCCCCGGTCACCGCGGAGGCCGCTGCTCGTACGCTCACCGAGGAACCGCCGACCGACCTGCTCCGGATGGCCCGGGCGGAGGCGGCGCTGGCCGGCGGCCGACCCGATCAGGTGCACGATCTGGTCGCCCCGCTGCTGGACCGCTCCGACGCGTACGGCGCAGCGGCCTGGCTGGCCGAGGCACTGGCCCTGGATGCACAGCGGCAGGACTTCCGGGCCGCCGACGCCCTCACCCGGGCCCTCGACCTCGCCGCACCGGAGGGCCTGCTGCTCCCCTTCCTCCGCCCGGACCGGCGCCTGCGGGCCGCCCTGTCCCGTCACCTGGCGGTGGTCGGCAGCCACCGGGAGCTGGTCGAACGGGTGTTGGCCGCCGCGGACGCAGCCGGGGAACAGCCGCGGACGTACGAACGGCTGACCGAGCGGGAGCTGTCCGTGCTGGCCCACCTGCCGACGATGCAGTCGAACGCCGAGATCGCCGCAGCGCTGAGCATCTCGGAGAACACGGTGAAACAGCACCTCAAGGTCGTTTACCGCAAGCTCGGCGTACGGAACCGGCGCGACGCCGTCCGGGTCGCCGGCACGCTCGGCCTGCTGCCCGGGTGACCCCCCCCCGGGAGGCCGGATCAGGCGGCGGTGCGGACGTAGCGGAGCAGTTCGGCGCCCGAGGCGTCGCTGATCGTCAACGTGTCATCGACAACGCCCCAGTGTGCCGCCGCCTCCAGGGTCTGCAGGTAGCCGGCTTCCTGGGTCATCACCGCCGGCGGCTCACAGGCCATCAGCGTGGAGGCGAGCAGGCTCACCTTGAGGGTGTCCCCGCTCGCCACCGCCCCGCCGTGGTAGCGGTTGCAGCCACCCGACCCGGAGACGGTGCCGTCCGCGGCAAAGACGGCGGTGACCGCCGGAGCGGCCGCGACGGACGTCCCGCGGAGGCTCTCCAGCCGCCAGGTGGGACCGATCAGGGCGGAGGTGTCGCCGGCCGGCGCACAGCCGAGCAGCGGCAGGACGGCGAGCAGGGTCGCCGCCAGGAGACGGAGCTTCATGTCAGCGTCCTTCCGGGGACGACGATCCCGTCGGTCATCACGGCCTCAGTCCTCGGAGTCCGCCGGGTGCAGCCGCCCCACGACGACCAGCGACAGCCCCTCGAGCAGGACCTGGACGCCGAGCAGGATGCCGATCAACTGGGTCGAGGCGGCGCCCAGGTTGAACAGGACGTAGAGGCCGAGGAGCACCGAGACCAGCCCGCTGATCATCAGCAGCCAACGGCCGGCGGGCAGCACCCAGCCGAGGATCACCCGGGTCAGCCCACTGCTCAGCAGCAGCGCACCGACGATGAGGGTGAACGCGACTGCTCCGGCGGCCGGGTTGCGCATGATGAACAGGCCGATGACGGTCAGCACCGCACCGCCGAGCACCGGCGACCACGAACCGCCCGAGCGGAGCCGGAACAGGGCGCCGACCAGCAAGATCACCCCGGACACCAGGGTGAACCAGCCGATCAACCACACCGACACCGCGGTGGCGAGCGCGGCATCGCCGAGCAGGACCAGACCGGCGATGGCCAGGGCGATCCCCAGGATCACGTCCCAGCCGGTCCTCTTCACCGTGACGGCGGCTGCGGTCATGTCGTCCTCCCCGTTCGCTGCGATCCACGTCACCCGTACGGATCCAGTGTCCGTCGGTCGGGTCACTCCGGACATCCCCCGCGACGGGTGATCCGCGCACCGCCGACCTCCGGCCCACCCACCCCCTGACAACCGGGCCGGAGGGGCGTTGGATGGGTGCCATGAAGAAGTTCATCAACGCGCCGGAGGACGTCGTCGCCGAAGCACTGCGGGGATTTGCGGCAGCGTACGCCGGCCGGGTCCGCGTCGACCACGAGCTGGCCACTGTCTACCGCGCCGACAGGCCGTTGCTGGGCACCGTCGGGCTGGTCTCCGGCGGCGGGTCGGGGCACGAACCGCTGCACGCCGGCTACGTCGGTCACGGCATGCTGTCGGCCGCCTGCTGCGGGCAGATCTTCACCTCCCCCGTCCCCGACCAGGTGCTCGCCGCGACCCGGCAGGTCGACGCCGGGGCGGGGGTGCTGCACCTGGTGAAGAACTACACCGGCGACGTGATGAACTTCGAGATGGCCGCGGAACTGGCCGCCGACGAGGGCGGGGTCGAGATCGCCACGGTCGTCCTCGACGACGACGTGGCGGTGCAGGACTCCACCTGGACCGCCGGGCGGCGCGGCACCGGTGCCACCGTGTTCGCCGAGAAGCTCGCCGGCGCGGCCGCCGAGGAGGGCCGGCCACTCGCCGAGGTCGCCGCGATCGCCCGCCGGGTGAACGAGAACGCCCGCAGCATGGGGATGGCGCTGACCCCGTGCACCCCACCGAGCGCCGGCCGGCCGAACTTCACCCTGGCCGAGGACGAGATGGAGCTGGGCGTCGGCATCCACGGCGAGCCCGGCCGGGCCACCGTCCCGCTCACCCCCGCCGCCGAGATCGCCGACCAGCTGCTCACCCCGATCCTCGCCGACCTGCCGTTCTCCCGCGGCGACGAGGTGCTGGCGCTGGTCAACGGCATGGGCGCCACCCCGCTGATCGAGCTCTACCTGATGTACGGCGAGGTGCAGCGGATCCTCGAGGGGCACGGCGTACGGGTCGTCCGGCCGCTGGTCGGCAACCAGATCACCTCCCTCGACATGGCCGGCTGCTCGGTCACCCTGCTGCGCGCCGACGACGAGCTGGTCCGGCTCTGGGACGCCCCGGTGGACACCCCGGCGCTGCGCTGGGGGCGGTGAGCATGGCCACCGACACCACGACCCTGGACGTCGCCGGGCTGACCGCCTGGCTGCGGGCGTACGCCACCCTGATCGCCGAGCACGAGACGGAACTCACCGATCTCGACGCCGCCATCGGCGATGCCGACCACGGCACCAACATGGCCCGCGGCATGCGATCGGTCGGCGCGCTGCTCGCCGACCAGACCTTCGACACCCTCGACGCGCTCGCCAAGAGGGTCGGGATGGCCCTGGTGAGCTCGGTCGGCGGAGCCAGCGGGCCGCTGTACGGGACGTTCTGGCTGCGGTTCGCCCAGCCCCTGGCCGGGCTGGCCGCGGCCGATGCCGCGCAGCTGGGCCGTGCCCTGCACGCCGGGGTGGAGGGCGTACGCCAGCGCGGGAAAGCGGAGGCCGGGGACAAGACGATGCTCGACGCGCTGTTGCCGGCCCTCGAGGCGTACGACACGGCGCTCGCCGCCGGCGCCGATCTCGCCGGCGCGCTGGCCCGGGCGGCGGACGCCGCGGACGCCGGCTGCGCGGCCACCATCCCGCTGGTCGCCCACAAGGGCCGGGCCAGCTATCTCGGCGAGCGCAGTGCCGGCCACCAGGACCCGGGTGCCACCAGCGCCGCGCTGCTGCTGCGCGCCGCGGTGGCCTGAGCAACCGCCCCGCGGACCGGGGCACCGAGAGGAAGGTCGACGATGATCGGGATGGTGGTGGTGTCGCACAGCCGGCCGCTGGCCGAGGCAGCGGTGGCGTTGGCCACGACGACGGTGACGGCCGGGAGGAGGCCAGCGATCGCGGTCGCTGCGGGGGTCACCACCGAGGGCGCCGGAGCCGGCGACGGGGTGGCGTACGGCACCGATGCGCTCGCCGTCGCCGAGGCGATCGCGGCGGCCGATTCTCCCGACGGGGTGCTGGTGCTGATGGACATCGGGTCGTCGGTGCTCAGCGCGCAGCTGGCGGTGGAGTTCCTCGACGAGGACGCCGCGGCGCGGGTGCTGCTGTGTTCCGCGCCGCTGGTCGAGGGGCTGATCGCTGCGGTGGTGACGGCCGCCGGCGGCGCCTCGCTGGACGTCGTGGCGGCGCAGGCGCGGGCCGGGCTCCGCGCCAAGCAGGAACTCCTCGGCGACACAGCCCTCGACGGTGGCACGGCCCTCGATGCCGTGCCCCTCGACACCGCGGCCTCCGCACCACCGGCCGCCCTGAACATCACCCTGATCAGCCCGGTCGGGTGGCACCTGCGTCCGGCAGCCCGCCTGGTGGCACTCGTCCAGGCGTACGACGCCGAGGTGACCATCGCCGATCTGGCCCGCGACGGCGAACCGGTCGACGCCGCCAGCCTCACCGACCTGCTGTTGCTCGACGCCGTCCGCGGCGACACCCTCCGGGTGGCGGCCACCGGACCCCAGGCCGGTGAGGTCGTCGACGCGATCGGCCGGCTGGCGGCGACCGGATTCGGCGACCTCGAGTCGTCGCCCGCCCCACGTCCGCTCGACGACGGGGCCGACGGTCGGGTCGACCACGGCGGGTGAGCCGATGCACGTCGTCACCGACACTGGGTGACATGACACTGTCCAGGTACGACCACCGCGACGACGATGCGATCGCCGAGGCCTGCGCGATCCTGCGGGCGGCCGGCCGGGTCGACGCCCCGTGGGAACACCCCATCACGCCCTATCGGCACCGGATGCTCGTCCGCCACGGGCTGGAGGGAGAGCCGGCCACCGCCTACCTGCTGCGGACCGGCGACGGCCCGGCGGTCGGGGTGGCCGAGCTGTTCGTCAGCCACTGGGACAACCCCTCGGTCGGCTGGGCACGGCTCATCGTCGACCCGCGGCACCGCCGCCGCGGCCATGGGCGCACCGGCCTGCGGGACCTGCTCGCGGAGGCCCGGCGCCACCACCTCACCCACCTCACGCTCGAGGCGTACGACACCCCGGCCGCGCAACGGCTCGGCACCGGAGCCGGCTTCCGGGAGGTCTACCGCGAGACGACCCGGCTGCTCGAGCTGGACCGGATCGCCCCGGCGACGCTGACGGACCTGACCGCGGAGGCGGTGCCGTACGCCGGCGACTACGAACTGCTCCGCCTCGCCGGGGCGACCCCCGAACCCCTGCTCGCCCCGCTCGCCGAACTGACCGGAGTGATCAACGACGCCCCCACCGACGACCTGGTCTGGGAACCCGAGGTGTTCCCGGTGCAGCGGATCCGCGAGGCCGAGACGGCCCAGCTCGCCGGCGGCTGGCGCCCGTACCGGGTGATCGCCCGGCGGCGCGACTCGGGCGAGCTCGCCGGCCACACCAAGGTACTGGTCGACGCCGAGGATCCCACCGCGGCGATCCAGCTCGACACCGCCGTCGCCGGCGCCCACCGCGGTCACCGCCTCGGGCTGGTGCTCAAGACCGAGATGATGCGCTGGCTGCTCGCGGACGAGCCCGGCGTCCACCAGCTGGTGACGAGCAACGCATCGTCCAACGGCCCGATGATCGCGGTGAACGAGCGGCTGGGCTACCGGCCGGTGGCGGACCTGGTCTATTTCCAAGGCACCGTCGACCTCCAAGGCGCCGATGACCTCGGCCGCGCCGGGGACCCGGAGCCCTGAGGAGACCCCAAGACGGCGCCACGACGGGACCCGTCCGATGGCACGGCCCGGTGGAACAATTGAGCAGGACCCCATCCGGGGGCCCTGAAACCTAGGACATCAGATGACCAGCGGAACCATCGTCCTCATCCTCGTCATCATCCTGGCCCTGCTACTGCTGGCGGCCTCGATCCGGGTCCTCCCGGAGTACCAACGCGGTATCGTCTTCCGGCTGGGCCGGGTGCGGCCCATCTACAACGCCGGGCTGCGCTTCCTGATCCCCTTCGTCGACCGGCTGGTCCGGGTCGACATGCGCGTGATCACCCACACCATCCCGACCCAGGAGATCATCACCAGCGACAACGTCTCTGCCAGAGTGAACGCCGTCGTACTGTTCCGGGTGATCGACCCAGCGCGAGCGATCCTCGAGGTGGAACAGTTCCAGGTCGCCACGTCCCAGATCGCCCAGACCACCCTGCGGTCGCTGCTCGGCCGGGTCGATCTCGACCGTCTGCTGGCCCACCGCGAGGACCTCAACATCGACCTACGAGCCCGGATGGACGAGCGGACGAAGCCCTGGGGCGTCGAGGTGCGCGTCGTGGAGATCAAGGACGTCGAGCTGCCCGAGGGCATGCAGCGCGCGATGGCGCGGCAGGCCGAGGCCGAGCGGGAACGTCGGGCCAAGGTGATCAACGCCCACGGTGAGCTGCAGGCCTCGACGGAACTGCGCAAGGCCGCCGAAACCCTATCCGCCAGCCCCGCCTCACTCCAGCTGCGCTACCTGCAGACGCTGCTCGAGATCGGCGCCGACCACAACTCCACCATCGTCTTCCCGTTGCCGATGGACCTGGTAATCCCGTTCCTCGGAACGACCCCGAAGCCACCGACCGTCGGGTTCGAACCGCGGCGCGACACCGGGACCGAGACCGGGACCGAGGAAGCGCCGGCCGCCCCCGCCGCACCGGACGCCGAGGTACCGGTGGAGCCGGATACCGAGACTGAGGCGTACGCCGTCTGACCCTGCCGGATCGGATCGGTGTCGGCCCGTCCGGCTCGGCTCGGTGCGCCTGCTCAGGTCTGGGTTCGCCTCCGTACGGCTGTCAGGGCAGCCGACATCGATCGGACGGCTTCGCCGGCCGATTCATAGATGACCCGAGAGCCGGCCGACGGGGAAGGTCCCGTCGGGGAGCCCGTCTCGAGTTTCTGGAATTGCTGGTCGGACCACGACCCCAGGCCCCTCGTCACGAAGCGGATCCCCTCTGCCTTCATCAGCCCCACCTTCGTCAACACGGCGGACTCAGGGCTGATGTCCCCGTCGCCGAAGATCGCGCAGACCCGGTCTCCCTCGAGGGGCCCGAGCACCGAATGGACGTGCTCCAGACAAGGGATCAGGTCGTTTCCTCCCGACGCTTGCCCCTTGGACAGGAATTCCTCCAAGGACTTACGCGCCCGCGACGGCTCATGCAGACACTCGACTCTGCTGTTCCAGAATACGATCCCGACCGAGTAATTTTCGGCGAGCCCCGTGGCGACGAACTCCCGGGCCCCCTCCTTGGCGTCGGCCAACGGAGCTCCGAACATGGAGCCGCTGCAGTCGATGCAGAGGATCACCGTCCCGGAGAACCGAGCCGCCCATGCCTCCAAGGCCGGCCCGGGCGGATATTGCGTCAGCCCTGCGTCTCCGAACTCCCGTCTCACCCATGGCTCCGACATGACTGTCCTCTCTCCGCGACCTGCTGCTGAGCCCGGTTCACTGCGCCACGGTGATTCCGCTCAGGGACTCCCGCTGGGCGGTCAGGCTCCGGCCCTCGGTGACCTGGTCGAGGTAGTACTCCAGCTCGACCCGGCTGCCGCTGGTCGGTTCGGTGCCGCTCACCGTGATTCGCCCATCGACCGCGACATCCAGCGCCACGTCGATCGGGGACCCCGCAGGCAGTTCCGCGGTGACGGTGAGCTGGGCGTCGATGACCCGCCGGTTGTGCTGGGGCTCCGGAGAGGGCATCTGGCCAGCCTGCTCCATCACCTGCAGGTGTACCGTAGGTTGCCCTCGTACGATTGTCGCGAACCGCGCTGTGGCATGGGCGGGAAGGGCGGTATTACGATCGATGATGTGCTGCACGATCTGCCGTCGTGCCTGCGGGTCGTACGAGTCATGCAGGAGAACACCCAACGATCGGGGCACGACAGACCGGTAGTCGGCCCGCGTGGGGCTCTTCGCGGTCAGTGTCCCGGCGATGATGGCGGCGCCCTTGGCGACCACCAGGTCGGGGTCGACCAGGCGCGGTGAGACACCCAACTTCTGGCCGAGCGCGGCCGGGATCATCGGCATCCTGGACGAGCCGCCGACGAGGATCACCTCGTCGATCAGCGGGCCTTCCCCGAGACCTGAATCGGTCAGTGCCTGACGGGTGGTGTCGAGCGTCCGCGCCACCAGGTCGGACGTCGCAGCCTCGAATTCACCCCGCTCCACGACGATCGTCTCTGTGTGTCCCCGCCACGACACCGTCACGCGGGCGGTCACCCTGGCGGTCAGGTTCTCTTTGAGCGAGGTGGCGGCCAGAGCGAGCCGGGCCATGGCCTCCTGGTCGTCCCAGAAGTCCTCTCGGGTCTCCTCATCGGCGCCGATCGTCGTGAGAAATCGGGTCCCGACCATGTCGATGAGCCGACTGTCCCAGTCCGCTCCCCCGAGTGCCGAGTCGCCACCCGTCGACATCACGGTCACGCCGCTCCGGCGGCTCTTGAGGACGGTCACGTCGAAGGTTCCCCCGCCGAGGTCGTAGACCAGGATCCGACGGACCGCCCCGGTGTCCCCGAACGCGGCGGCAGCAGCCACGGGCTCGGCCACCAGGTCCAGGACGTCGAGCCCGGCCAGTTCGCCGGCGATGTGGGTGGCTTCCCGTTCCGCGGTCCCGAAGTAGGCGGGCACGGTGATCACCGCCTTGACCGGTACGCCGGGCCCGACCCCGGCACAGGTCCGGGCGTTGTTGACCAGACTGCTGAGGATCAGCGACGAGATGAGCTCGGGGCCGAGAGTCCGCCCCGCGAAACCGAAGACCCGGTCGGTACCCATGCTCCGCTTGACGAGTTCCACGACGGAGTCGGGATGGGTGATGAGTGCGTCCTTCGCCATCTGGCCGACGATCACTGTGTCCCCGCTGAATTGGATGACCGAGGGCACTCGGAAGGATCCGGTGATGGGATCAGGGACGACCAGTGGATCGCCCTGCTGGTGGATCGCCACCACCGAGTAGGTGGTGCCCAGGTCGATCCCGAGCACCAGGTCCGTGTTCTTGGTCATGCCTCACCGTTCCGATCCGCGGTTCCCTTGAGGACGAGGGAGGTGCCCCTCCGTGCCGAGCTGGCTCCGGCCCGATCGATCGAACAGGCAGCCCTCACTTCCGTCGTTTCCACCAGCGGCCTTCCGGAGCGTCGGGCTCGAGGGGCAGCTCCTTTGCCCGTACACGGCCGGATTCCGGACTCGGCATCCTGCGACCGGCTCCCACTGACTTCACCAGTTGGTCCCATGCCTCCAGCCATTTGTCTCCGGCCGCCCCGTCCTCGAAGACCGCTCGGCGTACGCCTTGATACTCCTCCTCGGAGAGTCGCTCCACGGCCGTCGCAAGTGCCGTTCGCAGCGCCTGCGAATACTCTCGATGCAGGTCACGATCACCCGCGTTCAGCACGTACAGGGCATGCAGAAACGTCCTGTTCCGGCGGCGCGCATCCCGTCGCCACTCCTGTTCGACGAAACTGATCAGACCGGCGAACTGATCGTCCCTGGGTCTGGACAGGTAGGCCCCGACCAGCGCAGGATTCCACTGCCACAGGTGGATGGCAAGCTGAGTCGTCTCCGGGAGCGCACTCGGCTGCGCCTCGGACTCCTCAGTGAGGATCTGCAGGGCCTGCTGGACCAGTTCGCTGTCGGCGGAGCGGGACTCGAGAGTCCTCATCGCCCACTGCGCGTCCTTCACCCTCGTGACGAAGGCAGCGCTGTCGGGGCTGAGTCGGGTGGCCCGGGACGCCAGGAGCGCCTCGGCGAGCGGGTGGGCACCCGAGGACGATGTGCTTCTCAGCGTGGCCTCGAGGATCTTGTCGGCGTATTCCAACAGTTCCGGGTCGGCTGTGTATCCGAGCGCGGTCACCAGCCGAGCCAGGTCAGCGGGATCCGGCGGGACCGCGAAGAACCATGCCCATCCCAGCCGGTTCACCTTCAGCCACGGCATGCTCCTGGCGAGAAGGTCGATCAGGAATTGCCGGGTGGCCGGTGACGCGTCCCGGTACCGGTAGGGAGCCAGGCATCGCTCCAGGGGGGCTTCGAAGGACACGATCTCCAGGTCGGCCAGTACCGGATGCCAGATCTGTCCGAGGCGGAGCCGCTCCGGTGCGTCCGCCCGGACGATGGCCGGCACCAGCTGTTCATCGATCAGGTGGTCACGAATCGTGAAGTAGTGCGCCGCATGCGCCATCGCCTCTGCCTGCGACGGGTTCTGGAACCACCAGCCTGCGAGGCCGGAGAGGACCGAGGACGGCACACGCAGATCGGTGCCAGACAGCTCGAGCCAGGTCAGCACGGACAGCTGGGTGGCCGGGTCGGCGGCGTCAAGCAGGGAGACGAGGCCGGTCGTGATCCGCTCCGGCATCCGCCCGGTCGACCAGGCGAAGCCCTGGGGATAAGCGGTTCCCGGCCATCCGCGCCCGCTGCGGGCGACGCGGGACCACGCCTGGATGACGGACGACATGATGGCGTCGGTGGCGGGGGTGGCGCCGCCCGGCAGCAGGAGCTCCAGTCCACGTCGTACGAGCGCGCCATCCGAGGCGTCGTCCCGGGCGGCAAGCAGCGGAGCCGCCAGGGACCGCTGGTTGTTCGCGAGGATCTCCGGCGCCAGGCCCTCCAGGAAAGTGAGGTACTTCTCCACCGCCTCCGTCGTCTCGAGCGGTCGTCCGAGCCCCACGGCGTTGACCGCAACCTGTGCCGCGGCAGACATCGTCATGCCCCAGGAGTCCAGTAGGTCGAGCGCGTCATCGACGTCATCGGCCCGCCCGTCGCACCACTGTCGGACCGTCCATTCCGCGTCCGGATCCGTGCCGTCGACGTTGATCGTGCCCTCCACGAGGTCCACAGCGCACAGCCTTGGCGTACGACGACCGCCGAAGGGACGACTCCACGAGGCGTACACGCCGACGAGGCGAGCCGGCGACGCATAAGGGTCACCGACGAAGGCCTCAAAGCCGATCTCCAGCGACTGGGTGATCGGAAACTGCGCGGTGATCGCGAGGAACCAGGCCAGCGCCTCCTGCTCGGAGTCGGTCCGGATGGCCACCCTTAGGTCGGGATCCTCCATCGCAGTCACGATCGCCGCAAGATGGTCCGGACCGTGGGGCGTCCGGCGGACGATCTCCACCGCCTCCGCGATCCCCAGCGGCGCGTCCTCCGCGCGCAGCTCGACCCCGGGCATTCGCTGCTCGGGCGCCGGTGTCTCCCGCCATACCGGGAGGCTGCACACCTCGGCAGGCCGGAAGTGGGTGTAATCCTCGGCGGAGGTGGTGGTCAGGATGTGGGTGAGGTGGTTCCCTTCACGGGCACTGGCCACAGCGCGGCCGAGGTAGCGGCCTCTCCCCGTGTACCAGCGGCCGCCGAGGGGGAGATGAACGCTGTACCGGGGATAGCGGTCCGCGGGAGTCGGTGGCGCGGTCAGCATCCACGGTTCGTGGACCTTGTAGATGGCGCTGGGCATGGCAGCTCGGAGCGCGTCCTCTGGAAGGCCTTCGGTACAGGCCTGGAATTGGAGGCCCCCTCCCCCGCCGAGCCCCTGGCCCGCGCGGCAGTCCGTGTAGACGAACTGGTCGAACATCTCAGTTCACCCTCGGAATCAGTTTCTGCTGCGACAGGATCCAGAGCAGCGGGTCCTCGACGCGGTGCGGAATCGGTGGTCTGGAGAGCTGTTCCGTGGAGTAGTCCGGCTCGCTGCCGAGGGCGGAGACCCCGAAGTACCGGAACGTCTTGAAATTCAGGCGCAGGTAGGTGGTGATGTCGGAGCTTCCCCATTCCTCCAGAAGTGCCTCGACGTGGTCATGGACGTTCCTGCCGTCCACCTCGTCATAAGCAGATCCCAGCCGTCCTACATCCTTGACCGGATTGCCATCGGGGAGCACCTGATAGAAGGCGTCCATCTTCGAGAACACGGCGGCGATGGGGACGGGGATCTTCTTCGTCGCGGAGATCCCGTGTCGTTCCCTCAGCATGTCGGCAACCCTGCGGAGCACATCCACCGGCGGTTCCGGATCGTCGGAGTCACGGCCGGGCAGATCGTGGTGGGCGGGGCATTGGAACGGATCGAGGATCACGATGAGGGCGTCTGCCGATCCGAGGTAGTGCTGGCTGCGGACGCGCTCCATGTCGTTGAAGTCCTCTCCGGCACTGTCGAGCAGCGACATGGTGATGCTCTTGACCCTGTCCCGCCCGGCGACCGAACGACCCTGCTGTTGCCAGGTCACCACCAGCGGTTCACGGTATTGGACCCGACCGGAGGCTGCCTGGGTCTGTGGCGGCAGCACCCCGGCGTTGTACAGCGAGTCCTGGTACTGCCTCAGCCAGTTCTTCTCCCCGAAACCGATACCGGGACGCATGCCGCCGAAGAAGGTGATCGAGGCCTGGAAGCGCTGCCCGATCCGCTTCTGCAGCTCGTTCACCAGCACGGACATGTAGACCGTCTTGCCGGATGCCTTGGCCCCGACCATGCCGATCATCGGGCTGGCCCCCGCCCCGAACGCCGGCGGCAGCTGCGTGTAACAGTTGTGGCACACCCGGATGCCGGACATCCCCCCGCAGGACGGGCAGGCCATCCGGTCGCCCGACCGGAAATGCTTGTGGTGTTCGTCGGGTCCGAAGACCTTCATGATCGGCTCGGACGAACCGGTCATCTCGTAGCGCTGCTTCGCCTGCTCGTCGTCGTCACCCGGTTCACACGGCGTACGACCGGGGGCCTGGCGCCCCTCGCACTGGAACATGATCCGGTCGAGCTCGACCGGGAAATAGCAGAAAGGACACACACAGGTCTTCGATGTCAGGATCACTTCTTCATGCCCTTCGTCGTCAGCGGCCGCAGCGTGAAGCCCGCCCCCGGTCCGAGGAATGCACACACCCACAGGGGCTTGCGGAGGTGGTGCGGGATAGTGAAATCACAGCTGGTCTCCGCACCGGGAGACAGGTCCAGCGACACCGTCCCGAGCACTGTCGCCCCTTCCGGTCCGACCGGCATGACCTGCCCCGGTCGTACGACGACCTCCACATCACCCCGGATGCCGCCGCCGGAGTCGTGCCGGAAAGTCACGCTCACTTTGTTCCCCAGGATCGCGTGGCGCACACTGTAGGCACAGGTGGCCGCGGCACCAGGAATATGGTCTCGGTACGGTGCCGACAGCCACCGTCGGCCCGCCTGGTCATGAATCGCGGAGATCACCACGTCCATCGGCCCGGGACCGCTCCGCACCCGCCACCCGCCGTCGGCCCGCATCGTGTGCCGATCGATCGTTGTCGTTCCGGCCCCACCCGCCGCCCGCCATTCGATCTGGGCGTTGTGGACGCCCTCCGGCCAGTCCCAGGTGAGCCGCACCTCCGAGCCGGCCCGTTGGACGTCCACCTGCTCGATGCCGGGGATCACCATCGTTTCGGCCCGCGCGCCGGCGACATATCCCGAGGGCCCCAAGGAGAACGCGCTCAGGAACCAATGGCCGGTCGGCAGCTTCGCCGTCAGCGCATACCGGTCCCTCGACACCTGCCGGACAGTTCCGACCAGACGTTCACCCGACGTCGTTAGTCGCTCCTCGGGGACGAGCGCTCCGATCCGCATCGACGGCTCATCCCGGGTCCGGACGATGGTGACCGGCGCTCGGTCCGGGGAGACCCATTCCACCAGGACATACCCGCCGCCGCGGTCCGGATCCGCTCGCACGTCCAGCGCGGCCAGCGGGGCCACATCCTTCAGTGGCTGGATGGCGGCGGACACCACCGGCGAGCTGACCGTCCGGCCGTCCGGCATCCGGTAGTAGGCCCGGATGGTGTAGATGATTCTGGTGCCCGGATCCAGGTCCTTCTCCACGAACGCCCCGGGCCCCTCGAGACGTACATCGACGTCGTCACGACACACACGTACGCTCCGCGCGGCGGAAGGATGCACCCAGGTGCCTCGCACCGCCCCGTCCCGTCCCTGCAGCGCGAAACCGGCCACCGGAGGCGCGATGTCGACGCTGATGGCGGCACCCTGCGACCATGCGCCGCCTCCCTTGGCGAACACCGCGACATGGAGGGTGATGCCGGAGGCCCCGGTCGCCACCTCGGCGCTGGTCGATCCGGATTCGACCACGTCGCCGTCCCCGGGGTGGAGGGGGACACGGTCCCTGCGCGACACGATCGCGTAGGTGGCGTCCGAGGGTGTCAGCGGGCCCGGTGACCAGGTCAGGACCACCTGCGCGGCCCCCCGGCCGTACTCGGCGGCCGCTGTCAGCCGAGTGGGCGCCCCCGGGGGCAGCGCAGCAATCTCTGCGGTGAGCTGCTCGTCGTCGGCGGCCAGCGTCGCCGCGGTCGTGAAGGCAGCGGCAGCCTTCGCCAGGTCCCCCGCGGCCAGGGCGCGTCGAGCCTCGGCGACCGCCGAGTCGACCGCGGACTCGGCTTCCTTGACGCGGGTCTCGAGGTCGTCCAGTCCAGGCGTGGACGACGGTAGGGCAGCGAGCACCCGGCGGGCGCTCCTCAGCTCTCCGCTCGCCAGCGCCGATTCGACCTCGTCGGCGCCGCGCCGAGGCCCGGCCTCGGCATCGAGCGACAGGACGATCCGGGCCCCCTCGATCCGGTCGAGGCCCAGTCCCATCAGCTGGTCGAGCATCGCGACCTGCCCCGCGCCGACCTTGCCCTCGAGCGCTCGGATGAAAGCGGTGAAGAAGACCCGGTCGAGATCCTTCCCCTGCCGTCCGCTGGTCACCAGCTGCCCGAGTAGATGATCGAGCGCCGTCAGTGTCCGGTCGTTGACATCTCCACGCTTCACCTCACGCCCACGCTGCTCGATCGCCTGCGTCGACAGGGCGACCTCACGGCCGTCGGCAGTGACACCGCGGAACTCTCCGAGCACCTGGAACGTCGCCAGCGTCGGGAACACCGCATGGTAGATGCTGGGCGCCTTCGCCTCCTCCAGCTGCTGGAGAAGATCCTTCGGCGCGGACACCTCCGGGGCACCGGCCGGCAGAACGGCCACGTCGACCAGGGACAGCCCGGCCTTCGCCACCGCCTCCGTCAGGACCCGTTCAGGAAGGGACTGATACTGCGGAAAAGCCGCCACCATGGCATCGAGACGGTCCCGGGTCAGCGCACCGATCCCACCGAACTGGAGCGTCAACGTCGTGGTCAGAGCCTCCGCGGCGGCCCGGTGGGCCGCCGCTGCCGAGGCGTGGTACTTGACCCAGAACTCCTCGGCATAGTGGGCAGACCGCCCCCCGGCGACGCCCAGCGTCCCCGCGACCTTCTCGACCCGGAGGGGAACCGAACGCTGGAGCGCAGCCACCTTCGTGGCAGACCGCCCGCGCCCGGTGCCCTTCCGCGACCAGATCGCCTCCACCGCGCGGACGGTCTCGACGATCTCCCGACCGCTCATCGAGTCTCGCAGCAGGTAGATGAAGTCCAGATCCTCGTCCGACCGCAGGCCCTTGGCAAGGGGGCCGATCACGTCGTGTAGGTACTGGGTGTCGTCGAGCTGCATCAGGCGCCGATCGTGAGGCCCTGGATCTGCTGCTTGGCAGCAGCGACCTCTTCCTGCCCGAGATTGGCGAGCTGGAGCTGCATCCGCAGCTCGGTCCCGTGCGTGGTCTCCTCCGCCTCGAGGTGGATCAGCCCCTCCTCGTCGATGCTCAGGTCGATACGGACCGGGGATCCCTTCGGCAGCGGCGGAAGGCCACCGATCACGCCCTCGCCGCCCTCGAGCAGCCGGTTGTCGTCGAGGCGCTCGCTCGGGTGCTGCCCGGCCTGTTCGTAGAGCTCGATCGGGATCTCGGTCATCTCCGCCGAGGCGGTGGCCGCCATCACGGTCTCTGCCTGGAACGGGAGCGCCTGCTGCGGCATGGCGATGTGGAGAACGTACGGCTCCCACGGGTCGACCGACGTATCGACCATGCGCACGCCGATGGCCTTGGGCAGCACGGTAATGACCTGCACCGCACCGCCGCCCATGGCTCCCCCCAACGCCCGAGTACGGCCACCCACCGGAGCAGCACCCGTCCCATCATTGTCGTCGCCGTACTGGTTCGTCCACTCCAGCTCATCACCGAGCGCCGCGAAGACGGCGGCGCCCTTCGCGACGGCGAGATCGGGATCGTGGAGCTTGACGTCGCACGTAAACATCTCGCCGAGGGCCCGCGTGACCTGGGGCATCCTCGATGACCCGCCGACGAGAAGCACCGTGTCGATGGTCGTCCCCGGCGCTTTCGCCTCCAGATCCTCCAGTGTGATCCGGGTCAGGGCGACGGTGCGATCGAGGAGGTCCCGCGTATGCTCCTCGAACTCTTCACGAGTGACCTCCACACGCGCGCTCGCCGAGCGGTGGAAGAGGGAAACCGGCCGGGACATAGCCTGCGTGAGCTGCTTCTTGGTCTGCTCGGTCGCGGTGAACAGGACGCCGAGGAACGCCTCGTCATCCGCTGCCTCGGCGGCGGTATCCTCGCCGACCTCGGCGGCGAATTTCTCCAGGAGGATGTCCTTGAGCCGGTCGTCCCAGTCGGCCCCGCCCAGCTGGTGATCACCTTGGACCACGAGGACTTCGAGACGACCGGGTGTGCTCCTGAGGACCGTGGTGTCGAAGGTTCCACCGCCGAGGTCGTAGACGAGGATGGTGGATTCCTCGGCGTCATCCGTCACCCCGTAGTGCAGGGCTGCCGCAACAGGCTCCGGGATGATCGCCTTGACGTCGAGTCCGGCGATCGCGCCGGCGTCACGGGTGGCCTGCTTCTCGCGAATCCCGAAGTATGCCGGCACGGTGATGACGACCTGCGACACCTCGTCACCGCGGACCAAGGATGCGTCATCGGCCAGTGAGCGGAGGATGACGGCGGAGATGGATTCCGGCGTGTAGGCCTTGCCGTGGAACTCCCAGTTCCGGTCGAGCCCCATGTCCCGCTTGACGAGAGCGACCACGCTCTCCGCCTCGGAGACTGACGTGTCCTTGGCCGTCTGGCCGACCACGACATTGTCCGCCGACTCGAAAAAGACGACGGAGGGTGTGGTGGAGGCCGAGTTGAGAGAGTTAGGCACGATGGACGGCTCTCCGTGGTCGTCGATATAGGCGACGGAGGAGTATGTGGTCCCGAGATCGATTCCGTATGTCGTCATGCCCGGTCTCCTTGCTGGTCGTTGGGGGAGGGAGAGAACGGCTGTGCGATATCTCCCGGGAAAGGAACCGGGAGGACCGGCTCCCTCAGGGCCTCCGGCGGGGTCTCGAAGGCCCACGGCTCGACCGCGCGGCGAGGACCCGCGGCGGTCGGCGAGTTCATCGGCGTACGGTCCTGGACAGGTGACGTCCGCTCCTGAACCGCCTGGGGGTCAGGAGGACCCGAAGCCGGGGCGGCGGCCTTCTCGACGAACCGTGCCACATGGACCTCCGCGGGCCGAAGCGGGCGGTCCGCCCCGGCGAGGATGAAGCCGGGTGCCTGGACCCGGAGCACCGTGCGGTCCTGCTCGGGATGGGGCGAATCGATCCGCCTCACGGCCCGTTGGGTGATGCGGTCGAAGGTGTCGCCCACCTCCGGTGTGTAGCTCTCGACACCCAGCTGGCCCAGGATGTCGAGGACCACCGGCAGGTAGGCCTCCAACATCTTCCCCGCCTCGTCGGCCGACATCGACGCGACGAGCTGCGAGGACTGCAGCCGCAGCCGGATGACGAGGTCGGCCAACTGGTTGATGACCGGCTTCAGGAGCTCTTGTGCCTCGCCCCGACGCAGGGTCTCGATCTCCTCATGCATGCTGCGATTCATGCGTTCCAAGTGCTCCGCGCGGTCGTGGAAGCGCTCCACGACCCCGGTCAGCCGGGCCACTTCGCTAGTGAGGTCCCGCAGTCGGTCGGTGAGCGCGTCCTGGTGCTCATCGGGCGCCGCGGTGCCCGATGGTGCAACAGTCCCGTTGCCGGCGAGCACTCCCTCGGGCCGCCCTGCCGATTCCGAGCCCTGATCTGCGACGTTGAGGTCCGAAGAGTCATCCGCAGTCATCGGTTCCACCTTCTGTCATCTTCCGTCGGTTGCTTCGAGTGCATCGGAACTGAAGCATGTGAACAAAGGTCAGCATTGCGGGACATCCCCCCTGTTGACGGTCAGGAACGCGGCGGAGGCGTACCCGCTCCCCGGGGACACCACCTTCAGCCAGTCGCTCGAGGTGCCCCGTCGGCCAGAGACGGTCTCCCCCGAGGTCCAGCAGGTGACGTAGACCGATGCGTCGGGGCTGATCTCCGCCGCGATCTCGGCCTCGGTGTTGGGAGCCGATCTGACCCAGAGCTTCTCATTCGTGACACTCCGGTAGGGACCGTACGATCTCTGGGCAGAAGGCCGGGGCGATCCCTTGGACAGGGCGGACATGCTCGGCAGGTGTCCACTTCCGAAGAAGGCCACCACCCCGAGCGCGGCACCGATCACAAAGCTCGTGGTCACCGGTGGTTTCGGCATCACCATGGCAACCACCCCCAGCTCCATGCTGTGACCTGCTCGACGATGTGTGAGACGAACGAGATCCCGGTGGCCGGGAACGTGCTCAAGAACAGAGCCCGGCCGCCCGCGGCCGCCACGGCACAGAGCACCACCACCAGAAGGAGCCGATGTGCAAGGTAGCTGACCGGTAGGCGGGTACGCCCTTCGGTACTTGCACCCGGCTCACTCATGACCGTCGCCCCGATGTGAAGCAGCTGCAACCAGCGGCGAACGTCTCCGTGTCGTCGTGTCAGTGGAACCAGGCCCCGGCCCAGCAGTGACCAGCCTCGCCCCGAACGAGTCCGCCAGCCACTCCAGCGGCAGACTCGTCCGCCGCGGATCCCCAGCAACCGGGAGATCGAATGAGGACGTGGCGAAGTACGCCACGTCTCCGAAGGCTATCTCGGCACGGCGGACGAGATTGTAGAGATCCGCGTCGCCCACCAACCAGGACCGGATCTCGGTGCCCGCGCCCCACCCCCACCGCGCCGGCGCCATTCCGCTCCGCATGAATAGGTCCATCTTCACCATGACAATGGCGAGACGTTTCTTCTGCAGGTTCACCCCGTAGGTGAGTAGACGCTGCTCCGTGACGTCATACGATTCCTCGGGACTCAGTTCCGCCGGAACAGCTTCGGAGACCAGCTCCGGAAATCTCTGCGACAGCTCGTCACGGAATCGTGGAATCGTGAACGGGTCAATGATCAGCACCATTCCGTGGGCCCGGTCAAGGAAGGCGAGTTCGGCGTTGTCCTGGGCATTCTGGAAGGACTCTCCGGGGGCGTCGAAGAGTTGCAGGCGGAACGGCGCACCCTTGGGCTGGGCGACCTGGAACACCGCTCCGGTCACCGCGCTCCCCGGCTGTGTACGCAAAGTCTGTTTCTGGGGCCGAATCACCTGGTCCACCATGGTCTCCCAACGCTCGGCCTCCTCACCAACGGGCGTGACGGCCGCTCTGTTCGCCCGCGCCTCGACCGCCAGTGATTCGACGGCCATCCAGAGGAACCTCGACTTCCCCGACGCCACACTGCCGAAGACCGGAATCCTGATCTCCTTCATGCTGGCGGCACCGACGCTGAGCGGCTCGCCACAGTTGGCGCAGAGAGCTCGGAGTCTGCGCGAGGCGAGCGTCACCGTGGTCGGCAGCAGTTGCCCGCACCTGCATCGACGCGCCAGCACACCCAGTGGCCCCGGGCGTACGTCGTGATGGAGGACTCCGCACGACGGGCAGGCGAAACTCGGGATGTCCGACACGTGGTAGCACGAGGGCTGAGGACAGGAGGCCTGTCCTCCCCGCAGTACCCGGACGCTCCGGTCTGCGGCCCGCAGCACCACCACGGTAAGCGCGGCGCCGAGGAGGAGGACCAGCTGGGCCGCCCACACGACGACGAACACGACTCTCACGCCGATCCGCAGGAAGAGCGCGGCGAGCAGTGCGGCCACCACAATCGGCGAGAGTACAGACCAGAACCAGAACCAGACCGGTTTCCCGGGCCTCTTGGTCCACGCACTGAGCGCTCTCGCCCACTGCTCGCCTGCCGCGAGGATGTTCTTCCCCACCGGGCCCACCTGAGCCAGAGCGAACGACGGCCACGCCGGATCAAGCCCGAAGGCGGCTTTGTCCGACCGATCACTCTGCCGGAAAAGCGTTCGACCCAGGATACCCGGCCCGAAGAACTCGACAGGCCGTCTACGCGAACCGACCATTCCATACAGCCCGCAGGGAAGAGCCAATGTCAGGGCAACCGGGGGTATCACAAACACCACGAGAATCCCCGCCGGAATCCCGATCGCGAACATAGCTAGAAGACAGCCGACACCGTACAGCAGCCCCACAATGAACTTCATCCGCCCCCCCCCGGGTCGTTCAATCGTCGACATCACTGTCAACTGCATCGCGCGAGAGCACTCTATACCCGAGCGGGTCCAACGCGTGCGGTTCGGAGTGCCCTCCAATGATTTCGCCGCTCGACATGCTGCAGTCAGCCGAGTCGCAAGCAGTCCCTTGGGTACCCCCGCCCGGGCCCGCGCACCATCGGGGCACGGCGCGGCCGAGGACCGCGCTCGTCGATGTGCATCACAACCCCGACCTCAGCCGGGCCGTCGCCCGGCGGGTCACCTCCGTGGTCCGCACCGACGAGACGACGGCCTATGCCACCGTGCTGCTGTGGCGCGGCGTGGCGTTCTGACGGTCCGCCGGCACCACACAGACCAGGCACGGCGCCTCCCGGAGCACCCGGTCGGCGGTCGAGCCGAGCACGGCCCGGACCACCCCGCCATGACCACGCGAGCCGATCACCAGCGCACGGATCGGCTGCTCGCGGGCCAACGTCACCAGCGCGTCAGCGGCGTTCGCACCGGTCAGGGACAGGAACTCGGTGTCCGGCACCCCGAGCGCGGTGGCCGCGGACACCAGGATCTGCTCCGCCTCCTCCGCCCGCCGCCGTTCGGCCATCTCCTCGAAGGCGCCCTCGGCGGCGACCGTCCGCGGGGCGGTCACGGTGGCCACCGCGAGCGGGAGGTCGCGGGCCAGCAGCGGCACGACCGCGGCCCCGGCCCGCACCGACCGCTCCGAGCCATCCACGCAGACCACCACCGGCCCGGCCGGTGGCATCGACAGCTCCTCGCCGCCGACCAGGACCGGGCAGGGAGCGTGGCGGACCAAATGGTCGGAGACCGAGCCGAGCACGAACCGCGCCGCACCGCCGAACCCCCGGCTGCCGGCGATGACCAGCGCCGCGCCGACCGCCCTGGCGTGCTCGACCACCGCCGGGCCGGCCAGACCGATCAGCACCTGCACCGACTCCGGACCCAGGCCGAGATGGTCGGCGGTCTCGGTGGCGATCTCCTGGCCGGTGTCGAGGGCCTGCCGGCGGGCCGCCACCGGATCCGAGACGACGACGCCGGCGGTGAACGACGCGGCCGGCATCGGCCCGGGCATGCCGGGATCGACGATGACGTCCGGCACCACCGTCACCACCTGGACCTCCCACCGTTCCCGGTCCAGCAGGGACAGTCCCGCCGCGATCGCGTCCCGCGAGACCATCGATCCGTCGGTGCAGCAGACCACGATGTCGCTCATGTCGACCTCCTCGTCGCACGGCTCTTCGTGTCCACGGTAACGCGGTCCCCGTCCAGGCACGCCGGAGTCGCCGGACTCGGCAGAGTCAGCGGCGTCCAGCCGGCAGAGCGCCCCCCGGGCGACGGCTGTCCCGTTCCGCGGGACAAATCAACATTGTATTCCTATATCTTTAGTTGTGGATTGACTCTGCTTATAAGTGACTCCTAGGGTCGAACCGTCGACGACGACCGCACCCACCGGGTCCTCCACCGGGGAGGACCACCAGCCCTGGTAGATCGGCCCTGGCAGGTCGGCGTCCGACCAACCGGCCCCGCTTGGCCACCATCCCTGTCGAGGAGTGACATGAGCACCACCCTGTCCGAGCTCGCGACCGCGCCGCCACCGCCCGCCGCGCCGGGCGCCACAGTCCCGCCCGCCGCCACCGACCGGGCGGCCGGGTCCGCTCGTGGCACGAAGCGGCGCGCCCGCCTCGCCCCGCCGCGCTGGCTGAGCCTGGTGGCGATCCTTGCCGTCTGGCAGCTCGCCGGCTCCACCGGCGCGCTCCCCGCGGACGTCCTGGCCTCCCCGGCCACCATCGCCGTGACCGCCTGGCACCTGCTGGTCACCGGCCAACTGGTCGAGGCCCTGGGGGTCTCCCTCGGCCGGGTCGGGCTCGGCCTGGCCACCGGGTTGCTCGCCGGCACCGCACTCGGCCTGGCCACCGGACTGTCCCGGTGGGGTGACGCGTTGCTCGACCCGCCGCTGCAGGCGCTGCGTACGCTGCCCCACCTGGGGCTGGTGCCACTGTTCATCCTCTGGTTCGGGATCGGCGAGTTCCCCAAGGTGCTGCTGATCGCGCTGGGCGTGATGTTCCCGATCTACCTGAACCTGCACAGCGCGGTGCGCGGCGTCGACCGGGCCCTGCTCGAGGTGGCTGCGGTCAACGGGCTCGGCGGGTGGCGTACGCTCCGCGAGGTCGTGTTCCCGTCGGTGACGGCGCCGATGCTGGTGGCGCTGCGCCAGGCCCTGGCCATCGCGTGGCTCACCCTGATCGTCTCCGAACAGGTCAACGCCAACGCCGGTCTCGGCTACATGATCAACAACGCCCGCGACTTCCTGCAGACCGACGTCATCGTGGTCGGCCTGGTGGTGTACGCCGTGCTCGGCCTGGTCTCCGACGGGATCGTCCGGGCCGCCGAACACCGCATCCTCGCCTGGCGTGCCGGGACGGTGCTCCGATGAGCACCCTCAGCCCGACCGCAGGCCCGATCGCCACCGGCCCGATCACCACCACCCCGACCGGCTCCGACGTCACCGCCGTCTCGCTGCGCTCCCTCACCCGGAGCTTCGGCAACACCACCGTCCTGGACGAGCTGGATCTCGACATCCACCCCGGCGAGTTCGTCGCCCTCCTCGGCCGTTCCGGCTCCGGTAAGTCGACCCTGCTGCGCGCCGTGGCCGGGCTCGATCCGGAGGCGACGGGTGACGTACAGGTCACCGGTGCCGCCTCGGTCGCCTTCCAGCAACCGCGACTGCTGCCGTGGCGCCGGGTCTGGCAGAACGTCGTGCTGGGGCTGCCCCGAGCGACCGCCACCCGGGAACGGGCCGAGGCGGCGCTGGCCGAGGTCGACCTCGCCGGGTACGCCGAGCGCTGGCCGGCCACGCTGTCCGGCGGCCAGGCCCAGCGGGTCTCGCTGGCCCGGGCCCTGGTCCGCGAGCCGGCCCTGCTCCTGCTCGACGAACCGTTCGGCGCTCTGGACGCCCTCACCCGGCTGGCCATGCACGAGGTCCTGGAGGAGCTGTGGCGGCGCCACGGCTTCGCCGTGCTGCTGGTCACCCACGACGTGGACGAGGCGGTGCGACTCGCCGACCGGCTGCTCGTCCTGCGCGACGGCCACATCCACGCCGACCACCGCAACCCCACCGTCCGCCCCCGTACCCGCGGGGTGACCGCCGACCTGCGTGAGCAGATCCTGACCCATCTGGGAGTGACCCACCATGACTGAGCGCCTCGTCCGAGCGCACGCCGACCGGCGGCGCGGTGCCCTACGCCACCTCCGCACCCGCGGCCCGCTGGCCCTGACCGCACTGTTGCTGAGCGCCCTGCTCGCCGCCTGCAGCGGGGCCCAGGCCACCACGAGCCAGCGTACGGTCCCGACGCCCGGACCGGTGAGCTCCGCCGACCTGGCGAAGGTCACCCTGAAGGTCGGCGACCAGAAGGCCGGGCTGCAGACCCTGCTCAAGGCGGCCGGGCAGGACAAGGACCTGCCATACGCGATCGAGTGGTCGACGTTCACCTCCGGCCCGCCACTGCTGGAGGCCGCCGCCTCCGGCGCGATCGATGTCGGCACGGTCGGCAACACGCCGCCGATCTTCGCCGGTGCGGCGAAGTCACCGGTGTCGATCGTCTCGGCCAGCCGCTACAACGGCAAGGGAGACGCGATCCTGGTGCGCAAGGATTCCCCGGCCACGACGCTGAACGACCTCAAGGGCAAGACCATCGCGGTGGCCAAGGGCAGCAGCGCCCACGGTCACCTGCTGCTGGCGCTCAATCAGGCCGGCCTCAAGCCGAGCGACGTGAACATCTCGTACGTGGCGCCCTCGGACGGCTACGCCGCGCTGAAGAACGGGGCCGCCGACGCCTGGGTGGTGTGGGATCCGTACACCGCAGCCGCGGAACAGGAGATCGGCGCCCGGATCCTGCTGAGCGGCGAGGGACTCGTCAACGGCCTCGGCTTCCAGGTGGCCTCGAACAAGTCGCTCGCCGATGCCGGCAAGAACGCCGCCATCGAGGACCTGGTGGTGAGGTCGGCCAAGGCCTACCAGTGGTCAGCCACCCACCAGGACGAGTGGGCGAAGGTCTACGCCACCGAGACCGGGCTGAGCCTGGCCGCCACCACGGTGCAGGCCCAGCGCTCGGTCAAGAATCCGATCACGCTGGACCAGGAGGTCATCAGCAGCTCCCAGAAGCTCACCGACGCGCTGGCGGCCGGCGGGTTCATCCCCTCCTCATTCGACTTCAGCACCATCGTCGACCACCGCTACGACGCGGCGGTCAGCGCCGTCCTCGGAAAGGCCTGAGCATGTCCATCAGTCTCCATTGGTTCCTCACCTCCAGCGGCGACATCCGCCCGATCCCCCGGGGCGCCGCCACCGCCCACGGCGTCTTCCCCAGCGCGGGCGGCACCGCAGGGATCCCCGGCGCCCGTCCGGCCGGCTTCCGGGAGCCCGACATCGAGTACCTGGCCCAGCAGGCCCGGGCCGCCGACGCGCTGGGCTTCACCGCGGTGCTCACCCCCACCGGCACGGTCTGCGAGGACGCCTGGCTGACCGCCGCCGCCCTGGCCCGGGAGACCGAGCGGCTCAAGTTCCTGGTGGCGTTCCGGCCCGGCCTGATGTCGCCGACCCTGTCGGCCCAGATGGCTGCGACCCTGCAGCGTCAGTCCCGCGGCCGGCTGCTGCTCAACGTGGTGACCGGGGACGACCACGAGCAACCGCGGTTCGGCGACTGGCTGACCAAGGACGAGCGGTACGCCCGCACCGACGAGTTCCTCCAGATCGTCAAGGGCGTCTGGTCCGGCGAGCCGTACAGCTTCGAGGGGGAGCACTACCGGATCCGCGAGGCCGGCATCCTGGCCGCCCCCGATCCGGTGCCGCCGCTCTACTTCGGCGGTTCCAGCGACGCCGCACTGCCGGTGGCGGGGCGGCACGCCGACGTCTACCTCACCTGGGGCGAGCCGCCGGCCCAGGCGAAGGAGAAGATCGACCGGGTGCGGGCCGAGGCGGAGCAGGCGGGTCGCGGCGACCGGATCCGGTTCGGCATCCGCTTCCACGTCTTCACCCGGGACACCTCGGCGGACGCCTGGGCGGAGGCGCAGCGCTTCCTCGACGCGCTCGACCCCGAGGACATCCGACGCACCCAGGAGCTGCTGCACCGCAACACCTCGGTGGGCCAGCAGCGGATGCTGGCGCTGCACGGCGACAGCAAGGACGACAACCTCGAGATCTACCCGAACGTGTGGGCCGGCATCGGCCTGGCGCGCGGGCACGCCGGCACCGCCTTGGTCGGCAGCCACGAGGAGGTGGCCGACCGGATCGAGGAATACCACCGGATCGGCATCGACGAGTTCATCTTCTCGGGCTACCCGAACCTGGAGGAGTCGTACTGGTTCGGCGAGAACGTCATCCCGCTGCTGCGCAACCGCGGGCTGCTGGATGCCGCCCCGGACGACCTGCGGGCCCTGGCGGACACCCAGGCCTGATCCGGCGGGGGGACGACAGGACCCGGGTGGGCGCCGTGCGGGGGCGCCCACCCGGGTCCGCTGTGTGAGGACCGGCGCGACCCGCTCCCACCACCGGGCGCGCTCGGTCCGGCGACGGACGTCTCGCGATTCCATCGACAGAGACCGGACGGCGCCGTACGTTGGATTCATCCCGCGGCTCCGGCTACCGGCCGGAGCGGTCTGTCTGGAGGCACCATGGACGCGTCCTTCCCCGCCACCGCCGGCACTTCCGCGGCCCCGGCGACGATGCGAGCGTTCGGGTTCGCGCGGTACGGCGGTCCCGAGGTGCTGGAGTACTACTCGGCGCCCGTCCCGACGCCCGGGCCGGGCCAGCTGCTGGTGCGGGTCCTCGCCTGCGGACTCAACCCGGCCGACATCAAGGTCCGGGCGGGGAAGCGGGCCGGGGTGTTCGACGTGGAGTTCCCGATGGCGACGGGTCGGGAGCTGGCCGGCACCGTCGTCGCCCTCGCCGCGGACGTGGCAGACTTCACCGTGGGCGACGTCGTGTTCGGCAGCCCGAGCGCCGGGGTCGGGAGCCTGGCGGACTACACCCTGCTCGACGCGGCGGACGCCGTCCCGGTCCCGCCCACGCTGTCCCTCGTCCAGGCGGCCTGTGTCCCCGTGGCCGTCGGCACTGCGCTGGACATCCTCGATCACCTGATCCTCTCCGCGGGGGACGTTTTCGTCGTCATCGGCGCGGGCGGTGGGGTCGGGTCGGCCGCCTGCCAGCTCGCGGCGTCGCGTCGCGTACGGGTCGTCGGCGTCGCCTCGGCGGGCAAGCAGGACCTGGTGGCGGGCCTCGGAGCAGTACCGGTGGCCAGCGGCGACGGCTGGGTCGAACGCGTCCGGGCGGCGGCCGGCGCCCCGGTGGTCGCGCTGCTCGACATGGTCGGTGGGGACGTGCTCCATGGGGCCCTCGACCTGTGTGGGGACGAGACCCAGGTGGTGAGCATCGCCGACCCCGTCCAAGCCGGTCAGGTGGGTGGCGGCGGCGTGACCAGGCGGAGGACCCGCGAGGCGTACGCCACCGCCGCCCAACTGGTCGTCGACGGAGCAGTGCGACCGTTGATCCGCACCGAGCCGTTCTCCCACGCCGCGGAGGCGTACGCCGAGATCGAGCGCGGTCACGCCACCGGGAAGATCGTCGTGGCCCTCACGTCGTGACCTTCACGTCGTGACCTTCAAGGTGGACTGGCCGCCCGACACGACCCGGTGACCGGATGGCGTCCCCTGGCCCGGAATGTCCGGGTCGGGAGCGTACGTCACGCCAGTTCGGCCGCCGGCTCCGCTCCGGCGCGGGTGACGAGTTCCGTCCCGGTGGCGAGCACGGCGTCACGGTAGCGCTCGACGAAGCCTGCCGGATTCACCAGGCGCATCTGCTCGTTCAGATCCCCCTGGGCAAAACTCAGGCGCAGCCCCGGCTCGACGTCGACCAGGTCGGCCCGCAGGTTGGTGATGATCTCCGATACCTGCTTGAAAGCGCGGGTACCGCCACGGGCGCCGTAGGTGGCGACGGCAAAGGGCTTGCCGACCCATTCGGTGGCGAGCGCGTCAAGGGCGTTCTTCACGCCGGCGGGGTACCCACCGTTGTACTCGGGGGTCACCAGCAAGACCGCGTCAGCGGCGACGACGCGCTGCGACCAAGCCTTGGTGTTGGGCTGCTGGTACTGGCCCATCCGCGGGTGCCACGGCTCGGCGTCCAGTGGGATGGTGGTCTCGGCGAGGTCGGCCAGATCGACCACGACCTCGGGATCCTCGGACAGGGTGGCGGCGATCGCTTCGGCGATGCTTCGGCCGTTGCGGGCCTGACGCGTGCTGCCGAAGATGACCAGGATGGTGGTGGGCATGAGACTCCTTGAGGATAATTGATCCTTGAATCACCCCCTCAACGGGCCCTCCCCGGTGCCTATTCCCGCCGGTCGTCAGTTTCGGAACGCCCGATTGGCGTGGACGCCGCGCTTCGCCGTCGCGCCTGGAGCAATGCGTCATGACGTGGCCTCGGAGCCCCGCGTCATACTCCGGGAGACAAGGAGACGGCAGCCTCGACGATCTCCAAGTCACCGCCTCGATGATCTCCAAGTCACCCCTGGGGGCTGTCGGGACATGCGGAGCGGGGATACCCCTGTACAGGGGTAGCGCCCCGCTCTGTCACACCTGGAATGGTGTGTGTTGTCCGGCGATGTCCTAGTCTCCCACACACTCCCGTGTGCAGTACCATCGGCGCTGGAAGGCTTGACTTCCGGGTTCGGAATGTGGCCGGGTATTTCCCTTCCGCCATGATCACCGTAACACTGTCGAAACAGTACCACTATTCAACTGTCCCCCACCCGCCAACCCGGACAGGCTGGATCTACCAGCCTGGACAGGCCGGGGGTGGGGTGTCAGGAACGGTGTTTGTGTTCCGGGAACAACATAGTGGACGCGAACAATCTTCACAGGAAAGTCTTGTGTGTTTGGGGTAAGCCCTCGGCCTATTAGTATCGGTCAGCTCCACCCGTTACCAGGCTTCCACATCCGACCTATCAACCCAGTCGTCTACTGGGGGCCTTACCAAAAGTGGGAGTCCTCATCTTGAAGCGTGCTTCCCGCTTAGATGCTTTCAGCGGTTATCACTCCCCAACGTAGCCAACCAGCCATGCCCTGGGCAGGACAACTGGCACACCAGAGGTTGGTCCGTCCCGGTCCTCTCGTACTAAGGACAGCCCTTCTCAAGACTCCTACGCGCGCAGCGGATAGGGACCGAACTGTCTCACGACGTTCTGAACCCAGCTCGCGTGCCGCTTTAATGGGCGAACAGCCCAACCCTTGGGACCGACTCCAGCCCCAGGATGCGACGAGCCGACATCGAGGTGCCAAACCATGCCGTCGCTATGGACGCTCGGGCAAGATCAGCCTGTTATCCCCGGGGTACCTTTTATCCGTTGAGTGACGGCGCTTCCACACACCGTCAGATCACTAGTCCCGACTTTCGTCCCTGCTCGACCCGTCGGTCTCACAGTCAAGCTCCCTTGTGCACTTACACTCGACACCTGATTGCCAACCAGGCTGAGGGAACCTTTGGGCGCCTCCGTTACTCTTTGGGAGGCGACCGCCCCAGTCAAACTACCCATCAGGCACTGTCCCTGAACCAGATCATGGTCCGAGGTTAGATAACCAGAACAACAACCAGTGGTATTTCAACAATGACTCCACAATCACTGGCGTGACCGCTTCAACGTCTCCCACCTATCCTACACAAGCTGTACCGATCACCAATACCAAACTATAGTAAAGGTCCCGGGGTCTTTCCGTCCTGCTGCGCGTAACGAGCATCTTTACTCGTAATGCAATTTCACCGAGTTCGTGGTTGAGACAGTGCCCGAGTCGTTACTCCATTCGTGCAGGTCGGAACTTACCCGACAAGGAATTTCGCTACCTTAGGATGGTTATAGTTACCACCGCCGTTTACTGGGGCTTAAGTTCAGTGCTTCACCGAAGTTGACACGTCCCCTTAACCTTCCAGCACCGGGCAGGAGTCAGTCCGTATACCTCGTCTTACGACTTCGCACGGACCTGTGTTTTTGATAAACAGTCGCTTGGGCCTGGTCTCTGCGGCCATCAACGCTCCCCCACGCCAGGCAGGGTCACGCCTCCCGCCCCCCTTATCCCGAAGTTACGGGGGTATTTTGCCGAGTTCCTTAACCACGATTCTCTCGATCGCCTTAGTATTCTCTACTCATCCACCTGTGTCGGTTTCGGGTACGGGCGGCTCATGACATCGCTCACGAAGCTTTTCTCGGCAGCCGAGGATCACCCACACCACCACACCAAGTGTGGCAGTGGCATCAGGTCTCAGACACCGCGGGGCACGGATTTACCTACACCCCGTCCTACACCTTTACCCTGGGACAACCACCGCCCAGGATGGGCTACCTTCCTGCGTCACTCCGTAGCTTGCCTACTACACGTCTGGGTCGCAGAGTCACCCCACCCACACCACCCGAAGGCAGCCATGGGCACGGCTTCCGTGCTCAGCATCGCGCGCCTCGGCAGGGGCGCCATTACACCGGTACGGGAATATCAACCCGTTGTCCATCGACTACGCCTGTCGGCCTCGCCTTAGGTCCCGACTTACCCAGGGCAGATTAGCTTGACCCTGGAACCCTTGGATATTCGGCGGACGGGTTTCTCACCCGTCATTCGCTACTCATGCCTGCATCTCACTCGCACGCACTCCACACCCGGTCACCCGACTGCTTCACCACACGCACGACGCTCCCCTACCCATCCACAAAAATGTGAATGCCACAGCTTCGGCGGACTACTTAGCCCCGCTGAATTGTCGGCGCAGAATCACTTGACCAGTGAGCTATTACGCACTCTTTCAAGGATGGCTGCTTCCAAGCCAACCTCCTGGTTGTCACCGCAACTCCACATCCTTTTCCACTCAGTAGCCGCTTAGGGGCCTTAGCTGATGATCTGGGCTGTTTCCCTCTCGACAATGAAGCTTATCCCCCACTGTCTCACTGCCACGCTCTCACTTCACCGGCATTCGGAGTTTGGCTGATTTCGGTAAGCTTGTAGGCCCCCTAGACCATCCAGTGCTCTACCTCCGGGAAGAAACACGCGACGCTGCACCTAAATGCATTTCGGGGAGAACCAGCTATCACGTAGTTTGATTGGCCTTTCACCCCTATCCACAGCTCATCCCCCCAGTTTTCAACCTAGGTGGGTTCGGTCCTCCACGACGTCTTACCGACGCTTCAACCTGGCCATGGATAGATCACTACGCTTCGGGTCTAGAGCATGCGACTCAACGCCCTTATCGGACTCGCTTTCGCTACGACTCCCCCACACGGGTTAACCTCGCCACACACCACTAACTCGCAGGCTCATTTTTCAATAGGCACGCCGTCACCCCCCAAAGAAGGCTCCGACGGCTTGTAGGCGACCGGTTTCAGGTACTATTTCACTCCCCTCCCGGGGTACTTTTCACCATTCCCTCACGGTACTGATCCGCTATCGGTCACCAAGGAGTATTCAGGCTTAGCGGGTGGTCCCGCCAGATTCACACGAAATTCCAGGAGTCCCGTGCTACTTGGGAACCCGACAATGGAGTGCGCAGCTTACGTCTACAGGGGTCTTACCTACTCTGCCGGACCTTCCCAGAATCCTTCGACTTCACCACACATTTCTGACTCCACGACCCGTCAACAGCCGGATCAAGTCGAGCCCCACAACCCCACGCATGCAACACCTGTCAGCTATCACACACACGCAGTTTGGCCTCATCCGCGTTCGCTCGCCACTACTAACGGAATCACTATTGTTTTCTCTTCCTATGGGTACTGAGATGTTTCACTTCCCCACGTTCCCTCCCACTACCCTATACATTCAGGTAGAGGCTGCTCCACATGACTGGAGACATTCAAGGTTTCCCTATTCGGACACCCCCGGATCACCGCTCGTTTACCAACTCCCCGGGGCTTATCGCAGGTTACCGCGTCCTTCATCGGCTCTTGGTGCCAAGGCATCCACCGATCGCCCTTAGTAGCTTTCCCAACACAAATATCAAGAAAAATCTACAAAGATGCTCGCGTCCACTATGAAGTTCTCAAAACACAACCACCACCACAACCAACCATCCCTGATCAGCTGCGATCCCGGCACCAGAAACCCGCCACGCTACCCGAAAGCAACCAGCTACCCGAAAGCAACCAGCCGCCCGAAAGCAACCCGTGGCCGAGGTCTCAGGACCCAACAGTGCGCCCCACCCACCAGAAAACCCGGTGACCCCTGCACAATGACAGGAGCAGTCAATGTTCCACCCAGAAAACCCACCGGCACCGCCGGCCACCACCACGGCGACCGATCCGACCGGCAACCACAGCCACCCCCGCACCGCCCCGCACACGGGACGACCGAGCATGCTGCGTTGTCATGGGCTCCTTAGAAAGGAGGTGATCCAGCCGCACCTTCCGGTACGGCTACCTTGTTACGACTTAGTCCTAATTACCAGCCCCACCTTCGACGACTCCCTCCCACACAGGGTTGGGCCGCCGGCTTCGGGTGTTGCCGACTTTCATGACTTGACGGGCGGTGTGTACAAGGCCGGGAACGTATTCACCGCAGCGTTGCTGATCTGCGATTACTAGCGACTCCGACTTCATGGGGTCGAGTTGCAGACCCCAATCCGAACTGAGACCGGCTTTTTGAGATTCGCTCACCCTCACAGGCTCGCAGCTCTTTGTACCGGCCATTGTAGCATGCGTGAAGCCCTGGACATAAGGGGCATGATGACTTGACGTCATCCCCACCTTCCTCCGAGTTGACCCCGGCAGTCTCCTATGAGTCCCCAACCGAATTGCTGGCAACATAGGACAAGGGTTGCGCTCGTTGCGGGACTTAACCCAACATCTCACGACACGAGCTGACGACAGCCATGCACCACCTGTCAACCGGCCCAAAGGAAGCCACATCTCTGCGACCATCCGGCAGATGTCAAACCCAGGTAAGGTTCTTCGCGTTGCATCGAATTAATCCGCATGCTCCGCCGCTTGTGCGGGCCCCCGTCAATTCCTTTGAGTTTTAGCCTTGCGGCCGTACTCCCCAGGCGGGGCACTTAATGCGTTAGCTACGGCACGGATCACGTGGAATGTGACCCACACCTAGTGCCCACCGTTTACGGCGTGGACTACCAGGGTATCTAAGCCTGTTTGCTCCCCACGCTTTCGCTTCTCAGCGTCAGGAAAGGTCCAGAGAACCGCCTTCGCCACTGGTGTTCCTCCTGATATCTGCGCATTCCACCGCTCCACCAGGAATTCCATTCTCCCCTACCTTCCTCTAGTCAGCCCGTATCGAAAGCAAGCTCAGGATTAAGGCCCGAGTTTTCACTTTCGACGCGACAAACCGCCTACAAGCTCTTTACGCCCAATAATTCCGGACAACGCTCGCACCCTACGTATCACCGCGGCTGCTGGCACGTAGTTGGCCGGTGCTTCTTCTCCCACTACCGTCACAAAAGCTTCGTCATGAGTGAAAGCGGTTTACAACCCGAAGGCCGTCATCCCGCACGCGGCGTTGCTGCGTCAGGCTTCCGCCCATTGCGCAATATTCCCCACTGCTGCCTCCCGTAGGAGTCTGGGCCGTATCTCAGTCCCAATGTGGCCGGTCACCCTCTCAGGCCGGCTACCCGTCGACGCCTTGGTGAGCCACTACCTCACCAACAAGCTGATAGGCCGCGAGTCCATCCCCCACCGCAAAAACTTTCCACCCCCACCCATGCAGGCAGGAGTCATATCCGGTATTAGCCACCATTTCTGGAAGTTATCCCGAAGTGAGGGGCAGGTCACTCACGTGTTACTCACCCGTTCGCCACTCGTGTACCCCGAAGGGCCTTACCGTTCGACTTGCATGTGTTAAGCACGCCGCCAGCGTTCGTCCTGAGCCAGGATCAAACTCTCCATCGAAAAAATATCGCCACACCCCACCAAAGCAGGGCGAAAAGCGTCACACAGAGAGAGACCCGACATACCAGACATAAACTGGTCCATCAACATCTCAAAGAAATTCCGACCAACCCCCCGAAGAGAGCCAGCCGGGGACAACACAAACAAACATTCGTGATGTCAAACACCACAAAAAGTGATGTCATTTGGCATTGACTAAACAAAGCACACTGTTGAGTTCTCAAACATCGGACACACACCAAACCAACCCCACCAAAGTGGAACCCGCCCGGGGCGACCAGATCAACCTTACCCAGCCGATCAAACCCTGTCAAATCTACTCACACGCAGACCCAACCCAACCTGACCAACCAAGCCCCCGAACCATCCCTGACCCGAGGAGCCACCCGCTCGGTCTCCCGCGCCGGCAGCTCGGCAAACATTACCCAGGTCGTCTTACCGCGTCAAATCAGCCGGCCCGACGCCGCGGCGGCGTACGCCTCGCCACCCTCGCACCCGGTGGTCTCCGCATCGGAGCCCACCGGGTCGTTGAGTTTCGCCGTGGAGATCATCAGCTTGATCCGGTTGAGTTGGTTGACCTCGCTGGCACCGGGGTCGTAGTCGATGGAGACGATGTTGGCCTGCGGGTAGCGGCGGCGCAGCTCGTGGAACATGCCCCGCCCGACGATGTGGTTGGGCAGGCAGGCGAACGGCTGGGCACAGATGATGTTCGGCGTCCCGGTCTCGATCAGTTCGATCATCTCGGCGGTCAGCAGCCAGGCCTCTCCCGCCCGGTTGCCGAGCGACAACACCGTCTGGGCCTTCTGCGCCAGATCGCCGATCCGGGCCGGCACCTCGAACCGCTCCGAGGCCGCCAGCGCCCGGTGCGCCGTCTGTTGGTACTGCTCCAGCGCCCACAACGCCCAGTGCTTCGTCCGTAGGTTCTTCTCGCCGATGCCCAGGGTGGCGGCGGTCCAGTCGGCCCCTGCCAGGCCCATCAGGAAGAACTCCATCAGCCCCGGGAGGACCGCCTCGCAGCCCTCGGACTCGACCACCCGGACGGCGTGGTTGTTAGCGTCGGGGTGGAATTTCACCAGGATCTCGCCGACGATGCCGACCCGCGGTCGGCGGACGGCAGTGCGGAGCGGGAGGGCGTCGAACTCGCCGACGAGCCGGTTGATCAGCCGGCCGAAGCCCAGCCGCCGGCCCAGGGTCGGCGAGTTCCCACTCTGCCGGAGGTGCTCCTCCGCAATGGTGTTCCACCGCTGGTAGAGGGCATCGGCGCTGCCGGCGTCCCGTTCGTACGGGCGGACCCGGAGCAGCACCTGCTGCAGCACGTCGCCGATGACGAGGGCCTTCACCGCCCGGTGCATCATCGGTAGCGACAGCCGGAAGCCCGGGTTCTCCTCGATCGACTGGGCGCTTACCGCGAGCACCGGGACGCTACCGTAGCCGGCGTCGCGGAGCGCCTTGCGGAGCAGACCGGCGTAGTTCGTCGCCCGGCACATCCCGCCGGTCTGGGTGATCCCGACGACGCAGTCGTCCGGGTCGAACCGGCCGGAGACGAAGGCGTTGACCAGCTGGCCGACCACCATGATCGCCGGGTAGCAGGCGTCGTTGTTGACGTGCGCCAGGCCGACCTCGATGTCCTCCTTGGAGGCGTGGTCGAGCAGCACCGCGCGGTAGCCGCTGCGCTCCAGCACCGGGATGACCAGCCGGAAGTGGATCGGCGACATCTGCGGCACCAGGATGGTGCGGCGCTCCCTCATCTCCTTGGTGAACGGATGCCGCTCCACCACGTGACTGCCTGCCGCCGCGGCGGGGACGAGCTCCCGGCCGGCGTCCGCGGCGGTATCCGGCATCGTGCTCACCTCCGGGTCGTCGGCCGCGAGGGTCGCGGCGAGCGTACGTTCCTCGGTGGCCGCCTTCAGCGAACGCAGCCGGATCCGGGCGGCACCCAGGTTGGACACCTCGTCGATCTTGAGCGACGTGTAGATGCCGGCCTTCGCCTCGATGATCTCGGCCACCTGATCGGTGGTGACGGCATCCAGTCCGCAGCCGAACGAGTTGAGCTGGACGATCTCCAGCCGCGGGTTGCGGGCGACCACGTCGGCCGCCTCGTAGAGCCGGGAATGGTAGGCCCACTGGTCGCGGACCCGCAGCGGGCGCTCCAGCCGCCCCTGGTCGCAGATCGCGTCCTCCGAGAGCACCACCATGCCCAGGCCGACGATCAGCTCGGGGATGCCGTGGTGGATCTCGGGATCGGCGTGGTAGGGCCGGCCGGCCAGCACGATGCCGCGCAGGTCGTGCTCCTCCAGGTAGGCCAGGGCACGGCGGCCCTCGGCCCGGATGTCCTCGCGAGCCCGGGCGTCCTCGGCGTACGCCTCGTCGACCGCGACCGCGGCCTCCTCGGGGGTGACCTGCCAGTCGGCGAACTCCTCGACGATGCGGCGCACCAGGGTGTCCCGGTCGCCGAGGTTGACGAACGGCTTGAGGAACCGTACGCCCGGCTCCCGGAGCTCCTCCATGGTGTTGAAGATCACCTCGGGATAGCTGCCGACGATCGGGCAGTTGTAGGTGTTGTCGGTGCCCTCGACCAGCTGCTGCTCGTACGTCACGCAGGGGTAGAAGATGGTCCGCTGGCCCTTGGCGAGCAGGTCCTGGATGTGGCCGTGGACCAGCTTGGCGGGGTAGCAGATGTTCTCCGAGGCGATCGACTCCATCCCGCGCTCGTAGACGGCGTGGCTGGAGCGTCCGGACAGGGTGACCCGGAAGCCGAGCCGGGTGAGCAGGGTGAACCAGAACGGGTAGTTCTCGTACATGTTCAGCACCCGGGGGATGCCGATGTCGCCGCGGGTGGCGGCCTTTTCGGTGAGCCGCCGGTAGCCGAAGATCCGCCGGTAGCGGTAGTCGTAGAGGTTCGGGATCGGCGAGCGCCGGGGCCGGGCCTCCTCGGAGGCGCCGCGCTCGCAGCGGTTGCCGGAGACGTGCCGGGTGCCGTCGTTGAGGTGGGAGACGGTCAGGTCGCAGTGGTTCTGGCACAGCCGGCAGGTGCGCAGCTCGGTGCGGATCGCGAAGTCGTCGAGCTCGGCGACCGTCGGCAGGCCGCCGGCCCCCGGCCGGTCCCGGTGCTTGCGGGCGGTCAGGGCGGCACCGTACGCCCCCATCAGGCCGGCGATGTCAGGACGGACGACCTCGCGGCCGGTGAGCAGCTCGAAGGCGCGCAGCACCGCGTCGTTGAGGAAGGTGCCACCCTGCACCACCACGGTGTCGCCGAGCTCGGACGGATCCTTGAGCTTGATCACCTTGTAGAGCGCGTTACGGACCACCGAGTAGGACAGGCCGGCGGAGATGTCGCCCATCCCGGCGCCCTCCTTCTGCGCCTGCTTGACCGAGGAGTTCATGAAGACGGTGCAGCGGCTGCCGAGGTCGGCCGGGTGCGCCGACTCCAGCGCCGCCTGGGCGAAGTGGCGGACGTCGGTGCCCATGGTCTGGGCGAAGGTCTGCAGGAACGACCCGCAGCCCGACGAGCAGGCCTCGTTGACGGCGATGGAGTCGACGACGTGGTCACGGATCCGCAGGTACTTCATGTCCTGGCCGCCGATGTCGATCACCGCGGTGACGCCGGGACTGAGGTGTTCGGCGGCCCGGTAGTGGGCCATCGTCTCGATCTCGCCCTCGTCGAGGTGCAGCGCGGCGCGGACCAGATCCTCCCCGTAGCCGGTGACACAGGAGCGAACGATCCGCGCCGCGGCGGGGAGTTCGTCGTGGATCCGGCGCAGGATGGCGACCGCGGAGCTGACCGGATCGCCCTGGTTGGACGCGTAGTGGGAGAAGACGATCTCGTCGTCCCCATTGGTGATCACCGCCTTGATGGTGGTGGAGCCGGCGTCGATGCCGAGGAAGCAGTCGCCGGCTGCCTCCTCGATGTCCCGCTGCGGGACAGTGGCACGGGCGTGCCGCTCCTCGAAGGCCCGCAGCTCGTCGGCATCGGCGAACAGCGCGCGCATCCGGGCCGTCTCCAGCGGGAGGACCGTACGCTGCCGGAGCCGGGAGACGAGGACGTCGAGGGCCTGCGGCTGCCCGTCGGCCAGCAGTGCGGCGCCGATCGCGACGTAGAGCTGGGCCCGCTCCGGGGTCCGGAAGGTGCAGCTGTCGGCCGGCAGCACGGCGGCGTACGCCTCCCGGAGCTGCGGCAGGAAGTGCAACGGCCCACCGAGGAACACCACGGTGCCGCGGATCGGCCGCCCGCAGGCGAGCCCGGAGACCGTCTGGGTGGCGACGGCCCGGAAGACGGACGCGGCCAGGTCCTCCGGCGCAGCGCCCTGGTTGATCAGCGGCTGGATGTCGGACTTGGCGAAGACCCCGCACCGGGAGGCGATCGGGTAGACGTGGGAGGCGCCGGCGGCGAGCGAGTCCAGGCCCGCGGCATCGGTGTGCAGCAGGCTGGCCATCTGGTCGATGAACGCCCCGGTGCCGCCGGCGCAGCTGCCGTTCATCCGCTGCTCGGGGGTCGGATGCAGGTAGGTGATCTTGGCGTCCTCGCCGCCGAGCTCGATCACCACGTCGGTGTCCGGGTCGTGGCGGCGGATCGTCGCGGTCTCGGCGATCACCTCCTGGACGAACGGGACGCCCATCAGGTCGGCGACCGACAGACCACCGGAGCCGGTGACCGCGGCCCGCACCTCCCGCCCGGGCAGGGCCGCACTCACCTCCCGCAGCAACCGGGAGAGTTCGCCGCGAACGTCGGCGTTGTGGCGGCGGTACTCCTCGAAGACCGTACGGTCGCCATCCAGCACCACGACCTTCACCGTCGTCGAGCCCACGTCGAGGCCCAGCTGCAGGACCGGCCCCGCCCCGCTCGATCCGATCCTGCCCGACTCAGTGGTGGTATCGCCCACGATGTCGCCCTCCCGTTCGACGCTCTGTCCTCACCAGCACCGCGACACGTCTCGTACTACTCACCGTAGTGACTATTGTTGGATCCACCAAACAGACGGCGACATCGAGTGGCGGGAAGGCGGCGACGGGAAGGCCGAGCGGTCAGGGTCGGCGGTCCGACGCCGCTACCGTGGATCCATGACCGACGTCGAGGACCCCGACGCGCTTCGCCGCGCCTCCCGTGCGGTCCAACACGGGGTGATCGAGATCGCGCGCTGGGCCACCCGCAAGACAACCCTGGAGCGGCTCCGGTCGCTGGTGCCGGATCTGGTGATCACCGACCTGTGGCTGCTGCTGGCCCTCGACGAGCACGGCGCGATGCGGCCCGGCGAGCTGGCCGTCCGCCAGCACGTCGACCGCTCCACCGTCACCCCCCAGGTACGCCGGCTCGTCCGGGCCGGGTACGCCGTCCGCCGGCCCGCCCCCGACGATCGTCGCGCGGCGCTGATCGGCCTCACCGACAAGGGCCGGGCGGTGGTGGACCACTCCCGGCTGCTCGCCGACCACGCCGTCGCCCTCGCCACGGCGGACTGGACGGCCGAGGAGCGGGCCGCCCTCGGGGAGTTGCTGTGCCGGTTCACCCAGGCGATCGAGGAACTCGACGCGATCCCGATCGGCCCTGCCCCGGACTGAGGTCCGACTGTCCGGATCAGCACAGTCGCCATTCACTGCGCTTAGGGATGTGCTAGAAGTCCGTTATGACTTACCATCCCGAAACGCTCGCGATCCATGCCGGTCAGGAGCAACCCGATCCGACCACCCACGCCAGGGCGGTCCCGATCTACCAGACGACGTCGTACGTGTTCGACTCCGCCGAGGAGGCCGCGGATCTCTTCGCCCTGCGTAAGCCGGGCAACATCTACGGCCGGATCATGAACCCGACCGAGGACGTTTTCGAGCAGCGGATCACGGCGCTGGAGGGCGGGGTGGGCGCGCTGGCCACCTCCGCGGGCGCCGCTGCCATCACCTACGCAGTGCTCAACCTGGTCAATGCCGGTGACAACATCGTCGCGGCCGCCACGCTCTACGGCGGCACCTTCGCGCTGTTCGAGCACACCCTGGCGCAGTACGGCATCGAGGCACGGTTCGTCGATCCCGACCACCCCGAGCAGCTCGCCGAGTACGTCGATGACCACACCCGGCTGGTCTTCGGCGAGACCATCGCCAACCCCAAGCTCAACATCCTCGATCTGGACGCCTGGGCGGGCGCGGCGCACGCCCTGGGTCTGCCGTTCATCGTCGACAACACCGCGCCCACCCCCGCGCTGTGCCGGGCCTTCGAGCACGGCGTCGACGTCGTCGTGCACTCCGCCACCAAGTACATCGGCGGCCATGGCACCGCCATGGGTGGGGTGATCGTCGACTCCGGCAACTTCGACTGGGCCGCCCACGCCGAGCGCTTCCCGAGCCTGACCAGCGGCGACCCCGCCTACCACGGCGTGGTGTGGACCGAGGCCGCCGGCAAGGCCGCGTACATCGTCCGGGCCCGGACGATCCTGCTGCGCAACATGGGCGCGACCATCGCACCGCTGCACGCCTGGCTGTTCCTCCAGGGGCTCGAGTCGCTCTATCTGCGGATGGAACGGCACAGCCAGAACGCGCTGGCGGTCGCCCGGCACCTGGAGCAGCACCCCGATGTCGCCTGGGTGAACTACCCGGGTCTGGACAGCTCGCCGTACAAGGCAACCGCGGACCGACTGTTCACCGGCGCCGGCTATGGCGGCCTGGTGTCGTTCGGCCTCAAGGCCGGGCGTGATGCCGGCAGGCGGGTCGTCGAGGGCCTGGATCTCTTCAGCCATCTGGCCAACATCGGGGACGTGAAGTCGCTGGCGATCCACAACGCCTCGACGACCCACTCCCAGCTCTCCGACGACGAGCTGGCCGCCGCCGGCGTCGCCCCGGAGATGATCCGGCTGTCGATCGGCACCGAGCACATCGGGGACCTGATCGCCGATCTGGACCAGGCGCTGGCCACCGTCCGCTGAGCGCCGGCGGACCGACCGCCACCGCGCATCGGGCCCGGCCGGGGCCACCGGTCGGGCACCGCGGACCGCGGCGGCTCAGCGGACGATGTCGACGATCACCCGGGTCGGTGACTGGATCGTCTGCACCGCGAACGGGCGCCGTTCCCCGGAGAGACCGATGAACGACACCGTGTCCCCCTCGAACGTCCCGTCCTGCACCACCTCGGTGACGATGCCGGCCCCGTCACCGGGGATGCGCCGGGCCACCGGTGAGGGGGACGGAGAGGCCTCCGTCGGGTAGGCGGTCCCGGTCATGCTGACCCGGAGCACCGAGCTGCCGGCCACCGTGATCGACTGCCCGCTGCCCTGGGCGATCGCCCGGTCGACGTACTCGACGGTCCAGCCCGGCGCCCCGGAGCCGGCGAACTCGAACACGACCCGGTCCACGCCGGTGTGGCTCGCGGTCCGGACCGCGGTGAGCACCAGCTGCGATCCGGCGGCCGGCGACTGGACGCTGCGGTCGGTGGAGGCGTTCTTCGGCACCGGCACCTGGTCCTCGGACGGTGCCGGCGACGGGGTCACCGCGGGGACCGTCTCGGTCGCCGCGCCGGACGCCGTGGTCGAGCCGGACGGTGACGGGTTCCGGCCGCCGGCACAGCCGGCGACCAGCAGAGCGAGGGTGGTGCCCACCACGACAGCGCTGAGTGCGGTCCTCATGCCACCACGGTAGAGGGGCGGTGGTCCGTGCGCAGAATATTCCGGATCGAACGTCCCCGGCGAAGGACTACGGTGGATCTGCCCGGTCCACGACGAGGAGGCTCCATGTCCGTCGACGCAGTGCTCTCAGCCCTTCCCCACGGTCAATTCATCGCAGGGACCTGGCGACCGTCCGAAGCCGCCTTCGACGTGGTGAACCCCGCCACCGAGGAGGTCATCGACCGGGTCGCCGACGGCACCCCGGAGGACGCCCGGGCGGCTCTCGACGCCGCCTGCGACGCGGCCCGGGGCTGGGCCGGGACCGCCCCGCGGGAGCGGGCCGAGGTGCTGCGGCGGGCCTTCGACCTGGTGCTGGAGCGCCGTGACCTCTTCGCCACCTGTATGACCCTGGAGATGGGCAAGCCGCTCCCGGAGGCGTACGGCGAGGTGGCGTACGGAGCGGAGTTCCTGCGCTGGTTCTCCGAGGAGGCGGTCCGAATCGAGGGCCGGTTCTCCGTCGCCCCGTCCTCCGGGCAGCGGATCCTCACCATGAAGCAGCCCGTCGGCCCGGTCTACGCCATCACCCCGTGGAACTTCCCGCTGGCGATGGGCACCCGCAAGCTCGCCCCGGCGATCGCCGCCGGCTGCACCGCGGTGATCAAGCCGGCCCACGAGACCCCGCTGACCACCCTGCTGTTCATCCAGGCGCTGCAGGACGCCGGGCTGCCCGCCGGGGTGGTCAACTGCCTCACCTCGTCGCACTCCGCCGCGGTCTCCGAGCCGATCATCGCCGACCCCCGGCTGCGCAAGCTCACCTTCACCGGCTCCACCGGGGTGGGCCGGATCCTGCTGCGCCAGGCCGCCGACCACGTGCTGAAGACCTCGATGGAGCTCGGCGGCAACGCCCCGTTCCTGGTGCTGCCCTCGGCCGACCTCGACAAGGCCGTCCAGGGGGCACTGGACGCCAAGATGCGCAACACGGGCGAGGCCTGCACCGCGGCGAACCGGATGTACGTGCACGAATCGGTGGCCGCCGAGTTCAGCACGCGGCTGGCCGAGAAGATGGCCGCCCTCCCGGTCGGCAACGGTCTGGCCGACGGCGTCCGGGTCGGGCCGCTGGTCAGCGCCAGGCAGCTGACCACCGTCACCGACCTGCTCCGGGACGCGGTCGCGCGCGGCGCCCGGGTCGCCACCGGCGGTGGACGTCCGGACGGGGCCGGCTACTTCCTCCAGCCGACGGTGCTCACCGACGTGCCGCCCGATGCCCGGGTGTTCCGCGAGGAGATCTTCGGCCCGGTCGCACCGATCGCGACCTTCGCGACGCTGGACGAGGCGATCACGCTGGCCAATGCCACCGAGTTCGGCCTGATGGCCTACGTCTTCGCGGAGAACCTCGGCGAGGCGGCGTACGTCGTGGAGCGGCTCGAATCCGGCATGGTCGGCCTCAACTCCGGGGTCATCTCCGACCCGGCCGCCCCGTTCGGAGGAGTGAAGGAGTCCGGCCTGGGCCGGGAGGGCAGCCACGAGGGCCTCGAGGAGTACCTGGAGACGAAGTACGTCGGCATCCGGTTCTGATACCGGGAGACGTTCCCGCGGGAACGCGGGCCGCACGTTCCCGCGGGAACGTGCCGGCCGGGCGCCGATCCGATGGAATGATGGTCCGATGGACCTCGGCTACCGCCTGATCGTCGCCCTGTGCCGGATCGCCTTCCGGTGGATGGGGCTCCGCTTCCGGATCACCGGCCTGCACAACGTGCCCCGGCGCGGTGGCGCGCTGATCGCGATCAACCACACCGCCCATGTGGACTTCGTCTTCGCCGGGCTCGGAGTGCTCAAGGCCGACGGCCGGCTGGTCCGGTTCATGGCCAAGAAGTCGATCTGGCAGCACCCCGTCGCCGGGGCGGTGATGCGGATGTGCCGCCACATCCCGGTCGACCGGCGGGCCGGCGCCGAGGGCTACCGGCTGGCGGTGGAGGCGCTGCTGGACGACCAGCTCGTCGGCATCTATCCCGAGGCGACGATGTCGCGGTCGTTCGAGGTCAAGGAGCTCAAGACCGGCGCGGTACGGATGGCCCGGGAGACCGGACGCCCGATCATCCCCACCATCGTCTGGGGCTCCCAGCGGATCTGGACCAAGGACCACCCGCGCGACTTCTCCCGCTCGGGGATCCCGGTGCACATCGCCTTCGGCAGCCCGATCCACGTCGGCCCCGAGGACGACATCGCGGCGGCCACCCGGCAGCTGCGGCTGGCGATGGCACGGCTGCTCGATGAAGTGATCGCCGGCTACCCGGCGATGACCGGCACCGACCTGGCCTTCCTGCCCCGGCGCTGGGGCGGCACCGCGCCGACCCCGGCCGAGGCGTACGACCGGGACCTGGCCGACATGACCCGGACCCACGACGAGTGGACCCGCTGACCCACCGCCCCGGAGGCGCCCGCCCCACCGCCCAGGCGAGTCAGCACCAGAACTCGGTGAGCCTCCCGGCGAGAGCCCGGCCTTGGTCGTGCCCGGCTCGGGCGGCGGCCGGACGCTGCGTCACATCCATCGCATTGACGCGGAGCGCATGCTCGGTGTCGCCGGTCGGGAAGACCGTCTCGACCCTGCTGCCGCCCGCCCGCAGCTCGTCGACCTGGGTGGCGAGGTCCATGCCCCAGACCTGTGGATGCCGCGATCGGCCGCCGAACGGGGACAGCACCAGCACCCGGGCGTACCCGGCCGCCAGATCGGCGTTCTCGTTGCGCCGGTAGCCGCCGTCGAGGTAGCGCCCGTCGCCGATGGCGTACGGCGGGACCCCGAAGCCGCTCGACGTGCTGGCGGCGACGGCGTCCACCAGGTCGACCCCGCTGTCGCGGTCGAACACGACCGGCTCGCCGGTGCGGGCGTTGATCGCCGTGATCAACAACAACCGTTGCGGCCACTGCAGACCGGGCAGCCGACCGGCGACCACGTCCCGCCACCGCGCCGACGCAGCACCATGGGACGCCGCGTCCGCCGCGAGGGCCTCCGCGCCCATCCGGCTACGCATGTCGGCCGGATCCGCCGCGGCGGCGATGACGGCGGCTGTCCTGGCCATCTGCTCTGGCACCGGCCGGCTCGGAGCAGGCCGACGGTCGGCACTGCCCGGGCCGGCACTGCCCGGGTCGACCGGGTGCTGTGGTGCCGGGTCGAGGATCGCCGCGAGGAGTTCGGTCGGTGGGAGCCCGCCGGCGAGCTGGGCCGCAGCGGTTGCACCGGCCGACGTGCCGATGGTCAGGTCGGCCTCGGTGATGTCCACCCCGGCCTCGTAGAGACCGGCGATGACGCCGATCTCCCACGCGTTGCCGAGCGATCCGCCACCGCCGAGGACCACGGCGCGCTCGCCCGCGGTGGGCACCCGCCCGGTGGCGTCGATCTGGGGATGGTCCGGCGTGGTCGTCGGCCGGTCGGCGCCCGCGGGCAGCACAGAAGAGGGCACAGCTGCAGGGGGCAGCTCTGGAGAAGGTGTGGTGTTCATGGGAGTCGCCTTTCGCGAAGGGCCTGTCGGGCGCTCCCGGTGGGCGACTAGCTCAGTCGCGTGATCGTGGACTGCGGGGGAGCACCCACTGCGGTGACTGCGTTCATGGGTCTCACCTCCTGCGGTCGGATCACGATCGGTGGGACGGTAGCACGATGGCGACGCGATGGGCAACGGCCGGCACACGGTTCAGCAGGGCGGCTCCGTTCAGCAGGGCAGGTTCTCAGCAGAGCCGAGCTCAGTAGCGCAGCACGTGCTGGGTCCACGGCCGCAGGTCGGTGTCGACCATGTCGGTGATCCGGTCGCGGATCACCCGACGCCCCCGGTCGTTAAGCAGGCCGTCGTGGATGAAGAACGAGGTCGGGGCTCCGACCGCCCGGGCCCAGTCGACGGTCTCCCGCAGCGCCGCCCACGGCCCGTACGCCGGCACCGCCATCAGGTCGATCCCCGGCGGCACCTCGGACAACGAGTCACCGGGGTGGAACAGCCGCGGCTCACCCTCGGCGGCGAGCACCACCCCGATGTTGCCGACCCGGGGGATGTCGCGGTGGATCACCGCGTGCTCCCCACCCACCGCTTCCAGGATCAGCCCGCCGATCGTCTCCACCTGACCGGCCGCGAACGGCTCGGCCTGCGCCAGGCCGACCTCCCGGTGCGTCTCCGGCTCGAGCAAGACGCGGACGCCCGGATTGCGCTGCAGCAGCGCCGGGATCCGGGAGACGTCGAAGTGGTCGGCATGCCGGTGGGTGACGACCACGGCGTCAAGGCCCTCCGCCTCCTCCCAGCCGTCGGTGAAGCCGCCGGGATCGAGCAGCACCCGGGTGCCCACCGTCTCGACCAGCAGGGTGGAATGGCCCAGTCGGATGATCTCCATGCAGCCACGCTAGGCCGTCGCCCCGGGCCGCGGTAGGGGTTCCGGCCGCCGGTCGGCCGTCGGTCGGCCGCCGGGTCCCCGACGGACGCTCAGCCGACGAACCCGCGCCAGAGCAACAGCCCCGCCCCGGCCAGGCTGGCGACGAACGACCCGACCCGCATCCACCAGGACACCCGGCGCAGCGTACGGTCACTCATCCGCCGCTTCGCCGGGGCCCGCTCGGCGGCGATCACCGGGCCCCAGGCAGGCGCCAGCACGAGGACGGTCACCACGGCGAGCAGCACGATCCGGAAGACCATCGGGATCGGGGTCGCGCCGATCCGCTGTGCCATCGCCACGTACAGCGGGATCGTGGTCAGGTTGGTGATCATGCTCAGCGCGCCCCAGCCGACCAGGCTGCGCGGCAGATGGGGCTCACTCACCACCGTGGCCGGTTCGCCGGCACGCTGGCGCGCCCGGTCCGCGAGCAGCCCCCGGAACAGGACGATCGCGACGGCGAGCAGCAGGACACCGAGGATCGCCTCGACCCGCCGGGAGTCGAGCTCCCGGGTCGCGGCCTCCTCGACGGCGGCGCCCAGCAGGCCCATCCCGAGTGTTCCGAGGACCACCAGGACGATGGCGTTGCCGGCGACGAACCGCCACCGGTCGGACGGGCCACGGTTGGCGGCCACCGTGGAGGCATTCAGGAACATCACCGGGCTGATCATCGCCAGCACGGTCAGCGGCAGGAGCCACAACAGGAGGCCGCCGGTGCTGGTCATGGGCCCAAGCGTACGTGGCGCCATGCCGGGAGCCGGGCGCGGTCGACACCATCCATTTGTATTTAGACTGACTGGTCAGTATAAAGAGATGGTGACCATCGAACCGCCCGCCATCCGGGCCCGCGACCTGCTGCTCACCTCGACCCGAGGCACCGTGTACGGCCCCGTCGATCTCGAGGTGCCGGCCGGCCGGCTGCTCGGCCTGGTCTCCCCTGAGGGCGGCGGGCGGACCAGCCTGCTGCTCACCCTCGCCGGCCGGATGCGCTTCACCTCCGGCAGTCTGCAGGTGTCGGGACATCCGCTGCCCCGGGCGACCGGTCTGGTCCAGCGCCACAGCGCCCTGGCCAACTTCGCCGACATCGACGCGCCGGACGACGGCCTCACGCCACGGGAGATCGTCACCGAACGGGCCGGACTACTCACCCCGCTGTGGCGGCGCGTGCCACGCTGGCAGGACCCGGCGATCCAGCAGCTGCTCGAGCTGGCCTTCGGCGAGCGCCCGGTCCCCGACCCCGACGGCTACGTCTGGGAGTTGAGCGCCCTCGACACGACGCTGCTGCAGATCGCGATCGCACTGATGGGCGACCCGCAGCTGCTCGTCGTGGACGACATCGACGCCCTGCACGACCCGACCGACCAGCTCACCGTCTGGCGGACCCTCGTCCGGCTCACCGACCGACCGGGCCCGACGGCCCCCACGCCGGCCCCTCCGCCGGACCGGCCACCGCTCACCGTCATCGCCTCGGCCGCGACGCCTGAGCTGCTGCCGCCCGAGGTGGACTGGGTCGATCCGCACGGCTCGCGGACCACAGACACGCCGACCGCCCCCACCGCGCCCAGTTCCGACACCACCCCCCTGCCTGCCCCCGTTTCCGCCGGCACACCCGTCCCGGCCTCCGTCCCCACCCAGGAGGACTGACATGCTCCGCTTCCTCCGCATCGGCACCGAGCTGCGCCGCTTCTCCCGCAGCCGGATGCAGCGGCTCGCCATCGTCGCCGCCTGCCTCATCCCGCTGCTCTACGGCGCGCTCTACCTGTGGGCCTTCTGGGACCCGACCGGCCACCTCAACCGGCTCCCGGTGGCGATCGTCAACCAGGACTCCGGGGCCACCAAGGACGGCACGGCCGTGCACGCCGGCACCGACCTGAACGACGAGCTGCTCGACAAGGGCTCACTGAAATGGCAGAGCACCGATGCCCGCACCGCGCACGAGGGCCTGGTCGCCGGAGACTACTATGCCGTGCTGACCATCCCCGCCGACTTCTCCCAGGCGGTCACCACCGCCGGCTCCGAGCACCCGGTGCAGGCACCGCTGCAGGTGCAGTACAACGACGCCAACGGCTACACCGCCCGGACCATCCTGTCCTCGGTGATGCGGGAGGTCCGCACCGGGGCGTCCGACTCCATCGGTGCCCAGATGGTCGACAAGCTGCTGATCGGCACCTCCGACATCCGCGCCGGCCTGGTCACCGCCTCCGACGGAGCCACCCGGCTCACCGACGGCGCCGACCAGGCGCACGCCGGCGCGGTCAGTCTGGACGACGGCCTGGCCCAGCTCGACACCGGCGCCGGGAAGCTGGTCTCCGGGGCCGACACGGCCGACTCCGGCGCCCATCAACTGGTCACCGGCACCGGCCAGCTGGCCGACGGCTCCGCCCAGGTCGCCGCCGGGGCGCAACAGCTCGCCACCGGCGCCTCCTCGCTGGCCACCGGCGCCGACTCGGCCCACCAGGGCGCGCAACAGCTCGCCGGTGGCCTGGACACCCTCACCACCCAGACCAGGGACCTACCCGCCGCGACGAAGAAGCTGGCCGACGGCTCCGCCCAGGTCGCCGCCGGCAACAAACAGCTCGCCGACAAGGCTTCGGTCGCCGCGGGCCAGGTCGCCGCCGCCTCCACCGACCTGCGCGCCGCCCTCGCCAAACTGCCGGCCGACGACCCGTACGTCCAGCAGGCGTACGCCGCGCTGGACCGGGTCGACGCGAAGACGACGACGCTGAACGGCCAGGTGCAGCAGCTGTCCGCCGGGGCCCAACAGGTCGCCGACGGCAACGCCCAGCTGGCCGCGTCCGCGCCGAAGCTGGCCGACGGCATCGCCACTGCCGACAAGGGCGCGAACTCGCTGGCCACCGGCACCGGGCAGCTCGCCAGCGGCGCACGTACGCTCAGCACCGGCGCCACCTCGGTCGCCCAGGGCGCCGGCCAGGTGCACGACGGGGCGGTCCAGGCGCACGACGGAGCCAGCGCGCTGGCCGACGGGCTGGACACCCTCGCCACCGGGGCACGCACCCTGGCCGACGGCCTGCGCAGCGCCCACGACGGCGCCGGCACCCTCACCGCCGGGCTGACCACCCTCACCGACGGCGCCCACCAGCTCTCCGACGGGCTGAAGAGCGCGGTCGACCAGATCCCCTCGATGGACCGCGACACCCAGCAGGCCAACGCCGACCTGATCAGCGCCCCGGTCTCCCTCGACTCCGCCTGGGTGCACCAGGCCGCCGCGAACGGGGAGGGATTCGCCCCGTACTTCATGGGTCTGGCCCTCTACGTCGGCGTGCTGATCACCTGGATGCTGCTGCGCCCGGTCTCCGATCGTTCCCTCGCCGCGCCGGTGCCGGCACTGCGGGTGGTGCTGGCCAGCTGGCTGCCCGGCGCCGTGGTGGCGGTCCTCCAGGTCGCCCTGCTGCTCGGCGTGCTGGTCTTCGCCCTCGGGCTGCACCTCAGCCACCCGCTGGCGGCGATCGGTTTCACCCTGCTGGTGGGACTGACCTTCCTCACCCTGCAACAGGCGATCAACGTGCTGCTCGGACCGGCCGTCGGCCGGGTGGTCGTGCTGGTGCTGCTGATGCTGCAGCTCACCTCGGCCGGCGGCACCTACCCGGCCCTCACCAGCCCGCCGTTCTTCCAGGCCATCCATCCCTGGCTGCCGATGACGCACGTGGTGAACGGGCTGCGGGAGGCGATCACCGGCGATCTGGGGATGCAATTCCACGCCGCGGTGGCCTACCTTGTCGTCGTGATCGCCCTGAGCCTCGCGGCCAGCACATGGTCGGCCGCACGGCGCCGCGTGTGGACGATCCAGCGCCTGCACCCGGAGGTGACGATCTGATGTCCACGGCAGCGCCCCGCGACGGTACCAGGACCGACGGGCGGACGGCCCGGCGCGTCGCGACCCGGGAACGGGTGATCGCGGCCGGGCTCGAGCTCTTCGCCGAGCGCGGCTACAGCGCCACCTCGGTGGACGACATCGCCGAGCGGGCCGGGGTCAGCAAGGGCACGGTGTTCTACAACTTCGGCTCCAAGCAGGGCCTGGGGGCGGTGGTGGTCCGGGAATCGGCCGACCGGATCGCCGCCGTCGCCGAGGCCGCCCGGGCACCGTACGAGGGCTGGGAGGCGCTGAGCGCGATCGTGCTGGCCCTGCTGCGCGCCTTCGACACCGATCCGGCCACCTGTCAGGTGCTGCTCACCGAGCTGTTCCGCAACGAGCGGCCCTGGCACGCCGACCTGCCGGCGACCCGCGCCGCGCTGATCGCGCCGGTGGTCGCGGTGATCCGCGGGGTGCACGAGCAGCGTTACACCGCGGGACGTACGCAGGTGCGGCCGGGCCCGGAACACTTCGAGATGATCGCGGTGGCGATCCTCGGGGCGCTGGCCTTCTCCGCCCTGGACCGGGCCACGTTCCACCCGCAGCGCAGCGTCGAGGACGTGCAGAGCGCGTTGATGGTGACGATCAGCGGCCTGGCCGGAGGGTGACGCCGGACCTTCGGGGCGAGCGTCCGCGCCCTCACGTCGCCAGGTATTGCCCGAGGTGACATCTGGGGTTCACCTCTGTGTGGCCCATCCGTCCAGATCTTCTAGATATCGTGGCCGCATCGTCCACACGATTGGCGGAAGATGCCCCACCCCACTGTCGTCTTCGACTTCGACGGAACCCTCGCGCTCGGCCACCGGCCGGTGCTCGCCTATGCGAGCCACCTCGCCGACGCGGCCGGAGACCGGCGGTTGTTCGCCGAGGCCGTCGATGCCCTCGACCGTCTGGACGCGGGTGACCCGGAGTTCCTCGACGGCTACGACGCCGTACGGCAGGTCGCGCTTGCCCACGCGGTGAGCGAGGTGGCACTCGAGGCGGCCTACCAGGCCAGCCGGCAGGACCTCGGCACTCCCGCCGCCCCGGTCACCGCACCCGAGGGCCTGGCGGAGTTCCTGGCGGATCTCGCCGACGATGCACACCTCGTGCTGGCCACCAACGCTCCGGCCGCCGGTGTCGAGCGGGCGCTGGTCGGTCTCGGTGCCGCCGAGCACCTGACCGAGCGGCACTGCGCGGTCGGCAAACCTGCCGGCCTGGGCGCTGTCGTCGAGAAGCTCCTCTCCGACGGTCCGGTGCTCAGCGTGGGCGACATCTGGGACTACGACCTGGCGCCGGCGGCCCGGCTCGGTGCTGCGACCGCGCTCGTCGGCCCGACGGCGAGCCGCACCACTCACCACCCGACGATGCGCGGCACCACCCTCGCCGACCTCTACGGCGACATCCAGGCTTGGGTCGCGTCCGCGGCCCGGGAAACGCTCCATCCCACTGATCGAAAGGCATGACGGACATGCGCAAGTCCCTGTTCGCGCCGGGCGCGCTCGCTCTCGCAGCCCTCACCCTGACTCTCGCGGCCTGCGGCTCGAGCTCCACCGCGGCCGGCGGTGCGGCCTCCTCCGCGGCCACCTCGACCGCACCCTGGCCCTCGGAGATCACCCTCGCCCTCATCCCCAATGAGAAGGTCGGTGACCTGGTCACCTCGACCAAGCCGCTGACCGACTACCTATCGCAGCAGCTCGGCGTCACCGTCAAGGGCGTCGTCACCAAGGACTACCAGGCCGCCGTCGAGGCCGTCTGCTCCGGCCAGGCCCAGATCGCCATCGCCGATGCCGGCTCGCTCGCCGCCGCCCAGGACCAGTGCGGCGCCGTCCCGGTGCTCCAGGACGTCCGCAACGGGGCATCCTCGTACGCCGCAGAGATGTTCACCAGCATCGGCAACGCGAGCAAGTACTGCACCGACACTCCGGTCAAGGCGACCTACGCCGCCAACGGCGCCCAGTACCTCTACTGCAACGGCATCGCCGACGGCAGCACGAACACCGGTGTCGGCCCGAAGGGGCTGGACGCGCTGAAGAAGATCACCCCCGGGACCAAGGTCGCCTTCGGCAACACGACCTCGCCCGCCGGCTACCAGCTGCCCGTCCTGGACCTGGAGGCCGCCGGCATCAAGGTCGACAGCCTCCAGCAGGTGCCGGTGACCGGCAACGACAACCTCATCATGGCCGTCTACAACGGCAACGCCGAGGTCGGCTTCGCCTACTGGGACGCGCGCTCGGCGATCAAGGCCACGGAGGTCCCCGACCTCGGTGACAAGGTCGTCGTGTTCGGTCTGTCGGAGATGTACCCCAACGGCGGTGTCGTCGTCGGCCCGGACGTGCCCAAGGACATGAGTGCCAAGATCACCGAACTCATGGGCGGCTATGACAAGGTCGACCCCGCGACGCTGAAGAACATCTTCGGCCAGACCGGCTGGGTGCCGGCCGATGCCAGCCAGATCGACCTGGCTCGGAAGGTCACCGCGCGGTTCGCGGCCAAGTGACCGAACAGCTCACCCCGAGCCCGGAGGCGGCCGTCGCCCCCTCCGGGCCTTGGCCTGTCCACCTCGAGGACGTCGCCGTCCGCTACCCGAACGGCACCCAGGCGTTGCGCGGAATCTCCCTGGACATTGCGCCCGGCGAGATGGTCTCCGTCGTCGGCCTGTCCGGGTCCGGAAAGTCGACGCTGATCCGCACCATCAACGGCCTCGTGGCGCCGACGTCGGGCACGGTCCGCGTCGGCCCGTACGACGTCGGCGGCCTGCGGGGGCACCGCCTGCGCGCGGTGCGCGGCGGCATCGGGATGATCTTCCAGGCCTTCAACCTGGCCGACCGGGCGAGCGTCTACCACAACGTGCTGGTCGGGCGGTTCGCCCACACCCCGACCTGGCGGACGCTGCTCGGCCTCGCCGGCAGCGCGGACCGTGAGCTCGTCCTGTCGGCCCTCGACTCGGTCGGCATGCTCGAGAAGGTGTGGGGCCGCGCCGGCGCCCTGTCCGGTGGACAGAAGCAGCGTGTCGCGATCGCCCGGGCCCTGGCCCAACAGCCGCGGGTCATGCTGGCCGACGAGCCCGTGGCCAGTCTCGACCCGCCGACGGCGCATTCCGTGATGGCGGACCTCGAGCGGATCAACACCGAGCGTGGTCTGACCGTGCTGGTGAACCTGCACCTGATGGACCTGGCGCGCCGGTACACGACCCGGATGATCGGGCTGCGCGGCGGCGAGCTCGTCTACGACGGCCCGGCCGCCACCGCCGACGACGCGGTGTTCGGGGAGATCTACGGCCGGCCCATCCAGGCCCGCGACCGGCTGGGACAGGAGTGGTGACCCCGCTCGCCGTCCCGCCGCGGCCGCGGACCTGGCCGCGGACGGTCGCCGTCCTCGCCCTGGTGGTGGCCATCACCGTCGTGACGATCACCCCCGCCCTCGGCGGGATCGAGATCGACCTCGCCACCATCGCCCGCAACGGGCACTTCGGTGCCGCCCGGATCGAGAAGATGCTCCACCCCGACCTCTCGATCCTGCCGCGCACCTGGCGGCCGCTGCAGGAGACCCTCGCAATGGCGGTGGTGGGCGCCGCCGCGTCCGCGGCACTCGCCCTGCCGCTGTCCCTGTGGGCCGCCCGGCCGACCAACCCCGGCGTGGGGCGCCGGGTGGTGCGCGCCGTGCTCAACGTGGTGCGGGCGGTCCCCGACCTGGTGTACGCCACGATCCTGGTGGCGATGATCGGCGTGGGAGCCCTGCCCGGCGTGCTCACCCTGGTGCTGTTCGACCTCGGTGTCGTCGTCAAGCTCGTCTCGGAGGCCGTCGACTCGGCCGACCCCACGTATCTGGAGGCCGGGCACGCCGCCGGCGGCACGCAGGCCCAGGTGAACCGGGTGCTCGCCATCCCCCAGACCTGGCCGGTGTACGCGAGCCAGGTGCTCTACTCCCTCGAGCTCAACGTCCGTATCTCCGCTGTCCTCGGCCTGGTCGGGGCGGGCGGGATCGGCCGGCTGATCGACGAGATGCGCGGGTTCTACCGGTACGGTGCCCTCGCCGTGATCATCGTGGAGATCCTCGTGGTCGTCCTGCTCATCGAGGTGGCGTCCAACGTGCTGCGCAGGAGGCTGCGATGAGCGCCTCGGTGCTCCCGACGAAGCCCGACGCCGTCGTCGCCCCGGCGCGGCCGGGCCGGCCGCTGGTCCGCCTCGCCCAGCTCGTCACCGGCGCGGTCGTCCTCGCCGCGCTCTGGCAGCTGCGGCTCGACTGGACGACCGTGGCCGGGCTGCCGGCCAGCATCACGCACTATCTGCGGCTGATGTTCGCCGCGCCCGACTGGTCGAAGCTGCCGTATGCGCTGCAGCAGACCTGGGTGTCGGTGCAGATGGCGTGGGTCGGTGCGCTGCTCGGCGTCCCGGTCGCCACCGTGCTCGGCATCCCGGCCGCGCACGGCGTGGGCCCGCTGTGGCTGCGCCTGGTGCTGCGCGGGATCTTCGCCGTGCTGCGCGCCGTCCCCGAGGTGGTGATCGCCATCGTCATCCTCACGGTGACCGGCCTGACACCGTTCACGGGTGCGCTCGCGCTGGCGATCGGCGGGATCGGCACACACGCCAAGTGGACGTACGAGACGATCGAGGCCGTGCCGGACGGCGCGGCCGAGGCGGTGCGCGCCGCCGGCGGCAACCTGCTCGAGACGGCACGGTGGGGGCTGTGGCCGGCCGCGGCGCCCGAGCTGATGTCGCTCGCGCTGTACCGGTTCGAGATCAACGTCCGCACCTCGGCGATCCTCGGGCTGATCGGTGTCGGCGGCGTGGGTGACCTGCTGACTGGTTACACCCAGTACCGTACGTGGGACGCTGTCGGTGTGCTGATCCTCGTCGTGGTGGTCGTGACGATGGCGATCGACGCCGCCTCGGGGGCGATCCGGCAGCGGATCACGAAGGGAGCACGTATCCGTGTGGCAGGGACCGACTGACGCACCACCCTCGGTGCGCATCGCCGCGCTCGCCTCGTCGCTGCAACCCAGCGAGCGACGTGTCGCCGAGGTCATCGCGGCGGATCTCGCCGGATCCGTCGAGTGCACGGCGCAGCAACTCGCGGATCTCGCCGGTGTGGGCCGGGCATCGGTGGTGCGCACCGCGCGGACCCTCGGGTACGACGGCTATCCGCAGCTCCGGGTGGCCGTCGCCCGTGAGCTGACCTTCGACCCGACGCCGGAGGCACCGACCGGGGACGGCACCGCCGTCGGCGCGCTGCGGGCGGGGATCGAGGCGTTCGGCCGCAGCCTGCCGCGGATGACAGCGGCACTGACCGAAGGCGCCGTCGAGGAGTTCCTGGCCGGGCTCGACCGGGCCGACCGGGTGGTCATCGCCGCGAGCGGCCTGTCGACACCGCTGGGTCTCGACGCGGCCATGCGGTTGGGCGCCGCCGGCCGGCCGTGCGAGTTCCTGCCCGACACGCTCGCGCAGCACATCGCGGCGCAACAACTCGCGCCCGGGTCGGTGTGTCTGGCGCTGTCGGGTTCCGGGGCGAGCCGGCCCACGCTGGCCACGGCCGGGGCCGCCCGCGACGCCGGGGCACGGGTGCTGGCGGTGACCTCGTTCGCGGACGCTCCGCTCGTGGCGCTGGCTCACACCACGCTCGTGGTGCCGCCGGTCACCGGGAGCTTCCGCGACGAGCTGCTGCACACCTCCCGGGCGGCCCTGGTGCTGGTGCTGGAGCACCTCGTGGAACTGCTGGTCGAGCGGCGCGGGGGCCGGTCCGGCCAGGCGCGGGCCGCGGTGCTCGCCGTGCTGGGGGACAGCCTCGGCGAGTAGGACGTCGGCGCCGGTCGGTCAGTTGAGTTCCAGGCCGGCGAGCGCCTCGGGATCGAGTCGGCCGTTGGGCGGGGTGAGGTCGCGCAGCGCCGCGGCCGTGTCGGACCGGATCGGCAGGCCACGGTTCCGGGCGAGCATCAGGTAGGTCTGGATCAGGATCAGCGGATCCCGGCTCGCCTGGGCCGCGGCGACGTCGCCCTCCCGGACGGCGTCGTGCAGATCCCGCTCGAGCAGCTGCGCGGCCTCGCGGTAGATGGACATGCCCACATCGTAGGTCCCGCGGCGCCGGACCGGGTGTTCCCCGGGCATCTCCCGGGTCGGCTCACCAGCTCACCAGCCTCCGCCGCCGCCCCCGCCGACGCCGCCGCCCACCGAGCCGCCACTCATCCCGGACATCCCCCCGGCACCGGACGACGCCCAGACGCCGCTGCTCGACGCCGCGTCCATGAACGACCCGGTCGCCCCGAAGAACGCGTTGTCGGCGGCGAAGACCGAGGCCCCGGTCCAGGTGTGGTACCAGACCGGCTCCGCCACCGGGCGACCGGCCGCGACCAGCTCGCGGAACACCCCGACCCAGTGCGACTCGGCGCCGAAGGCGATCGCCCACGGCAGGTACCGGGAGAAGATGTCGTGGTCCTCCTCGACCCGGATCTGGTCCGCCTCGGCGGTCATCAGGTACTCCTTGAAGCCCTCCGCCTGGGCCAGCACCGCGCTGCCCTCCGGGGTGCGCGCGGAGACGAAGAAGCCGAGCACGAAGATCCCGATCCCCAGCGCCACCGGTCCGAGGCCGACCAGCCCCCAGCCGAACCCCATGCCGAGGGCGAACCCGAGGCCGATGCCGACCAGGACGAGGAGCAGGCCGGTCACCAGCCACAGCGCCCGCTGGACGTCGGGACGGATCCGGTACCAGCCGTGGCTGACCATCTCCCGCTGCAGGGCGTTCTGCTCCTTCTGCACGATCCTGGCGATGTCGGTGTTGAGGTCGTGCCGCAGCAGCGGCGCCTCGTGCTTGGCGAACAGTGCGTCCTCGAGGGTCTGCAGGTGGGGCGGCAGATCCGTACGGTCCTCGCGGAGCCGGACCAGCCGCCAGTCGGTGAACTTGTCCTTGCTCTGGGCGAACGCCTTTGCCAGCGGACCGGCGTCCTCCCCCACCGTCGGCGGCACCTCCTCGATCCGCAGCTGGCCGCGGACGGCGAGGTCGACGATCCCGGCGACCACGTCGTTGCGGCCGGCCCGGCCGTCGATCAGGGTGCCGACCTGGCCGGCCGTGGCATCGTCGGGCGGGGTGAAGCGTACGGTCACCGGCTCGCGACGCCGCGGGCCGGTGGCGCTCTCCTGCCCGGGGGCCGGGCGCAGCCCCGGGGTGAGGCCGACGTACGCCCGGTCCCGGCCGCGCCGCAGGAAGGCCACCGCGGCCAGCAGCCCGCCGACCAGCAGGGTGCCGGCGCCGAGCCCGATCGGCCCCGGGGCGGCGGCCACGGTGTTGGCGGCGGTGAAGCGCTTCGTGTAGACCGGTGCGGCGTCGACGAAGGTGCCGGTCGGCCACTGCGCCACCACGGTCAGGCCGTTGCCGGCGGCGAGGTGGTCCTGGGTGAAGACCGCCCGGTCACCGCTGGCGGTGGCGCCGTCGCAGGCACCGGAGCCGCCCCGGGCCCCGGCGTAACAGGTGCTGCCGGTGACGTCGGCCGGTCCCTGCACGGTGACAGTGACCCGGTCCATCGGGCTCTCCCAGCCGGTGCCGATGGCGTTCCAGTAGATCTCGTCACCGTCGCCGCCACGGGCATCGGGGTTCACCACCCCGGTGACGTCGTAGCTGATCACGTAGCGCTGGGTGCCGGAGACCGTCCGGTTCGGGTCACCCACCCGGATCTTGAGGGTGCCGGAGGAGTCCTCCACCTGCAGCTGGGCGGGGGCGCCGGTGGGGCTGGTGGCGCGTACGTTGCTGACCTTCAGCACCCGCCAGTGGTCGGCGTCACCGGTGATCGCCTGGCGGGTGACGAGGTAGACGTACGGGCCGTGGTTGCCGGAGCCGAAGAACTCCATGTCGAAGTCCTGGGTGACCTGCATCGTCCCGCGCTCACGCTGGGCGACGGCGGTGATGTCCATCCGGCGGATCGAGGGGGTGTCGGCGGCCCGGGCGGGGGCCGACGCGGTGGCGACGAGGACCAGGGCCGCGACGGCGAGCAGCAGCAGCCGCAGCGACGACAGGAGGCGGTGCGAGGACCGCGACGACCGTGTCATGACCCCACGGTACGGGGTGGTCGGGCCAGCAGCGGAGCCGGCCCCCGGCCCGCGGGTGCCCGGAACGGGCGGACGTGGCCGCGGCCGACGGCGCTCAGAAGTCCTGCGGCCGCCACCGCCGGGCCACCCAGGCGCGGGCGGCGTCGACGGTCTGCACCACCCGCAGCCCGTCGGGCAGGGCGGGGCGGCGGATCATCACGACGAAGATGCCCAGCCGCTCGGCGACCCGCAGCTTGGCCTCGTCCAGCGGGCCGCCGGTGTCCTGGGTCACCATCACGTCGATCCGCCGGCTGGAGAGCAGCACCAGTTCCTCCGGGTAGGTGTGCGGTCGGCCGCTGGAGCGGATCACCTCCCAGCGGGCCGGGACCGGCCAGGCCGGCGGGGCGTAGACCCGGGCCAGCACGTAGCGGTCGTCCCAGTCGGCGAAACCGCGCAGCGACTCGCGCCCCAGGCTGAGGAACGGGCGGGTGCCGCCGAGCCGCCCGACCACGCGCTTCGCCGCCGCCTCGTCGGCCACCCAGCGCCAGGCGGACGGCCAGCGTTGGGCCTCCCAGGCCGGTGGCAGCAGCCGGACCAGGGGCACCCCGACCGTACGGGCGGCGGCGACCGCGTCCCGGGTGATCTCGGCGGCGAACGGATGGCTCGCGTCAACGATGCCGCGGACGTGGCGCTCCTGCAGGAACGCCACCAGCCCCTCGGGACCGCCGAAACCGCCGGCGATCAGCTCGATCGGCGGGACCGGCAGCCGCGGATGCTCGTCCCCGAACAGGGCGCAGATCACCGGGATCCCCGCCTCCTGCAACAGCATCGCCAGGTCCTGGGCGGGTCGTGCGTCGCCGAGGACCAGGAAGGTCACCGGACCTCCAGGGGCCGGCCGGCGACCATCAGCACCAGCCGGTCACTGACCGCGGCGATCGCCTGGTTCGTCCGGCCGAGCAGGTCGGCGAACACCCGCCCCGACGGATAGGACGGTACGACGCCCCAACCGACCTCGTTGGTCACCGCGACAAGCGACTGGTCACTGCCGGCCCAGGCGTCGACCAGGTCGTCCAGCCGCGTCAGGAAGTCGCCGACCCACTCGGCGCGCGGGACGTCCCAGGTGCCCAGCTCGTCGATCGTCCGGGTCACCCAGGTGCCCAGGCAGTCAATCAGCACCGGTGTCCGGGCGGCCCGGACGGCCGTGGCGACATCGGCGGTCTCGACGGTGATCCAGCCCCCGGACCGGCGGGCCTGATGGGCGGCGACCCGGGCGGCCCACTCGGGGTCGACGGCCGGGTCGGGCACCGGGCCGGGGGCGACGTACGTCACCGCCGGCTCGCCGGCCAGTAATCTCTCGGCGTAAGTGGACTTCCCTGACCGGACACCCCCGGTGACGACAGTGCGCGGCACGGGGTCAGTCTAGAGGGCGCCCATCGACGCGAACGAGGAGGGGATCTATCGGTGGCGGGGTAGCGTGGTGCCGTCCTGCCCACACCACGAGGGAGACCGGCACCATCGTGTCCCACTCACATGCCCACACCGTCACCGCACCGAGCACCGTCGAGGGTGCCCTCCGGCACCGCCGCGCCTCCCAGATCCTGATTGTCATCCTGGTCCCGCTGGCGATCTGGACCCTGGTCGGGCTGGTGCTGCTGTGGCCGACCAATCTCGCCGCCCACATCCAGAAGGATGTCGCGCAGTTCTCCGTCGCCGGCATGACCATGCCCAAGGGCGAGGTGCAGGCGGTCAACGAGATCAGCTGCGCCGGGCTGGAGGGCGCGACGTCGACGACCAGCCAGGTGTGTGCCGCGCTGACCGTCAAGCTGCTCGACGGTGAGGACGCCGGCAAGGAGGTCCAGGTGAACGCCACCGCGGCGATCTACCGGTCCGGCATCCAGCCGGGGCAGCGGGTGGTGATCTACCGGGTGCCGACCGTCGACGGCCAGGCGAACTACCAATTCGCCGATTTCGCCCGGACCGCGCCGGTGGTCTTCTTCGCGGTGCTGTTCCTGCTGGTGACGGTCGCGGTGGCCCGGCGGCGCGGCCTGCTGTCGGTGCTCGGGCTGGCCTGGGCCGGGTTCATCATGGTCGCCTTCGTCTTCCCCGCCCTGATCGCCGGATCGAACGCCATCCTGGTCACCCTGGTCGGCGCCTCGGCGATCATGTTCGTCGCGCTGTACCTCACCCACGGGTTCAACACCCGGACCACCACAGCTCTGTTGGGCACCCTCTTCGGCCTGGGGCTCGCCGCGTTGCTGTCGTACGTGGCGCTGAACTGGGCCCATCTCACCGGGGTAGCGACGGAGGAGGACTACACCCTCGGCTCGGCCGCCCCGGACATGAAGCTCACCGCGGTGGTGCTCTCCGGGATGATCATCGCCGCCCTCGGTGGCCTGAACGACGTGACCATCACTCAGGCCTCCGCCGTCTGGGAGCTGGCCGACGATCCGGACAAGTCGGCCGGGCAGATCTTCCGCCAGGCGATGCGGATCGGGCGCGACCACGTCGCCTCGACGGTCTACACCATCGTCTTCGCCACCGTGGGCACCAGCATGTCGGTGCTGCTCCTGCTGGCGATGTACGACCGGCCGCTCTACTCCACGATCATGACCGAACAGTTCGCCGTGGAGATCCTGCGGACCCTGGTCGGCGCCATCGGCCTGACCCTGGCGATGCCACTGACCACCGGGATCGGTGCCCTGCTGGTGAGCCGGCGCTCCGGTGCCGGCGACGAGATCGACGCCGGCACGGTCGCCACCCCCAACACCAGCGACGAACTGGTCGACGTCGACGACTACCACCCGCGTCCTGAGGGCTCGCTGACCGCCGACTGAGCGGAATCGCGGCCCCGAGGGGTTCCCCGGGGCCGGCCGGCTTCCTACGCTGTGTTGTGTGCGTCACATCCGACGCATCCCACCAGGAGGAGCAAGCCCATGTCATTGCCCGCCCCCTACATCGCCTTCCGCGGCCAGGCCCGCGAGGCCATGGAGTTCTACCAGACCGTCTTCGGCGGCGACCTCACGCTGTCGACGTACGGAGAGTTCGGGTTCGAAGGCGGCCCGGCCGACGGCATCATGCACAGCACCCTCAAGGGCGACAACTTCGAGTTGATGGCCTCCGACACCCCGCCCGGCATGCCGCACCAGGAGGGTAGCCAGATCTCGCTGAGCCTGGCCGGCCCCAGGGCCGACGAGGAGAAGCTGCGCGGCTGGTTCGAGCAGCTCGCCGCCGGTGGCACCGTCAACATGCCGCTGGAGAAGCAGGTCTGGGGCGATCTCTACGGCGACGTCACCGACCGCTACGGCCTGCGCTGGATGGTCGACATCGGCCAGGAGGACTGACCCGCTCCCTCTCCGGGGGGCTCGGAATCTTCGCCCGTACGCCCCGCCGACCCGCCTCCGGGTGGGGCGGCAGGGCGTACCGTCACAGCCCAAGAGCAGAGTTACACCACTGTAGTTATCCACAGGACTTATCCCCATTGTGGAGAATCACACGCGTGTAAGACATCCCGCTCGGAGCCGACCTGAGCTGCTGCCGTTGTTCGGCGCCGCCGAAAATGAGGCCACCCCGGGGAAGGAAGATGGGGAGATGACGAACCCAGTGACCGGTGACCGGTTCGCGGACCTGGCGTTCGCAGCCGGAGCCCCGTTCGCTCCCGTCGACTATCCGAGGGTGCTCGCCGACTGACCGCCCGCCCAGAGATCTGCCAGAGTGGCATCGATGTCACCGAGTTGCGCAGCGGCGCGGGCGACCCGAGCTGCGTCCCAGACGGCCTCCGGATCGGGCTCGGTCGCGGCGAAGAACACCTCCGCTGCAGCCAGGGCGGGCAACGTCCAGGGCGCCGTACGTGAACTGCCGAACGGCGCACACGACCGGGGCGTCCGTACGGCCTCGGGGTCCGAGTAGCCGCGTACCGCCATCCCGGTGAAGGTCGCGGAGGTGATCTCGGCAAGGGTCCGCCAGTCGAACGCCTCCGGGTTCCGCAGCCGATACCCCATCAGTTCCGCCGCGGCGGCGAACATCGCCGCGCGATAGTGGACGAACCGGCGCTCGGTCCCACGGAGCGCCGACGCGATGCGGCGGCGCAGCTCACCGTCGGGCAAGGCCCCGTGCGCCGCCCGCAGCACCTGGTAGCTGCGCCACGTCTGCGAGCCGAGCGCGGCGGCATAGTCGGCGTCGGTGAGCACCCGAAAGACCTCGACGATGGCGTCGCGGCGGCCCTGCTCGGTGTCGAGCGAGGTCAGCACTCCGGCAGGGATCGTCCGGACGGCCTCCGCGTACGGGGCGAAGTCGCTCGACAGCTCGGTGTGCTCGGCAATGTAGAGCAGCAGGTCAGCCGCGAAGGCGTCCTTGGTCGGCCAGCGCCGATAGGACGACGTACGCGAAACGCCGGCAGTCTGGATCAGGTCCTCCATGCTGACGTGTTCGAGGCTGAGCGACAACCCTTCCTGCGCCACGACCGCGCGCCCGGCCTCAAGCATCAGCCGCTCGGTCTCGACATCGCTCAGCCTCCGGCGACGACCGGGGTTTCCCCTCAGTTGCAGACCGTCCGTCATGCGCCTAGCCTTTCATATAGGACTTGGTACTTCAAATGCCAAATACCTGTTGCTCACGGATCTTCTGGAAGGCCATCCCATGCACGCTCTGATCGTCGTCGAGTCCTGCTTCGGCAACACTTCCCGGATCGCCGCGGCCATCGCCGACGGACTGCGCTCCGCCGGCGCGGAGGTGACCGTCACGGATGCCGCCTCCGGCCCCACGGCCGACGGACATGACCTGGTGTGTGTCGGGGCACCGACGCACAACCTGGGCCTGCCATCCGCCCGGTCGCGCGACGAAGCCGCCCGTCGTGGGGCGAAGGTCCCGACGACCGGCGTAGCGGAATGGCTGGCCGGCGACCCGCGCCTCGCCGGCGTACGGACCGCCGCGTTCGACACGGCGCTGCCCAGCGCCTTCTCGGGGTCGGCGGCCAAGCGGATCGCCCGCCGACTTCGCGCCGCGCACGCCTCGGTCGAGGGACGCGAGAGCTTCACCGTCGCTGGATCGCCCGTTGATCTCGCGGCGGGTGAGCTCGATCGCGCTCGCGCGTGGGGCGCGACGCTCGCCTCCTGAGGTGAGGGGACGTACGACGATGGTTCCGCTCGAGATCCTGGCATGCCTGGCGGGCCTGCTGGGTCTGGCCACGGCATTCACGCCGCTGCCGGGGTGGCTCCGGGTGACCACCGCGCTGGCGGCGGTCGCGGCGTCCGGCGCAGCACTGGCGGTCGCCCCGGTGCGGTGGCAACTCGTCCCCGTTCTGGTCGGCGCGCTCCTGCTCCTCCTCGCGGTCGGGGCGGGCCTCGACCACCGCAGGGCGGGCGTCCGCGCCACGGTCATCGGGGCCACCACACTGGCCATGGTCATCGGTGCCGCCCTGCTGGCGCTGATGCCGCTGCGCTTCCTTCCGGCACCGACCGGCGCACACCGGATCGGGACCACCGTCCTGTCGGTCACCGACGGGTCGCGCCCGGAGATCTTCCTGCCCGGGTCGGGACGCCCTCGTACGCTCACCGTCCAGCTCTGGTACCCGACCGACGCCGCCGGCGGCCGGGCGGAGCCCTACCTCCGCGATCCCCACGCCACGGACGGGCTCGCGGACTACGCGGGACTGCCGCACTTCCTGCTGGCCTACCTGCATGCGGCCCGGACGCACGCGATCACCGACGCACCGATCGTCTCCGGTGAGCGGCTACCGGTGGTGTTCGTCCTGACCGGCAACCTGGGGCTGCGGCAGAGCCAGATGGTGCAGGTCGAGGAACTGGCCTCCCACGGCTACCTCGTCGTCGGTCTCGACCAGCCGGGAACCGCCAGTTCGGCGCTCCTGCTCGACGGTACGCGCGTCCCGTACGCCGGCGCTGCGATGCTGAAGCCCGCGATCGACCAGTCCATCGAGCCGGCGCCGACCGTGCCGACGGTCAACGGCATCGCCTATCCGGAGGGACTGGCGTCCTACCTGGCGGCAGACCCTCGTGCCGTCCTCGATCACCTGACGACGCTGAACGCGGGCGACGGAGCACTCGGCGGACGCCTCGACCTCACCCGTGTCGGCGCCACCGGGGTGTCGCTGGGCGGCTACGAGCTCGCGCAGTGGTGCGCGACCGACAGCAGACTGCGCGCCTGTGAGTTCCTGGATGCCCCGATGCCCCGTGACGCAGTGGTCTCCGGACTCGATGCCCCAGCGCTCTGGCTGACGCGTCCGGCGTCGGACATGATCCGCGAGGGCTGGCCCCCGGTCGAGGTCCGCCACTACGACGGCACCCAGCGCGCGGTGTACGCCAACACCAGCGCCCCGGCCTGGTATGTCACCGTCGCGGGCGTCCTCCACGCTGATCTCACCGACGCGCCGTTCGGGTCGCCGCTGTTCGCCTGGTCGGGCATGACCAGCGCGTCCGGCGATCACGTTCACGAGGTCATGCGGTCGGTCACGCTCGCCTTCTTCGACACCACCTTGCGCGGCGCAACGCCAGGGCCCGTCCTCGACGGGTCGCCGGGATGGTCGGACGTCGCGGTCGAGTCGCACCCCTGAGCGGGCCTGGTGACCCGGGAGTTCTTGACCCGAGTGTTCGCCCGGTGCAGGGGTCGGTCGGGCCGGCGTCGACAGCACTGCCGCATAACGCTATGATCGCCGAGTGGCGATGATAGCGTTAGTGGACGAACACACCCTCGATGAGACCGCGGCCCTGGCCGCGGCAGCGTGTCTGTTTCGTGGGTTCTCCGAGCCGGCCCGGTTGTCGATCGTGCGGCACCTCGCCCTGGGCGAGCACAAGGTGGTGGACCTGACGCGGCACCTCGGGTTGGCGCAGGCGACGGTGTCGAAGCACCTGGCCTGCCTGAAGGACTGCGGGCTGGTCGAGACCCGGCCACAGGGCCGGGCGTCGCTGTGGTCGCTGGCACACCCCGAGGCGACGCTCCGGCTCCTCGCGGCAGCGGAGGAGGTGTTGGCGCTGACCGGCGACGCGGTGGTGTTGTGCCCGACCTACGGCACCGGGTCGGCGTCAGCCCACGCCGACCACGAAACACCCACCCACGCCTGACCGACCGACAGGAACGCCGTGACCACAACCCTCACCGACGACCGCCGAGCCCAGCTGCACCGCCGGGTGCGCTGGATCGTCGGCTTCACCATCACCTATAACGTGATCGAAGCCATCGTCGCGCTCCTCGCCGGAGCCGTCGCATCCTCCACAGCCCTGATCGGATTCGGGCTGGACTCCGTGATCGAGGTCGCGTCTGCGGCCGCAGTCGCCTGGCAGTTCACCCGCAAGGACCCCGAACGGTGGGAGAGGGTCACCGTCAAGGCCATCGCGATCGCGTTCTTCGCCCTCGCCGCCTACGTCACCGTCGACGCGATCCTCAACCTCGCCGGGATCGGCGGTGAGATCGAACACAGCCCGCTCGGCATCGCCATCACCATCGCCAGCCTCATCGTCATGCCCGGCCTGGCCTGGATCGAGACCCGCACCGGCAGGGAGCTCCGCTCCCGCAGCGTCCAGGCCGACGCCAAGCAGCTCCTGCTGTGCGTCTACCTGTCCGGCACCGTCCTGATCGGCCTCCTCGCCAACACCCTGTTCGGCTGGCAATGGGCCGACTCCGTCGCCGCCCTCGTCGTCGCCGGGCTCGCCGTCCGCGAGGGCATCGAAGCCTGGCAGGGCGAACTCGAAACCCCCCTCGAAGCCCTGGAACACCTCGAGGGCGCCGACGAGGACGACTGACCACGCCAGCACCCCGCACCCCGCCATTGCACTCGAGCAGGGATGCGGTGATACACCACTGAGGATGGTGTTACACTCAGGGCATGCCGACCACCCGCAAGCGGACCCTGGTGACCCACAGCCCATCGGTTGAGCACGCCCTCGAGGTTGCGGCGCGCCACTGGCCCGGCGAACCGGACAGCGCACTGTTGACCCGGCTGGCACTGCGAGGCGCCAGCGACATCGAGACCGACGACGCGGAAGCCCTCGCCGAAGAACGCCATCGCATCCTGGCGGGAGCCGGAACCGTGCCCGGCATCTACGGGCCGGGCTACCTGGAGGACCTACGAGCGGAGCGGCCCGAATGACCGCTCCGGTGGTCCTCGACGCCAGCGTCCTGATCTCGTACCTGGAGCCGTCAAACGACCTCCACGAGGAGGCCATCGCGCTGATCCTGGCGACCCTCGGGATGCCTCGGCGGATCCACGCGTTGACCTTCGCGGAAGTGCTTGTCGGGGCCGTCCGCAAGGGTCAGGAACAGAAAGTTGACGACGCCACCCGGGGCAACCTGGGTTGCAGGGTCCTCGGTGACGGCGGCGACAGCTGGCCGCTGCACCTGGCGCGGGTCCGGGCGCGGACCCGGCTGAAGATGCCCGGCGCGGTAGTGCTGGCGGCGGCCCTCGAGATCGGTGGCCAGGTCGCCACCTTCGATGAGGCGCTGCGGGCCGCGGCCCGCAGCGAGGGTGCTCTCTTCGAGGGCTGACGCCCGGCCACCGTCGTCGTCCCGGCACGGGTCGATGACATCATGGGGTCCCATGAGTGAACGATCGGGATCCGTACGGGCCAACGTGGTCGACATCGAGGGCCGGCGGATCCGGCTGGCCGAGGTCGGGTGGTCGGACGGTGTGATCACCGCTGTCACCGAACTCGGCCCGGAGACGGCCGGGCTCGGCTATCTGACTCCCGGCTTCGTCGATGCGCACGTCCACATCGAGAGCAGCCTGCTGACCCCGACCGAGTTCGCCCGGATGGCCGTACGGCACGGGACCGTGGCGAGCGTCTCCGACCCCCACGAGATCGCGAACGTCCTGGGCGGCGACGGGGTCCGGTGGATGATCGAGAACACCGCGGCCACCCCGTTCAGGGTGCTGTTCGGGGCGCCGAGCTGTGTCCCGGCCACAACCTTCGAGACCTCCGGCGCGCGGCTCGGCCCCGAGGAGGTCGACGGCCTGCTCGCGCTGCCCCAGGTCGGCTACCTGTCGGAGATGATGGACTACCCGGGCGTCCTGTCCGGGGACGCGGCGGTGGCGGCAAAGATCGAGGCGGCGCGGCGCCGGGGATACCCGGTAGACGGGCATGCGCCCGGGCTGCGCGGCGAACAGGCCCGCGCGTACGCCGCGGCCGGGATCAGCACCGACCACGAGTGCGCGACCCTCGAGGAGGCCGAGGACAAGATCGCCGCTGGCATGCTGATCCTGATCCGCGAGGGGTCGGCGGCCCGCAACCTCGAGGCCCTGCACCCGTTGCTGGATCGCCACCCGGGCCGGACGATGCTGTGCACCGACGACCTCCACCCCAGCGAACTGGTGCACGGCCAGATCGACCGGCTGGTGGCGCGGGCGGTGGCGTACGGCCATGACGTCTTCACCGTCCTCACCGCCGCGTGCCTCACCCCACAGGACCACTACGGCCTGGACCTCGGCCGGCTGCGCCCCGGCGACCCGTTCACCGCGGTGCTGCTCGACGACCTCCGTGACTTCCGGCCCCGCCGTACCTGGATCGACGGCCGGCTGGTCGCTGAGGACGGGACGAGCCTGCTGCCCCGGGTGACCGCCCGGCCGGTGAACCGGTTTGCCGCGGCCCCGGTCCGGCCCGGCGATCTGGGCGTCCCCGCCTCGGCGGAGTCCGGCAGCGCCAGCTGTCGCGTGATCACCGTCACCGACGGCGACCTGCTGACCGGCTCCGTCCGCGTCGACCTGGCCGTCCGCGAGGGGGTCGTGCGGCCCGACCCGGCCGGCGATGTGCTGCTGATCACCGTCGTCAACCGCTACCGGCCGGCGCCGCCCGCCGTCGCGTTCATCCGCGGCTTCGGGCTCGTCCGCGGCGCGATCGCGTCCAGCGTGGCCCACGACTCCCACAATGTGATCGGGGTGGGGACCGACGCCGACTCCCTCGCCCGGGCGGTCAATGCCGTGATCGAGCACCGTGGCGGCTTCGCCGTCGCCGACGACACGGTCGAGGTGCTCCCGCTGCCGGTGGCCGGGCTGATGAGCGATCGGCCCGCCGAGGAGGTGGCCGAGTCCTACCAAGCGCTCCTGGACCGGGTCCGGACGCGTCTCGGCTCGCCGCTGCAGGCGCCGTTCGGGACGCTGTCGTTCATGGCACTGCTGGTCGTCCCCTCGCTCAAGGTGAGCGACCGCGGCCTGTTCGACGGCGACCGGTTCGCGTTCACCGACGTCACGGCGGCCGGCTGAGTCACCGGCCGCGGCGGAGCGAGGGCTTGGTGCCCTCACCCCACGTAGTCGCGGACCAGTGGCGTGTCGACTCCGATGGCCGGGACGGCGGCCGAACCACCAGGGTTGCCGACCGGCGCGTCGCGGCCTTCGAGAATCGTCTCGAAGAAGAACGCGTTGTCCTCGGCGAATGCCCGTTCCTCGGCGGGGGCCTTCTTCTTCAGAGTGATCGCCCCGACCGGACAGGCGAGCTCGCAGGCACCACAGTCGATGCACTCGACCGGATTGATGTACATCTTCCGCTGGCCCTGGTAGATGGAGTCGACGGGACACTCCTCCACACAGGACTGGTCGAGTTGGTCGATACAGGCGGACAGAACGACATATGCCATCAGGCCACGCTCACTTTCGCGGAGGCTGGATCCTGGTCGGTGCTGTGCCCGGGGAAGACCTCGGATCCGGGCCGGACAAAGACGGCGGCATTGTTGACCGCGGTCGCGGCCTCACCGAAGCCGACCGCGATCAGCCGCACCTTACCCGGGTAGTCGGTGATGTCGCCGGCGGCGTACACCCCGGGCAGGCTCGTCGCCATCGTCGAGTCGACCACGATGTGACGGTTGTCGACGAGGTCGAGTCCCCAGTCCCGCAGCGGTCCGAGGTTGGCCTGGAAGCCCAGGGCCGCGATCACCCGGTCCGCCCGGCGCGTCACCGGGCCGTCGGGGGTCGAGAGGATGACCGACTCGACCCGCTCCTCCCCGATCACCGCGGTGACCTGCGCGTCGGTGATCACCTCGACGTTCCCGGCGAGGACTTTCTCCACCGTGGCCTTGTGGGCTCGGAACGCCGTGCGACGATGGACCAGGGTGACCGAGGCAGCGATCGGTGCCAGCGCCAGCGCCCAGTCACAAGCGCTGTCCCCGCCACCGACCACCACCACGTCCTGGCCCTCGTAGTCCGTCAGCCGGGGGACGAAGTAGTCCAGCCCACGTCCCAGGTGGGCCTCCCCTGCCGGCAGCGCACGTGGGGTGAACGTGCCGATGCCTCCGGCGATGACGACGGCACCCGTACGGATCACGGCCCCGGAGTCCGTGACCACCTCGAAGCCGCTACCACCCTCGAGGGGTTCGCAGGTCACCACTTGGTCACCGAGGAGGTAGGTCGGGTCGTACTGCGCGGCCTGCTCGACCAGGTTGGTGACAAGCTGCCTCCCGGTGACGGACGTGAATCCCGCGATGTCGTAGATGGGCTTCTCCGGATACATCGCGGAGACCTGGCCACCGGGCTCGGGGAGCGAGTCGACGACCGCGGTCCGGAGTCCACGGACGCCCGCATAGTAGGTGGCGAAGAGCCCCACCGGACCGGCTCCGACGATGAGCAGGTCGACCTCGATCGGGCCGCCCGTCGGTGTGACGGGAATGCTCTCGGGCGTGTCGTCGAGCAGGATGCTGTCCGTTGTCATGCTGGTGATTCCTTCGTGTGGTGATGCTTGGCGGTGTGCTCGTCCGAGGGCGGAGTCAGCACATGCTGCTGCCGCCGTTGACGCTGAGGACCTGGCCGGTGACGAACGCGGCGTCCTCGGAGGCCAGGTAGGAGACCGCTGCGGCGATGTCCTCGACCTCGGCTGCGCGGTGCATGGGGATGAGCTCGAGGGCGTCGCTGAGCACCTGCCCGAACCGGGCGGGCGCCTTTCCGGCGGCCATCAGCGCGTCGAGTTCGTCGGTCCGGGTGTAGGACGGCGCAACGACGTTGACGGTGATGCCCTGCCCCGCGAACTCCCGGGCCAGCCCGGTGGCGAGCGCGTGCACGCCGCCCTTGGCCGCGTTGTAGATGGCGTGATCGGTGAGCCCGTTGCGGACGGACTCGGCGCCGATGTTGACGATCCGTCCGCTGCCCTGAGCCACGAAGTGCGGCAGCACGGCCAGCGTGCTCCGGATCGTCGTCCAGAGGTTGTTGCGGATGGTCGATTCCAGGGTCTCCTCGGTGTGGTCGAGGGTGGGGCGGATGACTCCCCCACCGGCGTTGTTCACCAGGACGTCGACCTGACCGAAAGCCTCCAGGGCCGCATCCACGATCCGGTCGGCCGCCCCCGGCACGGCGAGGTCGCCGTTGGCGAAGGCGAGCGCACCGTCCTCGGCGCCGAGTCGCTCGGCGGTGGCCCCGGGATCAACCGGAGTCCTGGTGGTGGCCACCACGCGATAGCCGTCCCGCAGAAGCCGAGTGGTGATGCCGCCCCCGATCCCGGAGACGCCACCGGTGACGATGGCGACCCGGCGTTGCTCAACGGGAGGGCGGCTCACCGGGTTCCGATTCGTAGCCACCGGGTCAGAGGATGATCGCGACGTCACTGGAATGGCGCAGCGTCGTCATGTCGAGAGCGACCCGCTTGCGGCGGATCCGGAACGCACCGCCGCTGAGCAGCAGGTCGTAGTCGGCGCGAGCGCAGTACCAGGTCTCCCGGTTCGCCCGGAAGCGTCCGACGAGCATCGAGCAGGTGATCTTGAGGACCTCACTGTCCTGCTCGAGGATCCTGACGTTCGAGATGAAGTGGCGCAGGTTGGAGTGCGGGTACTCGCGGTGGGCCTTGCGACTGCCGAGCCGTTCGACCCGGGAGGCCAGGCGCAGCCGGTTGTCGTCGATCAGCATGAGCGATCGGTCGCCCGCACCGGTCGGGTCATCGTTGCAGGGCACCTGGTAGATGGCGTCCTCGGTGAAGAGGTCGAGCCAGGTCGGCAGGTCCCATTCGTCCAGCAGGGCGGCCTCCTGGTAGAGGAAGTCCTCGACCTCCGCGCGGGTGACGGTGGCCGCGTTCTCGCGGGTGATGGTGGTCATGTCCGGTTCCTTTCTCAGTTGGTCGTATCGAGCTGGTCACGCCAGCGACGCCAGAAGGCGCGCATCTGCTCTTCGTCAGTCGCCTGCGCCGCGCGGCCCATCCCGCGGGAGATGTCGTTCCACTCGACGCCGCCCGAGCTGAATCCCTGCTGGCAGGACTCGAGTGCCTCGAGATCGTCCGGGGTGGCGAAGCCGCCAGGGCCGAGGAAGGTGAGGAAGCTGTCGAGGCGGCGCTGGCGCAGTTGCGGCAGCTCGCCCTTCGGGGCGATCTCCCAGGCCGTGACCTCGACCCGATCGGGAGCGGTGGGGACCAGGGTCCGGACCGTGACGGCCATGATGTCGTTGATGACCAGATTGGGATAGATCAGCAGGTTGCGGTTGATCTCGGTCATCATCTCGGCCTTCTCCGGGCCGTGCTTCTCGACGAGGTCGGCCTTGAGCTGGGCGATCTCCTCCTTGGAGTCCTCACCGAACAGCGGTTCCCACGAGGCGACCGGCCGTCCCCAGGGCGCACGGTACTCGAGCACGGCGTGTCCGTTGCCGAGGTCCTTCGTCACTCCGCTGACGCCGATGCTGAGGTCGGTACCGAGGGTCTGGAGGTATTTGAAGTACGTGTCGTGGGTCGAGGAGGCGTGGTAGCCGTCGATGCTGTTCTCCACGAGCAGCTTCCAGTTCGCGTCGAAGCCGTACTCGTTCGTGCCGGGGACGACCTCGACCTCGCCGTTCATCGCGTCGACAACGTAGTCAAGGTACTGACGCGCCCCCGCGAGGTACGTCGTCAGGTCCTCGATCTCCGGGTCGAACGTGACGAAGACGAACCCGCGGTAGCTCTCGGTGCGGACCTTCTGCAAGGCGAGGCCGGCGCGGTCGATCTCATCCACGTAGGCGTCCTCGCCCGGAACACCCTTGAGCTCGCCCTCGGAGTCGAAGGTCCAGGCGTGGTAGAAGCACTGGAACACCTTTTGGCTACCCTTGTCGGCGCGGCAGATCGCGGCCCCGCGGTGGGTGCAGGTGTTGTGGAAGACGTTGACCTCGCCGGTCTTCGCGCCACGGACCATGAACAGTGGCCGGCCGCCGACCGGACGTCGAACGTAGTCGCCCTTGTCCGGGATCTCGGATTCGTGGCCGAGGTAGAGCCAGGTGTGGGCGAAGATCCTCTCGCGCTCCGCCTCGAAGACGTCCTGGGACGTCATCGCCGTACGACGCACCCGGAACGTGCGACTCTCCGGCTCCTCGATGACGTGGTGTGAACCCAGCCCGGTGTCTGTGGTGGTGATGGTCATGTCATGCCTCCTGGAGGAACGTGGTGACAACAGCGTTGAAATGGCCGGACCGCTCGATCTGGGTCCAGTGGCCACAGTGGGCGAACATGTGCAGGTCGGCGTTCGGCAGCGTGTTCGCCATGGTCCAGCCGACCTCCTTGGGAACGACGCGGTCTTCCCGGCCGTGGATGACGAGGGTGCGGGTCCTGGTCGCGCGCACCTGCTCCTCGGTGACACCGAGTTCGTTGCCCCTGTGCCGAGGATCGAAGAACATCAGCCGATACGCCTCGTGCGCGCCGGGCTCCTGGGACGCGGCGTACCGCCGCTCGACCAGTTCGCGGGTGATGATGCTCTTGTCGACGGCGAAGTACTCCTTGAGCAGCGCCTCCATGTTCTCCGGCGACGGGTCGTACGCCCGCAGTGCCGTCAGCCCCTCGGTCTGGAACATCCCCAGGCCGGGCGAGCCCATCAGCACCATCCGCTCGACCCGTTCGGGGGCGTCGTGCGCCATTTCGAGCGCGATGCGGCCGCCGAGTGAATTGCCCACGATCGCCACTTGCTGGAGCCCCAGCGCATCGAGGAATGCCCAGACGTGGTCGGTCCACACGCGCAGCGAGTAGATGATGTCCCTGGGCCGCTCGGTGTCGCCGTAGCCGACGATGTCCGGGGCGACGACGTGGAAGTTGTCTGCCAACGCGGGGATGTTGTGGTTCCAGTTGGCCAGTGCGGAGACTCCCGGGCCCGAGCCGTGGAGGAGCAGTAGGGCCCGCGCGCCGGACCCCGCCTCCACGTAGCTGGTCCCGAAGCCGCCGGTGCGGATCCGTCTGGTCTGAAGGCCGGTGATGGCGGCGGTCATCGAGTTCCCTCTCGGTAGATGGCGAAGCTCTTGTTGGAGTTGAAGACGTCGGTGGAGACGAAGTCCGACCACTCCAGCCGCAGGCCCAACTCATGGACCGCACCGAGAAGGCAGTACCAGTTGAGGATCTCCTGCTGGCCGGAGGCGACGACTTCGTCCGAGGTGACCGCCAGCCAGGTGTCGAGGTCCCCCGCGGCGAGAGCGTCGTACAGATTCCGGTCGGAGGTGGTGTCGGGCCGCAGGTGCCAGCCCTTGTCGTGCAGGAACGCGTGGCTCCAGCTGGACGAGGCGACCAGCGCGATGCGCTTGCCGGTGTCACGCAGCACCCGGGCGACCTCGGCACCGTGCTCGAAACAGCGCTGCGGGGTCGGGCCGGACGGGTCGACCTGTTCCTGGCGGATCTGGGCGAAGTGGGCGAGCCCGCCACGCCGGGCGATGACGTGAGCGCCGTAGCAGTTCACCGTGATCGGCACCATGGTGTACGGGAACCGCTGCCCGGCGTGCTCGTAGTCGAGGAACAGCTGGGTGTTGAGAATCGCGTGCGGGAAGTGGGCGTCCTTCCGCTTCACGTACGAGTAGGACATGTCGACACCGGATCGGATCAGCGAATCCGCCAAGGCCCGAGAGAAATCCCGATCGCCTTTGATCGTCACCTGCTGGTCATCCGGCAGGCCCCAGACGTTGGTCTGGCCCAGCGAGTTGAGCACTGCAAAGGCCTCCACCTCGACATCGGGATAGGCGAGAACGCAGAAGGGTGGGATGACCTCTTCACGGAAGTTCTCGTACTGGTCGTCGCCCCAGACGACGACGTAGTCGGGAGCGAAATCGTCAAGGGCCTCACGACAGCGGTCCAGGTCGCGGACCAGGGCCCTCCGGTGCCCGGCGGCCGCGGCGGTGCCACCGTCGTCGGACCACTCGGCACGCATCGGCTCGGGCCAGGATGCGGGGTCCTTGAGTTCGGCGGGGATATCGGGGTCGCGCAGCGTGTAGCGGAGCAACCCGGCCATGTCCTCGTCCTTGCCGGCCAGCAACGGGTAGTGGGTCAGTCCGAGTCCCAGGAATCTGGTGTCGGTCACGGTCATGCCTCCAGTGGGGTGAGGTCGGGAGTGGTGGGAACGGATGGCTGGGGTCCGCGCAGGCGGCGACCCAGCAGGTCGTACGCATTGGCGGAGCGGATCCGGTCTGCGGCGGCCGGGTCGAGCCGGACCCCGGGGTCGGCCGCGCCGCCACCCGGAGGGCCGAGCACGGCACCGAGCGGCACCTCCATCGCCGAGAAGGGGTAGTCCGAGCCGACGACGAGATGGCCGGCCCCGAAGCGCTCGACCGCCAGGGCCAGGGACGTGGGGTCGTACGTCAACGAATCGGCCCACAGCCGAGCGGCGAGGTCCATGACGGACGGAGCGGTCGCGGCGATCGGGAGGATCCGCTGACCGTGGGCGAGCCGGGGAAGGACGGACGGCAGGCTTCCCCCGCCGTGGGCGAGCAGCACTCGCAGCCCCGGGCGTACGGCAAGGACCCCGTTCAACAGCAGGTCGGCAGCAGCGATGGCCGTCTCGGTCGGCATCCCGAGCCCGAACGACGCCCCGGTCCGAACGATCCGCGGGTCGATGCAGTGGTCGACGGGGTGCAGGAACACCACCGCACCGGTCCGCTCGGCGGCATCCCAGAAGGGAGCGTACGACTCGTGGCTGAGCGGGAGGTCACCGACCTGCGGGCCGATCTCGACGCCGACGAACTCGGGGCGGCCCATCAGCTCCTCGAGCATCGCGGCTGCTGTGGCCGGGACCTGGAACGGGACGTGGCCGAACGCCACGAACCGGTCGGGAGCCGCCGCCACGAGCGAGGTGAGGAACGCGTTCTGGTGTGTGGCCAGCTCGGTGGCCTCCTCGACCCCCGCGTCCTGGCACAGCGTGACCGGCGTGGGCGACAGCACCTGCACGGCCACATCGCTGGCATCCATGTCACGCAGTCGGGCGGCCGGCGACCAGGCTCGCTCGTCGAGGAGCCGGTACGGACGGCCGCGGTGGTAGACCCGGATCGCTACGCCGGACAGCCGCTCGACGCTCGGCAGCGACCCACCGTCGGCGACGTTCAGGTCCGGCAGGTCGGGATCGAAGACGTGCGTATGCACGTCCACCATGCCGCGGCTTCGGTCGCCCATCTCGCCCTGCCCTTCGCACTCGTCGTTGACTGCCGGTGTGATGAGCATGACATATTGTGTATGCATAATTCAAGAGATTCTGGCTACAGAATTTTCGACCGGCAGAATCTGCGGGAGGATGGGCGTGTGAGCAGCAACCACGCGACGACAGCCGGCGAGAGCGACCTGCCACCCCGGCTTTCCCGGGCGCAGGAGATCGCCGCCACGCTCGAGGCGGAGATCCGGGATCAGGACTGGCCGGTCGGCTGGCGGGTGGGCCTGCGCACGGAGATGATGAAGCGTTTCGAGGCCAGCCCGACGGCGATAAATGAGGCTCTGGGCATCCTCCGGGATCGGCAGCTCATCGAGGTGCGTCGCGGGCCGGGCGGCGGCGTGTTCGTCGCCAGCAGGCCACCCCACGTACGGCTCGGCGTCGTCCATCTATGGTTCAACCACACGAACGTGAGCCCGGCGTGGATGTTCGAACTGCGCGTACGGGTCGAGAACCGCGCCGTCCCCCGGGTGCTCGCTCGTATCACGGACGCCGACATCGAAAGACTCGAGGACCTGCTCCGGATCATCGCCGGGACTGACGATCCAGAGGCGTACCTGGAAGCGGCCTTCGGGTTCCACGATGTCCTGGTCCGGGTCGCCGGCGACGACCTGCTCAGCGAGATGCACCGGATGCTGTTGACGGTTCTGCGGGTCAGCCGTGCACGTGCGACGTTCTCACCGGACGTGGAGGTGCACCGTCCGCGGAGCGTGATGATCCACCGAGAGCTGATCGACGCACTGCGGACCGGTGACGAGGTGCGCTTCGAGCGCTTCATCGCCGCACACTTCCAGACGATGATGCGCACCGGGATGGACATCGGCTCGGACGAGGCAGTGGCCGTGCCGGTCTGGTCCAACCTGCCTGCCGGAAGCAGCCGCGACACCTGACTGCACCCAGCCACCTGACTGCACCCGACCATCGCCGCCGAGGAAATATCGGCGACGAGCGGCCCCAACCCACTGGGGCGAGACCCGGGGCTCAACCCGCTGACCGGGCGTCAGGGGCGCGAGTCGAGTGCGGTGACCTCCACACCGTCACAATCGGGGGTCACGATCAGCTGACAAGCCGGGCGAGGGATCCGGTCCTCTCGCTCCACCACAGTGACGTTGAGGCCCGACCACAGCATCCGACCCTGCAGCGGTCGCCGGCCAGACGCCGCGAAGCGGCTCGTCGACCGCAATCGTCGTCTTCCTGCCGCTCTGCATCCACACCCCCAGAGGTTTCGAACCGAGAGTAGACTCTCATATCGAGAGTACGATATCGGTTAGCCGGTAGGCGAGGTCCCGGATGGAAGGAAGTCCGGACGGACATCCGATGGAGTCCCGACCCGGCCGCCGTGCAGGACCACCGGCTCGCCTCGAGGTGAACCAGAAGGAGAGAAACATGCCCAGGTGGATGGACCAGGCAACATCGTTCGGCGTGGAGAGGGCTCTGGACTACATCGACGGAGACTTCCGGTCGAACGCGCCCAGGCTGCTCGACTGGCTCGAGCGATTCGACCGTACGGAGCAGCCCCGCGCCTATCGGGCCGTGCGCAAGGTGCTCGATGATCCCTCGTGTGCCGGGAACCGGCTCGTCGCCAGCGTCTATGACGACATCGACCCGAGGATGCGCCGGACGCTGCTGCGCAACTTCGTCATCAACTCCTGCATCCTGGGCAACAAGCGTCGCAAGCAGGTGATGGCGGCGGAGGACTGCAACGTGCCGTGGGCCATCCTGATGGACCCCACCTCGGCCTGCAACCTGAAGTGCGTCGGCTGCTGGGCGGCCGACTACGGACACAAGCTCCGGATGAGCTACGAGACCCTGGACAGCATCATCGAGCAGGGCAAGGCGATGGGCACCTACTTCTACATCTACTCTGGGGGTGAGCCGCTCATCCGCAAGAAGGACATCATCCGGCTGTGTGAGAAGCACCCCGACTGCGTGTTCTTGGCGTTCACGAACGGCACCCTCATCGACGAGAAGTTCGCCGACGAGGTGAAGCGGGTCGGCAACTTCCTCCCGGCCATCAGCATCGAGGGGTCGGAGGAGGCGACCGACTCCCGGCGCGGTCCGGGCACCTACCGGGCCGTCGTCCGCGCGATGGACCTCCTGCGCGAGCGCGGTCTCGGGTTCGGCTTCTCCACCTGCTACACCTCACAGAATGTCGAGTCGGTGGGCAGTGACGAGTACCTCGACGAGATGCTCCGCCTGGGCTGCAAGTTCGGGTGGTTCTTCACCTACATGCCGGTCGGCAACGGATCCCCCACCGACCTGATGGTCACTGACCAGCAACGCGCGTTCATGTACCGCCAAGTGCGCCGTTTCCGCAAGGAGAAGCCGATCTTCCTGCTGGACTTCTGGAACGACGGAGAGTACGTCGACGGGTGCATCGCAGGAGCCCGCTACTACCTGCACATCAACGCCAATGGAGACGTGGAGCCCTGCGCATTCATCCACTACTCAACGGCCAACATCCACGACGTTTCGTTGCTGGAATCGCTGAAGGGCCCACTGTTCGCCGAGTACCGAAGGGGCCAGCCATTCAACGAGAACATGCTGCGTCCCTGCCCCCTGCTGGACAATCCCGGCGCACTGGCCACCATGGTGCACCGTTCGGAGGCGCACTCCACCGACATGTCCAGCCCCGAGGACGTCGATGCCCTCACCGACAAGTGCCGGCCCGCGGCCGACAGGTGGGCAGCCACCTCGATCGGCCTCTGGCGGGATTCCCCCGCGGGGCAGCAATGCGCCGCCTGCCGCCAGGGCGCGCAGTTGCCGCAAGAGCTCGAACTCGAGGACGCCGAGGTTTGGCCTCGCGGCGGCGTCGGACTTGACTAACCAATAGTTAACTATCAAAGTGAGAGTGTGATGTCGGAAAGTTCTTCTGAGACCTGGGCGGCGCTGCGGACAGACGCCCGCTCGAGCATCGGCCGGATTCTGGACGCCGCACGGCGGCTGTTGGGCGACCCGGCGGCGACACTCAACAAGGTCGCAGCAGAGGCCGGGGTCGGGATCGCCACGCTCTACCGGCACTTCCCCAACCGCAAGGTCCTGGCGCAGGCCGTCCTCGACCGGGTCTTCGACGAGGAGGCCGAGCCGTTGCTGCAGGAGTTCTGCTCGACTGACGCCTCGCGAGATGACCTGCTGGCCGTTGCGGACCGACTCGTCGACATCCTGCGACGTGAGCGAGGCGTGGTCCGGGAGATCGGGGACGCCGGTGAGGTGACAGCGCATTTCCTCGCCCGGAACGGGCGTCTTGCCGCCACTGTGGAGCGCGCCAAGGCCGCCGGAAACCTGCGGCCCGATCTGGAGACCGACGACCTGCCGGTGCTGCTCGCCGTCCTGACGACCGGACAGGGCGTGGTGGACGCCGATCCTGCCACGCGACGGCGCTATCTGAGCCTTCTTCTGGACGGGTTGAACCCGTCGGGTGCCGTCCCGCTGCCCGTCACGGAACGACACCCGAGCCAGCCATGACCACGCCCGGATTGGGGATCGCGCTCGGTGGTGGGGCGGTGCTGGGTGCTGCCCACCTCGGTGTCCTCCAGGAACTCCAGGCTCGTGGCCTGCAGCCCGAGTTCGTCGCCGGCACCAGCGTCGGGGCGCTGGTCGGGGCCGGTTACGCGGCCGGCCTCGGTCTGGACCTCATCGAGACACTGACACTGGACGCCCGCTGGGCCGACTTCGGCCAACTCACCCTCGCCCCGCGGCTGGGGATCCTCGACTCCACCGCACTGGAACGGACGGCCGCCCGGATCGGCATGGACCTCAGTATCGAAGACCTCCCGCTGACGTTCGGGGCAGTCACAACCGATCTCCTCACCCGCGAAGAGGTGGTCATGACCAGCGGCTCCCTCACCCGGGCGCTCCGGGCCAGCATCGCGATCCCCGGGCTGTTCCCACCGGTGACCGACAACGGCCGGATCCTGATCGATGGCGGCTTGGTCGCCAACCTGCCGATTTCCGCCGTGCGTGGGCTCGGAGCACGTTGGGTGATCGCGGTCCGCGTCCGTCCCGAATGGGAGTGTCTGCCGATCGCCCCCACCGCCGACAAGATCGCCCACCTCGAGACCGAACCCAACACGATCGTGATCCGCCCGCGGGTGGACGACCTGTCGATGTGGCGGATGACCGACGTACCTCAGCTGATCGAAGCCGGACGGGACGCGGCTCGAGCCACCCTCGGTGAGTTGCATGACTTCGAGTCGCTGGGCAGAGACGCGGTCGTCGTCGCCTCCCCGACGGTGCGCGGTGACTGACATGGTCACGATCAGCCACCTCGCGCTCACCTTCCTCGTCTACTCGTTCCTCGGCTGGATACTCGAAGGTGTCGTGCGGCTGTGGTGCGAGCGACGCATCATCAACCCGGGCTTCCTCACCGGCCCGGTCGTCCCGATCTACGCGGTCGGAGCACTCGGCATCCAGCTCTGCATCACCGGCGCCGCCGACGCTCCGCCCCTGGTCTTCGTGATCGGAGTGCTCGTGGCCACCGTTGTCGAGTTCGTCAGCCACCTGCTGCTGCAACGGCTGTTCGGCCTGGTGCTGTGGGACTACACCGGCAAACTCGGCAACATCCAGGGACGCGTGTGCCTGGTCAACTCCCTCGGCTTCGGCGCCGCTGCACTCGCCGTGGTCTACCTGATCGACCCCGTCCTGCAGAACCTGCTCGACTCGCTCCCTGAGCTGTGGGCGGTCGCGCTTGCCTCGGCGCTGGCCACGATCTTCATCGTCGACTGGGCCCATTCCACAGCCTCCGTGCTGCGTGTCCGTCCCGAGATCCAGGAATTCCGGGGCTCGCTCACCCGGCTACGCAACCACATCGACCACCAGCTTGCCACCGCCGCCACAGGCTTCGATCGGGCCTGGACCCGACGCCGCGTCCGCCTCCTCCGCGACTCCCAGAACACCCTCACCCGGCTCGAGGCGGCCTTCCCCCACGCTCACTCCGCGCAGCCCGAGCCCACCCAACAACCCCCTGCCGCCACGTGGATCACCCCTCGATCAGCGCCACCACAGCCACACCGCCAGGAAGAACCCGCCGGCCGCGACGACCGCCCGCAGCACCTGCTCGGGGATCAGGCGCTGGATCACCGGGCCGAAGTTGCCGCCGACCACGCAGCCCAGACCCAGCGCGATCGCCGCAGCCCAGTTCACCGGTCCGAAGCCGATGAAGATCAGCGAGGCGACCAGGTTGCTCACCCCCAGCAGCAGGCTCTTGATCACCATCGCCCGGGTGAACAGCTCCGAGCTCGCGATCAGGGTCAGGGCGAGGTACATCACGCCGGCGCCCGCCCCGAAGTAGCCGCCGTAGCAGCAGACCAGGAACAGCCCGATCCAGTAGACGACCGGATTCGGCTCACCGGTCCTCAGCCGGCTGATCCGAGGGCTGAGCAGCAACAGCACCGACGCGAGCACGATCAGCCACGGCACGACAGCTGTGAAGCTCGATTCCCCGGCGACCAGCAGCAGCGCCGCCCCCAGACCGCCGCCGACCGCGGCCACCGCCAGCTGTGCGGCCAGCGTCCGGCGGCTGCCACCGGTCACCGTACGCAGCGCCCGGGCGGTGGACCCGACCCCCACCCCGACCAGCCCCAGCGTGTTGGAGACGTTCGCCGCGACGGGAGACAGGCCGGCGGCCAACAACACCGGGTAGCTGACCAGCGAGGCCAGCCCGGTCAGGTAGCCGACGATGCCGGTGCCGATCCCGGCGAGCGCGATCAGCGCCAGCACACCCGGCGACATCCCGAGGATCTCGAAACCGCCCATCTGTCCCTCCTCACCGCGCCGGCAACGGCGCCACCATGAACGCCACGGCTCCTGATGTGTCGATCGGAGCGTAGTCCCCCTTCGTCACCGCGATCGACGCCTGGTGATCTCCGGCTGACGACTCGGTCAGGAACGGGCGTCCGTCGCGACGGCCATCCGGCGCCGTGGCGGCCTGGCCTGGACCACACGGCGTACGGCCCCGGAGACGTCCGTCAGCACCGAGGCAAGCGCTCCCCACCCGACGGCGACCAGGACGGCGGCGGCCACGTCACTGGGACGGTGCCATTGCAGGACCACGACGGCCAGGCCGGCAGCCGAGACCACGACGCTACCGATCCCCGCGACGATCGCCCGGACACCCACCGGCGCCAGCAGGACGGCGACCACCACCACCGCAGCGATCGCCGCGACGTGCCCGCTGGGGAAGGAGTTGCCCATCGGCCCGTCATCGAGCCCCGGACGAGGCAGGACCAGCTTGAGCACCTCACTGGTCACGACCGATCCGCCGATGGCGAGCAGCGCGACACGGTACCGGCGGCGCCGGCGCCCGGACACCGCCAGCAGCACCAGCACGACCGCGGCGAGCGCCACCACGGGCGCGATCACCGCACCGGTCCATGCCGCCGCAACCGCCCAGGAGGCGGGGACCTCGCCGAGCCGCACCATGACCAACTGGTCCAGCTCGCGGCCCGGCGGTGTCGCGACGAACGTCCGCCAAAGCGTCGCGATCCCCGCGACGCAACCCAGGACCACCCAGATCGTACGTTTCATGGCCACTCCTCTCCGCTGGTCCGATCCACGGTAGGGAGCAACCACACGATCCTGCCCTGCGCCGTCTGTGCCGCCGATGTGAGGGCTGATCGCCGACAGCCGACGCCCGGCGCGGGAGCCCCGCAGCATGGCACCATCGGCGATGTGACCAGCAACCCTGACGAGTCGACCCGACTCCGTGATCTCGCCCTGTTGCGCCAGGTGCGCGACCGGATCGACCGGGAGTACGACCGACCGCTGGACGTCGAGGCGCTGGCCCGCGGGGTGTACATGTCCGCCGGCCACCTGAGCCGGCAGTTCCGGGCCGCGTACGGCGAGTCCCCGTACGGCTACCTGATGACCCGGCGGATCGAGCGCGCGATGGCGCTGCTGCAGCGCGGCGACCTGAGCGTCACCGAGGTGTGTTTCGCGGTCGGCTACTCATCACTGGGCACCTTCAGTACCCGGTTCTCCGAACTGGTCGGGATGTCCCCCAGCGCCTACCGGCAGACCGCCTCGCAGTGGGCCGGGCTGCCTGCGTGTGTGGTCAAGCAGGTCGCCCGACCGATCAGGAATGAAGAAGCGCCGCCACCGGCGCCCGACCTAGCGTGAAGACATGGACATCACCATTCATTCCACCTTCCTCCCGCAGACCGATCCGGAGGCGTCCCTGGCGTTCTGGCGCGACACGCTCGGCTTCGAGGTCCGGCTCGATGTCGGCTCCGGTGCGATGCGCTGGCTCACCATCGGCCCGGCCGGCCAGCCTGACACCAACATCGTGCTGGCCCCGCCGAATGTCGACCCGACCCTCACCGACGACGAGAAGCGGACGATCAACGACCTGATCGCCAAGGGCAGCTACGCCATGGTCCTGCTCACCACCGACGACCTCGACGGCACGTTCGCCACGGTGGAGGCGAGCGGCGCCGAGATCGTCCAGGAACCCACCGACCAGCCGTGGGGCGTCCGCGACTTCGCCGTCCGCGACCCCGCCGGCACGCTGGTCCGGATCAACAAGGGCTGACGGAGGAGGGAGCGACCCGACACCGCCGTTATACAACACCGCCGTTATACGACACCGCCGTTATACGAACGTCACAGGTACCGTGGCAGAGTGCAGTGGCAGGAGGCATCGGCGTCGATCAGTAGGGTCGATCAGTAGGAGGGCGGCGGATCGTGACGAGGGGCAGGACCCGCAGGCGCGTGCTCGCCACCGCGGCGACGGGGATCGCTCTGGCCTGCGCTGCGTACCTGGTGCCGGCCGTTGCCCACGCACACTTCCTCGTCCGGCTGCTGGGCCCGACCGTCGGCAGCACGACCATTGCGACACCCGTCTCCCCGGCCGGCGACACTCCGACCGACGGCAGCACAATCGACGGCGTCGCAAGTTCGGTGCCCGGATTGACCGCCGCCACGCCCGGCCCGACGCTGCAGGACATGCACGCCTGGATCGTGCCGTCCACCTGCACCGCCGAGGTGCTCGACACTCCCAGCGGCTCCTGGCTGTTGACCGCCGCCCACTGTGACACCCCGGACGCCCTCGATGCTGCGGGACGGACCTGGACAGTGGTCGACCGGGTCACCCCGCAATGGAAGCTCGACCCCGACCCGGCCACCCTCGACCTGGCACTGCTGCAGGTCGACGGCGACATCGAGCAGGCCGTCGGCGGCGGCTTCACCGTCGGCACCGCGCCGGCCGACGGCAGCACGGTGTCGATCTGGGGCTATCCGCAGACCACCGACCGGCTCACCGGTTGCGACGACCTCGCGGTGACCGTACGGTCCGACGGGGCGGCGGTGGAGTCCTGCGATCTGCCCGACGGGACCAGCGGCTCCCCGTGGTACACCGCCGACGGTGTGGTGCACGGGGTGATCGGCGGGCCCGATGACGGCGGCACCAGCGACTGGGACACCGAATCGACCCTCTTCACCGACGAGACCGTGGCCTGGGTGGCATCCGTCGTCGGCTGACGGGATCGGCCGACGGGGTCTATCGAGCCGGTCCGAGCCGGTCGCTCGGGGCACGTGCTGAGCCGGCGAGCCGGTCGGTGGCGTACGGCCAGGGGATGCGTTCCTGCTCCAGGCGGCGATCACCGTCCCGCAGGGCCGCCAGCGCCTGGCGTTCAGTGAAGGTCAGGTGGGTGATCTCTCCACGGACCGGCCGCGGTTCGGTGCCGGCCAGGTGTGCATGTGCCGCCAGCGTGGCGCTGTCCATCAGGACCGACTCCACCTGGGGAAGATGCTGCCGCAACCGCGACAGGATGGCGAAGCCGTGGGTGTCGAGATCGCCCCAGTAGACGACCCGGGCGGCACGGATCCAGCCGACGCCGGCCAGCTCCGCCACCCGGTATCCGCCGCCGTGGACCGCCACGGCGTCCTCGAGCATCGGGAACGCGTGCAGGGTGGTCAGATTCTCGACCATCCAGACCACCGACGGCCGTACGGCGAGACGGTCCAGCTCGTCCACCGGCGCGGCGAAGTCGCGCAGTGCCCCGGGCGCCAGCGTGGCATCGAGGAACCGGACGGCGAACGGCCGGGCGCGGGCTCTGAGCCCCAGGTCCGCCGGGCCACCGACCGCCGCCACCAGGTCCGAGACCAGCGTGCGGTGGTGTTCCAGCCATTTCGTGTCGAGGCCGTTGACGGGCAGCTCCCGGTCGAAGAGTCCGGAGTCGGGATGGGCGACGAACCAGTCCACGACGTCGACCAACCGCGACAGGTCCGCCCGGTCGAGTCCGACGAGGGCCCGCCCATGCCGTCGGATCGCCGCATCGAGCGGCGTCACGACCCCGGGTGAGGCCTCCCCCGCACAGCGCCGGCGCAAGACAGCCACGGCGTGGGTGCCCCGATCCCAGTCCTGGCGGTGACCGGCGACAGCGGCCAGCCCGGCGAAATCCTCGCCCTGCACCCGGATCGGGAGACGCTGAGCGCCGAGGCTGCGCCAGCGTCGCACCACCCAGTCGACCCGGACGCCGCCAGGAAGCCGCCCCTCGTCCCGGCGCCACCGGGCGACCCAGGAAGCGACGGCGGTGGTGTCCCGGGCCGCCTCGCTCTCCGTGGGAGGTCTCAGCGACCATGACCACGGATGCTCACCGGCGGAATCAGCGACCGCGAGTTCGTTGCGGAACCGGCGGCCCCATGCCGATGTCGCCCAGGCGCGGAACTCCTCGGGCGACCTCACCACAGCCCCGGTTCCGCCGGCTGGCGCACGGGTGGCTCCCGATCCGCGGGCACGCCCGGGGCAGCCCCGGTGCCGGGCACCTCGGCCGGGTCGGTCGGCGCCTCGGCCGACTCCTCGAGGTCGAACCGCATCACCTCGAGGTGGGAGTGATGTGACGGGTCCATCAGCACCAGCGTGGTCCCCCCGACGTAGTCCTCGAGCGTCTGGAGCATCTTCATCGGCGTGGCGAGGAGCAGCTGGAAGCCGAAGGTGCGGAACACCTCCAGCCCCGCCCTGGTGAACTCCGGGTCGGTCTTGTCGAACGCCTCGTCGAGGACCACCAGACCGTACTGCGGTTGGTCGGCGCCCTCCCGGGCCAGCTGGTAGCGGAGGGCGGCGGCCAGGCAGAAGACCACCAGCTTCTGCCGTTCTCCACCCGACAGTCCACCGGCGCCGGTGTAGTAGTCGACGGGCCTGCCGTCGGTGTCCTGGACCACGGCGGTGAACTCGACATGCAGCCGAGTGTCCAGGCACTGCGCGCGCCAGCGCCGGTCCGGCGCCTCGGTCGAGGACAGCCGGCTGAGGATCCGCTGCATCTCCAGGAACCGCTCCTCCGCCTGCTGCCGCCCGGCCGTCGAGTCGTCGGCGCCGAGGGTGTCCTCGATCGAGCCCGCGGTGATCCGACCGAGCGCACCCAGGAACTCGGTGAGCTCCGGGACGCGCCGGTCGTCCACCTTCACCTGCAGGTGACGGCCCGGCGCGTATTCGGTGCCCGCCAGCGACGTGTTGATCGGATCGATCCGTTCGCGGACCTTCCGTCGCGCCATGGTGATCCGCAGGGACAGATTGCCGATGTTGTTGCGCGACTGGCTCTGCAGCAGGTCGAAGAAGCGCTCCTCGAACTCGGGCAGCCGGTCGGCGCGCAGGCCGGCCAGGATGGCGAGATAGTCCGGCAGGAAGTCGATCCGGATGGCGAGTTCCGCGGCCTGGGCGGGCCAATTCGTCTTGTAGGTCTGCATGGTCCGCTCACTGCGCCGTCCCGCATCCTGGCGACGCTTCTCCCGCTGGGCCAGGGCGTCCCGGAGGCGTCGCTCGACGGCCTGGAACGCCTCCCGGAGCGGGGCCTCCGGCACCGCCGGCCCGGTGCCGACCCGCTCCCACTCCTCGGCGAACAACGCAGACAGGGTGTGGCCGGCCTCGTCCGGCACGTCCGGCTGGGCGGCCAGTCGCTCCTCCAGACGGGCGATGGTGGACCGGAGGTCGTCGAGGTCCCCGGCCGTACGGTCCCTGCGGGACTGCAGCCGTCGACGGGTCTCCTCGGCCTCCGCGTACGCCTGCGTCGCGGCCGCGAGCCGAGCCTCGATGTCCCCGAGACCGGAGGCCGCCGCGCGGACGACGTCCTGGCGCCGGACCAGGTCATCGAGCCGGCGGCGCGGCTGACCGGTGTCGATCTCCTCCCAGGCGAGGCGACGCAGCTCGGCCAGTGCCGCCGCCATCGCCCCGATCGCGTCGCGGGAGTCCTCATCGGCCCGCAGGGCCTGGTCGGCATCGGCAGCGGTGGTGGCCGCCTCCCGGAGCGTCTCCCGCAGCCGGGTCTCCTTCGCCGCCGTGGAGAAGCCGAGCACCCAGGAGCGCCGATCGTCGATCGGGCGCCGGTCGTCCTTCTCGTGCCTGGTCGCGGAGTGTTTGATCTGACCGGCGCGGGTCACGGCGCGGGGCGCGCGGACCAGTTCGGGGATCGTCTCCACACACGCGTAGTCGTAGCGGCGGAGCAGTTCGCCGGCCAGCCAGTGCGCCCACGGCCCCGGCTGCAGCATCACCTTCCTGACCAGCGACCGAGGATCGGAGGGGGCCCCGTCGGGCGCCGCGACATCAGCGGGGATCCGCTCGTAGACCAACCGGGTGCCCAGCTGGGTGGTGTCGACCAGCTCAGCCACCGCGGCGTACTGCCCGTCCGGCACCAGCAGCGTACGGGCCAGCGGCCGCAGCACCCGCTCGATCGCGCCGGCCCAGTCCGACGCCTCCTCGCGGACGTCGATCAGCTCGCCGGCGAACGGCAGCGTCTCCCGGGTGAGACCGAGCCGATCGGTGAGCAGGGCCCGTACGCGCAGCAGGTGCGGCTCGAGGTTGGACTGCTGGGCCAGCAGGACCTTGAGGTCCTCCTGGATCACCCGGACCCGGGCGTCGGCCTCGTGCTTGGCCCGGACCAGCTCATAGCCCGCGGCCCGCCGGGACTCGCGGTCGGCGTCCACCTGCCGGCCACGGCGTTCCGCCTCCTGCTGGAGCCGCGCGTGCTCCTCGGCGTCGGCGGCGAGCGACAGCCCCGCCCGCTCCGCGACCGGTGCCATGCTGTCCCGCCGCCGGCGACGCTGCTCCCACAGGTCCCGCTCGGCGCGGATGGACGCGGCCAGGGTGGCGAGTTCCGCCCCGCCCGCGCCCAGCAGGCGCTGGTTCCAGGCGTCCCGCTCCTCCTGGGCGGACGTCGACGCCGCAGTGGCCTGCGCCAGCTCCCGTTCGAGCCCCCGCAGGAGGCCGGTCTTCTGCCGGGCGTCGTCGCGCGCCCGATCGAGCCGGGTGCGCTGCTCGAAGACCGGCAGGTGGTCGAGCTGCCGGGTGAGCGACTCCGTCTCCGTCTCGAGGCGGGCCAGTTCCGTGCCGATGGCCTCCAGCGGTAGCAGCGTCTCGACCTGGCGGCGCGCGTCCACCACACTCGCGTGGGCCGCAGTCAGCTCGCCGAACTGCGCGACCGCCTGGTCTGCCAGGTCGAAGGTGTCCGGCTCGTCGAGCATGAAATCGCGCAGCAGGGTGTCGAGACTGTTCAGGTTCTTGGCCGACTGGGTCTTGTGTAGCAGCCGCTGGGCCTGGTCCGAGGCGAGTCCGAGGCGGCGCTGGACGCGCGCGGCGAAGGCGGAGTAGCGCGTGAAGACGTCCCAGTCAGCGTGGCGCGACCGGAGCCGGCGCAACTCGAGTCCGTTGGCGACCAGGTCCTGCAACGAGAGCAGCTCGACCGGACCGTCGGCGATCACCAGCAGGGAGGCCAGATCGTCCATGGCATTCGCGCCGCGGGCCAGGTGGAACAGCCGGATCAGGGTCGTCAGCCGGGTGCTGTCGTCGAACGTCAACGCGATCCCGCTCCAGGTGGCTCCGTCGCGCAGGTAGGCCGTGGTCACCTCTCCGGTGACGTCGTCGGCCTCCCGCCGGTAGGCACCGCGGACGTATGACACCAGGCTGCGGGACCGGTCGGCGCTGCCGCCCTCCTGCGCGGCGGCGTTGAATGCGAGCCAGCGAGGCGGGACCAGCACCGCGGACAACGCGTCCAGCAACGACGACTTGCCGGACCCCGACGGCCCGGTGATCAGCATCCCGTCCCTGGGCACATCGATGCCGAACGCCCCCTGGAAGGTGCCCCAGTTGACCACCTGAATCCGCGCCAGCCGGTGCTGTCCCGGCGCTGCGACACTCATCCGGCCTCCTCATCGGCGGCGGTGACTCCTCCGGCGGGGCCTGCGGCTGCCTCGGCCGCGAAACGCCGGAGCTCTCGGGTGACGGCGATCACCTCGTCGGCCCCGAACACCAGCCCGAGGATGGGTGAGACCTCGTAGCGGTCCGGTTCCTTGGTGCTGCGCAGGACCGAGGACCGCTTCAGCTTCTCGACCGACGCCTGGATCCGGTTCTCGTAGCCGGCCCGGTTCGTGCCGGTCAGCGGCTGGTAGACGGCGAGGACCTCGGTGAGCTCGTCGCGCCCGACGATCACCCGCAGCTCGTCCGATTCGGCGCGCAGCAGCAGCTCCCGCAGATGCAGCACCAGCGCGGTGTCGATCAGGGTGAGGCGATTGCTCCGGACGACGCCGGGGACGTCGAGCTCCGGAGCAGTGACCTTGCGGATGAAGCCCAACCCGCGGTCGCGATCCAGCACCAGCTCGAGGAACAGGTCACCCAGCCGGGACCGGACAACCTCCTCGTGACCGAGCAGAGTGGCCCACGGGCGGGGGTGGCTGTCGCGGCTCACGAACGGGCCCTGCAGGAGCAGCACGAGGACCCGTCGGACGTCCTCGGGCAGCTCCCCGGCGTCCCCCTCGAACAGCGCCGACGTCGGCGCAGTGGGCTCGGTGGGGCGGTCGGGGGCAGGCGCACCCGGCATCTCGTCGGGGTATGCCCGGCGCGGGGTCGTACGCTCGGTCATCGTCGGCTCCAGCTCTCGGGGACCTCGGAGAAAACGTACCGCCGGACACTGACAGTCCGGGTGGTTCCGTCACCGGTCCGCCATCGCAGCCGCTCGTCCCCGGAGGAGACCAGGCCGTACTGCGACGCGAGGACGAGCAGGCCGACCACCGATGCCAACCCCTGGGTGGCGGGATGCTCGGACAGGACGGCGCCGACCGACGCGACGGCGAGGTGCTCCATCGTGGCGGCGACGGCCGCCCGGAGCTCGACGAAGTCGATCTCGCTGGCCCGGACCTGCCGCCGGAGGGCAGCCAGGTCCAGGAGCCCGTTGGCCCGCTCGATGACCGGATCGGCGGTGCGCTGGTCGGCCGGATTGGTCAGCGTCCAGGATCCGATGGTCGACAGCGGGAACGAGGTGCGGTCGAGCTGGATGTCGAGTTCGTCGAACGGCCGTCCGACGCCGAAGGCGGTCAAGCCGGCCGCCTGGGCCTCCTGGAGGGCGTCCGCCAGCCGCCGGTGTTCCTGGAGTGCCCGCGACTCCACGAATCGGCGCAGGCTGCGCGAGAAGCCGGTCATCTGGCGACGGACCTGGGTGCTCTCGTCCTGCAGGGTGGTGAGCAGCCCGCGCAGGAATCTCCGCTGGTCCGTGGGGATGGTTCCGGTGAAGGCGCGCGCCAGCACGGCCTCCACCGCGGCGTCGAACTCCGCCGCCCGCCCTGCATCCAGGACCAGCGCGTGGAAGGCCGCGAAGGTCCGCCCCGATTCGGACTGCTCGATCAGGTCGACCCCCGCGAACACCCCGTCCAGGACATCACCCCGGGACCCGGACCGAGCGATGATCTGCTCGCGCAGCCCATGGTTCACCCGTTCCAGGTCGGCGCTCACCCGCGCGAAATCCCCGGGGATCTCGCCGGCCAGGCGCAGGATCTCCTCCAACCGCTCCCGGGAGGTGGCGTCGTCCGGCTGCTCGGCATGGCCGGCCCGCACCCGCTCGATCCGCGCCTCCACCGCGGCCCGCTCCGCCTCCAGGGCGGCCAGTCTGCTCTCCGGCTCCGGATCGGTGTCGACCGCCAGCCGGGCCAGCAGATCGGAGACGTTGGACAACCGGGACGAGGTGACCGAGGAGCGCGGGCGCTGCACCCCCAGGACGAAGCGGATGGCGGCCTGGGCGCCGTCGGACAGTTCGACTGTCTCGTCCCGGTCGGCGGTCGGGCGCCGGATCAGGAAACCGTCACCGACCCACGACGCCACGTACTCCCCGGCACTGCGGGGCAGGTCGAACCCGATGCTGCGCAGCTCGGCCAGATCCTCGGAGACGGCCTCGGTGAACTCGACCGCGGGCAGCACCCTGGTGGGGGCGGTGAGGCGGCGCCCCAGGATCGCCACGACGACCGGCATCAGCTCCGCGCGCAGCAGCCGCAGCCCTGGGTCGGCGTCGCGCAGCAGGCGAAGGTCGGCCCCGGTGGCCGCGACCGGATCAGTGGTCATCGCGGTGCCTCCTGCCGGCCCACCCCGCGAGGTCAGGCCGGCCGGCCCTGTGGGGCGCGGGTCAGCGACGGGTCACGGACGACGACGTCGCCGAGCACCTCGTCGATCCGGGTCATCAGTTCCGGCGGGATGGTGACCCCCGACGCGGCGACGTTGTGGGTGATCTGCTCGGGACGGGAGGCGCCGACCAGGGCGGCCGCGACATTGTCGTTCTGCAGCACCCAGGCGATCGCCAGCTGCGCCATCGAGATGCCCAGCTCGTCGGCGATCGGCTGCAGGCCCTGCACCCGCTCGACCAGCTGCTCGTTGTCGAGGAAGCGGTGGACCATCGCGGCGCCACCCTTCTCGTCGGTGGCGCGGCTGCCCGCCGGGGCCGGCTGGCCCGGCTTGTACTTGCCGCTCAGCACACCCTGGGCCATCGGCGACCAGACGATCTGGGAGATGCCCAGCTCCTTGGACGCGGGGATCACCTCGGGCTCGATCACCCGCCACAGCATCGAGTACTGCGGCTGGGAGCTGATGATCCGGAAGCCCAGCTGGGAGGCCAGCTCCTGACCGGCACGGAGCTGTCCGGCCGTCCACTCGGACACCCCGATGTAGAGGGCCTTGCCCTGCCGGACGATGTCGGCGAAGGCCTGCATGGTCTCTTCCAGCGGCGTCTCCACGTCGTAGCGGTGCGCCTGGTAGAGGTCGACGTAGTCGGTGCCCAGCCGCCGCAGCGAGCCGTCGATCGACTCCAGGATGTGCTTGCGGGACAGGCCGACGTCGTTGTGGCCCTTCGGGCCGGTGGGCCAGTAGACCTTGGTGAAGATCTCCAGCGACTCGCGCCGCTGCCCCTGGAGGGCGTCGCCGAGGACCTTCTCCGCGGCCGTGTTGGCGTACACGTCGGCGGTGTCGAAGGTGGTGATGCCGGCGTCCAGCGCGGCGTGGACACAGGCGGTGGCGGTGTCGTTCTCCACCTGCGAGCCGTGGGTGAGCCAGTTGCCGTACGTGATCTCGGAGATCTTCAGACCGGAATTGCCGAGGTAGCGGAACTTCATGTCGTGAGCCTAGCCCGGTGTCCATCGCGGCCGACGGGGGTGGGGCGACTGTCAGTGCCTTGGCGGAGACTGTTGCTATCGAACATCTGTTTGTTTGGGGGGATCATGTGGGACTGGTCGGAGGCCGTCGATGCGGATCGGTTGCCGCGCCCGGAGGCGGAGGATCTGGGGATCGGGATCCAAGGCGCCGCGACGGCGCAGGCACGGTGTGATGCCCGGCTGTTGGAGCTGGTCGGGCAGTTCGACTCGGGCGCGGGGTGGGCCTGGTTCGAGGGGATCACCTCGTCCGCGCACTGGCTGGGGTGGGCGTGTTCGATGAGTGCGGGAACGGCGCGGGAGCACGTCCGGGTCGCGCGGGCGCTGCGCTCCATGCCGACGGTGGCGGAGTTGTTCGCCGAGGGCGTTCTGACGTATTCGAAGGTCCGCGAGGTGACCCGGCTGGCCGGTCGGGTCGAGGAGGCCGAACTGTGCGAGTTGGCCCGGGCCCAGACCGCCTCCCAGCTGGCCCGCACGGTCCGCTCCTACCGCGCGCACACCGGGACGCATCTGGGCCAGGTCGAGCGGCGCCGGCTGTCGTGGCGCGAGACCGACGACGGCATGGTCACCCTCAGTGTCCGGATGCTGCCCGAAGAGGCCGCGGTCGTCCGCGGCGCTCTCGAGGCGGCGACCGACCGACACCTCGACCGCCCGGACGATCACCCGGACCAGCCGATCGCGCCCGACGACCACCAGGCCGACGAGAACCACGGCGACGGCCACGACGGCGATAATCAGGCGGATCGGCCGGTCATCGATCAGGTGGCTGCACTGCGCGACGTGGCCCGCGGCTACCTGAACGCGGTCCCGACGACCTGTGTCGACGACCCGGACCTAGTGGTGGTCCATGTCGGCGTCGAGACGCTCACCGGAGCGACCGCGAACGGCGCGGTAGGGCCGAACTGGTCGGTGAAATCGGACAAGGACGTTCCCGCGGGAACGTCGGACACCTCGATCGCCTCGACAACCGGACCGGGGTCGGCGAGTCGGCGGGCGTCACAGGCGTGGATCGAGCGCGGTGGGCCGGTCGAGGCGGCGACCGCGGCCCGGCACGCCTGTGACGGCGATGTCGTCGGGATGATCACCGATGCCGAGGGGGACGTGCTGGCCATGGGCCGGACCAGACGGTTCGCCTCGCCCGCACAGCGGCGCGCGTTGCGGGTCAGGGACGGAAGCTGCCAGTTCCCCGGCTGTCGGCAGCGGCGACGACTGAAAGCGCACCACATCGTGCACTGGGCCGACGGCGGGCCGACCGATCTGGACAACCTGATCTTGCTGTGCCAGGCCCACCACACGTACGTGCACGAGGGCGCCGTGGAGCTGACCGGTCGTCCGGGAGCGTGGGTGTTCACCCTGCCCGACGGACGTACCATCCGCACCGGCGAGGCCCCCGATCCCGACCAGGTCGAGACGATCGTGCAGGCCGCGGCTCGGGCCGCAGCCGAACAGCCGGACCGGGTCTTCCCGCCCCAGGCCGGTGAGGGCTTCCGCCTCCACGACTGCGTACAACGCCTCTTCGACATTGAGCTACCCACCGCCGCCTGACAGCTGAACCGCCGAACCACGCCGCAGGGTCGGAGTCGCCTCAGAGACCGCGACGTCTCACTGCGACGTCTCAGAGACTGCGTTGTCAGCCCGCAATACCCAGAGCCAGCGGCAGCACTGCGGGCGCGCCGGCCCGGCGCAGCAGTCGCCCGGCGACCGCCATCGTCCAGCGGGAGTCGACCAGGTCGTCAACCAGCAGGACGGGACCGTCCAGACCCGTCAGGCGTTCCGCGAGCTCGTCGGGCACCTCCCAGCGGTCCCACAGCGAGGCCAGCCGGAAGGCACTGTTGCCCGCCGTCGTGGGTCCGGCGCCGGGGCGCAGCGGGAGCAGCCCCAGGTCGGTCAGCCGACCCACCTGGGCCAGCCCGGAGACGGTCGAAGCGACGAGTCGCGGTCGACCGAGCGTCCCGACCCCGATCACCCCGGCGGGACGTACGGCCCAGTCCCAGCCGGCCAGCACCCGGATGCAGGCCTGGGCCAGCACGGCCGGCAGCGGCCGGTCGACCGGGTGGCCGTCGGTGTCCGGTGCGAACAGGTCACGCAGCGCCCGGCCGTGGCCGAGGTCGGTCAGACGGGCGACGGCCCTGCCCTCCTCCACCGCCTCGTCGGCGGGGATCCGGCCCTTCACCGCGACGCCGAGCCGGTCCATCCCCGAGGGCCACTGGCGCCGCGCCTCGATCGGCACCCCGACATGGTCGAGTTGCGCACCGGCCACCTGGAGGAACGCCTCGGGGACATCCGCCGGATACCAGGGCTGCTCCCCCGCCCCCGCCAGGCAGACGTCGCAGCGGCCACACGGCCGGGCCTGCGGATCGTCGAGCTGGTCGGTGAGGAACTCCATCCGGCAGGTGCCGCCCCGTTCGTACTCCAGCATCGCCTGCTGCTCGGCGGCACGGGCCGCGGCGATCCGGCCATACCGCTCGGCGTCGTACGTCCACGGCACACCGGTGGTCGTCCAGCCCCGGTCGACCTTCTCGGCCGCGCCGTCCACGGCGAGCACCTTCAGCAGCAGCTCCAGCGGCGTCCGCCGGATGTCCACCCGCGCCTCCAGCGCGGCGACCGACAGCGGCCGGCCGGCCTCGGCCAGCGCCGACAGCACCGCGGACGCCTTTGCCTGGCTGGGCATCGAGGCGGAGGCGAAGTACTGCCAGATATCGCGGTCCTCGGGCCCAGGGAGCATCAGTACGTCGGCGGTCTCCACCGCACGGCCCGCGCGACCGACCTGCTGGTAGTACGCAACCGGAGACGAGGGCGCCCCGAGGTGCACGACGAACCCCAGGTCGGGCTTGTCGAACCCCATCCCGAGCGCGCTGGTGGCGACCAGCGCCTTCACCGCGTTGGTCTTCAGCGCCTGCTCGGCCGCCTCCCGTTCGGCGGGATCGGTACGGCCGGTGTAGGCGCGGACCCGGTGGCCGTGCGCGGCGAGCAGTCGTGCCGTGTCCTCGGCAGCGGACACGGTGAGCGCGTAGATGATGCCGCTGCCCGGCAGGTCATCGAGGTGGGCCAGCAGCCAGCCGAGGCGGTGCCGGGAGGTCGGCAGTTGCAGCACGCCCAGCCGCAGCGAGTCCCGGGCGAGCGGACCGCGGACGACGAACACGTCGTCGGACGATACGGAGGAGCCCGGCACCGATGGGGCGGGCATGGAGGGGGCCGACACCGAAGGGGCCGACACGGTGGAACTCACCGGCGCGGCGCCCGGCTGAAGGCGTACGCCCAGTTGCTCGGCGACGTCGGTGATCACCCGGCTGTTCGCGGTGGCCGTCGTAGCCAGGGTCGGCACCCCGTCGGGGAGCCGGGCAATCAGGTCGCGGATCCGCCGGTAGTCGGGGCGTAAGTCGTGGCCCCAGTCGGAGATGCAGTGGGCCTCGTCGATGACCAGCAGACCCAGGTCGGCGATCAGCGACGGCAGCACCGTCTCCCGGAACCGCGGGTTGGTGAGCCGCTCCGGGGAAATCAGCAGCAGGTCGACGTCGCCCGCATGCACCGCCGCGATGGTCTCGTCCCACTCGGTGACGTTCGCCGAGTTGATCGCCGCCGCCCGGATGCCGGCCCGCTCCGCCGCGGCGAGCTGGTCGCGCATCAGCGCCAGCAGTGGCGAGACGATGACGGTGGCACCCGCACCCTGGCGACGACGCAGCAGGCAGGAGACGAAGTAGACCGCGGACTTGCCCCACCCGGTGCGTTGCACCACCAGGGCGCGGCGCCGGTCGGCGACCAGCGCCTCGATCGCCTCGAACTGGCCGTCACGGAAGTCCGCCCCCGGCACCCCGGTCAGGTCACGCAGGATCGTCCGAGCCTCGTCACGCAGCGTCATCGGCCCCGCCCTACCGCGCCAGCCAGGCGGCGTACGCGTCGAAGGTCGACGGGCGGCCGAGGAAGTCCTCGGCCAGGTCGGCGGCGTCCTTCTCCCCGCCGCGGGCCAGGATGGTGTCGCGGTAGCGGGCGGCGACCGTCGGCTCGAACAGGTCATCGGGATCGAACGCGGAGAACAGGTCCTTGGCGATCACCTGGGACCAGGCGTACGTGTAGTAGCCGCTGGAGTAGCCGTCGAGGTGGCCGAAGTTGCAGTGGAAGTGAGTGCCCGCCAGATAGGGGAACAGCGAGTAGCGCCCCTGCAGCTCCTCCACCCGGGCGGTCAGGTCGGGGACCTCGTGCGCGTGCAGGTCGTACGCCAGGGCGGCGTAGAACATCTGGGTGCGGGCGTGGTAGCCCTTGCCGAAGTCCTCGGCCCGGCGCATCCGCTCGACCAGGTCGGCCGGGATCGGCTCGCCGGCCTCGTCGGTCGCGAAGGTCGCCAGCACCGCCGGGTCCCAGGCCCACTCCTCCAGCAGTTGACTGGGCGCCTCGACGAAGTCCCATTCGGTGGCGACGCCGGAGAACCTGACCCACTCCGAGCGGCCGCCGAGCACGTGGTGCACCAGGTGGCCGAACTCGTGGAACAGCGTCACCACTTCGTCGTGTTGCATCAGGCCGCGGGGGAAGTTGCAGACCAGCACCCCCTCGGGGAGCCGGCGGTCGCGGACGCCCTCGGCGAGGGTGAACTGGGCGGCATGCTTGTACTTGCCGTCCCGCGGGTGCAGGTCCAGGTGGATCCGGCCGATCCGCTCCCCCGGTCGATCCGAGCCCGGCAGCCGCCGGTGGACGTCGTACGTCGCCACCTCCGGGTGCCAGGCCTGGGCCTCGGCCGGGTCGACCGGCAGGTACGTCAGGCCGAAGAGCCGGCCGGTGACGTCGAGCAGACCGCGGCGGACCTTGCCGACGTCGAAGTAGTGGCGGACCTGCTGGGCGTCCACGTCGAACCGCTCCCGGCGGACCAGCTCGGCATAGTAGGCCACGTCGGCGACGTCGATCGAGGTCGCCCCGGGGACGTCGCGGCGCAGCCGATCGAGCAGCACCGCGCGGTCCCGCCGGCCCGGCTCCAGCGCCAGATCGGCGATCCGGTCGATGAAGGCGGGAATGGCCTCGCCAGTGCCGATCATCATCACCTCCGACGCGTAGTCCGGCCAGTCGGCGTAGCCGAGCAGTCCGGCGACCTCCCGCCGCACCGCGAACAGCTCCTGCAGCACCGCGTCGTTGTCGGGCCAGCCGCGGTTGAGGAACTCGATCCGCAGCGCCCGGCGGGCCGCCGCGTCGCGGGCGAAGGTGAAGAAGGGCACCGCGTCGGGGTAGTCGGTGGTCACGGTGACCAGCCCGTCCGCGGCGGCCGGATGGGCGGCGACCCAGTCCGCCGGCAGCCCGGCGAGCTGCGCCGGTGTCACCCGGACCGACCGTACGTCGGCGCGGATCGTTCGGCTCAGCTGCTGGCCGAGGTCTACCTGGCGGCTGTCGAGTTCCCGCAGCCGGGCCCGGGTCGCCTCGTCGCGGTCGACCCCGGAGCGGCGGAAGTCGCGCAGCACCCGCTCCAGCAGCCGGTGGGCGACCGGAGCGGGCCGGCGACCGGCATCGAGCAGGTCGGCCGGGTCGAGGGCGGCGAACACCGCGTACAGCTCCGGATCCAGCGACAGTTCGGTGGACACCCGGCTGGCCTCCTGCACCACCCGGTCGGCGAGCGTCCGCACCTCCTGGTCGGGGTGGACCTGGGCGTAGACCGAACCGATCGCCGACAGGTCGCTGAGCGCCAGGGTGATGTCGTTCCAGCGGCGCAACGTCGCGAGCGGATCACCGGGTGGCGCGGCCTTGAGGTCGGCCACCCGGCGGTCCACGTCGCCCAGCAGGCTCGTCCGCCGCTCCGCCAGCCAGTCGGCGGCGTGCTCGGGAGCGGGCAGGTGCAGCGGTTCGAGGCCGGTCATGGGCAGCACTGTACGAGGTGCGCCATCCAGGACGGCGTCATTTGATCACCCGGCGACTGAACACCCGGCGACCCCGAGACCTCAGCGCCGCAGCAGTCGGCCGGCGACGTACGCCAGCTCGGCGTCCTCGCCCACCGCGAGGTCGCGCAGCAGCCCGTCGGTCTGCTCGGGGTCGAGCCGGCTCAGCGCGCAGAGCATCGCCAGCCGGACGTCGGCCTCGGCGTCGGTGAGGTGCGCGGCCAGCACCGGGATCGCCCGGTCGGCCTCGGGGCTGCCGAGGTCGGAGAGGGTGTCGGCGGCATGGATCCGGACGAACGGGTCGGGATCGGCCAGCGCCTCGATCAGCGGTCCGACGGTCCACTCGGACAGGGCGAGCAGGGCGTCGCTCACCGCGTCCCGGACCGCGGCGTCGCCCTGTCCGAGCCGGCCGATCAGTGCCGGGACGACCTCCGGGCTGCCGGTGGACGCCGCCGCCCGGGCGGCCTTCACCGCGACGACCGGGTCCTCGTCACCGATCACCGGGAGGATCGGCCGGACCACGGTCTCCCCGCCGATCTTGCTGAGCACGTGCGCGGCCTGCGCCCGGACCGGCGCCTCGGCGCTGTAGAGCTGCACCATCAGGGCGCCCATCGCGCGGCCCGCGTGCTGCACCGCCGCCCAGGTGATCATCTCCTTGACGGCCGGATCGGCCTCGGCGCCCAGCCGGGCGACGAGCACCTCCGCGGCCTCCGGGTCCTCGCAGGTGCCGAGGTCCATCGCGGCCCGCAGCCGGACGCTCTCGTCCTTGTGGGCGAGGCGCTGGATGAGGGTGCTGGTCGGGGTGCGGGTGGTCATCGGTCTGGTCCTCCTCTGCCGGACGCGCCGGCGATGCTCCGAGGGTAGATGAGGGTTCAACTCCCGCGTACGGCGCCGCATTCCCGCGGCGGGAAGACGCGATGGGAGAGGGGAAGTGGGAAGGGGGAAGGAGAGGGAAGGACGGTGCGGGACCGCGGCGGGGGCGGACAGATGGGAGGACGCTGAGACCGACCGCGCGCGGTGTGGGTTCGTCCGGCGCGCCGGCGTACGTTGCTGTCGATGTCGTTGCACCTCGAAGTGGGCCAGCCCCCGATCCACGGACCGATCGCCGACGCCGCCGGGCGTCGGCCGTTCACCGCCGGGGCACGGCGCCATGTCGCGCTGTGGTGGCCGGCGCTGACCTGGTGGACGATCCTCTGGGCTGCGGTGAGTGCCTATCACGGCCTGTACTCGTGGCACTATTTCCGCACCGCCGGGCTGGCGCTGCTGGATCCCTCGGCCCAGGGCGGCCTGCACGTGTTCGCCGCTCATCCGGAGCTCCAGATGGGTCCGCTGACCCTGTTGGTCTCCGCCGTGGTCGTCGCGGTGGCCGGCACCTCGGCCAGCGGCTGGGTCGGGGCGGTCCTGATGCTGGCGCTCGGCATGGTCGACCTGTGGCTGCTGTGGCAGGCCGGAGCGGCCCGTGCCGCCCGACCGGACGACAGGGTGGGATCCGCTGACGGGCCTCGCGGACGTAGTGTCGCGGTGGCCGGGGCGCTGATGCTGCCGGTGTGGTCGGTGCTCGCGGTGCACTACGGGCACCTGGACGACGTACTGGCGATGAGCCTGGTCTGTGCCGGCCTGCTGCAGGCGACTCGGGGCCGGTCGTGGCCGGCGCTGGTCCTGCTGGCCCTGGCGACGGCGGCGAAACCGTGGGCGCTGCCGATGATGCTGATCGCCTGGGGCGAGCGCGAGGGGCGGCTGCGCCGGGCGCTGGTGGGGATGGCCGCGGTGGCGCTCCCCTGGCTGGCCTTCGTGATCGCCGATCCCGGTACGCTCACGGTCGGTTCGTTCACCATCCGCACCGAGGTCGACTCGGTGCTGCGGGTGCTCGGCGTGACCACGCCCACCACGCCCTCCTGGGATCGTCCCGTCCAACTGCTGCTCGGGGTCCTGATCGCCTGGCTGTGCGCCCGCTGCGGGCGGATCGGCTGGATCCCGCTGGCGGTGCTGGCGGTCAGGCTCGTCCTCGACCCCGGCACCTACCTCTACTACACGAGCAGCCTGGCGCTGGCCGCGGTGGCGGCCGACCTGGTCGGCCGGCGCGGGGCCCGGGTGCCGTGGCTGACCATCGGCGTGACCGCCTGGTTCGTGGTCGACCTGTTCCTGAAGCTCCAGTTGCGCTTCACCCTCGCCGGGGAGTACCGCTCCGCCTTCCTGCTGGCGCTGCTGGGGGTGGTCGCCGCGATCCCCCTCCGGGCGGCGACCTACTCTGAAGGGTATGGCCGACGACATCGATGCCGATGATCCCCGCGACGACACCTTCGCAGCGTACGAGCGACTGGTCGCCCACGGCAGCGAGTTGGCCCGCGTCCTGCTGACCTACCAGGCCGGCCTGGACGAGGTGATGACCAAACTGACGATCCTGCGTCGTGAGTACGAGCACGCCTACGACTACAACCCGATCGAGCATCTCACCGCCCGGCTGAAGTCCCCCGGCAGCATCGTCGCCAAGGCCCGGCGCCGCCACGTCGATCCGACCATCGAGGGGGTCCGGGAGGCGATCACCGACATCGCCGGGGTGCGGGTGATCACCTCCTTCGAGAGCGACGTCTACCGGGTGCGCGATGTGCTCTGCTCGCAGCCGGACCTCACCGTGCTGAAGGTGAAGGACTACATTGCCCAGCCCAAGCCGAACGGCTACCGCAGCCTCCATGTCATCTTCGAGGTGCCGGTGTTCCTCACCGACCGGATCGCCCGGGTCCCGGTGGAGGTGCAGTTCCGCACCATCGCGATGGACTTCTGGGCCGCCCTGGAGCACAAGATTTATTACAAGTTCGACCGTACGGTCCCCGAGGCGCTCCTCGACAGCCTCTACAGCACAGCGCTGACCTCGGCGAAGCTGGACGGCGAGATGGAGGCGCTGCACCGCCAGATCCGCGGCGACGAACCGCACCTGTTGGACGGCGACCGTACGCCGGTGGACGGCGGCTCGGTCAACTTCTGACCGACCGGCCCGCGGTCAGCGGGCCAGCAGCAGCTGGGCGGTCCGGAACGCCTGCTCGATCCGGTCCTCGCCCAGACCGAGCATCCGCAGGCAGGCCCGGGCGATGTCGGCCTCGTACGACGGCCGGAACCGGCCCGCCGTGCGCAGCCCGATCACCGACTCGACGAGCTGCATCACCAGCGTCCCGCACAGGGTGGGATCGACCTGGGGCACCACCGCCTCGGCGAAGTCACCGTAGACCCGGATCAGTTCGTCGCGATCGGCCCGGAAGCCGGCGTACTCCGCCTTCTCCTGCACCTCCGGCAGGTCGTAGAGGCTGGCGATGTTGTGCCGGGCCCCGGCGAGGGTGCGGACATCGGCAATCACCAGTGCGCACAGCCGCCCGGCCGGGTCCCGGCCCGCCTCGGCATCCTCCCGCAGTACGGTGGCGAACCCGAGGCTCGGCCGGATCGAGGAGGACAGCAGCACCAGCAGGATCGCGTCCTTGCTGGAGAAGTAGTAGTAGACCGAGGCCTGCCGGATCCCTGCGCGTTCGGCGATCTGCCGGGTGGTGCAGGAGGCGAAGCCCTCCTCCACGAAGAGCGCCGCCGCCGCGTCGAGGATCTGGTCGTGCGTGGTGAGCCCGGACGCCTCGGTCGCGGGATTGGCCCGGGGACGACCGGGACGACGGGGACGTTCCGCTGCCTGGGCCACGCCCCGCATTATGGCAGGCCACGACGTCATCGCCGACGACCCGGGCGGCCCGGCGAGCAGACCGGTCATCGGGCACCCACCCAGGCCCGCCAGCTCCGCCACCCGGTGATGTCCTCGGCGCCGGTCATCGCCGCCGGCTGGCAGAGGAAACCGGCGATCACCCGGCCGTCGTCCAGTTCGACCGGGCCGAGGGCCATCGGCTGGGGCAGGTCGGCGACCAGGCGCCCCAGCCCGGCCGCCGGCAGCCGCCACAGTTCTCCCTCGATGGTGCCGCCGTCCTCGCCGTCGGGCACCCGGACCAGTCCCGGTTTGACCGGGACGGTGTCGAGCGCGTGCAGCCGGTAGCACCGGGCGGTACGCACCGGGCCGACCAGCGTCCCGCCGTCCGCGACCAGCTCGTGGTTGAGCGGCATCCCGGACAGGTGCGCCCCGACCACGACGAGCTCGGTCTCCGCCGCGTCGAACTGCGCCACGATCCGGGCCAGCAGGTCGTCGGACCCGGCCGGGGCGGTCAGCATCGCGCCGAACGGCAGGCCGTCGACGGTCCCGGCCGGGAAGGCGACCGAGGCCATGTCGAGGAGGTTCGCGAAGTTCGTGAACCGGCCCATCGCCGCGTTGACCCCGACCGGGTCGGCGGTAACGGCGGCGATCGTCGGGTGGCGGGTGGTGGTGGGGGTGAGCAGGGCGTCGATCCGGCCGAAGGTCTCCTCGGCTAGCACGGCCAGTCGCTCCAGCCGGGCGAGGTCGCCGAACAGGTCGGCCGCGGTCGGCTCCGCCGAAGCCAGCACGATCGCCGCCACGGTCGGATCGATCGCTCCGCCCACCAGGTCGCGGTGCGCCGCGATGAACGGCCCGACCGCGGCGAAGCGTTCCGCCACGAACGCCCCCTCGTAGAGCAGCGCGGCGGCCTCCAGCAGCGGCGCGATGTCCACCGGCACCGGCTCGAGTCCGCACGCCCGGCCGCGGGCGACCAGGGCGTCGTACGCCGCCCGCCAGCCCGGTGCGAGCTCGCCGAGCTGCCCGGGGAACGGCACACCGAGGCGGAGCGGCCCGGCCGGCACCGGGGCCGGCCGCAGCGTACGGTCGCGGATCCGCCGGGCGGCGATCTCGGCCGGAGCGCCGACCATCGACCGGACCGCGCGGCGGGCGGTGCCCAGGGACCGGGCGAAGACCGTGACGCAGTCGAGGCTGCGGCAGGCGGGGACGACGCCGGTGGTCGACACCAGTCCGCGGCTGGGCTTGATCCCGACGATCCCGTTGAGCGCGGCCGGCACCCGCCCCGAGCCGGCGGTGTCGGTGCCCAGCGCGAGGTCGACCAGGCCGAGGGCGACGGCGACGGCCGAGCCGGAACTGGAGCCGCCGGAGATCCGCTCCGGGGCCCAGGCGTTGCGGACCGCCCCGTACGGGCTGCGGGTGCCGACCAGCCCGGTGGCGAACTGGTCCAGGTTGGTCTTCCCGATCACCACCGCGCCGGCGGCCCGCAGCCGGGCGACGGCCTCGGCGTCGGCCGGCGGGTCGTACGCGTACGCCGGGCACCCGGCGGTGGTCGGCAGACCCGCGACGTCGATGTTGTCCTTGACCGCGGCGACCAGCCCGGCCAACGGCAGCTCGGCACCGGCGGCCACCCGTTCGTCGATCGCCGCCGCCTGCGCCAGCACAACGTCGGGATCGGCGAGGGAGATCCAGATCTCCGGCCGGCCGGAAGCAGCGATCGCGTCGAGCGCGGCAGTCGTCCGGTCGACGGCGGTCGTCCGGTCGACGGCGCTCATCGCCGGGCTCCCGCGGCCGGGGCCGAGGAGGGCTCCGGGCCGACGACGGCGAGCACCTGGCCGGCGGACACCTGGCTGCCGGCGGTGACGTGCACCGCGGTGACGGTGCCGGTGGCCGGCGCGGTCAGTGGGGTCTCCATCTTCATCGCCTCCAGGGAGACCAGCCGGTCGCCCTTGCGGACCCGGTCGCCGGCGGTCACGTCGACGTGCAGCACGTTGGAGAGGAACGGCGCCGACACCCCGACCTGTCCGGCCGGCACCTCGACCGGTCGTACGGTCGCCGCCGTGAGGTGCTCCGCGGGCTGGACCCGGAACTCCCCGGCCTCCCGCCAGCGTTCCTTCTCCTCGGCGAAGGCGCGCTCCTGGACGGCGCGGAAACGGTCGATCGCGGCGGCGTTCTCGGCCAGGAAGCCGGTGTACTCCCCGTAGTCGAAGGTCCCCTCGGTGACCTCGGCATGGGAGGCGCGGCCCGCCTCGACGTCGGCGCGCATCTCCAGGAGCTCGTCGGCACCGACCGGATACCACTGGATCCGGTCGAAGAACCGCAGCGACCAGGGCTGCTCGGCGAACATCCCGGCCCGGTGGAAGCGGTTCCACACCTGGGTGGTCCGGCCGACGAACTGGTAGCCGCCGGGGCCCTCCATGCCGTAGATGCACAGGTAGGCGCCGCCGATGCCGACCGAGTTCTCCGCGGTCCAGGTGCGGGCCGGGTTGTACTTGGTGGTGACCAGGCGGTGGCGCGGGTCGAGCGGGGTGGCAACCGGGGCACCGAGGTAGACGTCGCCCAGACCGAGCACCAGGTAGCTGGCGTCGAAGACCGTACGACGGACGTCCTCGACGCTGTCCAGCCCGTTGATCCGGCGGATGAACTCGATGTTCCACGGTGTCCATGGGGCGTCGCTGCGGACGCTGTGCAGGTAGCGCTCGATCGCCACCCGGGTGGCCGGGTCGTCCCAGGACAGCGGCAGGCGGACGATCCGCGACGGCACGGTGAGCTCGCGGGTGTCCGGCAGCGCGGCGTCCAGTTCGGTGAGCAGGCCCACCAGGCTGCCGGCCGGCAGCCTGGCCGGGTCGGTGTGCACCTGCAGGGAACGGATGCCCGGGGTGGCGTCGATGACGCCGTCGGGCGCGTCGGCGCTCAGCGCCTCGAGCAGCGCCTGCACCCGCATCCGCAGGCCGATGTCGAGGACCTGCTCGCCGTACTCGACGAGGATGTTGTCGTCCCCGTCGCGGCGGAAGGTGAGCGCCGGCCGGTCCTCGCCCGGCTCGGTCCGGGCCAGCACCCCGTCGTCGCCGTCGCCGGTCCCGGTCAGCCGGGCCGCAGCGGCCCGGGCGCGCAGGCCGGGCGCGTCCCGCTCCCGGACCGGGACGAACCGGACCGTGTCGCCGGGCCGCAGCTGGCCCAGCTTCCAGCGCTCCCCGGAGGCCACCACGGCCGGGCAGACGAAGCCGCCCAGGCTCGGCCCGTCCGGGCCGAGGATGATCGGGGTGTCGCCGGTGAAGTCGAGGGCTCCCACCGCGTACGGGGTGTCGTGGATGTTGCTGGGGTGCAGCCCCGCCTCACCGCCGTCCTCACGGGCCCAGGCCGGGTGCGGGCCGAGCAGCCGGACGCCGGTGCGGTCGGAGTTGAAGTGCACCTCGTAGTGGGCCGCGTAGAGATCGTCGATGTCGCGCCGGGTGAAGAACTCCGGTGCGGCGTGCGGCCCCTCGGTGACGCCGAGCCGCCAGTCGCGGGTGAGCCGGGGCCGGCGTTCCAGCGGGACCGGGCCGACGATCGGCGGCAGGCCGGCCGGGTCGGCGGCGTGCAGGACGTCGCCCGCCTGCAGCGCCCGGCCGGCGTGACCGCCGAACCGGCCGAGGGTGAAGGTGGCGGCGCTGCCCAGGTAGTCGGGGACGTCGACGCCGCCGCGGACGGCGACGTACGTCCGCTGCCCGGGGCCGTTCTCCGGAATCGCGCCGATCTCCACCACCGCGCCGGCCGGAACCTCGACCGGGGTCCACCAGGGCAGCGGCCGCCCGTCGACCGTGGCGTGGGTCGGCGCGCCGCCGAGGCAGATCCAGGTGGGGTGCGAGAACCGCAGGGTGGGGCCGGTGGCGGTGCACTCCAGCGCCGGCGCGCCCGCCGGGTTGCCGAGGGCCAGGTTCACCAGGCGCATCGAGACGTCGTCCATCGGGCCGCTCGGCGGCACACCGATGTCCCAGTAGCCGACCCGGCCGGGCAGGTCCTGGACGGTGGTCATCAGGCCGGGCTGTTCCACGTCGATCCGCGGCTCCGGGTCGCGGAGGCCGTCCAGGGTGTGCGTGTGGTGGGCGACGTCGGCCAGGTCCTCGCGTCGCAGCACCGTACGCAGCAGGCCGAGATTGGTCTGCAGACCGTCGATCCGCACCTCGTCGAGGGCGGTGGCGAGATCGGCCAGGGCGGTGGCGCGGTCGGGCCGGTGGACGATCACCTTGGCCAGCATCGGGTCGTAGTGGGTACTCACCTCGGTGCCGGTCTCGATCCAGGCATCGACGCGGACGCCATCCCGCCCGGCCCCCGGCCAGACCACCCGGGTCACCAGGCCGGCACTCGGACGACCGTCGTGGTTCGGGTCCTCGGCATAGATCCGGGCCTCGACGGCGTGGCCGGTCGGCCGCAGGTCGGTGGCCATCAGGTCCGCCACCCCGGCAGGCCCCTGGCCGGCCAGTCGGAGCATCTGCTCGACCAGGTCGATCCCGTAGCGCTGCTCGGTCACCGGGTGCTCCACCTGGAGGCGGGTGTTGACCTCCAGGAAGGACGCCTCCTCGCGGACCGGGTCGTAGACGAACTCGACCGTGCCCGCGCTGCGGTACCGCACCGAGGCGGCGAGCCGTCGGGCCGACGCGTGCAGCGCCGCCCGGACCCGGTCGGGCAGGCCGGGGGCCGGCGCCTCCTCCACCACCTTCTGGTTGCGCCGCTGCAGGGAACAGTCCCGGTCGCCGAGGACGACCACGCCCCCGGCACCGTCGCCGAAGACCTGGACCTCGACGTGGCGGGCCGGCCGGACCAGTCGCTCGAGGAAGACGCCGCCGCTGCCGAAGGTCGCCGCAGCCAGCCGCCCGACCCGGGCGTACGCGTCGGCCACCTCGGCCGGGCCGGCGCAGGTCAGCATGCCGATCCCGCCACCGCCACCGGTCGCCTTCACCATCACCGGGTAGCCGATCCGGTCGGCCGCGGCGATCGCCTCATCGGCGGAGGTCAGCAGCCCGGTGCCGGGCGTCATCGCCACCCCGGCCCGTTCAGCCAGCGATCGGGCGGTGTGCTTGAGGCCGAACTGCTCCAACTGTTCGGGGGTCGGCCCGACGAAGGCCATCCCGGCCGCCTCCACCCGCCGGGCGAAGTCGGCGTTCTCCGACAGGAAGCCGTAGCCGGGGTGGATCGCCCCGGCGCCGGTCGCCCGGGCCGCGGCCAGGATCGCCGCCGGGTCGAGGTACGAGGCCCGCGCGCTCGCCGGGCCGATCGGCACCGCCTCGTCCGCCTCCCGGGCGTGCGGGGCGGCCGAGTCGGCCTCGGAGTACACCGCGACGGTCCGCAGCCCCAGTGCCCGGGCCGTCCGGATCACCCGCCGGGCGATCTCACCGCGGTTGGCGACCAGGACGGTGTCGAAGGCCCAGCCCGGCACGCCGGTCCCTGCCGTGGTGGCGCTCCTCGCCGCTCCGGCGGTCATCGCTCGGCCTCCGGGTCGGTGACGATCATCCGCAGCGGGGTGGGGTTGAACTCGTTGCAGGGGTTGTTCAGCTGGGGGCAGTTGGACACCAGGACGAGGATGTCCTTGTCCGCCCGGAAGGCGACCCGTCGGCCCGGTCCGGAGATCCCGTCGACGATGCCGAGCGCACCGTCCGCCTCGACCGGCACGTTCATGAACCAGTTGAGGTTGGACACCAGGTCGCGGACGCCGAGTCCGTAGCGCGATCCCTCGGCCAGGAAGTTGTCCCGGCAGGCGTGCTCGGTCAGGGTGTGGTGCCCGTAGCGCAGGGTGTTCGACTCCTTGCTGCAGGCCCCGCCGATGGTGTCCTGGCGGTCCACCTCGTTGCCCACCACGGTGGCCAGCGGTTCACCGAGGGTGGACCGCAGCACGGTCCCGGTGCGGACGTACGCGTTGCCCTGCCAGGCCAGGGTGTCCGGGACGCTGTACCGCTCGTCGGTGTCGTCGGCGTTGAACAACAGGCAGTCGCCGGACTGGTTGCCGCCGACGTCGACGATGGTGAGCACCTGGCCGGCGGCCAGCCGAGCCGACCAGGGGGCCCGGGCGGGAACCACCTCGTCCAGGACGACCGGGCCGGCGACCATCGGGCCGGACAGGTCGAAGACGGTGCCCTCGGCGTAGCGGGCGGTGTCCAGCACCTCGTCGAGAGGCAGCGGGCAGCGGGTGGCGGGAGGGAAAGCGGTCGCGGTCATCTCAGAGTCCTCGGGCGGTCAGGTAGTCGGCGGTGTTCAGGTAGGCCCGATGGATCTCGGGGGTGGCGTCCCAGCGGGGATCGCCCGCGGTGGTCGGCTCGCCCCGCCAGGCGTGCACCCGGAGCGGGCCGTTGGTGTAGCCGGGCCGCGGGTCGAGCGGGTGCGGGGAGGTGGCGATCAGCACCAGCAGCGGCAGCTCGGCGACCAGCTCGACGCTGCGCCCCGGGCCGGCCGAGCCGGTGAAGGTGAGGGTGCCATCCGCGTCGACGCGGACGCCCTGGAAGAAGGACACGCTCGGCGGCAGGTCCCGCGGGGTGAGGCCGTGCTTCGCCGCGGCCAGGGTGAAGAGGGCGCGGCCCGAAGGGGAGGCGCTCTGCGGGGCGGACGCACCGTACTTCGCCCGCGCCGCCGCATCCGACAGGGATCCGCAGAAGCCGTCGTGGTGTCCCGAGTCGTCGGCCAGCACCGTGGCCAGCACCCGGCCGTCGCCGGACAGCAGCGGATGGCCGGCGCCGAGGTAGGCCTGCCAGGGGATCTTCATCGTGTCGGCGACGTTGAGCCGCTCCCCCGGCTCCAGCGCGTTGAAGAGCAGCAGGTGGGCACAGCCGGTGCCCTCGACGTCGTCGAGGCGGAGGTGGGTGCCGCGGGCGACCACCCGGTGGGTGTAGTTGCCGCCGGCGACGGTCTCCGCCCAGACCAGCCGGTCGGGGTCGACGCCGGCCGGGACGTACGGCGAGGAGGACGCCGGCAGGTAGGGCATCGCCTCGGCGCGGCGCCCGGTCTGGCCCCGGGCGTCGTCGCGGGCGGACAGGACGGTGGCGGTGTGGTGTTCCTGGGTGGTGGCGGTCATCGGGATCCCTTCTCGGGAGGGTCGTGGGGTGGGTCGTGGGGTGGGTCGGGGCTGGGTCGGTCGCGCCACGGTCAGACGAGATCGCCGACCGGCTCGGCATCCTCCGCGTGCCCACGGGCGTGCACCGGGGCCAGCGGGATGCGGGTGGCATGCGGGTGCAGCCGGCGGTGGACCAGGACCCCGACGGCGAGGCAGAGGCCGATGAACAGCACCGCGCTCCACTGCAGCCACCAGGTCCCGCCGGTCAGGTCGTATACCGCGGCGCGCGGCCAGGCGAGGTTGATCACGGCGACCACCTGGTAGGCGACCGCGGCCACGTTGATCGGGATGCCCCACCGGCCGAGACTGAACAGCGGCTGACCGGTCTCGTCGAGCTCCACGGGGGCCGGTCGGCCCAGCCGGGCCCGGCGGAGCCGGGTGAGCAGCAGCGGTCCGGTGACGCCCAGGTAGGCGAGGTAGAGCATCGCGATGCACAGGCTGGTGAGGGCGGTGAAGATCGCGGTCTGGTGCAGGTTCACCGCCAGGGCCAGCGCGGCCAGCACCCCGACGACGATCGAGGTGACCACCGGGGTGCCGGTGCGCGCCGAGACCCGGGAAAGGAAGCGGTGGAAGGGCAGCGCCTTCTGCCGCGCCATCGAGAACATCATCCGGGAGCCGGAGGTCTGCACCGCCAGGGTGCAGGAGAAGACGGCGATGGCCACGTCGGCCAGCAGGATCCGCCCGCCGACCGGGCCGAGCACCTCGTTGAGCACCCAGGGCAGCCCGCCGGTGGCGAGCCCGCCGTCGGTCAGGCTGGGGGCGGCCAGCAGGGCGCCGACGATCAGCAGCCCGCCGCCGATCCCGGAGACCCACAGGGCCCGCAGGATGGTCCGCGGTGTGGTCCGCCGCGGGGCGTGGGTCTCCTCGGAGAGCTCACCGGCGGAGTCGAAGCCGACCATCACGTACGCCGCCATCAGGCCCGAGGCGAGCCAGGCGGACAGGTAGGAGGTGTCCGGGGAGAGGTTCGCGCCGGTGCTGGTGAACAGGATCGCCGGGCCGCGCTGGGCGTGGAAGAGCAGGGCGGAGACGATCGCGACGACGCCGACGATCTCCAGGACGACGCCGGTGGAGTTGACCAGGGCCATCAGCCGCACGCCGATGACGGTGATGACGGTGGTCACGGCGAGCAGGCAGACGCCGAGCAGGACCGAGTTCGCCGCGCCGGTCGGCGAGGTCGGGGCCGGATCGGCGCCCGGGCCGCCGACGATCTGGAAGCCCGACCAGATCGACGGGAGGACCGCCTGGAGGGCGATCGCGGCGGTCGCGACGGTGAGGATCTGGCCGATGATCATCAGCCATCCGGTGAACCAGCCGAAGGTCTGCCCGCCGAGGCGGGAGGACCACTGGAAGATCGATCCGGAGATCGGGAACCGCGCGGCCAGGGTGGAGAAGTTGAGGGCGACCAGGTACTGGCCGAGGAACACCAGCGGCCAGGTCCAGAAGAACGCCGCGCCGCCGAAGCCGAAGCCCAGGGCGAACAACTGGAAGACGGTGGTGAGGATGGAGACGAAGGAGAATCCGGCGGCGAACGACGAGAAGCTCCCGACACGGCGATGGAGTTCCTGCCGGTAGCCGAACCGGGCGAGGTCTTCGGGTTCGGCCGGACCGGGCACGAAACCCGCGGTGGTGGTGGCCATGGCTGCCCTTTGCTGGGTCAGTATCTGTCGGGCGACAGATATCTGGTTCCATGGTCACGAGTGACGGGGCAGCGGTGGTTTCGCTGCGGTGACAACCCGGTAACCGGTGGGCCGGCGCGATGACGATCACGTTTCCCGCCCCCGGGGCGGGGTCACCCCGAGGGTCGTACGGCGCCCCCGGACACGGGGAGAGGCGAGGTCCTCCGAGGGCACCGTACGACGTCTTCACCTCAGCGGGAGCCGGCGACCTCCGGGGCCGCGCGCTCCACGGTGAGGCCGTTCGTGGTCACGCGTCCTCCACGCGTCCCGTGGTCACGGCTGCTCCGGGTGCTGTCCGTAGACGTTCTGGTAGCGGTGCCAGAGCCGGTCGACGACCTCCTGCGGGAGCTCCTCCACCGCGCCGGCCTGCTGGGCGGCATGGACGGTCCGGGCGACCTCCTCGCACATCACCGCGGCCTTGACCGCCTCACGGCCGTCCGCGCCGACGGTGAACGGCCCGTGGTGGGCCATCAGCACCGCCCGCGACCGGCACCGGGTCAGCGTCTCGACGATCCCCCGGCCGATCGAGTCGTCCCCGATCACCGCGAACGGACCCACCGGGATCGGCCCGCCGAACTCGTCGGCCACCATGGTGAGGACGCAGGGGATCGCCTCCGCCCGGGCGGCGTACGCGGTGGCGTACGTCGAATGGGTGTGCACCACCCCGCCGACCGCCGGCAGGTGCCGGTAGACGTACGCGTGGGCAGCGGTGTCGGAGGACGGGCTGAGCCCGGCGGCCACCTCGTCCTCGACCTTCTCGCCGTCGAGGGTGCAGACGACCATCCGCTCGGGCCGCAGGTCGTCGTACGACACCCCGGACGGCTTGATCACGAAGAGGTCCGCCCCGGGGACCCGTTCCGAGACGTTGCCCGCGGTCCAGGCGACCAGGCCCCAGCGAGGCAGCTCGGCGTGCAGCGCCGCCACCCGCTCCCTGGTCGCCGCCACCGCCTGTCGGACCTCCGCCGGCAGCGATTCGAGCTCGGTCATGACGCGCTGTCGTAGCGCTCGATGGCGGCGACCTTCCCCGCCGACGGCGAGGTCCGGTCGAAGGTGTAGTCGAGCCATTCCTTGGCCAGCCGGCGGGCGAGCTCGATCCCGACCACCCGTTCGCCCAGACAGAGCACCTGGGCGTTGTTGCTCAGCACCGAGCGCTCCACCGAGTACGAGTCGTGGGCGGTGACCGCCCGCACCCCGTGCACCTTGTTGGCGCTGATCGCCATCCCCAGGCCGGTGCCGCAGACCAGCAGCGCCCGGTCCGCCTCACCGGCGGCGATCCGGCGGGCCGCCTCGACCGCGATGTGCGGGTAGGCGGTCGACTGTCCCGGGCCCACCCCGACATCGATCACCTCGGCGACCCGCTCGTCGGCCTCGAGATCGGCCTTGAGGCGTTCCTTGTAGTCGTAGCCGGCGTCATCGGCGCCGACCACCACCCGGTACTTCTCGGTGATTCCTGACTTCTCGGTCATTCCTGTCCACTTCCCTGGGAGACCTTCCGTTGGGCCAGCACCGTGCCGACCTCCACCGCGCACATCGCCAGCGAGGTCGCGCCGGCGTCCGGGGTGCCGACACTCCGCTCGGCCAGCGGGCGGGCCCGGCCGACCTTCGGGGACAACGCTGCGGTGGCCGCCGCGGCCTGCACCGCGAGCTGCGCCGCCTCGCCCCAGGCCTCGGCCAGCGGACGCCCGGCGGTCACCTCCTCGTCGAGCCGGTCGACGAACGGCGCCAGGGCGTCGAGCATGGTCTTGTCGCCGACGTGCGCCTTGCCGAGGGTCAGCATCGAGTCGAGGAAGGCCCGCAGCCCGGCCACCACGTCGGCCGCCCGGTACTGCTCGGCGTCGTCGCCGAGCCGGTCGCCGAACGCCTGCAGGGCGCGGCCCCACAGCACGCCGGAGGTGCCGCCGGCCTTGCCGGCCCAGGCCTCGCCGGCCGCGTCGAGCACGGACCGTACGCCACCGCCGGCTCCGGCGGTCGAGCGCGCGGCCTCCAGCGCGAAGTGGACGCCGCGGACCATGCCGCGGCCGTGGTCCCCGTCGCCGGCGACCGCGTCGATCCGGGCCAGTTCCTCCTCCTCGGCCCGCATCCGGGCGTCGATCGCGGTCAGCGCCGCGACGGCCACCCCGGCGGCGACCCGCGACGCCGCGCTGCCCTCGGAGACGTCATCGTGGGCGGCGGCGAGTCCGGACAGATCCCGGGTCGGCGCGTCGCGTCGGTCCACCGCACCCTTCCGGTAGGCGGGGGTGTCGGCCGGGGCAGTCCAGTACTCCTCCAGTTCGTCGTCCAGGTAGACCAGGGTGAGCGAGATCCCGGCCATGTCGAGACTGGTGACGAGTTCGCCGACCTCGGGATCGACCACGGTGTAGCCGCGCTGCGCCAGTTCGGCCGCGACGGTCCGCCAGACCACGAAGAGCTCCTCGTACTTGGTGGCGCCGAGCCCGTTGAGGATCACCCCGACGCGCTTGGTCGAGTCGGCCGGCTCCTCGGCCAGCACCCGCTCCAGCAGCAGCAGCCCCAGGTCGTGGGCGGACAGCAGGTCGGCCTCGGCGATCCCGGGTTCGCCGTGGATGCCCAGCCCGACGCCCATCCGGCCCGGCGGCACGTGGAACAGCTTGTCGGCCGCGCCCGGCATCGTGCAGCCGTCCAGCCCGACGCCCATCGTCCGGGTGCGGTCGTTGGCCTTGCTGGCGAGACGCTCCACCTCGGCCAGGTCGGCCCCCCGGTCGGCGGCGGCGCCGGCGACCTTGAAGACCACGAAGTCACCGGCGATGCCGCGACGCTTGCGGAGCTCGGAGATCGGTGCGCTGGCCACGTCGTCGGTGACGTAGAGGTTGCGGGTCGGGATCCCGTCGGCGATCAGCCGTTGCTGGGCCAGGTCGAAGTTCATCACGTCACCGGCGTAGTTGCCGGTGATGAAGAGCAGGCCGCCGCCGTTCTGCGCGGCCCGTCCGACGTTGTAGGCGTCCTCGGTGGAGGGCGAGGTGAAGATGTTGCCGACGACGGCCCCGTCGGCGAAGCCGTCGCCGACCACGCCGCAGAAGGCCGGGTAGTGGCCCGAGCCGCCGCCGACGACGACGGCGACCTTGCCCGCCGGGGTCGCCGCCCGGCGGACGACGCCGCCGGGGACCTGCAGCACGTACCGGGAGAAGGCATCACAGAAGCCGACCAGCGCGTCCTCCATGAAGGTGTCGGGATCATTGAACAGATGAGTCATGGCGCGTCCTTTCGTCGCTGCTCATCGCGGAAGTCAGCGGATGCGTACGCCGCTGTCCTTGTCGAAGAGGTAGATGCGGTTCGGCGGCGCGGAGAAGGTCACCGAGGCGCCAGGGCTGAGCTGCAGTTCCGCGGGGGTCTGGATGACCAGCGGCTTGTCCGGCACGCCCGGATGGTTGACCCGGGCGATGCCGTGTTCCAGCAGGTCCTCGTAGACGAAGACGGTGCCGGTGAGCCCCTTCGTCACCCCCTTGCCGTGGCAGTCCTGCGGCCGGAGGCCGACCATCACCTCGGCGCCGTCGGTCGCGGTCCGGGCGGCCACCTCGAGGACGTCGGCGCCGACCCGGACCAGGGTCCGGCCGCCGTCCCTGACGACCGTCGCCGGGAAGAGGTTGATGCTCGGTTCGCCGACGAAGTCCGCGACGAAGATGTTGGCCGGGTCATCGAAGATCTCGTCCGGGGTGCCGTACTGCTGGATGATGCCGCCGTTCATCACGGCCATCCGGTCCGACAGGGTCATCGCCTCCAACTGGTCGTGGGTGACGACGATCGTGGTGTAGCCGAACTGGCGTTGCAGCAGCTTCAGCTCGCGGCGTACGTGCTGGCGCGCCGCGGCATCGAGGTGACCCAACGGCTCGTCGAGCAGCAGTACCGGAGGCTTGCGGATCAGCGCCCGGGCCAGCGCCACCCGCTGCTTCTGGCCGCTGGACAGTGAGGCGGGCCGCAGGGAGAGCAGGTCACGCATCTCGAGCCGGTCCGCCAGCTCGTCCACGATCTTGTCCGGATCAGCCACCCGCCTGCCGGCTTTCAGCCCGTACGACAGGTTCTCCCGGACGTTCAGCGGCGGGTAGAGGGCGTAGCTCTCGAAGCCCACCCCCACATTGCGCTTGCTCGGCGGCAGGTCGTTGACCCGGGAATCGCCGATGAAGACGTCACCGGCGGTGATCGTCTCCAGGCCCGCGACCATCCGCAACGTGGTCGTCTTGCCGCAGCCCGACGGTCCGAGCAGGGTGATCAGCTCACCGGGCTCGATGTCGAGGTTCATGTTCTTGACGGCTTCGACCCCCTTCTTCCCGGTGCGGTAGACCTTGCGGACGTTGCGGATCCGCAACGGCAGCGCACCGCCGCCGTGCAGTTCCTCGACCTTGACGCTCATTCGCCCAGCTCCTCTTCGAGTTCTTCCGGCAGCGGGGCCGCACCGCGTCCGACCGCGGACCCGAGCCGGGCCGTGTGCTCGTCCGGCGCTCCCCCGTCGAACAGGTGGACGTTGGGCAGATGGATGTCCAGCTCGATCGGCGCGCCCTCCTGGTGCGACGCGTCCGCGCGGTCGATGACGATCAGGTGACCGTCCCCCACCTCGATGTCGAGCTCGACGTCGCGGCCCAGCCGCTGCGCCAGCCGGATCCGTCCGGTGACCCGCAGCCAGTCGCCGTCGTGCACCTCGCGGTGGACGACCAGCTCGCTGGGCCGCATGCCGACCCGGATCTCCTTGCCCTCAGGCAGCTCGAGAGCGGCGGGCGCCGGGAACTCCAGGGCACCGCCCAGGGCCCGGACCTTCCCGCCGCGGACGACCCCGTCGACGAGGTTGATCTCCGGCTGTCCGACGGCCCGCGCGACGAAGGTGTCGACGGGAGAGCGCCAGATCTCGGCGGGGGTGCCGATCTGGACGAACTCGCCCTGACGCAGCACCGCGATCCGGTCGGCCAGCGCCAGCGCCTCCTGGTAGTCGTGCGTCACGTACAGCGTGGTGGTGTTGGACCGCGACGCGATCGACTTCAGTTCGGCCCGCATCGAGGCGCGCAACTTGGCGTCCAGGTGGGACAGCGGCTCGTCGAGCAGGTAGATGTCGGCGGGCCGGACCAGCACCCGCCCCAACGCGGTGCGCTGGCGCTGGCCGTTGGACAGTTCCTTCGGCAGCCGGTCGAGCAGGTGGTCGATGCCCAGCGTCTTGGTGACGTCGGCGATCCGCTGCTTGCGCTCGGCCTCGTCGTAGTGGCGATGGCGGCCGGACTTCAGCGGCGAGGCGAGGTTGCCCGCCACCGTCTTCTGCGGGTAGAGCGCGTAACTCTCGAACGCCATCGCGACGTTGCGGTAGTAGGGCTCGACCTGGGTCATGTCCACCCCGGCGATCTCCACACTGCCCTCGTCGATCTCGACCAGGCCGGCGATCGCCTTCAGGGTGGTGGTCTTGCCGGCACCGGACGGGCCGAGGATCACGAAGAACTCGCCGTCCCGGACATCGATCGCCAGGTGGTCGATCGCCGTGGTGGAGCCGTACGTCTTGGTCAGGTCACGGACCTTGAGCGTGCCCATCAGCCCTTCACCGCCCCGAAGCTCAGGCCCTGGACGAGGTAGCGCTGGATCGTCAGAGCGAGGATGAGCGGTGGCAGCGCGCCCACCACACCGGCCGCGGCCGTCAGGTTGTAGTACGCCTGGCCGCCGCCACCGAGGAACTTGGTGATGGCCACGGTGACCGACCCGGAGTTGGTCAGGATCAGCGGGAACATGTAGTTGTTCCAGGCGAAGATGAACGCCAGCAGGGCCGAGGCGGCGATGCCGGGCCGGACCAGCGGCAGCGCGACCATGGTGAACGCCCGCTTGCGCGAGTAGCCGTCGAGCAGCGCGGCCTGTTCCAGGTCCTCGGGGAGGTCCTCGAAGTACGACCGGAGGATCCACACCACCAGGGGCATGGTGACCAGTTGCAGCACCCAGATCATCCCGAAGGTGGTGTCGAACAGGCCCAGACCGTTGTAGATGACGAACAGCGGGACGATGACCATCAGCTCAGGCGCGAAGCGGAAGCTCAGCAGGTTGAACATCAGGCTGTCCGACCCGCGGAACTTCCACCGACCAGCGGCGTACGCGGCCGGGATGCCGACCACCAGGGACACCACGACGGCGCCGAGGCAGTTGATCGTGCTGGAGACCAGGGCGGCCTTGAAGTCGACACTGGTGAGCGCCGTGCCACGCGCCGTGAGGACCGTGACGAAGTTCTCCAGGGTCGGGGAGAACCGGAAGTAGGTGGTGGTCTGCTCGGCCGGTGTCTTCAGCGCGAGCATCACCATCCAGACGATCGGGAACAGGCTGAAGACGAACCACGCCAGGATGGCGACGTCGCCGAGGATCGCCGGGGCGGTGAACCGCTTCTGTCCCGGCATCATCTCCTTGCGAGCCATCTCACGCCTCCGATCCGGCGGCGCGGGCCTGGGCCCGGCCCAGCAGCTTCACCAGCTGCTGCGCGGTGAGGTACACGATGATCCAGAGGATGAACATGTACGTGGCGCCGCCCGAGTAGTTGAAGTTGATGATCGAGTTGATGTACGCGTTCACCTGCAGCGTGCTGGTCGCGTGGCCGGGGCCACCCTGGGTCAGCACGTAGACGATGTCGAAAACCTTCAGGCAGTCCATGAACCGGAAGATGACGGCGACCAGGATGTAGGGCCACATCATCGGCAGCATCAGCCGGCGGAACATGTAGAACCAGCCGGCTCCGTCGACCGCGGAGGCCTCGAACGGCTCCTTCGGCAGGGACCGTACGCCGGCGAGGACGAGGATCGCGACGAACGGCGTGTAGATCCAGGCGTCGACCATGATGATCGACCACAGTGCGCGGCCCTCGCTGAGGAAGTCGAACGTCGACCCCAGGTTGAAGATGTGGTTCAGGATGCCGAACTGCGGGTTGAACATCAGCTTCCAGATCACGCCGGCGATCACCGGGGCGATCATCAGCGGCAGGATGAGGACCTTCTCGAAGATCTTCCCGATCAGGCTGGAGCGGTTGAGCAGCAGCGCGATGATGACGCCGAGGACGGTCTCGAGGGCCGTCGCGACGATCGCGAAGGTGAGGGTGATCCGGACCGAGCCCCAGAACAGCGGATCGGTGAAGACCTGGAGGTAGTTCCCGAGACCGATGAAGTGCACATCGCCCTCGGTCGCCCGGTAGTTGAGGAAGGTGTAGCCGACGCCCTGGACGAACGGGTACAGGATGCCGATCAGGATGACGGTGGCAGGAATGGAGAGGATGTAGGGGCGCCACTTGCGTCTGGCAGGCGACACGGTCGGGGCCTGGCGGCCGCCGACCGTGTCGTCCGCACTGCGCATCGCCCCGTGTTGGCGAGTGCTCATGTGCAAGGAAGGACCTTCCGATGCGGGGAACGGCTGACGGCCGGGGTCAGCTGTTCACCTTGTTCGTGTTGGAAGTGACCAGGGCATCGAGGGTCGACTTGGCGTCGGAGCCGCCGTAGATGCTCTGCAGCGCCACGGCCCAGTCCTCGGTGGTCTCGAGGAAACGGGTCTGCGGGGTGAAGAGCACCTTCGCCTGCGGCACCTGTGCCTCGAAGGCCTCGAGGTAGCCCGGGAAGCCGCCCAGGGTCTGCTTGAAGGTCCCGTTGAAGACGGACTGGCGCACCGGGTCGGCGAAGGCGCCCGACTGCACCGCCTTGTTCATCGCATCCTTGCCGGCCGCCCACTGCATGAAGAGCCAGGCCGCCAGCTTGTTCTTCGACTTGGAGTTCATCCCCCAGCACCAGGTCCACAGGTTGGTCGCCAGGCTCCCGTCGGGGCCGGCCGGGCCCTGGTGCCAGGCGATCTGGCCGGCGATCTTCGAGGCACCCTTGACGTTCTTCGGGTACGTCGCCGAGTCCGCGTCGTAGACCATCATCGCCTTGCCGTCACCGAGGTCACCGGTGCAGTTCGGGTACTCGTACGTGGTCCACGAGGTCGGGCCGGCCTGCTTGGCCAGGTCCGCCCACTTCTTGGTGAAGTCGACGGCCACCGGGGAGTTCATCGCCGCGGTCAGCTTGCCGTCCTTGAGCTCGTAGTCCTTGCCGCCCTCGCGGGACAGCTGGGTCATGAAGCCGGGGTGGATCGTGGCCCACGACTTGGAGCCGCGGAAGGCGATGCCGTACTGGTCGTTCTTGCGGTCGGTGAGGTCGATGGCCAGCTGGATCAGGTTGTCGAAGGTCTCGGCGGGCTTGATCCCCTTCTTGTCGAAGACCGTCTTGTTGTAGGCGATGTTGTTGAGCTCGAAGCCCCACGGCAGGGCGTACGTGCCGCCGGTGCCGGCCGCGTCACCGAGCTTGAAGTCCCACTTCATCGAGGTCCGCAGGCCGTCGAAGAAGTCCTCGTAGTCGAACTCGGAGCCGGTGGCCGCGGTGTTGTTGATCCACGGGTCCAGGTCCTCCAGCCAGCCGGGCGGGCCGTACTGCCAGACCCAGTAGGCGCCCATCATGAAGGCGTCGTGGGTGGCGCTGCCGCCGGCCAGCTCGGTGTTCAGCTTGGTGTAGTAGTCGGCCTCCGGGACCAGGTCGGCGACGACCTGGATGCCGGTCAGGTCGGTGAACTCCTTGAACAGCGGCTGGTAGGTCTGCTGGTAGACGTGCGGGGTCTGCAGGATCTTGATCGTGGTGCCCTTGACCTTCTGCCAGTCGAACGACCCGGTGACGGCGTTGGAGCCGTTGTTGGTCGACTTCTGCCCGGGGCCGACACAGGCGGCCAGCAGCGGGGCGGTGGCGGCGAGGCCGAGCCCCTGCAGGATGCGGCGGCGGCTCATCGGCTCGGTGAACGGTGAATTCATGGTGTTGTCCTCGACTTCGTTGTCAGAACCGGGGGGTGATTCAGGGGATCAGGCTGACCTTGATGGACTCCGTGCCGGAGGCGACCAGGTCCAGGCCCTTCTGGAAGTCCGCCAGCGGGAGCTGGTGGGTGCAGATCTCGTCGAGCGGGAGCTTGCCGGTCTCGATCAGCTCGATCGCGGTCGGCCAGCAGTTCGGTCCGAGGTGCGCGCCGAGGACGTCCAGCTCCTTGTCGTCGGAGATGATCGACCAGTCGACCGACACGTTCTCCTTGAAGACGGAGTACTCGACGTAGCGGCCCAGCTTGCGCAGCAGGTTCAGGCCCTGCGGGACGGCGGACGGGTGCCCGGTGCCCTCCAGGTAGACGTCCGCGCCGTAGCCGCCGGTGAGATCCTTGATGATCGCGACCGGGTCGTGCTCCGCGATGTTGATCGTCATGGTGGCGCCGGTCTTCTCGGCGATCTCCAGCTTGCGCGGGTCCATGTCGAGGGAAATGATCTGGGCCGGATGCTTGGCGGCGGCGCCGGCGATCATGCCGAGACCGATCGGACCGGCGCCGGCGATCACGACGATGTCGCTGAACTGCAGCTGGGCGCGCTCGACGGCGTGCAGGGCGCAGGACAGCGGCTCGGCGAACGCCGCGTGCGCCGGCGGGATGTCCTTGCTGATCTTGTGCACCAGGGAGTTGGTGCTGATGGTCATGTACTCTTCCATGCCGCCGGGATTGGACCGCTTGAAGCCGTACATGTTGTGCGGCTCGCACATGTGATAGTCGCCGTGGTCGCAGTACAGGCAGTCCCAGCAGGGAACGATCTGTTCCACCACGACACGGTCGTCGAGAGCGACGCCCCAGTGCTTGCTGGCCTCCTCATCGATCCCGATGATCCGGCCGGTGATTTCATGCCCGGGCACGACCTCGGTCTCCGCCCAGGCGGGGCGGTTCTCGTCGCCCCAGAACTTCGCTGCACCGGCCCAGTTCTTCAGGTCGCTGGCGCAGATGCCCACCGCCTCGACTCTGAGCAGCAGTTCCCCGGGCCCTCTGGTCGGCACCGGGATGTGCTCCAACCGGTAGTCGCGCGGCCCGTGGTTGATGACTGCCGTCATCGTCTCGGGAAGTGTGTTGTTCACCTTTGAACTCCGTCCCTCGCTGGGGTAGACGCGCCTCGTTGCGACGTCGGTACCGACCCTAGGAACCCTGATGACATTTGTCCAGCACTTTTGTGCAACTATGGTGCTGAACATTCGTTCAGTGGTGTACAGTCCAGTCATCAGCGCTCCGACAACGGAGTTCGCGGTAGCAGGGGGATGCAGGATGAGTGAGGAAGCCCACTCCGCCCGGAGCGGTCGGTCATCGATGTCGTCACGAGGGCGCTTCGATCCGGCGATCCTCTACCAGGCGGCCCTGGCCTACTACGTCGACAACGCAACCCAGGCGGAGATCGCCGACGCCCTCGGCGTCAGCCGGCCGACCGTGAGCAGGCTGCTGAGCGAGGCGCGCGCGGCCGGCATCGTCACCATCGAGGTGCGCGAACCGACGGTCGAGAGGGACGCCGAGCTCGCCGGTCGGCTGGCGACGGCCCTCGGCCTGCGGAAGGTGTACGTCACCCCAACGGTGGGCCGCCGCGACATCGGCGCGATCCTCGCCCCCGGCGTCGGCCGGGCCATCGACGATGCCGGACTCGTGCCGGGCGACGGGCTGCTGGTCTCCTCGGGGGTGACGGTGTACGAGGTGGTCGGGCACCCGCTGCCACCGGCCCCGGGGGTGCTGGTCGCCCCCACGGTGGGCGGCCAGCTCGAATCCGAGGGGCCGTACCAGACCAACGAGATCGCCCGCCGGCTCGCGATGAAGCTGAACGGTCGGCCGGTGCTGCTCTACGCGCCGGCACTGCCGAGCGCGGAGCTCTACCGGTCGCTGCTGGGCGACCCGCACATCCAGGAGGTGCTGGGCCTGTGGAAGACCGCCAAGGCCGCGCTGCTCGGTGTCGGGGCACCGCCGTTGACCCGGACCATCATGCCCAGCACGTTCCAGGGGAACCCGCACTGGCTGCGGTCCGCGGTGGGTGACATCAACGCCCGACCGTACGACGTCCACGGCACACCGCTGGATCTCGAGACCAACGACCGGCTGATCGCGATGCGGCTGGAGGAGCTGCGGGAGGTGCCCCATGCGATCGCCGTCGCCGTCGGCCGCAACAAGATCGGCTCGATCATCGCCGCCGCCAGAGCCGGCTTCTTCAACCACCTGGTGACCGACACCGACACCGCGACGGCCCTGGAGGCGGCGGCCACCACCGACCGCTGACCCTCCCCGTCAGGTACCCCCCAGGGGTATGGTCGGGGGCATGGACATGGACGGGCGCATGGACCACAACCACGCACCAATGGACCACGCGGCCTCCGACCACAGCGCGATCGGCCACGACATGGCGCAGCACGTGCTGATGTACCGACGGTTGTTCTGGACGATGCTGGTCCTCGCGGTGCCGACCACCCTCGCCAGCGCAATGTTCGCCGACCTGCTCGGCTACCCGCTGCCCGGGTGGTCCTGGCTGCCGTGGGTCTCGCCGGTCCTCGGCACCGTCATGTACGTGTGGGGCGGCCGGCCGTTCCTCACCGGCGCGGTCGACGAGATCCGCGCCCGCACGCCCGGCATGATGCTGCTCATCGCGCTCGGCATCACCGTCGCCTTTCTGGCCTCCTGGGGGGCGATGGTCGGCCTGCTCCCCCAGCGGATGGACTTCTGGTGGGAGCTCGCCCTGCTGATCGTGATCATGCTGCTGGGCCACTGGCTGGAGATGGCGTCACTGACCCGGACGTCCTCGGCGCTGGACAGCCTGGCCGCGCTGTTGCCGGACGAGGCCGACCGGATCGCCCCGGACGGTGCCGTACGGACGGTGCCGGTGGCCGAGCTGGCGGTCGGCGATCTCGTCCTGGTCCGGCCCGGGGCACGGGTCCCCGCCGACGGGGTGGTCGTCGAGGGGGTGGCCGACCTGGACGAGTCGATGGTCACCGGCGAGTCGCGTGCCGTACGCCGCGGTGAGGGCGACCCGGTGGTCGCCGGCACGGTGACGCTGGACTCCGCGGTCCGGATGCGGGTGTCCGCGGTCGGCGAGGAGACCTCGCTGGCCGGCATCCGGCGCCTGGTCGCCGAGGCGCAGCAGTCGTCCTCGCCCGCCCAGTTGCTGGCCGACCGGGTGGCCGGCTGGCTGTTCTGGTACGCGCTCGGCGTCGCGGTGCTCACCGCCGTGACCTGGCTGCTCCTCGGCCAGGGTGACGCCGCCCTGGCGCACGCGATCACCGTGCTGGTGATCGCCTGCCCGCACGCCCTGGGGCTGGCGATCCCGCTGGTGGTCTCGATCGCGACCGAACGGGCGGCCGCGGGCGGCGTGCTGGTGAAGAGCCGCCCGGCGTTGGAATCGATGCGGACCGTGAACACCGTCGTGTTCGACAAGACCGGCACGCTGACCCGGGGTGAGCCGGCCGTGGTGGACCTGACGGCGGTCGACGTGACCGCGTCGGATCTGCTCTCCCTGGCGGCGTCGGTCGAGGCGCCGAGCGAGCATCCGCTGGCCCGGGCGATCGTCGCGGCCGCGCTCGGCCGGGGCGTGCTGATCACCGAGGTCGAGGGGTTCGCCTCGTCCCCGGCAATGGGCGTGGACGGCACCGTGGCCGGCCACCGGGTGCAGGTGGGCGGCCCGGCGCTGCTGGTGGCATGCGCCCTCGACCCGCTGCCGGCGAGCGCCGGCTGGCAGCAGGCCGGGTCGACGGTGATCCACGTCGTCCGCGACGGTCGGGTGATCGGCGCGTTCGCGCTGGCCGACGAGATCCGCCCCGAGTCCCGGGAGGCGATCGCCGCCCTGCACGCACAGGGCTTCCGGACCACGATGATCACCGGCGACGCCGAGCCGGTGGCGCGCACCGTCGCCCGCGAACTGGGCATCGACGACGTGCTGGCCCAGGTGCGGCCGGGCGACAAGTCCGCCCGGATCGAGGCGCTCCAGGCCGCCGGGCGCCGGGTCGCGATGGTCGGTGACGGCGTCAACGACGCCCCCGCCCTGGCCCGCGCCGACGTCGGCATCGCCATCGGCGCTGGCACCGACGTGGCGATCGCCACCGCCGACGTCATCCTGGTCGGCGACGACCCGCGGTCGACCCTGTCGGTGATCGACCTGTCCCGGGCCACCTACCGGAAGATGACCCAGAACCTGTGGTGGGCCGCCGGCTACAACCTGATCGCCGTGCCGCTGGCCGCCGGCGTGCTGGCCCCGATCGGGTTCACCCTGCCGATGTCGGTCGGCGCGATCCTGATGTCGCTGTCCACCGTGGTGGTGGCACTGAACGCCCAGACCCTCCGGCGTCTGGACCTGTCCCCGGAGGCGACGATCCGCCGGACGAGGGGCTGAGCCGCGGCAGCTGTCACGGTCGGACGGCCCTCGTCACCCGTCCTGGCCGCGCACGGCGACCACGAAGGCGGCCACCTTCGCCGGGTCCTTGCGGTGCCCGGCACGCTCGACCCCACTGATCACGTCGACGCCGTACGGATCAACCGCGTCGAGCGCGGCCCGGACGGTGTCGGGGCGCAGGCCACCGGCCAGCACCACCGGCACCCCGGCCTCCTCGCGGATCCGCCGGGCCATGCCCAGCGCCGTGGCACGGCCGTCCGAGGAGGGGGCGACGGGACGGGCCCCTGAGGATCCGGCGTCGGTCGGACCGGACAGACCGGACGGACCGACCAGGTCGACCATCAGCAGGTCGATGCCGGTGCCGACCATCCCGCGGGCCGCCGCGAGCGGGTCGTCCGCGTGAGCGAGAGCGTGGTGTCCCACCGGGGCACCGTCGGCGCGGCGCAGCCGCAGAGTCTTCATCACCCGGACGTCGTGGGCGTGCAGCAGACCCACCAGCCGCTGGGTCACCTCCAGCGGCTCGTCCGCATGCAACTGGACGACCTGGGGCTGCAACCGGCGGGTGATCTCCAGGATCCGGTCGGGATCCTCACCGACGACCGCCACCCGCTGGACCGTCTCGGGGGTCCCGAGGACCAGCTCCTCGGCCTCGTCGAGGGTGAGGTTCCACGGCACCTGGCGCGGGAAGCCCACGACGAAGCCGAGGGCATCCACCCCGAGCCCCGCGCACAGCGTGACGTCGTCGGGATGCCGCAGGCCGCTGACCCCGATCCAGGTCATCGGAGCACCTCGAGCACCGGATTGAGGCCGTTGCCACCGACCGTCGACAGGGTGGCGTCCGCGTCGTCGAGGCGCGCCGTGAGGACAGGCATGGGACGAGCATCCCACCACCGCGGCGGACACCGCTGACCGGCCGGGCTTCGTACGATGGAGACATGCCCCCACCCCTCCCGATCGAGACCCTCGCCGACCGGCTCGCCACCCTGCACCGCCGGGTGGTCGCGACCAGCGCGGCCGAGACCTCGACCCTGCAGCACGTCCATCCACGCAACCTCGCCAGCGCCGACAACCTGCTCGACTACCTCGCGTTGAGGTCCTCCGATCTCCGCGGACTCCAGACCGACCTCGCCCGGCACGGACTCTCCTCCCTCGGCCGGGCCGAGGCCCATGTCGAGGCCACCCTGCAGGCCACCTGCCGGGCCTGCGCCGCACTCGCCGGCCGCCCGGCCCCCGCGTACGAGGAGCCCCTGGTCGGCTTCGACGAGGGTCCGGAGCAGCTCGACACCAACGCCGAGGCCTTGTTCGGCCCGGCGAGCCCGGGGCGGACGACCAGGATCATGGTCACCCTGCCGCCCGAGGCCGCCGAGGACCCTGGCCTCGTCGCGGAGTACGTGGCGGCGGGCGCCACCGTCTTCCGGATCAACACCGCCCACGAGGGCCCCGCGGCCTGGTCCGCGATGGTCTCCCACATCCGTGCGGCCGAGGAGGGCACCGGCCGGCATTTCCCGGTGGTGATGGACCTGGCCGGGCCGAAGCTGCGCACCGGCCCGATCGCCCCCGGCCCGCAGGTCGTCCGCTTCCGTCCGCGCCGGGACACGCTCGGCCGGGTCGTCGAGGCCACCACCGTGACGCTGTCCGCTGGATCCGGCGCGACCGCGGCCGACACCGCCACATCCGTCGGCGCTCCCGAGGCGATCGGGCTCGGGCTGCCCGCCGGCGCCCTGCCGGTGACCGATGCGGGCTGGCTGGCCCGGCGTCGGCCCGGGGACCGGATCCGGTTCACCGACGCCCGCGGGTCGGCCCGGAAGCTGCTGGTGGAGTCCGTGGCGTCCGGGTCCGGCGTCGTCGCCGCGGCCACCGTTACCTGCCTGCTGGCCGACACCGGCTATGTCGTCCCCGGCACCGTGCTGTCCGTGGGCGACGACCGCACCACCGTCGGACCCCTCCCGCCGGTCGAGCAGCGCCTGCGCATCCACCTCGGCGACCACCTCAAGCTCGTCACCGACCTCACCCCCGCCGCCGCGGACGCCACACCCCCGACGATCGGCTGCACCCTGCCGGAGGTGTTCCGGGACACCGCCGTCGGACAGCGAGTGGCGCTGGACGACGGGAAGATCGCCGGCCACATCGTCGCGGTCGGTGCGGACCGGCTGGAGCTCGCGGTCACCGACGTGGCCCCCAACGGCGCCTGGCTCGGCGCGGAGAAGGGCATCAACCTGCCCGACACCGACCTGGACCTGCCGGCGCTCACCGCGGCCGACCGGGAGGCCCTGCCGTTCGTCGTACGCCACGCCGACGTGGTGGACCTGTCCTTCGCCCGGACGGCCGAGGACATCGACCACCTGCGCGCCGAACTCGACCGGCTCGGCGCCCCGGACTTCCCGATCATCGTGAAGCTGGAGACGATGAGCGCCTTCCGGCATCTCCCGGACATCCTGCTGGCGGCGATGGCCTCGCCGCACGTCGGGGCGATGATCGCCCGTGGCGACCTGGCGGTCGAGGCCGGCTACGTCCGGATGGGCGAGATCCAGGAAGAGATCATGTGGATCTGCGAGGCGGCCCACGTGCCGGTGGTCTGGGCCACCCAGGTGCTCGACGATCTCGCCAAGCACGGACGCCCGGCACGCGCGGAGGTGACTGACGCCGCCACGTCCGGGCGCGCGGAGTGCGTGATGCTCAACAAGGGCCCGTTCATCCCGGTGGCGATCCGCTTCCTGGATCAGCTGTTGACCCGGATGGAGGGCCACCAGGACAAGAAGGCGTCCCTGCTGCGACGGCTGCGCCTGAGCGGTCGAGGAAGCGAGCTCTGACACTCCACATTTTAGGTAAGGCTAAGCTAACCTCAGAGGGTGCCCGAGACCCCGTTCCTGATCACGACCGTGTCCGTCTCCGCTGCCCGGCGAATCTCGCCGAGCTTCGTGCGGATCGAGCTCGCCGCCCCCGAGCTGCAGGACCTCGGCGGCGACGGCCCGTTCTACGACCAACGCATCAAGCTGATCTTCCCGGGTGAAGCGGGCACCCTGCCCGCGATCGACCCGGACGCCGACAATTGGTACACGGCCTGGCTCGCCCTGCCCGAGGCCGAGCGCGGCACCATGCGTACGTACTCCATCCGCGACCTGCGCGGCGACGGCGCCGACCGCCGCCTGGTCATCGACTTCGTGCTGCACCTCACGCCCGGGGCCGCCGGCCCGGCATCCGCCTGGGCGTCGCAGGCACGGCCCGGGGACCGGCTCGTCGTCATCGGTCCGCGCCGCGGCACGATCGCGGCCGGAATCGAATTCGAGCCGGGCGACGCCGAGCGCTTGCTGCTGTGCGGCGACGAGACGGCGATGCCGGCGATCGCGCGCATCCTCGGTGACCTGCCGGCGCGCGCCCGGGGGACCGTTCTGCTTGAGGTGCCCGACGCCGGCGACGTGACCGAGGTCGACAGGCCCGACGGTGTGGAGGTCGTCTGGCTGCCCCGCGACGGCGGCACGGTCGGCACCCGGCTCATCCCCACGGCGATCGCTCACCTCAGCGGGCGGGCCGACGGCGAGGTCGAGGCGAGCCGCGAGCGGCCCGACACCGGGGACGAGATCTGGGAGACCCCGTGCTACTCCGGCGCCGGCGAGCCGCTCGACAGCACTGCGGCCGGCATTCCCGGCCTCTACGCCTGGGTCGCCGGCGAGAGCGGCGTCGTCACGACGATCCGGCGCCACCTGGTGCGTGAGCTCGGCTGCAACCGCAAGCAGGTCGCGTTCATGGGCTACTGGCGCCATGGCGTCGCGATGCGCGGCTGAACACCCACACAACGACGGATGCTTCGGGAAGCGTCGCTCCCGAAGCATCCGTCGTCCGCCGAGGACTCCGCCGACCGGGCTACTTCAGCCCGGTCTTCTCGATCAGGGCGGCGATCTTGTCGAGCGCGTAGAGTTCCGCGCCCGGTGTGCTGTCGGAGAACGCGTTGGACAGTTCGCCGTCGACGACGATCGAGCGCCCGTCCTTCACCGCCGGGATCGCCGTCCACTGCGCATCGTCGGTGATCTTCGTGGTGTCGATGAAGATCGGGAAGGCGACGATCAGATCGGCATCGAGCAGGTCGAGCTGCTCGTCGGAAACAGAGGTGGAGAAGCCTGAGGAGTTCGCCTTCAGCGTCGCGATGGTCGGCGACTGGGTGAAGCCGAGCTTCTCGAGGAAGCTCAGCCGGCCGTCGCCCTGGACGTAGGCGCCCCAGCCGTTCGAGGTCCGGGTGGCGACGGTGACCGACTTCCCCTTCCACTCCGGGTGAGCGGCGGCGACCTTGGCGAACGCGTCATCGACCGTGGCGAGGAGCGCCTCGCCCTTCTCCTTCTCGCCGAGAGCCGTCGCGATCATGGCCGTCTGCTCCTGCGTCGAGGTGAGGTAGTTGTCGCCGTCCTTCGGCACATCGACGGTGGTGGCGATCGACGACAGCTTCTTGTAACGCGCCTCATCGCCCGAGCTGCGGACATCGAGGATCAGGTCCGGCTTGAGCGCGGCGATCTTCTCGTAGTTCGGCTCGAGGGTCTCGATGATCTCGGGCTTGCTCGTGTACTTGCTCTCGTCCCATGGCCCGACGCCGGCGCCGCCGAAGCCGAGCCAGTCGGAGGCACCGACCGGCTGCACGCCGAGTTCGAGCGCCGTCTCGGCGTCGCCCCACCCGAGCGCGACCACGCGCTCCGGCTTCTTCGAGATCGTGACGTCGCCGAACTTGGTCTCGACAGTCGCGGGGAACGCGGCGGCAGATGACGCGGACGCCGCGGCCGGCTGCCCGGCTTCTGATCCGGCGGAGCATCCTGTCAGTGCGAGCACGGAGGCCGCCGCGATGGCGACGAGCGCAGATAGCTTCTTCATGGGTGGTGCGAGCCTTTCTGGTGGGCCGTACGCGGCGCCGTATCGAGTCGGAATCAGAGCGATCCGTTATTTAGGTTAGGCTAACCTACATGAATGGAACGGCGGTGGGGACGCCACAGACGGCACGGCCGGTCGACGCCCGTCAGGATGCGCATCCCGGCCCTTCCCGCCGACGCGCGAGCTCGCGCGTCGGGGCGCTCGTCGTCGCACTGTTCGTCCTCGCCGCGGCGGTCCTCGCGAGTCTCGCGATCGGGTCGCGACCGGTGCCGCCGCTCGCGGTCTGGCACGCGCTGACCGGTGGCAGCGTCCCCGCGGCCGACGCCGCCGCGGTCGTCGACCTGCGGCTGCCCCGCACTGTGGTCGGCCTGCTCGTCGGTGCGGCGCTGGGCGCCGCCGGCGCGGTCATCCAAGCCGTGACCCGGAATCCGCTGGCCGACCCGGGCGTGCTCGGTGTCACCTCCGGTGCGGGATTCTTCGTCGCCCTGTCCATCGCCTTCCTCGGTGTCACCGCGCCCGCCGGCTATCTCTGGTTCGCGCTCACCGGCGCGGCTGTGACGACCGTCGCGGTCTTCGCGATCGGCTCCCTCGGCACCGGGGGCCCGCGACCGGAGCAGCTCCTGCTGGCGGGAATGGCGCTCTCGGCGGTGCTCGCGGGCGTCGTCTCGGCGATCCGGCTCTCCGACCCGCGTCGTTTCGAGGCGCTGCAGGTGTGGGAAGCGGGCACCCTGCGCGACGCGGACTGGCACGTCGTGCTGCCCGCCCTGCCGTTGCTCGTCGCGGGGATCCTCCTCGCGCTCGTGATCGGCGGCCCGCTCAACCTGCTCGCGCTGGGCGACGACCGCGCGACGGCCCTCGGCTCCTCCGTGACCCGCACCCGCATCACTGCCATTGCCGCGATCACCCTGCTCGCCGGCGGCGCGACCGCGCTGGCGGGCCCGATCGCCTTCATCGGCCTGATGATCCCGCACGTTGCACGCCGGGTGATGGGGCCGGACCAGCGCTGGATCGTCGCCCTCTCGCTGCTGGCCGCGCCGGTCCTGCTGCTCGCCGCCGACGTGGCCGCCCGGCTCGTCGCGTGGCCGGGCGAGGTCCCGGTCGGCGTCGTCACGGCCTTCCTCGGTGCACCCGTGCTGATCGGCCTCGTCCGCCGTGGCCGGCTGGGTGCGCTGTGACCGCGCTGTCCGCACTCCGCTCCGCTGAGGCGGCGGGAGTGCAGCGAGTGCAGCGCAGGCGTGCGCCCGTGACGGCGACGACCGCCGCAGCGGCGGTGCTGCTCGGCCTGGTCGCACTCGGGATCGGTGACTACCCCCTCTCGCTGCCCGCGGTGGTCCACGCCATCGCGCACGACGACGGCTTCGCGACCGTCGTGGTCGTCCAGTGGCGGCTTCCCCGCGTCGCCGCCGCGCTCGCCTTCGGCGCGGCGCTCGCGGCTGCCGGGGCACTGTTCCAGTCCCTCACCAGGAACCCGCTCGGCTCGCCCGACGTCATCGGATTCGCGACGGGCTCGTACACGGGCGTGCTGATCGTGACGACGCTGCTCGCCGGCACCCCGCTCGATGGCACCCTCGGCATCGCGGGCGGCTCGATGGCGGGAGGTCTGGCCACCGCGTTCCTCGTCTATGCGCTCGCGTATCGACGCGGCATCGGCGGCATGCAGCTGATCGTGACCGGGATCGCCGTCACGGCCATGCTGCACGCCGTGAACGTGTGGCTGCAGCTTCGTACGCAGGTCGAGGTGGCGATGAGCGCATCGGTGTGGGCTGCGGGCACACTCGGGACGGTGGACTGGACGGGGCTCGCCCCCGCACTCGCCGTGCTCGCCGTCTGCGGCGTCGGCGTCACCGCCGCGACCCGACCGCTGCAGCAGCTCGAGCTCGGCGACGCGGCCGCGGCATCGCACGGAGTGCGGGTCGGAGCGGCACGGTTGTGGATCCTCGTCCTGGGGGTCGCCCTCACCGCGGTTGTCACCGCGGTGACCGGGCCGATCGCGTTCGTGGCCCTCGCCGCCCCCCAGCTGGCCAAGCGCATGGTCGGCGGGGCCGGACTGCTGCTCGCGCAGTCCGCCCTCACCGGCGCCGTGCTACTGCTCACCGCAGACCTCGCCGCACAGTACGCACTGCCGCAGGCGGTCCCCGTCGGGGTCGTGACGGTCGTGGTCGGCGGGTGCTACCTGGTGGTCCTCCTGCTGCGCGGCGCGAGACGGCGACAGGGACGATGAGCCTTCACCACGGAGACGACATGGAAACGACCCGCCCGATCACCCGCATCACGGCCGAGGGCGTCACGCTCGGCTACGGAGGCACGCCCGTCGTGCCGCATCTCGATCTCGAGGTGCCGCCGGGCTCGTTCACCGTCATCGTCGGGCCGAACGGCTGCGGCAAGTCGACGCTGCTGCGCGCCTTCGCGCGACTGCTGCCGCCCGGCTCCGGGCGGATCGTGCTCGACGGCCGCTCCATCCACGACTACCGCCCCCGGGAGGCGGCGAGGAGGATCGGGCTGCTGCCCCAGGACTCGACGGCGCCCGACGGGATCACGGTCTCCGAGCTCGTCGCCCGGGGGCGCTACCCGTACCACGGGATGTTCCGGCGGCATTCCGAGGCGGACGACGCCGCCGTCGAGCAGGCCATGGCCGCGACGTCGGTGAGCGAGCTGGCCGACCGGCCGGTCGACGAGCTCTCGGGCGGCCAACGCCAGCGGGTCTGGGTGGCCATGGCGATCGCCCAACAGACGCCCGCCCTGTTGCTCGACGAGCCGACGACGTTCCTCGACATCGCACACCAGATCGAGCTGCTCGACCTGTTCGCCCGGCTGCACCGCGAGGGCCGCACGCTGGTCGCCGTGCTGCACGATCTGAACCATGCGGCGCGCTACGCGACCCACCTGGTGGTGATGAAGGACGGAGCTCTCATCACCCAGGGCCCGCCGGCCGAGGTCGTCACCGCGGACATCGTCAAGGAGGTCTTCGGCCTGCGGTGCATCGTCATCCCCGACCCGCTCACGGGGACCCCGCTCGTGGTCCCGTACAGCACCGCTCTCCCGGACCGGGGCGCCGCACCCCTCGACTCGACGGGGTGACGCACACCACCCGATCACATACCCCAAGGGGGTATAAGATCGCAGCTGTCGGAGATACCCCCGAGGGGTACTTGGGCAGAGCACTACAGTCTGTCGTAGCAACACAGTCTGTCGTAGCAACGGACACGCGCCGAGCGGGCGTACGGCCCGAAGGAAGGACACCACCATGTCGACCACGACCGAGTACCAGGTCTCGGGCATGACCTGCCACCACTGCGAGATGTCGGTGCGCGAGGAGGTCAGCGAGATCCCCGGCGTCGAGACCATCGACGTCAGCCACACCACTGGCAGGCTCGTCGTCACCAGTGCCGCACCGCTCGACCCTGCCGCGGTCACCGCGGCCGTCGAGGAGGCCGGCTACCAGGTCGTCCCCGCTGCCTGATCCCCGACAGGGGCCCGTGATCCCGATCCCATCCCACCCCACAGCCAGGAGCGATTCCGTGTCCTCGACCCAGGTCGACCAGCGATCCGTCCCGGTGGCCCTCGGCCACCTCACCGATGTCGACCTCGAGATCGGTGGCATGACCTGCGCCTCCTGTGCCAACCGGATCGAGCGCAAGCTCAACGCACTGGAGGGCGTCACCGCCTCGGTGAACTACGCCACCGAGAAGGCCCACGTGAGCGTCCCGGCGGGGTACGACCCGCAACGGTTGCTCGACACCGTGGCCGACGCCGGCTACTCGGCCGCACTGCCCCGGGTCGGGCCGGCCCGGACGGATGTGGGCGATCGGGACACGGACACCCCGGACCGCCAGGAGCTCGAGCTGCGTACGCTGCGCGGCCGGCTGATCGGCAGCGTGGTGCTGTCGGTGCCGGTGATCCTGATGGCGATGGTGCCGGCGCTGCAGTTCGACAACTGGCAGTGGCTGTCGCTGACCCTGGCCTCGCCGGTGATCGTCTGGGCCGGCTGGCCGTTCCACCGGGCCGCCTGGACCAACCTGCGCCACGGCGCCGCGACGATGGACACCCTGGTCTCGATGGGGACCGGCGCGGCGTACCTGTGGTCGCTGTTCGCACTGTTCTTCGGCACCGCCGGGATGACCGGGATGAAGCACCCGTTCGAGCTGACCGTCGCGCCGAGCGACGGGGCGGGCAACATCTACCTCGAGGTCGCCTCCGGGGTGGTGATGTTCATCCTGCTCGGCCGCTACTTCGAGAAGCGGTCGAAGCGGCGCGCCGGGGCGGCGCTGCGGGCGCTGCTGGAACTCGGCGCGAAGGACGTGGCGGTGCTCCGCCCCGACCCCCTGCACGGAGAGACCGAGGTGCGGATCCCGGTCGAGGAGCTGCGGGTCGGCGACGCGTTCGTCGTACGCCCCGGGGAGAAGATCGCCACCGACGGTGTCGTGACCATCGGTACCTCCGCCGTCGACGCCTCGATGCTCACCGGCGAGTCGGTGCCGGTCGAGGTCGCCCCCGGCGATGCGGTCACCGGGGCCACGGTCAACGCCGGCGGCCGCCTCGTCGTCCGCGCCACCCGGATCGGCGCGGACACCCAGCTGGCCCGGATGGCGAAGCTGGTCGAGGACGCCCAGTCGGGCAAGGCCGAGATCCAGCGGTTGGCCGACCGGGTGTCGGGCGTCTTCGTGCCGATCGTCATCGTCGTCGCGGTCGCCACCCTCGTCGCCTGGATCGCCCTCGGTCACCCGGTGACGGCGGCGTTCACCGCCGCGGTGGCGGTGCTGATCGTCGCCTGCCCGTGCGCCCTGGGACTGGCCACCCCGACCGCCCTGCTGGTCGGGACCGGCCGCGGCGCCCAGCTCGGCATCCTGATCAAGGGCCCCGAGGTCCTCGAATCGACCCGCCGGGTCGACACCGTCGTGCTGGACAAGACCGGCACGGTGACCACCGGCACGATGGCCCTGATGGAGGCGTACGCCGCTGACGGCACCGACACGACCGAGGTGCTGCGCCTCGGCGGCGCGGTGGAGGCGGCTTCCGAGCACCCGATCGCCCGGGCCATCGCCCGCGGCGCCGCGGACCGGGTCGGCGCGCTGCCCGCGGTCGAGGACTTCACCAACCAGGCCGGGCGCGGGGTCCGCGGCACGGTCGAGGGACGTACGGTCCTGGTCGGCCGCACCACCCTGCTGGCGGAGCACGGGATCGAACTGCCTCCCGAGCTGACCCGGGCGAAGGCGGAGGCCGAGGCGGCCGGACGCACCGCGGTGGTCGTCGGCTGGGACGGGGCCGCCCGGGGCGTGCTCACGGCGGCGGACGCCGTCCGGCCGACCAGCCCCGAGGCGATCACCCAGCTCCGGGCCCTCGGACTCACCCCCGTGCTGCTCACCGGGGACAACCGGACGGTCGCCGAACGGGTCGCCGCCGAGGTCGGCATCGACCGGGTGGTGGCCGAGGTCCTGCCGCAGGACAAGGTCCGGGTGGTGGCCGAGCTGCAGGCCGAGGGCCGGGTGGTGGCGATGGTCGGCGACGGGGTGAACGACGCACCGGCCCTCGCCCGGGCCGACCTCGGCCTCGCCATGGGCACCGGCACCGACGTCGCGATCGAGGCTGCCGACCTGACCCTGGTGCGTGGCGACCTGCGTGTCGCTGCGGATGCGATCCGGCTGTCGCGGCGGACGCTGGCGACGATCAGGGGCAACCTGTTCTGGGCCTTCGCCTACAACGTGTGCGCCATCCCGCTGGCCGCCTTCGGCCTGCTCAACCCGATGATCGCCGGGGCCGCGATGGCCTTCTCGAGCGTCTTCGTGGTGAGCAACAGCCTGCGGCTACGCGGTTTCCGGTCAGCTGTCCGCTGAGTGCGTTCCCGCGGGAACGTCCACGGCCGGGGTCGGGGTTGCGATGCGCCGGGCCGGCCAGAAGGCGATCCGCGCGTTCCCGCGGGAACGTCCGTCAGTGGTCGGCATCCTCCTGCGGGTCGGCATCCTCCTGCGGGTCGCCCTCGTGACCCGAGGCACCCGAGGCACCGGCCTCGTCTGCCGCACCCTCGTGCACGTCGTGGCGGCGGAACGGCAGCAGGTGCGCGATCCCGGCGAGCACGGTGCCGATCACGATCGCGACCACCGCCGAGCCGAGGGTGTCGATCAGCCAGGCCAGCAGGCCGCCGATCCCCGGCACCTCGTGCGCCGGGGCGGCCAGGTGGTGCAGCAGGTCGGCGGGGGCGTGCCAGCCCAGCGTGTTCGCCCCGGAGACCAGGATGTGCCCACCGACCCAGAGCATGGCGGCGATGCCGACGGTCGACAACACCGACAGCACGGTGGGCATCGCGGCGACCAGCACCCTGCCGACGCGCCGGGCGACCGGCCGGTCGCGGCCGCTCAGCACCAGTCCGATGTCGTCCATCTTCACGATCAGGGCCACCACGCCGTATACCAACGCGGTCAGCGCCAGCGCCACCAGAGCCAGGGTGAGCGTCTTGGGCAGCAGCGGCATGGCCGCGTCCCGGCTGGCGTTCACCGTGGCCAGCGAGATCACCATGATCTCGGCCGACAGGATGAAGTCGGTCCGCACCGCGCCGTTGACCAGGGTGCGTTCGGACTCCGCGCCCTGCTCGACGACCGGACCACGCCGTTCGGCCTGCACGGCATGTGCGGCTCGCACCGGCTGTTCGGCCTCCGGAGCGTGTTCGGCCCGCGCGGCCTGTTCGGCCTGTGCAGCCTGTTCGGGCTCTGCAGCCCGCCTCGGCCGGCCAGAGCGCCGGCGCCCGTTGCGGACCGCCTCCAGCAGCTTCTCCGCCCCTTCGAAGGACAGGTAGAGACCACCCAGCATCAGCAGCGGGGTGAGCACCACCGGCAGGAAGTGGTCGAGAACGAGCAGGACGACGATCAGGATCGCCTTGTTGACCAGGGAGCCCCGGGCAATCCGCCAGATGACGGGCAACTCGCGGCTGGGATGGATCCCCGCCACGTACTGCGGGGTCACCGCGGCGTCGTCGACCACCACTCCGACAGCCTTGGTGCTGGTGGCGCTGGCGGCCTTGGCGATCATCGCCACGTCGTCGAGCAGGGCGGCGAGTCCACCGGCCATAGGATCCTCCCGGAGTACGGTCCGTTGTGTCCTGCGTACGAGCGGTGACGTACGCCTTCGGGGCGCGGACGTCGTGACGTACGCCGCTGCAGCGTACGAGACGCGCCCGCACGCCCGGCAGCGAAACTAGCAGCACGCTGTGACATCCGGGTCACGCGGTCCAGAGAGGGTCGTGCGGTCCAGACAGGGTCGGCCCGGTCCAGACAGGGTCGTGCGGTTCGATCCTGGCCGCCGCTGAGAGGAGACGAAGTGAGCACGACACGCCCGAGCGGGACACGCCCGTTCCATCGGTTGGTGCTGGTCAAGCTGGCCGCGTGCGTGGTCCTCGGCCTGCTGGCCGGGCTGGTGGTCCTGCTCACCTGGCGTCCGGAGGCCGCCGCTGTGTCGGGCTGGATCGTCACCGCCGGCATCTACTGCGCCTGGACCTGGGCGAGCGTCGTCCGGATGGACGCGGTGGAGACGCGGACCCATGCCACCGAGGAGGACACCGGTCGGGGCCCCACCGACGTCATCCTGCTGGTCGCCTCGGTCGCCAGTCTGGTCGGTGTCGGCGTGCTGCTGGCGGCATCCTCGCAGAAGGGCGCCACGGCGATCATCGAGACCGGGCTGGGTGTGCTGTGCGTGGCAGCGTCCTGGGTGCTGGTGCACGTCCTGTTCACGATGCGCTACGCCCGGCTCTACTACGACGGCGACGGCGGCGTCGACTTCAACCAGGACGAGGACCCGGACTACCAGGATTTCGCCTATCTGTCCTTCACCCTCGGGATGACCTACCAGGTCAGCGACACCGCCCTGACCAGCAAGACGATCCGCCGGACCGTGCTGCGCCACACCCTGATCAGCTACCTGCTCGGCGCCGTGGTGCTCGCCTCGACGGTCAACCTGCTCGCGTCGATCGCCTCGAGCTTCTGAGGCCTGGCCCGCCCGCCCCCGACCACCTCGCCGACGCCCGCCCGCGAGCGCATCATGCGGGCAGAGGCCCGGTCCGGCGATGGCTCCAGCGTGTCGATGGCGCCGAACCGATCCGACGTGGTGCGCCCCAGGTCTGTTGTCGAGCCGGAAATTCACCCCCCTGGTGACAGCCCGACTGCTCTCGCGGCCAACGTCGGAGCTGGCTATCGGAACAGATGCACGGAATGGCGCCGTGTTTACCCGCGGGGCAGATGCCACTCGGCCACAGATGGTCACCCGGGGGGTGAAACCTGCGTTCGACAACAGACCCAGGATCCTGGCAGACAGAACGCCGCAATCCGCCCCGGACGTCCCAGCGGGACGCACTCGGCCCGCTGAGGCGCGGATCGACGCTGCGCCGGAAGGTCCGCACACGCAGCCAAGACGTCGAGCCGGGCGCCGACGGATGACGAGGGGCCCACGACGAGAGCGGCTCACGACGAGAACGGGAGAAGCGTCCCTACTCCGACTCCCCCGACTCGGCGAGGCGTTCGGCGGCGTACGCCTCGACCCGCCGCTCGAAGGAGCGCCCGACCACCCGCCCGACGAGCAGACCGACCAGCAACAGCACCAGCAGCAGACCCCAGCTCGCCTCCTTGAGGTAACGGTCGGCGGCAGTGCCGACCAATTGGACGACGACGGCGATCCCACCGGCCCAGCAGGCCGCTCCTGCGGCGTTCGCCATCAGGAACCGCGGATAGGCCAACCGCAGCGTGCCCGCCAGCGGACCGGCGAACATCCGCAACAGCGCGATGAACCGGCCGACGAAGACCGTTCCGGTGCCGTAGCGGTCGAAGAGGTGATCGGCGTACGCGATCCGGTCCGCGGTGATGTGCCGCGGGAAGCGCGCCGCCAGCCGGTCCAGCAGCGCTGGCCCGTAATGCCATCCGACGCTGTAGCCGATCGAGTCGCCGATCACCGCTCCGATGAAGGCGGCGACCGCCACCCACATCCCGGAGATGTGCAGCTCGGGCCGGGTGCTCAGCACCGATCCGGTGATCAGGGCGGTCTCCCCCGGCACCGGCACGCCGATGCTCTCCACGCCGACCAGTAGGCCGATGACGACGTAGACCGCCAGCGGCGGGATGGACTGGAGGAGCGCGATGAAGGTCATGACATCCCAGGATCGGGGGGCGAGAGGTACGAAGAGATCCGACGGTAGCCGGACGGCGCTGAGAGCCCGCGAAGGCGCCGGGGGCAACTCCTCGCCGTCCCACGTACTTGACAGGACAAAGTCAGCTACTACATACTCGAATACAGCTACTTACGCGCGTTAGTTCGTTTCAGATCAGAACCAACGGAGGTTCAAATGTCCGAGCAAACTTTCAATGTCGCTGTGATCGGGGCCGGCATGGCCGGCACAACCCACGCCAATGCGTGGCGCCAGGTCGGCACGGTCTTCGACCTGGGTCTGCCCAAGATTCGCCTCTCCACGATCGCAGACGCCTATCTCCCGTTCGCCGAGGACGCCGCCCAGCGCTACGGGTACGACAAGGCGGTGACGGACTGGCGAGCGGTGGCCGAGGACCCCGACATCGACATCGTCTCGATCGTCGTCGGTAATGCCCTGCACCGCGAGATTGCCGAGGCCCTGATCCGGGCCGGCAAGCACGTGCTGTGTGAGAAGCCACTGGCCGACACTCTGGAGAACGCCAAGGCCATGGCCGACGCCGAGGCCGCGGCCGAGGCCGTCACCGCGGTCGGGTTCACGTTCCGTCGCAACGCCGCCCTGGCCGAGATCGCCAAACTGGTGCACGAGGGCCACCTCGGCCAGATCGCCCACATCGATGGCCGCTACTGGTGTGACTACGGCGTCGACCCCAACACCCCGATCGCGTGGCGCTACAAGGGCCCGATGGGCTCCGGCGCCCTGGGAGATGTCGGGTCCCACCTCATCGATGCCGCGGAGCTGGTGAGTGGGCCGCTGACGTCTGTCTCCGGAGCGGTGATGTCGACCGTCATCAAGGAGCGCCCCAAGGCCCGCGGTCACGTGACGCGTGGGACGACATCCGACGCCGACGGGGAGAAGGAGGCTGTGGAGAACGACGATGTGACCACCTTCACGGCGCACTTCGCCAGTGGCGCAGTCGGCACGTTCTCCTGCTCGCGGGTCGCCTGGAACATGCCGAACTCGCTGCGGATCGAGGTACTCGGCACCAAAGGACGCGCCGGATGGGACCTGGCCCGCACCGGTGAGATCTTCCTCGACGATGCCAGCGCGCCTGCCGGTATCGCCGGGCCCCGTCAGGTCCTCGTCAACCCCGACTTCCCGTACTTCGGCCGGGGGTCCTCGATGGCGTTCGGCGGGGTGGGCCTGACCCAGATCGAGCAATTCACCTACCAGGCCTATGCCTTCCTGCAGCAAGTGGCCGGAGTCACCGAAGGAGCACTGCCCAGGTGCGCCACCTTCGCCGACGGCTACCGGGAGCTGCGTATCGCCGACGCCATCGCCCGTTCCGCCGCCAACGGCGGGGCCGAGATCGCGATCTCCTGACCACCCGACCGATCAACTCCACACGACAAGGACAAAGGAGTCACCACCATGTCTATCAGCTACGGCGCCTACACCGCCTGCCTCCACGACCGGTCCCTCGGTGAGGCACTTGACGTCCTCAAGGGCGCCGGCCTGTCCGGCGCGGAGGTCAACGTCGGGGGGTTCATCCCCTCGCCCCACTGCCCGGCCGAGACCATCCTCGGCTCGGCGACCGCCCGCGACGACTACCTCGGTATCTTCGCCGAACACGGCATCGAGCTCACCGGCCTCAACGCGAACGGCAATCCGATCTCCCCGCTGCCCAACGAGGGCCTCCTGCACGCCGCAGACCTCCGCCGCGCCATCCGTACGGCCGGCGCCCTGGGCGTCAAGGAGGTGGTAACGATGTCCGGCACCCCCGGCACCGACGCCACCGCGAAGTACCCCACGTGGGTCGTCAACCCCTGGAACGGGATCGACATGGAGATCCTCGACTACCAGTGGACCGTCGCCGTCCCATTCTTCAAGGAGATCGACGCCCTGGCCCGGGACAACGGTGTCAACGTCTGCCTCGAGCTGCACCCCCGCAACCTCGTCTTCAACGTTCCCTCCTTCGAGCGTCTGATCGAGGAGACCGGCGCGACGAACATCAAGGTCAACATGGATCCCTCGCATCTGTTCTGGCAGCAGGCCGAGCCGATCGAGGCCGTCAAGCGCCTCGGTTCCCTGGTCGCGCACGTCCATGCCAAGGACACCAAGGTCTTCCCGGGTGCCGCCTACCGTGGCGTCCTCGACACCGACTTCGGGCACGTCCCCGCCGAGGCCGAGGGCAAGGTCCCGGTTGCGGAGAGCTACTGGTGCACGGCCTGGCCACAGGACCCGGCATGGCGCTTCGTCGCCTTCGGCCTCGGTCACGACACCGCGTACTGGGCGGAGTTCCTGCGGACGATCCAGGCCGCCAACCCGGACATGGTCGTCAACATCGAGCACGAGGACGCCGACTACGGCAACGTCGAGGGCCTCCAGATCTCGGCGAAGAACCTGCTCGCGGCCGCCGCGTTGATCGGCTGAACCCAGCAGCAGGTGATCGATCAGTGCCGCAGCCACCGCGGCACCGCCCGGGGCAGGGCTTGCCCTGTCCCGGGCACCGGCCAGTTCATCTGACCGGTGGCCGACTGTTTGATGGCCAGTCAAAGCGAAACCCGTGAATCCACGGTGTGCCGGCGCCAGAACCCCGCACACCGACCCGTCATTGATGACGAGACACCCTGAGGAGACAATGATGTCGTCCACCTCGAAACCTAGCCCCCTGAACCCGGCTGACCTCTCGCGCGACAAGGTCGCCGAACTCGTCCGGTCCACGCCTCCGTCGGGTAGACGCCGATCAGTCACGTTCGTCGCCGTGATCGCCACCCTCGGTTCGCTCCTGTTCGGTTACGACACCGGCGTCATCTCCGGTGCACTTCCGTACATGCAGATGCCCGAAGCCGCCCACGGGCTCTACCTGGACCCCGTGGAGGAAGGGCTCGTCGGCTTCTTCCTCCTTGTCGGGTGCGCTTTCGGCGCGTTCTTCGGCGGACGTCTCTCCGACCGCTTCGGGCGCCGCCACAACATCCTGGTGTTGGCGGTGATCTTCTTCCTGGGCGCCATCGCATGCGCCACGGCACCCAACCTCTGGATCCTCTACCCCGCCCGCTTCGTGCTCGGCTGTGCCGTCGGCGGCGCCTCCGCAACCGTCCCGGTCTACCTCGCCGAGACAGCCCCCAAACACATCCGCGGCACCCTCGTCGGCGTCGACCAGCTGATGATCGTCACCGGCCAACTCCTGGCGTTCGTGGTCAACGCAGCAATCGCCAACATCACCGGCGGTCCCGAGGCACTGGTCCGTTCGGTCGTGCCGGGGACCGTCTCCGTGCTCAACGGCGTGACCACGACGATCGAGGCCGGCCACAGCTACAGCTGGGAAGTGCTCCGCTCGGTGCAGGACTCCATCACCATCGCTTCCGGCAACGGCGAGACCTGGCGCTACATGCTGGTGATGGCCTCCATCCCGGCAGTGGCACTGTGGATCGGGATGCGGATGATGCCGGAATCCTCGCGCTGGCACGCGATCAACCTGCGGATCGTCGAGGCGATCGGCGAGCTCAAGCGCGTCCGGCCCGAGCACGAGGACGTCACTGACGAGATCGACGAGATCGTCGAACTCCATCGCCGTGAGGAGGAGATCGCCAAGTGGAACCTCGGGATGTGCTTCTCCACCAGATGGACCCGCAAGCTGTTGATCATCGGCTGCCTGATCGGCATCTTCAACCAAACCACCGGCGTGAACACGATGATGTACTACGCCCCCAAAGTGCTGCAGGCAGCCGGGTTCGGCACCCAGGCGGCCATCACCCTGACGGTGATCACCGGCGTCGCGTCGGTGGTAGGGTCGGCGACCGGCCTGTGGCTGCTGGCGAAACTCAACCGGCGCACCGTCCTGATCGGCGGGACGATCGGGCTGACGGTCATGCTGATCGTGATGACGGCAGTCTTCTACTTCGGCATCAACCCTCACCTGGATGCCAAGGGCAACGTCCTGGCCTCGATGCCACCGTTCGTGCCCTACCTCGTCGTGGCGGTCATCGCCCTCTACATGCTCTTCATGCAGAGCGGCAACGCACCCGGGACCTGGGTCGTGATGTCTGAACTGTTCCCGGCGAAGATCCGCGGTGTCGCGATGGGGTTCGCCGTACTGTGCATCTGGGTCTCGAACGCGATCATCACCTTCGTCTTCCCCTCGATGATGCAGTACATCGGCCCGGTGGGGACATACGCGATCTTCGCTGCACTGAACGTCATCGCCATCATCTGGATGATCCGGGTGGTCCCCGAGACCAAGCACTCCTCCCTGGAGGAACTCGAGGAGCAGTTCCAGACGCAGTACGCCTGACCGCCGAGGCGAGGGGTCACCGGCCGGGCGTGTCGACCGGCCAGGTGGCCCCGGTTGTCTCCTCGCGGCCGGATCGACAGCAGCTGGTATCCTCTGGCGGGTGGCGTAGGTCGCCCGTGGCCCGAGGAGCGTAGGTGGCCCATCAACCGACACAAGCGGACGTCGCCCGCGCCGCCGGGGTGTCACGTGGGGCGGTTTCGATGGCGTTGTCCGGCTCCGCCGGGGTGAGCGAGGACACCCGCCGGCGGATCATTGAGGCCGCCGAACGCATCGGCTATGTCCGCAACATCGGCGCGGCCGCCCTGGCGGGCAGTTTCGCCTCCTCCCTCGGCGTGGTGCTGCCCGACCTGCGCAACCCCTACTACGAGGGTCTGGTCGCGTCGATCCAGGCGCGCAGCAGCGAGGCCGACCTGCTCCCGCTGATCGTCACCGCGTTGGAGGACCCGGCGCTGGAGGCGACGATCCTCCGGCGACTGCATGAGCAGCGGGTGGCCGGCATCATCCTCGTCTCGCCCGTCGAGCCCTCCGACCAGCTCGTCGAGTTCGCCCGGCGGCTGCCGCTCACCGTCGTCGGGACCGAACCGATCGGCGGCACCGTCGACGTCGTGCACATGGACGAGGACCGGGCCGCCCGGCTGGTCGCCGACCACATCCGGACCCGCGGCTGGACGCGGGCCCTGCACCTCTCCGGCACCTCCACCGCGGGGGACACCTGGGTCGAACGCCGCCGCCTCGCCCTGGCCGAGGCCTTCCGCGGGCTCCCGTTCACCCAGGTGCGCGTGCCGTCCGGCGGCGCCATCACGCCGATCCTCGCCGCGCACGACGTCGAGGACCGCGATCGGCCGCTGGCCATCATCACCCACAACGACCTCCTCGCCATCGACGTCGTCCCCGCGGTGCACGCGATGGGATTGACCCCGGGCCGCGACGTCGCCATCCTCAGCTACGACGACACTCACATGGCGAACCGGCCGGAATGGTCACTGACCTCCGTGCACCAGGACACGGACGACCTGGCGAGGACGGCAGTCGAGAACATCCTGACCCGACAGGAATCACCGTCGTCCCTCGGGACCGAGTCGATCATCACGCCGACGCTCACTGTCCGCTCGACCAGCTGAGACGAGGCGCCCCGAGGTCTGGCCCAGCCCCGCGGGCGAATCCTACGATGAAACCGTGGAAACCACACACCAGCCGCCCCACAGCACTCCCGCCCGCCCCGACACGACCGACTGGACGGTGGTGATCGAAGAGGGCTGCCCGCAGTGCGGTTTCCGCCCGATCCGGCCGCTGAGCGAGATCGCGCACCGGCTGAGCGAGTCGATCGGGCGCTGGCAGGCCGTGCTGGACCGTCCGGAGGTGGCCGTACGCCCCGAACCCGACGTCTGGTCGCCCCTCGAGTACGCCTGCCACGTCCTCGACATCAACCGGGTGTTCACCACCCGGGTCGAAGAGATGCACTCCGAGGACACCCCCACCTTCGCCGAGTGGGACGGCGAGCTGGCCGCCGTGGCGGAGGACTACAACGCCCGCGACCCGCGCTCGGTCGCCTCGGACTACGAGATCGCCGCACACCGGGCCGCCGAGCTGTTCGACTCCCTGGAGGAGGATGCCTGGCAGCGCCCGGGCCTGCGCGCCGATGGGATGCGGTTCACCATCGCCACGCTGGCCGACTACTGGCTGCACGAGGTCCAGCACCACCTGGCCGACGTCCACGGCTGACCGCCCCACCCCGTCCCGCCGACCCGACACGGCCCGCCGGTGCCCGCCGACCTGACACGGCCGGCGCTCAGAACTCAAGCCGGGAGTACCCCCGGCCCGTCGGCACCACCGGCCGCGTACTCGGCCGACAACACCCGGTAGGACCGGGTGGTGAACGCCAGCCCGGTGATCAGCAGCCCGATCAGCGACGAGGCGATGAAGACCAGCGCGATGCCGCGGGCGTCACCGGCCCCGACCAGCCAGCCGAACGTACGCTGCCCCGGCCCGGAGGCCATGTACGGGATCAGCCCGTACTGCGCGATCGGGCCGATCAGGAACGCGGTGAGCGGCGCGGCCGCCGTCTCGATTGCCTGTGCGAACCCGAAGACGCGGCCCTGCACCGGGTACGGCACGACCCGCTGCAGGGTCGTCTGCTCGGCCGCCTCGATCACCGGGATCACCGCCATGTACAGGACCAGGCCGACCGCCAACAACACGATCGACTCCCGGATGGTGAAGACCAGCCCGATCAGGTAGATCACCACGTTGCCGAGCAACAGCAGCCGCAGCGGTGCCGGCCCGAGCCCGACGGCGGCCACCACGGCACCGCCGATGATGAACCCGAAGCTCACCACCCCCCACAGCAGGCCCCAGATCTCGACCGACACCAGGGTCAGGCCGTACGGGTCCAGCAGCGCCATGTACACCCCGCCGATGAGGTTGTTGAAGGTGGAGAAGATGATCAACGCGATCAGCCCCGGGACGGCAGCGACAGTCCGTACCGCGGCGGTGACGTCGACCGGTTGCGGCACCCCTTCGGCGGGCCGGATCTCCGCCTCGGGGATGGCGACGGTGAGCAGGTGCAGCAGCGAGAGCAGCGACAGGGCCACCGCGATGACGATCGTCCACCCCATGCCGAGCAGGCCGACCGCCAGCCCGCTGAACACCGAGGTGGCGGCGAAGCTCAGCCCGTTGACGATGCCCACCCGGCCGTTGGCCTTCGCCCGGCCCTCGGCCGGGACGAGCAGGGTGACCGTGGTGGTCAGCGCGATCTGACGGGCGCTCTCGGCGATCGCCCCGAAGAGCACCGCGGCGACGAAGAGCCAGAACGGGACCGCGCCGATGGTCAGCAGCCGGTCCCGCGGGAACGCCAGATAGCAGACCAGGGACAGCCCGAACGACACCACCGTCAGCAACTGGGCGCCGACCATCACCTTCTTCTTGCGGTGTCGGTCCACCAGCATGCCGAACGGGACGGCCATCACCGCCAGCAACAGCAGGTAGGAGCCGCCCATGATCGAGGTGGCGAGCACCGAGCGGGTCTCCAGGTAGATCCAGAAGGTGGCCGCGAACCACAGGAAGCTGGTGGTGAGGTTGGCGATGAAGGTGTTCGCCAGCAGCAGGGTGAAGGCGCGACCCGGCGTGGGCATCCGGGTCAGCGTCAGCCGTTGCCGACGGTGAACCGCCGGTTGCGGTGTGCCGGCGTCTCGATCTCGTCCAGCACCGCGACCGCCATCGTGCCGGTGGTCGTCCGGGACACGCCGTTGGCATCGACCAGCAGGTCGTCACCGCCGAGCACCGGTGTGCTCGCCGCGCCCGGCTCGAACAGCGCCGACGGCGAGATCCCCACCCACTCGACGGAGCAACCGCGGAGGAACTCCAGCTCGGCCAACTGCTGCTCCGGGATGCTCACCCACGCCTCGGAGCCCGGCATCTTCCGGATGTCCTCGACAAACAGATGGCCGTCCTCGCCGGCCCGCAGACTGCCGGCGCCGAGGATGAACACCAGCCGTGGCGCGTCGTCACCCAGGGTGGCGGCCTCGCGGACCAGCAGCCGGGCGAGGTCCACATGCAGGCGGGCGTCGGCCGGCGCGGCGCCGACGGCGTCGACCACCACGTCGTACGGCGCCAGGTCCGCCGCGGTCAGCGTCAGGGCGTCACGCACCGCGACGTCCGCCCCGGCCCCGAGGATCTCGTCGGCCCGCTGCTGGCTGCGGACGATCGCCGTCGGCCGGTGCCCGCGCTCGGCGGCCAGGGCGTGGATCTCACGACCGGCCTTGCCGGTGGCGCCGATGATGCCGATCTTCATGGTTCTCCTTGGTCGATTCGCGGATGGGCACGTCGGTCGGTTGGATGGGCGCGGAGCACGGGGGTTCGAGTGAGGTGGGTGCCCGGTCGTCGACGTCAGGCGAAGGGCGTCGGCCTCAGGCGAAGGGCGTCGACGCCGTGTCCAGGGCGGTGACCTGGTCGGGCGTGAGGGTGAGGCCCGGGGCGGCCATCAGGGTCGGGAGCTGCTCGGGAGTGCGGGCCGAGGCGATCGGCGCCGTGACCCCCTTGGCGAGCAGCCAGGCCAGGGCGACGGTCGCCGGAGCGGCGCCGGTCTGCTCGGCCACGGCCACCAGGGCATCCACCACGGCCAGGCCCTCGGTGGTCAGCCGGCCCTTGGCCGCGCCGGCACGCGCCGAGCCGGCCAGATCGGCCTCGGTACGGTACTTGCCGGAGAGGAAGCCCGACGCCAGCGCGTAGTACGGGAAGACGGCCAGGCCGGCCGAGGCGGCGAGCGGGCCGAATCCGGTCTCGTAGCCGTGCCGGCTGACCAGGTTGTACTCCGGCTGGATCGCCACCGGGGCGGCCAGCCCCTCGGCCGCGGCCACGTCGAGCCAGCCGCGCATCCGCTCCGGGGTGACGTTCGACATGCCGATGGCCCGGATCCGGCCGTCCTTCACCAGCCCGTCGAAGGTGGCGGCGATCTCCTCGATCGGGCGCTCCACGTCGTCGTAGTGGGCGTAGTAGAGGTCGATCCGGTCGGTCCGCAGCCGGCGCAGCGAGTCGTCGACCGCCGCCCGCACGTTGTCGGGGGCCAGGCCCTTGCGCCCCGGGTGCGCGCCGACCTTGGTGGCGATGACCAGCTCGTCGCGGTTGCCGCGGGCGGCCATCCAGTCACCGAGGATCGTCTCGGACTCGCCACCGTGGTTGCCCGGCACCCACGCGGAGTAGGAGTCGGCGGTGTCGACGAAGTTGCCGCCGGCGGCCACGAAGGCGTCGAGGACCGCAGCGGAGCCCTCGCGGTCGGACGTCCAGCCGAAGGTGTTGCCGCCCAGGTTGAGGGGGAAGATCTCGCTGTCGAGCGTCGGGATGCGTGCCATGACCCCACCCTGCCACACATGCTTCACGGTTCAAGCAGCGGGGTGCGCCGCCCGGCCGCCTCCCCTCAGGGGCGTCGTCGCCACCGGCCCCCGGCCCGCCGACACGCTCCCCGCTCGCGATCGCGGGAGGCGACACGGTTCCGCCGCAGCGGCACACTGGAGACACGAGTGAGGGGGCACGATGATCGAGTTCACCTGGACGGACACGGTGGCCGAGTCCCAGCTGTGGGCCCGGGAGCTCCGGTCGTTCGCCGGGAGCGCCGCCACCCTGGGCGAGCTGGCCGTACGCCGGGCCGACCTGGCGGCCCGTACGCTGCCGGCCGGCGTCTTCCCCGCCGGGACCACCGATCTCGACCTGCTCGACCAGATCCTGGTCGCGCGACCGCCGCAGACCCCGGTCGCCGACCTGCTGCTGGAGCCGGTCGGCGAGATCGAGGAGCGGTGCGCCCGGCTGGTGTTCGACGATCCCGGACGGGTCGCCGCATGGGACCGGCAGCAGCCCGTCGTGGCGCTGGGCGCCCCGGTGGTCCGCAACGACCAAGTGCTGGACACCGTCGGCTTCACCGCCGACTGTCTCGACGTCCAGCAGCAGGAATGGGCCGAACTGCGGGAGGGCTGGCTGCCGCGGTTGGCGGACGCCGGCTGGCAGCCGTGCAGCACCGCGTTCCTCACCGCCGCGATGACCGGCTTCCTCGACGTGTACCAGCGGCAGTCAGCGCCACGGATGCACGACGTCGTGCTGGTCGAGCCGCTGAGCCCGCACCCCGTCGTCCGCTCGGCCCTGGACGCCCTCCGGCCGGTACGCCGCTGACCGGCCGGATGCACCACTGACCGACCCGGATGCACCACTGACGAGCCGGGGACGCCGCCGACAGGCGAGTGGTAGCATCGCGGCGTGCTGTCCTGAGGATCGAGTCCGTCCCGCGCCCGAGGCCCTGCCCGGCGGGATTCTCACCACGCCACCAGGATCCTCATGTCACGGCACACCCCCTCATCTTCCGCACCTACGCCCCCGTCGCAGCCGCCTGCGTCGTCGCGACCCTCGACGCGGCGGGACCGGTCAGCGGCGCTGACGCCCTTCGCCGCCTCGTCGCTCTCCGGCGCCGACCACCTGCGGGTCGACGGGGTGTCCCGCGCGTACCCGGACCGCCGGGTGCTCACCGATGTCTCGTTCGTCGTCCCCGCGGGCGGCCGGGCGTGCCTGATCGGAGAGAACGGGTCGGGCAAGTCCACGCTGCTGCGGATCGTCGCCGGCCTCGACCGCCCCGACGCCGGCACGGTCACCGTCCCCGGGACGGTCGGCCTGTTCCACCAACAGCCACCGTTCCCGCTCGGCCTCACCGTGGACCAGGTGCTCGCGGACGCCACGGCACCGCTGCGGGCGCTCGCCCGGCAGGTCGAGACGGCGGGTGAGGCGATGGCCGACGGCGACATGGCGGCATCCGTACGGTTCGAGGAGGCGCTGGCGGCGGCCGAGGCCCGGCAGGCCTGGCAGGCCGACCATCTGGTCGACCGGTTGGTCGACGGGCTCGGCCTCGGCGCGATCCCCCGGGAGCGGCCCGCCGCGGCGATGTCGGGCGGCCAGCTGGCCCGGCTGTCACTGGCCTGGCTGCTGGTCCGCCGGCCCGGCACGCTGCTGCTCGACGAGCCGACCAACCACCTGGACGATGCGGCCGCCGCCCTGCTCGTCGACCTGCTCGCCGGCTGGTCGGGCCCGGTGCTGATCGCCGGCCACGACCGGGCCTTCCTCGACGAGGTGGCCACCCTGCTGGTGGACCTGGATCCCGCGCCGGTGGCGTACGCGGCCGTACGCCACGACCGGGACTCCCCCGGCTCGGGATTCGGCGTGACCCGGTTCAGCGGCAGCTACACCGCCTACCTGCGGGAGCGGGACGCCGCCCGGGAGCGGTGGGAGCGCCAGTACCGCGACGAACAGGCCGAGCTCGACCGACTGCGCCGGCGGGTCCGGGACGACCACACGGTCGGGCACCCCGGCCGCAGGCCGCGCACCGAGGCCCGCGGGGCGAAGAAGTTCTACGCCGACCGCAATGCCGCGGTGGTGTCGCGCCGGGTCAACGACGCCGCCGCCGCGCTGGCCGACCTGGAGGCCACCCAGGTGCGCCGGCCGCCGGCCGAGCTGCGCTTCCGGGGCCTGGCCGGGGAGCCCTCGGCGAGGATGCGGACGCCGGGGCCGGTCCTGGTCGCCACGCAGGTGGCGATCCCGGGCCGGCTGGCCCCCACCTCGGTCACGCTCGACACCGCCGGCCGGCTGCTCGTCACCGGCCCGAACGGCTGCGGCAAGTCGACCCTGCTGGCGATCCTCGCCGGGGAGCTGGCGCCGGCGGGCGGGACCGTCACCCGACTCGGCCGGCTGTCGGTGGGTCTGCTCGGCCAGGACGTGGTGCCGCGGGACGCCGAGCGTACGGTCCGCGACCTCTACCGGGAGACGGTCGGGACCGAGCGGGCGGAGCGTACGCCGCTGGGCCGGTTCGGCCTGATCGCCGGCCGTGACGAGGAGCGCCCCTGGGGCAGCCTCAGCGTCGGCCAGCGCCGTCGGCTCGACCTGGCGATCCTGCTGGCCCAGCCGCCCGACGTGCTGCTGCTGGACGAGCCGACGAACCACTTCTCGCTGCTGCTGGCGACCGAGCTCGAGCGGTCCCTGCCGGACTATCCGGGGGCGGTGGTGGTGGCCAGCCACGACCGGTGGCTCCGCGACACCTGGACCGGCCAGCGGCTGACGCTTGCCAGCGGCTGACCCCCGCCGGCGGCTGACCCGGCCGCCCCAGCCGCGTGTCTGAGAGCCGGCTGAACACGTGCCTGAGAGTCGGCTGAAAGGGCGTCCGGCCGGAGCGAGGGAGGATTGTCGGCGGGCCGGGGGAGGACTGGGGGACAGTCCTGAGCGGCCCCCGGGGACACCCACCCCGGTTCGCGGCAGGGACCCGTCCGGCCCTAGGTTGGGGGGAAACATGGCTGTCACACATCACCGACACAGCCACCGCACTCGGACCGAAGGATCATCGTGGGCCAGAACACCACCCTCGCGATCATCCTGGTCATCGTCGGTTCGTTCTGCTACGCGCTGTCCGCATCGTTCCAGCACCGGGCGATCAAGCGCCAGGTCCACCGCAACGAGGAGAAGCGCCCGCTCGGTTTCCGGGCCTTCCTGGAGACGATCCGGTCGCGCCGCTGGCTGGCGGGGGCGGGACTGCTCGGCGTCTCGGCGATCCTGCAGATCGTCGCGCTGTCGATGGCGCCGGTGAGCGTGGTCCAGCCGGTCGGGTTGCTCGCCTTCCCGTGGTCGATCCTGATCCAGGCGCGACTGCATCGGCAACGGATCCGCCGACGGGTCGGCCTGGCGGTGATCCTGACCGTCGGCAGCACCGCCGCGTTCACTGTCCAGAGCGCGCTGCACGCGGTCCCGCACTCGGACCTGAACGGGGTGCGCGTCGCCGTCGGCGCCCTGGTGGTCTACCTGCTCACGCTGACCTTCGGCCTGCTCGGCGCGCACGGCCCCAAACACTGGCGCTGTCTGCTGTGGTCCTCCGGCGGAGCGATGCTGTACGGCCTGGAGGCCGCCCTGGTGAAGTCGCTGATCGACTTCATCCGCGGGATCGACTGGATGCACTCGCCGCTGCTGTGGACCATCCTGATCGCCCTGGCGATCGGCAGCGCGACCGCCGGCTGGATGATCCAGCAGGGGTTCGCCACCGGCCCCAGCGAGATCGTGGTGGGATCGACGACGATCACCAGCCCGGTGATCGCGGTGACGTACGGCATCGCCGTCCTCGGCGAGGGCCGGCTGCTGGACATCCCGTCGGCCGGGCTGATGTTCCTCTTCGCAGCGCTGGCGGTGACCGGCGTGGTGGTGCTGACCCGCCTGGACAAGTCCTGGGACCAGCGGCCCGTCCTGCAGTGAACGGGCCGCTGTCGCCGGCTTTTCAGTTGAAGTGGAACAGGTTCTGCGCCAGCCGGTAGCCGAACAGCGACAGCCGCCGCCCGTACGGTCCGGCGAGGTTGGTGCCGAGCACCACGGCGTGGCGGCCCAGCCGGGCGCGCAGGTCCGGGTCGACCGAATCGATGTGCTCCCACATCGCCCGGCGCATCGCCAGCCCCTCCTCACCGCCCTTGATCACCGAGAAGATCGAGGACGCCGCGACGATCAGCGCGAGGTAGTTCTCCATGTAGCGGGCCAGCTTGCGGTCGGGGATGCCCTCGGGCAGCTTGTGCGCCTCGACCATGATGGCGGTGATCCGCATCTGCTGGTCCAGCCGGCTGACCATGATCGGCTCGTTGACCGACTGGTCGTCGCGGCCGATGAAGTAGTGGTAGAGGTCGACCGGCAGGTAGTACAGCGTCTTCACCAGCGGCAGCGGCACGTAGACGAAGATGTTGTCGACGTAGAAGGTGTGCTCGGGCAGCTTCAGGCCGGCGTCGCGCAGCACCTGCGTACGGTACGTCGCGGCGTGCATCAGGATGTTCTGGCCCACCCCGAAGAGCCGGGTGTGGTCCCAGGTGATCTGCTTGTTGGTCGGCAGCGGCCCGCGGTAGCGGATCGCCCGCCGGTTGCCGGTGGCGACGTGCTCGTAGACGTAGTTGGTGACCACCAGGTCGGCCGGGTTGGCCGAGGCGACGAATCCGCGCAGCTTGGTCAGCAGCAGTCCCAGGGCGTCCTTGTCGAGCCAGTCGTCGGAGTCGACGACGCGGAAGTAGTGCCCGGTCGCCGCGTCCAGGCCGGCGTTCACCGCACCGCCGTGACCCTTGTTGGGCTGGTGGATGACCTTGATCGTGTCGGGGTGGCGGCGGGCCCACTCGTCGGCCTTCTCCGGCGTGCAGTCCTTCGTCGAGCCGTCGTCGACGATGATGATCTCCACGTCCTTGGCGCCGGTCAGCAGCGACTCGATGCAGTGGTCCATGTAATCCGCCGAGTTGTAACAGGGGATCGCGATGGTGAGCGTGGGACGGTGCAGGCGCTGCAGGGCGGGCATTCAGTTCTCCTTGGACCGGGGTGAGGGTGCCTGGGTGCCGGTCCGCTCGTCGGTGAGCAGCCGGTCGGACAGCTCCAGGGCGTTCGCCACGGTCGCGTCCATGTTGTAGTACCGGTATTCGGCCAGCCGGCCGATTGGGTGGAAGTCCGGGAACTCCTGGGTGAGGGCGACGTACTTGCCGTGCAGCGCAAGGTGCTCGGCGTCCAGGACCGGGTAGTACGGGTCCATCCCGGCATCGGGCTGGTACGGCTTGGAGTACTCGCGGACGATCGTCGTCACCCCCGGCAGCTCCTGGCGGGTGAGGTACTTGAACTCGGTGATCCGGGTGTAGTCCTCCGAGACCGTGTAGTTGATCGTGCCGCGCTGCTGGAACCGGTCCTGCCGGTAGGTCTCGAAGACGAAGTCCAGCGAGCGGTACGGCAGGCTGCCGAAGCGGTTGCCGAACAGCTCGTCCAGCGGGCCGGTGTAGACCACCGTGCCGTCGAAGGTCTGCCCGTCGATCCGGACCACGCCGGGGGTGCCGAGGTCGAGGACCGTACGGGCGTCGACGTCGGTGCGGACGGTGATCCCGGGGTGGTCGAGCATCCGTCCGATCAACGTGGTGTAGCCGTCGGTCGGCAGGCCCTGGTGCGGATCCTGGAAGTAGCGGCAGTCCTCGGAGAGGAACACCGGCACCCGGGCGGTGACCGACGCGTCGATCTTGTCCGGTGTGGTGCCCCACTGCTTGAGCGTGTAGTAGAGGAACACGTTCTGGTAGACGTACTCGGCGACCTCGGCGAGGTCGGGGTCGTCCTCCTCGCGCAGGGCGTTGATGGAGACCTTGGCGCCGTCGCCGAAGCGGGCGACCATCTTGGCGATCAGTTCCTCGCCGCGCTCCGCGCCGAACGCCAGCCGCATCGAGACCTTGTTGAACGGCACCGGCAGGAACGTGTCGTGGACGTTCGCGAGGACCTCGTGGGAGTAGCCGTTCCACGCGGTGAAGCGGGATAGGTAGTCGAAGACCCGCTCGTCGCGGGTGTGGAAGATGTGCGGCCCGTACTTGTGCACCAGGACGCCCGCGTCGTCGACATGGTCGTACGCGTTGCCGCCGATGTGCGGGCGCTGCTCGAGCACCAGGACCCGCCGGCCGCCGCGCTCGGCGAGCTCCCGGGCGATCGTCGTGCCGGCGAACCCGGCGCCGACGACGATGGCGTCATAGCCGGTGACGTCGAGGCCGGGGTTGGGGCCGCCGGCGACGTCGAGGCCGCTGGGGCCGACGTCTGCGGCCGGGAGGCCGTGTTCCTGTGTGTTGGGATGGTGCGCGCCCGCGCCCTGCGCGTCCTCCGCACCGTCGGCCGTACGGCCTCCACCGGTCTCCACCACAGTCCTGCCTTCCTCACCGCTCATCGGGGGCACTGTTCACGGATGCTAGTAGGCGAGGCGGGCGGGGTCCGCATCGGGATGGCATGCCGCGCGTTGATCACATCGGCCCGGCGGCCTGTTCACCCCCGTCGGCCTTGCCACCACAGCGCGGAAGATGTGTTCTCGAACAGAACTTTCACCCGGGGGGTGACACCATCCGGGGGAAGGACGACGACGCCCGACTAGACTGCCGACCCGTGACAACACCGGACCAGCACCCCTCGAAGCCGCCGGCTCCCCGCGCGGCGTACGCGGACCCCGGCTCCCCCCGCTACGCCACGATGCTCGCTATCATGTGCGTGGTCGTCGTCCTGTCCAATATCGGCGGGTCGAAGGGCGTCGTCTTCGGCCCGGTGATCACCGACGGCGGGTTCTTCCTCTTCCCGCTGGCGTACATCCTCGGCGACACGATCACCGAGATCTACGGCGTCCGCGCCGCCCGCCGGGCGATCACCGCCGGGTTCCTGACCAGCATCGGCGCGGTGCTGACGTACGCGATCATCATCGCCCTGCCCGGCTTCACCGACGACTACGGCCTGGCGAAGCAGGCCGCCCTGGAGACCGCCCTGGGCCCGGTGTGGCAGATCGTGCTGGCGAGCATGCTCGGCTTCGTCTGCGGCCAGTCGATGAACTCGTTCATCATGTGGGCGCGGAAGAGACGCCGCCTGGAGCGAGGCCTGATCGGGCGGCTGGCCGGGTCGACCGGCGCCGGGGAACTCGTCGACACCATCGTCTTCTGCTCGGTCGCCGCGACCGCGATCGGCATCACCACGATCGGCCAGTGGGCCAACTACACCTTCTTCGGCTTCGTCTACAAGGTGGCCGTGCAGTACGCGGTGATGCCCCTGACGGCGTACGTCATCCGCCGGATCAAGCGGGCCGAACCGAGCTACCAGGCCGCCCTGGCCGCCGCAGCGGCAGCGGAGCAGCCCACGGGCGAAGCATCCCCGGAGGCCGAGGGATCGGCCGCCCAAGCCTGACCGCCCCGGCTGGCTGCGCACGCCGGGCGTCCCCGGCCTGTCCCGGCAACGTGGCGGATCACTCACCGGGCGGGGACCACCGCTCCGACCTATCCACCCACCCCCGGCTGCCCCACCCGCAACAGCGCCGCCGACAGCCGGTCGACGGCGAGCAACCCGCCGATCGCCGGCGCCAGGTGGCGGGTGACCCCACGGCGACGCAGCCCGAGCAGCGAGACCGGCGCACCGGTGAGTACAGCGCGGATCGCCGCCAGCAATGCCTCGGGGTGGGAGTCCAGCACACTGTGGCCGATGCCCGGCACCCGGACGTAGCGGACCCGGCGGGCCAGGGCGGCGGTGCGTTTCGCGATGCCGGCGGGTGTGGTCAGATCCCGTTCCCCGGCCAGCACCACCACCGGCCAGTCGAACAGCGGCAGCGATGCCGGCAGGTCGAACGGCTCCCGTTCGAACGCCGGGAACCGCCCGACCAGCCCGGTCGCCAGGTATGCCGGGTCGAAGATCCGCCCGTCCGGCGCCGGCGCGTATTGCAGTTCCCGGGTGGCCAGGGTGCCGACCAGCGCGAACTCCATCACGTACGGCACCGACCGTGCGGTCCCCGGCGCCTGGGCCGCCCGGAACGTACGGTCCACCAGACCGGTCGACTGCCGGCCACGCTGCTCCAGGTAACGCTCCAGCCGACCCGGCCCGCCGACCTCGTAGAGGACCGCCGCGGCGGCGCCCAACGGCAGCGGGTCGGCGCCCTCCTGCTCCACCAGCCGACGGATCCGGCGGGCCGCGGCAGCGGTGGCACCCCGCTCCCCCTCCCACAGCAGCCGACGCGCATGCGCCCGCACCTCGTGGTGGTCCTCCGCGGAGAGCAGTGTCGAGTCCAGCACCATCGCCTGCACCCGGGCTGGATGGCGGACCCCGAAGCCCTGCGCCAGGTAGCTGCCGTACGAACTGCCGACGATCACCGCCCGGTCGACGTGTTCGGCGTCCAGCACCGCCGCGATGTCGTCGACCGCCGCGGTCACCGTCATCGCCGAGGACGGCAGGTCCGCCCCGGTCAGGTCACGGCGGGAATAGCCGACACCGCGGTGTTCGACCATGATGATGTCCAGGTCCGGCGCGGATCGCCGCAGGCTCCCGTACACCCGGACCGACCCCAGCCCCGGGCCGCCGGGGATGATCACCACCGGCGCACTGGCGCCCCGGTGGACCCGGACGTAGGCGAGGTCGAACTCCGGCGAGTCCGCACTCGCCGGTCGCCGCACCGTACGGATCTCGCGGGCCATGCCACCAGCGTACGTACGACGACGAGCCCCCTGGCGCGGAGCCGTCGCCCCGGCCCGTCAGCGAACGAAGCCGGTCACCCGGCGCCCATCCGGACGACTACTCGTCGTCCTCCAGCCGCTCGGCGAAATGGAAGGAGACGATGTCCAGCCGCTCCCGCAGGTAGAACCGGTGCGCCGCATGCCGCTGCACCCCGGAGTCCAGGTCGAGCACCGCGCAGTGGTGCCGCCGGGCGAGATCCTCGGCATGGGCGAGCAGGGCAGCCCCGATCCCCTGCGACCGGGCCGAACCGTCGGTGACCAGATCGTCGATGTAGAGCTTGCGACCGGCCGAGGTGTTGGCGATCACCCGCCAGCCGCACACCCCCAGGCAGGCGTCCTCCTCGAAGGCCGCGAAGAACGACGGCCGCTGCGCGTCGGAGCCGAGCACCGCCGCCAGGTCGGCCGCGCCCAGATGCGTCCGCAGCTGCTGCAGCACCGGCAGCGCCTGAGCCCAGCGCGGATCGCCTGCCGCCAGATTCACAATCTCCATCCCGCTGCCTCCTCGTCGTGTCCGCCCGGCCACGACCGACTGTAGCGGCGGAGCCCCACTCCTGGATCGACGGGCGTAGTCACCCCGAGATCCAGGACTGGGACCTCAGCACCGCTCAGAGGTACTCGAGGTTGATCTCGCTGTCCGGGTGGAAGAACTTGCACTCCCCCGCCCGCGGCCGGACGTGGATGCGTTCCCCGGCCGACAGGCGCTGGTACTTGTCGGCGCGGACGGTGATCCGGCCGCCGCGCACCGCCAATGGGGCCGCCGCCTCGGGCACCGGGGTGCAGTGGGCGAAGGACTCCGCCCCGAGCTCCTCGACCAGATCGACGGCGAGCGGGACCGACGCCGGGTCCTCGGCGGAGACGATCTCCCAAGCCTCCGGGCGGATCCCGACGATCACCCGATCCGCGCCACCGCCGTTCCCGGACCCCGCGCCACTGCCGTTCCCGGACCCCGCACCGGTGACCTTCGCGGCCAGCGCCGGCGCCATCCCGAGGTCCATCCGGTCCCGTCCGCCGAGCACGGCGCGGCCGTCGACGACCGGGACGCCCTCCAGCAGGCTGATCGCCGGGGATCCGATGAATCCGGCCACGAAGGTGTTGTACGGCGCCTCGTAGAGGGTGGTCGGCCGCTCCACCTGCTGCAGCACCCCGGTGTCGAGGACACAGACCCGGTCACCCATCGTCATCGCCTCGGTCTGGTCGTGGGTGACGTAGACCGTGGTCACGCCGAGCCGGCGCTGCAGCGCGGCGATCTCAGAGCGGGTCGACACCCGCAGCTTGGCATCGAGGTTGGACAGCGGCTCGTCCATGCAGAAGACCTTCGGGTCGCGGACGATCGCCCGGCCCATCGCGACGCGCTGGCGCTGACCGCCCGACATCCGGCCGGGCTTGCGGTCCAGCAGGTCCTCCAGCTGCAGCATCTTCGCGGCGGCGTCGACCTTGGCGGTGATCTCGGCCCGCGGCATCTTCGCGTTCTCCAGGGCGAAGGCCATGTTCTGCCGGGCGGTCATGTTCGGGTAGAGCGCGTAGCTCTGGAAGACCATGGCGCAGTCGCGGTCGCGCGGCCGCATCGTCGTCACGTCCTTGCCGTCGATCAGGATGCTGCCGGCGTCGACCGGCTCCAGCCCCGCGAGCATCCGCAGCGTGGTGGATTTGCCGCAGCCCGAGGGCCCGACCAGGACGAGGAACTCCCCGTCCTCGATGGACAGGTCGAGCCGGTTCACCGCCGGTCGCTGCGCGGGGTCGAAGATGCGGGTAGCCGCGACAAACTCGACGGTGGCCATAGGGTCCTCCTGGGACGTGGACGGGGAGGTGGACGTGGACGGGGAGGTGGACGTGGACGGGGCAGTGAGGTGAGGTGAGCGTGGCGTACGGGTCGGCCCCTTCGGCCGGCCGAGCGGGGCCGGCCGAAGGGGCCGAGCGGGTCAGATCAGCGGCTTGATGTCGCGGTCGACGACCTTCTGGGTGTCGTCCTGCAGCTGCTGGAAGACCGTCTTCACGTCCTCCTTGCCGGTGGTGATCCGGTCGAGGGCGGCACCGATCCGGGTGCCGCCACCGGGGACGAAGACGCGGGCGGCGTCCTGCGACTTGGTGTTCTCGTTCACCTGGCGGATGGCGGTCATCGCGTTCGGGTTCTGAGCCAGGAACTGCTTCTCCGCGGCGTCGTCGAGGGCGTCCTTGCGGACCGGCATGTAGCCGGTGGCCTGGGTGAACTTCACCGTGTTGGCGGTGTTGGTGAGGAAGTCGACGAACTTCACCGCGTTCAGCTTGCGCTCGTCGCTGATCCCCGCCGGGATCCCGAGGCCGGCACCACCGGTCGCCGCGCCGGGCTTCGGGCCGGGCAGGTAGGCGGTGAAGAACGGCGACTTGGCGGACTTGGTCAGGCCGGTCAGCGAGCCGGTCGACTCCAGCAGGCCCGCGGCGCCACCGGTGGCGAACTGGTTCACCGCGTCGTTGGAGATGGCGATGTTGCCCGCCTTGACCTGGTCCTGCAGGAACTGGCCGGCGGCGATCGTCTCGGCGGAGGTGAAGGTGGGGGTCCAGTCCTTCGAGTAGGAACCACCGAAGGTCCACACCATGCCCTGGAAGTACCAGTCAAGGTAGTTCTTGCCGTCCGGGATCACCAGCGCCGGCTTGCCGCCGTTGGCCTCCTTGAGCTTCGGGGCCCACTCGGCGAACTGCGCCCAGGTGGTCGGACCGGAGCTGCCCAGGCCGGCCTTCTGCATCAGCTCGGTGTTCAGGTAGACCAGGTTGGTGGAGCGGGCGTACGGCATGCCGTAGTGCTTGCCGTTGTAGGCGTAGTCCTCGCGGAGGGTGTCCACGTAGGTGTCGGCCTTCACACCGGCCTTGGTCCACAGGTCGTCCAGCGGAGTGGTGGCCTTGTTGAGGGCGAAGTTGAACCAGGTGACGTCGGAGGCGACGATCACGTCGGGCAGCTGGCCGCCGGCGAGGGCGGCGTTGAACTTCTGCCCCAGCTCCTCGTAGTTGGCGCCGCCGTCGACGAGCTTGGCCGGGGTCTTCGGGTTGGCGGCGTTCCAGGCGTCGATGATCTGCTGCTCGACGGCCTGCGACTTGCCCGGGTGGTTGGACCAGAACTGGATCGTGCCGTCGCCCTTCTGACCGGCGGAGGCCCCGGTGCCGCAGGCGGCGAGGGCACCCACCGACGCGACGGCGCCGGAGATGGCGAGGAAATTACGACGGGACAGGGACATGCTCGTTCCATTCCTTCGGTTGGGGCCGCACGCGGGCGCGTACGGAGCTCGGGGGTGTCGCGGGGATCAGGGGCGTACGGATACCGGGCTCAGCCCTTCACCGCGCCGGCGGTGAGGCCCTTGATCATCTGCTTCTGGAGGATGAGGAAGACGATCAGGATCGGCAGCGAGGCGAGCACCGTGCCGGACATCACCGGCCCCCAGTTCGTCAAGCCCTCGTTGTTCTGCAGGAACGTCAGGCCGACCGGCAGCGGCGCCACCTCGGCGCCGTCCGACATCAGGAACGGCCACAGGTACTCGTTCCACTCGTTGACGATCGTGATCAGCGTGAAGGCGACCACGGTCGGCCACGACATCGGCAGGATCACCCGGAACAGTGTCCGGCCGAACCCGGCACCGTCCATCAGCGCCGCCTCACGGATCTCCCGCGGCAGCGAGAGGAAGTGGTTGCGCATCAGGAAGGTGCCGAACGCCACCCCGGCCAGCGGCAGGATGATGCCCTGGAAGGTGTTCCGCCAGCCCAGGCTGGCGACCAGCGCGTAGTTCGAGATGACGGTGATCTGGTTGGGCACCATCAGCGAGGCGATCACCAGGATGAAGATCACGTTGCGCCCGGGGAAGCGCAGGTAGGCCAGGGCGTACGCGGTGAGCACCCCGAGGGTGACCTTCACCACCACCAGGATCCCGGTGATGATCATCGAGTTGCGCAGGTAGGACAGGAAGGCCACCTCCTGCTGCACGTACAGGTAGTTCTCCGGGGCGAGCGGGTTCGGCCACCAGGTGATCGGGTCGGAGTAGATGTCCGGGCGGGTCTTCAGCGAGGTGATCACGATGAAGTAGAGCGGGACCATGATCACCGCGACGGTGACCAGGATGCCGAGGTAGCCGAGCATCTTGCCGGTCGTCCCGCGTTCGCCGGGCTTCGGGGTGGTCCGTCGCCGGGTACGCGCCGCGGCCTGGGGCCCGGTCGTCCCGGCCCCGGCCGGTCCGCTCGCCCCGGTGGCGCCGGCCCGGCCGTCCGACCCGATGAGCTCGAACGGTTCGGTGGTCTCGGTCCCGTCGGTCCTGTTGGTGATCGACATGGTCAGTCCTGCCTGTCCTGGAGTCGCACCTGGACGAGCGTGATCGCGAGGACGACCAGGAACATGATGGTGGCGACCGCGGCGCCGTAGCCCGCGCGGGAGTTGACGAAGGTCTCCTGGTACACCTGGTAGACCATCGTCGTGGTGCCGGTGCCCAGTGGGCCGCCCCGGGTCATCACGTTGATGATGTCGAAGACCTGCAGCGAGTTGAGCAGCACGGTGACCGACAGGAAGAAGGTGGTCGGCCGCAGCTGCGGCAGGACCACCCGGAAGAACGTCCGGACCGCCGAGGTGCCGTCGATCTCGGCGGCCTCGTCCAGCTCGGCCCGGCGGCCCTGGAGGGCGGCCAGGTAGATGACGAAGACGTAGCCGACGTTCTTCCAGATGTAGGTCACCGTCACCATGAACAGGGCCCAGCCGGGCACCTGGTAGAAGTTCGGTGAGGCGATGCCGATCCGTTCCAGCAGGTCCTTGATCAGACCGAAGGTGGGATCGAAGACGAACTGGAAGGCGACACCGATTGCCGCCCCGGAGATCACGAACGGGGCGAAGACCATCGACCGTACGGCGCCGCGGCCGAAGAGCTTCTGGTCGAGCAGCAGCGCCAGGGCCAGCCCGAGCACCATCGACCCGAGCACCGCGGCGACGGTGAAGATCAGCGTGTTCAGCACCACCGTGCCGGTGTCCCGGGCGGTGAACCACTCCAGGTAGTTGGCGAATCCGATGAACGTCCGGCGGGGCGAGGAGATGTTCCAGTGGTAGAACGACAGCCGGATGTTGTCCAGCAGCGGCCGGTAGGTGAACAGCGCCAGCAGGATCAGGTTGGGCAGCACCAGCGCCGCGGCCAGCCCGACCTCGCGCCAGGCGTACGGCCGGCGCCTGGGGACCACCACCTCGGACAGATCGCCGCTCGTCCGCGGCGAGAGCATCGTCGGACTCACGGGCCCTAAGGCTGCTCCAGGGTGGTGAATGCTGTGGAGTTCCGATGTGACGCCGAGGTGTACGTCGTACGAACGGCTGGGCTGCCACTCCTCGCGGGACGCTCTGACCTGCGACGTACGGGCCGGAAGCGGCCGCCCGAGCTCAGCCGGCGACGAGCTGCAGCGCCAGGTCCGGGCGGTCGGAGGTGATCGCGTCGACGCCGAGGTCGAGACAGAAGGCGATGTCGGCCGGGTCGTTCACCGTCCAGACGTGCACCTCGAGACCCGCCTCGTGGGCGCGGCGGACGAGCTCCGGCCGCCGGCGCACCATGCCGAGCCAGGGGCTGATCGCCGGCGCCTCGACGCCGTCGAGAATCTCCGCCGGGAACTGGAGCTGGGACCGCGGGACGTCCGGCAGCAGTCCGGCGAAGACGTGGACCGCCTCGGGGTCGAAGCTGATCATCCGCACCGGCGCATCGGCGCCCACCCAGCCGCGCTCCTGCAGCAGGCCGGCGAGGGCCCGCTCGACATCGGTGCCGCAGGGGTTCGGGTGCTTGGTCTCCACCACCGCGAAGACATCGACGCCCCGGCCGCGGGCCTCGGCCACCAGGTCGAACAACTCGGGAACGGTGATCAGTTCCCGCTGGTCGGCGGTCGCCTCCGGGCCGACCAGCCAGGACCCGACGTCGACCGCCTTGAGCTGGGCGACGGTCAGGTCGCGGGCCTCCACCGGCAGCCCGCCGGTGCGGGCCAGGTCGAGATCGTGCAGGCAAATGAGCTGGTCGTCGGCACTGAAGTGGGTGTCGCATTCCAGCCCCAGCCGGCGCCCGGTGCGGGCGGCCAGGTCGATCGCGGCGACGTACGCGGCGCGGCTCTGTTCGGGTTGACGGGCGGACCAGCCGCGGTGGGCGATGACGAGGGTCACGGCTGCACAGTAGCCGTCGCGGGATCGCCGGGTCACAGCAGGGTCACCGCGGACGGTGCGCCCTTGCCGCAGGGACCACAATGGTGACATGCGTGTGCTGATGGTCGAGGATGATCCCTCCCTCTCGAAGCTCGTCTCCGACGGGCTGCGGAGCGAGGGATTCATGGTCGACGTGGTCGCCAACGGCCGCGAGGGCCTGTGGATGGCACTCGAGGGCAGCTACGACGTGGCCGTGATCGACATCATGTTGCCGGCGCTGAACGGCTACGACATCGTCAAGGGGATGCGCGCCCACCAGGACTGGACCCCGGTGCTGATGCTCACCGCCAAGGACGGGCCGTACGACCAGGTGGACGCCTTCGACCTCGGTGCCGACGACTACCTCACCAAACCGTTCGACTTCGTCGTGCTGGTGGCCCGGCTGCGGGCGCTGATCCGGCGCGGCGCCCCGGAGCGGCCGACCGTCCTGTCGGTCGGTGACCTGATCCTGGACCCGGGCAGTCACCGGGTGTGGCGGGCGGACGAGGAGATCGAGCTGACCGCCAAGGAGTTCTCCCTGCTGGAGTTCCTGATGCGGCGCCGCGACCAGGTGGTGACCAAGTCGCAGATCCTCGACGGGGTGTGGGATCCGGCGTTCGCCGGGGACACCAACATCATCCAGGTCTACGTCAGCTACCTGCGCCGCAAGATCGACGAGCCGTACGGACGGCACTCGATCGAGACCGTCCGTGGCGTCGGCTACCGCTTGGTCGACAGTCCGGCCGCCTGACGGGGCTCCGGGGAGTCCAGCGGCAGCCGTACGGTGAACCGGGCGCCACCCAGCGCCGAGGAGTCCACCGTGACCGTCCCGCCGTGGTTCGTGACGAGTTCGCGGACGATGGCCAGGCCGAGGCCGCTGCCTCCCTCGTCCCGGGTCCGGGCGGCGTCCAACCGGACGAACCGTTCGAAGACCCGGTCCCGCTCCTCCGGCGGGATCCCCGGTCCGTCGTCCTCCACCCTGAGCACCGCCGAGTCGTCCTCGGTCTCCACCGACAGCACCACCCGGGAGGAGGCGGCGCGCACCGCATTGTCGGCCAGGTTGCGCAGCACCCGGATGAGCTGCAGCCGGTCGCCGCGGATCCGGGCCGGTTCCACCTCGAAGAGCACCTCCACCCGCCCCGGGCTGCGGGGCCGGCGGGCCTCTTCCACCACAAGATCGTCGAGGTCGACGTCGCGCCACCGCCCGGTGGTCACCATCCCCGCGTCGCCGCGGGCAAGGGTGAGCAGGTCGTCGACGAGACGTTCCATCCGCCGGGTCTCGGTGGACATCACCGGAGCAAGGTCCTGCCAGCGGCGACCGGTCGGGTCACCGGTGCCCATGTCCAGAGCGGTGTGCAGACTGGCCAGCGGTGAGCGCAGCTCGTGGCTGGCGTCGGCGACGAACTGGTTCTGCTGCTGGCGGCCGAGCTCGAGACGGCCGAGCATGGCGTTCATCGTCAGGGCGAGTCGGCCGATCTCGTCGTCGACGCTGGGGATCGGCACCCGGGCTTCGAGGTGGCGCGAGGAGATGGACTCCACCGTCGTCCGGATCGCCTCCACCGGGCGCAGCGAACGACTGACCAGCCACCACGCCACCACACCGGCGGCGAGGACGATCAGCGGGGTGCCGACCAGCAGCAACTTCAGCACGGTGTGGACCGCCTCGTACTGCGAGTCCTGGGAGACCCCGACGACCGCGGTGCCGAGCTTGCCGTCGTACGCCACCCCGGTGGAGGCGACGACGAGACCGGGGTCCTCGATCGGCTGCGGCAGCGGCGTCGCCCCCTCCAGGACGACCTGCCCCACCCCGGGATGTTCGGTGGTCAGCGCGGTGGTCCCGCTGGTGGAGTAGACGACCGAGCCGTCGGAGCCGAGGAGTTGCACGGTCGTGCCGACCGCCACCTCGGCGCCGGTCTCACCCGTCAGCCCGTCGACACCCTCCCGGCCGACCAGGTCGGCGGCCACGCTCAGCTGGCTGGTCGCCTCCCGGGTGACCGAGGCCATCAGCGCCGTGTAGAGGGCCAGGCTGACGATGCAGGTGCCGACGACCAGGGCAATGCCGACGACCGCCATGGTCGCGGCCGCGAGCTTGGCCCGCATGCCGATCCCCGGGACGCCACGTATCATCTGCCCTCCTGTGCCTGCCCACGACCGGCGGTGCCACCTGTGCCGTCCCGCGTCCGCGGGTACCACTTCACCGCTGTGCGGCCAGCGTAGGTTCCGCGATGGCACATACGGCCACGTTCTCATCCTCTTCTCACCGCTGCGAGGCACGGTGGGACAGAACCGCCGGCCGGGTTCGGGGTGACGACGCCCGGTCCGTCGCACCCCGGAAGGACCCCTCGTGTCAGATCGCCCCACCGACCATCTCTCCTCGCAGCCGCGGCGCGCGGTCGTGGTCCCGCCCCGGACCGATGCGCCGCGGCGGGCGCTCGCCCCCTCCGGCGGGATCCCCGCCGGCGGGCCGGCACGCACCGGGCGGCCCGGGGACGCCGGGCGGCCGGGCAGGCCGACGGGCCGTACGCTCCGGCGGCGGCGCTGGCTAGCGATCCCCGCCGCGCTGCTCGCCGCCCTGGTGCTGTGGACCTCGGTGTCCCTCGGGTCGGCCCTCGCTGCCCCGGGCACCGACACCACCGCCGCCCGGGTCGCGGAGTGGGCCCGGGACCACTATCTGGGCGGTGTCGTCACCGCCCTGGAGCAGGCGCAGTACCAGCTCAACCCACCGAAGTCCGGCGGCGCCCCCGACGCGTCGGCCCTCGACGCCGGCGGCAGCGCCGCCGGCACCGGCACCGTCCGCACCAAGACCGCCCGTCCCGCGACCATCCCGTCGCAGGCCGGGCCGGCGCTGGCCGGCGAGGGTGAGTGGCGGCCGCTCTACTCCGCCAAGGGAGACACCGCGGCGATGGTCGCCTCGCTGCGGCCGGACGCGGTGCACACCTCCTACGTCGTCCATGTGGTGTGGCTGGACCCGAAGCTCAACTCCTTCGTGCTGCACCCGGGGACCAAGGAGCCGGGCCCGGTCGCCGGGCAGCCCAGCCAGCTCACCGGCCAGCCGGCGGACACCGTCCTGGCCAGCTTCAACAGCGGTTTCAAGATGACCGATGCGCGCGGCGGCTACTGGCAGGCCGGGCACACCGTCGTCCCGCTGCAGACCGGAGCGGCGTCGATGGTGCTGGGCACCAACGGGTCGTTGCGGGTGATGACCTGGGGCGGCGGGGACCCCGGGGAGGGGGTCGCGGCGGTGCGGCAGAACCTGATCCCGCTGGTGCACAGCGGGAAGGTGGCCCCGGAGGTCTCCGATCCGAGCGCCGCGGTCTGGGGCAAGACGGTGGGCAACGCCGCCGCCGTGTGGCGCAGCGGCATCGGCACCCGCTCCGACGGGTCGACGGTGGTGGTGCTCGGCCCGTCCCTGACGGTCGGCGCGCTGGCCCAGGTCCTGCACGACGCGGGCGCGGTGGAGGCGATGCAGCTCGACATCAACAAGGACTGGACCAGTTTCATCACCTACACCCACGATGGCTCGGGGACCGTCCCGCAGAAGCTCAGCGCCGACGAGGTCGCCGCGGCGGATCGCTACCTGCAGCCGTCCAGCCGGGATTTCGTCGCGGTGATGCCGCACGCGTAGCCCGTACGCAACCGACGCTCAGGTTCCACACAGGCAACTGGGCCTCACAGAGTTGGACCCGGGCATTTCCGGTGTCATCATCATCTTCATGGCAATCACCCTGCCCTTGACCGTCAGGCACACGACGGAGGGCGACATCGAGGCGATCCTTCGCCTGGAGAAGTCTACGGACACGGCCGAATGGCTCGGTCCGACAGGCCGCGACTACCACGAGGCAGCCCTGGCCGATCCCGACCAGGAGCACTTCCTGTTGTTCGACGGCGATGACCTGGCCGGCTATGCCGTGCTGGCCGGCATCCTCGACGGTGGAGACATCGAGCTCCGCCGCATGGTGATCGACCCGGCCCACCGTGGCCGCGGCCTCGGTCACCGGTTCATCCGCTACATCGTCGACTACGCGCGGGACACGTACGCCTGTCGCGGCATGTGGCTGGACATGAAGTGTCACAACGACCGGGCCCGCAAGCTGTACGCGAGCGAGGGCTTCACCTCCTTCGTGCCGGCCCGCGACGGAAAGCTCGGTCGCTCCTACATGCGTCGCAAGTTCTGATCCCCGGACCGCCCTGACGGCCCCGTCCCCCACAACCCGGACTCCGACACCGCGATCATCGCTACCATGGCGGACATCGCCCGGTCCCGCGGGGTGTCGATGGCCCGGGTCGCCCTCCTGTCACCCGCTCAGCTGATCCCGCCGACCGGCCGCCCGTTCTCCAGATAGACACAGCGTCGGGCGGCGAGCCCGCGGCGGACCCGACGTCGTACGGGCTTGCGCAGCAGGGTCAGCGCCTCGTCGATCGGGACGAACCGATAGGCCTCGATCTCCACCCGGTCGATCACGATGTCGGCCACCCGCTCGGGCGACAGCGCGCCACAGTGGAAGAGGAACCGCAGGCCGAGCTTGCGTCCCTCCCGGGCCGGGCGGGTGTCGACACAGACGAGGCGTGCCCCGTCGACGACCAGTCCGGTCTCCTCGAACACCTCGCGGCGGCAGGCCTCCCATGGCGTCTCGCCGCTGGCCTCCATGATCCCGCCCGGGATCGTCCATCCGGACTTGTAGGTCGGTTTGAGCACCAGCAGCCGGCCCCGGTCGTCGAGCAGGATGGCGCCCGCGGAGACCGGGATCTCCTGCGGGACAAACCCCGCGAAGGGCTGCGCCGCCGACACCCCGGGCGGGGCGGTAACGCCCGGCGTCCCTGGCACGGTCATGCTCTCCGGCGTCGTCGGCACGGTCGCCCGCGGCTCGGGGTCCGGCCCGGGGTCCTCATCCGAGTGATCCGTTGTGGTCATGGATCCAGCATGGGGCCTGCACGGCAAGGCGGTCCCTTGCGACCGCGGGTGTCGGCAAGGTGGCGATGCCGCTACCGGCCGCCCGGGCGGGACCACCGGCACCACAGGGCTGATGCACCCCTCACGGACGATGATCAACAATGGAGGGGACCCACGAGGAAGGCCACTGTCATGAGCACCGTCCTGTCCCGCCGCGAGGCCAGCGTCGCCGCCCCTGGCTGGCGGCTCCTCACCGACCGTCTGCATCTCAGCGCCGATCTCGGCGACTTCGACCGGGCGATGGAGTTCGTCACCGCCGTGGCCGAGGTCGCCCGGGCCCTCGACCACCACCCGGACATCGAGATCCGCTGGTCCCGGGTCCATCTGTCGGTGACCAGCCACGACGCCGGCGGCATCACCGACCGGGACGTACGCCTCGCGACCCGGGTCAGCGGCCTGCTCGCCGACCGGGGCGTCCGTCCCGACCACGCTCGACTCACCGTCGTCGAGGTCGCGGTGGACGCCCTGAACCGACCGGCGGTCCAGCCGTTCTGGGCCGCGGTGCTCGGCCGCCCGATGCCGCCGGCGGACTCCCCCGAGGAGAGCGACCTGGAGCTCCCCGACCCGGACCTGACCGGCCCGCTGATCTGGTTCCAACAGATGGACGCCCCGCGCCCCCAGCGCAACCGGATCCACCTCGACGTGTGGGTGGCCCACGACGAGGTGCAGCACCGGCTGGACCGGGCGCTGGCCGCCGGCGGCCACCTCGTCAGCGACGGCCGCGCGCCGTCGTTCTGGGTCCTCGCCGATGCCGAGGGCAACGAGGCCTGCCTGTGCACCTGGCAGGCCCGCGACCGGGAGTGACCGGCCGCTCCCGCCCTACGATCTCCCCATGGAGATCGTCATCACCGTCGCCGGGTTCACGTTCGTCGTCCTGGTGGTCACCTGGTGGGCCGATCGGCTGCGGATCTCCGCGCCGTTGGCCCTGATGTTGGTCGGGGTCGCCGGGTCGCTGATCCCGTTCCTCCATGTCCCCGCCCTGTCCCCGGAGCTCGTCCTGGTCGGGCTGCTGCCGCCGCTGCTCTACGCCGCCGCGGTCAACACCCCACTGGCGGACTTCCGGTCCAACGTCACGTCGATCGGCTGGCTGTCGATCGGTCTGGTGCTCTTCACCATGGCCGGGGTGGCGGCGGTGGTCCGGCCGCTGCTCGACGTGCCGTGGCCGGCCGCCTTCGCGATCGGCGCCGTGGTCGCACCGCCCGATGCGGTGGCAGCGACCGCGGTGGCCCGGCAGGTCGGGCTCCCCCGCCGGGTGGTGACGATCCTCGAGGGCGAGTCCCTGGTCAACGACGCGACCGCCCTGGTGAGCCTGCGCTCCGCCACCCTGGCACTCACCGCCGCCCTGTCGGTCGGCGCGGTGGTGCTCGACTTCGGCCGGGCCGTCGTCCTCGCCATCGTCATCGGGCTGGGCGTCGCGCGACTCGCCGGGCTGTTCTTCCGCCGGCTCCGGGACGCCGCGATGACGGTCGGCCTGTCCTTCCTCGTCCCGTTCACGGCGTACGTCCTCACCGAGTTGGTGCACGGCTCGGGCGTGCTGGCCGTGGTGGTCGCCGGCATCGTGCTCGGCCACCGCGCCCAGCGCGAGCAGACCGCCGAGGCACGGCTGTCCGCCCGGATCAACTGGCACACCCTGCAGTTCCTGCTGGAGAACGCCGTGTTCCTGCTGATCGGCCTGCAGACCCGGCAGATCGTCATCGCCGCCTGGGACTCCGGGCCCGGACGCGGCACCGTGATCGCGGTCTGCCTGGCGACCCTGGGAGCGGTCATCCTGCTGCGGCTGGTCTGGCTGCTCGGCACCAGGGCGTTCCTCGTACGTCGCGGCGGCCGGCCGTGGGCCGAGACCCTGGTGATCGGCTGGGCCGGGATGCGCGGCGTGGTGACGCTGGCCGCCGCGATGACGCTTCCGCTCGACACGCCCGGCCGACCCGTCCTGGTGCTGGTCGCCCTGGTCGTCACGATCGGGACGCTGCTGATCCAGGGCCTCACCCTTCCCCCGCTGGCCCGCGCCCTGCGGCTGCGGGGACCGGACGCCCGCGAGGACGCCATCGAGTCCGCGATGATCCTGCAACGCGCCACCGCGGCCGGACTCGACGCCGCCGACAGCGCGGCCGGGCCGGAGGACAGGGCGGCCGTCGACCTGCTCAGGGCGGAGAACACCCACCGGCTGAACACCCTCTGGGAGCGCCTCGGCCGCCCCGGCTCCGAACAGGAGACACCCGAGGCGACCCGCCGTCGGCTTCGCCGAGTGGCCCTGGGGCGGGAGCGAGAGGTCATCCTCGACATCCGCGACGAGGGCAACGCCGACCAGACCGTCGTCTCCGAGGTGCTCAACGGACTGGACCTCGAGGAGGTGATCTCGCAACGCTTCATCGACCGCAGCGATGCTGTACGCGGCGCCCTCGCCGTGCACAGCATCGCCGAACCCTGCTCCCACCTGCAGGAGGCGACCGACTGCGCCGTCCCCACCTCGTACACCGGCTGCCCGGACTGCGAACGGGAGGGCCTGACCTGGGTGCACCTGCGGATGTGCCTGGCCTGCGGCAACATCGGCTGCTGCGACTCCTCCCCCGGCAACCACGCCCGCAAACACTTCGAGCACACCGGGCACCCGGTGATGCGGTCGTTCGAGCCCGGCGAGTCCTGGCGCTGGTGCTACCTCGACGAGGTCATCTCGGACTGATATCGGGCGACGTGGACCTGGATCGTTGCCCGCGGCACGTCGACGAGTGCGCCGCACCATGCCGCATGGGCATCCCGACCCCCAATACTCCAACTGGAATAATCGACGCGGAGCACCTATGGTGTGACGGCAGCCACAACCTGGCAACGCATCCTGTGCACCATTCGCCCAGCGCCTCCGCCCCGGAAGGAGGAGATCATGCCACTCACCCCATTGCAGCTCTCCGCACTGGCGATCCTGCACGAGGCACCGTCGCACCCGTACGAGGTCTACCAACTCATGCTGCAGCGCCGGGAGGACCGGGTGGTCAAGGTCCGTCCCGGCACGCTCTACCACGCCATCGGCCGGCTGGCCGACGAGGGACTGCTGGAATCGTGCGGCACCGATCGGTGCGGCAACCGGCCGGAGCGTACGACCTACCGGATCACCGACGCGGGCCGTGACGCCCTGCGGGCCACCGTCGACGAGTGGGTGTCCCGGCCGGTGTACGAGTATCCGCGGTTCCCCTGTGCCGTCGCCGAGCTCAACAAGCTGCCCGCCGACCGGGCCGTCGAGCTGCTGATCACCCGCGCCGGGCGTCTCGACGCGGAGCGCGCGTTGCTCACCGAGACCCTGGCGTACGTCTGCGGCCGCGGACTCCCGGAGCGCTTCACCCTCGACCTCGACTACCAGGCGTCGATGCTGCTCGCGGAGGCCCACTGGCTCCGCGACCTCGCCGCCCGGATCGGCGACGGGACGACGAGTTGGGTCTCCCCCGCGCCGGCACCCGACCCCGACGCCCTGCCGGAGCGCCCGCTGAGCGTCTCCCCGTACTACGACCCGGCCCGCTACGGACCCCCCGACCCACCCGCGTACGCCACCGTCGACGACGACATCACGGTGCACGCCGCCCCTGCGCACGCCGCCCCGCGGCGCGGCACCCCCGCGTACGCCACCATCGAATCCACCCCCGCCGATCCCGAGGAGCAGCCATGAGCACCACCCGCGACGATCGGGTCACCATGACACCCGGTGCGCCCAGCACCCCCGACGCCACCACCCCCGACGCACCCACACCAAGCGCACCCACCGGCCCGACCGGCCCCGGCGCCCAGTTCGAGGACCACGGGGTGTCCACGGCGGACGCCTGGCGCGCCCTGGTGGCCCTGGTGGTCGGGTTCTTCATGATCCTGATCGACACCACGATCGTGTCGGTGGCGATGCCGCACATCATCACCGGACTGAACACCACCCTGAACGCGGCGATCTGGGTCACCAGCGCCTACCTGCTGGCGTACGCCGTGCCGCTGCTGATCACCGGCCGCCTCGGCGACCGCTACGGCCCGAAGAACCTCTACCTCATCGGCCTGACCGTCTTCACCGTCTCCTCGCTGGCCTGCGGCCTGGCCGGCACGGCCGGGGCACTGATCGCCTGGCGCGTGGTGCAGGGCCTCGGCGCGGCGCTGATGACCCCGCAGACGATGGCGGTGATCACCCGCCTCTTCCCACCGAAGGAGCGGGCCCAGGCGATGTCCCTGTGGGGCGCGACCGCCGGCGTCGCCATGCTGGTCGGCCCGCTGCTGGGCGGCCTGCTCACCGACGGCTTCGGCTGGGAGTGGATCTTCTTCGTCAACGTGCCGATCGGCATCGTCGGCTTCGTCGCTGCGGTTCGCCTGGTCCCCACCCTGCCGGTGCACGCGCACAGCTTCGACTGGCTCGGCGTCATCCTCAGCGCGCTCGGCACCTTCCTGGTCGTGTTCGGCATCCAGGAGGGCAACACCTACCAGTGGGCCGGGATCACCGACGACCTCACCGTGGCCGGCCTGCACACCCACCTCCCGATCTCCGTGCCGGGTCTGATCACCATCGGCCTGGTAGTGCTGGCACTGTTCGTCGTCTGGCAGGCGATCAACACCCGCGAGCCGCTGGTGCCGCTCGCCCTCTTCCGGGACCGCAACTTCTCCGCCGCGAACGCCGCGATCACCGTGATGGGCTTCTGCGTGGTCGGCACCTCGTTCCCGCTGATGCTGTTCTACCAGGAGGTGAAGGGGCTCACCCCGACCCAGGCGGCCCTCACCATGATCCCGATGGCCCTGCTGTCCGGTGGTCTGGCACCGCTGACCGGCAAGCTCCAGACCCGGATCAACCCCAAGTGGCTGGCGATGCTCGGCTTCCTGCTGTTCTCCGCCTCCCAGGTCTGGGCCTGGTGGATCACCCGCGCGGACACCCCGATCTGGATGTTCCTGCTCCCGCTGGCCCTGCTCGGCGTCGCCAACAGCCTGATCTGGGGGCCGGTCTCGATGACCGCCACCCGCAACCTCCCGCCACGGCTGGCGGGCGCCGGCTCGGGCATCTACAACACCACCCGGCAGATGGGCAGCGTCCTCGGCTCGGCGTCGATCGCGGCGGTGATGTCGAGCCGGCTGCAGGTGGAGATGAGCCGCGCGGTCCAGGCCCTGCCGCCGGCGGCGCGCGCCCAGATCCCGGCCGGCACCGCGACCGAGGGCTTCTCCGGCACCCTGCCGCCGTTCCTCCACGACGCCTTCGCCGCGGCGATGGGCCAGTCGCTGCTGCTCGGCGCGGCGGCGATCCTGCTCGGCCTGGTCGCCGCGCTGTTCTTCGCCAAGCCGCCGGCCGAGCACATGGACCGCGCGGCCCGCTGATCTCAGATACCCCGACACATCGCAGATACCCCGACAAGACAGACGAACGACGGCCCGCGTCATCGAGCGCGGGCCCGTCGACGCCCCCGCACCTCGCCCGTGCAGAGTTGCTGAGTGACACTCACCTCTGCACGGTCGGGGCATCGCGATCAGCGAGACGGTCCACCGGTCAGCCCCGGGCGGTCACCCCTGGGGCGGCGTCGGCCCCTCGTCGACGGCATCCGGCGGGACGTCACGTTTCAGTGGGACGTCGCCCTCCGGTAGGACGCCACTCTCCGGCGGCACCGCACCCCCCACCGGGATCTGCGGCGCGGGCAGCCTCGACAGGTCCGGCACCACCTCGGTGGCGAACCCGGGCCGCAAGCGTACGGCCAGCACCAGCAGCAGTGCGGCGAGCACCAACACGGCCAGTTCGATCAGCCAGGGGTTGACCGCGTACTCGGCCATCAGGACGGCGGTGAGATTGACCGTGCCGTGCAGCAGGACGGCGAGCACCCAGGTCAGCAGTTTGCGGGAGCGATGGACGCCCCACAGCACCAGCACCGACAGTGCGACATGGACGCCGATCGCCCCGATCCGCTCGACGCCGGCGGCCAGGAACAGCGGCGACGCCGTACCGACCAGGGCGTCGTGCACCTGCTGGGCGGTCGCGGCGGGCATGGTGGCGGCGATCCGGGCCCAGTTGCCGGTGTTGATCATCTCGGCGAGGACCAGGTTGGACACCGTGTTGAGGCCGACCAGGACCATCGCCTCGAGCCCGCCGTGGCCCAGGCCGAACGAGACGCCGTCGATCCAGCGGTGGAAGCGGCGCAACAGCAGCACCATCACCACCAGCCGTCCGGTCTCCTCGAACAGGCCGGCCGTGTAGCTCGCCACCGGGCCGGACAGCAGGAAGGTCGCGACCGGAGGCGGCAGCGTCGGGACGACGACCAGCATCAGCGGGATCCGGGTGAGGAGCTGAGCGGCGGCGAAGGCGAGCATGCCGCAGAGGAAGGCACGCCCGATCGCCGGGTAGCGCGGGCCGCCGTCCGACGTACGCCGCGTCTGGAGCCAGATCAGACCGCCGAGCGGCAGACCGAAGCAGATGAGCAGGGTGACGACCAAGAAGGCGATGGACAGCAGGGGGACCATGGGACTCTCCGGGAGGTGGTCGACGGCGCGACGGCGGATGGCGACGACCGGAAACGATCGGCACCACCAGCATATTGACACGACAGGATACTGTGCAATGCAATATAGCTATGCGCACCGACCACCTCACCCAACTCCGCAAGGGCGCGCTCGAATTGGCCGTCCTCGCCCTTCTCGACCGCGCCCCGTCGTACGGCTTCGAGATCGTCGAGGGGTTGGCCGGGCTGCCCGGCCTGGAGGCGACGACCGGCACGATCTACCCGCTGCTGACGAGGCTGAAGAACTCGCGGCTGGTCAACACCACCTGGCGGGAGTCGCCGAAGGGCCCGCCGCGCAAGTACTACACGCTCAGCGATGCCGGCCGCGAGGAGCTGGCCGGACAGACCGCGGCCTGGCGCCAGGTGGTCACGGCGATGGACACACTGCTCACCGAGGAGTCCCGATGACCGCCCCGAACCCCGTGGACGAGGACATCGCCGCCTACGTCGCCGAGGTGGCCCGCCACCTCAAGGCCCGCGGGCCGGCGCGCCGCCAGGCCCTTGCCGACCTCGAGGCGGCGCTGCGGGAGACGGCAGCGGGGTACGCCGTCGCCCACGCCGAGGACAGTGGGACCCGGCCCGAAGGTCCGCCGGCCGCGGCGGAGGACCCGGTGGCCGCCGCGGTGGCGTCTTTCGGCTCGGCCCGGACGTACGCCGCGGAACTGGACGAGGAGTTGCGCACCGAGCGGCGGTGGCGGACCATCCTCGGCGTGCCGAACTCGCTGGCCGCCGGCGTGTTGCAGCGGATGGCGGCGACGTTCGACCCGTCCGATCCGCACGTGGTGGTGCCGCACGTGTTCGGGATCGGCTGGGCGCTCAACATGGGGGCGGTCGCCGTACGCCTCGGTCTGCTCAACCCCGACGACCTCGACGACGAGTTGCTGGACGAGGCGGTCGACGGTCCGGGGCGGTGGGCCCGAGCGATGGCCTGGACCGCGGCCGGCGCGCTGACTGTCGCCGCCGGTGCCTCGGTCTCGGGGCGCCGGCGCCGGGGACTCACCGGTCGGGCGGCCTGGGCCGATGTCCCCGGAGCCGTGGGCGTGGCCGCGGCGGCCGCCACCCTGGCCGCCCTCGGCGCGGACCGGGAGCTCCCGCCCGGCCAACGGCTGGTGGCTCCGGCGTACGCGACGCTCTTCGCCGGGATCGGCGTCGCCTCGCTGACCGGTCTGCGCCCGGACGGCAGCCGGTCGAAGTGGTCCGGGTGGTGGGGACTGCCGTTGGGTACCGTGCTGTGGTGGGCGGCCACGTATGGCCCGGTGAGGGCGGCGGTCGACCGCGCGGTGCGTCACTGAGCGGCCGGGCACGGTCGGACGGCCGGACCAGCGGCGACCGGGTGCCGCGGCTCCGGTACGGTCGACCTGCATCCAGCAGCCGCCGACCCACGAAAGGGCACCATGAACTGGTTCCACGCCATCCTGCTCGGGATCGTCGAGGGAATCACCGAGTTCCTCCCGGTCTCCAGCACCGGACACCTCAACATCATCGAGCACCTCCTCGGGTACCGGATCGACGACCCCGGTATGACCGCGTTCACCGCCATCATCCAGGTGGGCGCGATCATCGCGGCCATCGTCTACTTCCGCACCGACATCGTCCGGATCGCCGTCGCGTGGTACCGAGGGCTGAGGAGCGCCGACGCCCGCCATGATCCGGACTACCGGCTGGGCTGGGGAGTGATCATCGGCTCCGTCCCGGTGGCCGTCGTCGGGCTGCTCTTCAAGGGCGCGATCGAGACCACACTGCGCAGCATGTGGGTCGTCGCCGGGGCGCTGCTGCTGTGGAGCATCGTGATGTGGATCGCCGACCGTCTCCCGCACCACGACCGCGGAATGCACGACGTCACCCTCAAGGACTCTCTGGTGATCGGCCTCTTCCAGGCCCTGGCGCCACTGTTCCCGGGCATCTCCCGCTCCGGCGCGACCATCTCCGCCGGCCTGTTCCGGGGCTTCGACCGGGTCACCGCCACCCGGCTGAGCTTCTACATGGGGATCCCGGCCCTGATCGCCGCCGGGGGGCTGGAAGCCGCCACCCAGGCGGGAGCGGTCTCCGCCACCGTCGGCTGGGGTCCGACCGTGCTGGCGACCGTGGTCTCCTTCGTCGTCGCGTACGTCTCCATCGCCTGGCTGCTGAAGTTCGTGTCGACCAACGACTTCACCGGGTTCATCGTCTACCGCATCCTGCTCGGTCTGTTGCTCCTCGGGCTCCTGATGACCGAGCTGATCCCCGCCTGAGGCGCCGTGGTCCTCGGGCCGGTCCTCGCCGGCCCGGTCCGCCGCGTCCTGACCAGCCGGCCCCACTGCGCGCCCTGACGGGTCGGCCCCACGCCGGACAGGCCGCCCCACGCCAGGGTGGCACTCGCCGAAACGTCAGGTCTGTTCTCGAACTCAGGTTTCACCCCCCTGGTGACGCATCACCAGGGGGGTGACGGCGCTCTGACCGGGCTTGGCGACCTTCTGAGCCGCATAGGTTGACCGATTCGCCGTCCGCACGGGAAAGTGACCCCATGGAGAAGCGTCACCCCCCGGGTGAAAACTCGGGAAGAGAAACAACTCCGGATTCCGACACTCCGGATTCCGACGATGCGGATTCCGACGATGCGGCCGCCGCCAGACGCGCTTCGATCCGCGAGCTCTTGGTCGGCCCGGACTCCGGCCCGGCGTACGACCGGCCGTACAACCCGGCGTACGACTCGAACGAGGATGCCGAGGACTGGGCCGCGGACCGGGCCACTCCCACCGGCCTCGACGCCTCAGGACCCGAGGATCCCCCCGACCCCGACGCGGGAGGAGCATCGGCCCGGTGGCAGGCTGCTCTCCCGCACCGGGTCCACGAGGGCACGTTCCACGAGACGGTGCGTCGCCTGGCGAACGCCGGCGTGACGCCTGAGGTCCTGCTGGACGCCTACGCCGACGGCGGGGACGCGCTGTATCGGTCCGCGCTCGAGGGCGGGGATCCGGTGAACAGGATCCCCGGCGAGTCCACTCCCGAGTGGGCCGAGCGACATGGCGGAGCCCTGGCCGTCGCCCTGGTCGCGGCCGAGGTCAGTGCCCTGCAGGCCCACCTCAGTGCCCGGGCAGCATTCGTCCGCTCGCGGGCGGTCCGCGATCTGCTGCTCACGTGGCCTGCCTCCTCCCTGGCCCTCGACCTGGGCGTGGCGCGGCAGAAGGTGTACCGGATCGGACGGTCCGGGAAGCCCACGGACTTCGTCGCGACCACCCCGTGGACGGACCGAGAGGTGGACGGACCGGGAGAATGACAGGGTCGGCAGTCAGGGGCGGCCAGGGGGACCGCCTGCGGTGAGGATGGCGGCGGTGGGAGCGCCTCCGGCGAGGTTCGCGGCGGCGAGAATGGAAACATCGCCGCTCAGGGCGGCCAAGTCAGCGGTCGAGCCGACGGTCCGGTCCGCGACCCGCGCCGGCTCCCGCCAGCCCGACGCTGACAATGGCGGAGTGACAGTCGGCGACACGAACTCGGGTCAGGCGAGCACCGGTCAGGCGAGCACCGGCGGGACAACCACCGGTGAAGTGGGCAACACCACCGTCGGAATCCTCGGGGCGGGACACCTCGGGATGGCCCTCGCCTCCCGGCTACTGGGCACCGGCTACGCCGTACGCCTCGCGACCCGCCGCCCGGCACGGGTAACGGCCGAGCAGATCGCTCCTTACCTGCCGGGGGTCGCAGCGGTCTCCCGGGCCGAGGCGTACGACAGCGACATCGTCATCGCCGCGATCCCCCTTCGGCGTTACCGCAGCCTCCCGGCCGCGGCACTGCGTGGCCACATCGTTGTCGACGTGATGAACCACTTCCCTCTCGTCGACGGACCGATCCCGGAGTTCGACGAGGATCCCCGGTCGACCAGCGAGATCGTCCAAGCCCATCTGGCCGGTGCGTACGTCGTCCGCACGCTCAACCACATCGGGGCCCGCGAGATCGGCACCGACTCCCGTCCTTCCGGGGAGGAGGGCCGCCGCGCACTGGCGATCGCCTCCGACCACCCGGCCGCTGCGGCGCGGGTCAGCATGCTGGTGGATGCCCTGGGGTTCGACCCGGTCGACGCGGGCCCGCTGGCCAATGCCTGGGCCTTCGCCCCCGGCACCCTGATCTTCCACGGGCGATGGACCGCCGAGGGACTGCGGCTGGCACTGGCAAAGGCCGTGGTGCGGGCCTGACGGGTAGCCCGAAGGACCCGGCACGAGAGGCCCGAAGGACCCGATCAGCGCGTAACGACGGCGAGCCGGTGGCCGACAACAATGGGGGGATCGTCGGCCACCGGCTCAGCGTCCACGCTAGGAGGTTCCCCGCCGGCGGACCATCACCGAAAGGCTACTACGCTCGGCTCACAGGCGGGATCCGCCGACTCGTGGGCAGTGCCGGAGCATCCACAGGTCGGGCACAGAGCGACGGCGGGGAGCCTGACGCGACGTACCGTTCGTACGCCTGCCCGGCAGCGTCGCGCGTGGCGGCCGAGCCTACAGGTTGGGCCGGCCGTCCGGGAGGGTCGGATGCGAGACGATGATCGCCCAGAGTTCCTGCACCCGCCGGTCCACCTCGTCGCGGACCTGGCGCGCCTGGTCGAGCCCGCCTTCCGCCGGGTCGTCCAGGCGCCAATCGTGGTAGCACTTGCCGGGGAGCACCGGGCAGCTGTCGCCGCAGCCCATGGTGACCACGATGTCGGCGGCGCGGACGGCCTCGTCGGTGAGCGGCTTGGGGAAAGCGTCGGCCAGGTCGATGCCGATCTCGGCCATGGCGACCGCGACAGCCGGGTGGATCTCCGCGCCGGGAGCCGAGCCGGCCGAGTGCGCCACCGCCCGACCACCGGCGTAGCGGTCCAGCAGCGCCGCCGCCATCTGGGACCGGCCGGCGTTCTGCACGCAGATGAACAGCACCTCGGGGACCGGCCGGGGGACGAGCCGGTCCGCCCTCGCCAGGGCGCCGAGCCGCTCGGAGGCGAACCTGCGGGTCAGTCCTCTCACCCGGGGCGAGACCCCGCGCGCGGTGACGGGTGTCAGGAATCGGGCGACCAGGTCATGGGATTCGTCGACGAATCGGCGGATCGTCGCCGGACTGAACGTCCCGTCGAACTCGCGCGCCAACTGATCCACGACAGGCTCCAACCCACCGTGATCCCCAGCCGTACAGCCCACGGGCTTCCCGGCACCGCCGGCATCTCCGGACGCCCTCAACGGACCTCCCCCTCCCGGGTCACCCCGGCACAGTCCTCGTTCACCATGTCCGAGCCTAGGTGGCCGAGGGCCGGATGGAGAGGCCTCGGCGCAACAATCACCCCTTCGGTCACCCTTTCGATATCCACTCGATATCCGCGGGAGTCCCGCGCGCGCCGCCAGGAGGAGGATGGGAGAGCAGCGGCGCGGCGCGGGGCGCGGGTGACGTGCGACATCACCGGGGTCCAGGCTGCCGGTCGATGTTGAGAACACAGTGAGTGACGGTGCCGGACAGGACGGTGCCGGACAGGACGGTGCCGGACAGGACGGTGCCGGACAGGACGGTGCCGGACAGGACGGTGCCGACAACAGAGCGAGGTCGGGGCCGCGGTGAGCGGCGGCCCGGACCCCGAGGCACGTCGGCCCGGACCCCGGAGCTCGGCGGCACGGAGGGTCGCCCGATGGCCGCAGTGGACGCATCGGGTCGGCCGGATCTACGCTGAGGTACGCCATGCCGCGTACCTCAGTCCTCAGTATCCGCAACGCCGCCCGGGCGGACCTGACCGTCCTGCAGGCGATCATTGACGCGCAGCCGGATCATCGACCGCTCCTCGGCGGGCCGGACGTCTTCCGCCGCGATCCCGATGGCTTCACCCTGGTGGCGGAGTCCGATCACGGGGTGGTCGGGGTCTGCCTCGGCACCGTGATGAAGCCCGGACCGGTGGCCCAGGTCCTCCGTAGCGGACTCCCCGATGTGCTCCATGCCCGGCGGATCGGCCTGCTCGACACGGTCGCGATCCATCCCGAGCACACCGGGCACGGGCTGGGCACCCGACTCACCCAGGCCGCGCGTACGCACCTGCGCCGCCACAAGACCGGCGTCTGGGCGGCGGCGGCGCCGAAGACACCCCGCGGGGTCGGCATGGGTGTCATCCTGGAACGCGCCGGGCTCGAACCCTTCGCGGAGGTACCCGACTTCTGGCGGCAGCACCGCGGTGGCGATCGGGGCACCTGCCCGGCCTGCGGCGAGCTCCTGTGCCGCTGCCCGGCGGTGATGTACGCCGGGGCGATCTGAGCCCGACGACCCACCCGTCCGAGCACCCCCGCTCCGAACGACGCAGCGCACCGACGGGGCCGGGCACCCGACCCGTCACCCCCGGATGTACTGCCCCTGACGCCGGCCGCCTCAGCCCGCCAGCGCCGACCGCAGCACGTCCAGCGGTAGTGATCCCAGCGACAGCGCCCGGGCATGGAAGCCGGCCACCGAGAACGATTCCCCGCGGGTCGCGGCGGCCGCGGCGGCATCGGCCCGCAGGTCCTGCCACATCCGCTGACCGATCCGGTAGCTGGGCGCCTGGCCCGGCCAGGTGAGGTAGCGGTTCCACTCGAACCGCAGCGTCGCCTCGTCGGAGGCGACGTAGTGGCGCAGGAAGGCCCAGCCCTTCTCGGCGTCCCAGACGCCGCCACCGAACTCGTCCGGTGCCGGCTTGCCGAGGTGCACCCCCAGGTCGAACACCACCCGCGCCGCCCGCAGCATCTGCGCGTCGAGCATGCCGAACCGGTCGCCCGGGTCGTCAAGGAAGCCGAGCTCGGCCATCAGCCGCTCGGCGTAGAGGGCCCAGCCCTCGCCGTGTCCGGAGGTCCAGCACACCAGGCGCCGCCAGGTGTTGAGCTCGTCCTTGTTCGCGACCGCCTGCCCGATCTGCAGGTGATGGCCGGGCACGCCCTCGTGGTAGACGGTGGTGCGTTCCCGCCAGGTGGTGAAGTCGTTGACTCCCGCCGGCACCGACCACCACATCCGTCCCGGCCGGGACCAGTCGTCGCTGGGGGCGGTGTAGTAGATGCCGCCGGTGTTGGTCGGGGCGATCCGGCACTCCAGGCGTCGCAGCTCACCGGAGATGTCGAAGTGCACCCCGTCCAGCGCGGTGATGGCCTCCTCGGTGACCCGGGTCATCCACTCCTGGAGCGCGTCGGTGCCGTGCAACCGCCGCCCCGGATCGGCGTCGAGGACCGCGATCGCCTCCCGCACCGACGCCCCGGGCCCGGCGATGTCGGCCGCGACGGCCTGCTGTTCCGCGGCCAGTTCGTGCAGGGCGTCCAGCCCCCAGGCGTACGTCTCGTCCAGATCGACCGCCGCGCCGACGAAGTCCCGGGAGAACCGGGCATAACGGTCCCGGCCCACCGCATCGGCCTCGGGGGCGCCGGGGAGGACCTCGTCGCGCAGCACCTCGGCCAGCCGGGCGTACGCCGCGGCAGCGTCCCGGGCCGCCTGCCCGAGGCGTACGGCCAACGCGCGGTCGGTGGGGTTCACCCGGCCGGCCACGGCGGCCGGAGCAGTCCCGGCGGCCGAGTCACCGGCGCCGGCCAGCAGCCCGGTCAGGTAGCTGACGAACCACGAGGAGGACGGGTCCCCGAGCAGGATCGCGTCGCCGAGCGCCTGTTCGGCCTGTCGACGGGTCGGACGTGGACCGGCGGTGAGGCCCTCCCGCAGGCAGCCGATGTACCCATCGACGGCCTGCGGGATGTCCGCCACACGCGCGGCGATCACCTCCAGCTCGGCGGCCGTGTCGGTAGGCATCAGGTCGATCACATCGCGCAGGCCCTGCACCGGCGACTCGATGTTGTTCGCCGCGGCCCGGTATTCGCGCGCCTCGTACAGCTCCAGTTCCAGGCCGAGCCGGTCCCGCATCGCAGCGAGGGTGACGACGTCCCGGGCCTCAGCGGCGGGTGCTTCGGTGGCGGTCGGCTCGGCGTGGGCCACCTCGGACGGACCGGCGGTCGCGTCACGCTCCGCACGGTCCAGCCGAGCGAGCGTGTCCCGGACCAGGTCGGCGTACGCCGCATGCCCGGCGGACGAGAAGTCGCCCATCCGGTCGTCATGGCCGGGGATGCCGAGGGCGGTCGCCCAGGTAGGCCGCAGGGCGGCGAGTCGCCGGGTGTGGTCCTCGGCGATCCGATCAATGACGCTGGGGTTCCTCACCGGGCCGACGCTACCGCCGACCTCCACCAGGCGCCATAGTGTGCGGCTCCCGAACCGGCCGGCCTCCGACCACCGATGCCCGACCCGTCGACAGTGCCCACCCCGTGACGACGCCCTCCCCAAGGCCCTGCCCGCCCACTAGGCTGGACTGCGCGTCGCCCGGGTGGCGCCGCATCCCAACCCAGCGAAGGGGCCTTCATGTCCTTGTTCTCCGCCGTCGAAACAGCTCCCGCCGACCCGATCCTCGGCCTGACCGAGAAGTTCAAGGCGGACACCGACCCGGACAAGGCCAATCTCGGCGTCGGCGCCTACCAGAACGCTGTCGGCAAGCTGCCGTTGCTGGGCTGCGTCGCCGAGGCCCGCCGGCGGATCGCCGCGGATCCCCAGCCGATCCCCTATCTGCCGATCGACGGCCTGGCGGCGTACAACCGCTATGTCAAGGAGCTCGTCCTCGGCGTCGGCAGCCCGGTGATCGAACGTACGGCGACCGTCCAGTCCCTCGGCGGGACCGGCGCGCTGCGGGTGGGCGCGGAGTTCCTCAAGAAAGTTGCCGCCGGCGCGACCGTGCTGATCTCCGACCCGTCCTGGGAGAACCACCGCGCGCTGTTCACCGCGGCCGGCTACCCGGTGGAGAGCTACCGCTACTACGACGCCGCCAGCCGCAGCATCGACTTCCCCGGGATGGTCGAGGACCTGCGGGCCGCCGCGCCGGGGTCGATCGTGGTGCTGCACGCCTGCTGCCACAACCCGACCGGCTACGACCTCGACGCGGACCAGTGGGGCACCGTGATCGAGGTGGTCGCCGAGGGCGGCCTGATCCCGTTCCTCGACATGGCCTACCAGGGCTTCTCGCAGGGTCTGGAGGAGGATGCCCAGGTGGTGCGGCGGTTCGCCGCCGCCGGCCTGTCGTTCGTCTGCTCCACCTCGTTCTCGAAGAGCTTCTCGCTGTACGGGGAGCGCGACGGCGCCCTCTCGGTGGTCTGTGGTGACGCGGACGAGGCGAAGCGGGTGCTGTCCCAGCTGAAGCCGGTGGTCCGTACGCTCTACTCCAACCCGCCCACCCACGGCGCGAAGATCGTCGCCACCGTGCTGGGCGACCCGGAGCTGCGCGCCCGGTGGGAGGTCGAGCTGGCCGAGATGCGCGACCGGATCAAGGAGATGCGCGCCGCGCTGGTCGCCGGACTGCAGGCCGCGGGGGTCACCGACGACGTCTCGTTCATCACCGACCAGGTGGGGATGTTCTCCTACTCCGGGCTGTCGAAGGACCAGATGGTCCGGCTGCGCGAGGAGTTCCACGTGTACGGCACCGACAAGGGCCGGATCTGCGTGGCAGCGCTCAACCCGGGCAATATCGACCACGTGGCGACGGCGATCGCCGCGGTCTGGTGATCACGCTGCGGTGATCGCCTTGCGGTGACCACGCCGCGGTGATCGGCGGGGTCACCGCCGGACGCGGCTCAGCCCAGCAGCGGGGTGATCGTGCTGATCTTCCACCAGCCGTCGAGCTGGACCAACTGGTAGCAGTAGTGCTCCTGGTTGACCTCGCGGCCCGCGGCGTCGACGTTGCGGAGGGTGACGTACGCGACGGCGACGCCCCGGCCGGGCTGGTCGCACCAGGTGACCGTCGGGTGCGAGCGGACGATCCCCTTCTCGGCGTAGCCCTTCACGGCGCCGGCGAAGTAGCGCCGGGTCTGGTCGTGGTCCTGCACGACCAGCCGGGCGTGTGGGGCGATCACCATCGCCGGGTAGACGTAGAGCCGCGCCAGGTGGTCGAGGTCACCCTCGGTGAGCAGGGTCGCGTACGTCTCGAAGAGGGCGGTGAGGTCCCCGGTGATGTCCATAGGTCTCTCTCAGGGTCAAGCGGCTGCGGACGGCAAGGCTAGCGTACGGACCTGCTCGGTCCCCGACCAGGTGGACCCTATGCTGACGTGGTGAACGCGGCAGCCCGGAACACACGGCCGAGTAGGAACGTCCGCACCCTCAACCGCGAGATCCTTGCCCTGGCCGTGCCGGCGTTCGCCACCCTGGTCGCCGAACCGCTGCTGATCCTGGTCGACACCACGATCGTCGGGCACCTCGGCACTGCCCAGCTGGCCGGCCTTACCCTCGCCTCGAACGTGGTGGGCGTCCTCGTCGGGCTGTCGATCTTCCTGGCGTACGGCACCACGGCCACCGTCGCGCGTCGGCTGGGCGCCGGGGACCGGCGCGGCGCCCTGTCCGGGGGGATGGACGGCATGGTGCTGGGCCTGCTGATCGGGCTGGCCCTCTTCCTCGGCCTGGTGGTCGGCGCGCCCAGCATCCTCGGTCTCTACGGCTCCAGCCCGGAGGCCACCGGCTACGCCGCCACGTACCTGCGCATCGTGGCGCTGGGGCTGCCCGCCCAGCTGGTCAGCCTGGCCTCGACCGGGGTACTGCGCGGGCTGCAGGACACCCGGACACCGCTCTACGTCGCGGTGGGCGTGAACCTGGCCAACATCGCCCTCAACCTCACCCTGGTCTACGGCGTCGGGATGGGGATCGCCGGCGCCGCCCTCGGCACGGCACTGTCCCAGTGGGCGGGGGCGACGGTGCTCGGCGCCACCGTGCTGCGCGGCGCGGCACGTCACGGGGTCAGGTTCCGGCCGGCATTCGGTGGCGTGCTGGCTGCCGCCCGCTCCGGCGGCTGGCTGGTGCTGCGGGCCGCCACCCTGCAGGCCGCCATCACGGTCACCACGTTCACCGCCTCGGGGATGGGGGAGGTCGCGCTGGCCGGTCACCAGGTCGCCTACAGCCTGTGGCAGACGATGGCGTACGCCCTGGACGCGTTCGCCATCGCCGCCCAGGCGCTGATCGGACTGCGACTCGGCGCCGGCGACGTCGCCGGCACTCGGCGGATCACCCGGCGGGTGCTCGTCTGGGGAGTCGGCTTCGGCATCGTCGTCGGGCTGCTGCTGGTGCTGGCCCGGCCGGTGCTGGGCGGCCTGTTCACCCCCGACCCCCGGGTGCACGCCGTCCTGATGGTGACCCTGGTGGTCCTCGCCTGCATCGTCCCCGTCGGCGGGGTGACATTCGTGCTCGACGGCGTACTGATCGGCGCCGGCGACGCCCGCTACCTCTCGCTGGCCGGGCTGCTGGTCACGGTGATCTACACCCCACTCGCGCTGGTGGTGCGGGCGATGGACGCCGGGCTGGCCTGGCTGTGGGCCGCGTACGGCGTGTGGATCGCCGCCCGCGCGGTGACGCTGTGGCTCCGGGCCCGCGGGACCGCCTGGATGGTCGTCGGACGGTAGTCGGGTTCGGCGAGGCGGGGCAGCGCCGAGCCTCACACGGAAACTTGCTGCTCGGATCACTGGAGGCCGGGTGACCTGTCTCCGGCGAAGTGAGAAATCAGACCGACAGGACCTGCACCCGGCCACCGACGGCCGCGGCCAACCGCCGGTCCCGGGTCACCAGCGGCAGGTCCAGGCCCTCGGCCAGAACGACGTAGGCGGCGTCGTAGGCGGTCAGGTTCTCCGCCAGATCGAGGGCATGCAGGGACTGGGCCCGATCAGGTGACCAGAGAGTGATCCCGAGATCGTCGAACGCCGCGACCATCGCACAGGCACGGTCACTGCTGACCCGCCCGCCGAGCATGAGCCCCCGGGCGGCCGAAACGACCTCCGTCGCCAGCAGCACCGGGGCATGCCAGACCGCATCCACGGGTAGGCGCGACAGCAGCTCCGGAGCCTCCGTCGAGCCGAGCAGGTCGACCACGACCGAGCAGTCGAGCACGATACCCACCGGGCCATCGCCAGGCATGACGCCCGGATCAGCCACGTCGGTCGGCCACCTTCGTCCTGGTCGCCGGATCTGTCTCCACGGGGATCGGCGGATGGACGACATCGGTCGCGGATCCGCGGTCCCGCGCCTCCCGGACCAGGTCCGTCGATGAGCCGGTGAACCCGTCGGGCCGAGCAGCCAATCGAGCGACGACCTCCTCACGGGACGGCTGGGCGGCGTCCCGCGCCAACAGTCGGGCCAGGTAGGTGTTGAGCGACTCGCCACGCAGGGCAGCCTTCGCCTTGAGCCGATTACGGATCTCGGGCTCGACATCACGGATCTGGATCAGCACTCCCATGACACCAGTATGCATTGGTATCCATACATCATGCATGGGAGAGCGCTCACCGCCGACCGAGCATCATCTGTGGCATGAGTACGCCGTACGGTGGCCCGAGCACCGAACTTTCCGGGCACACGAAAGAGCCGGGCACACCGAAGGGGCCGACCCCGTAGGATCGGCCCCTTCGTACGGTCGACACATCACCTGCGTCGAACCACTCAGCTGCGCGGCGCTCAGGAGGCGACGACGACCACCGGGAAGTAGGCGGTGACGGCCTCGTGGATCTTCAGGCCCACGTTGTGCTCACCGACGGTCTTGATCGGCTTCTCGATCTTCACCCCACGCTTGTCGATGGTCGGGCCACCGGCGGCCTTGACGGCCTTGGCGATGTCCGCCGAGGTGACGGCACCGAAGAGCTTGCCCTCCTCGGAGGCGCGGACGACGACCTGGACCTTGAGGGCCTCGATCTGGGTGCGCAGCTCGTCGGCGTGGGCGCGGTCACGCACCTGACGGGCGTCCCGGTTGCGCTTGATGCCGGCGATCTGCGACTCGGCGCCGCGGGTCCACTTGATCCCGAGTCCCTGCGGGATCAGGTAGTTGCGGGCGTAGCCGTCCTTCACCTCGACGACGTCCCCGGCGATGCCGAGATTGGCCACGGCGTTGGTCAGGATGAGCTTCATGATGGTTCTCCTTCTCCTGATCAGCGCGTGCTGGAGGTGTACGGCAGCAGGGCCACCTCGCGAGCGTTCTTGATGGCGATGGCGACCTTGCGCTGGTCCTGGACCGACAGGCCGGTCACCCGGCGGGCCCGGATCTTGCCGCGCTCGGAGATGAACTTGCGCAGCAGCGCGGTGTCCTTGTAGTCCACCTTGCCGATCCGGGTCTTCTTGATCGGCGCAGCCTTCTTCTTGCTGATGGGCTTGCGTACGGCCATTGTGGTGCTCTCCTTTCAGAGCCCGGCGTGAGCCGGAATGTGCCTTGGGATGTGTGCTGTGTCCTCGACCGGAGGACTGTGTCCTCGACCGGAGGACGGGGGATCAGAACGGGGGCTCGTCGCTCTGCGGCTGGCCCCACGGGTCGGCCAGCTGCTCGCGGTTGTCCCCGCCGCCGTACGATCCCTGGCCGGACTGGCCACCGCGCTGGTTGCCGTAGCCACCCTGGTTGCTGCGACCGCCGGCGGACTGGCCACCGCCCTGGGAGCCGTAGCCACCCTGGCCACCACCGAAGCCGCTGCCCTGACCACCTTGACCGCCCTGACCACCCGAGGAGCGGGTGACGGCGGCGGTGGCGTAGCGCAGCGACGGGCCGACCTCGTCGACCTCGAGCTCGAAGACGGTACGGCGCTCGCCCTGCTGGGTCTCGTAACTGCGCTGCCGCAGCCGGCCCTGCACCAGCACCCGCATGCCCTTGCGCAGCGACTCGGCGACATTCTCGGCCGCCTGACGCCACACGGCGCAGTTGAGGAACAGTGCGTCGCCGTCCTTCCACTCGCCGGACTGCCGGTCGAACGTCCGCGGCGTCGAGGCCACGGTGAAGTTCGCGACGGCCGCCCCGGAGGGGAGGAAGCGCAGCTCGGGGTCGGCGGTGAGGTTACCGACGACGGTGATGACGGTTTCGCCAGCCATGAGGGATCTCCAGTCGAGATTGTGGGTGTCCGGTGACCCGACGCAGACGTCCTGCGTCAGACGGATCTGACACGTCGGACCGATGCTCCCACCTTGCCACGGGCCACTGACAATCGGTGGTCCCAGCGGTCGGGTCGGGCCGGGTCGGGAGGACGATCAGGCGTGCAGGTCGGGGCGGAGCACCTTGGTCCGGATGATCTGCTCGTTGATGGTCATCAGTCGGTCCATCTCCTGGATGGAGGCCGGCTCGGCGGTCAGGTTGATGACCGCGTAGAACGCCTCGGACTTCTTGTTGATGTCGTAGGCGAGCTTCCGCTTGCCCCAGAGGTCGATGTTGTCGACGGTGCCGCCTTCGTTGGTGATCGTCTCCAGGTGCTTGTCCAGCATCGGGGCGACCTGGCGGTCATCGGTGTCCGGATCGATGAGGACCATGATCTCGTACTTGCGCATACGCGTGTCCCACCTCCTGTGGTCTCTGCGGCCATGGGTCTGTCCCATGGCAGGAGGGCGTGTGCCGGTCCCTGCTCATGGGGAGTGGGGACCAAGGGGTGATTCTAGCGGCCGGCCGGGGACGACACCAATCCCCCCGTGGAACCCGGACTTGACCCCCTGCTGCCCTACCTTCCTCCCGAGGCCGGCCACCCCCCGCCGGCCCGGACCTCAGGAGCACATCACATGGCCTTCCTCGATTCGATCAAGTCCACCTTCTTCAAGTACGCCGAATTCAACGGCCGCGCCAGCCGTACCGAGTACTGGTACTTCGTCCTCGCCGTCGTGATCGTCGACATCATCACCGCCGGGATCGACAACCTGATCGGTTTCAACGGCTCCGGCCCGATCTCGTGGATCGTGTCCCTCGCCCTGCTGCTGCCGGGTCTCGGCGTCGCGGTTCGCCGTCTGCACGACATCGACAAGTCCGGCTGGTGGCTGCTGCTCGGCCTGATCCCGCTGGTCGGCGCCCTCATCCTGATCTTCGCCTACCTGATCAAGCCGTCCCAGCAGGGTGACAACCGCTTCGGCCCGCAGCCTGTCGTCCCGGCCGCCGGTGGCAACGACCAGTCCGTCGCCACCCCGGAGGCCTGATCTTCCCGACATCGCAACACACGACGGCCCGGTGCGCTCAGCCCGGGCCGTCGTGCCGTTCGTGGGTCCGCGCCGGCCGCGGCGAAATTCCCCTCCCGGCCAGGCCAGGCCAGATCCACCGACCGAGACCCTGCCGCTCGACCTCCCCGCGCCGTACCGTGGTGAATGAGACCGGGCTCACACCGGTCCCTCACCGACAGGAGCAACCATGGGCTTCTCCGAAGCGATTCAGATCTGTTTCCGCAAGTACGTCGACTTCACCGGCCGGGCCACCCGGTCCGAGTTCTGGTACTGGGTGCTGTTCGTCGTGCTGATCGGCATCGTCGCCGGCATCCTCGACAACATCCTCTTCCGCAACAGCACCGCCACCCCGATCACCGGGTTGGTCAACCTGGCCGTCCTGCTGCCCGGTCTGGCCGTGGTCTTCCGCCGGCTCCACGACGTGAACCGGTCGGGCTGGTGGATCCTGCTCAACCTGATCCCGTTCATCGGCACCCTGATCCTGATCTTCTTGTTCTACATCCAGGACTCCCAGCCCGGCGACAACCAGTACGGCCCGAACCCGAAGGGCGCCGGGGCAGCTCCGGCGGCCCCGGCCGGTTCTCCCCAGTAGTCCCCGGCCAGTAGTCCCCGGAACGCCTCGCACCGGTGTCGGCGACGGACGCCCTCGATACCGGTGCGACGGCACAGTGGCCGGCGACCCTCGGCAACAGTCCGGGAACCGGTGTCAATGGTCCCCGTTCCGCCGGTGCAGCGCTTGGTCGGCGACCTCCCGAGCATGGTCCGCGGCCTCCCGGGCGTGCTCGGCGGCCTCCTTGGCCGCCTGCCGGGCGGCGGCGATCCGCTCGTACATCTCGTCGACCACCGCCGCGAAACGCTTCTCCACCGCCCGCCGGCGCACCTTCAGGGTCGGGGTGAGCAGCCCGTTCTCCATGGTGAACTCGTCGAAGATCACCCGCAGGTCGCGGATCTTCTCCTGGTGCGGCAACCGGGCGGATACCTTCTCCACCCGCCGACGCAGCTCGGCGAGCACGTCGGGGTGCGCCACCAGGTCCTCCAGCGACTCGTACGCGACGGCGTGCGCCTCCGCCCACGCCTCCAGCTCGCCGACGTCGGGAGAGATCAGCACCGTCACGCACGGCCGGTCATCCCCGACCAGCACGGCGTGGGCGATGAACGGGTCGGCGCCCAGTTCCTCCTCGATCGGTCCGGGGGCGATGTTCTTGCCCTGCCGGGTCACGATCAGGTCCTTCAGCCGGTCGGTGATGACCAGATAGCCGTCCACGTCGAAGTGGCCGATGTCACCGGTCCGCAGCCAGCCGTCGTCGAAGGCCTCGGCGGTGGCCGCCGGGTCGTTCCAGTAGCCGGCCATCACGTTCGGCCCCCGGTACTGGATCTCGCCGTCACCCGCCGCCAGGTCACCGTGCGCGACGCCGGGCACTGGCACGATCCGCACCTGCGAGCCGGGCATCGGCCGGCCGACCGACCCGAAGCGCACCTGCCCGGGCGCGTTGTACGACATCAGCGGGGCCGCCTCGGTCATCCCGTAGCCGGTGGTGATCAACATCCCGCAGGCCCAGAAGAACTCCTCGACCTCCTGACGCAGCGGCGCGCCGCCGGCGACCATCAGCTTCTTCTGCCCGCCGAGGGCGTGGCGCACCTTGGCCAGCACCAGCCGGTCGGCCAGGGCGAGCCGGCCGCGCAGCAGCGGGTCGGCCCGCAGTCCGTCGCGTCCGGCCCGCTGGGCGGCCAGGCCGGTGGCGACGGACCAGTCGAGGATCCGGCGCTTCAGCGGCGAGGACGCCTGGTCACGTACGGTGCTCAGCACCCGCTCGTAGACCATCGGCACCATCACCATCAGCGAGGTGCGGGCCCGGGGCATCATCACCGGCAGGGTCCGGGTGTCGGTGACATAGGTGTTGGATGCCCCGGCGGCCAGCACGCAGAACGTCCAGGCCCGCTCCAGCGCGTGCGCCAGCGGCAGGAAACACAAGCTGCTGTCCTCGGGGACGAGCCGGAAGGTGCCCTGGACCACGGCGATCTCGGCCAGGAACGCCCCGTGGGTGAGCATCACCCCCTTGGGGGTGCCGGTGGTGCCGGAGGTGTAGATGATCGTCGCCAGGTCCTCGGGCCGGACCGCCGCCCGGCGCCGGTGGACCTCGGCGTACGCCTCCGGGACGGGTGCCTCGGCCAGGTCCTCGTCGTCCATCACCACCACCCGGTCGAGATCGGGCAGGCCGTCGCGGACCTCGGCGATCCGGTCGGTCTCCAGGAAAGATCCGCAGAACACCCAGCGGGCGCCGGACCCGGCGAGGATCGCCCGGGCCTGCCCGGCGGTGGAGGTCTGGTAGATCGGCACCACGACCGCCCCGACCGACTGGACGGCGAGGTCGACGATCGTCCACATCGGGGAGTTCGGGGCGAAGATCGCCACCCGGTCCCCGACCGCGATCCCGTCGGCCACCAGCCGAGAGGCGGTGGCCTCCACCGCGGCGGCCAGTTCGGTGTGGGTCATCGTCACCCAGGCGTCGTCCACCCAGGCCCGGGTGGCGGTCCGGGTCGGATACGCGGCGACGGCGGCGAGCAGCAGGTCGGGGATCGAGTGTGGCACCGGGATCACTCCGCGGTCTGTTCGGCCCAGAGGTTGATCCCGGAGTCGACGGCGTACGCGTCGATCGCGGTCAGCTCCTCCGCGGTGAAGTCGAGGTGGGCCAGTGCGCCGAGGTTGTCCTCGAGCTGGCCGACGCTGGAGGCGCCGATCAGGGTGGAGGACATCCGCGGATCGCGGAGCACCCAGGCCAGCGCCATCTGGGCCAGGCTCTGGCCGCGGTCGCGGGCGATCTCGTTCAGGCCGCGGACCCGGTCGAGGGTCCGCTCGTTGAGCCAGTGGGTGTCGAACGAGGAGTGCAGTGCGGCCCGGGAGTCCGCTGGGATGCCGTGCAGGTAGCGGTCGGTCAGCAGCCCCTGGCCGAGCGCGGTGAAGGCGATGCAGCCCATCCCCTGGCGCTCCAGTTCGTCCAACAGGCCGCCCTCGATCCACCGGTTGAACAGGTTGTACGACGGCTGGTGGATCAGCAGCGGGGTGCCGAGGTCGGCGGCGATCCGGGCGGCCTCCGCGGTCTTCTCCGGGGAGTAGGAGGAGATCCCGACGTAGAGTGCCCGGCCGGAGCGGACCGCTTGGTCGAGGGCCATCATGGTCTCCTCGATCGGGGTCTCCGGGTCGTACCGGTGGCTGTAGAAGATGTCCACGTAGTCCAGCCCCAGCCGCTCCAGCGACTGATCGAGCGAGGCCAGCACGTACTTGCGGGAGCCGCCACCCTGACCGTACGGGCCGGGCCACATGTCCCAGCCGGCCTTGGTGGAGATGACCAGTTCGTCGCGGTAGGGCCTGAGGTCGGTGCGCAGGAACTGGCCGAAGTTGATCTCCGCGGCACCGTACGGCGGGCCGTAGTTGTTGGCCAGGTCGAAGTGGGTGATGCCGGCGTCGAACGCCCGGTGCAGGATCTCCCGCTGGTGACCGAGCAGGTGCAGATCACCGAAGTTGTGCCACAGACCGAGGGACAGCACGGGCAGCTTCAGCCCCCACTTCCCGACCCGCCGGTAGACCATGGCGCCCGGCCGATCGGGGTCATAGCGGTCCTCGGCGGCGACGTACGGGGTTCCGGAGAGCATCATGGCGCCCATTGTGCTCGTCCCGTCCCACGGCGTCCGCTGAACTCCCGGCCTCGGGCCGGGCTAGGGTCGCACCATGGCTGAACTCCCCGTGTCGGTCGGCGCCCATGTCGACGCCGCCACGTCCCTGGACGAGGCGCGAGCCGTCGGGATCCACGCGGTCCAGATCTTCATCGGCGACCCCCAGGGCTGGAAAAAGCCGGTGCTGGATTTCGAGGGCGGGCCCCTCGCGTTCCGTGAGGCGCTCGGCGAGACCGGCATCACCGCGTACGTCCACGCGCCGTACGTCATCAACGTCGCCTCCACCAACAACCGGATCCGGATCCCGTCGCGCAAGCTGCTCAACCAGACCCTGCACGCCGCCGCGGAGATCGGTGCCGCCGGAGTGATCGTCCACGGCGGCCACGTCACCGCCGACGACGAGCCGGGACAGGGCTTCGAGAACTGGTACAAGGCCGTCGAGGGGGCCGAGATCGCGGTGCCGCTGCTGATCGAGAACACCGCCGGCGGCTCCCACGCGATGGCCCGCCAGCTGGACTCCCTGGCCGAGCTGTGGACGGCGATCGCAGCCGCGGACGGCGCCGAGCAGGTCGGGTTCTGCCTCGACACCTGCCACGCCTTCGCCGCCGGGCTGGACCTGACCACCGTGGTCGAGGACGTCCGCGCCATCACCGGCCGGATCGACTTGGTGCACCTCAACGACTCCCGCGGCGAGGCCGGCTCCGGTGCGGACCGGCACGCCAACCTCGGCGAGGGCCTGATCGACGCCGGCGAACTGGTCGCGCTGGTCCGCGACGCCGGCGTCCCGGCGATCCTGGAGACACCCGGCGGCATCGACGAGCGCCGGGCGGACATCGCGTGGCTGCGTGACCACCTCTGACCCCGATAGGCTGCCGACCATGGGAACTGCGCTGATCACCGGGGGGACCTCGGGCATCGGGGCCGCGTACGCGCGGGTGCTCGCCGAGCGGGGTGACGACCTGGTGCTGGTCGCGAGGGACCACGTCCGGCTGGAGGAGGAGGCGGCCCGGCTGCGCGCCACGTACGGGGTGCGGGTGGAGGTGCTGCAGGCGGACCTGGCGGATCGGACCCAGGTGAACAGCGTCGTCGCCCGGCTGGAGTCCTCCGTCGACCCGATCACCACCTTCATCAACAACGCCGGCTTCGGGCTGCACGCCGACCTGCTCACCTCCGACACCGAGAGCGACGAGCGGGCGTTCGACGTGATGATCCGGGCGGTCTACCTGCTCGGCGGGGCAGCCGCCCGGTCCATGCTCCGGCGCGGCGGCGGGGGGATCGTCAACACCTCCTCGTCCGCCGCGTTCATCACCACCGGCAACTACTCCGCGGTCAAGGCCTGGGTGCTGATCTACACCGAGGCGCTGGCCACCCAGCTGCACGGCAGCCGGGTCCACGTCACCGCGTTCTGCCCGGGCTGGGTGCACACCGAGTTCCACCAGCGGGCGGAGATCGACTCCTCCAAGCTGCCGTCCATCGTCTGGATCGACGCCGACGCAGCGGTCCGCGAGGCCCTGGACGCGGTCCGGAAGGGCCGGGTGATCTGCGTGCCGACGCCGCAGTGGAAGGTCGCCGTCGGGCTGGCCCGGATCGCCCCGCGGGGCGCCATCCGGTGGCTCTCGGGCAAGCTGGTCAGCTCCCGGGCCAAGGGCTCCGATGTCCGCTGAGGTGCCCGCCACCGGCCGGTGGTCGGCGACCACGGATGCGGGTCTTAAGGTGATGCAGTGAGCACCGGACATCGCCGCTATACCTCGGCCAGCTGGGCGATGGCCCGTTTCCTCGCGCAGCGGGGCTTCATGAAACCGCTGTTCTGGAGCCTGCTGAACGTCCATGTGCACGGCAAGCGCAACCTGGCCGGGATGTCCGGCCCCTACATCGCGGTGGCCAACCATTCCAGTCACCTGGACGGCCCGCTGGTGATGAGCGCGCTGCCGCCCCGGCTGACCCGCTACCTCGCCACCGGCGCCGCCGCCGACTACTTCTTCACCAGCCCCACCAAGGCCTTCGCCCCGGTGGTGTTCATGAACGCCTTCCCGGTCGAACGCGGCGGCAGCCGGTCCAAGCACCGGGGCCTGTCCGGCAACCTGCTCACCGAGGGCGTACCGATCCTGCTCTTCCCCGAGGGCACCCGCTCCCGGAGCGGGGCGATGGCCGCCTTCAAGCCCGGCCCGGCCGCCCTGTGCATCTCCCGCAACGTGCCGGCGATCCCGATCGCCTTGGTCGGCGCCCACCTGGCGATGCCGACCGACTCGGCACTACCCAAATCGGGACGACCCGACGTGCACATCGTGCTCGGCCGGCCGATGTGGGCCGAGAAGGGCGAGACGGCGCGCAAGTTCGCCGACCGGATGCACGACCAGGTGCTCCGGATGCACGACTCGATGGCGCTCGCCACCGGGTTCCCCACCATGGCGGACTATGCCGCCGAGGCCGAACGGCTGAAGCAGCAGAAAGCGGTCGAGACCGAACAGCAGAAGGCGGTCGGACAGGCCGCCGAGGACGAGCGGACCGTCGAGCACGAGCGGACCGCAGGGCATGACAGCAAGCACGCAGGGGCGGACCGCCCGGCCACGCGTGACCGTGAGCGGAAGGACAACCAATGACCGGCGTCAAGCACCAGAAGTGGTGGGGATGGGGTGTCGAGGGGATCGGCTTCAGCCCCGAGGGGAAGCCGAACTTCGCGCCCTTCGTGAGGAAGCAGATCGGTCTGGACATCTCCGAACCGGGCACCCCGCCGAAGTTCGAGGACCTCGACGTGCCGGCGCCGGTGATCGCGGCGGACCTGCACGACCGGCTGCTCGGCATCGTCGGTGAGCGGTTCCTCCTCGAGGACGACCTCGACCGGATCGTGCACACCTTCGGCAAGGGCGTCCGCGACCTGATCCGGATCCGCCGCGGCGACCTGCGCCGGGTCGTCGACGTGGTCGTCTACCCGGCCGACGAGGCGCAGGTGCAGCGGGTCGTCGACACCTGTGTCGAAGCCGATGCCGTGCTGATCCCGTTCGGTGGCGGTTCCAACATCGTCGGCGCCCTGGAGCCGGAGCCGACCGAGCGGCGTACGGTCGTGTCGGTCGACCTCGGCCGGATGACGAAGGTCCTGGAGATCGACGACGAGTCCGGGCTGGCCCGGATCCAGGCCGGCGCGCTCGGCCCGCAGATCGAGGAGCAGCTCGGCCGGCGCGGCTGGACGATGGGCCACTTCCCCGACTCCTTCACCCACTCCACCCTCGGCGGCTGGATCGCCACCCGTTCGACCGGCATGCAGTCCGACAAGTACGGCGACATCGCCGACATCGTCAAGGGCCTGCGTGCGGTCCGTCAGGGCGAGGTGCTGGCGCTGCGGCCGCTGCCGTCGACGTCTTCGGGCCCGAGCGTGCGGGAGATGATCCTCGGCTCGGAGGGTCGGCTGGGCATCATCACCGAGGCCTGGGTGAACGTCCACCGGGTGCCGGAGGTGCGTGAGATCGTCGGCTACTTCTTCCCGGACTTCAGCTCCGGGCTGCGGGCGATGAAGGCGATCGACGACTCCGACGCGCACGTCACGGTGTCCCGGGTCTCCGACGCGCCGGAGACGCAGTTCTCCTTCGCCACCCAGAAAGCGCAGCGGGGGGTGCAGAAGATCGTCATGAACGGCCTGTTCGGCTACCTGAAGCGCCGCGGCTGGGACACCGACCAGATCTGCCTGTCGTACGTCGGGTTCGAGGGCGGGCGCCGCTACGTGAAGCAGAACCAGGCCATCGTCAAGGAGATCGTCAAGGCGCACGGCGGCATCGTCGTCGGCACCGGGGTGGGCGCGGTCTACGACTCGAAGAAGTTCCAGGTGCCCTACATCCGCGACTTCCTGCTGGACCGGGGTGCGACGGCCGACGTGTCGGAGACCACCACCCCGTGGTCGAACCTGCAGAACCTCTACGACACCACCATCGAGGCGGTCACCCAGGCGTTCCAGAAGGCTCAGACGCAGGGCTTCGTGATGTGCCACTTCGCGCACTCCTACCACAGCGGCGCCTGCCTGTACTTCACCTTCGCCATCCCCGACTCCGACCCGGACAGCACGTACCGGAACTACGACCTGGTGAAGCGCGCCATCCAGCAGAACTTCATGGACACCGGGGCGACGGTCTCCCACCACCACGGGGTGGGCAGCGAGCACTCCCCCTGGCTGGCCGAGGACATCTCCCCCGCCGGCACGCACCTGCAGCGGGTGCTGCTGGACGGTGCCGACCCGGGTCACCACTTCAACCCCGGCAAGATCCTCCACGACGGCAAGCCGGGGGTGGCCGTGCACTCGTACGACGCCCCGCTGCCCGGCGGAGTGCCCGGCACGCCGGTCGACTGATCCGGCTGGCGGGTCCATCGATCTCGGTCCGACGGCGGTACTCCTCCCCGGAGTGCCGCCGTCGGTGCCTCCCTTGTCCAGCCGTGGTGTACCTCTGCGAATGTGCCTGATATCGCCCCGGCACCGGTATCCATCCGTGACCGCCGGGCTCCCCTGCGGTTCCTCGCTGTTCCCCGGTCGTTCACCCCGATCTGAGAGGAACGACAGGGTGTGCGGAACCGGTCCGGTGCCGCACGTGAAAGCAGGACACAGGGGAGGACACATGCACACGCCGGTATGGAAGCGCGCTGCTGCGGGGATCACCGCACTGGGCCTGGGGATGGGTGGCTTTCTCGCCCTTCCGGCCACAGCCGCCGAGCAGGACCTGACGGTCCTGACGTTCACCGACTTCCACGGTCGGATCACCAATCTCGATTTCTTCGCCACCCTCGACCAGGAGCGGGCGGCCTCGGGCGCGGACAAGACCGCCGTGCTGTCGGTCGGCGACAACGTGGGCGCGTCGCTGTTCGAGTCGTCGATCCTGAAGGACCAGCCGACCATCGACATGCTCAACGCGATCGGCGTCGACGCGTCGGTCGTCGGCAACCACGAGCTCGACCAGGGCTGGAGCGACCTGCGTGACCGGATCATCCCGGCCGCGAAGTTCCCTTACCTCTCGGCCAACATCAGCGGCGTCAGCCCGCAGGTGAAGCCGTACACCATCATCGAGAAGAACGGCGTCAGGATCGGCTACATCGGCGCCACCACCGCCGACCTGCCCTCGCTGGTGAGCCCGGCCGGCATCGCCGGCCTGACTGTCAGCGATCCGGTCGCGGCGGTCAACAAGGTCGCCGACCAGCTGACCGACGGTGATCCTTCCAACGGCGAGGCCGACGTCCTGATCGCCGGTTACCACGAGGGATACGGCGACGCGATCACCAGTGGGACCTCGCCGAAGGTCAGCGTCATCCTCAACGGCCACACCCATGAGACGTACGCCAACACCGCCAACGGGCGCGCCGTGCTCGAAGCGGGTTCGTACGGTGCGCAACTCGGTGAGATCAAGCTGAGCTACGACGCGGTGAGCCACAAGACCACCGTCGCCTCGGCCAAGAACGTCGCCCCGACCACGGACCTGTCCAAGACCTACACTTCCACGGCGTTCGACGCGGTCAAGTCCATCTCCGCCAAGGCGGTGGAGCAGTCCGCGGTCGAGGGCGCCGCCCAGGTCGCCACCGCCGCCGGACCGTTCTCCCGCGGCGGTATGGGCCTGGCCACCCCCGCGGAGGATCGCGGTGACGAGTCGACCATGTCCAACCTGGTCGCCAACATGTTCCGCGACGAGCTGACCGATGCCACGGGCAAGAAAGTGATCGGCATCCAGAATCCGGGCGGCACCCGCGCCGACCTCACTGCCGGCACCGTCACCTTCAAGCAGGCCGCCACCATCCTGCCGTTCGCGAACACGCTGATGACGACGGACCTGACCGGTGCCCAGTTCAAGACCATGCTGGAGCAGCAGTGGCAGCGCGATGCCGCCGGGCTCGTCCCGGCCCGCCCGTTCCTCGCTCTGTCCCTGTCGGACAATGTGCACTGGACCTTCGACGAGTCCCGTCCGGAGGGCGACCGGGTGACCTCGGTGACCATCGACGGCAAGCCGCTCGATCCCACGGCGACCTACACCGTCGGCTCCGGCAGCTTCCTGATCGCCGGCGGCGACAACTTCCGCGTCATTGCCGAGGGGAAGAACTCCAAGGACAGCGGCTGGACCGACCTGGACGCCTGGACAGCGTGGCTCAAGAAGAAGACGACGATCACTCCGGACTACGCCAAGCTGGGCGTCGAACTGTCCGGGCTGGACACCACCAAGATCACGAAGGGCACCTCGGTGACCTTCACCGTCGGCGGGTCCATCGTCACTGCCCCGGTCGCCAACGGCACTCTTGACCTCACCTCGGTCGGCTTCGTCAAGAACTCCACCGTCACCGCCAGCATCGGTGACGTGCAGGTCGGCAAGGCCGACGTCAAGGACGGCCGCGCCGACCTGTCCATCACGGTGCCCTGCACCGTCGAGGGCACCGCGGACGTGCTGACCCTCAAGGCGGCCGACTCCGGCACCACGGTCACCGTGCCGGTCACGCTGACCACCGGGTCGTGCGACCAGAACCAGGGCGGCACCGACAACGGTCAGGGCAACAACGATCAGGGCGGCCAGAACGGCCAGGATGGTCAGAACGGCAACGGCGACAACGGGACCCCGAGCGGCAACGCCGCGGCCGACCTCGCCCGCACCGGTGGCCCGGTGGCGCTCGCCGCGGTCGGCGCGCTGGCGCTGATCGGCGCCGGCACCCTGCTGGTCCGTCGGTTCCGCTGATCAGCACCCGGCCGTGTCGTCGGTTCCGCTGATCACAGCGACCCACTGGCCACACGCGCGGTGATCACCCGAGCACTGATCACCCGAGCGACTCGCTGTCCTTTCGACCCGGTGGCGGCATCCCTGCGGGGGTGCCGCCACCGCGGTCTTCCAGGGCCGCATCCCGAGCTCCCCGGCGGCCCCGCCCGCAGCACGAGGCACCCACGGCGGACCGGTAGAGTCGGGGCGTGGCGATCACCGTACGCAGCATCCCGGCCTCCCAGCATCTGGAGTACATCTCCACTCTCCGCTCGGCGAGCTTCCTGCAGACCCCGGCGTGGGCAAAGGTGAAGAGCGAGTGGCAGCACGAGTCGCTCGGCTGGTTCGAAACCGGGGCGGACGAAACGGCCGCGCACGGGGCGGACGAAACCGGGGCGGACGAAACCGGGGCGGACGCAGCGGACGGTGCGGCGTCGGACAGCCACAAGGCGGAGCGACTGGTCGGCGTCGCGCTGGTGCTCTACCGCCAGATCCCGCGGCTCCGGCGCTATCTGGCGTACGTCCCGGAGGGGCCGCTGCTCGACTGGGAGAACATCACCGACCTCGGCGCCTATCTCAAGCCGTTCGTGGCCCACGTGAAGCACCAAGGGGCCTTCGGCGTCCGGATCGGGCCGCCGGTGGTGGTCCGCCGCTGGGACACCCGCACGATCAAGGATGCGTTGGCCGATGACGCGGTGACCTCGCTGCGTACGGTCGAGCCGGACGAGACGAACATCCCCGCCGCCCGCGTCCACAACGCGCTGCGTACGCTCGGCTGGCAGCCGCCGAAGGCCGGCGAGGGGTTCTCCGCGGGCCAGCCGGAGTTCAACTTCCAGCTGCCGCTCACCGGACGTACGCCGGACGAGGTCCTCAAGGGCATGAACCAGCTGTGGCGCCGCAACATCAAGAAGGCCGACAAGCTCGGCGTCGAGGTGCGCCGCGGCACCATCGCCGACCTCCCGGCCTTCCACACGCTGTACGTCGAGACGGCCCAGCGCGACGGGTTCACCCCGCGGCCGGCCAGCTATTTCCGGACCATGATGGAGGCGATGGAGGCCGAGGACCCGGACCGCATCCATCTCTACCTGGCCGAGCACGAGGGCGATCTCATCGCCGCCACCACCTGGGTGCGGGTCGGCGGGCACACCTGGTATTCGTACGGCGCCTCCTCGACGACGAAGCGCGAGGTCCGCGGCTCCAACGCGATCCAGTGGCGGATGATCCAGGACTCGATCGCCGCGGGGGCCGACGTCTACGACCTGCGCGGCATCACCGACTCAGTGGACAAGAACGACCCGCACGTCGGGCTGATCGAGTTCAAGGTCGGCACCGGCGGCGAGGCTGTCGAGTACCTCGGCGAATGGGACCTGCCGCTGAACCGGGTGCTCTACACCGCCTTCGAGCTCTACATGAAGCGGCGCGGCTGAGGTCTGGATCGCACCCACCCGCGGCGTCGCCAGGACTTCGGCCCAGCTGCTGACAGAGTCGCGACGGGAAGGCGACACGGGTCCCGACGCCTAGGGCGGTCGCGGACGCTGCGTGACGCCCCGGCTGAACCCGCTCGACGCAGCGTCAGGTCTGTTGTCCAGCGAGAGATGCACCCCCGGGGTGACACATTCCGGCAGGCCATCCTCTCGGTCCCGAAGATGTCCTCCCTCGTCAGGACGCATATGGTCCGGATTTCCCCACTCAGCCACGAATCGCAGACCACCAGGAGTGTCACCCCCCGGGTGGAAACTCAGCTCGAGAACAGACCGGAGATTTCCGAGGGGTCGCTCGCGCGGAGCGGGTCCAGCGGACGAAGCGGGTCCAGCGGACGAAGCGGACGTGGACGGTGAGCCCGGCGCACCCCCGGCCGTTAGGCTGACCCCGTGAGTGGACTGACCCTGACCATCGACACCGACGCCTGGCGTGCCCACCAGCGGGCCGTCGTCGAGCAGACGCCCGGCATCATTCCTGTCGCCAAGGGCAACGGGTACGGGTTCGGCCTGGCCCGGCTGGCCGAGGAGGCCGCGGCGCTGGACGTCCCCACCCTCGCTGTGGGGGTACCGGGGGAGGTCGCCGCGGTCCGGGACCACTTCGACGGCGACATCGTCATCCTGCAGCCGTGGCGTCCGTTCGACGCCCGCGCGGTCGAGCTGGCCCGCGACCCGCGCGTCATCTCGACGGTCTCCCGGCTCGACGACCTGGAGGTGCTGGGCAACCTCGGTGGTGGCGTACGACCCCGGGTGGTCCTCGAGGTGCTCACCTCGATGCGCCGGCACGGCCTGTCCACCGCCGATCTGGCGGGCGCCGAGGCCGCCTCCGGGCTGGTCGAGATCGAGGGCTGGACGATCCACCTGCCGCTGCACTCCGCGGCGACCGAGGCCGAGGCCCGTACTCTCGCGGACCGGGCCGTGGATGCGTTCCGGGCCCCGGTGTGGCTGTCCCACGTTCCGGCGGCCACCGCGCAGGCCATCTCCGGGGAACTCAGCGCGCAGGGCGAACCGCTCCGGGCCCGGCTGCGGATCGGCACCGAGCTGTGGCTCGGCCAACGATCCGCGTACGCCACCTCCGCCACGGTCCTCGACCTCCACGAGGTGTCCCGCGGCGAACGGGTCGGCTATCACCAGCACCGGGCCCCCGGCGACGGCTGGGTGGTCGTCGTGGCCGGCGGCACCGCGAACGGCGTCGGCATGGAGGCACCGACCTCCGGGACGACGATGCGCTCGAAGGCCATTTCGGTGGCGACCGGGGCGATGGAGGCTGCCGGCCGCGCCCTGTCGCCGTACACGCTGGCCGGAAAGAAGCGGATGTTCCTGGAGCCCCCGCATATGCAGTCGTCGATGGTGTTCCTGCCGCACGGGTCGACCCCGCCGCAAGTGGGCGATCAGGTGCCGGTGGAGGTCCGGATGACCACCGCCCTGTTCGACGACGTGGTCACCGGACGTACGGGGTAGTCCCCCCCGCGCTCTCAGGGTAGTCCCCGCGCCCGCTCAGGCCAGCAGTTTGCGACGCATCTGCGCGGTGTCGGCCGGGGTCCAGCCGATCCGGTCGAGCATCGGTTCGACGCCCCCGAACTGCTCCTCCGCATAGTCGAGGAAGGCCCGCATGGACTCGGGGCGAGTGTTGTGCGAGTCGACCGGCCGGCCGACCATGTCGGCGTACGTGTCCCGGGCGATCAGCCGGGCGACGATCAGCTCCATCCGCTCGGTGCTGGCGGCATAGTCCTCGATCACCGCCTCGGCGTCGGCGCCGGCGATCATCAGCGCCAGCGCCACCGTCGTCCCGGTGCGGTCCTTGCCCGCGGCACAGTGCACCAGGGCGGCGCCGTCGGCGTACGCCACGTCGCGCAGCGCCCCGAGCACGGATTCCGGACGATCGGCGAGGAAGGACAGGTACGACGAGGCGAACGCGTCGGCGATCCGGACCGAGTGGGGCCGTTCCTCGGCCCAGGGCAGGGCGTCGCCCGGCAGCTCGGCCGCCCGTCGCTCGCCCGGGACGGTGAGCCCTTGGGTTGCCGTGAGCCCCGGGGTTGCCGTCAGCACCGTGCCGTCAGCAGAGCGCTCGATCAGGAAGGAGTGCCGGTGGATGGCGAAGCCGGCCTCGTCCTCCAGCGGTCCGGGCCCCTCGGAGTGCACCTCGAACGCGGACCGCAGGTCGATCACATCGGTGACCCCCAGCTCCCGCAGCTGCTGGATGTCGGCCGGGGTGAGGGCCTGGAGGTTGTCCGAGCGGATCAGCCGGCGGGGCCGGATGTAGCCCCCGTCGACCGTCGGGATGCCGCCCACGTCACGGGCATTGACCAGCGAATCGAAATCCAACCATCGCACACTCACGCTGGCAGTCTGGCACGCCGCCCCTAACACCAGGTGAACCCGGCGCGACGGTCCGGCGGCGCCGAGGATCATCGGCGCGAGGCCCCGTCGTCAGCGGGTGCCCAGTCCCCCGGCCACGAAACCGCCGATCACCAGGACCACCGTGGCGACACCCCAGCCGAGGACCGTACGCCCCGGCGCCCCGCGACCACCGTGCGGGGCGTCACGGGCGATCGGGAGCGCGCGCCAGCCGGTCCCGGCGGCTGCCAGGAACAGCACCACGGAGACGGCAAACTCCCAGCGGCCCAGAGCCACCGCGAGCATCGTCTCGACCGCCGTCATGAACAGCAGCGAGAGCAGCAACGACCAGCGCGAGGACAGCTGGTGCGGCGCGCGTTCACTCGGCGGCGGCCGCCGGGGCGCCAGGGGTTCGCGGGGATGGTCCGTCACGGCGCCATGCTACGGCCCGTTGCCTTTCAACTGGCCCCAGCGATGGGGTTACGGTCGCCGGGAGAGCATCCTCAGACCCCGGCGCCCCAGATGCCCCACTGCCGCAAGACACCACTGCCGCAAGACACCACTACTGGTACGACCGGACGAACTGGGTCACCCCCACCCGCCGCCGCCGTGCCACGGCGAGCGCCCCGGCGAACCCGCCGAGCAACCCCCAGGCCAGGATCCCCACCAGCGGCGTACCGACCGACCCGCCGGTGGCCGCGGCCCGGACCGCGTCCAGCACCGGGCTCAGCGCCAGCAGCGGCCGTACGGTGTCGAAGAAGGCGGGCAGCGCAGAGGTGAGTCCGGCGGCGATGGTGAGGACGCCCATCAGCAGCCCCACCGCCCGGCCGATGTTGCCGCCCCAGGCCGCCAGCGCGTGCTGGACCAGGGCGAACATCACCCCGCCCAGGACGAGCACCCCGAGCACCGCCGCGGCTCGCGCCGCGGACAGCCCCATCACCGCCTGGACCGCCAGTGCCACCCCGACCGCCTGGACCACGGCGATCGCGACACCGGGTCCGACGGTCCGGGCGAACAGCCACGGGGTCGACCGGGTCGAGGTCAGCAGCCGGTCCGAGAGCGGCCGGCGGAGCACGTACGTCACCAGCGTCCCGAACCACAGGGCCACCACGGCCAGCAGCGCGCCGGCGGCCAGCACCGGCGTCGACGCCACCGCGAACCGGCCGGTGGCGACCGGCGAAGCCACGACGGAGGCGAGGTTCTTGGCCTGGGCGTCGGTGTAGGTGGGGATGGCACCGAGATTGTCGCGCACCCCGCGGGCCAGCTGGTCCGCCCCGTCGGCGAGCTTGGTGGCGCCGTCGGCGAGCTGCCCGAGCCCGTCCGCCAGCTGCCGGCCACCGTCGGCCGACTGGGCGATCCCGGAGGCCAGCTGCCCCATGCCGGCGGCGAGCTGTGCCGTGCCGGAGGCCAGCTGGGCGGCTCCGGAGGCCAGTTGGCCGGCTCCGGAGGCGGAGGCGGACGCCCCGTCGGCGAGTTGTGCGCTGCCGGTGGCCAGCTGGTTCGCCCCGTCGACCAGGGCCGGCCCGTTGGCCTTGAGCTGGGCGAGCCCGGACGACAACTGCGCGGCCCCGTCGTTGAGCTGGTGCACCCCGGACTGCAACTGGGAGACCTGGCCGGGCAGGTCGCTCAGCGCGGCCGTGATCGCGTCGATCGTGCCCTGGTCGAGCCCGGGCAGGGTGCCGCCGTTGGCCCGGACCAGCTCCTGGAAACTGGTTGCCCCGTCATCGGCCGCCTTCGCGGCGGTGACCACGCTGTAGCCGGTCTTCTGGTCCTTGGTGGTGAGCAGCGCGAGGGCCCGGTCGGCGCCCTGCTTGACGCCCGCCTTCCACCCGTCGCATACCTGCTGTCCCTGCGCGCTGATGTCGGCAGGGCAGCTGACCTCGCCCTTCGACATCGCCGTGAGGCTGGTCACGGTCGTATCGAGACCCTTGACCACCGCGCCGGTGCCGGCGCTGAGCCGGTCGGCGGTGCCCTGCATGTCCTTCAGTGCGGCGGTGATCTGGTCCAGCACCGGCCGCAACTGGTCGATCGTCTTCTGGATCTGGGCCAGCTGCTCGGGGCTGGGCAGGGCCGAGTCGAGCTGGCTGCTCATCTGGTTGATGCCGGAGCTGATCTGGGCGGCACCGTCGGCGGCCGAGGAGACCCCGTCGGTGTACTGCTTGACCCCCGAGGCGTACGTGGACGCTCCGCCGGAGAGCTGCTGGGCGCCGTCGGAGAGCTGTCCCAGCCCGGACGTCAGCTGGCCGAGGCCGTCGGAGACCTGCCGTGAGCCCTGGGCCAGTTGCGCGGTCTGCGCCGGCAGCTGGGCGGTCCCGGCCTGCAGCTGGGCCAGCCCGTCGGCGAGCTGGACGGCGCCGGTGTGGGCGGACCCTGCTCCGCCGGACAGCTGCGCGGCGCCGTCGGCCAGGTCGGAGGTGCCGGAGGCGAGCTGGCGCATGCCGTCGGCCGATTTGTTGAAGCCCAGGTAGATCTGGTCCAGGTAGCCCTCGGTGAGGGTGCTGTTCAGGCTGCGGGCGGCGGCGTCGGAGAGCTGGCGGGCGATCTCGGCGTCGGCGATCCCGGTGATCGAGGAGGTGGTGACGTCGAGGGTGGCGCGGCGGGCGTCCTGGGCAGGGCCGCCGTACGAGGTGGCGGCGGCGGAGAAGTCGGCGGGAATGACGACCCGGGCGACATAGCGCCCCGAGGCGAGCCCGGCGGCCGCGTCACTGTCGTCGCTGAGCACCCAGGTGTAGTCGGTGCCTTCGGTGGGGCCTTCGACCAGCGCCGCCGAGAGCTGGCGACCCATCGGGGCGAGCTGTCCCTGGACGGTCACCGGGACGTCGTGGTTGACGATGGCTGCCTTGACGGTCGGCCGGCGGGTCTCGGCCGTGGCGGTCACCCAGCCCAGCGAGCCGACGATGAGCAGCGGCACCAGGACCAGTCCGAGCACGGTCCCCCAGCGTCGGGCCGCGGTGGCGTTGGAGGTCATCGGGGTTCTCCTCCCTGGAGGACGTGGGCGGCCGGCGCGGTGGGCAGTTGGTCGGGGGCGACGGGCGCCACGTCCTCCGGGGCCACATCCCCCGGCGGCACCTCCGGTGCGGTCGCGTCCAGTGCCGGCGCGTCCGCTCGGGTCAGGTCCGTGCCGGCCCCGTACGACGCCACGTACGGTCGGGCCACCACCCGCGGCGTGCCGAACGGCAGCAGCGGCTCCAGGCCGCGCTCGTCCAGCGCGCCGATCACCACCGTCGCCGGGCTGTGCCGCACCAGGGTGGTCAGCAGCGCGCGGGTCCGGGCATCGGCCGCCATGTCGGCGTCGTCGATGACGATCACCCGCTGGGCTTCGGTCGGCCGGTCGGCCAGCCGGGTCAGTTCTGCGGCCGGGTCGGGCGATCGCCACAGGTCGACGTACGCGACCCGTCGGCGCACCCGGCCGGCACGTTCCAACAGCCCGCCGGCCACCCGGGCGCGGCCCTCGACCACCGGCAGCCGGCCGGCCAACGCGAGCAGCAGCGCCGTACGGTCCGCGGGCTCACCGGTCACCAACAACCGCTCCCCGGGCTGCAGGCGGATGTCGACGGGGTGGTTGAGCCGGCGGTCCGCGTCGCCGGCGACCAGCCCCTCGGCGGTGAGGACGGTCGGCTCCCCGGGCCCCGGCCAGTCCCGCAGCGCGAGCTCCCGGGCCAGGTCGGATCCCTCGACGTCGAGCATCGGCATCCGGGCGTCCAGCCAGTGCGGCAGCCACCAGGCGCGGTCCCCGAGCAGATACATCACCGCCGGCACCAGGGTCATCCGGACCAGGAAGGCGTCGATCGCGACACCGACGGTCAGTGCGAAGGCGATCGGCTGCAGCGTCCCGCGGTCGGATTCGGGCACGAAGAAGGCGAAGACCGAGACCATGATCACCGCGGCCGCGACCACCACCATCGAGGAACCGACGAAGCCGGTGTGCACCGCCGCCCGGGCCGGTGTCCCGTGCACGTGGTCCTCCCGCATCCGGGAGACGAGGAACACCTCGTAGTCCATCGACAGGCCGAAGAGGATGCCCATGGTGATGATCGGCAGGAAGGAGATCAGCGGCCCGGGCACCTCGACGTTGATCAGCCGGGCGCCGAAGCCGTCGGTGAAGACCAGGGTGGTGAGACCGAAGCAGGCGAAGACCGACAGCAGGTAGCCGACCGTCGCCTTGATCGGCACCACCAGCGAGCGGAACACCATCGTCAGCAGCACCATCGACAGGCCCACCACGAAGATGCCGAACGGCAGCAGGGCCGCGCCGAGGCGCTGCGAGACATCGATCGCGATGGCGGTGTAACCGGTCACCGCGGTGTCGACACCGTAGCGGTCCTTCCACTGCGGGGCCGCGGCCCGGATCTGCTGCACCAGCGCCTCGGTGGCCGGGTCGTCGGGGGCGGTGGTCGGGAAGATCTGGACGATACCGGTGTCGGCGGTGCGGTTCGGGGTGGCGATCGGCACGACGGCGACCCCGGGCATCGCCTCGATGTCCTTCTTCAGCCCGTCCATCACGCCCACCGGGTCGGTCGACCCGACGATCTGGGCGGTGACCACGAGCGGGCCGTTGTAGCCGGCCCCGAAGTGTTCGCGGATCAGGTCGTACGCCTCGCGGGCCGGGGTCCCGGCCTTCGCCTGCCCGGCGTTGGGCAGGGCGAGCTGCAGGTTCCGCACCGGCACGGCGAGCGCGCCGAGAACGAGCACGACCGCGACGATGGTCAGCACCGGCCGGCGAGTGACGGTCCGCACCCACCAGCCCGACGGGCCCCCGCCGCGCCCCTCGGCGACCGCCTGCATCCGCCGCCGGGCCGCCTCGTGCGGGTCGTCGACGTACGTCCCGGCGGCCCGCCGGGCCTGCATCCGCCGGCTCAGCCGCCGTGGCCGCGGACGCATCCGTTCCCCGGCCAGCCCGGCCAGGGCGGGGACCAGGGTGAGGGCGATGGAGACGGTCACCGCGATCGCCATCGCGGCGGCCACCCCCATCGTGGTGAGGAACGGGATGCCGGCGACGCCCAGGCCGATCAGGGCGATGAAGACGGTGAGCCCGGCGAAGACCACCGCCGACCCGGAGGTGGCGACCGCCCGGGCGGCGGACTCCTCGGGGGCCAGCCCCTCGCCGAGCTGTTCGCGGTGCCGGGACAGGATGAACAGGGCGTAGTCGATCCCCACCGCCAGGCCCAGCATCAGGGCGAGCATCGGGGTGGTGGAGTTGGTGGTGATGAAGCCGGTGGAGGCGAGGATCAGCGCCATCGAGATGCCGACCCCGATCAGCGCGGTGAGCAGCGGCATGCCCGCCGCGATCAGCGACCCCATGGTGAGCACCAGCACCACCAGGGCGACGCCCAGGCCGAGCAGCTCGACGACGCCGATCGTCGGGATGGTGGCGTTGAACGCTTCGCCGCCCATCCGGACCGTCGAGCCGGGCAGCTGCGTCTGCAGCCGGTCGGCCGCGTCGAGCAGCTCCTGCTTCTGCGCCGGGGTGAAGTCGGTCATCTTGACGTCCAGCATGATCGAGACCAGGCCGGCTCGTCGGTCGGTGCTGATCATCCCCTGCATCAGCTCGTCGTAGGGCGACTGGGCGGTACGGACGACGTCGAGCTTGCCGAGCTCGTCGGTGGTCCGTGCGATCGCGGAGCGTACGGCCGGGTCGTCGAGAGTGTCACCGGGCCCGGCGACGACGACCATGGTGGCCGAGGTGCCGGACATCTCCGGGAAGGTCATGCCGAGTTGGTCAAGGGCCTGCTGGGACTGGGTGCCGGGCAGCGTGAACGAGTTGTCGAACTTGCCCATCAGCCCCAGTGCCGCCCCGCCGGCGAGGGCGAGGATGACCAGCCACCCCAGCAGGACGCGCCCTCCGTGGCGGAAACACCACCGACCGATGACGTACAGGACCGACGACATGTGACTCCCAAGTGCCCGGCGCGACGGCAAGGACCGGCATCCGCCGCATTCGAGACATCAGTGTATCCACCGTCCGGCCCCGGCCCGACCCGCTATCCTGCATCGCGAACCCCTGCCGAGGAGAGCCATGTCCGACATCCCCATCTCGCCCCGACGTGCCGAGACCCGGCAACGGCTGCTGGACGGGGCGGTCGGGGTGTTCGCCGACCGCGGGGTGCTGGCGGCCAGCGTGGAGGAGATCTGCGACCGGGCCGGCTTCACCCGCGGCGCCTTCTACTCGAACTACGCCTCGAAGAACGACCTGGTCCTGGCGTTGCTGGAACAGGACCGGGAACGCCAGCAGGCGATGGTGGACGGCGTGGCCGCCTCAGGCCTGGTGGACCGGCCGGTGACCTCGTCGGACGAGATCGGCGCCCTGGTCGAGAGCGCGGTCCGCCGCTTCGTCTCGAAGCGCCGCCTCGACCGGGACTGGGTGATGGCATCGGCGGAACTGCGCCTCTATGCCGCCCGCGAGCCGGAGATCCGCCAGGCGTTCCTGGCCCACCAGCGGGCCACCGAGGCCGAGCTGCTCCAGAGTGCGCTGACCATCGCCCGCCGCTCCGGCTGTGAGTTCACCGTCCCGCTCGACTCGGTGTTGCAGATCTTCGACGACATGTACGAGGGCACCCTCCTCCAGGCGCTGCTGCACCATCCCGAGCTCGGCGACGAGGAGCGGGTCCAGGCCTGCCTGGGCCCCTTCATCCACGTGATCACCAGCATCGTCCGGCCGGTCGGCGACGGGTCCCCGGTCTGAGCCTGCCCGATCCTCACGACCGGGCTCCTCGCGCCCACCGGATGCACCGTCCACCCCCGCGGGACCGACGCTGCCCTGGCGGCCGACGTAGCCTGACCCCATGACGCCCGTACGCCGCACCGCCACCCGGATCACCGAGCCGCTCTGCTACCACGCGGAGGGGCCGGTGTGGTCAGCCTCATGGGGCGGCCTGCGCTGGGTCGACCTTCTCGCCGGTGACCTGCTCACCCTCCGGGCCGACGGCGGCGTCGGCCGGCTGCACGTCGGGACCGGCCCCTGGGTCGACGCCGCGATCGGCACCTCGCGGGGCCGCGAGTGGAAGCCGATCGCCGCGTTCTGCCGGCCGCGCGCCGAGGGCGGCTACGTGGTCGGTCTGGAACGCGGCTACGGACTGGCCGACGACGTCGACGCCCCGCCGGACCGGGTCGTGGCGCTCTGGGACGACCCCAACCTGCGGATGAACGAGGGCGGCACCGACCCGTGGGGCCGGCTCTACGCCGGCGGGATGGCGTACGACCGTACGCCGAAGGCCTCGGCGCTCCACCGGATCGGCCCCGACGGCTCGGTCGAGGTCGTCGCCGCCGAGGTGACCACCTCCAACGGCATCGCCTTCACCGCCGACCTGTCGCGGGCGTACTACAACGACACCGGCCTGAAGCGCACCGACGTCTTCGACGTGGTCGACGACGAGCTGGACGGGCGCCGACCGTTCCACGACGCACCGCTCCTCACCCGCGGGGAGCGTGCCGGCTCGCCGGCCAGCCCCGACGGCCTGTGCGTGGACGCCGCAGGCAATGTCTGGATCGCGATGAACCGCTTCGGCGAGGTGCACCAGGTCTCCCCGGAGGGTGAGCTGCTCGCGGTGGTCGAGCTGCCGGCGCAGCTGGTCACCGCCTGCACCCTGGGCGGGGACGACCTGCGCACGCTCTACGTCACCACCTCGCGGGAGAACCTCACCGACCCCGAACCCGACGCCGGCGCGGTCTTCGCACTGTCGGTGGAGGTGCCCGGGGTGCCGGTCACCCCGTACGCCGGCTGAGGGCTACGCGGCTCGCGCTCCTCCGAAGATCAGCGGTGCGCCACGGACAGCAACGGAACGACCGCGCAGGAGCCCTTCGGAAGCCCTTCGGCGTACTGCTTCCACTCCGGGGTCATGTGATGGATTAACACCCGCAGACCCCAGCCAGTGGGAGGTTCGCCATCGGATGGAGCCGCTATCTCCATCACCTGCTCTTCGAGGTGCCCAGGAATCGAGTTGAGCAATGATTCGAGGTCACCAACGGACAGCGAGCACTCCATCCAGCGCGGCAGCTTGTAGAAGTGTTGAGCCCGACGTTCGCGATCCTCTGCCGCAGTGAAGGGAACCGCTTCCTCGAGATGGAAAACCTCTCCATCCCAGCGCCCCCAGAAATGACAATAAGCACCTGGCAACAACTGGCCAACAGTGACTGACGAATCAATCACGCACGCCAGGGCAAGCCATGAGGTCGGCAACTCATCGGAATCATGGTCGACCCCAAGTCCCAGTCTGATCGCCTCAACCCGGCTTTTTACAGGAATTGGATCAACATAAGTCACACCAGCGACCGAGACGACTTGCCCACAGCACTTCGCCAGGTCGCCCGGAAACAGCACGTCCTCAATGTGCGGTAACACGGACTCAGTCGACGACTGCGCCGGTCGGGACGCTCCAACTACCGCCGCCACCGCCACCGCCCCCTACGCCAGTCTTGACCCACATGTATAGCGTGTATCGGCCGGTCGAGTTCCTAACACAGGTCGGGTTGTAATACACGGGACTTGTAACGGCGAGGTACACGCCTCGAGCAGCGCACGTACCGGAAGAATAGAACCAATCCGCGACAACCGTCCGGTAATCAGCGAAGGCCGCCGGCGCAATCCCCACCGCCAACCCAACCGACACAACAAGCATCGCCAGCGCGCGTTTGAAAGTCTTCATGAAGCCCCCCTCGTGAGTACTTGGCTAGAACCTTATGCTTCGCTCAGGAAGTAGGCAAACGTTTTGGAAAATCGGCAGACCCCAATGCTTCCACCGGGTGCCCCACATCACGGGCAGTGTCAAGGCGTCGAAGCAACGGTTTGGTCGAGGAGGAGGTGTTCGAACGCTTCGCGACGGGTCAGGTAGTCCAGCACCGCGCGGGGCCGGTCGTTGAGTTCTTCGGCGATCGCGTCCAGGTAGGGCTGGTGGCTGGTGATCTCAATGCCCTTGGGCAGGTACTCCCGTATCAGCCCATTGATGCTTCTATGTCAAGCGGCCTGTTGGCACCGGAGGATGTTCTCATTACTGCCGTGCTGCCAGGGTGAGTGGGGGTCGGCGAAGTAGACCGATCACGCCTGAGCTCAATCACGCCTGGGGGGTTCGCCCGCGCGTTCGTGCTGGTAGTCAGACACGAACGCGCGGGCGAAATCTACCCGCGGGGTCGGCCACGGGATCCGGCACGCCATGGGGTCCGGTGCACCACGGACGGGCCCGGCAATCCCCCTCAGCCCTGCGGCGCGCCCTGGTAGCCGTACGGGTTCTGCTCCTGCCAGCGCCAGTGGTCCCGGCACATCTCGTCCAGGTCGCGGATCGCGGCCCAGCCGAGGTCGGCCAGCGCCGAGGACGGGTCGGCGTACGACACGGCGACGTCACCGGGACGACGGGCGACGATCTCGTACGGGATCGGCCGGCCGCTGGCCCGCTCGAACGCGGCCCGGACATCGAGGACGGAGTAGCCCCGGCCCGTGCCGAGGTTCCACCGGTGCAGGCCGCCGTGCTGGGCCAGGTACTCGATCGCCGCGACGTGGCCGTCACCCAGGTCCATCACGTGGATGTAGTCGCGGACGCCGGTGCCGTCCGGGGTCGGGTAGTCGTTGCCGAAGACCAGCAGCTTCTCCCGGCGGCCGACGGCGACCTGGGCGACGAAGGGCATCAGATTGTTCGGGATGCCGTTGGGGTCCTCACCGATCCGGCCCGACGGGTGGGCACCGACCGGGTTGAAGTAGCGCAGCAGTGCGATGTTCCACCGGGGGTCGGCGGCTGCCACGTCGGCGAGGATGTCCTCGACCTGCTCCTTCGTCCGCCCGTACGGGTTGACCGCGTCGAGCGGCAGCTTCTCGGTCAGCGGCATCTCGTCGACGTCGCCGTAGACAGTGGCCGAGGACGAGAACACGATGGTGCGGCAGTCGACCGCCTCCATCGCCCGCAGCAGGCTGATCGTGCCGGCGACGTTGTTCTCGTAGTACGTCAGTGGGATCTGGGCGGACTCGCCGACAGCCTTCATCCCGGCGAAGTGCACCACCCCGTCGGGCCGGAAGTCCGCCATCACCCGATCCAGGGCCGTACGGTCACGGATGTCGGCCTGCACCAGCGGCACCTCACGCCCGCTCAACTCCGCCACCCGCTGCAGGGCGACGGGGGAGGAGTTGGAGAGGTTGTCGAGGACGGTCACCTCGTGACCGGCCTCCTGGAGCAGCAGCACGGTGTGCGAGCCGATGTAGCCGGCGCCACCGGTGACGAGGATCTTCATGATCCTCACCGTAGTGGGCGCCCGGGACAGCCTGTGTGGGGGCTGGGCACCAGCGACCCCACCTCGCGCCGGCTCCCCCGGACCCCACCGGCCCTCGACACGACACCGTCGGCGGACCACCCAGCAACACTCGTGGTCCGGCATGCGAGACTACCTATTACAAAAACTTGCACCTTCCCAAAGCTCACGTTAGTGTTCAGCCATGATCACCGAGCGCGTCACCCCGTCGAGCCCCTCCTTCGCGACGAGGTGTTGTCCGGAATCCTGATCATTCCTCCCGGAAACGTCGCCACCACGCACCGCTGTCGGCCGGAACACTTCCGCCGAACGCGGTCCTCTCTTTCGGGAAATGGGCTCCAGCTGATTCAGGAGCCCGTTCCGGCGCGCATTCTCTCCCTGTCCACCCAGCACCCGTACGACATGAAGGAAGTCAGGTAATGGCCTATTTCGAAGACGCGACCAAACTCATCGGTCGCACCCCCTTGGTGAAGATCAATCGGCTCTACGGTGATTCTCAGGCGACCGTCCTGGGGAAGCTCGAGTTCTACAACCCGGCAAACTCGGTGAAGGACCGCATCGGCGTGTCCATCGTCGACGCCGCCGAGGCCGACGGTTCCCTGAAGCCCGGCGGCACCATCGTCGAGGGCACCTCGGGTAACACCGGCATCGCCCTGGCGTGGGTCGGCGCCGCTCGTGGCTACCGAGTGATCATCACCCTGCCGGAGACCTTCTCCAAGGAGCGTCGCGCCGTGCTGCGTGCCTTCGGGGCCGAGCTGGTGCTGACCCCGGCGGCCGACGGCGTGCCCGGCGCCAACAAGCGCGCCGAGGAGATCGTCGCCAACACCCCCGGCGCCATCCTGGCCCGGCAGTTCGAGAACCCGGCCAACGTCGAGATCCACCGCAAGACGACCGCCGAGGAGATCTGGGCCGACACCGACGGCAAGGTCGACATCGTTGTGTCCGGTGTGGGCACCGGCGGCACCGTGACCGGTGTCGGCGAGGTGCTCAAGAGCCGCAAGCCCGAGGTGAAGATCTACGCCGTGGAGGCCGCGGAGTCGCCGGTGCTGTCCGGTGGCCCGAAGGGCCCGCACAAGATCCAGGGCATCAGCCCGGGCTTCGTCCCGGCGATCTACAACAAGGACGTCGTCGACGGCATCATCCAGGTGAAGGGTGACGACGCGATCGAGTGGGCGCGCCGTTCCGCCAAGGAAGAGGGCCTGCTGGTGGGCATCTCGTCGGGTGCCGCGCTGCGCGCCGCCGCCGACCTGGCCGCCGATCCGGCGAACGCCGGCAAGACGATCGTCGCGATCATCCCCGACTGGGGCGAGCGCTACCTGTCCACCCCGCTGTACTCCGACCTGCTCGACTGAGCTTTCGGAGTCCTGGTCACACCGACCTCGATCCACCGACCCCGGGCGATTCGCTCCTCCAACACCGCTCCACCGACTTCGGCGATCATTCGACGGTCACCTGAGTCCGACTCTCGCTACGCGCCGCGGCCGTCCTGTCCTGCCCCCCTGTTCGTCAGTGGCAGGTGGGGCGGCCTCGGGCGTGTGGAGCCGCGCGTACGCGTATGCCCAGCACCAACGGCCCTCGTCACCTGTGGGTCTCGCCCGTGCACTTGTGTCGGTAGTCGAACACAAGTGCACGGGCGAAACGCACCTACGAGTTATACCGCAAGCTGGTCCGACCCTGGCCAGACCGGTATCGTGGACGCATGGGCGATGTCGTGTCGATCTCTGAGGCGAAAGCGAACCTCAGCAAGCTGGTCAAGCGTGCACACGCTGGCGAGATCATCTACGTGGGGGCGTACGGTCACGCCGAGGCGATCCTCGCCCCCGTACCGTCTCGCCGCCGGATCGCGGTCGGCGTCTGGCGGGACCGGCGGCATCCCGACTTCGCTTACGACAGCGAGGAGATCATCGGCCCGGACTCCGACCTGGCCGACGCTGTGGCGGCGTCCCTCGATGAGGCTCCCCCGCAGTGAAGGCGCTGATCGACTCCCACGTCTTCCTCTGGCTGCTGTTCGAACCACAAGCGATCGGGCAGACGGCACTCGACGTGATCGAGACCTCCGAAGAGGTCTTTCTGTCGACCGTCAGCCTGTGGGAACTGACCCTGAAAGCCGCGAAGGGAAAGCTGCCCCACGATGCCACCGAGTTCGTCGCCGGTGTCGGTGCACTGGGGGTCGAGGAACTGCCGATCGAGCATCGACACCTGGTGGCGTTGCCGAGGATCGATCTGCCGCACGGGGATCCGTTCGACGCCATGCTGGTCGCGCAGGCGCAGACCGACGATCTGGCGCTGATCACCGCCGACAGGCGCCTTCTCGCATCGCAGTACAGGACTCTCGACGTTCGGCGCTGACGTTCGCGGCTCACGACAAGCCGCCTCCCTGCGCGAACGACGCACGCCGTGAAGACGCCAGCGCGACCTGGGCCGACCAGCCATCGGTCCGGAGAGCCACTGTGGCCACCAGAACAGCGCGGCAGGACGACGGAAGAAAGCGTCCAGGAGGATGACCACCCGCCGGTCGCGCTTCCGCAGGTCCGCAATCGCCAACACATCCCGCCGGTTGGCCCAACACTTTTAGATTAGCCACCCGCTAATCAGAAAGTGAACCGCTGAAGAGGCGATCACTTGGAGATTGGCCGCCGCCGCACCCGGACGAGCCGGTACCCGACCCCGATCGCCAGCACGATCACCCCGGCAATGATCGAGGCAGGTGGCAGCGTCGCCACCAAGGTCAGGCAGCCGACCGCCCCGACGACGGTCAGGAACCGCGGATACCGGCGGTGCGCGGCGTCCTGGGTCCACGCCGAGACGTTCGCGATGAAGTAGTAGACCAGCACGCCGAACGAGGAGAAGCCGATCGCGTTGCGCAGGTCGGTCAGCACCACCAGCACACAGACGATCAGCCCCAGCGTCAGCTCCGCCCGGTACGGCACCCCGAATCGGGGGTGCACCGCCGCGAACCAGCCCGGCAGGTCGCGCTGGCGGGCCATCGCCAGGCTCGTCCGGCCGATCCCGGCGACCATCGCCAGCAGCGCCCCCAACGCCGCCGCGGCCGCCCCGACCCGGATCACCACCGTCGGCCAGACCGCCCCGGCGATCTCGGCCACCGCGCTCAACGGCGCCGGCGACGACGCGAGCCCGGCCGCGCCGAGGGCGTGCAGGGCGGACGAGCCGACCAGCAGGTAGAGCACCAGGGTGATGGCCAGCGACGAGGTGATCGCCCGCGGGATGGTCCGGGCCGGATCGATCACCTCCTCCCCGAGGGTCGCCACCCGGGCGTACCCGGCGAAGGCGAAGAACAGGAACCCCGCCGACTGCAGCACCCCGTGAACGGTCACCGCCGGACCGGCCAGGGCGGCCGAGGGGCCGGTATGAGTGGCGCCGATCGCGACGGCGACACCGAGGGCGATCACCGAGACGACGACCAACGCCCGGGTGAGCGCCGCGGTGCGGGTGATGCCCAGGGTGTTGACGATCGTCAGCGCGGCCACCGCGAGCAGCGCAGCCGGTTTTACCCAGGCGGCGGGCACGGCGTACGTCGCGACGGTGATCGCCATCGCCGCCGCGCTGGCGGTCTTGCCGATGACGAACGACCAGCCGGCGAGGAATCCGGGCCAGGGGCCGAGCTGTTCGCGGCCGTACACGTACGTGCCGCCGGAGGTGGGGTACTGGGCGGCCAGCTGGGCCGACGAGGTGGCGTTGCAGAAGGCGATCGCCCCGGCAACGACCAGGCCGATCAGCAGGCCCGTACCGGCGGCAGCGGCGGCCGGGCCGAAGGCGGCGAAGATGCCCGCCCCGATCATCGAGCCCAGGCCGATCATGATGGCGTCCGGCAGACGGAGCCTGCGCTGGAGGGTTCCCCCGCCGGCGGCGGGTGTCGACTCGTCCATGGCGCCGATGCTAACGGTGGCCCCGGTCACACCGTCGCGACGCGTTCGACCGACCCGGACCAGCGCGGCGACTGACTGTAGCTGAGGGCGCCGGACAGGGTGCGGCCGAGCTGCTGGCGGAACTCGTCGACCAGGTAGAGGGCGGCGCCGACCGCGATCGGGTGCTCCCGGAGGCTGGCGGAGACCAGGAACGTCCGCGAGTCGGTGTCCAGGAAGTCGAGGCGCTCGACCTTGTGGCGCAGGTCGTCCAGCTGCGCCCCGCTGTGCGCACCGACGTCGCCGCCGAGGATGATCGTGCAGCCGAACATCACCCGGATGTTGTTGACGGCGATCGCCAGGTCGGAGGTGTAGCGGTCCCATACCGTCACCAGTGCCGGGTCGCCCGCGGCGAGCCGGGTGAAGAAGTCCTCGATCGAGCCGTCGGTGTGCCGCGACAGCACGGTCGAGTTGCAGTACGGGTCCAGGCAGCCGTCCCGGCCGCAGTAGCAGCGGAGTCCCGCGTCGTGGATCCGCATGTGGCCGACCTCGCCGGCCAGTTCGCCGTCGCCGCGGTACATCGCGTTCTTGATCAACACCGAGCCGCCGACGCTGTGCGACAGGCTGACGTAGAAGGCGTTGTCAACGGTCGTCTTGTCCCAGAACTCGGCGAATCCGGCGGCCTCCGAGTCGTGGACCAGCCGCGTCTCGTACGGGATGTGGGCGGCGAAGTCGGCGGCGCTGATCCCCTTGTTGTCGATCACCCGGCCATACGTCACCTGCCCGGTCGTCTCGCTGATCAGGCCGGGCACGGCCACCCCGACCCCGAGGATCAGGCCGCGGTCGACCCCGGTCTCCGCGATCGTGGCCGCCACCTCGCGGCCGACGAACGCGAAGTAGTCCTGGGAGCGCTCGAACGCGCGGCGGGTGCGCCGGGTGCCGAGCACCCGACCGTCGAGATTCACCACCAGGCAGCGGACCCGGTCCCGGTTGACATCGACGCCGACCGCGAAGCGGCCGTCGGCGACGCAGGTGTACGCGATCGGACTGCGCCCACCGTGGTCACCCGACGACAGCTTCGCGCCTTCCTCGAGGAGCCCGGCCTCGAGGAAGTAGCTGAGGTACTTCCCGACGGTCGGCAGGCTGATCCCCAGGCCGTCGGCGATGTCCTTCTTCGTCGCCAGCCCTCGCTCGCGGACGAACTCGTAGACCGCCTGACGGGTCCTCCTCCGGGTGCTGCCGGGCGCTCCCGCCATCGCCTGTTCCTCCATCCTCCGTCGGTGGACCTTCCTGCCCGCCTGCCCCCACGGTAGGGGGATCAGGTGCGGGAGTTGTAGAGATTCCGCGACGCGTCGATCAGCACGGCGACGAAGATCATCAGGCCACCCGCCAGGGTGATCAGCGTCGACTGGATGCCGAGTACCGCCAGGCCCACCTGGATCACGGTGAGCAGCAGCGTGCCGGCGAGGACGCCGATCATGTTGCCCCGGCCACCGGTGAGGCTGACGCCGCCGATCACCGCGGCGGCGATCACCTGCATCTCGTACGTCGTCCCGAACGAGGACGTCACCGCCCCCATGTAGCCCGACAGCAGCCAGCCGGCCAGGCCGGACAGCAGCCCGGAGACCACGTACGCCCCGATCTTGACCCGGTCCACGTCGATCCCGGCGATGTAGGCGCCGCGCTGGTTGCCGCCGACCGCGAACAGGCCGCGGCCGAAGCGAGTCCGCTCCCAGATGATGTAGAAGATGGCGAACACCACGATCAGCACGATCGGCAGGGCCGGGAAGCCGCCGATCTTGCCCTGGCTGACGAACTTGTACGTGGCCGGCAGCGAGGTGATGCTCTTGCCGCCGGTGATCGCCAGCAGGGCACCCTGCAGCACCATGTTCATCGCCAGAGTGGCGATCAGCGCGTTGGCCCGCAGTTTCGTCACGATCAGGCCGTTCAGCAGGCCGATCAGCGAGCCGACGACGAGGATCAGCCCGATCGCCAGTGGCACCGGCAGGCCGGCCTTCATCGCCATCACCCCGAGCAGGGCCGAGAAACCCGCCGTGCCGACGGTGGCGAGGTTGATGTCGCCGAGCAGGATCACCATCGAGATGGCGATGGCGAGGATGCCGAGCACGGTCGCCTGGACCAGGATGTTGGACAGGATGCCGAACGAGTAGAAGGACGGCTTGAAGATCCCCATGATCACGATGGCGAGGACCAGCAGGATCCACACCGCCTGGTCCATCGAGAAGTCGAGTGCCCGGCGGGCGATCGAGGGGGCCGTACGCCCCCCGGCCGCAGCCGGTGCGGCCACGTCGCCGGGCCTGCTGGTGGATGTCGTCGACATGTCTTATGCCGCCTCCTTCGCGCGATCGCGGATCGCCGTCAGTTGGTCGATGGTGATGCCCTGGTTCTCCAGCACCGACACGACCCGGCCGTCGTCGAAGAAGACCAGGCGGTCGGCGACCCGGAGGAGCTCCTCGTAGTCGTTGGTGAGGTAGATGGTGCTCATCCCGGTGCGGGTGAGCTCGAGCACGGTGGAGATGATCTCCTCGCGGCTCTTGATGTCGATGCCGACGGTCGGCTCGTCGAGGATCAGCAGCCGGGGGTCGGTGTTCAGCAGTCGGCTGACGATGACCTTCTGCTGGTTGCCGCCGGACAGGCTGGTGATGTCGTCGTCAACGGAGTTGCAGCGGATCTTCAGGGCGTCGCGGTAGCTGTCGGCGAGCGACCTGCGCAGCGCGAGGTCGATGAAGCCGCCGGCCCGGCGCAGCTTGCCGGCATAGCTGCTGATGCCGATGTTCTCGTTGACGTCGAAGGTCGGCATGATCCCCTCGCGGTGCCGGTCGTACGAGATGTAGGCGATGCCGTGGCGGATCGCCTCGGCCGGACTGGCCAGGCGGAGTTCCTGCCCGTCGGCGAGGATCGTCCCCGAGGTGAGCCGCTCGATCCCGAACAGGGTCCGGCAGAACTCGCGCGCCCCCGAGCCGGGGAACCCGATCACACCGAGGATCTCGCCGCGGCGTACGGACAGCGAGACGCCCTGCAGGTCCTTGCTGTGCAGGTCCACCGCCCGCAGGAAGTCGGCTCCCTCCGGCGGGGCCTCGTCTGGCTGCCGGCGCGACAGCTCGACCTCCTCGCCGGCGACCAGGCTGGCGAGGTGTGCCTCGGAGACGTTCTCGAGGTCGTCCACCGGGTACATCCGGCCGTCGCGGAGCACCGAGATCGCGTCGGACAGCTCGAGCACCTCCCCCAGGTAGTGGGAGATGAAGATGAAGGCGGTGCCCATCGCCTTCAGGTCGCGGACGAACTCGAAGAGTTCGGCCCGCTCGCGGTTGGTCAGCGCGGTGGTCGGCTCGTCGAGGATGATCAGCTTGGCGCCGCTGTGCATGGCGCGGATGATGTTGAGCTTGCGGGCGTCGATCGAACTGAGCTCACGGACCGGGGTGCGCGGGTCGACGTGCAGGCCGTACGCCGCGAGCTCCTCGGCCGCGTCGTGGTTGATCCGCTTCCAGTCGACCAGGCCCCGGCGGGTCGGCAGCACGCCGGAGAAGATGTTCTCGGCCACCGTCAGGTCGGGGAAGGAGTTCTCGTGCTGGGGGACGAGCCGGATGCCGAGCTCCTGGCGGGCGAAGATGTTGAGTGGGCGGAGGTCCTGGCCCTCGAAGAGGACGTCACCGGTGGTGGGCGGGTAGATGCCCGCGATGATGTTCACCAGGGTCGACTTGCCCGCGCCGTTGCGGCCGAGCAGCGAGTGGATCTCGCCGGGGTGGATGGTGAGGTTCGCGTCGGACAGTGCCCGGGTGGCCCCGAACACCTTCGACACGCCGCGGACCTGCAGTAATGCGTCAGTCATGGGTTGTTCCTTCCGCGGGGTGCCGGCCGCCGCGACGGCGGCCGGCACCCCACCGGGTCACTTGCTCGCGTTGCCCCAGATCAGCGGGTTGTCCGCGGTGGAGGCGTCGACGACCACCGGATCGAGCATGACGGTCGGGCCGGACTCACCCTGGGTGAAGGTGACCTCCTTGTTGAGGTACTGCCCCTTGGGGGTGAAGGTGCCCGAGGTCGGCACCGGCTGTCCCTGCATCGGGTAGGCGTGCAGGATCTCGGCGGCGATGCCACCGACACCGAAGACGTCGATGGCGACCTCCCGGTCGACGTAGCCGTCCTTGACCAGCTTGAGGATGTCGCCGAGGCCGTCGTGGGAGATGATCATCACGTGGCCGTCGGCGCCCGCCTTCTGCCACAGGTTGTTCGTCTTGAGCGACTCGATGACCCCGAGGGTGGCGGTGTCGGTCGGCGTGTTGACCAGGTCGATCGTTGTCCCGGCGGCCTTCTGGTCGGCGATGACGTTGTTCAGCGCGCTGGTGGCCTTGTCGGCCTGTGGGGCGCCGAGCACCGAGACCAGCTTGATGTCGGGGTACTTCTTGATCACGGTCTCGAAGCCCTCGGCCCGGTCCTTGAACACCTGGGAGACGACCTCGCCGTAGAGGTCGACGACGACGCCCTTGGGCGAGCCGTACTTCTTGGTCAGCATCTCGACGGCCTGCTCGCCGGCCAGCTGGCCGGATTTCTTGGAGTCGAAGAGGACCGAGACGTCCACCTGGGAGTTGTTCGCCTTGTTGTCGACCACAGCGACCGGGATCTTGGCGTCCTTGGCGCGGGCCAGCACGTCGGTGACGGAGTCGCTGTCGTACGGGTTGACGACGATGGCGGCGGGCTTGATGTTCTGGACGAGGTTGTTGAGCTGGTCGTTCTGCTTGGCCGCATCGGCCTCGGCGACGACGACCTTGCCGGTGTAGCCGAGCAGCTTGGCGGCATCGGTGACGCCCTGCGCCATCGCGACGTGCACCTGCTCGGTGGAGTTCTTCGTGGAGTACCAGATCTCACCCTGGGACTGGCCGGCCGAGCCGGCGGTGGACGGGTTGGCGCTGGTGGCGCCGGTGGAACATGCCGTGAGGGACAGTGCCACGGCGACGAGGGCCGCGGCGACGCCGATCTTCTTCATGGATGTGCTCTCTCTTCGAAGCGTGAAAAGCGTGAAAAGGACGTGCCGGCAGAGGGGTCCGGCCCCACCCGGTGATCCGGGGTGGTCGGCCGACCCGTGCGTGGTGGAGGACGAAGCGACTCGGACGGAGCGCTCAGACGGTGACGAAGCAGCCGTCGATGATCAGATCGGCGCCAGAGGTGTAGGTCGAGGCGTCCGACAGCAGGTAGATCACGGCACCGGCGAGCTCCGCCGGGTTGCCCATCCGCTTGAACGGGATCATCTCGGTCCACAGTTCGCGCCAGTCCTGGCGGACGTTGCCGGTCATCTCGGTGTTGATGTAGCCGGGGCTGATCGAGTTGACGCGGATGCCGAGCGGGGCCCACTCCACGGCAAGCGACTTCGTCAGGTGCATGACGCCGGCCTTGGAGGAG